>CBDIDP010000001.1:0-188460 GCA_965277785.1 Caulobacteraceae bacterium
TCGCCACGCGCCTACGGCGCCCTGATTACCGCGCGCAACCGGCGGTGGGCCCGAAAAATCGAGCATCGCCTGAGGCGCCGCGGCCGCCTCGTCGTCATCGTCGGGGTCGGTCACCTGATCGGTCCGGACGGCTTGCCGACGCTGCTGCGGGCCGCGGGACTAGCGGTCGACGGACCGGCGGATGATTGACCCCGCGCGCGCTTTCCCCTATCTACCCGCCTCCCGTTTTCGCGGATTCTCCGGGATCCGTCCGTTCAAGGCAATCGTCGTCTCATGGCCAACAACCCCGGCGCCAAGAAAGCCATCCGCAAGATCGAGCGCCGGACCGAGGTCAACCGGTCGTGCCGGTCGCGCGTCCGGACCTTCTTGCGCCGCTTCGACGAGGCCATCGCCAGCGGCGATACCGCCGCCGCGAGCGAGGCGTTCACGGTTGCCCAGTCGGAGCTGATGCGCGCCGTCGGCAAGGGTGTCGTTCACCCAAATACCGGTTCGCGCAAGGTCTCGCGGTTGCACCGTCAACTGAAGAAGATCGCCGTCGCCTGACTCTGGCTCTGCCGGCATAACGGTCTGACTTCATATAGTTTTTTATGTAGACCGCCGAATCTAACGCTGTTTTGCATATGTTATGCGCGACAGAATCGCACACTTCGAATACCGCCCAAAAACGTGATCGAGAGATTTCCGAGGCGTGTCCGGAACTTCCGTATGTCAACCATTTTTTCGGCCGATTTGGTGAAAAATCGGCGTTGACGGCGGGGGGGCTCCGGCTACTTTGAAGACCTCGGCGCTTCCAGTCTTGTCCGGCTAAAAAGCAGCGGTGAACTTGGTTTGTTCTCCGCCCGGGGCTTCGTGTTTTATTCGCAATCGCGCGGTCTGGCGCGTCGGTTCCTCGTGCCTGAGCGGCGTGTCGACAAAAAGGGGTGGGAATGATCAACGCCGCGAATTCGCCGTCGATGGGCTCGGCGCAGGTTTGGACCAAGGCGAGCGCGGCGCTGAGGCGGGAGCTCGGCGACGCGGCGTTCGGGTCCTGGCTGGCGCCCGCCGCGCTGAGGCCGCAGCCGGACGGAGCGCTGTGCCTGGTCACCCCGACCGCCTTCGCCCGCGACTGGATCCGCAAGCATGCCTGGCGCCGGGTGGAGGAACTCTGGGCCGCCAACGACCCGGACCACCGCCTGCTCTGCCTGAAGTCCCGCGGCGAGTTCGAGCAACCCGACGGCGCCCACTGTGAAAACCCGGCCGATCCCGCGCGGGCTTCGTCGCCGACCAATGAAGCGTGCCCTCGGCAGGCGGAATCCAGGGATCCCCGCGCCACCCAGTTTCAGGAACGAATGACCTTCGACACCTTCGTCGTCGGACCGTCCAATGAGTTCGCCCACGCCGTCGCGCGGCGCGTCGCCTCCTGGAGCGACGGCCACTTCAATCCGGTGGTGATCCACGGCCCCTATGGCTTCGGCAAGACGCACCTGTTGAACGCCATGGCCTGGTCGGCGCAAGCCGCCGCGCCCGAGCGCAAGGTCGTCTATCTCACCGCCGAACGCTTCCTCTCCACCTTCGTGCGCGCGGTGATGGACAGGCGGACCACCGCGTTCAAGGAGGACCTGCGCTCCGCCGACCTGCTGCTCATCGACGACGTCCATTTCATCGGCGGCAAGCAGTCGACGCAGGACGAACTGTTCCACACCCTGACCGCGCTGATGGAGGACGGCCGCCGGGTTGTCTTTTCGTCCGATCGGCCGCCGTCGGCTCTGGCCGAGGTCGACGCGCGCCTGCGCTCCCACCTCTCCGCGGGCCTGGTCTGCGGGATCGAACCGGCCGACCGCGACCTGCGCGTCGGCATCCTGGAGCGCAAGCTCAAGACCCTTGGCGGCCAGCTCGGCGCCGCGCCGTCGATCAAACCCGAAGTCCTCGCCTTTCTGGCGGACCGCTTCACCGACAGCGTCCGCGAACTGGAGGGGGCGCTCAACACCCTTGTCGTCAGGGCGGGCCCGACCAGCGCCGCGCTGACGCTGGACGACGCCCAGTGCCTCCTGCGGCCCCACCTGCGTGGCGGGGAGCGGCGCGTGACCGTCGACGAAATCCAGAAGGCCGCGGCCGAGCACTTCGGCCTCAAGCAGGCCGACCTGCTCTCCGAACGCAGGACCCGCGCGGTGGCGCGGCCCCGTCAGGCGGCGATGTGGATCTGCAAGCAGCTCACCACGCGCTCCCTACCCGACATCGGCCGGCGGTTCGGCGGCCGCGACCACACCACGGTGATCCATGCCGTCCGCCGCATCGACGAACTGCGCGCCGCCGACCCGCGCCTGGCGCAGGACCTCGAGGTCCTGATGAGGAAGCTGCGCGGCTGAACGGAGCGGCGGTCCGGCGCGGCTCCTGGTAGGGTGACGCCGCGGCCACATCAGGCTTCGCCGGAGGGTTCTTGCAGGCGTTATCGGCCCCGATAGTCAGGCCCGCGACGGCCGCCGACTCGCGGGCTCTTGGCCGACTGGGGGCGCTGCTCGTCGCCTTGCACCATGATTTGGACGCCGACCGCTTCATCGGCGCGACGCCCGGCACGGAGCGCGGCTACGGCGAGTTCCTGGCGGGACAGCTCGGGCGCCCCGAGACGATCGTCCTCGTGGCCGACGAGGCCGGGACAATCCTCGGCTATGTTTATGCGGGCCTTGAGGGAAGAGACTACATGGCCCTGCGCGGCCCGGCCGGCGTCGTCCACGACCTTATCGTTGATCCTGGCCGCCGCCGGCGGGGCGTCGGCCGGCTGCTGCTGAACGCCGCCCTGGCGGCCCTCGTGGAGCGAGGCGCTCCGCGGGTGGTGCTCTCCACCGCCGAACGCAACCCGGCCGCCCAAGGCCTGTTCGCGAGCACCGGCTTCCGGCGCACGATGATCGAGATGACCTGGGAGCCGCCCGGCCGGGCGTGACGGCGACGCTCCAGATCGCCGGAACGTCGCGCCCGGCTACGCCGCCACGCCATGTTCGCGGAAGAACGCCAACATGCGCGTCCAGCCGTCCCTGGCGTCGGCCGCGTTGTAGGAGGCGCGGTAGTCGGCGTGGAAGCCGTGGCCCGCGTCGGGATAGACCACGATCTCGCTGCCGGTCTTGCGCGCGTCGACCAGGGCTTGGCGCATCGCCGGCGCGCCTTGCGATAAGGGGTCCTTCGCGCCGTAGAGACCGAGAACCGGACAGTGCAGGTCGGCGACGTGGTTCACCGGCCAGGTGTGGCGCGCATCGTCGCCGACGCCCGGCGGCGGCGCCATCTTGCCGTACCACGCGACGCCGCATTTCAACTCGGCGAACCGCTCGCACGCCAGCCAGGTCACGCCGCCGCCGTAGCAGAAACCGGTGATCGCCACCGAGTCCGCCTTAACGAACGGCTTGGACTTCAGCCACGCGAGGGTCGCGCCGATGTCGCCCATGACCTGGGGATCGCTGGCCTGGCCGACGATCTTCATCACCGCGGCCATGTCCGTCAGCGGCGCGGGATCGCCGGCGCGGACGAAATAGGCCGGCGCGATGGCGACATAGCCGAGCTTGGCCAGCCGGCGGCAGACATCCTTGATGTAGTCGTGGACGCCGAAGATCTCCGAGGCGACGATCACCGCCGGATGCCGGCCGCGCCCCGCCGGCCGCGCCACATAGGCGGGGAGCGCGAAGCCGTCGGGCGGCGCGAGCGTCACCGCTTCGACCACCAGCCCCGCCTCGTCGGTGTGGATCGGCTCGGCGGCCGCCGACAGCGCCGCGGCCGCGTATCCGCTGAAGAACACCGCCGCGACTCCGCGACGGGTCAGGTCGAGATCGCCGGGGCGGGAGCCTTCGGGACGGGTTAGAGCGATCATGAAACGAACCTCAACGGTGGAACGAAGCGTCATCGTTCCGCGCGACGGCTCGCTTGTCAAAGGCGAGGTTGCGCCGACCGGGTCTAGAGCAATCGCCAGCTAAGTAGCGTTCGCCCCCGACCGCCGTCATCCCGCACGCAGCGGAGCAAAGCGGAGTGGAGATGCGGGAACCAGTTCCGCCCTCTCCGGAGTAGACCCGGCTAGACCCCGCGTCTACTCCCGGATCAAGTCCGGGACCGTTGCACTTCGCTGCGCGCGGGGTGACGGCGGTATGGTGGTTTGGCTCAACTCATCCGGCGATTGCGCTAGGAAACCCCGTCGGAGGCCGGGAGCGGCACGCGGCTTTCGCTGATCATGGCCGCGAACGCATCGTTGACCGACCACAAATCGACGATGTCCACGGTGTAGGGCAAGTCGAGCGGCATCGCCGGACAATAGCATGGCTGGCGGAGAATCCTCGGCGCCAGCGACGGCGCGCGCGGGTCGGCGGACAAGCGCCGGCTTGGAACTAACCAGCTAAAGAAAGTGCGCTGAAATGTGAAATAGTGTAAGACATTCTGGCGAGCCAGTGTATGCTCGGCGCATCAACCCAGGACGAGAGTAGGTGCATGGATCTGCCGCCCGCCCACGAGTGGTATCACCTGCCCGCGGTCAGCCGGCTCGGTTCGCCGCCCGTCCTGGCTTTCGTGGAGAACGGGATCGTGTGGCACATCGGCCGCACCGCGCGGTGGGTCAGGTGCTGGGCCGGCGTGTACGAGGGCGAAACCCTCGCTCGCGTGGACTTACGCCAGACGCAGGCCTCCCACCGACCCGAGATGAGGACGCCGACGCTTTTTCAAACGGAGGTCGTGACCGGCGGGAGGCGTCGTGGGGTCAACCAGCCCACGGCAGGCTAGCGGGAGGGTCCCGAAAGCGCCACGTCCTGTCGCGGTCCTCGTTTCAGGGCCGAAAAGTTTATTGGCGGGCTCGGTCGACCATTCCCGGCGTTCGTCACCGGATTTCCGCCTTCGTCGCACACCCGGGGTCCGCGCCTCACTCGTCCAGTATGATTGGCTCCGCGCTCTCGGAATCGAGCCTTGCTGGAGGGATGAACGTGAAAACAGCTCCTTACATCACACGCAAGGCGCTCCTCGCGGCGACGGCGTTCGCCGGTCTGGCGCTGGCGACAGCCGCTTCCGCCGGGGCCGCCGGATACGCGCAGACGAACCTAGTCACCGACAATCCGGCCGCGGTCGCGTCCGGGGGCTATTCGCCCGCGCTTTACGTCGATCCGAGTCTCGTCAATCCCTGGGGCATGGACTATGCGCCGAGTGGTCCCTGGGTGGTGGCCAACGCCGGCTATCCGACAGGCAAGCCCGGACCCTCGGCGTTGGTGACCAGCTACACCGGCGCCGGCGTGAAAACCGGCCCCTCGTTCGTCTCGCCCCAGAACGGCGCCGGCGGCTCCGCCGGCCTCACCGGCCTCGCCTACAATGACAGCAGCGGGTTCGATCTTCCCACGGGCGGCCCCGCGACCTATCTCTTCTCGAACCTGGACGGATCGATTTCGGGCTGGAACGCGGCGCAATCGGGCGCCGTCCAGGTTGTCGCGGGCCGGGCCGGCGGCAATAACGCGAAGTACTCGGGGATGGATCTGGGTGACTTCGGCGGCCAAGCCTATATTTACGCGGCGAACCACATCACTGGCAATGTCGATGTCTACGATGAAGGCTTTACGAAGGTCTCGTTCAGCGCGAGCGCCTTTGTCGATCCAGGTCCGAACCCCAGCGGGCTTCTCGCGTACAACGTCGAGAGCATCGGCGGCGACATCTACGTGACCTACGCCGCCGCGTCGGCGTCGACGGCCCCGCTCGGCTCCGGCTTCGTCGACGAGTTTACGGGCGACGGGCAGTTCATCCGGCGCTTCGCCACCGGTGGAGACCTCGCCTCGCCCTGGGCCGTGACGCTCGCGCCGAGCGACTTCGGCGCCTTCAGCGGAGACATCCTGGTCGGCAACTTCACGCACGGCAGCTACGGCTACATCAGCGCCTATCGTGAGTCCGACGGCGCCTTCCAGGGGCTGCTCAGCGCGAACGGCGCGCCCATCGCCATCGACGGCCTGTGGGAGCTGGCGTTCGGCGGCGGCGGCGAATCGGGGCCGACCAACGCGCTCTACTTCGCGGCGGGTATCGACAACGAGGCTCACGGCCTGTTCGGAAGCATCAGCGCGGTCCCCGAGCCGGCGACCTGGGCGCTGATGCTGCTGGGCGTCGCCGCGATGGGCGCCCAGCTCCGCTCGCCGCGCCGGCGTTCCGCGTGGTGATCATTCTCTTCTGGCTCACATGTGCCTGAACAGATTGCGGTGCGCCTCGCTGACCGATAGGCGCTCCGGTCGTCCCTTGAGCTTGAGGACCATCCCACCACCGAAATCGCGAGCCACCGAGCTGATCGCCGCCACATTCACGATGGTCGAACGATGCACCTGCCAGAATTGGCTTGGATCGAGTTCGGCGACGAGATCCTTGATCGATCGGCGGATGATGTACTCCCCGTCGGGAGTGGCGACGGTCGTGTATTTCGTATCCGCGCGAAAGTAACAGACGTCGTCGACGATGATCAGCTTAACGTCGGCGCCAGTGGAAGCCTTGATCCAGGTCAGGTACGACCGAGGCCGGAGGCTTTGCGCGACCGCCTTGAACTGGTCGATCGTCCACGAAGGCGACTGATGAATGCGGCCTTGTAGGCGACGCACTGTCTCGGCGAGCCGGTCGACGCCGTACGGCTTGAGCACGTAGTCGAGCGCGCCCGTCTCGAACGCGGCCACCGCGTGGACGTCGTAGGCGGTGATGAACACCAGATGGCACTGTTCCTGAACTTGTTGGGCGACCTCGAGCCCCGTCAGGCCCGGCATCTGGATGTCGAGGAACATGACCTGTGGACGATGCCTCTCGAACATCGCCAGGGCGTGCACGCCGTCGGCGGCGGTCGCCACGATCCGCAAGCCGGGCCACAGCACGGCAAGGTGGCCCCGAAGCTCGTCGAGCAGGGCCTTCTCGTCCTCGGCGATGATCGCGCTCGCCTCGACCGAAGGCGAAGGTCGCGCGACGGCTTCAACGGCCACGGACGTGGTCCTTCAGTTCGACGATCAGAGAGCGGACGTTGGCGCCGCCGACGTTCTCGGTCTCGTGCGTCACCGCTTCGGACCAGAAGACGTCCCCCAGCTTGTTGTCGACCAGAACGGTTCGCCCGTTCTGCGTGATCTTCACCTTCGCCGGCGTGAGCCGGACCGTCAGATGCGCCGGATGGTAGTGGATGCCGGTTCCGCACACCCCCATGCCCGGGCGGCCGTTGTAGTCCAGCACACGGACCCGATCGTTGTCCAGCACCACGCGGTAGCTCGAAGGCTGCACCTTCGCGGCGTCCTGGGCCTTGGCCAGATCGGCGAGGCCCGCCAGCACGGCGCCCAGACCCAACATGAATTGACGTCTCATTTCAGTCTCCCATGACAGCCGTCGCGTGCCCGGCCAGCGGCGAAACGATGATCGTCCAACGAAGGCCGGTGCCTAACGGCGAGAGCCGGCCGGCAAGTCGCCACCCTCCCCGCGACCGGCAGAGCGTCATATCCTGGCGAAGCGCTTCCGGAATCGCGCCCTCCGCGAGGAGGTCGGCGTCCAGCTCGACCCGATAGCCATCGTCGCGCCGTCCCATGGTCAGCCGGACGCCGCGGCCGGCAAGGCAGAAACGCTCCAGGGCCGGGACCAACACTCGCGGCGGGAACGGCGCCTCCGGTATCGGGCACGAATCCGCCAGGATCGTGCAAGCCTCCCCGGTCGTCGCCGAGCGCAGCCTCAGATAGCGCCCCGCAAGATCGAGTTCGGCCGCGAGCGTGGTCGCCTCCGCTCGAAGGCTGCGCACCGCGGGCCGAAGAAAGCCGACCAGGAGGTCGACCAGATCGTCCGCCCGCGCGGGATTGGCGCGATAGAGCGCCTTCAGCGCCGCGAGCGCCTCGGTGACGGCGCGGGGTTGAAGCTGACGCCGAAACGCCTCCAGTTGGCGCTCCTTCAGCAGCATCGCCGACTCGTCTCTCGCCTGCTGCATCCGCGCCAACACGGCTCGCGACCTCGCCGCGCGGCGCATCCCGGTAAAGACCGCGAGATAGAGACCTCCGTAGAAACAGAGGGTCCACAGCAGATGGGCGAGGCGGGCGTCCATGGGCAGAACACCCGTCACCGCGTCGGCCGACCCTCTCGCGCCGGACCACGCGAGGTGGCTCATCCCGGTGGGGATCAGAAGGGCCAAACTCATCATGATGGCGGCCGCCAGGCCCATGAGCATGAGCGCCACGGTCCCGAACCTGGGCTCGGCCAATTGAACGAGGATCGCCCAGATCACCCCGACTCCCATCCAATAACCGCCCTTGGCGGACAGGAAGAGCCACACCGCGGACAGGCTGGTTCCGGCCATCGGCTGCTCGATGAGTTCCATCAGGCTGACGATCAAGCCCAGGAGCAGACCCGAGCCGAGCACCGCGGCCCAGCCGCCGAACTCCCTCCGCGGGTTCGTCCGCTCAGCCGCCCGGCGCATGGGGCACACAGAGTTTGGCGCGGACGCCGCTCGGGAGAAGCGGCCTCAGTTCGAGCGAGCCCGCGCCGCCGTAGAGGATGCGCAGGCGCGCCATCAGATTGGATAGGCCCGTCCCCGCCCCGGCGTCCTCCACCAGTCCGACGCCGTCGTCTTCGACCTCGATCTCCAGGCCGCGATCCAGCATCCGCGCGCGCAGCGTGATCGCGCCGGTTCCCTGCTTGGGTCCGATACCGTGCTTGATGGCGTTCTCCACCAGGGTTCCCAGCATCAGGCAGGGAATCCGGCCGGCCCGTGCTTTCGGGTCGACCTCGGTAACCACCGACAACCTCGGCTCCATACGCGCGGCGCAGACGTCCAGATAGGCCAACGCCAGATCGATCTCCTCTCCCACGGTGGACTCCGCGCGCTGAGACACGACGAAGACACGCGAGGTGTAGTCAAGGAGCCGTTCCAGCAACGGCAGCCCATCCCGCGGCGAGGTTGCACCCAGCCGCCGGACCGTCGCCAGGGTGTTGAACAGGAAATGAGGCTCGATCTGCCGTTGCAGCGCCTCTAGTTCGAAGGTCAAGAGAGAGCGGCGCGCCCGAACATCGGCCGCGGCGGCCGTCGCGGCGATGGCCGCATAGTCGGCCCGCAAGCGCCAGCAGGCCTGGATGCCGACGACCGCGGCGTAGATCAGCGTCCACTGCGCGACGCGGCTGGCGATCGACGCGGGATCCGGGCTGGCGGCGAGCGGATCAACGGCGATCCGCAGGCTTTCGCCCGCGGCGGCGCCGAGCAGAATCGCCAGCGCAAGGGTGATGGGACGGCGTCGCGGCGCGCGCGCCGCAAGCCTTTCGCCGACCACCACCGCGAAGGCGATGGTCATGGCGACCATTGTGCGATCGACCAGGACGCGCAACCAACCTTCCAAGACCTGGTCCGGCGTCCAGTTCCGCCAGACGAAAGGCTGGGCGAGAAATTTGGTCGACAGCAAGAAGCCGATCGCCCCCGCCCACGCGAAGACAGCAATCGGCGCCCGACCCTGCTCTATCGCGATCGCGCCGCTGTCGGTCCCAATACCCAAGGCTTTTCCCCGCAAGCCGCCAGTGGGTCGATGACGTTAGGCCATCTCCGACAGGCAGTCTTCCTCCGATCCGTCCGGCCGCGGGTCCCGAGCATCGCGCCGCGCCCGATCTGGCCGCTTCTCAGCTTTGTCGGGGATGACAGCCGGCTCATTTGGAGAATATGTGAGTCCGATAGGGACACGACCGCGCCTCGGCTGTGCGCGAGAAAGGGAACGTAGCGAATGAGCATCGACACCCAGGAGCCCGCGGCTCCGGCCGACACCGCGGCGCTCGGCTTCGATCCCGACGCCCTGCGCGAGAAGTACCGCCGCGAGCGCGACAAACGCCTGCGCCCCGACGCCAACGCGCAATACGTCGAGGTCGCCGGCGACTTCCGCCACTATGTCGACGACCCTTACATCGAGGCGCCGATCGTCCGCGGCCCGTTGACCGACACGGTGGACGCGCTGGTGATCGGCGGCGGCTTCGGCGGCCTGCTGGCCGCGGCCCGGCTGCGCGAGGCCGGCGTCGAGACGATCCGCATCCTGGAGAAAGGCGGCGACTTTGGCGGCACCTGGTACTGGAACCGCTATCCCGGCGCCCAGTGCGACATCGAGAGCTACATCTACCTGCCGCTGCTGGAAGAAACCGGCTACGTCCCACGCGAAAAGTACAGTTTCGCCCAGGAAATCCGCGACCACAGCCGGCGGATCGGCGAGCACTACGACCTGTACAAGGACGCCTGCTTCCAGACCGAGATCCGCGGGATCCGCTGGCTCGAGGACGAGCACCGCTGGCTGGTCACCACCAACCGCGACGACGCCATGAAGGCGCGCTACGTGGTGATGTCGAACGGGCCGCTGAATCGGCCGAAGCTGCCCGGCATCCCCGGCATCGAGACCTTCCAGGGCCACTCGTTCCACACCAGCCGCTGGGACTACGGCTATACCGGCGGGAACTCCTACGGAAACCTCGACAGGCTGGCGGACAAGACGGTGGCGATCATCGGCACCGGCGCCACGGCGATCCAGTGCGTGCCGCACCTCGGCGCGGCCGCCAAGCAACTCTATGTGTTCCAGCGCACGCCATCGTCGGTGGACCTGCGCGGCAATCGGCCCACCGATCCCGAATGGGCCGCCGGGCTCGAGCCCGGCTGGCAGAAGCGGCGGATGGAGAATTTCAACATCCTGGTCAGCGGCGGCGCGCAGGATGAGGACCTGGTCAGCGACGGCTGGACCGACATCATCCGTAGCCTGATCTCGATCGCCGCCGTGCGCGGCGACACGCCGATGTCGATAAACGAGGTCGCTCAGGCGATGGAGCTGGCCGACTTCCGCAAGATGAACCAGATCCGCGGCCGGGTCGACGCCCTGGTGTCCGACCGCGACGCGGCCGAGGCGCTCAAGCCGTGGTATCGCCAGTTCTGCAAGCGGCCGACGTTCAACGACGACTACCTGCCGACATTCAACCGCGACAACGTCACCCTGGTCGATACCGCCGGCAGGGGCGTGGACCGGGTCGACGAGACCGGGCTGTGGGTCGACGGCGTGCATTACGCGGTCGACTGCATCATCTTCGCAACCGGCTTCGAGGTCGGCACCGCCTACACCAGGCGCGCAGGTTACGAGATCGTCGGGCGCGGCGGCGTGACCTTGAGCCAATACTGGGCGAACGGGCCGCGCACCCTGCACGGCCAGATCAGCCACGGCTTTCCCAACTGCTTCCACATGGGCGTCAACCAGAACACCCTGACTCCCAACTTCCCCCATCTGCTGGACGAACAGGCCCGTCATGTCGCTCACATCGTCGGCGAGGCCAACCGGCGCCAGGCCACCGTCGTCGAACCCACGGCGGAGGCGGAAGCGGCCTGGGTCCAGACCATCGTCGACACCGCGCGGCTGAACCTCGAGTTCCGTCAGGCCTGCACGCCCGGCTATTACAACGGCGAAGGCCGCGCCAACGCCGACGACGGACTGTTCGCCGGCCTGTACGGCCCGGGTCCGGTCAAGTTCTTCGAACTGATCGGCCACTGGCGGCGGGACGGCATGGAGGGGCTGAGACTGAGCTAGCGGATCGACGCGGCCCGCCGCGTGGATGGATCGATCCCCAGAACGGCCGCCACGCGGCGGGCCGACAAAGAAGGCGCGTGTTCTCTCTCCCAAAAACCGGGGGCGAAAATCATTGATCCGACCTAAATTCGAAAAGTTGATATAGGTTAATTACCGCACGCCGAAAGGCTTTATACGCACTTTAAGCCCGCGGTCAGCGCTTCTCGGGCAAATTTGTAGGCTTTGCGGAAAAATACGGATGCAGTTAGCGGTCCTCGATAGTGATGCCGATTTCGGCGATTGCGTCACGCGCCTTATGGAGGAACTCGGTCACACTGTACGGCGGTATCGCGATGCAAAATCCATGCTGTCGGCGCTGCGGCGCAATTCTTTTGATTTACTGTTGCTGAACTGGACGCTCTCCGATTCATCTGGGCATGAGGTGCTGAGGTGGACTCGAGACCACATGGATCCAGCGCCGCCGGCGATCATAGTGACGCCGCGAACGGATGAGGCGGACATTATCGCCGGCCTAGCTCAGGGCGCGGACGACTATCTCACGAAGCCGGTTCATGACGATGTGCTGAAGGCCCGGGTCTCCGCTCTCCTTCGTCGGATATATGGTTGCCCGTTGAAGCGAGATGTCGAGAGCTTCAAAGCGTATGCCTTCAACCTTCGTTCTCAAAGCGTCACCAACGCGGGCGTCTCCATCGCAACCACAAGAAAAGAGTTTGCTTTGGCGCTTCTACTCTTTCGGAATCTGCATCGGCCGCTGTCGCGAGGCCACTTGATGGACGCGGTGTGGGGTCTCCCCGCGGCGGCCGCCAGCCGCACTCTCGACGCGCACATTTCGCAAATTCGCGCTCGCCTCGGACTTCGACCGGAGAATGGTCTGCGTCTCTCCTCGGTTTACGGCTTCGGCTATCGTTTGGAAGAAATCGATGCGATTGCCGCCTAGAGCGTGATGAGTTTAGCAGGAAGCGTAGCCTGAGTTGAGGAGGTAGTTGGCGCACTCGTCAGGGGTGAAGGCGTCCAGGAGGGAGCCGATGCGTTTCCAAGTGGCCTCGACGGTTCGCTCGGCGGCTTTTCTCAGAAGGTGTTTCAGCTTGGCGAAGACCTGCTCGATGGGGTTGAGGTCGGGGGAGTAGGGCGGCAGGAAGATCAGATGGGCGCCGACGGCGCGGATCGCCTTTCGAACGGCTCGGCCTTTATGAGAGCCGAGGTTGTCGACCACGACAATGTCCCCCTTCTTGAGGGTGGGGATTAGCTGGGTTTCGACGTAGAGTTGGAAGAGTTCGCCATTGACGGGGCCATCGATGACGAAGGGCGCGTCGATCCGGTCGTGACGCAGGGCGGCGAGGAAGGTCATCGTCTTCCAGTGGCCGTAGGGCGCCATGGCTCCAAGCCGCTTGCCCCGCGCGCACCACCCGCGCAGAGGCGACATGTTGGTCTTGGCCCAGGTCTCGTCGATGAACACCAGGCGCTTGGGATCGACGCGGCCTTGATGCGCCTTCCAGCGCACGCGTTTGCGCGCGACGTCAGGCCGTTCTTGCTCGCTCGGAAGCACGCTTTTTTTTGAAGCTGAGCCCTTCGCGATGGGCGAACGACCACATCGTCCGGTAGTCCACCTTCAAACCTCGCTCGGTCAGCTCGGCGACCAGGCCGCGCAGGGTGAAGTCCCGTTCGGCCATGCGTTGGCGCAGCCACGCTGCATGATCACCCTGAAGCAGGTTGGGGCGACGACCGCCCATCTTCCCGGCCGCCACGCTTCCGGTCGCCCGAAAACGCTGTGACCACTTCACCACGCACGACGGGCTGATCGTCAGCGCCGCCGCCACCGCACGCACCGGCTCGCCCGCCTGCACCCGCCGTAGCGCCCGCTCCCGCAAATCCATGGAATAGGCTCGACCCATCGATCCTGGCCTCCTCGCCCAGCATCGACCTTGAATCAGAGCCTTCCCGATTCGGGAATCCTATTTCCGATTCCGGCCAACCTCATCCCGCTCTAGTCGCCTACGAGGGTGGCGCGGTCTCGGCCCCTCGGCTCCCGGCCGCTCCGCGCGTAGCTGCTCTCATCGCAAGGCGGCGTAACCTCGATTTCGATCGAACAAGCGAACGTCAGCGTCAGCACCTTTTCGCCGCGCTCGTCCTCCACGTCGAACCGCCCTCGATAGTCGTGCTCGCCTTTCTTCACGGCCTCCCCGATCAGCGCGCTGGCGCCTTCGATAGCAGCCTTCTCGATAGCCGCGAGATCGGCATGCTCGAGACCCACGCGATCCGGGTTGAACTCGTTCCGCTCGGTAATGTGGAAAAAGTAAGTTGGCATCGCGGCGAACCCCTCATTCGCTGGAATAATGCACATGTCGACCGCCGCGGCATTAACATGCGTTAGCGGCTATAGCTCACCAACGCGGATTACCGGCTGAAGACCGCCGCTTGTTGAGCAACAAACGAGTGTTCTCGCGAGGGCCGCCATTCTCCAACGCTGGAAGCAGACCCTTCGCCCTACCAGCCGCTTATCAGTCGTTCCGATGAGTCCGGATTCAACGTTCGGAATTGACGGCGGGCTGGCGGCCCAGCGGACCGATAAGCCGCCGATATTCGGCTTCAGGCACCCCATAACATTTGCCCGCCAAGCCTTCGAGCAGGTGGCGGTTCCGAATGATCACCCGCCCGCGCTTCGACCAAATTACGCCGGCGCCTTCAAGGATATGCAGCGTGACGGTGACACCGCTACGCTCCGCCCCGATCATCATACCCATGAAGTCGTGCGTCAGATGGATTTCGTCTCCCTCCACCCGATCGTGGCACATCAACAGCCAGCGGGCGAGCCGGGCCTCCATGCGCATGTGCGCATTGGTCCCCGTGCTCTGAGCCACCTGAATCAGGGAGACCTGCACGAAACGCAGCAGCATCGTGCGAAGCGTCTCGCTCCGGCCGATGGCGGCCAGATACTTGTCGGCACGAATGCGAAGCGCGCACTGTCCTGGCACTTGGATGAAGGTTTCGTGAGGCGTGCGATCCGCGCCCAAGAGAAGGCAGGTGGCGGAGACGCCGTCACGTCCGAAAATGCTCACCTCGGTGCGCCTCGCGTCGGGCATCTTGGCCACGATCGAGGCTACGCCATCCTCGAGAAAGTAGACGTAATCGATCCGCTGGTCCGGCGGGACGAGCACCAGTCGCCGTTCGGGGCGCACCCGCTCGAAATGGGGCTTCAACAACCCCAGGTCGTCGTTGGACAACGCACGCAGAAGCGTGTTGCAACTAAAAGCTGGAAGTTGTTGCGACACGTTCGCCTCGCGCACTCTGGGGCGGAAGCGTGAGCCATCTTCCAGCCGCCCGTGCCCAAAAGGTCCGCAAGCGATATCGGAGGTATAGCCTAGCTGTTGGGATGACGCCAGGGATTGTTTGGCATACAACGCAAACAGCGTGATCAATCGGTTCGACCAGCCGATAATCTAGTGATCTGCATTTCTTAACATCAGACGCAATTGTGTTCGAATATCGATAGAAAAGCCAGCTATCATTACAGTAATGAGGACTAGGCGGCGCGGGCCGGAACGCGTAGCTCAAAAGCCTTTGATGGCTTTTGAGGTGGGACAAAAACCCCGTTGATCGACGCCGTCATTCGGGTCACCAGTCCCATACCGAGACCGCCGACATCGGGCTCGGTTTGGGAGAAGGGAAGTCCGTCGTCGTCGACGATCACCGTTATATCGCGGGCGACATTCTTGCCGATCGATACCTGTATTTGGCCGGAGCGGTCGTCTTCGAAGGCATGTTTCATTGCGTTAACCGCCAACTCGTTCACGACAAGCGCAAGCGTGGTGATCTGATTGGGGGAGAGACCATCCACCTCATGTCCTCCCCGCAGCGAAACGCGGATCGAACGCGGCTCCCCCTGCGCCTGCAAAGCATCGCATACCTGCCGCAGAGCTGATTCGAGGCTCGGCTGCTCTCCTGCCCGCGAGGCGCCGCGCGCCCTTGCGAGGATTGACACACGTTCCATCGCGTCGCTGAGCGCCCGCCGCACATCCGGGTTGGTGGCGCGCCGGCTTTGAAGCGCGAGAAGGCCGACGACGAGTTGAAGGTCGTTGTTGAACCGATGAACGGTCTCACGCAGTAAAAGGTCGTAATCCGCCGCCGAACGGATGTCCGAAGGCGTTTCGACCAGGTCATTTGCCACGCCGGTCCCAGCTTGCCCCGCCGTGGCTTTCGTGGGCGGGTCGAGGTGCAGATAACGCGGGTCGAAGCCGCTGACATGGCGAAGCCGCGCCACGCTGGGCAAGGTCATGATCCGTTCGGCGGATTCGATCAGACCCTCGGCGCGGAGCTGCTGCATCGTACGGTTGACGTGCACGGGTGTGAGCCCAAGCGCATCGGCAACCTGTTCCTGCGTCAGCGGAAATGCAAAGCAGCTTTGGTCGCCATCCTCTGCTTCGAGACGGACGCTCAGTTCACATAACAAATGCGCGAGCCGCTCCCTCGATGATCGGCGGCCGAGCGACAGCGCCCGTTGGCTCAGGGTCGCGTTTTCGACGAGAGCCAGCCAGGTGAACGTACGCGCTATCCCGGGATGCTTGGCGGCGAGCGCCAGCGCGCGCTCACGTGGTAGAGTGACGATCGTCGCCTCGGTAAGGGTGCGCACGCCAAAGCCGGGCCGCTCGAACATCAGCGAGTCCAGATTGCAGACGTCGCCCGGCACCAGCACGGCCGGAAGCTGGCAGCCGCCGTCCCTGGTGGTCGTGAAACGACACGCCCATCCCGCGACGATGATGAACAGGCTGTCCGCGCGCTCCTCTTCCCGCACCAAGTCGGTCCCAGCGCCTACCATTCTGGTGGGCAGCGTGAGGTCTTCGAGCGCCTGCCGTTCGTCTCGAGACAAGAAACGCGAAGCCATGAGGCGACCGCCCGACAGAGGCGACAAAGACCGTGGAACGGCGCCGGAGGCGGATCGGCTTGTGGCACGTCGATCCTCGATTGAGATGTCCTCGCGTAAGCAGACTTGCCCGGCGCGCCGAACCACGTCGTCCGAGAGCGATAAGGGGCCCGCGCAACGCTTGACGCCGCGGCTTCCGAGGCGAATTCGGTGGTTGGCTTCGGCGCAACGCCGCCGACGGTTAGCCTGATCATCCTCAATCATGATCCACTCCGAACATTTTACTGTCCCCGGACATAACGTTTTCCAAGTCCGTCGTAAGCCACTCGTCGGCGACTGTGCGGCGGACAACAGTGTCCTGCGACAAACTGTCAATTCATCGATTGAACTGGCCTCGACAACGTAAGGAGTTCGATTGCATCATCGTTGGCGCGCGAGACGCCGGCGTCGATTCGGCTTCAGCGAAGAAGGTTTTGGAGATTGTGCAGGACGGCGCCGACCAACCGCTAATTGGTTCTTCGCCGGGTCAGTGGCTTACGGCTTTCGGCCGGTCTTCGCCCGACGCAAGGTGAGGTTGATGCGTCCGCCTCCCGGGATCAGGCGCGAGGTTCCGTCCAACACCCGGTCGACGCCGTGGAACGCCAACCGCGCCTCTCCGCTCAGCAGGCAGACATCGCCGGAGGCTAGCCTCACCGACCGGGTTGCGTCCTTTCGCCCCGTTCCGCCAATGCGGAATAGGGCGGTGTCGCCCAACGAGACCGAGAGCACCGGATAGCGGAAGTCAGTCTCGTCACGGTCCTGGTGCATGCCCATCCTGGCTCCGGGATCGTAAAGGTTGACCAGGCAGGCGTCGGGCGTAACCTCGGCGTCGGCCAGTTCCGACCACAGGCTGAGGAGCGTCGCCGGGATCGGCGGCCAGGGCGCGCCGGTGACGGGGTGGAGCGGCTCGTAGCGATAGCCCCCGGCGTCGGTGATCCAGCCGAGCGGGCCGAGATTGGTCATGCGCACGCTCATCGCCTTGCCGCCCGGGGTGATCGGCCGGTACGGCGGCGCGGCGGCGAAAGTGGCGATGACCTCGCCGGCCAGCGCCGCCTGTTCCGCCGCGTTCAGGCGGCCGGGAAGAAGCCTAAATCCATCCATGGCCGATCCTTCTTGCGCGCCGCGGACAGTCGGCTCGCACCCCATCGCGCGACCCTTGCGGTGACGCTCGCGTCTCCCATATCGGGCTCTCGCGGCGCGGCGATCTCAACAGTCTCGCGCCATCCTGGAAAGACAATGGGGATCGTCGGGCCAGAGGCGCTTCAGTCTTGGAAGGCCCATCCGGCGGTTCGCCGCGCAAGGAGACTCGAGAAGACACATGGCTAAAATCATCGGTATCGATCTTGGCACCACCAATTCGTGCGTCGCCATCATGGACGGCAAGGCCCCCAAGGTGATCGAGAACGCCGAGGGCGTGCGCACCACGCCGTCCGTCGTCGCCATCCTGGAGGACGGCGAGCGCCTCGTCGGCCAGCCGGCCCGCCGCCAGGCGGTGACCAATCCGGAAAACACTCTCTTCGCCATCAAGCGTCTGATCGGGCGCAACTTCGCCGATCCGCTGGTGGAGAAGGACAAGGGCATGGTGCCCTACAAGATCGTCAAGGGTCCGACCGGCGACGCCTGGGTCGAAGCCCACGGCAAGGACTATTCGCCCCAGCAAATCAGCGCCTTCATCCTGCAGAAAATGAAGGAGGCCGCCGAGGCCCACCTCGGCGAGAAGGTCACCCAGGCGGTGATCACCGTTCCGGCCTATTTCAACGACGCTCAGCGCCAGGCGACCAAGGACGCCGGCAAGATCGCCGGCCTCGAAGTGCTGCGCATCATCAACGAGCCAACGGCCGCGGCGCTGGCCTACGGCCTCGAGAAGAACGACGGCAAGAAGATCGCGGTCTACGACCTCGGCGGGGGCACCTTCGACGTTTCGATCCTGGAGATCGGCGACGGCGTCTTCGAGGTGAAGGCGACCAACGGCGACACCTTCCTGGGCGGCGAAGACTTCGACCTGCGCATCGTCGACTACCTCGCCGACGAGTTCAAAAAGGAACAGGGCGTCGACCTGCGCAAGGACAAGCTGGCGCTGCAACGCCTCAAGGAAGAGGCCGAAAAGGCGAAGAAGGAACTCAGCTCCACCGCGCAGTACGAAGTGAACCTGCCGTTCATCTCGATGAATGCATCCGGTCCGCTGCACCTCAACATCAAGATCACCCGCGCCAAGCTGGAAGCCCTGGTCGAAGACCTGGTGATGAAGACCATCGGCCCGTGCGAGCAGGCGCTGAAGGACGCCGGCCTGAAGAAGAGCGACATCGACGAGGTGATCCTGGTCGGCGGCATGACCCGCATGCCCAAGGTCGCCGACACGGTGAAGGACTTCTTCGGTCGCGAGCCGCACAAGGGCGTCAATCCCGACGAGGTCGTGGCGTTGGGCGCGGCGATCCAGGGCGGCGTGCTGCAGGGCGACGTCAAGGACGTGCTGCTGCTCGACGTCACTCCGCTGACGCTGGGCATCGAGACGCTGGGCGGCGTGTTCACCCCGCTGATCGAACGAAACACGACCATCCCGACCAAGAAGAGCCAAGTCTTCTCCACCGCCGACGACAACCAGAACGCGGTGACGATCCGGGTCTTCCAGGGCGAGCGGCCGATGGCGGCGCACAACAAGCTGCTGGGTCAGTTCGACCTCGTCGGCATTCCGCCGGCGCCGCGCGGCGTGCCGCAGGTCGAGGTTACCTTCGACATCGACGCCAACGGCATCGTCAACGTCCAGGCGCGCGACAAGGCGACCAACAAGGAACAGTCGATCCGCATCCAGGCCAACGGCGGCCTTTCCGACGCCGACATCCAGGCCATGGTCCAGGAAGCCGAGGCCAACGCCGAAGAGGACAAGAAGCGCAAGGACGTGATCGAGGCGCGCAACCACGCCCAGTCGCTGATCCACACCACCGAAAAGGCGATGGCCGAGCACGGCGACAAGGTCGGCGGCGATGAGAAGACCGCGATCGAGACGGCGCTCGCCGACCTCAAGAGCGAGGTCGAGTCGGAGTCCGAGAACGTCGAGGCGATCAACGCCAAGACCCAGACCCTGATGCAGGCCTCGATGAAGCTCGGCGAAGCGATGTATCAGTCGAGCCAGGCCGAGGCCGCCGCCGCGCAGCCGGAAGCGGCTCAGGACGGCGTGGTCGACGCCGAGTTCGAAGACGTCTCCGACGAGCACAAATAAGCCTGTGGCAAAGTCGCCCGGTTGGACCACACCCCGGCCGGGCGGCCTTGCGGCGGCCTGTCGCTTCTCCCAAATGACCCCTCGACAGCGGGGTTCGGCGGCCATCCATGCGTGACTATTACGAAATCCTGAGCGTCTCCCGCGCGTGCGACGGCGCCACCCTGAAGTCGGCGTTCCGCAAGCTGGCGATGGAGCACCATCCCGACCGCAACTCGGGCTGCCCCGACGCCACCGCGCGGTTCAAGGAAATCAACGAAGCCTATTCCATCCTGTCCGATCCGCAGAAGCGGGCGGCCTATGACCGCTTCGGCCATGCCGGGGTCAACGGCCAAGGCGGCGGCGGGTTTGGCGATGTCCACGACATCTTCAACGACGTGTTCGGCGATGTTTTCGGCGACATGTTCGGCCGCGGCGGCCGCAACCCCGGCGGCGCCGCGCGCGGCCAGGATCTGCGCTACGATCTGGAGATCAGCCTGGAACAGGCCTACGCCGGCGACGAGGTCGAGGTCCGCGCCGCGGCCGCCATGGCCTGCGATGTCTGCGAAGGCTCCGGCGCCCGTCCCGGCACCAGCGCGACCACCTGCTCGACCTGCAACGGCCAGGGCCGCGTGCGCCGCAGCCAGGGCTTCTTCGCCGTGGAGACCGCCTGCCCGACCTGCGGCGGCGCGGGACGGGTGATCCGCGATCCGTGCAAGGCCTGCGCCGGCCACGGCCAGGTCCGCCGCGAGCGCGTGCTTTCGGTCCGCGTTCCAGCCGGCGTCGACGACGGCGCGCGCATCCGCCTCTCCGGCGAGGGCGACGCCGGCCAGCGCGGCGGACCGCGCGGCGATCTCTACATCTTCGTTTCGGTCATGCCGCATGAACTGTTCGAGCGCGACGGCCTCGACCTGCTGTGCTCGGTCCCGGTGCCGATGACCACCGCCGCGCTCGGCGGCGAGCTCGAGGCGCCGTGCCTGCTCGGCGGCGAACATTGCGACGGCCAGCCCCGCCAGAAGATCAAGGTTCCCGAAGGCGCCCAGACCGGCCGCACCGTGCGCCTGCGCGGCAAGGGCATGCCGTCGCTTCGGTCGCGCGAACGCGGCGACCTCGTCGTCGAGCTGATGGTCGAGACGCCGAGCCGCCTCACGACGGCTCAAAAGGCCCTGTTGCGCCAGTTCGCCGATAGCTGCGGCGAGGCCCAAAATCCCCAATCCGCCGGCTTCTTCAAGAAGGCCCGGCGGTTCTGGGAAGACGTTACCCAAGGCGAAGCGCGGGTCTGACCAGTTTCCGTCGAAACATAGCTTGACGGATATATAACCGCCTAGCACTATGTCGCTATGTTCGACGCTTTCGAAATCCTTGCCGACCCTGGCCGCCGGCTTATTCTGGACGCCCTGCTGAAGGGAGAGCGTTCGGCGGGGGATCTCGTCGACATCCTGCCGATCAGCCAGCCGGGCGTGTCCAAGCATCTGCGCCTGTTGCGCGAAGCCGGCATGGTGCGCGTGAGCCGCGACGCCCGGCGACGGATGTACAGCCTGAGCCCCGAACGATTCGCCGAACTCGAGGCGTGGCTGGAGCCCTACCGCGCGTTTTGGGCGGGTCGGCTCGATGACCTCGAAACCCACCTTAACCAGGAGGCATGACGCCGATGCTCGATGGCCGGACACGCGCGCGCTTTCGCGCCCAACAGCCCGGATTGGAGCTGACGCTCGTCCGCCGCTACCGCCAGAGCGCCGAGAGGGTGTTCGCCGCCCTCTCCGTCCCCGAACGGATAGCGGCCTGGATGCGCGTGACGTGGCTCGGCGATCCCGCGCCGCTGAAGGTGGGCTCGAACTTCTCCTACCGCTTCGCCGATTCGGCGATGGATAGCGTGGGACATGTCACCGCTTTCGAACCCGGTCGCCTGATCGCCCACACCTGGTTTGAAAACATGCCGCCGGCCCAGACGGTGACCTGGCGCCTGGAGCCCGAGGGCGAAGGTTGCCTCCTCACCCTCACCCAGGCCACGCCCAGTCACGACGACGGGCCGCGCAACGGCGCCGGTTGGACCATGATCATCGGCCAGCTCGACGCTTGGCTTTCGGGCGAGACATTCCAGCCGAAGGAGAGTTGGCGATCCCTGCGCGACCGCTACGCCCAAGAGATGGGACCTCGCGCCACGCGCGACGGTCGCCGGTTCGACGAGGACGGCCGACCGGTCGTCCGGTTCACCCGCCTGCTCGACATGCCGGTGCAAGACGCCTGGGCGTGGCTCACCGAACCGGAGAAGCTCGCCAGGTGGCTGGGCGATGTGGACGTCGACCTTCGGCCCGGCGGCGTCTTCCGCATCGCCTTCCAAATGGAGGCGGCCTGGATGAACGGGACGGTCCTGGCGGTTGAGCCGCCCCGGCGCCTGTCCGTGATCTGGCGCGAGCCGTGGTTTGAGGCGGACGACGTGGTCCTGGAGTTCGCGCTGGCGCCTGACGCGGACGGAACGCTCCTCACCCTCACCCACACTTTTCCACGGGGCTATGACCCTCACGAATACCTGCCGGGCTGGCACGAGTTCCTTGATCTTCTCGAGGAAGCGATAGCCGGACATCCGACACCCGAATGGTCCTCGCCGGAGCGCGCGCGGAGGTGGGAGACGCTGAAGACGATCTACAAGGCCGTGGCCGGCGCAGGCGGCTGACTGAATACGCGGGGTCGGGCTCCGCGGTCAGTAGGGCGGCGGCGTCCGCGCGCGCTGGGCCCGCGCCGCCTCCAGCCACCAGCGAAGATCGTCGGCGAACGGGGGAAATCGCTTCGCCAGGGCGTCACCCGCCGCTCCTATTGGCCGCCCCCCTTCGTCGAGGGCGTCGGCGATCGGCCCGACCGTCAGGGTGCTCGGGATGACGACCATGCCCATCTCCGACAAAGTCGCGTGCCAGATACTGCTCGACCTCGCCCCGGCGATGCGGCCGTTCGAGTAGCTGACGATCCCCGCCGGCCGCCAGAACCACTCCTCCAGGAAGTGGTCGGTCAGGTTCTTGAGACCGGGCTGCGGACCCCAGTTGTACTCACCGGCGACGAAGACAAAGGCGTCGGCGGTTCGGATCTTCTCCGCCAGCGCCTCCATCTCCAGCGGCGCCGAGCCCTTTGGATACTCCTTGTACATCCGATCGAGCATCGGCAGGCCGACCGCCTTCGCGTCGATCAGTTCGGCCACCGCGCCTCGCGCTGTCAGCCCCGCGACGATGAAGTCGGCCAGACGTATCCCTGCCCGGTCGGATCGGTACGAGCCGTAGAAGACAAGGATGCGGTCGGCCAAGACCGCGGCTTAGGTCCGGTCCGCGAGCGCGCCGATGGATGGCCAGACGTAACGCGTCTCGATCAGCCCGCCGCCCCAGCCCGCCACGGGCCGCGATTGATCCGGCGCCGCGCCGAGATGCTTGTAGAAGCCTTGGGCCCGGAGGTTGCCGCCCAGCACCCACAGGTGCAGCGACCGCGCGCCATCCGCCTGGAGCACCCGGGCCATGTCGCGCAGCAGCTCGGCTCCCAGGCCGCCGCCCTGCGCGCGTTTCAGCACGTAGAGGGTGAAGACCTCGGCGTCGCCGCCCGGTGCTTGGCCGCCGGCGCAATAGCCGACCAAGCCGCCGCGCTGCTCGGCGACGAGCACGGGCGCGGGCTTGACCGAGGCGGCGAGCTGCGCCCGCCAGCGCCGCGCGTGCCGCGTCACATCCATTGCGCCGAGATATCCCGCCGGCAGCAGCCCGACGTAGGTCTCGCGCCAGGTCGCCACGTGCAACCTGGCCAGGGCGTCCGCATCGCCCGGTCCCGCGGGCACGATCAGAGCTTCGGCCAGTCGCTGCATGGTTGGAGTGTCGAGCCGGCATTTGGCGGGGTCAAGCCGCGATTGATGTGACTCGTTCACTGGCCTACACTCGGATGTGGAGTTTGAGTGGGACGAGACCAAGAGCGGCTCCTGCCGCGCGACGCGGGGGTTCGATTTCCAGTTCGCGACCGCGGTCTTCGGTGATCGGCGGAATCAAGTGGTCGAAGATGATCGGTTCGACTACGGCGAGAGGCGGTTTCGCGTCACCGGGCAAATCGACGGAGTCGTGTATGTCGTCGTCTATACGCTGCGGTCTAAGCGATGCCGCGTGATCTCGGCTCGGCGGGGTAATCGAAAGGAAGTGGAAGCCTATGGCGCTGGTTAGGATGTCCGTGAACGTCGATGCTCCGGGAGGTTTCATTGATCGCGCTCGCGTGGACGCCACCACCGAAGCGGATATCGCGCGGCATATCGCGGAGGACGATACCGAGGCGCTTCGGAACGCGGCCGCTTACGCCAAGAGGGTTCGCCGGCGCGTCGGGATGACACAAGCGGTTTTCGCCGTCCGGATAGGGGTTCCGGTGGACACGGTGAGGAACTGGGAACAGGGCAAGCGTTTCCCCACGGGTCCCGCGAAGGCTTTGCTTCGCATTATCGACCGTGCGCCGGAAGCCGCCCTTGCCGCGCTCCGGTAAACAACGTCGACCCTGCTGACTTACGGCCCGCGCGGGTAAACTCCAGGGAAATGGACTCAGGCCCCCTCTCCCTTTTTCCCGACTTGTCGCCGAAATCCGCCTCGCCGGTGATGGCGCAGTATTTCGAGGCCAAGGCGGCCCAGCCGGACGCGCTGATCTTTTTCCGCATGGGCGACTTCTACGAACTGTTCTTCGACGATGCGGTGAAGGCGGCGACGGCGATCGGCATCGCGCTCACCCACCGCGGCACGCACCAGGACAAGCCGATCCCCATGGCGGGCGTGCCGGTCCACGCCGCCGAGGCCTATCTCGCCAAGCTGATCCGCTCGGGTTTCAAAGTCGCGGTCTGCGAGCAGATGGAAACGCCGGCGGCGGCCAAGGCGCGCGGCGGCAAGGCGGTGCTGCGCCGCGAGGTGGTGCGGGTGGTGACGCCAGGCACCCTGACCGAGGACGGTCTGCTGGAGGCGCGCGGCGCCAACCGGCTGGTGGCCGTGGCGCTCAAGGGCGACCAGGCCGCGGTGGCCAGCGTGGAGGTTTCCACCGGCGAGGTCGACTGCCTGCTGACCGACCTCGATGGCTTGGCCGCCACCCTGGCGGCGCTGCGGCCTTCGGAAATCCTGTGCGCCGAGCGCCTGTTCACCGATCCCCGCGCACGGGGCGCGGTGGAAGGCGCGGGCGGCTTGCTGCAGCCGATGGCCAACGCCTTGGCCGAGCCGTCGGCGGCCTCGACCCGCCTCAAACGACTCTACGGCGTTCAGACCCTGGACGGCTTCGGCGATCTGACTGGCGCGGAAGTCGCGGCGCTCGGTCTGCTGGCGGCCCATCTGGAGACCACCCAAGGCGGCCGCGCGCCGGCCCTGCGGCCTCCGCGACGGGGCGGCGACGCCGAGGCAATGGCCATCGATCCGGCGACCCGGAGCAGCCTGGAGATCGACCGCTCCTCGGCCGGGACCCGGGAAGGCTCGCTGTTGGCGGCGATCGACCGCACCATCGGCGCGCCAGGCGCGCGACTGCTGGCGGCGCGGCTGGCGCGGCCGCTCCTCGATCCCGCCGCCATCGAGGCCCGACTCGACGCCGTCGATTGGCTTCTGGCGCGAAGGGATCAACGGCGCGAACTGCGACGCCTGCTGCGCGGGGCAGGCGACATGGCCCGGGCCGTGACACGGTTATCGCTGGGCCGCGGCGGCCCGCGCGACCTTTGTTGCTTGCGGGACTCTCTTGGAGCCGCCAAAGCGACTGCCGACTTGTTCCAGGCGGATGTCGAGCCGCTCGACCCCTCGCCGGACGAGATCGCCCATGCGGTCGGCGCCCTGACTCTGAACCCGGAGCTGGCGTCGTTTCGCGACGCCCTCGCCATCGGCCTGGCGGAAGACCCACCCGCGCTCGCCCGCGATGGTGGGGTGGTGGCGGCGGGCTGCTCCGCCGACATCGACGAGGCGCGCAGCCTGCGCGACGAGAGCCGCAAGGTCATCGCCGCCCTGGAGGCGCGGCTGGCGGTGCAGAGCGGGGTGCCGCTCAAAATCCGCTACAACGCCGTGCTCGGCTATTTCGTGGAAGCGTCGGCGAAGAATGCCGAGAGCCTCGTCTCCGCCGCCAACGCCGCGACCTTCATCCATCGCCAGACCCTGGCCAACCAGGCGCGGTTCACCACCGTCGAACTCGCCGAACTCGACGCGCGCATATCTCGCGCCGGGGCGCGGGTTCTCGAACTCGAACTCGACATGTTCGAGCGCTGGCGGGCGCAAGCCCAGGCGCTCGCGTCGGCGATCTTCGACGCCGCCGAGGCCTTCGCCGTGCTGGACGTCGCCGGCGCCGGCGCGGAATGGGCCGAGGAAGTCGGCGCCTGCCGGCCGGTCGTGGAACCGTCCGCCGTCTTCCTCGCGACCGGCGCGCGCCACGCCGTGGTCGAAGCGGCGGTGCGCCGCGCGGGCGGCGCCTTCACGCCGAACGACTGCCGCCTCGACGCGGAAGGCGCCGCCGGCGCGCGGCTCGCCATCGTTACCGGACCGAACATGGCCGGCAAGTCGACCTTCCTGCGCCAGAACGCCCTGCTCGCCATTCTCGCTCAAGCGGGGTGTTTCGTCCCCGCGGCGTCTCTGCGCCTCGGCGTCGTCGACCGCCTGTTCAGCCGGGTCGGCGCCGGCGACGACCTCGCGCGCGGCCGCTCGACCTTCATGACCGAAATGATCGAGACCGCCGCGATCCTGACCCAGGCGACCCCGCGCTCGCTGGTGGTGCTGGACGAGATCGGCCGGGGCACCGCGACCTGGGACGGCCTCGCCATCGCCTGGGCCTGCGCCGAAGCCCTTCACGAGACAAATCAATGCCGCGCCCTGTTCGCCACGCACTACCACGAACTCGCGGCCCTCGAGACGCGGCTCGACCATGTCGGCAACCTCTCGCTCCGAGCCAAGGAATGGAACGGCGACCTCGTCTTCCTGCACGAGGCGGTCGCCGGGCCGGCCGACAAATCCTACGGCGTCCAGGTCGCCCGGCTCGCGGGCGTGCCCGCCGCCGTCGTGGCCCGGGCGCGGGAAGTGCTGGAGCGCCTGGAGCGGGACGGGGCAACCCACTCCGGTCTCGCCGAGATGCCGCTCTTCTCCGAACCTTCGCCGTCGACTCCCACGCCTTTGGAGGCGAGCCTTTCCGTGCTGGATATCGACGGGATGAGTCCTCGCGAAGCGATGGACGCTCTCTACCGCCTCAAGGCCATGTCGCTATCGGGAACGGTCGCGAGATAAGACGCCACGGTCGCCCCTGACCTCCAGACGTCACGCACGGCTGGAACCGCTTCATCGCCGGCCAGTTCACATCGAGTTCGTTCCAATCACGACCCTGAGCCTTTAATGGTCAGGCTTGGAGGCGCTTGCTATCAGTATGAAGGTGTCGCCCGCCGGCTCTCAAAATCGAACCGCGTGCGACGTGCTTCTGGTGGGCGGCGGGCTCGCCAACAGCCTCATCGCGCTCGAACTGAGATCGCGCCGCCCCGAGTTGCGCGTGATCATGCTCGAACGCGCCGCGCGGTCCGACACCAGCCACACCTGGTGTGTCTTCCGCCGCGACCTGTCGGATCGCGGCTGGCGCACCCTCTCTGGTCTCTTCGCCAACGTGTGGCCGGGCTACGACGTCGCCTTTCCGGAACACCGCCGGCGCATCGACACGACCTATGCGCGGCTTACCGAGGAGGGCCTCGCGGCGGCCGTCGACGAAGCGTTGGGCGCCGATCTGATCCGAAGCGCTTGTGTCGGCGAGATCACGCCGTCGAGCGCCTCGTGTGAGGACGGCCGGACGTTCGACGCTCCACTGGTTATCGACGGGCGCGGGTTCGCCGGATCATCCGCGATGCGGCTCGCCTATCAGAAATTCGTCGGGCTGGAGGTCGAGCTCCAGGCGCCGCACGGCCTGGATGCGCCGATGATGATGGATGCGACGGTTCCGCAGCTCGACGGCTATCGCTTTCTCTACGTGCTTCCGCTGGCGCCCCGGCGCCTCTTGATCGAGGACACGCGCTACAGCGACGGCCCCGCGTTGGACCTGCCTGGGTTGGGCGCCGAGGTCCGGCGCTATGCGGAAAAGCGCGGCTGGACAATTGTCGATGTCCAGCGCCAGGAGAGCGGCGTTCTTCCCATTGTGCTTGGCGGAGATATCTCGGCGTTTTGGGCCCGCACCGTCTCCGGCGTGCCGACCGTCGGCGTCGCCGGCGCCTTCTTTCACCCCACGACCGGTTACTCGCTGCCGCACGCCGCGCGGGTGGCGGAAGCGATCGCCGACTGCCCGCGTCTCGTCTCCGGCGAGGTCAGGCCGCTGGTTGAAAGGATGTCCAAGGCGCTGTGGGCGGACGGCGGCTTCTACCGGAGGCTGAACCGCATGATGTTCGAGGCGGCGGAGCCGGATCGGCGATACGCGGTGCTCCAGCGGTTCTATCGCCTGTCGAAACCTCTGATCGAACGCTTCTACGCCCGTCGCCTCACCCTGATCGACAAGATGCGCATCCTCACCGGGCGGCCGCCGGTGCCGTTCGGCCGCGCGCTCAGGGTCGTCGCCAGACCTCAAGGCGATCTTCGACTTGCGTAGCGCGATCGTCATCGGAGCGGGCTTTGGCGGCCTCGCGCTCGCGATCCGGCTGCAGTCGGCCGGCGTCCGGGTCACTCTTCTTGAAAAGCGAGACAAGCCCGGCGGCCGCGCCTACGTGTTCGAGCAGGACGGGTACACCTTCGACGCCGGCCCCACGGTTCTGACCGATCCAAAGTCGCTGCGGGAGCTTTTCGAGCTCAGCGGACGCATGCTGGAGGACTACTGCGAGCTTCTGCCGATCAGCCCGTTTTACAAGCTGCTGTGGCGGGACGGGACGACGTTCGACTACGTCAACGATCAGGCCGAGCTGGACCGCCAGATCGCGCGGCTGTCTCCCGCCGATGTGGACGGCTACGCGCGGTTTCTGGAGTACTCCCAGGCGGCGTACGAGGAAGGTTACCTCAAGCTCGGCCACGTCGCCTTCCTCGATCCCGCCAGCATGGTCCGGGCGGCGCCCACGCTGGTGCGCATGCAGGCGTGGCGCAGCGTCTATTCGATCGTCTCGAAATTCGTGAAGGAGCCGCACCTTCGCCAGGCGCTGAGCTTCCACACCCTGCTTGTCGGCGGCAGCCCCTTCGCCAGCTCGTCGATCTACACCCTGATCCACGCCCTGGAACGGGAGGGCGGCGTCTGGTTCGCCCGCGGCGGCACCGGGGCCTTGATCGCCGCGATGACGCGGTTGTTCGAGGAGATCGGCGGCGTCGTCCACACCAGCGCTGAGGTCGACGAGATCGAGACCCGGGGCGATCGCGTCAGCGGCGTGCGCACCAACGACGGCCGGGTTTTCGCCGCTGACCTCGTCGCCAGCAACGGCGATGTGATGCACACCTACGCCAAGCTCCTGGGGCGGCATGGCCGCGGCGCGCGCATGACGCGGCATCTGAGCGGCCGGCGCTTCAGCATGTCGCTGTTCGTGGTCTATTTCGGACTGAACCGGCCGCCGCACGCGGGCCTGGCTCACCACACCATCCTGTTCGGTCCCCACTACAAGGAGCTGATCGACGCCATCCGATCGGGTGGCCCGCTGCGGGAAGACTTCTCGCTCTACCTCCACGCGCCCAGCGTCACCGATCCGACCCTGGCTCCCCCGGGGTGCAGCGCCTTTTACGCCCTGTCTCCAGTGCCGAATCTCGGACGGGCGATCGACTGGGTCGAGGAAGGTCCGCGCTACGGCCAAGCGATCCTCGATGAGCTGGAGGCGCGGCTGTTGCCGAACCTGCGGCGCGATCTGGCGACGCTGAAGATCTTCACGCCCGCGGATTTCAAAGCCGAGCTCAACGCTCACCTGGGATCGGCGTTCTCGCTTGAGCCGATCCTGACCCAGAGCGCCTACTTCCGGGTGCACAATCGCGACGCGGTGCTGCGCAATCTCTATTTCGTCGGGGCCGGAACCCACCCCGGCGCGGGCGTGCCCGGCGTGGTCGGCTCGGCCAAGGCGACCGCCCGGCTGATCCTGGACGATATTACCGAGGCTGTGGCGGCTTGACCATGGACGCCGTGACCGTCCACAGCCGGCAGGCGATGGCCAAGGGGTCGAGCAGTTTCACGCTCGCCGCCCGGCTGTTCGGCAGGACGTTGCGAGAGGACGTGTGGCAACTCTACGCCTGGTGCCGCTACTGCGATGACCAGATCGATGGCCAGGACCATGGCCGCGGCGCCCAGCATCTTTGCCGCGAGGAGAGCGCCAAGCGGCTTGCCAAGCTTCGCCGGGAGACGATCGCGGCGCTCGACGGCGCGCCGATGAACGCGCCCGCCTTCGCCGCTTTCCAGCGCGTCGCGCTGAGCCACCAACTCGCCGAGGTCTGGCCGCTGGAAGTGCTCGACGGCTTTGCCATGGATGTGGAGCGACGGACCTATGAGACCGTCGAGGATGTCCTGGCCTACTGCTGGGGGGTCGCCGGCGCCGTCGGGGTGATGATGGCCTCGATCATGGGCGTGCGGGACGCCGCCGTGCTGCGTCGGGCGCAAGACCTCGGGCTGGCCTGCCAGCTCACCAATATCTGCCGCGACATCGGGGAGGACGCCGCCGCCGGCCGAATTTACCTGCCCGCCGAGACGCTCTCCAAGGCCGGCCTCGCCTCGGAACCGGGCGTTCTTTTGAATGAAAGCAACCGCGAGGCTCTGTTCGCCGTCGCCTCGGAACTGTTGGCCCTGGCGGAGGCATACTACCGCTCGTCGCGGCAAGGCCTACGCTTTCTGCCGTTCCGCGCCGCCCTCGCCATCACGGCGGCTCGGGGCATCTACCGCGAAATCGGCCGCAGGATCCTCAGGCGCGGACCGGCCGCTCTGGGCAGACGAATGAGGGTCCCAAAGGCGGTCATGGCGTGGCTGGTGCTGCGCGGCGCGCTGGTCGTGCTGTGGAGCCGGCTGCCCCTTGGACCGGTGAGCCCCCGAGCCGCTCTATGGTCGCATATCTGAAGCGTCGCGGCCTCAGGACTCCTTGACGGAGGGCAGCTTCCACCAGGGCACATCAGGGTGGCCGTGGTGCTCCCGGTGCCGGCCGAAATGAAAACAGGCGAGAAGCGACAGCAGCCAGGGGTAGTCGAGGGTCCGCGCGCGGTGGCTGTCCGGAAACGGCGCCTGCTCCGCGCGATGCGGCAAATAGGTGCCGAAGGTGAAGAGTTGGACGGCCGAAAGGATCGCGGGCAACCCCCAGAACATGCCGACGGCGATGGGAGACGCGTGAAATGCGAAGACATAGACCGCCGCCACCAAGGTGATCCGGCCAAACTCCCACCAACCGAAATAGTGGCGGAAGAAGTTGACGAACCACGCGACGAATGTCGCGGATCGGGCGGAGTGAAAATCGGGATCCTCTGGCGTGCCGGGCGCGCGGTGATGTTCGAAGTGCGCCTTCGCCAGTTTGCCGAGGCTGAAGCCGGCGTAGAGCCCCACGGCGACATCGCCGACGATGGCGTTGAGCCTTGGGCGCCCGGGCGCCAGCGAGCCGTGGATCGCATCGTGCGCCACGATGAACATGCCGGCGCCCAGCCAGGTCTGCAGAGCGATGACCATGATCGCCGGCAGCCAGTCGGCGGCCACCCATGGGTGGAAGAAAATGGCCCAGACGTGCAGGCCGACCCACGACCCGATGATCGCGAGGGCGAGCGTCAGCCCCACCGCGGCCTGGCGGTCGAAGCGGCTCACCTCGGCCGTCCGCGGTGCTGGCGCAAGTCGGCGGCGAGACGGTCCGGATCGCCCACGACCAGGAAGCCGAACGATACCGCGCCGTCGCGTCGAAGGGTGGCGTGGTGCAGCCTGTGGGCTTGCGCAAGCCTGCCCAGATAGCCGCGGTCGGAGCGCAGGCCCAGTGGCCAACGCCGATGCACGAGACCGTCGTGGACGATGGTGTACAGTACGCCGTAAGCCGTCATGCCCGCGGCGAACCACCACAGCGGCGACCAGCCCGGCCGCGCGCCGATCAGGAAGAACACGATAGCGACGGCCGCGAAACCGAGCCCGAACAGGTCGTTGAGTTCCACCGGCCCTCGCCTCGCCCGGTGGTGAGACTGGTGGAGAACCCAGAGCGAGCCGTGCATCAGGTATCTGTGCACCACCCAGGCCACCCCCTCCATCCCGACCAGGCCAATCAGAAAGCCGCCCGCGTCCGCGATGATTTCAGCCATGAGCCCTCCGCTTGGCGGGTCGGGCGAGGAGCAGATCGACGTAGTCCTGCATCGGAAGAAGACGCCGGTCGCCCCGGCGCAGCGCCGCCTTCGCGGCCGCGACCCGCGTCGCGGCCTCCTGCCGCAGGGTCCGCTTGTCAATTACGGAAAGCATGTTGGCGCCTGGTTTACCGGACTGGATCTCGTCGTCGTCATCCAGATCGTCCATGGCCTGAAAGGCAAGCCCCAATTCCTCGGCGAAGCAGCGCAGCGCGTTGATGGTGGTCGGGGCCGCGCCGGCGATGACCGCGCCGATCTCCACCGCCGCCATGAACAGCACGCTGGTCTTCTGATAGTGCACCTCCCGGAGCGCGACGACGGAGGGGTCCGCGGGAGCGCGCAGATCCTTCACCTGCCCCTCGACGAGGCCGTTGGCGCCCACGGTCCGGGCCAGCAGGGCGACCATCCGCACCCGCGCCGCGTCATCGATCCTAGGCAACCGCGCGAGAACGTCGAAGGCGTGGCTCAGCAGGGCGATGCTCGCGAGGACCGCGACGTCCTCGCCGTGTCGCACGTGCAGCGACGGTTGCCCCCGACGCAGGTCGGCGTTGTCCATGCAGGGAAGGTCGTCCAGCGCGAGGGAGGCCGCGTGGACCAATTCCAGCGCGCACGCCGCGGGCATGGCGGTCGACGGCGGACAATCGAGATGCTCCGCGGTGACCAACGTAAGGAGAGGCCGGATACGTTTTCCCGGTGACAACACCGCGTGACGCATCGCGTCATGAAGCCGGCCGACCGCCGCGCCGCCCCCTGGAAGGGATTGTTCGAGCGCACGGTCGACGCGGTCGCGCAACTCCGTGACGCGACCCCGCGCCGTCGAGGAAGCCGAGACCCTGACCGGTCCGCGGCTCGTCACGATGCCTTCACTCATACTCTGCTCGCGCTCGCGCTCTCAGCTCTATAGGAATGCCGATGGAGACGCCTCCGGCCAAAGGCGACCACGCCGAGCACAGCCGTTTGTACAGTGCCGACATTTTGATCTTGTTCCAACCCGCTCGGAGCTCATGAAGTTTCTCTTCGCGACTTTCGAGGGCGGCGGTCATGTGCCTCCGGCCCTTCTGGTCGCGCGCCGCCTCGCGGAGGCCGGCCACGACATTCTGTTCGCATCCGACGAGGCCAACCGGGAGCAGGCCCGCCAAGCGGGGTTGAGCTTCCGATCGTGGCGGCTCGCGCCCAACCGCGCCGCGCTGGGGCGCTCCGACGATCCGCTCGACGATTGGCGGGCGCGCTGGCCGCCCGCCGTGGTGCGGTCGATCTGCGAGGCGGTCATCTGCGGTCCCGCGCGCCGCTACGCCGCCGACACCCTGGAGATCGTGGCGGACTTCCGACCGGACGTGGTGGTCTCCAACGAACTTCTGTTCGGCGTGATGGCGGCGTGCGAGGCGGCGGCTCTGCCGCTCGCGCTGCTGACATCGAACGTATGGTCTTTCCCGACCCGCCTCGACACGCCTCCCTTCGGTCCCGGCTTCCCGCCCGCGGTCACGGGATTTCAGCGGCGGCGGGAGGACGGCGCGCGCCGGATGATCGCGCGGTGGTACGATACGGGCCTGGGCGACCTCAACGCCGCGCGCGCGTCCCTCGGCCTGGCGCCGCTCGAACGAACCCTCGATCAGTTGCGGGCGGCGGAACTGGTGGTGCTGGGCGCCAGCCTCCGCTTCGATTTCGGAGCAACGCCGCCGCCGACGCCGTTCGCCTACGCCGGTCCGCTCGGCGACACCCCGGGCTGGGCGCGCGAGAAGCCGCCCTCCGGCCTGATCGATCCTTCCCGACCCAACGTGCTGGTATCGTTCAGCACGACCTACCAGGGTCAGGAGCGCGCGATCCGGCGATCGATCGCGGCGCTGGCGGCGCTGCCGGTCCGGGGAATCGTCACCCTTGGCCCCGCGATGGCGGAACGTCCGCTTAAGGGCCTCACGAACGTGACGGTGGTGGCCGCCGCCGATCACGACGACATCGTCCCTCACTGCGCGGCGATGATCTGCCACGGCGGCCATGGCACGGTGCTGCGACCGCTAATGAACGGCGTTCCGGTCATCTGCCTGCCGATGGGCCGCGATCAGCCGGAGAACGCGCAACGCCTCGCGAGCCGCGGCGCCGGCATACGGCTGTCGCGCGGCGCCTCGGCGCGCGGCATCCGCCGCGCGGTGCGGACCGTGCTCGCCGATCGCGGCTACGCTTCGCGGGCGGCGGCGCTCGGAGACCAGGTGCGGGCGGAAGCGGATGGGGGCTGGTCGGCCGCCGCCATGCTGGAGTTCCTGGGCGCGAACCGGTCCGTGCACGAAGCGGGCGGGCTGGATATAATCGGCTGATGCCGCCGCGCCTGCGCCCGACCCGAATCGAACATGTCGTCGACGGCTACCGCCTGCGCTCGCAGCTTTCCATCGGCGCCATCGACGCCAACGGGGATGCCGCCGAGCAGCGTCGGCGGGCCATCGAACTTCTGAAAGCGGCGCTGTTCCGCGGCCGCATGATCGCCAAGGAGCGGCTGGAGAACGGCGCGGGGGGCGTGGAGACCGCGCGTCTGCTCTGCGCGGTCACCGACGAGGTGATCTCGGCGCTTTACGATTTCACCACGGTCCACGTCTTCCGCGCGCGCAATCCGACCCAGGCCGAGCGCATCGCCCTGATGGCGGTCGGCGGTTACGGCCGCGGCGAACTGGCGCCGTTTTCCGACATCGATCTGCTGTTCGTCCGACCATACAAGGAGGCGGCGCACACCGAGAGCGTGATCGAATTCATGCTCTATGCGCTGTGGGATCTCGGCTTCAAGGTCGGCCACGCCTCGCGCACCGTCGCCGAATGCGTCAAGCTTTCCCGCGCCGACATGACCATCCGCACCTCGATCCTCGAGGCGCGCTACCTCACCGGGGAACGACCGCTGGCGGACGAGCTTTGCAAGCGATTTCGGGACGAGGTGGTCAAGGGCACGGGCGCGGAATTCGTCGCCGCCAAACTCAAGGAGCGCGACGACCGCCATGCCAAGGCCGGCGCCAGCCGGTTCATGGTCGAGCCCAACGTCAAGGAAGGAAAAGGCGGCCTGCGCGACCTGCATACCCTGTTCTGGATCGCGCAATACCTGCACCCCACGGAGGGCGTCGAGGGCGCCATGCGCATGGGGGTATTCGACGGGCGCGAGACCCGCGCCTTCATCCGGTCGTTCGATTTTCTGGAGGCGGTGCGCGCCCATCTGCATTTCACCACCGGCCGGCCGGAGGAACGGCTGACCTTCGACGTCCAGCCGGAGGTCGCCCGGCGCATGGGCTATCACGACCGGCCGCGCGGCGGCGACAACACCCCGGCCGTCGAGCGTTTCATGCGGCGCTACTTCCTCATCGCCAAGGAGGTCGGCCTGCTGACCCGCGCCTTCTCGGCCAAGCTGGAGGCCGAGCACTTGAAGTCCGCGCCCCGGGGGCTGTCGCGCTTCATTCCCGGAAAATCGACGCGCGTGCCTTTGGAAGAACCCGGCTTCATGCTGGACGGCGGACGGCTGTCGATCACCGGACCGGAAACGTTCGACCGCGACCCGGTCAACCTGCTTCGCCTGTTCCAGATCGCCGACGCACGCGACGTCGACCTCCACCCGGACGCCCTGACCACCGCGACCCGGAAACTCGGCCTGATCAACTCCAGAGTGCGCCGCGACCCGACCGCCGCGGCGGTGTTCCTGGGCATTCTGTCGAAAGCCCGCAAGCCGAGGCGGGCGCTCGGATTGATGAACGAAGCCGGCGTGCTCGGCCGGTTCGTGCCCGAGTTCGGCCATGTCGTCGCGCAGATGCAGTTCAACATGTACCACTCCTACACGGTGGACGAGCACACCCTGCGGGCGGTCGGCATCATCAACGACATCGACGCCGGCCGCCTCGGCGAAGACCATCCTTTGGGCACGGCGGTCATGCCGCTCATCGAGGATCGCGAGGCGCTGTACCTCGCCATGCTGCTGCACGACACCGGCAAGGGGCTGGTCGGCGGACAGGAACTCGCCGGCGCCCGCACCGCGCGCCAGGCCTGCGAGCGTCTCGGACTGGAGCGCCACCGGGTCGATCTCGTCGTCTGGCTCGTCGAGCATCATCTGGTGATGAGCGACTACGCCCAGAAGCGCGATGTCGGCGATCCGGCCACCGTCGCCGCCTTCGCCGCTATCGTCGAGACGCCGGAGCGGCTGCGCATGCTGCTGGTCCTGACCATCGCCGATATCCGCGCGGTGGGACCCGGGGTTTGGAACGGCTGGAAGGGGCAGCTCCTTCGCGAACTCTATGGCGCGACCGAAGCTCTGTTCAGAGGAGGTCGCACCTCCGACGCCGCCGGCGCCGCCCGGCGCCGCCAGGAGGCGATCGCGTATGACTGCCGCGTCGCTCTCGTTCGGGATGAGCCGGACGCGCGAGCCTGGGCGGCGTCGCTGGAGGACGCCTATTTCGCGACGGTGACCGGCGATGCGCAGCGCGCCCACTTCGCCCTCGCCAGGCGGGCGGAGAGCCAGGACGGCGCGGCCGCGGAGGCGCGGCCGAGCGACGGCGCCACCACCGAGGTGCTCGTCGCCGCCCGCGACCGTCAGGGCCTGTTCGCCGACCTCGCCATGACCATCGCCGCGCTCGGCGGCAATGTGATGGGCGCGCGGATCTTCACCTCGCGCGACGGCGGCGCGCTCGACATCTTCCGGGTCCAGGATTCGAACGGCCGACCGTTCGCCGAAGGCAATCCGCGCCTCGCCGACAAGCTGGTCGGCGCCCTGGAAGACGCGGCGCGGGGCCGGCTGACGATCTTCACGGCGGGCGCCTATGAGCTTGGGCGCGCGTCCGCCTTTTCGATCCCCTCGTCGGTGGTGCTGGACAACGACGCCTCCTCGGCCGCGACGGTGGTCGAAACCTCCGGCCGCGATCGGCCCGGGCTGCTCGCAATGCTCGCCCGGACCCTGTCGGACGCCGACCTCTCGATCCAGTCGGCGCACATCGACAACCACGGCGAGCGGGCGGTCGACGCCTTTTACGTCGTCGACGCCGGCGGATTGAAGGTGACCAATCCCGCGACGCTCGACACCCTGCGGCGCCAACTCTCCGACGTGCTCGACTTCGAAGAGCCCGGCGTCGCCAGCCGCCGCCTCTCCCGCGCCAGAGCCAGCGCCGCGCGGTGATCCATGGCTGACCCCCGCGCGCCCTGCTGCTAGAGGGGCGCGATGACCGATCACGCCGCCTCGACCGCCCCTCGCCGCCGCCGCGTCCTGTCCGGCGTGCAGCCGTCCGGCGACCTCCACCTCGGCAATTATCTGGGCGCCCTGGTGAAGTTCGTCGCCCTGCAGGACGAGATGGAATGCCTGTTCTGCGTCGTCGACCTGCACGCCCTCACCGCCTGGCAGGATCCGGCTAGGCTTGCCGGCCAGACACGCGAAATCGCCGCCGCATACATCGCCTCGGGCGTCGATCCGAAGCGGGCGATCATCTTCCCGCAGTCGGCGGTGCGCGAGCACGTCGAATTGGCATGGATTTTCAACTGCGTCGCCCGCGTCGGCTGGCTCGACCGCATGACCCAGTTCAAGGAAAAGAGCGGCAGGGACAAGGAAGGCGCCAGCGTCGGGCTGTACGACTATCCCGTGCTGCAGGCCGCCGACATCCTGGTCTATCACGCAACGCATGTCCCGGTCGGGGACGACCAGCGCCAGCACCTCGAACTGACGCGCGACATCGCCGCTAAGTTCAACCACGACTTCGACGCGCCGGACTTCTTTCCGCTGTGCGAGGGCCTGATCGAAGGCGCCGGCGCGCGGGTGATGTCGCTGCGCGACGGCCTGGCGAAGATGTCGAAGTCCGATCCATCGGATCAGTCGCGCATCAATCTGACCGACGACGCCGACGCCATCGTCTCGAAGATCAAGCGGGCCAAGACCGATCCGGCGCCGTTGCCTGAAGACGCCGCCGGCCTGAAGGGCCGCCCGGAGGTGGAGAACCTCGTCGGCATCTACGGCGCGGTCACCGGCGAGGCGACGGCGGAGGTCCTGAGCCGGTTCGCCGGCAAAGGTTTCGGTGTGTTCAAGCCGGCTCTGGCCGACGCTCTGGTCGGGCGCCTCGCGCCGATCTCCGCCGACATGCGCCGTCTGATGGCCGACCCGGCCGAGATCGACGCCATCTTAGCCGACGGCGCGGACCGGGCGCGGGCGATCGCCGAGCCGATCATGGCCGAGACGCGGCGGATCGTGGGGCTTTGGCCGGGGGCGTAGACCCCCTACCGCTCGCCCGAGGCGAGTCGCTTCCCCCTGATGGGAAGACACAGGAAGAGCGGCGTCCGCGCTGAACCCGTCTTCCCCATCAGGGGGAAGCGACTCGCGCCAGCGAGCGGTAGGGGGTTCCCGTCGCCGCCGGCAAACTTGCACCTGACCTCCGTCTTCGCCATCTACACCCCATGTTCATTCAGACCGAAGCCACGCCGAACCCCGGCGTTCTCAAGTTCCTGCCGGGCCGCGAAGTCCGGGGCGCCGGCACGCGCGAGTTCCACGATGCGGAAGAAGCTCAGGCCTCGCCGCTGGCCCGCGACCTGTTCGCCCTCTCCGGCGTCACCCGCGTCTTCTTCGGCGGTGACTTCCTCACCGTGCGCAAGGATGACGAGCACGACTGGTCGCATCTCAAGGCACCGATCCTGGCGGCGATCATGGACCACTTCACCTCGGGCCAGCCGATCATGGCCGGCGAAGAGGCCAGCCGCGACGACGACCGTGTCTACGACGCCGACGCCGCCCAGATCGTGGTCGAGATCAAGGACCTGCTCGACACCCGCATCCGCCCGGCCGTGGCGCAGGACGGCGGCGACATCATCTTCTCCCACTTCGAGCCGGACAACGGCACGGTGTGGCTGCACATGCGCGGCGCCTGCGCCGGTTGCCCGTCGTCGTCGGCGACGCTCAAGGCCGGGGTCGAGAACATGCTTCGCCACTATGTGCCGGAAGTCACCCGGGTCGAGCAGGCGCTCTAGGGGCGGTACATGAACCAAAGCGTCTCGGAGCCGGTCCTCGACCAGCTCTTTCTCTCGGCGCGCAGCCGCAACGGCTGGACCTCCGAGCCGGTCCCGGAAGACCTGATCCGCCGGATCTACGACGTCGCCAAATGGGGGCCGACCGCCGCCAACAGCAATCCGGCGCGTTTCGTGTTCGTGACCAGCACCGAGGCGAAGCAAAAGCTCGTCGCCGTGGCCTCGGGCGCCAACAAAGCCAAGATCATGCAGGCGCCGGTAACGGTGATCGTCGGCTACGACCTCGACTACCCCGCAACGCTGGACAAGCTCTTTCCCCACGTCCCGAACATGAAGGCCAACTTCACCGACGCCGTCGCGACAGAACTCGGCGCGGTGCGCAACAGTTCGCTGCAAGGCGCGTACCTGATGATCGCGGCGCGGGCGCTCGGCCTCGACTGCGGCCCGATGTCCGGCTTCGGCAACGCCGGCGTCGACGCCGCCTTCTTCGCCGGAACGAAGATCAAGTCGAACTTCATCTGCTCGATCGGCCACGGCACCGACGAGAACCTCTTTCCGCGCCTGCCCCGCCACGACTTCGACGACGCGTGCCAGATCGTTTGAGGAGCGTTCCAGTTCTTCACCTCTCCCATAGGGAGAGGAAGGGGCCCGCTCGCCCTTTCGCGCGCGGGAAGGTGAGGGGTTACGGTGGCTCAAGCAAAGTCGGACGACCCCGCGACACCGTAACCCCTCACCTTCCCAGCTTCGCTGGGCCCCTCCCTCTCCCCATGGGAGAGGTGTTTGCATCGTGATCGTTCTTGCGGCCGACACGTGCTTAAACGCTTGTTCGGCGGCGTTGCTGGACAACGAAGACCTCGTCTCCTCCTCATCCGAACCGATGACACGTGGTCATCAGGAGCGCCTCGCGCCCATGGTCCGAGATCTGATGCGCGACGCGGGTCTCACCTTCACCGACGTGGACCGCGTCGGCGTGACGGTCGGACCGGGATCGTTCACCGGACTGCGGGTCGGACTCGCGTTCGCCAAGGGCTTGGCGCTTGCGCTGAACCGGCCCTGTGTCGGCGTCGGGACGCTGGAGGCGCTGGCGGCGAGTGTCTCGAGCGATCGGCTGAAGGCGGCGGTGATCGACGCTGGCCGCGGCAACCTCTATCTCCAAATCTTCGAGAGACGGTCGCCGCTGACCGCCCCCGACATTCTCCCGGTCGAGGCGGCCGGCGCCCGGCTGGTGGAGGTTTGCGGCGCGCGCGATGTCGTTCTGCTCGGGCCGGGCGCAGGATTGCTGCGGCCCGTCGCGCCCGAGGCGCGGCTCGTCGAGATCGGCGCCCCGTCGGCGGAGAGCGTGGCGCGGCTCGCGGCGCGGTCCGATCTCGCGCCGCCAACCCCGCTTTACCTTCGGCCGCCGGACGCCTCGCCCAAGGCAGCGAGGACCGCGCCTTGATCGGATCACGGGCCGCGGACTCCGATGATGCGCAATCGATGGCGGCCGTCCACGCGGCGGCGTTCGACGCGCCGTGGAGCGAGGACGTCATCCGCTATTTCCTGCAGGGCGCCGGAGCCTTCGCGGTGATCACGGAACCGCCGGACGCCGGCTTCGTCCTCTGCCGCAGGATCGCCGACGAGGCGGAAATCCTCACCCTGGCGGTCGATCCCGGGCGCCGACGACGGGGAGTCGGATCCATCCTGCTGAACGCGGCTCTAGATCGGGCGGCTGAAGCGGGCGCCGAAGCCCTGTTCCTCGAGGTGGCCCGCGACAACACCGCCGCGCGCGCGCTCTACAGCGCGCGCAATTTCACCGAGGTCGGGCGACGGCGCGCATACTATTCGAGACCGGGAGGGGCGATGGACGCCTTGGTCTTGCGCCGCGACCTTAACAGACAAGGGCCGCCGCCCTATGATCGATGATCCATCGACGGCCGGAGCGGGCCAGCGGAGCGGCGGCTTGGAACGTCTGGAACAACTGTGCGCCCAGAAGGGCATGCGCATGACCGAGCAGCGGCGGGTGATCGCGCGCGTGCTTTCCGTCGCGACCGATCACCCGGACGTCGAGGAACTGCATCGCCGCGCTCACGCGATCGATCCGCATATCTCGATCGCCACCGTGTATCGCACCGTGCGCCTGTTCGAAGAGTCCGGCATCCTGACGCGACACGACTTCCGCGACGGCCGCTCGCGCTACGAGGAAGCCAGCGAGAGCCATCACGACCACCTGATCGACATGAAGACCGGCCGGGTGGTGGAGTTCGTCGACGACCAGATCGAGGCGCTGCAGCAGGCGATCGCCAAGCGGCTGGGCTACCGCCTCGTCGACCACCGCCTCGAGCTCTACGGCGTTCCCGCCGATGAGTGACTCCGCGACCGGCAAGCGGTTGTTCATCAAGAACTACGGCTGCCAGATGAATGTCTACGACAGCGAGCGCATGGCCGATGTGTTGCGCCCGCTCGGCTACGCCCTCACCGACACGTCGGATGACGCCGACCTCGTGATCCTCAACACCTGCCACATCCGCGAGCGGGCGACGGAAAAGGTGTTCTCCGAACTCGGCCGGGCCAAGGCGATGAAGGTCGAGCGCACTGAAGCCGGGAAAACCACCCTGATCGCCGTCGCCGGCTGCGTCGCCCAGGCCCAGGGCGCCGAGATCATCCGACGCCAGCCGGCCGTGGATCTGGTCGTCGGCCCGCAAAGCTACCACCGCCTGCCCGAGATGATCGCCCGCGCCCACCGCTCGGCGGGAGAGCGGCTGGCCACCGATTTCGAGGCCGACGCCAAGTTCGACGCCCTGCCGATCGAACGCGCGCCGGGCGGCGTCAGCGCCTTCCTCACCGTGCAGGAGGGCTGCGACCGCTTCTGCACCTTCTGCGTGGTGCCTTACACACGCGGCGCGGAATATTCGCGGCCTGTGGAGGACATTCTGGCCGAGGCGCGCGGCCTCACCGCCGGGGGTGTCCGCGAAATCACCCTGCTGGGTCAGAACGTCAACGCCTATAACAGCAACGGCGTGGGCTTGGCGGCGCTGATCCGGCGCCTCGCCGCGATCCCCGGCCTTGTCCGCATCCGCTACACCACCAGCCATCCCGCCGACATGGGCGACGACCTGATCGCCGCGCACGGCGAGGTCGCGGCGCTGATGCCCTATCTGCATCTGCCGGTGCAGTCGGGTTCGGACCGCATTCTGAAAGCGATGAACCGCGCCCACACCACGGAGTCCTATTGTCGCACCATCGAGCGCCTGCGCCGGGCGCGGCCCGACCTCGCCCTCTCGAGCGACTTCATCGTCGGCTTCCCCGGAGAGACGGAGGCGGACTTCGAGGCGACGATGGACCTCGTCCGCGAGGTGCGTTTCGCCAGCGCCTTCTCGTTCAAATACTCCCGCCGCCCCGGAACGCCGGCGTCGGCGATGGCGGCCCAAATCGCCGAGGACGTCAAGATCGATCGCCTCGCGCGCCTGCAGGCGCTGTTGGAGACGCAGCAGCGAGCATTCAACGGCTCGATGAAAGGCCGCGCGCTCGATGTGCTGGTGGAGAAGCCCGGCCGGCATGCGGGTCAGGTCATCGGCCGCAGCCCTTACCTCCAGGCGGTCCATTTCGACGGGTCAGCCAGCCTGATCGGACACATCGTCGCCGTGGAGATCACCGCCTCGGCCCATATGAGCCTTGGGGGCGCGCGGGCGCTCGAAACCGTTTGAGCCGTGGCGTGTCCGAGTTCGTTCCCCTGCCCGAGGCGGCGGTGCGCGCGGTGTCCGGCGCCGGCGGCCGTCACGCCGCGCTGATCGAGGACGCCTTTCACGTGCTGATCGAGACGCCGGGCGGCGGAGTATCGCTGAACGGCGACGCCGCCGGGCGTCGCGCCGCGAAGTCGACCATCGAGACATTGAAGGGCCGCGTCGCCTCCAGCCTCGATGTTTCCACCGCCGACGTGCGCGTCGCCATCGAACAGGCCAAGACGGGAGGCGTCGCCGCCCCCATCGGCGCCCGGCGCGGCGCGACCGCGCCGAAGACCGCCGCCCAGGCGCGCTATCTCGAAGCGCTGGGGAGCCACGACCTGGTGTTCGGTCTCGGACCCGCGGGCACCGGCAAGACCTTCCTCGCCGTCGCCCATGGCGCGAGCCTTTTGCGGTCCGGAGAGGTGGAACGCCTGGTGGTGACGCGGCCGGCCGTGGAGGCGGGCGAGCGGCTGGGGTTCCTGCCGGGCGATCTGAACGAGAAGGTCGATCCCTACATGGCGCCGGTGTGGGAGGCGATGACCGCCATCCTGGGCGCCGAGGCCCTGCGCCGCCGGCGCGAGCGCGGCGAGATCGAGGTCGCGCCGATCGCATTCATGCGCGGCCGCACCCTGTCGCACGCCTTCGTCATCGTCGACGAGGCGCAGAACACCTCCCGCCTGCAGATGAAGATGGTGCTGACCAGGATCGGCGAGGGCTCGCGCATGGCGGTGACCGGCGATCCCAGCCAGGTCGACCTGATCAATCCCGGAGATTCCGGCCTCGCCCACGCCGTGTCGATCCTGGACGGGGTCGAGGGCGTGGCCGTCACGCGCTTCACCGGCGCCGACATCGTCCGCCACCCGCTGGTCGGCAAGATCGTCGCCGCCTACGATGCCGACGCGGCGAGGAAACGGCCGTGACCCGGATCGCCCTCCAAGTGGGGTGCGCCGACTGGGATCGCGCCCTGCCGAACGTCCGCAGGATCGTCCGCCACACCGCGCGCGCCGCCAGCCCGCCGGACGCGGGGACGGTGACCGTTCTGCTCACCGACGACGCCGTGGTGCGGGATCTCAACGCGCGGTTCCGGGGCAAGGACACACCGACCAACGTCCTCGCCTTTCCCGCCGCGCCCGGCGCCGGCTGCCTGGGGGACATCGCGCTCGCATACGGCGTGTGCGCGCGGGAGGCGGCGGAACAGGGCAAGTCGCTGTCCGATCACCTCAAGCATCTGGTTATCCACGGCGTTCTTCATCTCGTCGGCCACGATCATCAGGCGGATGACGAGGCGACGGCCATGGAGGCGCTGGAGCGGCGGCTCCTCGCCCAGCTCGACGTCGCCGACCCCTACGCCGCTCGCGGGATCACGGCCGATGGATAGCGAGCGTCAGAAGCCGCGCGGCTTGGCCGCTTGGCTGGCGATGATCGGGCTCGCCCCCGACCCGGACGAAGGCGGCGAAACCGACCATGCCGCGGCCGCCCTGCGCGAGCAGGCCGAAGCCTTCCAGACCATGACCGTCGGCGACGTGATGACGCCGCGCGCGGACATCGAGGCGGTGGACCTGTCGGAAACCTTCGAGACGGTGGTGGCGGCGTTTGCCGGCAGCGAGCATTCCCGCCTGCCGGTGTTCCGCGACACCCTCGACGACCCGGTCGGCTTCGTCCACTTGCGCGACGTGTTCAAGCTCCTGGCCGATCCCGCGCGGCGCCGGCCCGGCGGCCAGGATCTGCCGGCCCTGAAGCGCGAAACCCTGTTCGTGCCCGCATCGATGCGCGCGGCCGACCTGCTGGTGCGCATGCAGTCGAGCCGGGTCCACATGGCCATGGTGATCGACGAGTTCGGCGGCGTCGATGGCCTGGTGACCCTGGAAGACGTGCTCGAGGCGGTGGTCGGCGAGATCGACGACGAGCACGACAAGGCCTCCGCCGTCCAGATCGTCGCTCGCGCCGGCGGCATCTTCGAGGTCGATGGCCGGGTCCCGCTGGAGGACCTCGAAGCAACCCTCCACCAGGATTTCGCCACCCCGGAGGAGGACGAGGAGATCGACACCGCCGCCGGCCTGGTCACCGCGCTGGCCGGACGTGTGCCACAGCGCGGCGAAGTCATCGCCCACCCCAGCGGGTTTGAGTTCGAAGTCACCGACGCCGACCCCCGCCGGGTCAAGCGCCTGCGCGTGCGGCCGTCCAGCGTGGCTGTCGCCGGATGACAACTGATTCCGGAGCGCGGGCTCCCAGCCCGCTCTTGTCGCCCAGAACCACCGCGAGCGAAGAAAGGGCGGGCTGGGAGCCCGCGCTCCGGATCGCGGCGCGTGGCGGCAAATGGCCGGCGAGGGTCATCGCCGTCCTCGCGGGTGTCCTGGCCGCCTTCGCCCAGCCGCCGTGGGGGTTCGTGCCGGGACTGCTCGGCTACGGCCTGATGTTCGTCCTCGCCGACCGCGCGCCAAGTCGTCGGGCGTCGTTCGCCAGAAGCTGGCAGGTCGGCGTCGCCTATTTCGTGGTGTCGCTGTGGTGGCTCGCCGAGCCGTTTCAGGTCGACGCCAGCAATCAGGGCTGGATGGCGCCGTTCGCGGTGATCTTCACCGCCATGTTCATGGCCCTGTTCTGGGGCGCGGCGGGAGCGGCGTTTCGGTCGCTGAAGGGTCGCTCACCCCCGCGCGTGCTGCTGTTCGCCGCCGCGCTTTCCCTGTTCGAATGGCTGCGCGGGCACATCCTCACCGGCTTTCCCTGGGACCTGCCGGGAGCGAGCTGGCAGGCGGGAGGACCCATCTCGCAGATCGCCTCGGTGGTCGGGATCTACGGTCTCACCTGGTTGACCCTCGCTGCCGTCGCCGCTTTTTTTGTTGTGCACGAGGGCCGGCTCGGCCTCGGCGTCGCCGTCGCGGGCGTTCTCAGCCTGACAAGCCTGCTGGCGTTCGGCGCCTTCCGCCTCGCCGCGCCGGGGCCGGCGGCGACCGGCCCTGTGATCCGGATCGTGCAGGCCGACGTTCGGCAAGAGACCAAATACGATCGCGCCGCCTTCGCCGGAATCGTCGGCCGCTACGTCCGCCTTACCGCCGGGACCGCGGCGGTGAGGCCCGACATCGTCCTTTGGCCCGAGGGCGCGATCCCCGCCGCGTTCGAGGACTACCTGGCCCCGGGCGCCTGGACCTATGACGACATCGCCGGCGCCCTCGCGCCGGGACAGACCCTGATCCTCGGCGGCTACCACTACGGCCAGGGCCCGCGCGACACGGCCGGCATCTTCAACAGCATGGCGGTCATCCGTCGACGCCCGGATGGCCTCAAGGTTCTCGCGCTCTATGACAAGTACCGACTGGTGCCGTTCGGCGAGTTCATGCCGCTGGACAGCCTCGCGTCGCGCATCGGCCTCAAGGCGCTGGTCCACGTCGGCGACGGTTTCACGGCGGGACCGCGTCCCGCACCCCTCGCCGTTCCCGGCCTGCCGATCATGCAACCGCTGATCTGCTATGAGGCGCTCTATTCCGGCTTCACCCGCGTGGGGAGCGGTCGCACCGGCCTGCGGGCGCGCTGGATCGTCAACATCTCCAACGACGCCTGGTTCGGAACCGGCATCGGCCCGCTCCAGCATCTCAACCTCGCCAGCTATCGCGCGATCGAAGAAGGCTTGCCTATGGTCCGCGCCACCCCGACCGGCATATCCGGAGTGATCGACGCCCAGGGCCGGCTGATCCCGCGCGAGGCGCTCGGCGAAGGGGCGATGGGCGTGATCGACGCCCGTCTGCCGCCCGCGCTGAAGCCGACCCTGTTCGACCTGTGGGGCGACGGGGCTTTTTTCGCCATGCTGCTGATCTCCCTCGCCGGCGCCGCGCTCCCCTCGCGAAGAGTCCGCGCGACATGAGCGGCTGGAACCTGCCGTGGACCGGCGGATGCCGCTGCGGCCAAACACGCGTCGAGGTCGTCGCGCCGCCGCTCATCACCTCGGCCTGTCATTGCCGTGGCTGTCGGAAAATGACCGCCAGCGCCTTCGCCTTGACCGTCACCCTTCCAGCGGACGCGCTGCGCGTGACGCGAGGCGAGCCGGTGATCGGCGGTCTCCACGGCGAGACGCGACATCACTTCTGTCCGCATTGCCTGAGTTGGATGTTCACCCTGCCGTCAGGCGACGAGGGATTCGTCAACCTCCGCGCCCCGGTGCTCGACGATCATGATTGGTTCGTCCCGTTCATCGAGGTCTTCACCCAGGCGAGGCTGCCGTGGGCTGAGACCGGCGCGCTCCATAGCTACGCCACCGGCCCGGATCCGTCGGACTATGCCGGTTTGGCGCGGGCGTTCGCGGAACAGGGCGCGCGACCAGAGAAAAAGTCTTAAGCGGTCGCGTCCTTGGCTTCCGAGTGGCGGTGGCTCGACTCGCCGGATGCGTTCATCGCCTTTAGCATGGCGGGACCGCCCGTCGTCATGAACCGCCAAAGCAGGACCGCCGACAGCCACGAGGTGTAGTTCCAGCTTATTCGCTCCGGAAGAACCGCCGTTATTCGCCGGGCCGGGATCAGATGCAACACGCCGAACACCAGTTCGACGACGTAGGCGGCTCCGGCCATCGCGGCATAGAAGACGACACCCAAAAGCGCCGCGACTTTCAGACCGTAATAGCGACGGTAGATGTCCAGGATCGGAAGCACGATCAGGTCGCCGAAGATGAAAGCAATGACCCCGCCGAAGCTGGCCCCGCCCTGCCAGAGAACCGCGGCCAGAGGGATGTTGCCGACCGAGCAGACGAAGGTGACCACGGCGATCAACGGCCCGATCAAAGGTCCGAGCACCTTCGAAAGCAGCGGGTTGTTGGTGAAGAAGACGTGCGCCCAAACGTCCCGGGGAACCCAAGCCGCCACCGCGCCGGCGATCAGAAGGCCGATGCCGATGTCGAACCACAACGAGGCCCAGTCCATCCAGTAATAGTGCGCGGTCGAAGTGAAACCCTTGGCCGACACGATCCGCCGCCAGAGCGGGCCGTCGGTCACCGACATGTCCATGGCGGCGTGCCCTTCCATCTTGCCGGCCACTCCCCTGTCTGCCTGCGCCTTCGCCGCCTCGACCACGCGGCGGCGAAAGACGAGACGCATCAGCGCCACGAGGAGGACGATCATCACCACGCCGCCGGCCCAGGTCGCGGCGGTGAAGCGCCAGCCCAAAAGGATCGCGAGGATAAGGCCGAGCTCCAGGACCAGGTTCGTCGAGGCGAACTGAAACGCCATGGCGGCGGTGAAATTACCGCCCTTCTGGACAATCGAACGGCTGATCGCGGCCGCGGCGTAGGAACACGACGACGAGGCGGCGCCCAGGGCGCTCGCCTTGAGGATCGACCTCGGGCGGTCGTCGGGCAGCAGCTTCGCCATTTCACCGTGCGAGACGACCGCCTGGATCAGGCCGGAAATCGTGAAGCCGAAGATCAGCGCCCAAAGGATTTCCCAACCCATGATGGCCGCCATCTTCAGCGCCATGAGGATCGCATGCACCATCCGCGTTCACTCCAAGATACCTATGTGGGGTATTGCCGCCTATACCCCCAGAGGGTATACCGGCAAGCATGAACGCCCAGACCAAGAAGTCCGTTGCGACAAGGCTGGCCCGAATTGAGGGGCAGGTTCGTGGCGTCGGTCAGATGGTGGATCAGGACCGGTATTGCCTTGACGTGGTGACTCAGGTCCGCGCCGCCCGTTCGGCTCTGGCCAGGATCGAGCAACTCGTGCTGGCGGATCACCTCGGCTCCTGTGTGGAGCAGGCCATCGTCAGCGGCGATCCCGATGAACAACGCAGGAAGGTCGCCGAGCTGATCGAAGTGTTCAGCCGCTCCGATCGCTGACAGGTAACTGTATGAGTAATAGTATCAGTAAGCTTAACGCGCGAACCTTGGCGACATCCCGTCGGCGCTTCGTCCAGGGTCTGGGGCTTGCCGGCGGGGTCGCCGCCTTTGGCGTGAGGGCGGACGCGGCGCTGGCGCGAGACACCGCGACGCTCAGCGGCGACACCTTCGACCTGACGATCGCCGAGACCTCGGCGAACGTCACCGGCAGGCCGCGGATCGCCAACACGGTGAACGGCACGCGACCGGGGCCGACCCTCTACTGGCGGCAGGGCGATATGGTGACGTTGAACGTCACCAATCGGCTGCGGGAGCCGACCTCGATCCACTGGCACGGGATCAGGGTCCCGACCGGGATGGACGGGGTTCCCGGTCTTTCGTTCCGGGGCATCATGCCCGGCGAGACCTTCACCTACCGCTTTCCCGTCAAGCAGCACGGCACCTATTGGTATCACAGCCACTCCGGCATGCAGGAGCAGGTCGGGCTACACGGCGCTCTCGTGCTCCAGCCGCAAGGCGGCGAGGCGAATCCGTCCGACCGCGAGCACGTCGTGGTGCTGACCGACTGGACCGACGAGGATCCGATGACCGTCGTCGCCAATCTCAAGCAGCAGGGCGATTACTACAATTACGACCAGCGCACGGTCGGCGACCTCGCCCACGAGCTGAAGCGCGACGGCCTGGCCAAGACTTGGCGCGAGCGCTCCATGTGGGCGAACATGCGCATGACCCCGAGCGACATCCTGGACGTGACGGGGGCGACCTACACCTACCTCGTCAACGGCCAGCCGCCGCGCGCCAACTGGACCGGACTGTTCCGCCCAGGCGAGCGGGTGAAGTTGCGCATTGTTAACGCATCGGCGATGACGCTGTTCGACGTGCGGATTCCGGGGCTGAGGATGGCCGTCGTCTCCACCGATGGGCATGACGTGCATCCGGTGGAGGTCGACCAGTTCCGCATCGGCACGGCCGAGACCTACGACGTGATCGTGCAGCCGACCGAGGACCGGGCCTACACCCTGTTCGCCCAGGCCATGGACCGCTCCGGCTACGCCCGCGCGACCCTGGCGCCGCGGATGGGCATGACGGCGGCCGTTCCTCCGATGGACCCACGCCCGGTTCGCACCATGACGGACATGGGAATGGGCGGGATGGCCGGCATGTCGGGGATGGGCGGCATGTCCTCCAGCCCTCAAGCCCCGATGCGGATGGGCGGCATGACCCAGCCACCGGTCCCCTCCGGTGAGGTCGCGGCCTACGCCACGCCGGCGATCAAGGGCGCCCCCGCGGCCATGGCAGCGGGCGGCGGGATGGGCTCGATGGCGGGCATGGGCGACATGTCGGCGGGTGCGCAAGCGCACGGTGGGGCGGCGACCAAGCCCCCGCCCGGCGTTATGGCCATGAAGATGGCCCAGGGCGCGGACCCTCGCTCAGACCTGCCCGTATCCGACGCCGACCACGCGGCGCCCGCCGAGCTGAAAGGCGCGGTGAACGTCGATAACGTCGCCATGGAGACCAAGAACAGGCTTGGCGAAGCCGGCGACGGGTTGGAGCACGACCGGCGCCGCACCTTGGTCTATACCGACCTGGTTTCGCTGACGCCGAGGCCCGATCCGCGCGAACCGACCCGCGAGGTCGTGTTCCACCTCACCGGCAACATGCAGCGCTGGACCTGGGGCTTCGACGGCAAGAAGTTCGCGCAATCCGAGCCCATCCATCTCAAGCTCGGCGAGCGCGTCCGCTTCATCCTGGTGAACGACACCATGATGGAGCACCCGATCCACCTGCACGGCCTGTTCAGCGAAATCGAGAACGGTAACGGCGATTACAGGCCGCGGAAACATACCGTGCTGGTCAAGCCCGGCGAGCGGATGAGCTATCTCGTCAGCGCCGACACGCCCGGCCACTGGGCCTTCCACTGCCACCTTCTCTACCACATGGAGACCGGCATGTTCCGGACCGTGGTCGTCTCCTGATGCGGGTGATCGCCGCGTCCGCGGCATCGCTGATCGCGTCTTTCGCGACCGCGGCCGGGGCTCAGGCTCCCGCCGCCGATCAGGTCGCCGCCGCCAAGGCGGACGTCATGCAGGCGCCCCCTAACCAGACCGCGGCCGCCCAGCTCGCCGGCGGAGACCCGAACAATCCTTCACCGTTCGGCTATCCGGTGGGAGACCGCCGAGTGTATGTTCATGGCTTGCTCAACGAATTCGAGGGCCGTGTCGGCTCCGACAACAGCTTTCGCTGGGAGGGCGAGGGTTGGGTCGGCGGCGACTTCAACCGGCTCTGGTTCAAGAGCGAGGGCGAGGTGACCAAGGGGAAGGTGGAAGACGGTCAGCAGGAACTCTACTACAGCCGACCGATAACAACCTATTTCGACCTGCAGGCCGGTGGCCGTTACGATCTCGACTCGCTACGCGGTCGCGGCTGGGCCGCGATCGGCATCGAGGGATTTGCACCCTACTACGCGACGATCTCGGCCCACGCCTACGCCAGCGACGATGGCCATTACGCCGCGAAGCTCGAAGTGCTCGATGAAATCCACTTCACCCAGCGGGTGATCCTGGAGCCCCAAGCCGAACTCAATCTCTATACCAGGGACGATCCCGCCCGGCGCATCGGCGCGGGCGTCTCCGATCTCGATGCCGGACTGCGTCTTCGCTACGAGATCTCGCGCAAATTCGCTCCATACATCGGGGTGACCTACCAGCAGAAATTCGACCGCACGGCGGACTACGCACGGGCCGAGGGCGAGTCCACCAACGCCATCCGCTTCACCTTCGGCGTCCGAAGCTGGTTCTGATCGCATAAACGGCCCGAGCGCGAATCGGCCACGGAGTTTCGTTTACGGCGCCGGCACCTCAGGCGTGACGCACCTCGACCGTCAGGTGCGAGAGGGAGCCGAAGCGCGCGAGGGCGGCATGGTAGAAATCGGCGTTTCGGGCGCTGCCGGTGACGACCGAAACGATGGCTCCAAGATGGCCCGGCCCCAAACGCCAGAGGTGCAGATCGTCCAGCGAGTCACCCTCGCCCTCGATCGCCTGCCGAACCTGTTCGGCCAAGCGTCGATCCGGGTTCATGTCGAGCAGGATCGCTCCGGTGTCGCGCACCAGCCCGTACGACCAGCTCCCGATGACGCAGGCGCCCACGATCCCGGCGAGCGGGTCCATCCACAGCCAGCCGAACGCGCGGGCCAAGAGCAGGCCGACGATCACCAGAACCGAAACGGCCGCGTCGGCGGCGACATGCACCATCGCCGCGCGCATGTTGTTGTCGCGGTGCGCCTTGCCGTGGGCGTGGCCGTGCTCGTGATCGTGCTCTTCAAAAAATACGGAGTGGGTCCGGCCGCCCAGGCGCACGTTCGCGGTAAAGGCGTGCGGCTCCGGTATTTCTTCCAGCGACTCGAGGAAACCGCCCCTGTCGGCGAAGCGGAAACTGTGCCGTCCACCGTCCGGACGCGTCGTTTCGATGCCGACCTCGTCCGACGCCAAGAACGGCGCTCCGGCGGGCCGAAGCCGGAACCGCGGCGCAACCCCCTCTTCGAAGATTTCCAGCGTAACGTCGCCGGCGCCCGTGGCGATGCGCTTGATGTCGTCGTGGCCGTGGTGTTCGTCCGCCGATCCGTGGGAATGGCCGTGGCCGTGATGGTGGTGATCGCCGCTCAGCAGCCAGGCGCTCGCGGCGTTGATCGCCAGGCCGAGACAGGCGATCGGGATCGCCTCGGCGAAGCGGATCGGCACCGGCGAAAACACGCGCGAGATTGACTCGTAACCGATGAGCAGCGCGATCATCGCCAGAACCACCGCGCTGGTGAACCCGGCCAGATCGCCCAGCTTACCCGTGCCGAAGGTGAACCGATCGTCCCGCGAATGCCGGCGGGAATAGGTGTAGGCGAGCGCCGCGAGAAGCAACGCCCCCGCATGGGTGCTCATGTGCAGACCGTCCGCGACAAGGGCGATCGAGCCGAACAGCAGGCCGCCCACGATCTCGGCCACCATCATCGCGCCGCAGAGCCAGATCACGATCCAGGTTCTGCGTTCGCTCGCCGCATGCCCTTCGCCGAGGAACACGTGGGAATGGCCGCTCGACGAGACGGTCCCGGAGGTTGTGCTCATGGCAGGTCTCACTTGACGTCGGTCCGCGCTCAGAACGCCCAGCCCCGCCATGACCAAGGTAGATCGACACGCCGATGGAGGCGAGAAAAAAGGGCGGAGCCGCGCGGCTCCGCCCTTCCTTGTCTCGGGTAGTGCGGGTGTGCGCCTGGACTAGAAGTCCATGTCGCCCATGCCGCCCATTCCACCCATGCCGCCGCCGCCGGGCATGCCGCCGCCGCCGCCCGAAGACTTCTTCGGCGCCTCGACGATGGCCGCTTCGGTGGTGATCATCAGGCCGGCCACCGAGGAGGCGTCCTGCAGGGCGGTGCGCACGACCTTGGCCGGGTCGATGATGCCGGCCGTGATCATGTCGACATACTCTTCCGACTGGGCTCTGACGGATCGGGGCCTGCAGGGCGCGCCGGACGATGGCGATGCCGGCGTCCTGGTCGGCGTTGTCGCCCTTCATGCCGTCCAGGACCTTGGACGCCTTGAGCAGGGCCACGCCGCCGCTGGCGACGATGCCTTCCTCCACGGCCGCGCGGGTCGCGTTGAGGGCGTCGTCGACGCGGTCCTTCTTCTCCTTCACCTCGACCTCGGTCGAGCCGCCGACGCGGACCACCGCGACGCCGCCGGCCAGCTTGGCCAGACGCTCCTGCAGCTTTTCCTTGTCGTAGTCGCTGGTGGTGTCCTCGATCTGACGCTTGATCTGGCCGATGCGCGCTTCGATGTCGGTCTTCTCGCCGGAGCCGTCGACGATGGTGGTGTCGTCCTTGGTGATCGAGACCTTCTTGGCCTTGCCGAGCATGTCGATGGTGACGTTCTCGAGCTTGATGCCGAGGTCCTCGCTGATCAGCTGGCCGCCGGTCAGGGTGGCGATGTCTTCCAGCATGGCCTTGCGGCGATCGCCGAAGCCCGGAGCCTTCACCGCCGCCACCTTGAGGCCGCCGCGCAGCTTGTTGACCACCAGGGTCGCCAGCGCTTCGCCGTCGATGTCCTCGGCGATGATCAAGAGGGGTCGCGACGACTGCACCACCGCTTCGAGCACCGGCAGCAGCGGCTGCAGCGAGGACAGCTTCTTTTCGCTGAGCAGGATGAGCGGATCCTCGAGCTGGACCTCCATCTTGTCGGCGCGGCGCAGACGACCGTCAGCATGGCTCCGTCGATCCAGAGGTGCAGACACGCCCCACGCCGACTCGGCGAGGTACGGCCTTCCATCTTGCTGGGTAAACTACCTTGCTCGGGATCTCTTTATGAGTGCCTCCAAATCAACTAGGGCTTTCTCGACAAACATTTTGTCTAACTCTGTCAATCCACGCCTCGCTTCTAACGCAGCAGCATTGATCTGCTCCATCGACAGTACGATCGGATATATACCATCTGACCAGGATTTAGTTTCCAATACCTGACTAATTCCCTCTATCCTCTGGATAAAAGAATTTAAATTCAGCTTTTCGTTACGATATCTCAAGACAAAATCCAGAAGAAGCTCTAACTGGCGATCTAGATACTCATCCATTATCGCCCCCTCGAAATCACAGTGATGACTTGTCCATTGCTGCCAATAACTAGCGTTACGCCGTTTGATCCATTGTAAACTGTCGTTCCGGGTTGATTTCCTGGTGAGGAGGTTCCGTTGTTTATCGCTTCTTCAACCGTAGAGGGGGGAACGCCACGTCCTTGCATTTGATCTAAACCATGTCCCGTATAGTCTCTGCCTCCTATATTTTCAGGCGCGTTCGTCCCTGGGGTCACATCGATGGGACTTCCTCGCTGACCCGTGGGCGTCGAAGCTGGTTTCTCTCCTCCTTGCTCGTTCTGGAGAATTGTATCGGCCACGCTACCTATTACATACCCAAAACCTCCTCCAATGACGGTGCCTAATCCCACCGTTGCTGGTGTAGCGACTGCACAAACACCGGCACTTGCGACGTCGCAGCCCCCAGATACGATGACGGCACCCGCAATCGCTCTCGCAGCACCATACGTCTGAGCGTTAGAGGCAAGGATAATATTTCCGCCACCTTGACCCAGCCCGTCAGCCGTCAGGCCAAACGGATCAACCAAACTCAAGGGATCGTTGAGGGCATAACCATATAGATTGATTCCGCCGCTGTACCCGATCGGATCAGGCCGCATGAACCGACCCCAAGCCGGCGAATACATGCGCGCCCGCATGTAATAAAGTCCGCTCGGTTGCGATGATGAGGCGGCGCTTTCAGGATCGATCCTGCTGCCTGTGTAGCGGAACGTGCCCCCGGCATTCGCCGTGTTCTCGCCGTAGGGTAGGTAGCCGGTCTTGGTGAGCGCCCCAGTTCCCGAATCCAGCGTCGCGAGGATCGAGCCCTGGATGTCGGGAACCATCGTCGCCCGCGTCCCGGCGCCGAGGTTCATCTGATTCAGCGCCGCGTTTGGGGCCAAGCCGAAGCTGTACCAGCGCGGCGGTGTTCCGCTTGTCCCGTCATACTCCAGCACCTCGCGATCATCCGCGTCGGTGACGTAGACGGTGGTCGTCGCGCCCACCGTCTTGCTCTTGCGGCGCCCCTGGGCGTCGAAGGCGTAGCTCGCCAGGGTCGTTCCACCCTGCTTCAGCGAGATCATGTGGCTTTCGGGGTCATAGCCATAGCTCAAGATGCCATCGAAGGTCGTCGCGCCGTTGCCGTCATAGGTCGGGCTCGCCGAGCCAACCGCTGTGTATTGATTGAGTGCGTTCGCCGCGTAGACGGTTGTTGAGGGTCCAGTGGGATAGAGCAGCCAGCTGCTGTCGCTCACGGCCTGCCCGATGCGCCGGTTGTTCGCGTCGTAGACGTGGGTGAAGGCGACGGTCGTCACGGCTGGCGCGGTTTGAGCCGCCGCCGGATTCCAGTTTGCGCCGACCATACGGTTCAGCGCGTCGTAGGCGTAGGTCGCCGCGTAGCTCGCCGATGTGGACACCGCCGTGATCGCAGCGCTGGTGTCGGAGACGCCGGTCAGCCGGCCAGCTTGGTCGTACGCGTAGCTCACTATTGGCGAGGCGGGCGGCGCTTTAGTCGCCACGCGGTTCAAGGTGTCGTAGGTGAACGCGATGGTGTCGCCCTTCCGCGTCTTGCGTCAGAGGGTTTGCGTCCGCGTCGTAGGTGTAGGCTTCCGTGCTCGCGTCGGGATAGGTCGCCGTCGCCAGGCGGTCGAAGCCGTCGTAGGCGTAGCTCGTGGCGTTGGCGTTGGCGTCGGTCAGCGTCATCAGGAGACCGTCGGGCGTGTAAGCCTTCTGCTGCAGCGGCCCGGCCTGGATGGCGGTGTTGGACGCCTGAGTCCGCCGGCTCATCGCGTCGTAGGCGGAGGTCGTGGTCCAGCCCACCGGGTCGGCCTATTGCTGCTGCTCGGCATCAGCCCCCGCGTTGCGCGCTTGCTCGTCAAGTCTATCAAGCGTTGTCAGCGCCGCCTCCCGATTGGCCCTGACGGCGGACGCGCGGAAGCGCGTTTCGGCGTCGTGCGCCGAGAGGGCGGCGACGCTCAGTTCTTCCAAAAGCTTGTTGACGCTGATGCGCCTCGCCGACGCGAGCTGTTTCAGCCGTTCGCCAGTATCATCGGGCAGCCTTACCGTAAGGACGGTCATGAGCGTTGCTCCAAAAAGTCCCGGGGAGTGAAGACCGATAGGCTCGGCCATTTAAGTTCGCCGCCGACGAGGTCACGAACATTGTGGGTGATGATGGCTTGCGCCCCACCGGCGATCGCCAGCTCGATCAAGTGGTCGTCGCCTGGATCGCGCAAGTTCGGCCTCCAACCGAAGTATATCTTCACCCAACGCCCGGCTGCCGCCATTGCGGCGAGCACATTACGCCGCTCCGCGTCGTCGGTTTCGTCCGTCCAGACCGGACGATCGAGCATTCCCTCGTATTCGAGCCAAAGCGCGTTCGAGAACAAAGGCTCGAATTCTTCGGCCAGGGCCTTGCGGATGATCCGTCGAGAAAGCCCTCCTTCCGACCGCATGGCGGCGACAAAAACATTTGTGTCGATCACGACAGCAGCCACTCTGATAGCTTATACGCCATCATCGCGGTTCTCACCATGAAAAAGGGCGGAGCCGCGCGGCTCCGCCCTTCCTTGTCTCGGGTAGTGCGGGTGTGCGCCTGGACTAGAAGTCCATGTCGCCCATGCCGCCCATTCCACCCATGCCGCCGCCGCCGGGCATGCCGCCGGCGCCGCCCGAAGACTTCTTCGGCGCTTCGACGATGGCCGCTTCGGTGGTGATCATCAGGCCGGCGACCGACGAGGCGTCCTGCAGGGCCGTGCGCACGACCTTGGCCGGGTCGATGATGCCCGCCGCGATCATGTCGACATACTCTTCCGACTGGGCGTTGAAGCCAAAGGTCGAGGAGGCGTTCTCCATCACCTTGCCGACCACGATCGAGCCTTCGACGCCGCTGTTCTCGGCGATCTGACGGATCGGGGCCTGCAGGGCGCGCCGGACGATGGCGATGCCGGCATCCTGGTCGGCGTTGTCGCCCTTCATGCCATCCAGAACCTTGGACGCCTTGAGCAGGGCCACGCCGCCGCCGGCGACAATGCCTTCCTCCACGGCCGCGCGGGTCGCGTTGAGGGCGTCGTCGACGCGGTCTTTCTTCTCCTTCACCTCGACCTCGGTCGAACCGCCGACGCGGACCACCGCGACGCCGCCGGCCAGCTTGGCCAGACGTTCCTGCAGCTTTTCCTTGTCGTAGTCGCTGGTGGTGTCCTCGATCTGACGCTTGATCTGGCCGATGCGGGCCTCGATGTCGCTCTTCTCGCCGGAGCCGTCGACAATGGTGGTGTCGTCCTTGGTGATCGAGACCTTCTTGGCCTTGCCGAGCATATCGATGGTGACGTTCTCGAGCTTGATGCCGAGGTCCTCGCTGATCAACTGGCCGCCGGTCAGGGTGGCGATATCTTCCAGCATGGCCTTGCGCCGATCGCCGAAGCCCGGAGCCTTCACCGCCGCGACCTTCAGGCCGCCGCGCAGCTTGTTGACCACCAGGGTCGCCAGCGCTTCGCCGTCGATATCCTCGGCGATGATCAAGAGGGGACGCGACGACTGCACCACCGCTTCCAGCACCGGCAGCAGGGGCTGCAGCGAGGACAGCTTCTTTTCGCTGAGCAGGATGAGCGGATCCTCGAGCTGGACCTCCATCTTGTCGGCGTTGGTGATGAAGTAGGGCGACAGGTAGCCGCGATCGAATTGCATGCCCTCGACGACGTCGAGTTCGGTCTCGAGGCTCTTGGCCTCTTCAACCGTGATCACGCCCTCGTTGCCGACCTTTTCCATGGCCCGGGCGATCATGTCGCCGATTTCCTTGTCACCGTTGGCCGAGATGGCGCCGACCTGGGCGATCTCCTGGTTGGTGGTGACCTTCTTGGAGGTGTTCTTGATTTCCTCGACGACCTTGACGACCGCCTTTTCGACGCCGCGCTTCAGATCCATCGGGTTCATGCCGGCTGCCACCGACTTGGTGCCCTCGACGACGATAGCTTGGGCCAGGACCGTCGCGGTGGTGGTGCCGTCGCCGGCCTTGTCGTTGGTCTTGGAGGCGACTTCGCGGATCAGCTGGGCGCCGAGGTTCTCGAACTTGTCGTTGAGTTCGATTTCCTTGGCGACGGTCACGCCGTCCTTGGTCGAACGCGGCGCGCCGAAGGACTTTTCGATGACGACGTTGCGGCCCTTCGGACCCAGCGTCACCTTCACGGCGTTGGCGAGGACATTGACGCCGCGCAGCATCTTGTCGCGCGCGTCGGTGGAGAAATAGACGTCTTTAGCAGCCATGGTCGGCTCTCTCTTTCATAGTGGGGTGGGGTTTTCGGAAAGGCGTCGAGGTCGCGGGCTAATCCAGCACGCCCAGGACGTCGCTTTCCTTCATGATGATCAGGTCTTCGCCGTCGAGCTTGATCTCGCTGCCGGACCACTTGCCGAACAGGATGCGGTCGCCGGCCTTGAGGTCGAGGGGTTGGACCTTGCCGCTGTCGTCGCGGGCGCCGGGTCCGACGGAAATCACCGAGCCCTCCTGCGGCTTTTCCTTGGCGGTGTCGGGGATGATGATTCCCCCTTTGGTCTTCTGTTCTTCCTCGACGCGGCGCACGAGCACGCGGTCGCCAAGCGGACGAAAGGCCATGGATGTTCTCTCCCTGAGAAATTGCGGATTGTGAAACCGGACCGGGCAGGCTGGCTAGCAGCCGACGATCCCGAGTGCCAGCAGGCAGATAGTCCGGCGGCGCTTGCGCGTCAAGGCAAGCGGGCTAAATTCGGTTCGTGGCGCGACGCCGCGCGGAATCAGGGGATCAGGTATGGAAACTGGGGGCGGCCCGGAAGCCTTCGTGCGGCGCCTCATACGCGACGGCAACCTCGCCGTCACGCTTCCGGGCGGTCGACGGCTGGAACTTGGGGACGGTGTCGGCCAGCCTATCGCCGTTCGTCTGACCGATCGTTTGACCTTGGCCAAGATCGCGGCCCAACCCTACCTCGGCATCGGCGAGGCCTATATGGACGGACGCCTGATCATGGAGCAGGGCACGATCCGCGACCTGCTGGCGCTCGGCGCCAAGCATGCCGGCGCGGCGCCCTGGAGCCGGCCAGGTCCGATCAAGCGGATGTGGGACATCCTGCGCGCCGAGGCGAACACGCGGACCGCCGCGCGGCGCAATGTCGCCCACCACTACGATCTGTCGCACGACCTCTACAGCCGGTTCCTCGACGCCGACATGCAGTATTCCTGCGCCTATTTCGCGGAGCCCGATCTCAGTCTCGACGACGCGCAGCGCGCGAAGAAGCGCCACATAGCGGCTAAGCTCGACCTTGGCGCGGGTCAGAGCGTGCTCGACATCGGTTGCGGTTGGGGCGGCATGGCGCTGTCGATCGCCGCCTGGACCGGAGCCAGGGTCGACGGCGTCACCCTCTCCACCGAGCAGTTCGCGGTGGCGCGCAAGCGCGCCGAGGCGGAAGGCCTCGCCAACCGGGTCCGGTTCTCCCTCACCGACTACCGCGATGTCACGGCGAAATACGACCGCGTCGTTTCGGTCGGCATGTTCGAGCACGTCGGGCGGAAAAATTATCAGGAGTTCTTCGACAAGGTCGCGGACTTGCTGACCGACGACGGCGTCGCCCTGTTGCATTCGATCGGATCGTCCAGGCCGCCGGGCCCCACCAATCCGTTCACCACCAAATACATCTTCCCAGGCGCCTATGTGCCCTCGCTATCCGAGGTGATGACGACGGTGGAACTCGCGGGCTTGCGCGTCAGCGACATCGAGATCCTGCGCCTGCACTACGCCAAGACGCTGGAACACTGGTTCAGGCGCTTTCAGGCGGCGCGACAGGAGATCGCCGCGATCTATGACGAGCGGTTCTGCCGGATGTGGGAGTGCTATCTGGCGGGCGCCGAGATGGGCTTCATCCATGGCGGCCACGTGATCTTCCAGATGCAGCTGACCAAGCAGGTCGCCGCCCTGCCGCTCACCCGCGATTACATGCGCGAGACCGAGCTGTCGCTCGCCGAGGGCGAAAGCCGGGCGGCGTAGACTCGAGCCCTGGCGATCCTCAAGGCGATTTTGGCTTCGGGTTTGGCGCGGGCGCCGAGTCGGAGTGCTTGGCGGCCAGCTTCGCGCGCTGCTCGGGCGTGAGGGTCTCGGCGGCGTCGCCGATCGCCTTGACCATGACCTTGGTGAAGGAGTCGAAATCCGCCACCGCCGAGACGCGCGCCGTCTCGAGGTCCGCCCGGTTGACGTGGGGCGACATCAGCGACTTGGCGAATTCCGCCGCCGTGGCCTTCACCTGAGGCGCGATGCCGGCCATCGACATGAAGGCGTCCATCATGATCGCCTTGATCTTGGTCCGCTGGTCGGGCGTGGCGTCGGCCTTGTCCAGCATCTTGTCGAGCTGGTTCAGGCCCATGTTCAGATTGAGCCCGGGCTTCGGCGGCGCCGACGGCGTCGGATCCGCCGCGAGGGCGCCGCCGGGCGTCGCCAGCGGCGCGGCGCCGATGGAAGCGACGAGCGCGAACGCCGCCAAGGACCGGCCGAGGCGCGGCGTTGCAGGTGTTGCGTTCATATCGGTTTGCCCATCCCGTTTCGAGGTGGCGCTAAATCACGCCGGATCGGCGGGTCTGTAAAGCCATTGCTGGGGCCAGACCTTGCCGATGGCGGTATACAATGTATATCTTTTGGCTTGCCGGCGAGATGAGGCTGCGATGGAAGTTCAGATCACGAAGTGGGGTAATTCCCTCGGCCTACGTTTGCCGAGATCGCTGGCCTTGCAGGCTGGTGTGAGAGAAGGACAGCGGGTGAGGATCGTGGCCGACGGTGACCGATTGATCGTTCAGGCGGCGCCGGCGCGATATCGCATCGAAGACCTCGTCGCCGGCATGACCCCGCTCGCCGCCCACGAAGCGTTCGATTGGGGCGAAGACGCCGGACGTGAAGTCATTGATGACTGAAACCAGCTACGCGCCTGATGCGGGCGATGTGATCTGGACCGATTTCGACCCTCGGGTCGGACGTGAACAAAGTGGCCGACGCCCCGCGTTCGTGCTTTCGCCGCGTGAGCTCTTCATCGCATCCGCCTTCGTGATCGTCTGCCCGATCACCCGGACAATCCGGAATTTCAACTCAAGCGTCGCGCTACCGGACGGGTTTGCAATCACCGGTGAGATCCTGACCTACCAGGTCCGCGGCATCGACACCTTGGCGCGGCCCATCCGCTTCACCGGCGCCGCCGATACCGCTCGTACTCTCACGGACGTTCGCGCGAAGCTGGCGGTGCTTTGCGGAATGAGCTAGCGCCGCTCGCGAAAGAATTCTTTCAACAGCGCCGCGCCGGCGTCGGACGCGATCCCACCCAGGATTTCAGGTCGCCAATGGCATGTCGGCTGCTCGAAGTATCGACCCCCGTTCACCACCGCCCCCGCCCTTCGTATCCTCCGCGCCGAACACCAGCCTGCCGATGCGGGCGTGGCTGATCGCGCCGGCGCACATCGCGCAGGGTTCGAGGGTGACCGCCAGCGTCAGGCCGGTCAGGCGATAGTTGCCGATCCGCTCCGCCGCCCGGCGGATCGCCAGGATCTCGGCGTGGGCGGTGGGGTCGTTCAGCGCGATCGGCGCATTGGCCGCCTTCGCGACGACCTCGCCCGTCGCCGGGTCGAACACCACCGCGCCCACCGGAACCTCTCCGGCCAGGGCGGCGGCTTGCGCCTCCTGGAGGGCCAGGCGCATGTTTGCGAGGTCATGGTCGATCATCCCCCGCCACCAACAGTTCGCGCGCCGGCCGGTCAAGCGGCCCCGGCGACGGGCGAGCGCGTCGCCAAGCGCCTCGCCCGCGCCGGGGTCGCTTCGCGACGCGAGATCGAGCGGCTGATCGAGGCGGGGCGGGTGGCGCTGAATGGGCGGCTCCTGACCAGCCCGGCCGTCAACGTCGGCGCGAACGACATCCTGACCGTCGACGGCAAGGTCGCCGAGGACGCCGAGCCGACGCGCGTGTTCCGCTACCACAAGCCGGCCGGCCTCGTGACCACCCACGTCGATCCCAAGGGCCGGCCGACGGTGTTCAGCGCCCTCCCGGCCGGATTGCCGCGCGTGATCTCGGTGGGACGCCTCGATCTGAACAGCGAGGGCCTGCTGCTGCTGACCAACGACGGCGAGCTGTCGCGCGCGCTGGAACTGCCGTCGAGCGATTGGGTGCGCGTCTACCGCGCCCGCGCCCGAGGCCGCGTCGACCAGTCGCGGCTCGATACGCTGAAGGACGGCGTCACCGTGGAGGGCGTCCGCTACGGCCCGATCGACGCTTCGCTGGACAAGGCCAAGGAAGGTCCGCAAGGCGCCAATCTGTGGCTGACCCTGTCGCTCACCGAGGGCAAGAACCGCGAGGTCCGCCGCGTGCTGGAGTCGCTCGGCCTGACGGTGAACCGGCTGATTCGGATCGCTTACGGCCCTTTCGCGTTGGGAACCCTCGACCCCGGCGGGGTGGAGGAGGTCGGGCCGCGCGTCCTGCGCGAACAACTCGCGGGATTGATCGCTCCAGCCAACATGCCCAAGGGCGACCGCGCCGCCTTTCGTCCCTCGGTCGCGCTCGCCCCCGTTCGTGGCGCGCGTTCGAAAACCAAGACCAAGTCGGCCACCGAGTCCGCTCCGCCGAAAGTCTACAAGGCCGGCTGGGCGCGGCCGAAAAAAACGGGCGCGGCCGTCCGTCAAGCCGCCCGGCCCTAACCCAGCGGCGCCGAAGCGGCCGCGCCGGGGCTGATTTCCCGGGGGCTGACCCCGAGGGAGCGCGCCAGGGGTCCGATCCGCGCGATCGCTTCGGCGATCCCGACGTAGCCCGCAAGCATCACCGCGTCGGAAATCAGGGTTCCCGCCGTCAGGCCGTCGCCGCCGACAGCGCTCGCCGGCCCGAGCTGCTGGATGAAGAGCACGATCATGATGTTGTTCGCCGCGTGGACCCCGGCGGCCAGTTCAATCCCCCCCATCCGAAGCGTCATATAGGCCAGCCCCCCTCCCATCACCGCGCGGGTGAGGAAGCCGTCCGGGCTGAAGTCGAAGTGGATCGCCGAGAACACCAGCCCGCTCCCGACGACCAGCAGCGACGGCCGCCGCGACAAGGCGGCGAACTGGCGCAGCAGCCAGCCGCGGAACACCAGCTCCTCCGCCATCGCCGCCGGGATCAGCAACAGGCTGGCGGCGGCGTAGAGCGCCCGCCCGTCCCAGCCGCGCGCGATCGCCAGCAGCGGCGGAGCGCCGCTGTCGCCGCCGAGCGTTCGGTCGGCCATCACCGCCGGCGTCAGCGCCGCCATCGCCAGGATCAGTCCCACGCCCAGCAACCGCCAGCGAAAGCGCGGCGCGGCGGTGAAGTAGCGCTTGAGGTCGTGCTGGGCCACCGCCGCCGCCACCGCGACGAACACCAGCAGGAACAGCGCGTCCGACGCCGCGGTGACCAACAACCGCAGCACGGCCACCGGCAAGGTCTGCGCGTGCGGATCGCTCATCGACAGCGCCACATCGCCCAGCGCCGCCAGACCCTTGCCGCCGTCGCCGCTCAGGATCCCGGCGGGAGCGACGATGACGATCCAGCCGGCGATGCCGGCCAGCACCGCCACGGCCAATCCCAGGGTCAAGGTCACCAGCAGACGACGCGCATCGCGGTCGCCCGGCCCCACGTCGGCGAGAAACACCGACCGGCTCAGCCCGGACCACAATCCCCACCCTTGCATCGGAACGCCGTTGGCCATCTCTCCACAGTCATCCGCCAGCCGGGACAGAAGCAAAAGGGCCATTCGTGCGAATCGTCTCCGGCGCGCATCGTGGACGCACCCTTGTGGCGCCGAAGGGACACTCCACCCGCCCGACCGCCGACCGCGTCCGCCAGGCCCTGTTCAACGTCCTCGAACACGCCGCCTGGGCGCCTCCGCTGGCCGGCGCCCGCGTCGCCGACCTGTTCGCCGGATCGGGCGCGCTGGGTCTCGAGGCGCTCTCGCGCGGCGCCGCGTCGTGTGTGTTCGTCGACCGCGACGCCGAGGCAAGGCGCGCGATCGCGGAGAACATTGCGTCGCTCCGGCTGGCCGACCGGTCGGAGATTCTGGCGGGAGACGCCACGCGGCTGGCCAACAGAGATGGTTCCGCCAAAGTCGACCTCGTGTTTCTCGACCCACCGTATACGGAAGGTATGATCCCGCTGGCGCTGGAGACTCTGTCGAAAGCCTGCTGGCTCGCCGATCGCGCTGTCGCCGTCGCGGAGATCGGCGCCCGAGAGAAGCTAGCGTCCCCCGCTAACTACACCGTGTTGGACGAACGCGTATGGGGGTCGGCGAGAGTGGTCTTCCTCCGGCATGCGTGATGCGGCCTTGCGCCCCCTCCGTCTCGCGCAAGAAGGCGCGAGCCACCTCCCCCGCAAGAGGGCGTGGGAGGATCGGAGTTCACTTACTCCTCACCCGCCCTCTCGCGGGGGAGGTGGCGCGGCGCTCTTTCTTGCGCTGTGACGGAGGGGGCGCAAGGCCGCTACCGGAACCCCTACCTCCGCCCGAACAGCGTCTCGATATCCGCCAGCTTGAGCTCCACATACGTCGGCCGGCCGTGGTTGCACTGCCCCGAGTGCGGCGTCGCCTCCATCTGGCGCAAGAGGGCGTTCATCTCCGGCGCGGTCAGCCGCCGGCCGGCGCGGACGGAGCCGTGGCAGGCCAGCGTGCCGCAGACCTCGGCCAGCCGCTCACTCAGCGCCATCAGCGCTCCATGTTCAGCGAGATCGTCGGCGAGGTCGCGCACCAATCCCGGAATGTCGGTGTCGCCGAGCAGGGCCGGCGTTTCGCGCACCAGCACCGCGCCCGCGCCGAACGGCTCCAGCACCAGGCCGAGATCGGCCAACTCTCCCGCGCGGACACACACCCGCTCGGCCTCCACCGGGTCGAGTTCGACCACCTCCGGCAGCAGCAGCGCCTGGCGCGTCACACCCTCGCCGGCGAGCTGAGCCTTCATCTGTTCGTACACTAACCGTTCATGCGCCGCGTGCTGATCGACGATGACCACGCCGTCCCGCGTCTGGGCCACGATATAGGTGGCGTGGACCTGCGCCCGCGCCGCGCCGAGCGGAAACTGGGTTGCGTCCTCCTCGACGCTCACGCTCTCCGGGCCGATCCACGGCTCGGACCGCGCGGACACGCCGCCGAACTCCGGCAATTCCGCCGAGCGCGTCTCCCACCCGCCGGACCGCCAGGCGGAGAACCCCGCCGCCGGCGCCGGCCGCATCCGGTCCAGCGCCGAGGCCGCGACGCCGGTCGACGCCCGGTGTCCCGCCCCCGCCAGCGCGTGGCGCAGCGCGCCGATCATCAGTCCACGCACCATCGCCGGATCGCGGAATCGCACCTCGGTCTTCGCCGGATGAACGTTGACGTCCACCAGCGTCGGATCGAGTTCGAGGTAGAGCGCCGCCGCCGGGTGCCGGTCGCGGCTCAGGAAGTCGGCATAGGCTCCTCGCAACGCCCCCTGCAGCAGCCGGTCGCGCACCGGACGGCCGTTGACGAACAGGAACTGATGCGCGGCGTTGCCCCGGTTGTAGGTCGCCAGCGCCGCGTGCCCGGTCAGCCGCACGCCGTCGCGCTCCTGGTCGATCTCCAGAGCGTTAGCGGCGAACTCCCGCCCGAGGATCGCCGACAGCCGCGCCAGCCGCCCCGTCGGACCGGACGCCTCGGCGGGCAGACGCAACGCCCTGCGCCCGTCGATATCGAGGGCGAAGGCGATCGTCGCATCCGCCATGGCCTGGCGGCGGACCTCCTCGGCGATGGCCATCGCCTCGGCGCGGTCGGACTTCATGAACTTCAGCCGCGCCGGGGTGGCGTGGAACAGGTCCCGCGCCTCGACTGTCGCGCCATGCGCTCCGGCGAACGCCGCCGGCCGGGCGCCGCCGACCCGCCCGCCGTCGACGGTGAGCGAGAACGCATCCTTCGCCCCCCGCGCCCGCGAAGTCAGCGTCAGCCGCGCCACCGCTCCGATCGACGGCAGCGCCTCGCCGCGAAACCCCCGCGTGGCGATGCGCAGCAGGTCGTGGTGATCCTCACCCGCCGCGCCGAGCTTGGAGGTTGCGTGGCGCTCGATCGCCAGCGGCAGCTCGTCCGCCGACAATCCCGACCCATCGTCGGTCACCGCGATCCGGACCAGGCCGCCGCCGTCCGCCTGGACCTCGATCCGCGTCGCCCCGGCGTCGACGGCGTTCTCGATCAACTCCTTCAGCGCGCTCGCCGGCCGCTCCACCACCTCGCCGGCGGCGATGCGGTTGACGAGCTCCGGCGGCAGGCGGCGGATGGGCATGGCCGCGACTATAGCCCCGATTCCGGCCAGCGACGGAGAGTTCCGCCCGGCGCGTATCAAAGAACCCCACTACAACGTCCCTGGAACCCCTCATGACCTGCACCCGCACCGCCTTCGCGATCGCCGCTTGTCTCGCGGCCGGAGCCGCCGCCGCCCAAACGCCGCCCGCGCCGATGCCGAAACTGCGCGAAGTCTGCGCGGCCGACGTCCAGAAGCTCTGCCCGGACGTCACCCCCGGTCACGGCGCCGTCGCCCAATGCGTCAGGGGCCACGTCCAGGAGCTGTCGCCCGACTGCAAGTCGGCTCTGATGGCGCGCCGAGAGGCGATGCGCGAGCGCAGGGCCGCGATGGGGAGCGCGCCGGAGGCGGGGTCAACGCCACCCAACTAGGGGTGGAATGCGACACTTCGGCTTTGGCGGTCCATCGCCGAGGCTCTGAGTCGAAGGCGCCTTGGACTTAATAAGGGTTCATCAGCAGGCTGCCTTGGCGGAGGCGTGGTTCGGCGAGTGCTGAGAGCGTTCTCTCAATTTCGGCGCGCAGGGTTGGCCCTTTCAGGTGCGCGAGTTCAGCCAGGCTATGGGTTCGGCCGAGGTTCTCGGCGATCAAGTAACCCAGATAATAGCCTGATCGCGACGGCCACCCGGCGCGTTCGGCGGCCTGGTCACGGTAGCCAAAGAACTTGAAAAAGGTACCGGCGTCACTCCGATCAAGGGAAGCGAGAAGCTCCGCGGCCATGATCGGCAAGTAGGGCTGGGCTCGAGCCTCGAGGTCCCGGGGCAGGAGAAGCGCATCGCCTAGTGAATTGCTAGGGTTAAGCTTTGCGCTGACGTAGGTGGCGAGGCCCTCCGCCCAGAGGGAACGCCAGATCAGATCGCGCTCGGCGAGATCGTCGCTGAAGCCCGCCACCTGGAAGTGGTAGCGGTGAAAAAACTCGTGGGTAACGAAAACTGGGAGCTGGGACGGGGTTTCAAAACTGCTGATGGCATCCACACCGAGGACCAGAGCCGGCCGCCCGGCGACGATGCGCCCAGCGCCATCGAGAGCGCCGAAAGAAACTGTGGTGTAAACAGTAAAATCGCAGCGGAAGTCTGGAAACACTGTGACAAACTGCGCCGCAATGCTCGGAATGGCTGCGCGGACGCTCTCGTCAGTCTTAAGCCACTGCGCGCCCTCATGCGCTGTTTTCAGCTCGGCGAGTACCTTGGTGTCCAAGGCGGATCCAGACGGCAGAGTCATGACGTCGGATCGATAGAGGCTAGCGTGTTGGATGAGGTAGTCGTTGTGGAAAGAGCTAATACCAAACGCCCGTGACGGTGACTCGGCGGGGATTCCTTTGATCGGCGAACAGTGATTCATCCTCCTGATTGCGGAGGAGGTTTCGATGGCGGCGATCCGGTTGCGTTCGGACTATGATGCGGTGAGCGTTCGCGCCTTGGCGCGGCGAGCCGAGGACGCCGACCAGGCGCGTCGCCTGCTGGCGATCGCCGCGGTCTATGAGGGGATGAGCCGCGAGGACGCGGCTCGGCTGGCGGGCATGGACCGCCAGACGCTGCGGGACTGGGTTCATCGGTTCAACGACGGGGGGCCGGAGGGTCTGGTGAACCGCGCCGCGCCGGGCAACCCCCGTCGGCTGACGCAGGAACAGGAGGCCGAGCTGGATGCCCTCGTCGAGGGTGGTCCGGCGTCGGCCGGGCTCGGCCACCTGGCGCGGTGGCGCTGCCTCGACCTCAAGGCGCTGATCGAGGAGCGCTGGGGCGTTGTCTACCACGAACGCACGGTCGGCAAGCTGCTGGACCGGCTGAACTTCTCTCACATCACCACCCGTCCCAGGCACTACCGCCAGGACCCGGACGCCCTGGAGAGTTTTAAAAAAACTTCCCGTCGACGATCGCGGCGATCGAAGCGGCGCAGCCTGCCGGCACACCCCTAGAGATCTGGTTCCAGGACGAGATGCGGGTCGGCCAGAAGACCCAACGAACCCGCGTCTGGGCCAGACGAGGGACGCGGCCCCGGCAGGTCACCGATCTTCGAACCGGCTGCGCCTATCTGTTCGGCGCCATCTGTCCCCAGCGACGGACCGGCGCGGCCGTCGTCATGCAGCGCGCCGACACCCAAGGCATGCAACACCACCTCGACGAGATCAGCGTCACCGTTGCCCCCGGCGCCCACGCCGTCTTGGTGCTCGATCAGGCCGGTTGGCACACCACCGCCAAGCTCCGCATCCCCGCCAACCTCACCCTCCTGCCGCTCCCCGCCAGATCGCCGGAACTCAACCCCGCCGAGAACGTCTGGGAATATCTGCGCCAGAGATGGCTCTCCAACCACATCTTCGATGATTACGACCACATCCTCGACGCCGTCTGCGACGCCTGGAACCGCCTCCTCACCGAACCCGACCGCATCGCGTCCATCGGATCACGGCCATGGGCCTTCTGTGGTCACGCTTAAGGGCGGTTCGTATAAGTCGCTCGGCCTGCGTTTTATCGGCCGTGCGGTCAGAGAGAAGCTGAAACGACCGGTACGAATCCTCGATCGGGCAGGTTGGCGCCGCTGAAGCCGAGCGGGAGTTCACTGCTGCGATCATCACGGCGGAAGCGAATAGCAAGCTTAACATGCCCCCCTTCCTCTCTGCGCGCTAGCCATTCTGATAAACGTTCTCGCCACCGCCGCTTGGTCGAGGCCTTCTTCGACTGGCGCGGACGTCGCGTCTTTGGCAGGTCAACAGACGGCAGCTTGGGGATCAAGTGCGTATCAGCTTTAGACTGGCAGTGGCTTGAAATGTCTGATTGGTCGGCCGGGTCGCGCCACTCACGCCTTTGAAACATCCGCTTGCGGGATAGACGTCAACCGGGACAAACAACCCAAAAACGGCGGTTGCAAGAGTCCGCTTTGCGGAACGTTTGCTAAGGTTATCCGCACTTCATTGCCGCAGCCAAACCGCCCGTTGTCATGCCCGACAAGCCGCGCAGCGGCGAAGATCGGGGACGCCCGACGCCTCAACTACACCTCCCGGACGGCCACAGGCCGAGCCGGGAGCAGACCGGGGTGGAGACCGGCCCACCTAGGATTGCTCGCTTCGACCAGCGCGAACTTCCACTCCCGACGCCAACGCTTGATGCTTTTTCCCCAAGGATGGCGCGGTCGATGTATTGATGTCCCTCAAACCAGACGAGCTGATCGATGCCGTGCTCGGCGGTGTATCCGTCGATGAGCTTTTGCTTGTGTTCATCTACCCGGCGCATGAGATCGTTGGTGACGTTGACATAGAGCCACCCGCACGGCCCGCTCGCCAGCATGTAGTTGAAATAAGACCGTCGGTGCATCGGTGCTCCGCCTCCGGATCGGCAAAGCGCCGTCCGGAGGAGAACAAAGCAAGATCATAGCGTCCCCGATCTGCGCCGCTTCGCGGCTTGTCGGGGATGACAAGGGGTAGGCTCGCAACGGTGGCGATCATCTAGAGCGTGATGAGTTTAGCAGGAAGCGTAGCCTGAGTTGAGGAGGTAGTTGGCGCACTCGTCAGGGGTGAAGGCGTCCAGGAGGGAGCCGATGCGTTTCCAAGTGGCCTCGACGGTTCGCTCGGCGGCTTTTCTCAGAAGGTGTTTCAGCTTGGCGAAGACCTGCTCGATGGGGTTGAGGTCGGGGGAGTAGGGCGGCAGGAAGATCAGATGGGCGCCGACGGCGCGGATCGCCTTTCGAACGGCTCGGCCTTTATGAGAGCCGAGGTTGTCGACCACGACAATGTCCCCCTTCTTGAGGGTGGGGATTAGCTGGGTTTCGACGTAGAGTTGGAAGAGTTCGCCATTGACGGGGCCATCGATGACGAAGGGCGCGTCGATCCGGTCGTGACGCAGGGCGGCGAGGAAGGTCATCGTCTTCCAGTGGCCGTAGGGCGCCATGGCTCCAAGCCGCTTGCCCCGCGCGCACCACCCGCGCAGAGGCGACATGTTGGTCTTGGCCCAGGTCTCGTCGATGAACACCAGGCGCTTGGGATCGACGCGGCCTTGATGCGCCTTCCAGCGCACGCGTTTGCGCGCGACGTCAGGCCGTTCTTGCTCGCTCGGAAGCACGCTTTTTTTTGAAGCTGAGCCCTTCGCGATGGGCGAACGACCACATCGTCCGGTAGTCCACCTTCAAACCTCGCTCGGTCAGCTCGGCGACCAGGCCGCGCAGGGTGAAGTCCCGTTCGGCCATGCGTTGGCGCAGCCACGCTGCATGATCACCCTGAAGCAGGTTGGGGCGACGACCGCCCATCTTCCCGGCCGCCACGCTTCCGGTCGCCCGAAAACGCTGTGACCACTTCACCACGCACGACGGGCTGATCGTCAGCGCCGCCGCCACCGCACGCACCGGCTCGCCCGCCTGCACCCGCCGTAGCGCCCGCTCCCGCAAATCCATGGAATAGGCTCGACCCATCGATCCTGGCCTCCTCGCCCAGCATCGACCTTGAATCAGAGCCTTCCCGATTCGGGAATCCTATTTCCGATTCCGGCCAACCTCATCCCGCTCTAGATTCGCGCCGCTTCGCGCTTTCGGGGATGACGACGGGCGGGCTCGCAACGGCGGCGATCGCTTTATCCCTTGCAATTTGCGAATTAATACTGCAAACTGCAATACCTCACTCCCGCGAAGGAGCCCGCGATGCGCATCGAGACTTCCGTCATCACCCGGGCTGCAGGCGGCGATCTGGAAGACACCCATGAGTTGGCGGGCTCCGCGCGCGACCCCGCTGGAGCCGCGCAAGATGCAAATGGAACGGGAGCATCAAAGTTCGATAGAGCGCGAAAAACCGCGGCGAACGAGCCCGCGACCCGCCCAGACAAGCCCGAAACCGCCCGTTTATGCCAGCATCGCGCCGCCGACGGAGCGGTCCGCGTGGCGCATGGACACACAAACCCCAACATCGTCATCCCGCACGCGGTGGAGCGTAGCGCAACGCAACGGAGATGCGGGACCCAGCCGCGCGGTCTCCGGAGAGGCCTGTCTGGGTCCCGCATCTACACTCCCCCGGCTCAAGGCCGGGGTGCGGCGCGTGCGGGATGACGGTGAAGGAGGGCTCGCCTCTGCTCAACCAGTATACATCTTGAGCGCCCCGTTCGCTCGAACCCGGCCCCGACCCCCACGCTTGCCCGGCGCCTCGCCTTCCCGCACAAGCGGACGCCGCTTTGGGAGATGACGCTTGATGGGTGCTCGGACGTTTGTAGCCGGATTGGCGGCCGCCTTGCTGGCACAAGGCGTCGTTCACGCCGCCCTCCCTCTCGATCCCCAATGGCGTCTCGTCGGGCCATTCCGCGGCGGCTGGGGCGAGATGGTGGTCGGTGTTCCGGAGCGGCCGGACACCTTCATGTTCGGCGCGGCGGGCGGCGGGGTTTGGCGGACGGACAATGCCGGGCGGACCTGGATCTCGATGTTCGACCGCGGGCCGACCGCCCCGATCGGCGCCATCGCCATCGCGCCGTCGAACCCGAACGTGGTCTATATCGGCAGCGGCCAGCCGGAGCCGCGCTATGACGTGGCGAGCGGCGAGGGCGTGTTCGGCTCGCGCGACGGCGGCAAGACCTGGCGCGGTCTTGGGCTGCGCGACACGCGGCACATCGGCAAGGTGTGGGTCGATCCGGCCAACCCGAACGCGCTGCTGGTCGCCGCCGTGGGCGATTTTTTCAAGCCCGGACCGGAGCGCGGCGTCTACCGCTCGACCGATGGCGGCGCGACCTGGAGCCACACCCTGAAGGTCGACGACCAGACCGGCGCTGTGGACATCGCCGCCGATCCCGGCGATCCTAGGATTGTCTTCGCCTCGACCTGGCAGGCGCGGCAGTATCCCTGGCAGAGCTACTTCACGCCGATCGCCGGGCCCCGGCAGCGCGGTGTGGCGCTCGGGCGACGGCGGCGCGACCTGGACGCGGTTGGGCGGCGAGGGCTGGCCCACCGGGCCGCTCGGCCGGATCAGCCTGGCGGCGACGCGAAAGGATGGCGCCCTGCGTCTGTACGCCGTGGTCTCGGCCAAGGACGCGGGCGGCCTGTACCGCTCCGACGACGGCGGCGGCCACTGGAGCCGGGTCAATTCCGAGCAGGCCTTCACCAGCTATTACGCCAGCCGGGTCACGGTCGATCCGCGCGACCCCGACGTCGTCTGGCTGGTCGGCCAGTCGGTGCGGCGTTGCACGGACGGCGGCCGGACTTGTGAGATCGTGCGCGGCGCGCCCGGCGGGGACGATTACCACTTCGTCTGGATCAACCCCGCCCATCCCGACCACATGGCCACCGCCAGCGATCAGGGCGTGGTGGTCAGTATCGATGGCGGCCGGACCTATTCGAGCTGGTACAATCAGCCCACCGCCCAGTTCTATCATCTGGCCACGGACGATCGCTTTCCCTACCGCATCTATTCCGGCCAGCAGGACAGCGGCACCGTGCGCATCGCCAGCCGCTCCGACGACGGCGCGATCGGCGAGCGCGAGTGGCGCCCGGTCGGCGGCGACGAGCGCGACTACGTCATCCCCGACCCGCGCGATCCCAACATCGTCTATAGTTCGGGCCTCGGCGGCCGGATCACCCGGTGGGACGCGCGAACCCGGCAAGGCGCCAACGTCACGCCCTATCCGCTGCCAAACTACGGGCAGCGCCAGACGAGTACGGAACATCACTTTGTCTGGGTGACGCCGATGGCGATCGGCAAGACGGAACCCGTCACCCTCTACCTCGGCGCGGAGGTGGTGTTCGCCTCCACCGACGGCGGCGCGAGCTGGAAGACGATCAGCCCGGACCTCACCGGCAAGGTCGCCGGCGCCCAGCGCTGCGACGGCGATCCGGCGGTCGCCGACGCCAAGGCCTGCGGCTACGGCGGCATCTGGAGCCTGACGCCGTCTCCGCGCCATGCCGGCGAACTGTGGGTCGGAACCGACAGCGGCCTCGTCCAGATGACCCGCGACAACGGCGCGACCTGGACCAACGCACGCCGCCCGGCGTGCCGGAGTGGGCGAAGATCGCGTCCATCGATGTCTCCGCCCTGGAAGACGGCGTGGCCTATATCGCCGTGGACAACCAGCGCCAGGGCGACCTCGCGCCCCACGCCTATGTCACCCACGACCATGGCAAGACCTGGCGGGATATCGCCGGCGACCTGCCGCCCGGTCATTTCGTCGGCGTGGTCCGGGCGGACACCGAACGCCGAGGTCTGATCTTCGCCGGAACCGATGTCGGCGCCTTCGCCTCGTGGGACGACGGCGCGCATTGGCGCGGGATTCAGGGCGCCCTGCCCACCGCCTGGGTCCGCGACCTGCTGGTTCGCGGCGACGACCTGATCGCCGGAACCCAGGGCCGCTCGATCTGGGTGCTGGGCGACCTGGCCCTGCTGCGGCAGGCCGACCAGACGCTCGGGCCTGTCCACCTGTTCCGCCCCGCCGACGCGGTCCGCGTCCGCGCCAACACCAACCACGACACGCCGATCTCGCCGGAGGAGCCGGTGGGCAAGAACCCGCCGGGCGGCGCGGCGATCGACTACGCCCTCGCGCGACCGGCGAAAGGCCCGGTCACCGTCGAAATCCGCGACGCCGCGGGGACGCTCGTCCGCGAACTCTCCAGCCAGCCCGGCGAGCCGCCGCCCGCCGAGCGCTACTTCGCCCACGACTGGCTCAGGGCCGCCCGACCGCTGGAAACCTCGGCTGGTCTTCACCACGCCCTGTGGGACCTGCATTGGACGCGGCCGCCGCTGCTCGGCGCCGACTATTCCATCGCCACCGCTTACGGCGAGGGCGTGGCTCTGCTCCCCGAGGGACCGCTCGCCCTTCCCGGGGCCTACACCGTCACGCTGAGGGCGGACGGCCGGACCGAGACAAGGCCCCTGACCCTGACGCCCGATCCGCGCGCGCCGCTCGATCCGGCCGCGCTGCGCGCCTCGTTCGATCTGTCCCGCTCGATCGGCGAGAGCCTGGGGCTGGCCCGGCGGGGGTACGGCGAAATGTCCGTCGCGCACCGCCAGGCCGTGGCGCTCGGAACTCCGTCCGACGCCACCGTTGCGGCCGCCGTCGCGGCCTTTGCCGCGCATAGCGCGCCGCCCGAACACGCCGGCTTTCTCGAAGCGAACGGCATCCTCGCTTCGATCGAAAGCGACCTCGAAGCCGCCGACCTCGCCCCGACCCAGCCTCAACGCGACGCCGCCGCCGCCACGTCCCGGCGGATCGCCGCGCTGTGGTCGGCGTGGTCCGCCACCCGCGACCGCGACCTCTCCGCTTTGAACGCGTCCCTCGCCCGCGCCCGCCTCAAGCCGATCGCCATCCCTCCGGCGAACGAGCTGACCATCTCACTGCCCGACGGCGGCGAGGACCTGCCGTAGCGCGCCGTTTTGGCTGATTTGATGCGGATTTGACGCGCGCCTGACGACGGACTCCGCCTCCGCTGACGGAGGGTGGAGCATGTGTCCTCTCGCGGAACGGCGGCGGCTTTGGTCGCTCGCCGGGGTTCGCGGAACGAAGCCATTCAAAGGATCCATGCGACATGTCCATCAAGATGATCGGCGCTCTGGCGGCCTTCGCCGTCCTCGGCGCCACGGCCGGCGCCCACGCGGCGGCCGGCTCCCAGCCTTCGCGGGACGATGACGTCGTTCGCGTCAAGGTGAAATACGGCGATCTCGATCTTGCCGGCCAAGCCGGCGCGAACGCCATGCTGCGGCGCATCCACCGCGCCGCGAACGAGGTTTGCGGCGATCGGCCGAACGGCGCGTCGTTGGACGAAATGCAACTCTATGGAACGTGCGTGGCCTCCGCCGTCGACCGCGCCGTCGCATCGCTCGGCAGCCCGATGGTGAGCGCGTTGAACACCCGAGGCGCTTCCCACGGCGTCGTCCTGGCCGAGCGGGGGCGGTGAGGCGGGGCGCCTGCCGAGCGCGTTAAACCGCTCGGCAGGCGAGCCTACTCCGTTGCAAGCCGCAGATCGCGACGACGCGATCCTTGAGATCGTGGAAGGCGCCCCGCCAGCCCGCGCCGTCGCGGTCGAAGACGAAATAACCCCAGCGCCCCATGGTGAAGGCGCTGGCGTCCAACCCATCGACCTTGACCTGTCCGGATGCGGGCGGCGGCGCGGCGTCGATGTCCAGGGTGTCGCCGCCGGTGCCGACGATGAGTTGCGCCGGCCGGGCTGGGCCGAAGGAGAGGCTGGCGAAATTATGCACATGGCCGGAGAGCACCATATCGACGCCGCTCAGGTCGGACTTGCGGACGGCGGCGCGTTGCGTGGCGTTGATGACGCCGTCGCCGAGCAGGCCGCCGAGGCGCAGCACGTTCCACATCGGACGGTGGGTGACGATCCACGACGACTCGCCACCGGTATGGCCGACGCCCTTCAGGCGGGCGGCGAAGGCTTCGACCAGGGCGTCGGGCGCGCCGAAGTCGTCGGTGTCCGAGCTGTCGACGACGTACACCCGTGTCCCGCCGAGATCGACGGCGAAGGTGTCGCTGATGGCCGGGCAGGCCTTCACCGTTGGCGCGGCGTCGAACAGCCGGAACCAGCCGGCGCCGCCGCGCTTGCAGTCCTCGTGGTTGCCGCGGACGAACACCCAGGGCGCGGCCGCCAGCAGCGGCGCGGCGGGATCGAACACCTCGGCCTTCCAGGTCGCCCAGCGGTCGCCGTGGGGGCTGCCGGCGCAGGCCGAGTTCAGCGGCGGACAGGCCGTTTCCCGGTAATAGTAGTCGCCGACATGGATCACCAGATCGGGCTTCGCCGCCGCCGCCAGCGCGGCGACTCGGGCGAAAGGCCAACCGGTGGGATCGTTGCAGTGCTGGCTGGCCAGCCCCTTGAGCCGGCAGCCGGTGTCGCCGATCACCACGATCCGGCGCGGCCGCGCCTTGGGCAGGACGATGGGCCGGCCGCCGACGCTGACCCGCCGCGCGCGCGCCGGCAGACGCGCCGAACAGATTCGATTGGGGAAGGTGTCGGTCGGTCCGGCGCGCTGCGTCAGGGCGACGGATCGCCTGTCTATCGTGGCGTTCGGGCATCCCGGAGCCGTCGTGACCAGCCGGACTTCGGCGCCGCCGGGCGTCATCTCGATCCACGGGGCGGCGGCGGCGGCGCTCGCCAGCATTCCTAGGAAAAGGCCAATGATGAGAGCCGCGACTGTCTTCATCTCAATATTCCGACGTTTTCATCGCCGCGGCGAACAAGATCAGAACGCGTCGATCCATGGTGTGGCGCGAAGGACCCCGGACTATGACCACCGATCCACTGCGATTGATCTCTCGTACTACCCGCGGTAACCCCCGAGCGACGAATGCGTCGGGGCTCAGCGCCCACGGGAAGATTGCGATGCCACACCTCAAGGAGAGCGGAGCGCGCCGCGTCAGGCGCGTCGTGCTCGCCGTGGCTGCATCGGCCCGCTTCGCCGGCGCCGCTCACGCCGGACTGGTGGAGATCGCGGTCACCGGCGTCGCCCAGCCGCGGGGCCACGTGCGGGTGGAGCTCTGCACCCGGGACACCTTCCTCACCAACGACTGCCCCTATCAGGGTTCGGCCGTGGCGACGCGCGGCGCGACGATGGTGCGGATCTCCAACGTGCCGCCCGGCGACTACGCCGCCCAGGCGTTCCAGGACGAGACCGATCAGGGCGTGGTTCACCAGAACATCCTCGGCGTGCCCAGGGAACGCGTCGGCTTTTCCAACGACGCGCCGCTTCACATCAAAGGTCCCCGTTTTTCCGACGCGGCGTTCATGGTGACCGGCGAGGTCCGCCGGATCACACTGAAGGTCAAGCATCTGTTCGGCGGGTGAGGCGCGAACGTTCAAGACGCTTCCATCTCGGCGCGGGTGATCGTGTACGCGCCGTCCAGCCATGCCAGGATTTCCCGCGCCGCCGGATGGTCGAACGCGGCGTAGCGTTCGCGCAACCTTTCCGCGGTGTCGCCCAGACGGTCCAGCCCGGTGTCCTGAAACAGGTAGAGGTGACGCTCGACCATGCCGGCGAGATCGTCGCCGAGCACGGCGCGCGCCGTGTCGAGCCAGGCCTTGCCGTAATCGTAATCGGCTCCGAGCCGGTAAGCATCGGCCAGGGTGCGGGCTGGAATGCGCGACAGCGTCGCCTGGCTGGCTGGATTGATCGCGTGGCCGCGCACGTGGCCCGCCAGCCCGGATCGCCCGGTCACGGCGCGCAGATGCAGGTAGCGCGACATGATCGGCCCGTCGTTGACCGGATAGTTGTCCCACAGCACCGGCGGGCGGCGCAGCGCCGTGGTCACCCGCGAAAGGTTCGACACGGAGTATTCGCAGGAGCAAACTTCCGCGCCGGTCCAGAACACGTCGATGGCCGGATCGAGCGCGGCGCCGAGCTGATCGAGGTAGCCGGCGGGCCGCGCGCCGAACACCCGGTCGAGGACCGGGTCGTCGCTGTAGTAGGTCGGGCAGGTCACCAGCCGCGTGGCCGCCGTGCGCTCCGCGATCCAGTGCAGAATGCCCGCCTGGCGAACGGCAAGGTCCGGCAGGTCGCCGCGCATGTCGTCGAACAGGATGGCGAGGTCGGTCACGCCGATGTCATTCAGCCACGCCAGCTTGCGCGCCAGGGCCGCTTTGGCCGCCTCGTCGAAGACGAGGTAAATCTCGTAGGGACTGAGACCGACGCCGAAGCGCACGCCCATTCCCGCGCAGGCTCTGGAGAGTTCGGCCAGGGCGCGCTTCTCGGCCTCCGGATGATCCTCGCGCCAGCGTCGCCGCAGGAAAGAGTCGGCTTTCGGGGCGTGGATGAAGAAGGAGAAACCACAGGTCGCGAGGTCGGCGATCGTCGCCAGCCGGTCGGCGGCGGACCATGGTTTGCCGTAATAGCCCTCGATGATCCCGAGCGGCGGCGCGCCGCTCACGCCGCCATCCACGCCTCGAGGTGTGGCATGACCAACTCGGCGGCCTGGAAGCCGCGCGTGACGGCTAGGTAGGTCCCGTCCGGCTGCGGCCCGGCGATCAAGGTCGGGAACCCGGTCACGCCTGCCCCGCGCGAGATGGCGTAGTCCTTCCAGGTCTCCTGTTTGGCCTCCTCGCTCGCGAGGTCGGCGAGGAAAGGCTCCTTGGCGAGCCCCATGTCGGAGGCGATCTCCGCCAGGGTCTCGGGCCGGGTTACGTCGCGTCCCTCGGCGTAGAACGCGCGCTGGGCGTCGTGGAGGAAGCGCAGGGCGAGGTGCATGCCGGCCCGACGGGCGACCACGACCGCCCGCGCCGCCGGATCGGTGTCGTAGACGAAGCCCGGATCGGCCATGCCGCCGTCCGCGAACGGCTGGCCGGAGGCTTCGGTGACGTGGGTCCAGTGCCCCGCCAGTTCGGCCTTGGCCGCCGCCGTCATCGGCTCGGTGGTCCCCGGCCGCAGGCCGCCGAGCACCAGCCGAACCGGCAGCGCCTCGCCCCAGCGCCCTCGGATCGCGTCGATCACCGGCGCGAAGCCCCAGCACCACGAGCACATCGGGTCGGCGAAATAGATCAGTTGTCGATCGGCCACGACCGATCCTATCAGCCGGCGACGACGCGGGGGAGGAGCCGGGCGAACAAATCCGCGAACCTCGCCTGCCCATCGGCGTCGGCGACCAGGTCCTGCCGCACCTCCAGTTCGACGACGTCGAGGCCTCGCGCCCAGGCGTGGACGGGCGCGGTGTAGTCGGTCCCATCCATGGCGTACGGCTGGTTGTCGCCGACGATGAGATCGCCCTCTTCTCGCAGCAGTCGGAGGAGCATTTCGGAGGCCCGCGATTGTCCGCCGTGAAGGACGCCGACGTGCCAGGGCCGGACCTCACCTTGCATCCAGGGGGTAAAGCTGTGCGCGCAGATCATGAGCGGCCGCTTTCCGGCCGCCAGCCGGCGCTCGACTTCGGCAGCGATCGCCGCGTGATAGGGAGCGTGGATTTCGGCGACCCGCTGCTCGCGCTCCGCGGCGCCGAGGCCGATGTTGCCGGGGATCGCAACCCGGTCGCTGATTTCGGGCATCGCGCCCGGATGACCGGGCTCGCGGTTGCAGTCGATCACCAGCCGCGAATAAGCCTGCCAGACCAGCGTCGCGCCGAGCCCGCCGGCGAGCCGCTCGGCATAGCCCAATGCGCCGATGTCCCACGCGATGTGGGTGTCGAAAACGGCGTCCGGCAGGCCGAGCCGGCTCAGCCGCTTGGGGACCGCGCGCCCGGCGTGATCGCAAACCAGGAGGAAGGGCGAATCGGCGCCGAAATGACGGGCGCCGACGGGCGCCAAATCGTCCGCGTCGAGCAAGTGGCCAGCGGTTCGCGCGTCTTCGGGCGGCGCCTCTTGCCTCATCGGGCATCGATCCGACGTGTTGCCGTTCCATGCGAACGAACCGCGCGATTGCGCGTTAAGCGGCTCGCGCGGAGGCGGCGGGGGCGGCATTCGAGAGACGGAACCATTATGCACATCCGCTGCGGCTACGACATCGTCTACGATTGTCCAAACCCGACGCCGATCCTTCTGCTGCTGGGGCTGCGGCCGGAGCGGCTGCCCGACCTGGTGACACCCCAGATCATCGGCATCGAGCCGGAGGTCCGCCGGCGCGAGTTCATCGACGGCTTCGGCAATATCTGCACCCGCATCGTGGCCCCAGGCGGCCCGATCCGCTTCACCGCCGACTTCGTGGTCACTGATTCCGGCCTGCCGGACCGCCAATCGCCGGACGCCGTCCAGCACGATGTCGACGACCTTCCCGACGACGTTCTCGTCTTCCTTCTAGGCAGCCGCTACTGCGAGACCGATCGCCTGGCCTGGTCGGCCTGGAACATTTTCGGCCAGGTCGCGCCAGGCTGGGCGCGGGTCGAAGCCATCGTCGACTGGGTGCACAACCGCATCGAGTTCGGCTATCCCCACGCGCGCAACACCCGCACCGCCGCCGAAGGCTTTGACGAAGGGATCGGCGTCTGCCGCGACTTCGCCCACCTCGCGGTGACCCTGTGCCGGTGCATGAACATCCCGGCGCGGTATTGCACCGGCTATCTCGGCGACATCGGCATCGAGCCGATCCCGGGACCGATGGATTTCAGCGCATGGTTCGAGGTCTACCTCGGCGGGGCCTGGCATGCGTTCGACGCGCGCCACAACAAGCCGCGCATCGGCCGCATCCTGATGGCCATCGGCCGCGACGCCACCGACACCGCGCTCAGCACCAGCTTCGGTCCGGCCTACCTCAACAAGTTCGACGTGATCGCCGAGGAAGTCGCCTGACCGGAAAACCAATGATGACCGCGTTGTTCAGGATGGGTTCAGCCGGGGAACCCCATGGTGTGTTCAATCCTTGAAAGAGGACGTCGGCGTCGAGAACGGCGCCGGCCGTAAGGCAAACGAAGTGCGGAGTATTTGACATGAACACCAAGATCAAGGCGGGTGTGGCGGCGTTGCTGGCGGTCGGCACGGTCGCGGCGACAGCGGCGCCGGCGAACGCTTACGGCTATTGGGGCGGTCGCGGCGGCTACTACGGCCACGGCTACTACGGCGGCCGAGGTTACGGCGGCGGCGCCCTGCTCGGCGCGGGCATCGCGGGTCTCGCGGTCGGCGCCGCCCTCGCCTCACCTCATTATGGTTACGGCTACGGCTACGGTTACGGCCCACGCTATTACGGCTACGGCTACGGAACCTGCGCTGTGCGGCGCAGTGTGTGGGACCCCTATTACGGCGGGTACGTCGTCCGCCGCGTACCGGTCCCGTGCTGAGCCTTCTGGCCTAGCTTGGAACCAACAGCCCCGCGTCGACAGGCGCGGGGCGTTTTGTTGGCGCCCTAGTTGATTCGCGTCCAGGTCTGCGACCGGCACAGCGGCGCGACGATGCAGCCGGTCATCTTCAACGTATCCGGCGTGGTGAGGGTCAGGCGTCCGCTATAGGTGCCGCCGCCGGACGGATCGTACAGCGTCCCGCCCGTGAGCAGTGTTGGCCCTCCCGAGAAATCCCGCATGATCAGCACGCCCTTCAGCGGTCTGCCGCGCAGGGCCGCGTCGCGGTTGCGGACGTCGAGCTGATCCGGAAACGCCTTGAGCCGGTCCGATGTGACCAACCGCCCACAGATCTTGTCGCCGCAGGCGTCGATTTTGACCTCGGCGTGATCGGTGGTCGCCCGCCAGAGCCCTTCCACGGAAGCGGCCGCCGGAGCGGCCAGCGCGAGAGCGATGGCGACGGCGAGTGGCGGGAGAAAACGTCCGGATAAATGTATCATGCACACGCTCAATGCGCGGCGCGCGCTTTCGTCCCATCCTCACCCGACCAAAGATCGCGCTTACGAAGGTTCGGGACTTTCGCGTAAGACCGATGCACCAACCGGAACGGGGCAGCGGGGGCAACGGCATGACGGCGACGACGTTTAACACAGCCGCGCCAAACCGGCTGCCGCTTCACTCGGTCCTGACCTTTTCACTCGCCAACCTGCCGATCGCCGCCCTGTCGGTCGCGGTGCTGGTGTACCTGCCGCCCTATTTCGCGGGACATCTGAAGGTTCCGATGGCCATCGTCGGCGGGACGTGGATAGCGATCCGGCTGATCGACATCCCGGTGGACATCACCCTCGCCCTGGCGATGGATCGCACGCGCACCCGCATCGGGCGCTATCGCCCGTGGCTGATCGCCGGCGCGCCGGTGGTCATGCTCGGGCTCCACCGGTTGTATATGGCGCCGGTAGGCTTCAGCGGCGGCTACCTCCTGGTCTGGTTGCTCGTGCTCTATCTAGGATGGTGGATGATGTCGCTGGCGCACGCCGCCTGGGCCGCGACCCTGGCCCCGGAATACCACGACCGCTCACGGCTGTTCGGCATCGTCACCGCGGCGGGCGTGGTCGGAACCTTGGCTGTTCTGCTGCTTCCCATCCTCGGCCGCGGCCTGGGATGGAGCGACGCGCGAAGCGTCCAGTCGATGGGCTGGGCGATGATCGTCGCCGCGCCGGTGGCGGCGGGCATCGCCGCCATCCGGACGCCCGAGCGCATCGCCCGCGCGACCGCCGCGCCGCGCTTGCCGTTGCGCGACTACGTCGCCATCCTGCGCAAGCCGGACCTGCTGCGCCTGTTGCTGGCCCAGGTCGGCCTGACCCTTGGCCCGGGATGGATGAGCGCGCTCTATCTGTTCTTCGCCGCCGACGCGAAGGGCTTCTCCGTCCAGGCGGCCTCCATCCTGCTAGCGCTCTACATCGCCGCGGGCTTTCCGGGCGCGCTCGCCGTCGCGACGCTGGCGAGGCGGATCGGCAAGCACCGCGCGCTGATCGTCACCACCACCGGCTTCTCGCTCGGCGTGATCGCCATCCTGTTCGTGCCGCGCGGCGACGTCGCCGCGGCCGCGGCGCCGATGGTGTGGGCCGGCGCGATGTCGGCGGGTTTCGGCCTGATGATCCTGGCCATGCTCGCCGACCTCGGCGACGAGTTCCGCCTGGAACAGGGCAAGGAACGGATGAGCCTGCTCTACGCCCTCAACGGCCTGGCCCAGAAGATCGCCACTGCCTTTTCCATCGGCCTGACCTTCCCGCTCCTCGCGCGGCTGGGCTACAAGGCGGCGGAAGGATCGGTGAACACCCCGGCGGCGATCCACAACCTGACCGTGGCCTTCATCGCCGGGCCGATCGTGTTCGTCATGCTGGCCGGGGCCTGCGTCCTCGGCTGGCGCCTGGACGCCGTCCGCCACGGCGAGGTGCGGCGGGCGCTGGATGCGCGGGAGGCTGGAACATGAGCGATGCCCCGGAAAGGTCGCGGCCCGAAAGGAATGGGAGTAATATTTGAGGATGACGCGTGAAGAGGCTCTCTCCATTCTCGGTGACAATCGCGAGGTTCTTCTTACGAGGGGTGTCGCCCGAGCGGCCCTATTCGGCTCCGCCGTGCGCGGAGAAGCCGGTCCACGGAGCGACGTCGATCTCCTGGTCGATATCGGCCCGGCGGCAAACCTTGGTGTCTACGAGTACGTCGCGCTCACTCGATTTCTGCGCGAACTCTTTCCCGTTTCCGTGGACGTGGCTAACCACGCGACCCTGAAGCCCCACGTCCGCCCGTCCGCCGAACGCGACGCTGTGCGTTCTGAGCGCGAGGCGTTCGACGCCATCGCGCTCCACGCTCCGGCGGAACCGAAGATGGAGCGATGAATCTCATGGTTGAGCCGAGCGGCCAGGCCTGCGGCGCGCGGGTCACCGGCGTGGACCTCTCGGCGCCGCTCGCCGCCGAGACCGTGGCCGCCATCCGCGCCGCCTGGCTGGAACATCACGTTCTCGCCTTTCCCAACCAAGCGATGAGCGACGACGATCTGGAGCGGTTCACCCTCGCCTTTGGCGGCTTCGGCGAGGATCCGTTCATCGCCCCGATCCCCAGCCGCGACCACGTCATCGCCGTCGAGCGCCTGCCGGACGAGGACAGCCCGCTGTTCGCCGAAAACTGGCACAGCGACTGGAGCTTCCAGGCCCATCCGCCGGCGGGAACCTGCCTCTATTCTCTGGTCATCCCGCCGGTCGGCGGCGACACCCTCTACGCCGACCAACACAAGGCGCTGGACGCGATGCCGGCCGCGATGCGGGCGAAGCTCGAAGGCAAGATCGCCATCCATTCGGCCAAGCGCGCCTACGCCCCGGACGGCGCCTATGGCGAGAAAGACCGCGCCAAACGCTCGATGGACATCCGCCCTTCGGCCGACGCCACGGCCACCCAGCGCCACCCGCTCATCCGCCGCCACCCGGAGACCGGGCGCGAAGGCCTGTTCAGCGCCTTCGGCTACATCGTCGGCATCGAAGGCATGGACGACGCCGAGTCCCACCCGCTGCTGATGGAACTCTACGCCTGGCAGAGCCGCGAGGACTTCCAGTACCGCCACCGCTGGGAGCCGAACATGCTGGTGATGTGGGACAACCGCTCCGTGCTCCACGCGGCGACCGGAGGCTATGCGGGCCACCACCGCCTGCTGCACCGGACGACGATCGCGGCGTCAAAAGGGGGATCGTCAGGGGCCGGGGCAGACCCCCTGCCGCTCACCCGAGGCGGGTGGGTCCCCCTTGGGGGAAGACGAAGCAAGGGTTGAGAGCCGCCCCCAAACCCGTCTCGCCATTAGGGAAAGTGACTTGCGCCGGGCGAGCGGTAGGAGGTCTGCCCTGCTCGAGACTCAACGCGGCCACGCGCGTCCGATCTCCAGCTCGTCCTCGCTCGCGCCGCCTTGAGGCGCTGATGAACCTAAGATCTCCGGCGGTTGAACTCGCGACGACCCGGATATACATGACGCCAACGTATATCTTTTGGAGGTCTCATGCAGGTCGCGAAATGGGGGAACAGCTTGGCCATTCGCATCCCCGCGGCGGTCGTCGAAGCGCTCGAACTGAAGGCCGGCGACGACATCAAGGTCCATGTCTCCGACTTGAAGACGTTCGGCATCGCCCGCGACGCCGCCCCTCCTGAATTATTGAAGCGGCTGCGCGCGCTACGCGGCCGTCTGCCCGCGGACTTCAAGTTCGACCGCGACGAGGCCAATGCCCGGTAGCTTCTTCGACACCAACGTCCTGATCTATCTCGCGTCGGGCGACACGGTGAAGGCGGACAAGGCCGAGCGCGTGCTTGGCGAGGTCGAGGGCGTCATCAGCGTTCAAGTGCTCAACGAGTTCGTCAACGTCGCCCGGCGCAAGATGCGGCTATCCTGGCCGGAGATCCGCGAGGTCTTAACATCGCTGCGAGGCCTTCTCAGAGTCGAGCCCATCACCACTCAAGTCCACGAAAGCGGGCTGGACATCGCCGAACGCTACGGTCTCTCGACCTACGACGCCATGATCGTGGCCTCGGCGTTGGAGGCGGAGTGCAACACGCTCTGGTCGGAGGACATGCAGGACGGGATGGTGATCGGAGCGTTGCGGGTGGCGAACCCGTTCCTGGCGGAGGCTTGACCGACGGATGGATCATTGCTCCTGGCACGGCAATCCGCTCGACTCCAATGACGATGGCCGCCACGCCACAGACGTTTTGTGAGATGGCCTATTCGATTTGAATTGAACTGGAGTTCAGATGACGCTGTGGGGGATTGCGATCCGGCAAATATGGTGAGCGAAAGAACCTTGGCGCTCAAGAAGGCGCCGTCAACCATCGGGTTGAACGAGCTGCCCAATTTTTAACTCTCTTGAAACGCGCGTGGACTTGAGCGGTCTACTATACAACACATCGCGTTCCTCAATTCACCGTCGCCCGCGCGATCTTCAGCCCATCCTCCCCCGCGCCGACCTGGATGATCGCCCCGTCCGCCAGATCCCCCGCCAGCAGCTTCTTGGCGATGGGGTCCATCAGTTCCTTCTGGATCACGCGCTTGAGCGGGCGGGCGCCGTAGACCGGGTCGTAGCCGCGCTGGCCTAGCCAGTGCATCGCCGCCGGATCGAGCGCGATGGCCATGCGGCGGCTTTCCAGCAGCTTGTCGACGCGCTGGAGCTGGATGCGGACGATGCCGTCCATCTGCTCGCGGCCGAGGCGCTTGAACAGGATGATCTCGTCGATGCGGTTGAGGAACTCCGGGCGGAAGTGCTTGCGCACCACGTCCATCACGAGGTGGCGAACGGTCGCGGTCTCCTCGCCCTCGCCCTGGGTCGACAGGAATTCGGAACCTAAGTTCGAGGTCATGATGATCAGGGTGTTGCGGAAGTCCACCGTGCGGCCCTGGCCATCGGTCAGGCGGCCGTCGTCGAGCACCTGGAGCAGGACGTTGAACACGTCCGGGTGCGCCTTCTCGACCTCGTCGAACAGGATCACCTGATAGGGCCGCCTCCGCACGCTCTCGGTCAGCGAGCCGCCTTCGTCATAGCTGACGTAGCCGGGCGGACCAAATTCAGGAGCAGCAGCAAGTTTGGAAGCGAGCTAACAATTATTAACACCCGAAAGCTGAAATTCCCGTAGACGATTCCCCCTTAACATGTAATTTCCGTGGCACAATTGGGACGTTTAGGGGTCGAAAGTGAAAATATGCGAATAATGTTCGGTGCGGCGGTCGCCTTGTCATTCATCTCACTCGGAGACAATGCACGCGCAACATCGGTTGTTCCTGTTACTTGGTCTGGGCAAACGTTTAATATTGCAAGCGCCAGCATAAATCCCATCGGGCGTTTAGACCTTGCTGTCTATAAAACTAGTTTCGCCGAGGAAGATGCAGATCTAGGTGACTTGTCGGGAATCCTTTCCATAAGTTATAACTATAGTATAACGGCTGAGGGATGGTACGAAGTCGCGCTGCTCTCATCCTCGACGAATGGGGAGTCGATATTTAACATCCCAGCGTGCAGCGACTACTCAGGATTTAGCCCATCGGTCTGCGGTGATATTTTGGCGAAAGCCGACCCCAGCAACGGGATGGATGTTGTTCCATTCGGAACCACCAATGGATCTGTATCTGTTACGCTGCCTGTAACCGGAGAAACGCATGTCTATTTTGCGATCACCCCGAGTATTTATAGTCACAACTCCGACCATTTCAGCACGTTGTTCAACGTTACCAATATTGCGTTCGATTTGAGGCCGTCCGCCGCGCCGGAGCCTGCCACATGGGCACTCATGCTCGCTGGCTTCGGTGCCATCGGATTTGCCACGCGTCACCGTCGATCAACTTATCTCGCCAGTCTGACGAACGCTTAGAACGCCGAACGTCTCGAAAGCCTCTCAGGAGGACATCGCAGACTGGTTGGCAAGACTAATCAAATGCCGTTAGGCGCGTGAGCTGTTAAGGCACGAACCTTCCGCACGTCGAGTTATTGAGTATACGAAACCCTTGACTTTGAAAGTTCGAGGGTACGTCACTGTCCGGATATCGATAAAGGCTTCGGGCACCAATTACGTCCGAGCATCCTTAAACCTTGCGTGATCGCGCACCCTTGTGTTTCACCCATTAGCGGGGCTGAGGTTCAATGTGCCACTCAGTTCACCGTCGCTCTCCCAATCTCCAGCCCATCGTCTCCCGCGCCGACCTGGATGATCGCCCCGTCCGCCAGATCCCCCGCCAGCAGCTTCTTGGCGATGGGGTCCATCAGTTCCTTCTGGATCACGCGCTTGAGCGGGCGGGCGCCGTAGACCGGGTCGTAGCCGCGCTGGCCTAGCCAGTGCATCGCCGCCGGATCGAGCGCGATGGCCATGCGGCGGCTTTCCAGCAGCTTGTCGACGCGCTGGAGCTGGATGCGGACGATGCCGTCCATCTGCTCGCGGCCGAGGCGCTTGAACAGGATGATCTCGTCAATGCGGTTGAGGAACTCCGGGCGGAAGTGCTTGCGCACCACGTCCATCACGAGGTGGCGAACGGTCGCGGTCTCCTCGCCCTCGCCCTGGGTCGACAGGAATTCGGAACCTAAGTTCGAGGTCATGATGATCAGGGTGTTGCGGAAGTCCACCGTGCGGCCCTGGCCATCGGTCAGGCGGCCGTCGTCGAGCACCTGGAGCAGGACGTTGAACACGTCCGGGTGCGCCTTCTCGACCTCGTCGAACAGGATCACCTGATAGGGCCGCCTCCGCACGCTCTCGGTCAGCGAGCCGCCTTCGTCATAGCCGACATAGCCCGGAGGCGCGCCGATCATCCGGCTGACCGAATGCTTTTCCATGTATTCGCTCATGTCCATCCGGGTGATGGCGCTCTCGTCATCGAACAGGAATTCGGCCAAGGCCTTGGTCAGTTCGGTCTTGCCGACGCCGGTGGGGCCGAGGAACAGGAAGGAGCCGATCGGCTTGCCGGGATCCTGCAGGCCGGCGCGGGCGCGGCGGACGGCGTCGGACACCGCCTCCAGCGCCTCGTCCTGGCCGACGACGCGATGGCGCAGGGAATCTTCCATGCGCAACAGCTTGTCGCGCTCGCCCTCCAGCATCTTCTCGACGGGCACGCCGGTCCAGCGCGAGACGACGGCGGCGATCTGTTCGGCGTCGACCACCTCCGGCGTCATCGGATTGGCGTCCGCGGCGGCGTCTTCCTCGGCGAGGCGCCGTTCGAGGTTTGGGATTTCGCCGTAGGCGATCTCCGAGGCGCGCTGCAGGTCGCCGCGACGCTGCGCGGCGGCGAGTTCGGCGCGCAGGCGCTCCAGGGCTTCGCGGGCTTGGGCGGCCTGACCGACCTTTTCCTTCTCCGAGCGCCAGCGGGCGGTCATCGTTTCGGAGTCAGCCTCCAGCCTTTCGAGTTCGTCGGCCAGCTTTTCCAGGCGCTGCCTGGAGGCGGTGTCGGTTTCCTTGGCCAGAGCCTCGCGCTCGATCTTGAGCTGGACGATGCGGCGGTCGATCTCGTCGAGTTCTTCCGGCTTGGAGTCGACGGCCATCCGTACACGGCTGGCGGCCTCGTCGACGAGGTCGATGGCCTTGTCCGGCAGGAAGCGGTCGGTGATGTAGCGGTTGCTGAGGGTCGCGGCGGCGACGATGGCGGCGTCGCTGATGCGTACGCCGTGGTGGGTTTCGTATTTTTCCTTCAGCCCACGGAGGATCGAGACGGTGTCTTCCACCGTCGGCTCGCCGACGAACACCGGCTGAAAACGGCGAGCCAGGGCGGCGTCCTTCTCGACGTGCTTGCGGTATTCGTCGAGGGTCGTGGCGCCGACGCAGTGCAGCTCGCCGCGCGCCAGGGCGGGCTTGAGCAGGTTTGAGGCGTCCATCGCCCCGTCGGCTTTTCCCGCGCCGACCAGGGTGTGCATCTCGTCGATGAACAGGACTATGGAGCCCTCGGCGGCGGTGACCTCGTTCAGCACCGCCTTGAGCCGCTCCTCGAACTCGCCGCGGTATTTCGCGCCGGCGATCAGCGAACCCATGTCCAGGGCGAGCAGCTTCTTGTCTTTCAGGCTCTCCGGCACGTCGCCCTCGACGATACGCTGAGCGAGGCCTTCGACGATGGCGGTCTTGCCGACCCCCGGTTCGCCGATCAGCACGGGGTTGTTCTTGGTGCGCCGGGCGAGGACCTGAATGGTGCGGCGAATCTCCTCGTCTCGGCCGATCACCGGATCGAGCTTGCCGGCTTTCGCCTGTTCGGTCAGGTCGCGGGCGTAGCGCTTCAGGGCGTCGTAGCCCTCCTCCGCCGAGGCGCTGTCGGCGGTGCGGCCCTTGCGCAGGGTCTTGGCGGCGTCTTCCAGCTTCGAGGCCTTGGCGCCGGCGTCGTTCAGCACGCGGCCTGCGTCGCCGCCGTCCTTGGCGATGGCGATCAGGAGGCGTTCGGTGGTGACAAAGGCGTCGCCGGCGGCCTTGGCGTCGGCCTCGGCGGTGGCGAACACCCGCGCCAGGTCCGGCTTCATGTGGAGCTGACCGGAGCCGCCCTCAACCTTCGGGGTCTTGGCGAGCAGGGCGTCGGCGGCGGCGTCGGCGGCGTCCGGGCGGCCGCCCGCGCTCTCGATCAGGCTGTGCGCCAGGCCGTCCTTTTCCTCGAGCAGCACCTTGAGCAGGTGCTCGGGTCCGAGTTGCTGGTTGCGCCGGGCGAGGGCGAGGGACTGAGCCGATTGGATCGCCTGCTTGGCGCGGTCGGAGTAGAAATCGATGTTCATGCGTTTTCCGGGTGATGGATCTTGTGAAAAGGTCAGACCTCCATGTGGTGTGGCCGTAATGACACACAAGGTCCGCCGGCTGGACCGACGGAACTCTCGGCGAGGTTCGTTGTTGAAGGTTGCAGGCTGGGCGCGGTGATGGGTCGCCGCGCGTCGAGGGCAAACGAGAATGGCCGGACGGCGACCGAAAGGCGTGCTCGAGTTGGGGCTGGCCTGCCTGGATAGCCAGGCGCGCGGGCGCACCGAGCACCGCCCGGTCACCATGGACTATCCTGAACACGTCATCCGGCGGTTCAGCTTCGAGGCCGGCGGCGGTTTAGGCTGGCGGGTGTCGGCGCTGATCACGCCCCGGCCGGAGCCCGCGCCCTGGAAGATCGTGGTGATCACCGGCGCGCCGTCCTGGGCCGAATATTGGGCGCCGGTGATGGCCGCCCTGCCCGCCGACCGTGAGATGATCGTGGTCGACCGTCCGGGCTTCGCCGCCAGCCAACCAGGAAATTGCGTACCCGACATTCGGGTGCAGGCCCGCGCGCTGGCACCGCTGCTGACCAAGGCGCCGGGCCAGAAACTGCTACTCGTCGGACAGTCCTACGGCGCCGCGATCGCTACCCTGATGGCGGAGGCCAATCCGCGCGCGGCGGACCAGATCAGCCTGCTGTCCAGCTATCTTGGAGAACCGGGGCCGACGGCGCGCTGGCTGGTGCGGGTCGGGTCGAGCCTGCTCAATGTCATTCCGCGCGACCTCCGCAACGCGACGATCGAGGTCGCTGGACAGACGCCGCAGATGACTTTCATGAACGCCGCCCTGCCGCGGCTGGAAACGCCGATCCACATGATCCACGGCGACCAGGACGATTTCGCCCCTCTGGACGTCGCCCACCGCTTCAGCCTGCGCGGCGACACCCGCCATCCGCTGCGCTTCGAACGGGTCGGCGGGGCCAACCACTTCCTCAATGACGGACCGGTGGCGACCCTGCTCGGCGCGCTGGAGAGCTGCATCCCGGCCGAAAAGGCGCGCTACCGCTGGGCGTGGCCCAAACTGCCGAGCCTCGGCGGCGCGGGTCTGCCGCAGCCCGCCTGATCGACGACCTATTCGTCCGCGGGGGCGCTCGCCGGAACCTCCGACGCCGGCTCGAAGCTCGCCGGAGCGCGGCGACGGCGCGGCCGACGAACCTCTTCGCCACCCTCGGCGGACGCGGGACGCGCCTGCAGAAAGGCCGGGGCCGCGCTCACCTCGCCATCGTCGGCGCGTAGCACGCGCGTGGGTTCGGCCGCGACCGGCTCAGGCGCCGCGACGGGTGTGTAGACCGGTTCCGCCTCGACCCGTTCGACGACTTGAGGACGCTCCTCTCTCGGCCGCTCATCGCGCGGCCGCTCGTCGCGCGGGCGGTCGTCCCGATCGTAGCGGGGCCGGTCATCGCGATAGGGCCGTTGTCCGCGATCGTCGCGGTTACGGTCGTTGCGCTGGCGATCGCCCTGCTGACCACCCTGATAACGGTCGTTCTGCTGGCGGTCGCCTTGTTGGCGGTCGCCCTGGTAGCGATCGTTCTGGTAGCGGTCGTTCGGGTTGCGCTCACCCTGACCGCGATCATAGCCGCCGCGGTCGCCTTGATAGCGGTCGTCGCGGCGGTAGTCGTTTTGGCGGAAATCATTCTGCCGGTTGTCGTTCTGCCGATTGTCGGGGCGACCGTCGGTTCCGTCGGCCGGAGCGTCCTGCTGTTGGGCGTCAGCGGCTTCGGCCGCCTCCTGAACGCTCTCGTCCTCGAAGTCGATGTCGTAACCCGACACGAACTGATCGCGGCCGATGATTTCGGACAAGGGGCGCAGAGGCTGCATCGCTCGGAGCAGGCGGAAGTAATGCTCGGCGTGCTGGAGATAGTTTTCCGCCAGAACCCGGTCACCCGAAGTCTGCGCGTCCCGCGCGAGCTGCTGGTATTTCTCGTAGACGCTCTGCGCCGCGCCGCGCACCTTGACCCCCTCGGGACCGTTGGAGTCGAATGCGCGGTTGGCGTTGTGTTGTTGAGGCTTGTTGCCGCCGCCACCGCCGCCCGGATTGCGGTTGCGGCTGCGTTGGCGCTTCATGCCCTTGAAATCTCTCATGTGTGTTCGTTCTGCTGTCTTGGCTTGAGGCCGCGACTGTTCACATCGGACCTATCGCGTTTTGAAAATGTCCAACCCGCGCCGGGCGGGGATGGTCTCCAAGAAACCTTGAGGCGAATTATTGCCGGTTGATCGAGGCGCCGTCCGAACGGACGGTCTCGACCGATCTCCCCATCCGGGGGGCCATCCGCGGTGTCGGGTCGGAAGCAAACTAATCTTAGCGCCCGACGCTCCCGCGTCAAAGGGTTTTCTTCGAGTTCAGGCCTTGCGCCCGGCGATCACCCGATCGCGCGCGCCGAGATCCTGGACCACACGGAGATCGGTCGCGCCGACGTCACGGAACAACGCTTCCACCGCGTCGCGCTGTCCGGCGCCGATCTCCACGGCGAACACGCCCCCGGGCCTGAGAATACCCAAGATCGCGGGAGCGAGAGCGCGATAGGCGTCGAGCCCGTCGACACCGCCATCGAGGGCTAGCCGGGGTTCATGGTCGCGAACCTCCGGATCGAGCGCGGCGATGTCTCTGGTTGGAATATAAGGCGGATTCGACACCACCAGGTCGAAGCTTTCCGATTCAAGCCCGGCGGTCCAATCGCCTCGCAGCAGGGCGACCCGGCCAGCGAGCCCAAGGTTGGCGGCGTTTTCCCGCGCCACCGCCAGAGCTTCTTCGGAAACGTCGACGCCAAGGCCGATGGCGGCCGGACGCTCCGCCAGGATGGCGAGCAGGATGGCGCCGGAGCCGACGCCGAGATCGAGCACCTTCAGCCGCCGGCCGTCGTTCGGGAACAGCGGAAGGACGGCGTCGAGAATGGTTTCGCTGTCCGGCCGCGGCGTCAGCACCTGCGGCGTGACCCGCAGCATGATCTTCCAGAACCCCTTGACCCCCAAAATGTGACTGATGGGTTCCCGGCGTTCGCGCCGCTCGAGATAGGAGTCGAGCGACGCCCGCTGCGCGGGGTCGAGCGCCCGATGGGGATCGGAAATGATCTGGGCCCGCGACGCCCCCGCCGCGGCTTCGACCAGGAGCCGGGCGTCGATCACCGGACTGTCGATCCCCGCCGCCTGGAGCCGGCGCTTGGCGTCGGTCCAGGCCGAGACGAGGGTCGCCGCCGCCGGAATTAGGCCCGCGTTCCGGTGAGTGGAAAGGAGCCGAAGCTGCCGGCCTTGACGCTGCCGGTCATGGCGTCACCGTCGACCTTGCACGTGAATTCCAGAGTCATCGGAAATGGCGTGGTGATCGCGGCCGAGAACGTCAGGGTGTCGCCATCGACCTTTCCCGAAACGTCCTGCGAGCCCTGTTGCCCATCCATCTTGCCGGTGAAGCTGTCGCCGCTGGTGGTCACGTTTAGCGTGCCCTCCTGCGCGCCCATCGGCGAATTGATCGTGGTCTTCCAGGTTCCGTCCGCCGACATGGGTGTCTCCCTCGTGATTTGTCTCTCGACCTAACCCGGCGACCCGAGGCGAGACAAGGGCGTTCTAGGGAGCCGCGGGCGTCGCCGGCTCGAGTCGCTGCACCAGCTCGAGCGTGACGCCTTCCGGCCCCTCGAAGAACCGCAACTTTCGGCTGATGTAGTCCATTTCGTCGCTCAGCATCGTCACGCCGTTGTCCAAGAGGTGCGTGGTGGCCGCGTCGATATCGTCGACACGGAAGGCCAGGTGGTTGAAACCGCGACGCCGCAGATTGGTCGGGTGCTCGCCGGGATCGCTCCCTGGGATCGGGTCGAACTCCAGGAGTTGGATTTCGAATGGCGGACTCGCCCCCTCGAGCGCGAGGGTGATGTGCCGCGCCTTCATCTCCGGCATGTCCATGTACCTGGCGGGAAGGCCACCATCGATCGCCGCGACATGAGTCTTCCGGAAGCCCATGAGCGCGAAGAAATCGATGGCTGGTCCCGCGTCGGCCACCGCGATCGTCACATGATCCGGATTGAGAAACATCTCATTCCACTTGTCTTTACCGCGCCCTATTCCGCCGCCGCCAGAACTGGCGCGCTTTCGGCCGCCTTGAGTTCCGCGGCGCGGGCTTCGACCAGTTCGACGATGTGATCGATCATGCCGTCGTTGTCCTGCTTGTGGTCCGGTCGACCCGCGACATAGACCATGCCGGCGCCCTTGCCGCCGCCGGTGAAGCCGACGTCGGTCATCAGCGCCTCGCCCGGCCCGTTGACCACGCAGCCGATGATCGAGAGGCTCATCGGCTGGGCGATGTGCTTCAGCCGATGCTCCAGGGCGTTGACTGTTTCGATAACGTTAAAGCCCTGACGCGCGCACGACGGACAGGCGATGATGTTGACGCCGCGATGGCGCAGGCCGAGCGATTTCAGGATATCGAAGCCGACCTTGATCTCCTCCACCGGGTCGGCGGCGAGGGAGACGCGGATGGTGTCGCCGATCCCCGCCCAAAGCAGCGAGCCCATGCCGATCGAGGACTTGATCGTGCCGGAACGAAGCGCGCCGGCCTCTGTGACGCCGAGGTGCAGCGGGCAGTCGATCGCCTCGGCCAGGGAATGATAGGCCGCGACGGTCATGAAGACGTCGGACGCCTTCACGCTGATCTTGAACTCGTGGAAGTCGTGATCCTGCAAGATGCGGGCGTGATTCAGCGCGCTTTCGACCATCGCCTGCGGGCAGGGCTCGCCGTATTTTTCCAGCAGGTCGCGCTCCAGCGAGCCGGCGTTGACGCCGATGCGCATCGAGCAGCCGTGGTCGCGCGCGGCCTGGATGACCTCGCGCACCCGGTGGGCCGAGCCGATGTTGCCGGGATTGATCCGCAGGCAGGCGGCGCCGGCCTTGGCAGCCTCGACACCGCGCTTGTAGTGGAAGTGGATGTCCGCGACGATCGGGACCGTCGCCGCCTTGACGATGGTGGAGAGGGCCGCGGTGGCGTCCTCGTCAGGGCACGAGACGCGAACGATGTCCGCGCCGGCGTCCTCTAGCTGACGGATCTGGTTGATTGTCGCGTTGGCGTCGCCGGTGATGGTGTTGGTCATCGACTGGACGGTGATCGGCGAGTCGCCGCCGACCGGCACCTTGCCGACGTGGATGACGCGCGACTTGCGCCGTTCGATCGCCCGCCAGGGCCGGACGTGGGTGTGATCTTGCGCGGTCATGAGACCCTTAAGATAGCCGCTAACCAGCCAAATCCCAAGCCCGGAGGCGACCCCGCTCAGCCCGCGAGCTGGGTGACGGCGGTTCGGGGTTGGGAGAGCGCGCCTCTCGAGACACCGCCGGCGAAGACTTCGACCGCAACCGGGTTGCCGACATCCACCGTCAGCCCCGCGCCGGCGGCGGGCGCGCGCCACGCCTCTCCGGGCGACAGTTCGCGGGCGAAGGAGACCGCGCCGCCGGCGCCGCGCACGATGACCGAGGTCGCCTTGCGCGCCTGGAGGATGACGTCGGTTTGCGCCGAAACCGGCGGGCCGCCGTAGATCGCGCCGGCCTGGACGAAGCGGGCGCCGATGACGGGCGTCGGCAGATCGTCGACCGCCGCGCCGAGACCGGGAGTCGCGTAGGCGGGCGGCGTCGAAGCTTCGGGAGGCGGCGGCAGCGGCGCGCCGAGCTTCGCCGGCCCCTCGGAACGGGGAGACGCGATGTGCGAGGCGACGAGCGATCGATGACTGGGCTCGGCCCTGGCATGGCGGGCGATGTTCCAGGCGAGCAGGCTGCCGGCGACGAGAATCGCGGCGGCGCCGAAGACGCCGAGCCGGCGGGGCGCTTTGCGCAGGCCAGCGGGCGCGCGCAACTTATCGTCCGCAGCCGGAGCTTCGGCGAGAAACCTCGCCACCACCGCGTCGGGCTCGACGCCGAGCGCCCGGGCGTACAACCGCAGATAGCCTATGGCGAAGGGCCGCGCGGGCAAGGCGCCCAAGTCGAACGCCTCCAGGCTGGCGATATAGGCGCCGCGGACGCGGGTCGCCTGAGCAATGTCGTCGATCTCCAGGCCGAGGCTGGCGCGCGCGGCGCGCAGCGCTTCGCCCAGGGGCTTGGTCTCGTCCAGCGTGACCCGGATCGGCCGCAGCGGCGCCAAGCCATCGGAGCGAGCCGACCGCGCCGCGTGGTCCTGGGTTACGTCGCCGGTATCGCGCGGCATAAGATCTTGTCTTCCCTCGGCTTCCATACACACCGATCGTGATTCGCCTAACAGGGCGTGGCCTGTGGATCAATCCGCTCAGACTGCGACAAATAGCTTCCTCGCCAGAGCCTCGACCTCCGGGCGGACCGAGTTCGCCGAGGATCGGGCCAACACCTCGAGACCGCGCCGCGCCGCGCCGCGGTCGCAGGACAGCACCATCTGCTTGACAGGCCCGATCCCGACCGGCGGCATCGACAGCCGGTCGAAGCCCAGTCCGACGAGGGCGAAGGCTTCCAACGGCCGCCCGGCGATCTCGCCGCATACCGAGACGGGGGTGCCGGTGTCGGCGCAGGCGTCGCGGATCATTTGCAGCGCCCTCAACGCCGGCGGCGAGAGCACGTCGTAGCGGTCCGACACCCGTGGGTTCCCGCGATCCGCGGCGAACAGGTACTGCATCAGGTCGTTGGTGCCGACGGAGACGAAATCGGTCAGCGGCAACAGGGCGTCGAGGTGCCAGAGCAGGGAGGGCGCCTCGACCATCGCCCCGACCTCCAGCCGCGACGGCGCCGGCCGCCCGCGCCGCCTGGCCCAGGCGATCTCCCGGTCGACCAGTTCCCGCGCGGCGCGGAACTCGCCGACACTGGCGACGAGGGGAAACATCACGCGCAACGCCCGGCCGGCCGTCGCGGCGATCAGGGCGCGAAGCTGCATTCGCAGCAGGGCCGGCCGGTCGAGCCCCATGCGCACCGCGCGCCAGCCCAGCGCCGGATTGTCTTCGCGTTCGGCCTGCAGATAGGGCAGCACCTTGTCGCCGCCGAGGTCCAGGGTGCGGAAGGTCACGGGCATGTCGCCCGCCGCTTCGAGCACCTTGGCGTAGAGCGCCGTCTGGGCGGTCAGGCGCGGCAGGTCCTCGGAGACCATGAACTGGAACTCGGTGCGGAACAGGCCGATGCCTTCCGCCCCGGTCTCCGGCAGCGTCTCGAGATCGACGGCGAGGCCGGCGTTCATCAGCAGGGTGATCTTGTCGCCGTCGCGGGTGAAGGCCTGGGTGTCGCGCAGGCGGGCGAACTCGGCGCGGCGTTCGGCCCGCACGCCGATCCGCGCGGTGACCGCCTTGATCACGTCCGGGCGCGGCCGCAGATAGGCCTCCCCGGTCTCGGCGTCGACGATCACCGGATCGCCTTCGCTGACCCGGTCGCGCAGGCCGGCGAGGCGGCCGACGCAGGGAATATCCAGCGCCCGCGCCACGATGGCGGCGTGGCTGGCGGACGAGCCCTCCTCCAGCAGCAGGCCGCGCAGCCTGGAACGGTCGTATTCCAGCAGATCGGCTGGCCCGAGGTTGCGGGCGATCAGGATGGCGTCCCTGGGCAACTCCCGCGCCCGCTCGCCGTCGCCGGCCAGGTGGCGCAGCAGGCGGTCGTTGAGGTCCTCCAGGTCGTGCAGCCGCTCGCGAAGGTAAGGGTCTCGCGCCTGGCCGATGCCGGCGCGATGCTCGGATCGCACCCGCTCCACCGCCGCCTCGGCCGTCAGCCCGGAATGGACCGCGTCGTGCAGCGAATGGTTCCAGCTACGGCTGTGCGCCAGCATCTGGTAGGTTTCGAGCACCTCGAACGAGGCGCCCTGAAGGGCGTCGTGGCCGTCGAGGATACCGTCGATCTGCTTCTGCAACCCGGTGATCGCCAGGGTCAGGCGGGCTTCCTCGGCCTGCGGATCGTCGGACAGCAGGCGCGAAACGGCCACCGGCGCCTCGTGCAGCACCGCCACGCCGAAGGTCAGGCCGTCGGCGAACTTCGAGCCGCGCAGCCGCTCCGGCTTGCGCGGCGCGATCTCGACAACCTTGAGCTCTTCCAGCGAGAGCAGATCGCCGCTGGCGACCATCTCGGCCAGGACCATGGCGATGATCTGCAGATCCTCGACATCGTCCTCGGCATAGATCCGGCTGGTGCGGTTCTGCACCACCAGCACCCCGATCGCCCGCCCGCCGCGCAGCAGGGGTACGCCCAGAAAGGCATGGAACGGGTCTTCCCCCGTCTCGGGCCGATAGGAGAACGCCGGATTGCTGGGCGCGTCCGACAGGTTGAGCGGCCGGCCGAGGCGCATGATTTCGCCGACCAAGCCTTCGCCCGGCGCCATCTGGGTGACGTGCACGGCGCCCGGATCCAGGCCCTCGGTTGCGAACAGCTCCATCTCGCCCGAGGCGTGGCGCAGGTAGATCGAGCACACCTCGGCGACCATGGAGGTGGCGATGGTGCGCACCACCGCGCCCAGCCGCGCCTGGGCTGGGCCGCCGCCGGCCATGGCCTCGCGAATCTGCCGCAGCAGACTGCGCGGGCCGCGCGAGGCGAGCGGAACGGCGGGCATGACGATCTTTGACAACTCCCCTGACGTTGCGGCGCCTCTTAGCAGGTTTGCGCGCCAGCGCGAGGCGGGGACGCGGGGAGGAGACCTGGCGCGGGAGATTGCCTTGCGGGTGAGCTGGCGTGGGCGAGATGCGATCCGGATGAGGCGGGTACCGTGGCGATCCGTCCACACCGACCTCAGTCAGGGCGGGAGAACCGCTTCCCGGTCTTCCGGATCGAGGCGATCGGATTGCTGGACGACCCCCGGAGGCCGGCATTCGCTCCAGCCGGGGGGTTTCGGTTGCGGCGGTTCATAGCGCACATCCGCCGATTCGACCTGCCACGTGCTCCAGTCGACCACGGCGCCGATATCGGCGCAGATGCGGTCGACCGTCTCCCGGAACGCCGCGCGGGGGAGGATGTCCAGGCGTTCGATGTCGATGAGACGCTCGGCGTCGCATTCGTGCCGATCGCGATCGTCCGAACAAGAGCCGGCGAGTTCCCCGCTCGAAGGCCGGGACAGGCTCTGGCGGACCCGTAGGCCGTCTTGGTCCGCCGGCGTCCCGCCGGCGTCTTTGCGGAACGAAACACCGCCGCTGTAGGTGACAATCCCCGCGCGGATATCCCGCGCGATCTCGGCGACCTTCATCTCCAGCATCAGAGTGAGGCGCACGGCGCGGGTGACCTTCTGGAGCGACTCCGCCGCGTCCTTAGCGCCGCAGGCGTTGGCGCGGCCGACCTCCGGCATGAAATACTTATCGTCGAGGATGGCCTCCGCCGCCTTGGCCGAGGCTGTCGCCGAAGCGGTGAACGCCCGCGCCGCCGTCATCGCCATCTCCGCCAACTCACCCAGCATGGCGAGTTGGCGCTCGGCGACGGCGAGGGTTGGGTCGGGGTGGAGATCGGAACCTGAACTCATCCACACATACTTGCATAATGCGATATTAAAAGCAAGCCCAAAGTTGGCCGAGCGCCCCCGCTTCATCGGTAAGCGACCGACGAGCTAAATTGGCCGGTATGTTCGCACGCTCGAAAACGGTAACGGAAAATGGCGTCGCGCAGGTCGAAGCGGGAGTTTCAACGGTCAACGGCGCGTCATCGATTAATTTTAAATGCTGGAACCGACATGAAACCCAAGATCAGCCTGATCACCTTGGGCGTAATTGATTTCACACGTTCTCTGCGGTTTTATCGCGATGGCTTGGGTTTTCCCGTTCACAACTATGCGGAAGGGGAAGACTTCTGCATGTTCAACTTGGAGGGCACATGGCTCGCTCTATATTCCAGAGCCAAGCTGGCCGAAGACGCTACCCTATCCGCAGAGGGCGCGGGCTTTGCCGGCTTTTCCCTGGCGCACAACGTCGGCGGCCGAGCCGAAGTCGACTCGGTCTTTAGCCAGGCAATTGCTGTCGGCGCGAAGTCCGTGAAGCCGCCGCAAGACGTGTTCTGGGGCGGATACTCGGCCTATTTCGCGGACCCGGACGGCTATCTCTGGGAGGTGGCGCACAATCTCTTCACGGACCTGACTTGAGAGCGATCAAGCTCCGCCACGCAGCCTGCCACGGTCGGCTTCCAGTATTTGGTACCGCACCTGCCGGATGATCGCTCCCCTGGGTCGGGACCAAACTTGAACGTTGTCGATCTCGCGGAAACCCAGCTTGGTCAACACTCGGCCAGACGCCGGATTGTCCTCGGCGTGGCCGGTGCGGAGACCGACGAGCCCGATCTCGTCGAAGGCGAAGCGCACGACGGCGCCGGCCGCCTCCGACGCATAGCCCCGTCCCCATGCCGCCGAGTCTAACCAGTAGCCCAGATCACCCCAACCTCCGCCGATCTCGCCGATGTCCACGACACCAACGAAACGGCCGCCGAGTTCGATAGCGAAACGAAAGGCTTCCGCCTCGAACCACTCCCGCCGATGCTCCGCGAACCACCGCGTCAGTTCCTCCCGATCGGGAGGATACCGCGCCATCCGGAGCATGCGCGTGACGTTCCAATCCGACTGGATGGCGAAGGCGGCGTCCGAATCGGAGACGTCAGTGGGCCTCAGCAGAAGGCGCGGCGTCCTCAATAGGCACAAAGCGGTCTTAACCGAACCATCACCCCTTGAACACTTTTGCGACACCTCGCAGCGAACTTGACTCTCATCGGCGCTCGAGCGCCTTGTTCGCCTCCTATAGGGAAAGGCGAGCGCAACTGGATTGCGGTGCTTGACTTTGGCTTTGGGCTTGAGGCGGGATTTTCTGGGGTGACGGGAGTGGGCGCTATCGACGGTGCGTACTCGCGATCTGAAAGTCTGCATCTAAAATTGCATTCAGGGTAGAGGGGCATATGGTATGAAGTTTAGTAATATTTTCGCCATTGCGGCTGGCGTATTGATGACTGCCTCAGAGGCGAATGCGGGCTACTTCAGCCAAACATTCAACGTGAGCACCAACGGTAGCTATCCAGATCTCAGCACAGTCGTCAGAGGTATACCTGGAGGAGATTACTATATAAGCTGGAATGGTCCGTTTGACAACGTAATTAATCCGGATACGTACGTAACAGATTATGTTCATATATCATTTGTCTACCAATCCGGTGCTACGTATTTACTAGATGGTGTACCTATAGATGCCGTGACTGATTTTGGATATGACTATGAATTCTTTAATCTTGAATTTACAGATGCTGGTCACGTCGAATTCAACATTCCTCCAACCTATGGATACAACGTCCCAGATTCTTGTTATATGGGGTATTGCATACAGAACGAATATAACTTTGGTATTAACTCGGCGCAGCCTTCAGGCGATTACATGGAAGGTAGCCCTTCAATCATGGTTTCCTCTTACCACTATATCGCCGGTAATTACAGCTTCACTATCTCCTCCGTCCCGGAGCCCGCGACTTGGGTTTTAATGATGGTCGGCGCTGGTGGGCTCGGCGCGACTCTACGTTCTAAGAGGCGCGAAGTCGCAGCCTGTCAACTCAGCACCTAGGCGTCGTGATCCACACAACTGCTGGGGACGGGATATACGCATTTCCTACGTGTTCTGCGTACTCGCCGAACCTTCTTGGGATGGGTCGCGGATCGTAGCCGAGCCAAGCGAACCGGTTGAACTCGTTCAACCTCAGGCAGTTACGCCCGCCGTCCATATCTAGAGTCAACTGACCGTCTGCGGAATCCTGAGGGCGGCCGACGATTCGTTGGGCCGTGTATGAGTAATCGGCGCGACGATGACCGCGATGTCGCTATCTTGGCGCGTCGCCGACGATCGCGCAGGGTCGGTCCTTTGAGCCCTCGTTCGCGCCCGACTCGCGTTCATGGCTCCAGAGGAAGCTATAGCGAATGACCAGACCCGGCGCCGGGGCCGGAAAGGTCACGAAGGCTCGGAGCCATAACGAGCCGATCTGATCTCGGTGACAACCTCTTCGCTCAACTCACCGACTATGAGAACTTGCCGTTCGCGCGCCTTGAGAACTTCATAGTGCGCGAGTTCCGCAGCGGAAAGGTAGCCGCCAACGACGCGGTCGTGGCTTGTCACGACTATGATTTTCTCTCGGATCGCTTCGTCCTGATAGTGCGCGAAATTGCGGGCGAACGTCGTCGCCGGGGCTGTGATGGACATGCGTCCTCCTTTGTGTGGAATTTACGTGAATTTCGGGTTTTTTGGCAAGCAGCGTCACGCCTAAGATAGCGTGTTGAGTGGTGGCTTGCCCGTCGGATAGTGCACGATGACCTTGTGCGGCGGATCGGGTCCCTTGCGCCAGCGAAGGCCAGTGAACCGCGCACCCGACTTGACAACCACGCCGGCCGCCGCGCTATCCTAGCGGCAGGGTCGATACACCCGCCGCTTGCGCCCTTTTAGGGACGGTGAACGTATCCCATCCCCTCACACGCCTTTGCCCAGGCGGACGGGTCGGTAAGGCAAGCGCCGGCATTCCTCGTTCGCCTCGACAGAGGACAGACCCATGCGCGATTTCCGCGACGCCAAGGCCATGGCGCAAAGCCTGCGCCGGGCGCTGACGGCCAAGACCGTCTCCATCACCCATAGCGAGAGCCTCGAACTCGTCGCCAAGGCCTTCAGTTTTGACAACTGGAACATCCTGGCGGCGCGGATCGAGGCCGAGCGGCCGGCGCCCGACCTGGCTCCGGCGGACGGCCCGGTGACCCTGTACTGCTCGTTCTGCGGCAAGTCGCAGCATCAGGTGGCCGCGCTCATCGCCGGCCCCACGGTGTTCATCTGCGACGAGTGCGTCGGCCTGTGCGACAACATCATCGAGGACCAGGCGATCGACCGAACCCTCCGCGAGGCGCCCGAGCGCGATGCGTTCGCGGCGACGGCCGAGATCATGCGGCGCAGGAGCGACGATGAGCTCGAAGCCTACAAAGGGAAGGCGGAGCGTTGGCGCGACCACCTCGTGTGGTGCCTGCAAAAGAGCGCCGACGCGCTGACGCGGCTGGACACCCGCGCGCCCGGTAGCCCCGACGCTCTCGCCGAAACCCGAGGTCCGGCCCGAGACCCCACGCGGGGCAAGTCGCGCGACGAGATCGTGGCCCAGCGCGCCTCGTTGCAGGCCATCATCGACCGATTGGTCGAACGCCTGCGCGTGGCGGAAACCGTGGTTCGCGAACGCGCCGGCGGCGGGGCGCCCTAGACCGCCGAGACTTAAAGGCGCCGCGGCATCGGCGGCGGGGCTTTCGGATTCACACGTCTTACCCGCTGAGGTGTTTGTCATCCCCGACGCAGCCGCGAAGCGGCAAGATCGGGGACGCTGACGTTGCCCAGGCCCGCTCCGGACGCCGCGCGGCGGCGAGCCGGAGACACGCTCGCCGGGTCTCCAACGCGGCAAGCCAAGCCGCGGCGCGTCAGATCCCACACGTTCGGCCGGTTCGGCTTGCGGCCGCCCGGCCGCGACCGAGGCGCATCGCTACATCCCCGATCTCGCCGCTTCACGCGGCTTCGTCGGGGATGACAAGCACCTCATCAGGCAAGAAGTGTGAGTGCCGTAGCCGCCGGTGGCCAGATGTCGGGGGCGATGGCGGTTGCGCTGTCGGGGCGCTGGCCTGTAGCGACTGTGACGGGTAACAGCGAGGCGGCCGCTCCTTGATTTTTTTCGCGCACGACGATGTTCCCTGGCCGCCTGGCGTGACGGTCGAGCACCCTCGACATCCATGATCCTTTCGCGTCGCGACATCGTCACGGGATTGGTCGCCGGCGCGGCCGGCGGCGCCCTGGTGGGACGGCCGGCGCGGGCGCGCGCGGCGACGCTCGGCTTTGGACCGCCGAGACCGTTTTCTTTCGCCGGCCTGATCGCCGACGCGCGGGCGCGGGCGAACCGGCCCTTCGTGGCGCGGGCCAGCGCTCCGGAGGGCCTGCGGGCGATCGACTTCGACGCCATGGGCAAGATAAGCTATCGCGCCGACGCCGCCCTGTGGGCCAACTCGCCCGCCCGCGATGCCATCGAATTCTTCCACCTGGGCCGCTACACGCGGACACCGGTGACGATCAACGTCGTGGAGGGCGGCCAGGCCCGCGCCGTCCTCTATTCTGACGATCTGTTCGACGTCCCCGAGGATAGTCCGGCGCGCCGGCTGCCGCGCGACCTCGGCTTCGCCGGGTTCCGCGTGATGAAGCGGGGCGGAGTCGGCGACTGGCTGGCCTATCTGGGCGCCTCCTATTTCCGAGCGGCGGAGCCTTTCAACCAATACGGCCTCTCCGCCCGGGCGCTCGCCATCGACACGGCGACGGCCCATCCCGAGGAGTTCCCCGACTTCACCGACTTCTGGCTCGGTCGCGACGGCGATGCCAATCTGGTGGTCCATGCCCTTCTGCAGGGCTCGAGCGTGGTCGGCGCCTATCGCATCACCCAGCGCAAGGGGCCCGCCGGGCTGGCGCAGGAGGTCGAGTCCAGGCTGTTCTTCCGCGCGGCGGTCGCGCGGCTGGGCGTGGCGCCGCTGACCAGCATGTTCTGGTACGGACAGGCCGATCGCCGGGGCGCGGTGGACTGGCGGCCGCAGATCCACGATTCCGACGGCCTGGCGATATGGACCGGCGCGGGCGAGCGGATCTGGCGGCCGCTGATCAATCCGCCCCGCGTGCTCACCAACACCTTCCTCGACACCAACCCGCGCGGGTTCGGGCTGATGCAACGGGACAGGACGTTTTCCGACTATCAGGACGACGGCGCCTTCTACGATCGCCGTCCGAGCCTCTGGGTGGAGCCGATCGGGCCGTGGGGGGCCGGTTCGGTGGAGCTGGTCGAGATACCCACCGGGTCGGAGACCGACGACAACATCGTCGCGTTCTGGACGCCGCGTCGGCCGGTGCGGGCGGGGGACAGTCTGGCCTTCCGCTACCGGCTGCACTGGACGGCGGCGGAGCCGGACCGGCCGAACGTCGGCCAGGTGGTGGCGACGCGCACCGGCGTCGGCGGCCGCCCCGGACAAGCCCACAATGAGGCCGCGAGAAAATTCGTCATCGATTTCTCTGGGGGCGCCTTGGCGAGCCTCGATCGCCGGAGCAACGTCGTGGCGGACGTCGTCCTGAGCACCGGCGCGCCGATCGCCCCGACCGCCTATCCGGTGGTGGGAACCGACCGGTGGCGGATGATGTTCGATGTCGTGATCGGTGAAGGAAAGACGGTCGATATGCGTGCGTACCTGCGGCATGATCGGGACGCCTTGACCGAAACCTGGACCTACCAGGCGTTCGGTTGACGACGGCGCTGGACCTCACGGCGGTGAACCTCGCGGCGGTGGATCTGGGTGAAGCGCCCTTGTCCCGAGCCCGAAATGGCGCCGCCCCGGGGGACCTTCCCCGCGAAACTCCCTTGGACATGCCGGTGCAGTCGCTGTGGAGTTCATCGGCCGGCCGGGTTCGTCGAAAGTCACCTGAAATCGAAGAGCGGCGCGCGCTGCTGTTGATCGCCGTCACCCTCGGCTTGACCCTGTTCGGGGTGCTGGCCCTGTATGACGTGCTCGCGGTGGACACCGTCGGTCCGCTCGACGTGGTGATCCTGCTCACCTTTGCCCCCCTGTTCGCCTGGACGGCCTTTTCTTTCGCGAGCGCGGTGGCGGGCCTGGCGCCGAGGGGCCGCGCCGGCGCCGCGCTCGACCTCGGTCTCGGCGGTCCGCCGCCGGCGCTGTGCAGCCGCACCGCCATCTTGGCCCCGACCTACAACGAGGCGCCCGGTCCGCTGTTCGCCCGCCTCGAGGCGATCCGGCTCTCCGTCCAGGCCGCCGGCCGGCAGGACAGCTTCGATATCTTCGTGCTCAGCGACACCACCGACCCGACCGTCGCGCGGAACGAGCGTCGGCATTTCCTGGCGACCCGCCGCCGTCTCGGCGGCGCGGGATCGCTGTTCTATCGCCGCCGCCCGCTGAACATTGATCGCAAGTCGGGCAACATCGCCGACTGGGTGCGCCGTTTCGGGGGCGCGTACGACTTCATGGTGGTGCTGGACGCCGACAGTCTGATGGAGGGCGACACCCTGGTCCGTCTCGCCTCCGCCATGGAACGGCGCTCCAGCCTCGGTCTGCTCCAGACGACTCCGGTGGTCATCGGCCGCCACAGCCTGTTCGGCCGGACCGAGCAGTTCGCCAGCCGCCTCTATGGCCCATTCCTGGCGCGCGGGATCGCCTGGTGGTCCGGCGCCCAGAGCAACTATTGGGGTCACAACGCCATCCTCCGGGTGAAGGCCTTCGCCGACCACGCGGGCCTTCCGCACCTGCCGGGACGCAAGCCGTTCGGCGGGCACATCCTCAGCCACGACTTCGTCGAGGCCGCGCTGTTGCGGCGGGCGGGATGGGAGGTCCGCATGGCTCCGGACCTGCGCGGGAGCTATGAGGAGAGCCCGCCGACCTTGGCCGATCTCATCACGCGCGACCGGCGCTGGTGCCAGGGCAATCTCCAGCACCTTCAAGTACTGGGCGGGCGCGGCTTGCGCTGGATCAGCCGGCTGCACCTGTTGCGCGGGATTTCGTCGTACCTGACGGCGCCGTTGTGGCTGGCGCTGCTGGTGATGAGCGCCCTCTTGCCGCTGAAGCCCGAGTGGGGGGTGTCGAACGCCTATATCGCCGATCAGCGCGCCGCGGCCTTCGTCCACCCCGCCGTGTCCACCGCCGGCATCTTCGCCATATCGCTAGGGTTCCTGCTGGCGCCAAAGGTCATGGCCTATTGCGTCATGCTCACCTCGCCCGAGGATCGCCGGCGTTTCGGCGGCGCGCGGAAGGCTTTCGTCAGCATGCTGCTGGAGATCGCCCTATCGGCGCTGGTGGCGCCGGTGCTGATGCTCAACCAAATCTGGGCCCTGATTTCGATCCTGGCCGGCCGAGACTCCGGATGGAACGCGCAACACCGGGAAGAGGGCGGCGTGACCTTCGAGGAGGCCGCCAACCACCACCTCGGCGACACCGCCGTCGGCGTCTTCCTGGGAGCGGCGGCCTGGAGCGCGTCGTCCAACACCTTCTTCTGGATGCTGCCGGTGATCGTCGGCCTGGTCGGCTGCATACCCTTCGCCACCTGGACGGCGGGACCCCGCCTGGGCGAGCGAGCGCGCGCGGCGGGCCTGCTCGTCACCCCCGAGGAGGCCGATCCCCCCGCGGTGGTGAAACGCTTCAACGACCTGCTCGCCCGGCAACGGTCGGAGACGAGGATGGCGGTGGTCTGAACACAGTCGGCGTGAAACCTTGGGCGGTCCGCCGGTTCCACGGCTCGGCAGCCGACCCGGCGCGGCGGACTAGACCTTGTCCAGTTCGTACGCCGCGTGCAGGGCGCGAACCGCCAGTTCGGTGTAGGCTTCGTCGATCAGCACGCTGATCTTGATCTCGGAGGTCGAGATCACCTGAATGTTGACGCCCTTGGAGGCCAGCGCCGCGAACATGGTCTTGGCGACGCCGGTGTGGCTGCGCATGCCGACGCCGATCACCGAGACCTTGGCGACGTTGTCGTCCAGCGCGACGTCCTGAAAGCCGATCTCGGTCTTGACCGCGCCCATCACCTCCATGGCGCGCGCGGCGTCGCGCTTGCCGACGGTGAACTCCATGTTGGCGGCGCCTTCGCTGCGTGCGTGGCTCTGCACGATCATGTCAACGTTGACCCCGGCGTCGGCGAGGCGGCCGAAGATCTCCGAGGACACGCCGGGGTGGTCGGGCAGGCCGAACAGGCTGATCTTGGCCTCGTCGCGGCTGAAGGCGACCCCGCTGACTATGCGCTTTTCCATGATCTCCTCCTCGTCGCAGACGATGGTGCCGCCTTCATCATTGTGCCCAGGCTCGGTGAAGCTGGAGAGCACGCGGACGCGGACGCCGTGAGCCATGGCCATCTCCACCGAGCGGGTGTGCAGCACCTTGGCGCCGAGCGAGGCCATCTCCAGCATCTCCTCGTAGGAGATCCGCGCCAAGCGGCGGGCGCGGGACTCGATCCGCGGATCGGTGGTGTAGACGCCGTCGACGTCGGTGTAGATATCGCAGCGGTCGGCGTGGAGCGCCGCGGCGATGGCGACGGCGGTGGTGTCCGATCCGCCCCGGCCCAAGGTGGCGAGGCGGCCGCTCCGCGTCACCCCCTGAAACCCGGCGATCACCGCGACTTCGCCGCCGTCCATCGCGCCGCCGAGCGCGTTGGCGGGGATTTCGTCGATGCGCGCCCGGCCGTGGGAGTCGTCGGTCAGGATCGGGATCTGCCAGCCCATCCACGACCGCGCCGGCACGCCGATGTTGCGCAGGATCATGGCGAGCAGGCCGGCGGTGACCTGTTCTCCCGACGCCACGACGGTGTCGTACTCGTCGTCGCCGGGCGGAAGGTCGGGAGCGGAAGCGCCCGCGCCGTCGGTCCACGCCACCAGCTCGTTGGTCTTGCCGGCCATGGCCGAGACGACCACCGCGACCGGACGCGCGGACGCCTCCGCCGCCACCAGCCGCGCCACGCGCCGGATGCGTTCCAGGTCGGCCACCGAGGTGCCGCCGAATTTCATCACCAGTCGGGGCACGAGCGGGTCTTTGCCGAAGGGGAGCGGTTACTAGCGTCGCCGGGAGCCGGGTTCAAGCGCGTTGACAACCTATCAAAACAAACTACCTATACACCATTGTCGTTGGAGCATGATCATGAGCGGCGTTGAAGAAGCCGGCGCGGCCTGGACCGGGACGGCGCCGAGCGTCTCCGATCGGATCCGGGAACTCGACAAAGCCGGCCACTCCCGCGCCGAGATCGCGCGCATGCTCGGCAAGCGATATCAGCATGTCCGCAATGTGCTGGAGGCCGACAAGCTGAAGGCGGCTCCGCCGACGCCTTCGATCGCCACTCTAGCAAGCCCCACTCCGTCGCGCTTCCGCTTCGTTGTGGGAAACGACGGAACCCTGACGCTGACGCCCGAAGTTCAAGCGGCGCTGGGAGTAGGTCCGGGAAGCGTCGTTATCGGCCTGATGCGCGGCGAGAGCATGATGCTCACCGAGGGCGGGCGATCGTCCCTTCGCGCCCAGGCGCTGGCGATGAAGTACGCGACGCCCGGCGTCAGCATGGTGGATGAGCTGATCGCCGAGCGTCGGCGCGAGGCCGCGCGGGGCGAATGATCGAACGCGTGCTCGACGCCTCCGCGGTGATCGCCTTTTTGTTGAACGAGGCCGGCGGGCAGCAGATCGGCCGCAACCTGAAGACTTCGGCCCTGACGTCGGTCAATCTGGCCGAGGTCGCGACCCGCCTCAGTGAGGCGAACATGCCCGCCGACGAAATAGCGGAAGTTGTCGACAGCCTCGATTGCGACATTGTCGCGATCAATGCGGACGTCGGGCTTTACGCGGGCTTGATGCGAGCGGCCACCCGCCACAAGGGTCTGTCGCTCGGCGACCGCATCTGTCTTGCGTTCGCTAAGCTCGCGGGTTTGCCCGTCTACACCGCCGACCGGCCATGGGCCGACCTGGACATCGGCGTCGATGTGCGGCTCATCCGGTGATGGCCTTCGAAACCCCACACTCCAGCATCGATCCGGCCGATGTCGCGCGGTTTTCCGCTATCGCGGCGGAGTGGTGGGACGCTCGGGGCAAGTTCGCGCCGCTGCATCGGCTGAACCCCGCGCGGCTGGCGTTCATCCGCGAGCGGGCGCTGGCGCGTTTCGAGCGCAACGGTTCCACGCGGCGGCCGTTCGAGGGGCTGCGCCTGCTGGATATCGGCTGCGGCGGCGGGCTGCTGTGCGAGCCGATGACCCGGCTGGGGTTCAGGGTCACAGGGGTGGATGCGTCGCCCGAGAACATCGGCGTCGCCTCCGCCCACGCGGACGAGGTCGGCCTCGCCGTCGACTACCGCGCGACCACCGCCGAGCACCTGAAGGCGATCGGCGAGACCTTCGATGTCGTGCTCAACATGGAGGTGATCGAACACGTCGCCGACCCCGGCGCGTTCCTGCGCGACTGCGTGGCGCTGCTGGCGCCGGGCGGCCTGATGATCCTGGCGACGCTGAACCGTACGGCGGCGTCGCTGGCGCTGGCGAAGATCGGCGCAGAATACGTGCTGCGCTGGGTGCCCGCCGGCACCCACGACTGGAACAAGTTCCTGAAGCCGGACGAGATCAGGGGTTTCGCCGCCGGCCTGGATCTCGAAATCGAAGGGCCGTTCGGCCTGGCCTTCGACCCGTTCGCCGGAACCTGGTCGGGGTCGTCGGACTCGCGGATCAACTACATGATGACTCTGGCGAAGGCGGCGACGCGGATCAGTTGATCTCGGCCTTCTTCGGCGGTTCGGGCGGCAGCGGCGCCACCGGGACGCCGTCGGCGACTAGCGCTTTCACCTCCGCCGGCGACGCCTGGCCGTAGATGCCGCGTTCCTCCGCATTGCCTTCGTGGATCGAGCGGGCCTCGGCGGCGAACTTGTCGCCGACGTTGTCGAAATTGGTCATGACGTGCTCGCGGACGCGGGTCATCATCTCCGCCATCATCGCCTGCTTGGCGGGGGCGGAGATCACGTTGGTCTTTGAAGCCCCCGCCACGGCGGGAGACATGATCCGCTTGCCGACATCGGCGGAGTTGCACACCGGGCAGCTCAGCAGGCCGCGGTCGCACTGCTCGTCGAAGTCCCCCGACGCGCTGAACCAACCCTCGAACTCGTGGCCGCCCGCGCAGGCGAGCGCGTACTTGATCATGGGCCGGTGAACGCCCGGGCGTTGGCGAGGGCGGGAATGGCGTGGCGCGCGCGCTCGACCTCCGCCAAATCGATGTCCGCGACGACGACGCCGGGTTCGTCATCCGACGCGGCGGCGACGATCTCGCCCCAGGGCGCCACGATCATCGAGCGGCCCCAGGTGCCACGGCCGTCCTCGTGCTCGCCGCCCTGCGCCGCCGCCAGGACGAACGAGCCGGTCTCGATGGCCCGGGCGCGGAGCAGGATTTCCCAGTGCGCTTCTCCCGTCGGTCGGGTGAAGCAGGCCGGCACGGTGAGCACCTCCGCGCCCGCAACGGCCAGGGCGCGATAGAGCGCCGGGAAGCGCACGTCATAGCAGATGGTCAGGCCGAGCTTCAGGCCACCCGCCTCGGCGACCACCGCGCGACAGCCCGCCTCGTAGGCGCCGGACTCGCGGTGGCGCTCGCCGGTGGGCAGGTCGACGTCGAACATGTGCAGCTTGTCGTAGGTCGCGGAGATCTCACCGCGCGGGGTGACCAGGATGCTGCGATTGGCGGCCTTGTCGCCCTCGCCCTTCACCAGGGCCGAGCCGATCACCAGCCAGACGCCGAACTCCGCCGCCAGCGACCGCAGGCCGCGCACGACGGGATCGTCCTCCATGAGGTGAAGGGCGGGCAGCAACAGCTTGCTGTCGCGCTGAACGATGTTGCTGCACTCAGGGGTGACGATCAGGGTGGCGCCGGCGCGAGCGGCCTCGCGGATCAGTGGCTCGAGGTGGGCCTGCGCCCCCGTGAGCGTCGCCGGGGTGCGTGTCTGTACGACGGCGACCTTGACCATCAGGCGCTCAGCAGAGCGTCGAACTTGCCGGTGCGATCGAGTTCCACCAGCTCGTCGCAGCCGCCGATGTGTCTGTCGCCGACGAAAATTTGCGGAAAGGTGGTGCGCCCGCCGGAGCGCTCGACCATCTCATTGCGTTTTTCCGGATCGAATCCCGCCTCGATCTCGGCGAAGTCGACGCCCTTGTCCTTCAGCAGGCGAAGGGCGCTGGAACAGAATCCGCAGAACGGACGAGTGTAGATGGTGACGGCGGACATGGAGGGCGCGGACCTATTTGCAAAACAACTCGGATCGACGGCGGTCGTCTTCCCTCCGTCATATAGGTCGGGCGGTCAATTCCTTCACCCGGGCGATGACCGCGACATCGACGCGCGCGGCTCCCGCCGCCTTGAGCGCCCGCGCGCAGCCCTCGGCGGTGGCGCCGGTGGTAAGCACGTCGTCGACCAGCAGGATGCGCCTGCCCTCGACCCGGGCTCGCCAGGAGGGCGGCACGGTGAACACGCCGGCGACGTTGCGCCGCCGGCCCTGCCCGGAGCGGCCGCCCTGGCTCGCGGTAGCGCGCTTACGGACGATCGCGTCGGGAAAGTAGGCCAGTCGCTTCATCCGCGCGAGGGGCCGGGCGATCTCGGCGGCCTGGTTGTAGCGCCGGCCGAGCAGGCGCCAGCGGTGCAACGGTACGGGCGTCACGGCGTCGATTTCGGGTGCGATGTCGGCGAGGGCGCGGGCCAGCCATTTGGCGAACAGGCCGGAAAGATCGGTGCGGTCGGCATGCTTCAGTTTGAGGATCAGGTCGCGGGAATGCTCGTCGTAGAGGCACGCCGCGCGGGCATGATCGAACGCTGGCGTCCTCGCCTGGCACGCCGCGCAGCGCGCGCCGGCGCCGAGGTCGTATTCGAACGGCGCGCCGCAGCCATCGCAGAACGGCGCCTCGATGAAGTGGATCTTGCCCCACGCGCCGCCGGTCATGCCGATGGACTGCACGCTCTCCGGATCGCGGTGGTCGTCGTTCAGCGGCCTGGGCGGAAACAGCAGGTCGAGCAGATGGGCCGCTGTCGCGCGGACCGTGGGCGGCGTGACGGGCGCGAAGATCATCGGTCACACTTTGCACGTGTACCGCTGGCGCGGTAGCGGTCTTGTCGATGTCCGATGCGCCCAGCATCTTCGACCGCGGCCTGCATGCGCGCCGGCTGGACCGCGCCGCCGCCGGATTTGGCGCGGCGGGGTTCCTCAAAGCGCGAGCGGCGGAGGACTTGGTCGAGCGTCTCGCCGCGATCAACCGCCGCTTCCAGAACGCGGTCGACCTCGGCGCCCGTGACGGCGCGTTCCGCCGGGCCCTTGCCGAGAATGGCGACGCCCAGGTCGGCTGGCTGGCCGAGACCGATCTCTCCCTTGCCATGCTGAAGAACGGGCCGGGCGCCCGCCTCGTCGCGGACGAGGAGCGTTTGCCCTTCGCGTCGGAGAGCCTCGACCTTGTGGTCTCCAGCCTCGCGCTGCACTGGGTGAACGACCTCGTCGGCGCCCTGGTGCAGATCAGGCGAGCGTTGAAACCGGACGGCCTGTTCCTCGGCGCGATGCTCGGCGGCGCGACCCTGACCGAGTTGCGCCAGGGCCTGACCGAGGCCGAGACTCGGGCGCGTGGCGGCGCGGGACCCCGCGTGTCGCCGTTCGTCGACGCGGCGGACGGAGCGGCCCTGCTGCAGCGCGCCGGCTTCGCCCTGCCCGTGGTGGATACCGACACCGTGACGGTGCGCTACGACCATCCGCTGCGCCTGCTCGCCGACCTGCGCGCCATGGGCGAGACCGCCGCCTTGTTCGACCGCCCCCGCGCGCCGCTCACCCGCCGGATCGTCGACGACACGGCCGCAATCTACGCCGAACGGTTCGGCGCGCCGGACGGCAAGGTGGCGGCGACGTTCGAGATTGTCACCCTGACCGGCTGGGCGCCGCACCCGGACCAGCAGAAGCCGCTGCCGCGAGGATCGGCGAAGATGAAACTCGCGGACGCGCTCGGCGGCGCACGGTCGGACGCAACTCCCTCGGTGGGAGGCTGAGCCGATGCCGACGGTGTTGAACGCCTCCGGGTACCGGTTCTTTTTCTACAGTATGGAAGGTCAGGAACCGCCTCACATTCACATCGAAAGTGGTTCGGCTACGGCGAAGTTCTGGCTCGACCCGGTTGAGCTTGCCAGATCGAGAGGTCTGCGTTCACATGAGATAAACCGGCTGCGGGCTTTGGTGATCAGGCATCGGCTCACATTCATGGAGGCATGGCGTGGCCATTTCGGCGCTTAAGTTCAACAGCGACGCGATCGATGTGGAGACGACAGATGTCGCTCTACGAATCACGTTGGCTGACGGACGGGAGCTCGCCGCTCCGTTGGAATGGTTTCCCCGCTTACGGGATGCGACGCCGGCGCAACGTGAACGCTGGCGGCTGATCGGCGGGGGTCAAGGGATTCATTGGCCGGATATAGATGAGGACGTCGCGGTGGAGACCCTTTTGAGGGCGGTCTAGAGCGCCTTCTCGTACAGGCGGTAGACCTTGTTCACCCGGCTTTCGATCGCTTCGGCTATCGAGATCATCCCCTGATTATCCTCGAGGATCCAGCCGATTTCGCCGCGCGAGGCGCCGTAGCGCTCGACGGAGTCGCGGCGGATGTATTCGATCATCATGAAGGCGATCTGGCTGGCGAGGCGGGTGCCGCGCAGGCGTTTGACGACGCCCATCAGCGGCACGCGCATGGTCCGAACTCGGGGTTTGCGCAGTCTGGCCAACAGCTTCACCCAGCCGAGCGGGTAGAGCGAACCGTTCAGATCGGCGGTGATCTCGTTGAGGTCGGGCAGGGTCATCATGAAACCCACCGGCTCGCCATCGAACTCGGCGACGCGGATCAGGTCTTCGAACACGATCGGCTTCAACTTCTTGCCCGCAGAGGCGATCTCGTCGTCGGTCAGGGGCACGAAGCCCCAGTTGTCCGACCAGGCATCGTTGAGGATGTGCAGGATCAGCGCGGCCTCGCGGTCGAACCTCGACTTGTCGACTTTGCGGATACGAAGCCGCGAATTGCGCTCGCCCGAAGCGACGACGCGCTGGACGGTCGGCGGAAACGGCCGGTCGATACGCAGCTCATAGGTCATCAGATCCTTGGCCGGAACATACCCCGCCGCCTCGACCCAGGCTTGGTAGTCGGGGCGATGGTGGCCCATCATCACCGTGGGCGGATGGTCGTGCCCGTCGACCAGCAGTCCCGGCTCGTCCCATACCGACAGGCTGAACGGACCCATCGACCGCTCGGCGCCGCGCTGGCGCAGCCAATTCGAAGCTTCAAGAAGAAGAGCCTCGGCGGCCTCCGCGTCGGCGGCCTCGAACATGCCCCAGTGGCCAATCCCTGGACCGCCGCCCTGACCGGGCGGAATGTCGGCGATGAGCCGGTCGATCTGGGCGGAGATCCGGCCGACGACCTCGCCGTCACGTTCGGCCAAGAAGAACCGCGCGTCGGCGTGGCGGAACCAGGGATTCTTCTTTTCATCGAGGAGGCCGCGAACCTCGTTCTTCAACGGCGGACGCCAGTTCAGATCGGCGGCGTAGAGGCGCCAGACCAGGTCGACGAACTGTCTGCGGTCGGCCGCCGTGACCACGGGGCGGATGACGACGGGGGCGGCCATGGGCCGCCTCCATGGCGCAGCGGACGGACCCGCGCAAGCGCGGCGCGGGGAACGTCGCCTAGTCTTCAACCCCCACGTAAATCTCTCCGCCACCGTCTCGGAACTTCCCCGCCATCTCCGCCATGCCCGCCTCCGCCACGTCGTTCTGGCCGGCCGCGGAGTCCCTGATCTCCTGGCTGATCTTCATCGAACAGAACTTGGGGCCGCACATCGAGCAGAAATGCGCGGTCTTGTGCGCCTCCTTCGGCAGGGACTCGTCGTGGTATTCGCGAGCGGTCTCGGGGTCGAGGCCGAGGTTGAACTGGTCTTCCCAGCGGAACTCGAAACGGGCGCGGCTAATGGCGTCGTCCCAGGAGCGGGCGCTCGGGTGGCCCTTGGCGAGATCGGCGGCGTGGGCGGCGATCTTATAGGCGATCACGCCCTGCTTGACGTCCTCGCGATCGGGCAGGCCGAGGTGCTCCTTGGGGGTGACGTAGCAGAGCATGGCGGTGCCGAACCAGCCGATCATCGCCGCGCCGATGGCGCTGGTGATGTGGTCGTAGCCAGGCGCCACGTCGGTGGTCAAAGGACCGAGGGTGTAGAACGGCGCCTCGTGGCAGACCTTGAGCTGCTTTTCCATATTAGCCTTGATCTTGTGCATCGGCACGTGGCCGGGACCCTCGATCATGACTTGGACGCCGTGGCGCCACGCGACCTTGGTCAGCTCGCCCAAGGTCTCCAGCTCGGCGAACTGGGCGGCGTCGTTGGCGTCGGCGATGCAGCCGGGGCGCAGGCCGTCGCCCAGCGAGAACGACACGTCATAGGCGCGCATGATCTCGCAGATGTCTTCGAAATGCTCGTAGAGGAAGCTCTCGCGATGGTGGGCCAGGCACCACTTGGCCATGATCGAGCCGCCGCGCGAGACGATCCCCGTCACCCGCTTCGCGGTCAGCGGCACATAGGCCAGGCGCACGCCGGCGTGGACGGTGAAATAGTCGACGCCCTGTTCGGCCTGTTCGATCAGGGTGTCGCGGAACACCTCCCAGGTGAGGTCCTCGGCCACGCCGTTCACCTTCTCCAGGGCCTGATAGATCGGCACGGTGCCGAGCGGCGTGGGGCAGTTGCGGATGATCCATTCGCGGATATTGTGGATATTGCGGCCCGTCGAGAGGTCCATGATGGTGTCGCCGCCCCAGCGGATCGCCCACACCATCTTGTCGACCTCGTCCTCCACCGACGACAGCACGGCGGAGTTGCCGATGTTGCCATTGATCTTGACCAGGAAATTGCGCCCGATGGCCATCGGCTCCAACTCGCCGTGATTGATGTTGGCCGGGATGATCGCCCGGCCGCGCGCCACTTCGCTGCGCACGAACTCGGGCGTGACGAAGTTCGGGATTTCAGCCCCGAAATCCTCGCCGTCGCGGATGAACGCGTCCGTTTCGTTTCGTCGCATGTTCTCGCGGATGGCGACGAACTCCATCTCGGGTGTGATGAGCCCTTTGCGGGCGTATTCCAGCTGCGTGACCGCCGCGCCCGACTTGGCGCGTAGCGCATAGGGGCGGCTGGGAAATTGCGGCGCGAGGTGGCGGCCGGTGGCGCCGCCGTTGTCTTCCGGCTTGACATCGCGCGGCGTGACCCGTTCGACATCTCCACGGCCGATGACCCATTCTTCGCGAGGCCGAGCGAGACCGGCCTTGATGTCGATGGTCGCCGCGGGGTCGGTGTAGGGGCCGGAGGGGTCGTAGATCGTCACCGGCGGCTCGCCCGCTGAGGGATGAACCGCGACCTCGCGGAATGGCACCCGAAGGCAGGGGTGCAAGACGCCCGGCTGATAGACCTTGCGCGAGCCGGGACGCTCGCCTGTGGGAATGGTTCGGGCGATGGGAGTCTGGACGTTCATCGGCGTGTCGCCTCGCGTTGAGCGGCCCACCGGCGACAAAAGGTACGGAGCCCCCGGCGGGTTCCGCGTTCCCTCCCTTCGCCGGCATGACCCGGATCAGGTTCGGCGGGTCGCCGCGTCAGCGGCCTCTCAGTCCCTCAAGCGAGACACCCCGGAGAACGGCGCGACCGTACGCTTCCTCCCGGCACGGTCAAGCGGCGAGCGTTCCGGAGCGCGGTCGTCTCGACCGCGTTCTGGTCACCGCTGTCCAGTCGCGGTCGGGACGACCGCGCTCCAACTACCGCGTGGTGACGGTGAACCGCATCAGTTCCTTCTTCGGCGCGTCCCAGTTCGGCTTCAGGCTCGCGGCCTGCTGATAGTCGAGATAGGCGGCCTTTTCGTCGTCGAGGCCCTCGTAGGCGATCGCGCGGTTGAAGTAGGCCTTCTCCGGCTCCTTGAGGCCGAGCGTCAGCCCGCGGTCGAGATCGGCCAGCCCCTCCTTGTATTTCCTTTCCGCGACGAAGACCGCGCCGCGGTTGACCCAGCCCTCGCCGACACTCGGAATGAGCGCGATGCCGGCGTCCAGATCGGCATGGGCGGCTTCGTAGAGGCCGCGGCGAAGTTTCAGCACGGCCCGATTGATCAGGGTGCCGCCGCGATCGTGAGGGTCGAGCGTTTGATTCTCCAGCGCGCTGTCGCAAACGGCTATCGCGCTGTTGTCGGAGCGCCCGCCGAGCGCGACTTCGAAGCATTCTCGCGCCTGTCCGCCGCCCAGCACGGTGACCGCGGCGCCGGCCGATGTCGCGGCCGCCGCGACCACGCACATTCCCGTCAGGATCGACTTCATGACCGACCTCCAAACAAGGGTACGGTCCTCCCGTCGGGCCGGTGTGTCAATCAGGGCCGCTACAGGTCGGACGGGTTCACCTCGTTACGCAGCGGCTTGCCCGCGATGTAACGGTCGAGGTTGTCCAGGAAGAGATCGCGGTTGCGGTCGTCCTGGCCAACGCCGACACCCGAGGCATGGGCCGTGACGCTGACGCGGGGATGCGACCAGAACGGACTGTCCGGCGGCAACGGCTCGGTCTCGAACACGTCGAGCACCGCCCGGGCCGGCCTGCCGACCTCCAGGCCGGCGAGGAGAGCCGCCTCGTCCACCAGTCCGCCGCGTCCCACGTTCACCAGCACCGCGTCGTCCTTCAGCGCCGCGAAGAAGCCCGTGTCGGCGAGGTTGCGGGTCGCCGGCGTCAGCGGACAGGCGAGCACGACGACGTCGGCGGTTGCCAGATGTGTCGATAGCTGGTCGGGAGGGACGATCAGGTCGGCCCGGGAGTCCGGGGATCGATCGCGCCTGACGCCGACGACATGCGCGCCGAAGCCTTTGGCGCGGGCGGCGACCGCCTGTCCCACCGCGCCGAAGCCGACGATCAGCCAGCGCGTATCCAGGAGCTCTCGGATCCGGATGCGGCGCCAGTCATGCGCGGCCTGCGCCTCGCGCCGCTCCGGCCCACGCTGGAAGTGGTCGAGAACGCCGGCCAGGACGTAATCGGCCATTCCGATGGCCTGGCCGTGGCTGGTGGTGAGCCGCGCGCCGCGAGCAAGGAGTTGTCCAAAAACGGGGTGATCGACGCCGGCCGACGCGCTCTGCAGCCATTTGAGACCGGCGGATTTGAGGAGGGTGACCATGAACTCCCGTCCCACCGGAGACATGAAGACGTCATGGGTCGCCCAGGCGATCGTCGGCGCGGGTTTCACGCCGTTTAGAGGCTGACCGTCGAGGCTGAAGGTTCCGTCGGCGGCCATGGCGAGGACTTCGAGCGAACCGGCGTGGGCGGCGAGGCGATCGGCGATCAACCGCCGCGAATCTTCGAAAATCAGCAACCGCTCGATGGTCGTCACTCCCACAGAACCGCAAAAACGTGAGGCGCACAAGAAAACGGCCCCCGGGAGAACCGGAGGCCGCTTAGCTTAACCGACCGTGGGCCGAAGCGTTAGACGCGCCGGCGAACAACCATGTGGTAGACGATCAGGACGAGGATCGCGCCCAGGATCGCGACAATGAAACTGCGAATGTCGAACCCGGTAATGCCGGCGATGCCGAAAACGCGGTTGGCGATGAAGCCGCCGACGATGGCGCCGACGACGCCCAGAATGATATCCATGACCAAGCCTTCGCCGGTCTTGTTGACGACCTTGCTCGCGATGAAACCCGATATCAGGCCCAGCACGAGCCAAGCGATAATACCCATGGTGTTACCCTCCAGCCCCTATGATTTTGGCGCAATTGCCGCGATGGGCTTCAGGATCATCAAACGTCACCGTGAGGGAAGCGTTCCGCCCTACGCGGTCCCATGAGCGGTTTCATACATCGGGCGGAAAACGCGCAAGGCGAGGGTGATCGCTTCGGGCGAGTACGGCTTGGCGATGAACCCGCCGTAGTGCGGAATTTGTTCGGGCGTCGGCCTGATCGCTCCGGAGGTCAGCAGGAGACGCATCATTGGCCGGCAATCGTGAACGCGGCGGGCGAGTTCCAGGCCGTCCATGGGTCCCGGCATGTTGATGTCGGTGAACAGAACGTCGATGTCGCGACGGGAGAGGACGATGTCCAGCGCTTCGGATGCGTCCGTCGCCTCGAGCACCGCGAAGCCGGCGTCCCTCAACGACTCGGCGGCGTCCAGGCGCACCAATCCCTCGTCCTCGACGATGAGCACAGTTTCGCGGCAAGGGCGGACCAGGGTCATGACAGCCCTAATCCGCCTCTTCGGAAGTCGTTCCGTGTTGAAGCGACGGTAAGTTCGACTAATTTTACAGTGTTGCGCCGCCATCCAAGGACGGGTTGGATAGGTTCGCTCTCGCCCCGCCTTGGAGACCCTCCGCGTGACCCGACTGAAATTCGGCGCCTTCCTCGCCCCTCATCACCCGATCGGCGAAAACCCGACGCTGCAGTTCCGCTCCGATCTCGACTTCGCCGAACAGCTCGACAGGCTCGGCTACGACGAGTTCTGGTGCGGAGAACATCACTCGACCGGATGGGAAATGATTGCCTCGCCCGAGATGTTTCTCGCCGCGGCGGGAGAGCGCACCCACCGCATACGCCTCGGCACGGGGGTGATCTCCCTGCCCTACCACCACCCGTTCAACGTCGCCCAGCGGATCGTCCAGCTCGACCACATGACCGGCGGCCGGGTGATCTTCGGTTCGGGGCCCGGCGCCCTGCCGTCCGACGCCTTCGTGCTCGGCATCGACCCGATGGTGCAGCGTGACCGCCAGGACGAAGCCATCGGGGTGATCAAGCGCCTGTTCGCGGGCGAGCGGGTGACGGCGGAAAGCGACTGGTTCACCCTGCGCGACGCCCGGCTGCAACTGTTTCCGCTGCAGGACGACCTTCCCTTCGCGGTGGCGTCGCAGGTCAGTCCATCGGGCATGACGCTGGCCGGTAAATACGGCGCGGGCGTCTTGTCATTGGGCTCGATGTCCACCGCGGGCCTGATGGCTTTGCCGACGCAGTGGAGCTTCGCCGAACAGGCCGCGGCCAAGAGCGGGCTGACGGTCGATCGCGGCGATTGGCGCGTGGTGATGGCGTGGCACATCGCCGAGACCCGCGAAGAGGCCCGCGCCCAGGCCCGCGACGGCCTGTTCCGCTGGCATAACGAGTACACCGTCGGCACCCTGATGCGACCGGGCGCCCTGCCCTACAAGACGCCGGACGACGCGGTAGACCAGACGGCCTTCGCCGAAGGCGCTGCCGGGGTGATCGGCACCCCGGACGATCTTATCAAGGCGATCCGCGACCTGATGCGGGTCAGCGGCGGATTCGGCACGGTGATCGGCTTCGCCCACGACTGGGCCAACCGCGAGAACACCCGCCGAAGCTGGGACCTCGTGGCGCGTTACGTCATCCCGGAGATCAACGGCATGCTCCAGGGCTATCGCGACTCGCGGGCCTACGTGATCGAACACCGTGAATCGTTCGAGCGGGCGGGCGCCGCGGTGATGAGCAAGATCATGAGCCACGAAGGCGCCGCCGCCGCGCTCAAGGAAACCCTGGCCGGCCGCGACGCCATGCCCGGCGGCCACAGCCCCGACTTGCGGGAGGGGAAGAAGGTCTGGTCGTAGCGGTCTTGGCGAACGAAACACCTCTCCCTCACACTTCGAACGAGGCGCGACGTCGATGACCCTGATCGGAAAGGCCGCGGTGGTCACCGGATCCACCAGCGGCATCGGCCTTGCCATCGCGCGCGCCCTCGCCGCCGAAGGCGCGGCGGTGATGATCAACGGCTTTGGCGACCCGGCCGCCGTGGAGGCTTCGCGCGCCGCGATCGCCGACGACCATGGCGTCCGCGCGGTTTACTCGTCCGCCGACATGACCCGACCCGCCGAGATCGCCGAAATGGTCACGGACGCAGAAGCGGCGTTCGGCGCGGTGGATATCCTTGTCAACAACGCCGGCATCCAGTTCGTCTCTCCGGTCGCCGACTTCCCCGCCGAACAATGGGACCGGATCATCGCCATCAACCTGTCGGCGGCGTTTCACGCCATGAAGGCGGTGATCCCCGGAATGAAGGCGCGCGGCTGGGGGCGGATCGTCTCCACGGCCTCGGCGCATTCCAAGGTCGCCTCGCCGTTCAAGTCGGCCTATGTCGCGGCCAAGCACGGGCTGGATGGCCTGACCAAGACCGCCGCTCTCGAACTGGCCGCCGACGGCGTCACGGTCAACTGCGTCAGCCCGGGATATGTCTGGACGCCGCTGGTGGAGAACCAGATCCCCGAAACCATGCGGGCGCGGAGCCTCACCCGGGAACAGGTCATCGACGACGTCCTGCTTCAGGCCCAGCCCACCAAACAGTTCGTGACGCCCGAACAGGTCGCCGCGCTCGTCGTCTTCCTGTGTTCGGACGCGGCCGCGCAGATCACCGGCGCCAACCTGTCGATCGACGGCGGATGGACCGCGGCGTGAGCGACGCCGACGCCAAGCCGGACCGCCCGGCCCATGTCGAGGAGAGCATTCGCACCCTCGCCGACCTGCACGACGAACACTACGATCGCCTTCCTCCCCTCGGGAGAGCCCTGGACGCGGTGACCGCCAACGCCGGCCGGCCGGCGTTCGTCATCGCACTCGGAATTGTGGCCGTGGGCTGGATCGCCTTGAATCTGACCATAGGGGCGACGGGCCACGCTCCGCCCGATCCCCCGCCGTTCTATTATCTCGCGACCGCTACATCGCTTTTCGCGGCTCTGATGACCTGCCTGATTCTCAGCACCCAGCGGCGCGAGGACCAACTCTCGACCCGCCGCGAGCAGCTCACCCTCGAGCTGAGCTTGCTGGCCGAACAGAAGGTGTCCAAGGCGATCCAGCTTCTGGAAGAGCTTCGGCGCGACAGCCCGGTCATCGCCGACCGCCGGGACGACGACGCGGAAACCCTGTCGACGCCGTCCGACGCCCGGATGATCCTGGACGCCATCGTTGACACGCACCGGGATTCAGACGCCGGCGACAAGGCTGACTGAGCGCGAAAAAGGGCGGCCACGCCGGGACCGCCATTCATTGGCGATGGTGTCGCCGGTCAGGCGGCGGCGATCTTTGCCTTCCGCCGCATGGTCGCGCCGACAAGACCAAAGCCCATCAGCATCATCGCCCATGTTCCCGGCTCCGGGACCGCCGCGAGATTGATGTCCGTGATCCAGGTGCCCCAGCGGGAAAAGCTGGTCGTGGCGCTCGGCAGATACCCCAGGGCGTATTCGCCGATCACCCAGAAACTCTCCTGATTGTTCGGGTCTACCGTGACCTGAGCATAGTCGCCCCAGCGCTGGCGTCCGGCCGGATCGGCGAACTGGACGCTGCCGTTGTGGTAGTCGTCGATTGGGCTGACGTGCACTAATATCGTTTGAACGAGCGTCAGGCCGCCAGCATGGTTGGGATTGTAGGCGTTGGCGAAGTCGCTGATATTGCCGGTCAACGGATCGTAACCCGACCGGTTGTAGCCGATGACCACCTGTCCGGAAGCGTTCACCGTGATCGTGCCCTGGTAGTAGTCGTAACCGTCGCCGTTGTTTCCGATATAGCCTTCGGAAATGACCTTGCTGGTCTTGGCGTCCACGATCGACCACCGCACCGCGGTGTGGTCGGTGCCGGTCGGAGTGATGGTCTGGGTCGCGTAGATCTTGCCGTTCTGTTCCCAAACGGCGCTCGAGGTGCGGTCGTCGAGGGTGTCGATCACGCGCTTGCTCGTTCCGCCGGTGGTGACATCCGGTTGACGGGCGGGCGAGTTGACGTCGTAGGGAGAGTTGTCGAGCGTGACGACGGAGGTTTCCGTCGCGTGCCCGGATCCCGGATTGAGGACGTTGTAGGTGATCTGGCCATAGTCCGTCGCCGCGGTCGCCAGGATCTTGCCGGAGTCGCTCCCGAGTTGATTGACGCCCTGGATGGCGAAGCCGCGGTCCGCGCACGCCGTCGTCGTGCACGGAGCGAAGAACTGCTGCAGGCTGGAGACGTTCGGCCCGCTCGACCCGAAGAGGTCATTGCGGCTGATCACGTTGAGCGTTGTGCCGGCGAATTGCTGGACCGGCTGGTTCAGGTCGAAATCGTTGGTGCCGATGTAGACCGCCTTGCCGTCGATCGCGAGGGTGGGATAGTCGGCGATCGGCGCGCTATGGGGAGGATTGAACCCCGAGAATGATGTCGACTTGAACCCGTCGAGGGCGTTGGAGTCGTTCGAGACCGCGATCTGTATCGTCGGGAGGTTGCCGTCGGGACCGGCCAAACCGAAGGCGGTCACGATCCACTTTTGCGACCGCGCGTCGAACATCACGCGCGAGTCGCCGTCCGATCCCGCTTGGCCCGCCGCCTGCCAGAAAGCGTTCATCGAAACGATGGATTCCCGCGCGCCCGTGGCCTTATTGTAGATGGCGTAGGCGCCGTTGCTGGTTTCCAGGAATTGGGAGGCGCCGACAGCGCCCATTGTGTCGGGCGGAATGTAGCTGGAGTTGTTGTTCAGCGCCCGCACATCGACCTGCGAGATGCCGTTGAAGCTCAAGCCAACGGCGGCGCCGGAACTCAGCGTCGCCATGCCGGGATCGGTCGCGCCGGGCGAATAGGTCGCTCCGCCGTCATAAGCATAGTAGCCCGACCCGCTGAAGTCGTAGGCCGCCGCCGGTAGCGCGACCAGGGCCGAACCCGCGCTCGCCAAAAGCGCCGCCCTCAAACCGTAAGCAACAATCTTACTATCAAAGTACATTATAGACCCCTAATTATAAAATTTACTACAATAAAAAGCGAACTAAGAGCCGCACAATCTTGTTTATATTTAAGAAAGCTGTTGTTTCAAGTCAAGAGACATAAGCCCATAGACGGCATAACAGAGCGGCCGACCAATATGCGAGGTTTTCCTCGATTTATTAGAATGTAGTTTATATAATTTCACCCCGGAGCCCCGAGGTCATGGCTCAAGTGAGTTCCACATGTGACCGGCGCGTGTCCATCAAAAAATTCGCGGCGTCTCGAAAAATATTTTCGGAGTGACCGTTTTAATCCAAGGACACTGCAATGATTCCGGGCAACGACAATCAGAACGCCGCTGGCCGCTGGACAAACGCGCTGTTGCGCGCGCCTGAATTTGGCCTTGCCCCGGGTGGGCGCCGAGGCGTTATCGAAGGCGCGTAAAAAAAGGGCGGCCTCGCGGCCGCCCTTTTCTAAATCTGCTCGGTTGCAGCCGCGCTATTTGCGGATGGCGGCGCCGACCTTATCCTGCGCCTTACCGGCCTTGTTCTGGACGGTTCCTTCCGCCTTCGTCGCCGCGCCCTTGGCTTCCATCTTGGGGTTGCCGATAGCCTTGCCGCTGGCTTCCTCAACCGCGCCGCCAGCCTTTTTGGCCGCGCCGGCGATCCTGTTCTCGCTCATGTCAGTCTCCCATGCGTGTTCACACTGAAGATCAAAATACGCGGCGAGGGCGGGGGTTCCCGACCGTAATCAGACCGGGATCAATTCACGTCTCGGCGCGTTCGGCGCGCGCGGGGAGGCCTCCGCCGCATAGGCCGCGCCGAAACGGTTGGCGAGGAAGGCGTCCAGCGAAATCTGGTCCTGTCCCACGAAACCCGCCGTCGGCAGCGACCCCTCGGCCAGCATGTCGACCGCGGCGCAGATCGCCGACGCCGTGGTGATCTGGATCGCGCTCACCGTCCGGCCTCCGATCTGCCGAGCGTAGATCTTGTGGGCGTAGGTGTCCTGCATCAGCGCTCCGCCGCGCATGCCCGACACGGCGACGAAGATGATGACGACATCCTGTTGGGTGATCGGCACCGCGTGCTCCAGGATGTCCTTCAACAGTTCGCGGCGGTCGCGCAGGCGAAGGTCGTTGAGCAGCGCCTTCATAATCGCGGCGTGTCCGGGATAGCGGATGGTGCGGTAGTTGAGGTTGCGCACCTTGCCGTTCAGCGTCTCGCACAGCGAGCCCAGGCCGCCCGAGGTGTTGAAGGCCTCGTAGGTCACGCCGTCGAGCGCGAAGCTCTCGCACTCCTCCAGCGCCCGAGTCTGGCGCAACTGCCCGTCGACGATGGCTTCGCACGGCTCGCAGTATTCGTTGATCACCCCATCGGTGGACCAGGTCAGGTTGTAGTTGAGGGCGTTGGACGGATAGGTCGGCAGGGCGCCGACCCGCAGCCTGACGTCGAACAGCTCGTCGAAGCGCGAGGCGAGGTCGGCGGCGACGATGGAGATGAAGCCTGGCGCCAGTCCGCACTGAGGAATGAACGCGGTCGGCGCGTCGGCGGCCAGCGCCCGCACGATCCGGGTCGCGGCGACATCCTCGGTGAGGTCGAGGTAGTGAACCCCCGCGGTTCGCGCCGCCTCGGCGACCTTGATCGTCTGATGATAAGGTGCGGCGCTCAACACGGCGAAGGCGCCGGCGAGGCAGCCGACCAGCGCGTCGTGGTCGCCGATCTCGCCGAGCCGGGTCCGGATCCCGGGGTGCGCCGGCACGGCGGACAGCCGTTGCTCGGAGCGATCGAACACGGTGACGGAATAGTCGCCGGACTCGGCGAGGAAGCAGGCGATGATCGAGCCGATGTGCCCGGCTCCCACGACGACGACCGATTTCATGGCAACCCCCACGTCTTATCTCAACCATTATCCCTCCAGGCGTGGTCGGGCGCCACGCGACAACCGCCTGAACCTCGATGGATTTTCGTCGAAACGACGCGCATCTTCGGCGGATGGACGATACCGACCGACGGCTGATCGATCTGCTCCGCGCCGACGCCCGCGCTCCCGCGGCCCGACTCGCCAGATCGCTCGGGATGTCGCGCACCACGGTTCAGAGCCGGCTGGAACGGCTGGAACGTTCGGGCGTCGTCGCCGGCTACACCGTGCGACTGTCCGAGGCGCACGAGCGTGGGTTGATCCAGGCCTATGTGATGATGACCGTCTCGCACCGCCGCGCCAACGACGTCGCCGCCGCCGCGCGAAAGATGCCGGCCGTGCGTCGCCTTCAGGCGGTAAGCGGCCCGTTCGATCTCGTCGCCGCCGTCGCCGCCCCGTCCGTCGCCGAGATGGACGCCGCCATCGACGCCCTGGGCGAGATTCCCGGCGTGGAGCGCACGACCTCCTCGATCGTGCTCTCTTCCAAGATCGACCGATAATGAAGAGCAACATAGATCAAGTATTCGATCTCCGCCGATCCGCAAATTTCCGTGACGTAACGCTGTCGTGATCACGCCTTGCTCGGCTTTCATGGAACATGACTCCCCCGCGAAAGGCGGGCATGCGGGGAGAACAGTCATGGACGAAGAATTCGTATTCCGACCCTGGTGGATTCCAGACCCGGCGGTGTGGCGCATACTGGAGCAGATCGACGAGAAGTCGGCCGCGCACATCCAGATAGAACTCTACACCAAGGTCGCTCAGGCACAGGTCGAGGCGCTCCAGGCGGCGGGTCGGCTGGCGGGCGGCGCCCGCGGCGTCTGACGCCCTATCGCGGGCGGCGGCGAGCCGCCCGGCGGATCGCCGGAGGAGACGAGAACGATGGATGGCGGGTGGGCCGCAGCCGATAGCATGCGGACGCCTGGCGTGAATGCGCCGGCGGTCGTCCTGATCGGCTTCCAGAAGATGGGGAATCTCGGGCTGGGCTATCTATCGGCCGTACTTCGGGCCGACGGTTTCATCGTCGAGGTGATCGACATCGAGTCGCCGCTCGAGGAGATCCGCGCCGCCGTGCTCGCCGCCGACCCGATCGTGGTCGGCTTCTCGCTGATCTTCCAGTTCTACATCCGCAAGACCGCCGCGATGATGGCGGCGCTGCGCCGCGCCGGGGTCGATGCGCATTTCACCATGGGCGGCCACTATCCGACCCTGAGCTTCGCCGAGACGCTCAAGGCGGCGCCCGCGCTCGACAGCGTCGTTCGGTTCGAGGGCGAGACGACCCTGCTCGAACTCGTCCGCGCCCTTGCGGAAGCCCGCGAGTGGCGCGCGGTCGACGGCCTGGTCTATCGCGACTCCGGCGGCGACGCGGTTGCCAATCCGCCCCGCGCGCTGGCCCATGACCTCGACGATCTGCCGTTTCCGGATCGGGACTTCGCGCCGATGGTCATCCTTGGACGGAAGATCATGCCGATCCTGGCCAGCCGCGGCTGCGCGCGGACGTGTTCGTTCTGCTCGATCCATACCTTCTATCGCACCGCGCCGGGCAAGGTCGTCCGCCTGCGCCGACCCAAGGAAGTCGTGCGCGAGATGAGCATGTTGCACGAGCGGCGCGGCATCAGCATCTTCCTGTTCCAGGACGACGACTTTCCTTTGTTCGGCCCGAAATGGCGGGCATGGGCGGGCGAGCTGTGCGACGAGATCGAGGCCGCCGGCCTGGCGGATAAGATCATCTGGAAGCTGAACTGCCGCGCCGACGCGGTCGAACCGGTCTTGCTGTCGCGCATGCGCCGCGCCGGCCTCTACCTCGTCTATATGGGGCTGGAGTCGGGGAGCGAGGAAGGGCTGGTCACCCTGCACAAGCAGATCACCGTCGCGCAGAACCTCGCCGCCGTCCATATGCTGAAGGAAATCGGCCTACGCTTCGAGTTCGGCTTCATGCTGCTCGATCCATCGAGCACGTTCGCCTCGGTGCGGGAGAACATCGAATTCCTGCGCGAGATCGTCGGCGACGGCTGCGCCCCAGCGACGTTTTGCAAGATGCTGCCCTATGACGGCACCCCGATCAAGACGACGCTCGAGGCGGCGGGGCGGCTGAAGGGCGACGTTTGCGCGCCGGATTACGACTTCCTCGATCCGCGTTTGGACGCGTTCTACGACACCCTCGCCCGTACCATGGAGGTCACCGGCTGGGTTCATGGCCCGCGCGCGCTCACCATGCAGCTCGAGTGGGCGCATACCGAGGTCGCGGTGCTGCGCCAGCTCTTCCCCGCCCTTTCCGGTATCGACGCCTACGAGGCGACGCTGCGCCGCCACACCGCGCGGAGCAACGAAGGTTTGCTGGCCGCGGTCGAGACCATCGCCGACTTTCACGAGAGCGGCGCCGGCCGCGTCCCCGAAGCGAACGCCTTGCGCGCGACCTGCGAGGAGACCATGCGCGCCGTCCTCGCCGACCGCGACGCCTTCATCACCCGCCACCAGCCGACCCTGAGGCAGGCGTTAGAGATCGCGGCGTAGAACTTGGGTTGAGGTGCCGCTTCCCCCGCGAAGGCGGGGGCCCAGTTCAACTGGGCGCCGTTATAGCAATGCAGAGTACTGGGCCCTCTCCGTCGCGGGCGAAGCGGTTCAGGCGAGACCGTCCCCAATGAAGTTTACCCTACCCCGCCCCCCAGCGCCGTGTAGAGCGCGACCAGATTGGTCGCGTAGATCAACTGGGCCGCGATCAGTGTCTGTTGCGCCGAGTAGAGCGTCCGCTGCGCCACCAGTTCGTTGAGATAGGTGTCCGCGCCCCGCTCGTAGCGCGCCGTCGACAGTTTGAGATTGCCCGCCGCCGCCGCGCTGAGCGCCCGTTCGGCGGCGAGCTGGGCGTCGATGGTGCCGCGCCGGGCGAGCGCGTCGGCGACCTCCCGGAAGGCGGTCTGCACCGCCTTTTCGTACTGCGCGAGATCGGCGTCGCGCTCGCCCTTGGCGATGTTGAGATTGCCCTTGTTCTGGCCGAAGTCGAAGATCGGCTGGCTGACCTGCGGAATGAAGGTCCAGGTCTCCGAAGACGCCCGAAACAGTGTCGACAGCGCCAGACTGGTCACGCCGCCCGAACCGGTCAGGGAAATATCCGGGAAGAACGCCGCCCTCGCCGCGCCGATGTTGGCGTTGGCGCCCTTGAGCACGTCCTCGGCCTGAACCACGTCCGGCCGGGCGAGCAGCACGCTCGACGGCAGACCCTCCGGCAGTTTGGCGATGGCGACGCCCGGATCGTCGATGCCGCCGGGCAGGTCGGCGTCGGGCACGGGCGCGCCGACGACCAGCTCGAGGGCGTTGCGGTCCTGCGCCACCTGGGTGGTCAGTCGCGCCACGTCGGAACGGGCCTGCTCGGCGAAGGTCGCGGCCTGGAACACGTCGAGCTCCGAGGCGACGCCGCCCTGGAACCGCGACCTCGTGACCGCCAGCGTGGCGTCGCCATTGACCACCGCCTGTTGCGAGACCGCCAGCAGCGCACGATCCGATCCCAAAGTCAGCGCGTCGGTGGCGACTTCCGAGATCAGCGTGATCTGCGCCGCGTCCCGGGCGGCGCGGTTCGAAAGATACTGCTCGAAGGCCTGGCGGGTGAGGTTGCGCTGTTTGCCGAACAGATCGAGCTGGAACGCCGTCACCGCACCGTTCACGCTGTAGAGCCGCTCGTTAAAGACTCCGGAGCCGACGACGGCGCCGCCACCGGTTGTCGTTCCGCCGCCGCCGGTCGCGCCGCCTCCTGTCGCGCCGCCGCCGCTTGTCCCGAAGCCGGTCGTGCCCACGCCGGTGGGAAACTGGCCGTAGGTGGCGCTGGCCTGGGCGTTGAGCTTGGGAAACAGATCCGAACGCTGAACCTGGTATTGGCCCCGGGCGGTGAGGATATTGGCCATGGCGATCCGCAGGTCGCGGTTGTTGACCAGGGCCTCGTCGATTAGGGCGCGCAGTTTGGGATCGACAAAGAAGTCCCGCCACGGGACCACCGGCCTGACCTCGGTCGCCGTCGCATAGGCCGGGCCGCTCGGGAACGCGGGTGGTGTCGGCTGAAGCGGTTGCCGATACTTCGGCGCGAGATCGATGCAGCCCGACAGCAGGGCCGCCGTCATCGTCACCACCACCGCGCGGCGGATCACGGCGTCGGCTCCGCCGTCGCGGGCGACGGAGGATTGGGAGCGGCGCCTTGATCGCCCTGGGGCTTGCCGCGTCCGTGGAAGATGCGGCGCACGCCGACGAAGAACAGCGGCACGAAGAAGATCGCCATCGCCGTCGCCGCGATGACCCCGCCGATCACCCCCGTGCCGATATCGTTCTGGCTGCCCGCGCCGGCACCGTTGGAGATCGCCAGCGGAAACACACCGGCGACGAAAGCCAGCGAAGTCATCAGGATCGGCCGCAGCCGCTGCTGCGCCGCGTCCAGCGCCGCGTCGCGCGGGCTCTTGCCGTCCTTCTCCGCTTCGTCGGCGAATTGCACGATCAGGATGGCGTTCTTCGCCGACAGGCCGATCGTGGTCAGCAGTCCGACCTGGAAATAGACGTCGTTGTAGAGACCGCGGAGGCTGGCCGCGAGCAGCGCGCCGAACACGCCGAGCGGCACGATCATCAGCACGGCGATGGGGATCGACCAACTCTCATACAGCGCCGCCAGGCAGAGGAAGACCACCAGGAGGGAAAAACCGATCAGGAACGGCCCCTGCTGACCCGAGAGCTGCTCCTGATAGGAGATTCCGGTCAGTTCATAGCCGATGCCCTTGGGCAGTTTGGCGAGAAGGGTCCGCATCTCCTTGATCGCGGCCCCGGAGCTTTTGCCGGGCGCCGCCTGGCCCTGGATCTCCATCGCCGAGACGCCGTTGTAGCGCTGGAGCTGCGCCGGACCGGTGACCCAGTTCGTGGTCGAAAAGGCCGAGAACGGCGCCATCGTCCCGCTGGAGCCGCGGACATACCACCGGCCGAGATCCTCGGGCGACGAGCGGAACGGCGCGTCGCCTTGCAGATAGACTTTCTTGACCCGGCCGCGGTCGAGGAAGTTGTTGATAAAGACACCGCCCCATGCCGAACTCAGGGTGTTGAAAATGTCGCCCTGCGACAACCCCAGCGCGCCGGCGCGCTCGTGGTCGATGTCGAGATTGAGTTGTGGGGTGTCCTCCTGGCCGTTCGGCCGCACGCCCACCAGCAGCTTGTCCTGCGAAGCCATGCCCAGAAGCTGGTTGCGCGCGGCGAGCAGCCCCGCGTGGCCGACGTTCGCCTTGTCCTCCAGATAGAGATCGAAACCCGACGAGTTGCCCAGTTCCTGGACCGCCGGCGGCACGACAACGAAGATCTGCGCGCCGCGTTCCTTGGAAAACGCCCCCATCGCCCGCTGCGCGATGGCGGGCGCGTGGTTCTTGCCTCCCTTGCGAACCTTCCAGTCCTTCAGGCGGATGAACAACTGGCCAAGGTTCTGGCCCTGGCCGGCGAAATTGAACCCGGCGACATTGAAGATCGGGCCGACGTTGCCCGCCTCGTTCTTGCGGAAATAGTTCACCATTCGGGCGCCGATCTCGAGGGTGCGCGACTCCGGCGCGCCGGTCGGAAGGTTGATCAGGGCGACCATGAAACCCTGATCTTCGTCCGGCAAAAACGCGGACGGCAGGCGCATGAACAACAGCACCATGGCCAGCACGATCACGCCGAAAAAGGCGAGGATCGGCACCGGCTTGGCGATGATCTTTTCGAGCGCGCCGTGATAGCGCTTCACGCCGCCCTCGAAGGTGCGATTGAACCAGCCGAAGAAGCCGCGGCCCCGGGCGCGCTCGCCCGCCTTCTTGGGCTTGAGCAGGGTGGCGCACAGCGCCGGCGTCAGGATCAGGGCGACGATCACCGAGAGCACGACCGCCGCGACCACGGTGACCGAGAACTGGCGATAGATCACGCCGGTCGAGCCGCCGAGGAAGGCCATCGGCAGGAAGACAGCCGACAGCACAAGCCCGATGCCGACCAGGGCCCCGGTAATCTCGTCCATCGACTTGAGCGTCGCCTCCCTCGGAGAGATCCCTTCCTCCTCCATGATCCGCTCGACGTTCTCGACAACCACGATGGCGTCGTCGACCAGCAGGCCGATGGCGAGCACCATGGCGAACATGGTCAGGGTGTTGATCGAATAGCCGAACGCCGCCAGCACGCCGAACGTCCCCAGCAGCACCACCGGCACGGCCAGCGCCGGAATTAGGGTCACCCGCCAGTTCTGCAGGAAAACGAACATCACCAACACGACGAGGCCGATGGCCTCGAGCAGGGTGATCACCACGTCCTTGATCGACAGCCGCACGAACTGGGTGTTGTCGACCGGGAAATCCATCGCCAGCCCCGGCGGCAGCGACGCGGCCAACTCCGTCGACCGCTTCTTGACCGCGTCGGCGGTCTGCAGGGCGTTGGCGCCCGGCGCGAGCTTCACCGCGATGCCCGCGGCCGGGTGACCGTTGAAGCGCGCCTCGATGCGGTAGTTTTCGCCACCCAACTCCACGCGGGCCACGTCGGACAGGTGGACCACCGAGCCGTCCGGCTGGCTGCGCAGGATGATCGCCCTGAACTGGTCGGGGGTCTGCAGGAACGACTGGGCGGTGACCGTGGCGTTCAGGGCCTGCCCCGGCGGCGACGGCAGCGCGCCGACCTCTCCGGCGGAGACCTGGACGTTCTGAGCCTGAATCGCCGCCGCGACATCCGACGGCATCAGGTTGTAATTGTTGAGTTTGAACGGATCGAGCCAGACGCGCATGGCGTATTGGCCGCCGAACACCTGGAGGTCGCCGACCCCGTTCACCCGCGACAGCGGATCGACGAAATTCGAGTTGAGATAGTCGGCGACGTCGATGTTGGCGTGTTTTCCATTGGTATCGTACAGCGCCACCACCAGCAGCACGCTGACCTGTGACTTGGCGACCAGCAGGCCCTGTTGCTGGACCTGCGCCGGCAGGATCGGGATGGCCGCCTGCAGCTTGTTCTGGACCTGGACCTGGGCGATGTCCGGATTGGTGCCGGCGGCGAAGGTCACGGTGACCACCGCCTGGCCGTTCGAGCTGCTGGTCGACGAGAAATAGAGCAGGTGGTCCAGGCCCTTGAGCTGCTGCTCGATGACCTGGGTGACCGCGTTCTCCATCGTCTCGGCCGAGGCGCCGGGATAGGTCGCGGTTACGGTCACCGCCGGCGGGGCGATGCTGGGGTACTGGGCGATCGGCAGGCTGAAGATCGACACCACCCCCGCCAGCATGATCACCGCGGCGATGACGATGGCGAACACCGGCCGCCGGACGAAGAACGCGGACATCTAGGCGGGCGACCGACAGGTTGAATTCAGCGCGACCACCAGCGCTTTCCCCGCGAAGGCGGGGACCCAGTATTCCGCATCGCTACACTCGCGCCCAAAAAAACTGGGCCCCCGCCTTCGCGGGGGGAACGGGTTTTGGGCCGGATCACCTAAACGAACCGTGATCACTTGGCGGCCCCACCCGTTCCGGCCGCGCCGGCCGCCCCACCAGGCGCGGCCGGCGCATCCGGGCTCGCCTGCACCACCTTCACCGGCATGTTCGGCTTCACCGACTGCAGGCCGTCGACGATCAGCCTGTCGCCCGCCGCCAGGCCGGAACTCACCAGCCACTTGTCTCCGATGGTGCGGGCGGTGGTGATGTCGCGCGCCTGGGCCTTGCCGTTGGCGTCGACAATCATGGCGGTGGGAGCGCCTTTCTCGTTGCGGGAGACGCCGCGCTGCGGAGCCAGGATGGCGTCGTGGTCGACGCCCTGAACGATCACCGCCCGCACATAGAGGCCGGGCAAGAGGAAGCCGCGCGGATTGGGGAACTCGGCGCGCAGGGTCACCGAGCCGGTAGTCTGGTCGACGGTGACGTCGGTGAACTTCAGCCGGCCGTCCAGCGGATAGGTCACGCCGTTGTCGAGCTTGAGGTGGACGGCGACGCCGGCCTCCCCGCTCGGCCCGAGCTTGCCGCTGGCGATCGACTGGCGCAGCCGCAGCACCTCCGGCGCCGACTGGGTCAGGTCGACATAGATCGGATCGAAATTCTGGATGGTCGTCAGCGCCGTCGCCTGCCCGCTGGTGGCCAGCCCGCCCACCGTCACCGCCGAACGGCCGATACGCCCGGAAATCGGCGCGGTGACGCGGGTGTAGCCTAGATTGACCGCGGCGGTCTCCACCGCGGCCTGCTGCTGCTGAACGCCGGCCGCCGCCTGGCGATAGGCGGCCAGGGCGTCGTCGTAGTCCTGTTTCGAGACGGCGTTGATCTTGACGAGGTCGCCGTACCGTTCGGCCTTGACCTTGTCCGTCGCCACCAGGGCCACGGCGCTGGCGAGCTGGGCCTTCGCCGCGTCCAACGCCGCGCGGTAGGGCGCGGGATCGATCTGGTAGAGCGCCTGGCCTTTGCGCACGATGGCGCCCTCGACGAACAGCCGCTTGACGATGACGCCGTTGACTTGAGGCCGAACGTCGGCGGTCTCGAAGGCGCTGGTCCGACCGGGAAGCTCGTTGTCGAGTTCGACCGTCTGGGCCCGCAGCGTCACCACGCCGACGGTCGGCGGTCCCTTGGGACCCTGCTGCGGGGCCTTCTTCGGCGCGCAGGCATACAGCGCAACCGACGCCATGGCGACGAGAGACGCGGAACCGGCCGATTTGAGAAAAGCCACGGACACTCCGTCGTTGTTCGCACGGGCGCGCGCGCCTTGTTTGGGCCAAGATGGTGCAATGCCGAAGGGAATCAACCTCGCGGCGCGGGTCGCGTCCAACTTTGCCTTGTCCCCCCCGCCCGGCCGCCTTCGCAACTTCATCCGGCGATGCTATCTCTGGCGCGCGGCGTGTTTCCTTTTCCCCGCGAGGTCCGATGACGAACGCTACGTCCAACTTTCTGCAAGGCGCCAATGCGGCCAATGCGGCCGCGGGGTCCGCGGCGCCGTCGTCCTCCGCGCCGGTCGACACAGCTCGGGTGCTTGCGGCGATCTCGTCTCCAGAGGTTTCGGACATGAGGACCTTGGCCAACGCGCTGGACGTGACGCCGTCGAACGTCTCGCCGACGATCGATCGGCTGTCGCGCGACGGGCTGGTCATCAAGTCGGATGACGAAAAGCTCGAATTGTCGGAATCCGGGGAACGCGCCTTGCGCTATACGGAACTGTCCAGCCTCGCCTAAGAGGGCATGATGACGGGGGCGGCCTTCCAGAACGCGATCGTCTCTCGCCCGCTCATCGGCGGAACCACGGAAGCCCTTCTCATCGGCGGCGCGCTGATCGCCGCCCTGGCCGTCGCCTTGTGGGCGGTCCGGTCCCCGTCTCGGCCGAGGGAGCGGCGCATGGCGTTCGCCGCCGCCATCGCGGTCGCGCTGATCCTGACCCAGCTCACGCTGGTGGCGAGCGAACTGGCCGTTCCCGATCCGGCGGGGATGACGTCGCCGGACGCCCTGGCGAACTTCGGCTTCGCCATTCTCATCGGCCTTCTGGTCGGCTCGACCGAACTGATTTCGCGGTATCGCGACGAGCCGTTCGCACCGCTGATCAGCGTGCCCGGCCTGTTCTACATCCTGATCAACGGCGGCGCCTCGGCCCTGGCCTACTACCTGCTGCGCCTGCTCGCCCCGCAAATGCACGAACCGTTGCGCACCTTCACCGCGGGCATCGCCGCGATGACCTTCTTCCGCTCGTCGCTGTTCACCGTCAGGCTGGCCGGCGCGGACGTGCCGGTGGGTCCCAATCTCGTGCTGCTGACCGTGCTCAAGGCGCTGGACCGCGCCTATGACCGGACGCGCGCCGAACCCCGCTCCGCCCTGATCCAGTCGATCATGGGCAATCTCGCCTTCGACCCGATCAAAAACGCCCTGCCGGCGCTGTGTTTTGACCTGATGCAGAACCTCTCCACCGACGAGACCACCTCGATCAACACCCAGATCACGCAGCTCAGCCAGTCGACGGCGATGAGCGACCGCTCCAAGAGCCTCTCCCTCGGCCTCGCCCTGCTGAACCTCGTCGGGGAGCGAACGCTGAGGGCCGCGGTGGAGACGCTCGGCGCCGGCGCCCAGGCCTTCCGGCAGGTCGACAGGGATCTTGTGATACGGCTGGCCGCCTCGCCGCCCGAAGTCGTCCTGGACACCCTTCCCGGCATCTGCCGCGCGCTGTACGAGAGCAGCCCGCGCGACGGCAAGGCGGTCGCCCCACCGGAGTTCCACCCCCAGCCGAACCTCTCAACCGACAGCCAAGTCGTTCTGCTGGCCTATCAGCTCGTCAATTTCTATGGCGACCAGCTCGTGAGCGTCGCCTCCAACCTGGTGAAAGCCGCCACGCCCCTGCCGCCAAACCCCACCGGGACCTCCGCGCCGACCGGCGGCGCATCGGGTATCTGAGCAAGCCCGCCGGCTGTCCGGCGTCAGGAGTTCACATGGCCGATCTGGCCGTCTTCCACGAACACCCGCAATGGTTCGAGCCCCTGTTCAAGGCGCTGGACCGGCGCGGCGTCGACTGGGCACCGGTCACCATCCAGGACCATGCCTTCGACCCGGCGGACAGCACCACGCCCGCGCCGGTCATTTTCAATCGTCTGGCGATGTCGTCTTTCCTGCGCCAGGCCGAACACGCCCTGTTCTACAGCGTCGCGGCGCTGGATCATTGGGAGGGTCTCGGCGCGCGGGTGGTCAACGGTTCCGCCGTCCTCGCCTATGACACCAGCAAGGCCCGGCAGCTCGGCCTGTTCCGGCGCCTGGGACTGGACACGCCGAAAACCCGGGTCGCTCATCGCCGCGCCGACATCCCCCGCCTCGCCGCCGAGATCGGTTATCCGGTGATGGTGAAGGTCAACGTGGGCGGTTCCGGAACCGGCATGATCCGCTACGACAGCGCCGCGGAGCTGGAGGCCGCGGTCGCGGACAAGCTGACCCCCGACAGTGTCGACGGGGTGATCCTCGTGCAGGAGTACGTTCCCGCGCGGGACGGCCGGGTGATCCGCTGCGAGGTGCTCGATGGCGGGCTGCTCTACGCCATCGCGCTCGACGGCGCCGGCTCCACCTTCGACCTCTGCCCGGCGGATGTCTGCATGGTCGACAAGCCGACCATCACCATCACCGCATTCACCCCTCCCCCGGAGATCACCGCAACCATGGAAGGCGTCGCCCGCGCGGCCGGCCTGGACGTGGGCGGCGTCGAATACATGATCGACGACCGCGATGGCCGGCCGAAGTTCTACGACCTCAACGCCCTGTCGAACTTCGTCGCCAAGCCGCTGGAGGTGCTGGGCCATGACCCGCACGACAATCTCGTGGATTACCTGACCGGCCTGATCGCGGCTCGGCATAAGGCGGCGGAGTGAGGTACGGCTTCTGGACTCCCGTCTTCGGCGGCTGGCTGCGCAACGTCACCGACGAGGGCATGACGGCGACGTGGGAGTATACCAAGCGCCTGTGCCAGCGCGCCGAACGGATCGGCTACGACCTGACCCTGATCGCCGAACTGAACCTCAACGACATCAAGGGGACCGATCAGCCGGCGCTGGACGCCTGGTCCACCGCCGCCGCGCTGGCCGCCGTCACCGACCGCCTCGAGCTGATGGTGGCCGTGCGCCCCAACTTCCACCAGCCGGCCCTGTTCGCGAAACAGGCGGCGAACATCGACCGGATCAGCAACGGGCGCCTCGCCCTCAATGTGGTCTCGTCCTGGTGGGCGCACGAGGCCGAGAGCTACGGCCTGCAATTCGACCAGCACGACGACCGCTACGGCCGCACCCGCGAATGGCTGACGGTGGTGGACGGCCTGTGGACCGAGCCGGTCTTCACCTTTCACGGCGAGCGTTACCAACTCGACGGCGCCATCTGCGAGCCCAAGCCGGTCAGGACGCCGGTGGTCTACGCCGGCGGCGAATCGGAAGCCGCCAAGGCCATGATCGCCGAGCAGTGCGACGCCTATGTCATGCACGGCGACGCGGCCCCGGTGGTCGCCGAGAAGGTGGCGGACATGAGGGCCCGCCGCGTGGCCCTGGGCAAGCCGCCGATGACCTTCGGCATGGCCGCCTACGCCATCGTCCGCGATACGGAGGAAGAAGCGCGAGCCGAGGTCGCCCGCATCACCACGCTCGATCCGCACGCGCCCGGCTTCGACAATTTCGACCAGTGGCTGTCGGGCACGCAGCTCGAACGGGAGATGAAGCTCCAGGAGTATTCCGTCTCCAATCGCGGCCTGCGCCCGGGCCTCGTAGGCACGCCGGCCCAGGTCCGCGACCGCATCGCCGACTATGAGGCGGTCGGAGTTGATCTGCTCCTGTTGCAGATGAGCCCGCAGTACGAGGAGATGGAGCGCTTCGCCGAAACGGTGATCGCCGCCGTGTGACCCGCGGGAGGCGGCCATGTGGAACGCACGACGCTGGAATCCATCGACGGACACATGACGGATCGCCCCTTCAGGATCGCCATTCCGGACGCCGCGCTGATCGATTTGCGGGCTCGTCTGGAGGCGGCGCGCTGGCCCGCCTCGCTGGACCCGGATGGCTGGGACGACGGCGCCGGTTTGGCCTTCATGAGGCGCCTGGCTGACCACTGGCTCAATCGCTTCGACTGGCGCGCCCAGTCGACGCCCGCCCGTTCGCCGACCCCGAACCCCTCCCGCCCACGCGAGCCGCGGCGGGGCTGCGTTGATCTTTGCCGACAAAGCCGCTTCTGTGGATGCGCGACAATAGGTGGGGCAGGGCCGATGAGCGACACGCGGATGATCTCGTTCCTGCCGGTCGACGACGTTCGAGGCCGCCTGATCCTCGCCGCCATGCGCGATGTCGCCGCCGCCGGCGCGGGCCTCGGACCCGCGGACGAGGCGGCGCTGATGGGAGCGGCGACGCACGTCCTGGGCCTCGCGACATACGCGGGCGAAGCGGAGGCCATCCCGGTATCGCCGCCCTCGCTCGCGTGCGCCCTGGCCACCGCGGGCCTGCGCCGCTACGCCTGCGAACTCATCGCGGTCATGGCCTTCGTCGATGGGGCCATCGATCCGCTCAAGATCAGGCGCGCACTGACCTACGCCCAGGCGTTGGGTGTGGACGACGATTACGTACACGAGTTGGCCGAGGCCGCACTGGGCCACATCGCCGGCCTCGCCGCCGAGATGAACCGCAACAACATGAGGAGCATCGCCGGTATCGACCCGGACGCCGATGTCGCCGCGCAGTTCCTGCCCTACGACACCGCGCCGGACGCCGCGCTTGCCGCCCGCTTCGACGCCCTGGCCGCCCTGCCGTTCGAGAGCTTCGGCCACGCCTTTTACGATCACTATCGCCAGAACGGCTATGCGTTTCCCGGCGAGGCGGGCGGCCTCACCATCCACTTCGCCATTCCGCACGACAGCGCCCATCTCCTGAGCGGCTACAGCACCTCGCCCGAGGGAGAGATCCTGGTCTCCACCTTCACCGCCGCCATGCACCGCGCCGAGGGGATGTCCGGACACATCCTGCCGGTGATCTTCACCTACCATCTGGGCGTCTATGTCAACGCGGTCGCCGGGGCCAAGGCCGTGCCGTTGGCGGGCGAGAAGTTCTGGCGCGCGTGGGAGCGGGGCCGGTCGACACCGATCGACACCTTCGGTCCCGACTGGGATTTCTGGTCCCTGGTCGAAACCCCGATCGCGGCGTTGCGCGAGGACTACCGCGTTCCGGTCCTCGAACCGGAGCTCGCCGCCGACGGATTGCCGGCTCCGGTCCGCCCGTGGACCTGAGCGGCCGCCGCTTCGTCGAGCCTTCGGCCGCCAGGCAACCCGATCCGGCCAGCGCTCATAACGGCGCGGCTGTCGCTGCCCGGCGGTAGGGGACGTACTCCGGGCTCCACATCCGCGCGCGGATGGCGGCGGGATCGACCGGATCGGCGACGCCATCGCGGCGGGCTTGCGCGGCCACGGCGATGGCCAGGGGCCACATCAGCGGCTTTGTCCGTGCTTTTCGCGTTTGGATCTTCGACAAGTGGATCCAAGGAATAGCCCGACGACAGAGTCGGGATCGAAACGGTCTTGGTCGCGTCGCGGAACGCGCACGAGCAGCTCCCGGGACACGCGAAACGCGTCAGCGCATGCGGAAAGCCCACCAAGGACCTGCCACAACCTGTCAGCGCGGCGCGGGCTCTCCAGCGCCGATTTTTTTCCACGACAGCCTTACCAGACAAGACCGCGATGTCCCTCAATCCCCACCGGTCAAGTCTCGCCGCGCCTTTTCAAGCTCCTCCGCGTACCGCCGCGTCGCGTAAGCCTCCGACACCACGCCCAGCACCTTCCCGGCGTCGTCGACCACGGCCAACTCGTCGCTTTCGGTGCGGTCGAACAGGCGCATGATTGCCTTGATGTCCATCCGCGGGTTCAGCGCCTGAGCCTGGTTGAAGGCGAAGCGCGCGACCGGGCCGCTGGCCTCGTGGTCGGCGAACACCGCCGAGACCGGGATGATGCCGGCGTAACGGCCGGCGTCGTCGAGCCCGACCACGCGGCGCACCGATCCCAAGGGATAGCGGCGGCGGAACTCGTCCACCGTGGCGGCGACGGGGATGGTCGGCGCGCCGCCACGCATCATCTTGCCGGCGGTCAGGGTGCGCAGCCAGCCGACGTCGTGGGCGCTGCGGATGGTCTCGCCGCGCAGGTGCAGCCGCCAGGTCGAGAACGAATAGCCGAAGGTCTCGCGCACCAGCAGGCTGGCGATGATCGAGGCGGTGACCGTGGCGGCGGTCAGGCCGAAGTCGCCGGTGGTCTCCAGCACCAGGAAGCTCATGGTGAACGGCCCGCCGATGATCGCCACCGCCAGGGCGCCCATGCCGACCAGGGCGCCGGCCGTCGGGTCGATCCCGGTGTCGATGCCCAGCGTGTAGAGCGTCACGATGAACAGCCGTCCGATCAGGGAGCCGAGGTAGAGCGAGGCGAAGAACAGGCCGCCGCGGAAACCGAAACCCAGCGCCACCGCCGAGGCCAGCGTCTTGCCGAGGATGAGGACGCCGAGCGCGGCGGCGGACATGTCCATCGCGAATTCCAGGTGCATGGCGCCGTGGCCGGCCGAAAGAGTCTCCGGCAGCTTCCAGGCGATGGCGGCCAGGACCGCGCCGCCGATGGCCGGGCGCAGCCAGACCGGCCCCGGCATGCGTTTGGCGAGTTGCTCGCTCCACCCCACCACCCGCATCATGGCGATGCCGTAGAGGGCGCAGAGCAGGCCGAGGGCCGCGAACAGCAGGTAGTGGCTTATCGACAGGGTGTCGGTCACCGTGGAGTGCAGCACGATGGGGTCGATGCGCAGGACGCGGGTGACCAGCGCGCCGGCCAGCGCCGCGCCCACCACCGGAGCGATGTTGGCGACGGTGTAGGAGCCGATGATGATCTCGAAGGCGTAGAACGCCCCGGTCAGCGGCGCGCCGAACGCCGCGGCGATCCCCGCCCCCGCTCCCGCGCCGACGAAGGTGCGCAGGTCGCTGCGCCTCAGGTTCAGGGTCGCGCCGGCGAGGGACGCGGCGTAGGCGCCGAGCTGGGCGTAGGCCGCTTCCAGCCCCACCGAGGCGCCGACGCCGTTGGAGATCAGACTCTGGACGCCGACGAACAGGCTGTCGCGCGCGCTCATATGGCCGCCGCGCAGGGCGTTGGCCTCTACCGGGTCGACGATCGGGTTGGGCCGCCGCCTGGCCCACTGCCAGCTCATCAATCCGACGATCAGGCCGCCGATGGGCAGGATGACGAGCAGGGTGCGGTCCAGCTTCGAGACCGCCGACAGCCGGGTGTTGAGGTCGAGGCCGTAAAGCAGGATCTGCAGATGCCGCGCGCCCAGGCTGACGGTCAGCGCCGTCACGCCGGCCACCGCGCCGAGGCCGATCGCGATGACCACCAGCCACAGCTCGCTGGCCCGGATGCGGCCGCGCAGGGCGAGCAGGCCCAGCACCGCCAGCCGGCGCGGGCGGTTCGGAGCGCGCCTGGGCTCGGCCCCCGCTTCAGCGTCCGTCACCTCGGCCGATGGCGCGGTCACCCTGACCCAACTCCCGGTTTCGTCATGGCCGCGAAGCCTTGCGACCGACTCGCCCACCGACGCATAGTCGCGTCAAACGACAATCATGCAGAGGAGACGCCGCCATGGCCATCGATTTCGAGATTCCGGCCGAGGCCAAGGCCGTGCGCGAGCGCGTCCGCCAGTGGGTCCAGGACGAGTGCATCCCCGCCGAGCGGGTTCTCGCCGAAGGCGCCGACTACAAGACCCTGCTCGGGGAACTTCGCGGCAAGGCGAGGTCCCAGGGCCTGTGGCTGCCGTTCATCCCCGAGGAGTACGGCGGCATGGGTCTCGGCCCCCTCGCCAACGCCCTGGTGCAGATGGAGCTCGGCCAGAGCCACCTCGGCGCGTTGTCGATGAACAGCCAGGGCCCCGACGACGCCACCATGCTGACCCTGCTGGCCCACGGCACGGAGTATCAGAAGGAGAAGTTCCTCAAGCCGCTGCTGAACGGCGACAAGCGCGTCTGCTATTCGATGACCGAAAAGGCCGCCGGCGCCGACGCCACCGGCATGCAGACCCGCGCGGTGAAGGACGGCAACGAGAACTACGTGATGAACGGCGAGAAGTGGTTCACCTCCGCCGCCAGCGCCGCCGACCTCGCCATGGTCATGGCGATGACCGACCCCGACGCGCCCCGCCATCAGCGCTATTCGACCTTCATCGTCGAGTTGCCCAATCCGGGCTACATCATCAAGCGCGACGTGCCGACCATGGCCGCCGAAGGCCCGCTGTCTCACATCATGGGCGGCGGCCATTCCGAGATCGAGATCAAGGACCTGGTGGTGCCGGCGGAGAACATCGTCGGCGGCGAGGGCAATGGCTTCAACATGGGCCAGCACCGTCTGGCCTATGGCCGCCTGCGCCACGGCATGCACAATGTCGCCATGGCCCAGAGGGCGCTGGACATGGCCGCCGCGCGGGTGACGGAACGCTCGACCTTCGGCCGCAAGTTGTCGGAGCGTCAGGGCGTGCAGTGGATGCTCGCCGACTGCGCCTCCGAACTCTACATGGCCCGGCTGATGCTGCTGCACATCGCCTACAAGGCCGAGCGAGGCATGGACCTGCGGCAGGAGAATTCCATCGCCAAGGTCTTCCTGGCCCACATGGTGCACAAGGTGGTCGACACCGCGATCCAGCTTCACGGCGCCCTGGGCTACAGCCGCGATACGCCGCTCGCCGCCTGGTACACCCACATCCGCTCCCAACGCCTGGTCGACGGGCCGGACGAGGTCCACCGCTGGACCGTGGGGCGCAACGTCATCAAGGCGTATCAGGCGCATGGCACCACCGCCTCGGCGGCCGGCGGCGACCTGCTCTAAAGGTCGCGCAAGGAGGCGCCCATGCTCATCCCCACGTCCGACAATGCGGCGGTTCTGTTCCTCGACCTTCAAGAGGAGATCCTGAAGAACAGCCAGACCGTACCGCCAAAGCGTCTGAAGGCGACGGCCGGCGTTCTGGCGAAGCTTGCCGCCCTGCACAGGCTGCCGGCCTTCCTGTCCGCCGTGCCGCCCGGCGGCGCGTTCATGGACGCGGTGGTCGAGGCTTTGCCCGGAGCTGGGCCACGCATGCGGACCGAGACAACCGCCTTCGCCGATCGGGGTCTGGTCGCCGCGCTCCAGGCGAGCGGGCGGAAGGTTCTGATGCTGTCCGGCGTCGCGAGCGAGATCGTCGTTCAGCGCACCGCGCTCGACGCCCTGGCCACCGGCTTCGAGGTCCACGTCCTGGTCGACGCTTGCGGCGGTGTGGACGCCCGCACCGAGGACGCGGCGTGGCGGCGCGTCTCGATGGCCGGCGCGGTCACCAATTCGGTGGTCGCCTTCGCCGCCGAGCTGACCGGCGACTTCAGCACGCCCATGGGCCAGAAAACCCTGGGCCTCGTCTACGAGACGATGGGCAGCTAAGCCTTGCCGTGAACGCGGCCTACCCTATCTGGTCTTGCACGCCGCATCGGCGATCTTTGTAAGCGTCCGCCCGCCTCCACTTTCGATCAAAGGATCGCCTATGAACAAGACCTTCGCCGCCGCGCTCGCCGCCGCCCTCCTGCTCACCGGTGCGGCCTCCGCCCAGACCGCGAAATCAGGCTCCTACACCCTTGAGCCGATCCACGCCGAGATCGTCTTCAGCCTCAGCCACTTCGGCTACTCCAACTATTTCGGCCAGTTTCCGGGCGCGAGCGGAACCCTTACCCTCGACGGCGCCGATCCGGCCAAGAGCGAGGTCGATGTCACCGTGCCCACCGCAACGGTGATGACCGCCAGTCCCAAGCTCAACGATGAGCTGAAGAGCGCCGACTGGCTGAACTCGACCGCCTTTCCGACGATGAAATACCACTCGACCAAGATCGTGATGACCGGCGCGACCACCGCCGACGTCTATGGCGACCTTACCCTGCATGGCGTTACCAAACCCCTGATGCTCAAGGCGACGTTCAAGCGCGGTGGGGTGTTCCCGATGAACCAGAAGTACATGATCGGCTTCGACGCCGTGGGCCACCTCAAGCGTAGCGACTGGGGTGTCGACAAGTACGCCAAGATGGGTCTCGGCGACGATGTCGACCTGATCATCAGCGCGCCGTTCGTGAAGTCGTCCTGAGCGAAGGCGCCGGAGCAGGGCCGAGGCCGCTCCGCACCTTCGGTCGGATCAGGGGACGCCCGGTCAAGCCGCGCCAGGCGGCCCTGATCGAGACGCTGCTGCCCCGAATCTCGGTACCGGATCAGGCGTTCGATCCGCCAGCCCTGATGCCCGGCGCCCGCGAGGTCTGGCTGGAGATCGGTTTCGGCGGCGGCGAACACCTCGTCGCCCAGGCCGCGCGCAACCCCGATGTCCTGCTGCTCGGCGCCGAGCCCTTCGTCAACGGCGTCGCCAGCGCTTTGCGTCATGTCGAGGAGGCGGGCGTCGGCAATGTCCGGCTGCACGGCGGCGACGCCCGCGACCTGATCGCGCGGCTGCCGGACGCCTCGGTCGACCGCGTGTTCATCCTCTTCCCCGATCCGTGGCCCAAACTCCGCCACCACAAGCGGCGGCTAGTGGACGGCGCCTTCCTCAGCGAGGCGGCGCGGGTGGTAAAGCCCGGCGGACGTCTGCGTTTCGCCACCGACTGGGCCGATTACGCCAACCAGGTTCTGACGCTCCTACCCGACCGGATGGATTTCGCCTGGACGGCGGAGGCGGCCGACGACTGGCGTCGGCCGCCACCAGATCACATCACGACGCGTTATGAGGACAAGCGCCTCGGCGACTGCGCGCCGATCTGGCTTGAACTGAAACGACTTTAAATCCCCGATGGAGAACCCGCGATGCGGTTTGCGAGCTATCTGAACAACGGCCGGTCAGGCTTCGGCCTCGTCACGGCGGCGGGGATTGTCGACCTGTCCAGTCACGCGCCGTCGCTGAAGGCCGCTATCGCCGACGGGTCGCTGGAGACTCTGGGAAGGGAGGCCGCCACTCGGACGCCCGACTTGCGCGAGGAGAATATCACCTTCGCACCGGTCATCGGCGACCCCGCCAAGATTTTATGTGTCGGTCTCAACTACGAGACGCATCGCCAGGAGACCGGCCGCGCCGTCGTCGGTCACCCCACCATCTTCACCCGCTTTGCCGACACCCAGATCGGCCACGAGGGCGAGATCGTCCTGCCCCACGTCTCGACCATGCTCGATTTCGAGGGCGAGCTGGCGGTGATCATCGGCCACGGCGGCCGCTACATCGCCGAGGGCGACGCCTGGGACCACATCGCCGGCTACGCCTGCTACCATGACGCTTCTGTCCGCGACTGGCAGAACCACACTCACCAGTACACGCCCGGCAAGAACTTCCCGACAACCGGTCCGTTTGGCCCCTATCTCGTCACCCCAGATGAAGTCGGTGAGATTGGACCCCAGACGATCCAGACCCGGCTAAACGGTGAAACGGTGCAGTCAGCCACCGTCGGCGACATGATCTTCTCGATCCCGGCAATCATCGCCTACCTCAGCGCCTTCACCTCGCTGTCCCCCGGCGACGTCATCGCCACCGGCACCCCCGGCGGCGTCGGCTTCAAACGCGAGCCGCCGCTGTTCATGAAGGTTGGTGACGTGGTGGAGGTAGAGATCGAAAAGGTAGGGTTGCTGAGGTCGCGGATCGTGGCGGAGTAGCTTCGCGGTTCAGTCGGCCGCCGATTGCTGTATTCTCGTCCCAAGCGGAGGAGGCGGAGCACCGTGACATCACGACCGGACTTCATCAGCCACTGGAAACCGTTGGAGGACCGGCCGCACGTCTATCCTGGCGACGACGAACCGATGGCCTTCGATGCGTCAATTGGTGAAAGGCTCGGCCTAACACGGATCGGTATTCACCATGTCCGAGTCCCACCCGGTTACCGAACCAGTTACCCTCACGCGGAGAGCGCGGAGGAAGAATTCGTCTTCGTGATCTCGGGGCGACCGGACGCCTGGATCGATGGCGTGCTCTATCCGCTCGAAGCAGGAGACAGCGTCGGACTTCCGGCGGGGACAGGCATCTGCCACACGATCCTGAACAACACCACGACGGAGGTCAAATTGCTTGTCGTCGGCGAGAAACCCAAGTCAGAGAATCGTATTCGCTATCCCCTGAACGAAGCCTACGAAGCAACGCGCATAGACCGTTGGCTTGATGTTCCGAGGCGCGCGATGGGTCCGCACGACGGGATCGCCCGCGCCGGCTCGAAGGAGCAGCTAAAAACGGGAACGCGTATGGTCGAGATGTTTCGCGAGGGTGGCGGGGTCGATCTTGAAAATGTCCGCGATCGCATGCCGTCCCAGCCGATCGACTTTGGACCCGGCTGATATAGTGTCCCAGAGGAGTAGCTGGCGCGCCTTCTCGCCTTTCGTCCCCGTTTCCGCCACAACGCCTCAGCCATGAAGTTCCTGGACCAGTGCAAGATCTACATCCGCTCCGGCGACGGCGGCGGGGGCGCGGTGTCGTTTCGGCGGGAGAAGTTCATCGAATACGGCGGACCCGACGGCGGCGACGGCGGGCGCGGAGGGGATGTTTGGATCGAGGCGGTCGAGGGCCTCAACACCCTGATCGACTACCGTTACCAACAGCATTTCAAGGGCAAGACCGGCGGCCACGGCATGGGCCGCAACCGCCACGGCGCCAACGGCGATGATGTCGTGCTGAGGGTCCCAGTTGGCACCGAGGTGCTGGAAGAAGACCGCGAGACCCTGATCGCCGACCTCGCCACCGACGGTATGCGCGTGCTGCTCGCCAGGGGCGGCAACGGCGGGTTCGGCAACGCCTATTTCAAGGGGCCGATCAACCAGGCTCCCCGCCGGGCCAATCCTGGACTGGAGGGGACCGAGCACACCATCTGGCTGCGGCTGAAGCTGATCGCCGATGTCGGTTTGGTCGGCCTGCCCAATGCCGGCAAGTCGACGCTGCTGGCCCACGTCTCCGCGGCCACGCCCAAAATCGCCGACTATCCCTTCACCACCCTCACGCCCAATCTCGGCGTGGTCGATCTCTCGCCCAACCAGAGGTTCGTCATCGCCGACGTGCCAGGCCTGATCGAGGGCGCTTCGGAAGGTCTGGGTCTCGGGACGCGGTTCCTCGGCCACCTGGAGCGGACGTCGGTGCTGATCCACCTGGTCGACGCCACCGCCGACGACCCGGTGGACGCGTGGCGGGTGATCCGAGGCGAACTGGAAGCCTACGGCGAAGGCGTCGAGGACAAGCCGGAACTCGTCGCGCTCAACAAGATCGACGCCCTCGATCCGGCTACGCGGAAGGCTAAGGCCGCATCGTTGAAAAAGGCCTGCGGGGCTAAACCCTATCTGGTTTCCGCGGTGTCGGGGGAAGGCGTTCGAGACTTGCTGACCGCCGCGCACACCAGCATCGTGGCCGCGAAGGCGCCGGTCGCGGCGAGCGCCCAGGCGCTGGACTGGCGGCCATGAACGCGATCGCGTCCGCCCGGCGGCTGGTAATCAAGATCGGCTCGGCCCTCCTGATCGACGAGACCAGCGGCGCGGCCGATCGGACGTGGCTCAGCGGTCTGGGCGACGATCTGGCCCGGCTGACCGCGCGCGGCCAAAAGGTGGTTATCGTGTCGTCCGGCGCGGTGGCGCTCGGCCGGGGACGTCTCGGTTTGGGCAAGCGCTCGCTGACCCTTTCGGAAAAACAGGCCGCCGCCGCTGCCGGCCAGTCGATGCTGATGCGGGTGTGGGAAGAGGCGCTGGAGCCGCGCGGACTGACCACGGCACAGATCCTTCTGACCCCGGACGATACCGAGGTTCGCCGGCGTTTCCTCAACGCCCGCGCCACGCTCGGCACGCTGCTCGCGGTGGGCGCGGTTCCGGTGGTCAACGAGAACGACACCGTCGCGACCGAGGAACTCCGCTACGGCGACAACGACCGTCTCGCCGCGCGCGTGGCCCAAATGGCGGGCGCGGACCTGCTTGTGCTGCTGTCGGACGTCGATGGTCTGTACACAGCGGATCCGGCGATGACTTCCGCCGCGCGCCACGTCCCTCACTTGGTCGCCATCACCCCCGAAATCGAGGCGATGGCCGGCTCGGCGGCAACGGCGGGCGTCGGAACTGGCGGGATGCGGACCAAGCTGGCGGCAGCGCGGATCGCCGCGTCCGCCGGCTGCGCCACTGTGATCGGGCTCGGTCGCCGCCCGTCGCCGCTCGCCGCGCTGGAGACCGGCGCCGCGCACACCTTGATCGACGCGGTGGGCGCCCCCGCCGCCGCCTACAAGGCGTGGATCGCCGGGACGCTGACGCCGCAGGGATCGATCGTGGCCGATGACGGCGCTATCCGCGCTCTGCGCGGCGGCGGCAGCCTGCTGTGCGCCGGCGTGCGCGCCGTACACGGACGGTTCGGCAAGGGCGACGCGGTGGTGGTGACCGATCTTGGCGGCCGCGAGGTCGCGCGCGGCCTTTCCCGCTATGACGCCGACGACGCCCGCGCGGCGGTCGGCCTGCGCTCCGCGGACATCGAAGCTCTGCTGGGCGGCGCGCCCGGTCCGCTGATCCACGCCGACGACCTCGCCATTGATCGGCGCGCGCCGGCGGACGCCTGACCGGATGTGGTCCGCCACGGCGGCGAAACGGGCGCCCACCTTCGGAAATCCCGCGGCGCGGCGGCTAGGATTTCATCTAGAGCGGGGCATGAAGATCGGCCTCTACGGCGGGTCGTTCCACCCCGCGCACGCCGGCCACGGTCATGTCGCCGAGACGGCGCTGAAACAGCTTGGGCTCGACCGCGTGATCTGGCTGGTTTCGCCGCAAAATCCGCTCAAGGCCGCCGGCGCCGAGGACAATCTCGGCGCGCGCTGCGAGAGCGCCCGAACCCGCGCATCGGGTCCCCGGATGATCGTCAGCGACGCGGAGGCGCGGCTCTCCGGCCGAGGCCCGCGCTACACCGTGGATACCGTGCGCTGGTTTAAGGCTCGCTTTCCGCGCGTACGTTTCGTCTGGATCATGGGCGCCGACAATCTGGCGCAGTTCCACCGTTGGAAGGGCTGGGCTTCCCTGATGCGCGAGGTCCCCATCGCCGTCGTGTCCCGGCCCGGCGTCCGGCTGGGAGGGCGGTTTGCGCCTGCGGCCCGGCGTTTCGCCGGCGCGCGGCTGGCGTCCGCGGCGGCGAAGCGGCTGCCCTACGCCCGGCCGCCGGCCTGGGTGTACCTCACCGCGCCGTTCGAGCCGGCGTCCTCGACGACCCTGCGCAATTTCGCTGACCGTAAGCACCGGGCGTGGTACGCTGGCCTCGTCAGCCATGCACAGGAGTTCCCGCTGAACCGTTCCACCGCGCCCGAGGCGCTGCCCGCCGACACTGATGTCACCGACGCCTCGCGGCAGCCCAAGCCGCTCGAAGCCATGATCCTGAACCGCCTCGATGATGAGAAGGCGCAGGACATCGTCTTCATCGATCTCACCGACAAGAGTTCCGTCGCCGACGGCCTGGTGATCGCCTCCGGCCGTTCGCACCGTCACGTCGGCGCCATCGCCGACCACCTGCTGCGCGCGATCAAGGACCACGGCCACGGCCGCGCGCGGGTCGAGGGCCTGCCGAGCTGCGACTGGGTGCTGATCGACGCCGGCGATGTGATCGTCCATCTGTTCCGGCCCGAGGTGCGCAGCTACTACAACATCGAGAAGATCTGGTCGGTTGGTTCGGCCCACACCATCGATCCGGCGGCCCACTGAAGATCACGCTATTGTGCGTCGGCCGGCTGGGGTCGACTCCCGAAGCCAAGCTCGCCCTGGACTATACCGCGCGAGCCACGGCCGGCGGACGATCCCTGGGCCTGGGGCCAATCGGAGTCACTGAAGTCGAAGGACGAAAACCAGGCAAACCCGCCGAGGCCGTCGCTATTCTAGCCAAGCGCGACGAGGCATATCTGATCGCCTGCGACGAGCACGCTCCTCCGCGAACCTCTCGCGAGATCGCCCGATGGCTGGCGGACATCCGCGACGGCGGCGAGCGCAGGCTGGCGTTCGCGATCGGCGGCGCCGACGGCCTGGGCCAGGAGGTTCTGCGGGCGGCCGACGGACGCATTGCTTTTGGTCCCCAGACCTGGCCCCACGCCCTTGCGCGCGTCATGCTCGCGGAGCAAATCTATCGGGCGGTAACCATTTTGGCTGGCGCGCCCTATCACAGGGATTGAACCCAGTAACCCCGCGCCGACGCCACAATTTCGGCGCGGCGAGAGTCGAGGCTCCGCCCATGCGCAAGTATCTTCTGATCGGGGTGTCCGCGTTCGTGTTCGGCGCCGGAACCATGGCCTATGTCGGACAGGTCGCTCAGGCGAACACCGAGCCGCGCGCGCAGACCTATCACATGCTCGAACTGTTCGGGAACGTGCTGGACGTGGTGGAGCGGCAGTACGTCACGCCGGTCGACGACCGCAAGCTGATCGAGGCGTCGCTGAAGGGCATGCTCAGCTCGCTCGACCCGCATTCCGATTATCTGTCTCCGACCGACTTTCAGGAGATGGAGGACACCACCCGCGGCGAGTACGGCGGTCTCGGCATCGAGATCACCAGCGACGAGGCGGTGATCAAGATCATCAGCCCGATCGACGGCGGGCCGGCCGCCCGCGCGGGGCTGAAGCCCGGCGACTACATAACGGCGGTAAACGGCGAGAGCGTGCTTGGCCTGACCGTCAACGACGCGGTCAAGCAGATGCGCGGCAAGGTCGGCGACTCGGTCACCCTGACCATCGCCCGCGAAAAAGCCGATCCTTTCGACGTCAAGCTGACCCGCGAGATCATCACGCCCAAGTCGGTGACCTCAAAGCTGGAGGGCGACTACGGCTACGTTCGCCTCTCCGGCTTCAACGAAAAGGCGACCGACGAGACCAAGTCCGCGATCCTGGGTTTGGAAGCCAAGGACCCTCGCCTCAAGGGGCTGGTGCTCGACCTTCGCAACAACCCGGGCGGCCTGCTCGACCAGGCCGTCGGGGTGTCCAACCTGTTCCTTGACGGCGGCGAGATCGTCTCCCAGCGCGGCCGCGACGCCCACAGCATCGAGCGGTTCAACGCCAAGCCCGGCGCCAAGGTCAGCGAACGCCTGCCCCTCGTCGTTCTGATCAACAGCGGCACGGCCTCGGCGGCGGAGATCGTCGCCGGCGCCCTGCAGGATCGTCACCGCGCCGCCCTCGTCGGCCTGACCAGCTTCGGCAAGGGCTCGGTTCAGACCGTGATCCCGCTACGCGGCGGCCTCGACGGCGCGGTCAAGGTGACCACCGCGCGCTACTACACACCCTCCGGCCGCTCGATCCAGAAGACCGGCATCGAGCCGGACATGGAAGTCGCCGAGACCCGCGAGCAAGCCGAGCAGGCGGCGAACGAGGCCTTCCTGTTCAGCGAGGCCAGCTTCCACAACGCCCTGAACGCCGACGAAGGCAAGGAACGAAAGGGCGCCCACAAGCCCGCCGAGGCGCCGCCGAAAGACTTCGACGAGAAGAAGGGCGACTTCCAGCTCGACCGCGCCTATGCCGTGCTGAAGTACGGCTCGGTCGAAGCGACGCCGAAGATCGCGCCGCCGGTCGCCACCCTCGCCGAAGCCGCCGCCGTCCGCGCGGGTCACGGCGCGGCGATCAAGCCCGGCACGGCGGTTCCCGTCCCAGCGCCGAAGTCGAACTAACGGCGGCGCACGATGCGGTCACCTAGACCCGGTTCCCCCGCGACGGCGGGGGCCCAGTGTTCTGCTTTGCTACAGTCTCGCCTAGCTAAACAGGGCCCCCGCCGTCGCGGGGGAAGCGGTTGTCGTGGACGGAACCGCGCCTTGCAAACTGGTTCCTGAATGGACCTTTCCCGGCACCGGCCCAACGTCGGCGTGGTGCTGTTCAACGCCGAGGGCAGGGTCTGGCTCGGCCGGCGCGCCAACACTCCGGGTCCGCACAACTGGCAGTTTCCCCAAGGCGGGATCGACCGTAACGAGCCGCCCGCCGACGCGGCGCTGAGGGAGCTTCGCGAGGAGACCGGCGCGCGGTCCGTCGAGTTCCTCGACAGGACGTCCAACTGGCTGGCCTATGATTTCCCGGTCGGGCATCGACGCTCGAAGATCGCGGAACGCTGGGTCGGACAGAAGCAGTTGTGGTTCGCCTACCGCTTCGTCGGCGACGACTCGGAATTCGATCTCGGCGGTCATGACGAGGTGGAATTCGACACCTGGCGCTGGGCCAGTTTCGAAGATGCGCTGGAAGGGGTCGTTCCATTTAAGCGCGACATCTACCGCGAGGTGATTAAGGCGTTCACCGTCCACGCCTGACAAGATTTGGCTTTCGGCGGGAGACGAGCCGCGCCGCCGCGTGTTAGGAGCCTTGCCCGAGTCACCATGGATCGCGCGCGGATCCGGCCGCGAGGGCGACGATTGACCACTCCGATCATCATGGTGCACGGCGCCTTCTGCGGCGGCTGGGTGTTCGAAGATTTCCGCAAGCCATTCGAGGGCGCGGGCCACTTTGTGATGGCGCCCGATCTTCCCGGGCACCAGTCCGGCGCGAAGCGCCAAGAGGTCGCGGGTCAGTCGATGAGCGGCTACGCCCAAGCCATCGCCGAGCTTTGCGTCGCCCAACCCGAGCCGCCAATTCTCGTCGGACACTCGCTCGGCGGTCTTGTCGCCCAGCTCGCGGCGGCCAAGGCCGATCTGGCCGGGCTGATCCTGTTGGCGCCTTCGGCGCCATGGGGCGTCCAGGGCGTGAGCATGAACGAGGCGATCTCGGCGGTCAGCCTGTTCGCGCTCGGCCCGTACTGGGCTCTGGCCATCGATCCCGACTACCCCGCGGCGCGACGTTACCTGTTCGACCGTCTGCCGCGCGCCGACCGCCGCGCGACCTTCGCCCGCATGACGGCCGAGAGCGGCCGGGCGATGTGGGAGACGCTGAACTGGTGGCTGGACCCGTTCGCCACGACCATGGTGACGCGCGCCTCGGCCCGCGCGCCGGTCCTGGCCATCGCGGGCGCGCTGGACGCCATCCACCCTCCCGCCACGGTGGAGGCGACCTGCCGCCGCTTGAACGGCAAGACAGTGACCATCGACGATATGGGCCACTGGCTGATGGGCGAGCCCGGTTGGGAGCGGGTGGCCGAAACCTGCCTCCGCTGGATTGATGGCCTCAAGGTCCGCGACGCCGCTTGAGGAAAGCGCGGACTAGCCCGAACAGGGCCACCAACGCCCAAGCCGCCTCCATCAGAAAGGCGGACAGGTTGAAGGTTCGCAGCAGGGACAGGATCACCAAGCAGGAGCCGCCGAGGTTCAGCAACAGGGACGGCGTCTTCACCGGGTCCAGCCTGCCGAGCTGGGTAGCACCATAGGCGCCCAGCATCATCAGGACGCCGAGGACGCCCGCAACATCGGTGGCGGAGAGGGCGGCGACCTCTAGCTCGCCGATGTGCCGTTGGTGGTGAACAGCACTTCGGAGGTCTCGTGGCCGCCGCTAGGCGTGCCGTCGGCCTTGCGGAAGGTGGTAAGGACCAGGGCGTCGTTATTGCCGGGAGCGTTGTTCTCCCACGAACGGGTCGTCAGCTCCTGGCCGTTGGCGACGTTCTTGTCATTGCGATACAGGGTGTAGCCTCGGCTGACGGCCGCCCAGTTGTGCAGGGCCACGACCAGCGGCTTCGCCGGCGCCTCGGGATCGATCGGGCTGACGACATCGATGTGACAGGTCTTGGGATTGGAGCCCGGCGCAAGCACGGTGAGCTGGAACCCCTTACCCTTCATGACATAGTTTTCCCCTGACTTGCGGTAGCCGCCCGCCTTGGCGAGCTTGTCCATCTTGCCGCCGGCAACGGCTGGAACGCAGACATTTTCCAGTGTGCTGATCAGCGCGATCGCCGTCGGATCGGTCGGCGCGGGCGGCGGCCCCGCCGGCGCCGATGTCGTGGCGGCGAGAGCGGCGGGGGCATCCGCGGCTGTCGTGCCGGGAGCCGGCGGCGGCACGGCGGTGGCGTTCGACGGCGGCGCCATCGGTGCGGGAGTCGCGGCGGGAGCAGACGCCGTTGGTGACGCGCGCGTTGCTGGAGCCGCCGACGCCGGGGCCGTCGGAGCCGGCATCACCTCCGCCGGCGGCGCGGAGGCGGCGGGCGGGGATGCAGAGGGGGGCGGCGCCGCGGCCGGGGTCTGGGCGAACGCCGCCGGAGCCGCGAGTCCAAGAACGGTCAGGCTGAGGAGTTGGGCGCGCATCATGGTCTCTCTTCTCCGGTCGCGTCGGCGCGGGACGCGCTTTAGGCGGTTACTTCCTCGGCGTGCTCGGCCAGGATGGTCAGACCGAGCGGGGTCACATCGGCGAAGCCGCCGTGCACGTCATAGGTGCGCGTGGCGCCGTCGTTGTAAACCTTCACCCGCCCTTCTTTCAGGGTGGTCATGAACGGTGCGTGGCCGGCGAGCACGCCGAAGTCGCCTTCCGACCCGGGCGCATCGACCTGGTCGACGTCGCCGCTGAACAGCTCGCGTTCCGGCGAGACCAGGGCGAAGCGCAGCTTGTCGGCCATCAAGCCTCCGAGGCCATCTTTTCGGCCTTGGCCACGGCGTCTTCGATGGTGCCGACGTTGTAGAACGCCGCCTCCGGCAGGTGGTCGAACTCGCCGTCGCACACCGCCTTGAACGAGCGGATGGTGTCTTCGAGGCTGACGAACACGCCGGGCAGGTTGGTGAACGCCTCGGCGACGAAGAACGGCTGCGAGAAGAAGCGGCGCAGCTTGCGGGCGCGCGACACCGTCAGCTTGTCGTCCTCGGACAGCTCATCCATGCCCAGGATGGCGATGATGTCCTTCAGCGCCTTGTATTGTTGCAGAATTTCCTGGACACGGCGCGCGACCCTGTAATGCTCGTCGCCGATCACCAGCGGGTCGAGGATGCGCGAGGTCGAGTCCAGCGGGTCGATCGCCGGGAAGATGCCTTCCGAAGCGATGTCGCGGCTGAGCGCCGTCGTCGCGTCGAGGTGGGCGAAGGAGGTCGCCGGCGCGGGGTCAGTGTAGTCGTCGGCGGGCACGAAGATCGCCTGGACCGAGGTGATCGATCCCTTGTTGGTCGAGGTGATCCGCTCCTGCAGGCCGCCCATCTCCGTCGCCAGCGTCGGCTGATAGCCCACGGCGGAGGGGATGCGGCCGAGCAGGGCCGAGAGTTCCGAACCGGCCTGGGTGAAGCGGAAGATGTTGTCGATAAAGAGCAGCACGTCCTTGCCCTCCTCGTCGCGGAAGTATTCGGCCTGGGCCAGGCCGGTCAGGGCGACCCGGGCGCGGGCTCCCGGCGGCTCGTTCATCTGGCCGTAGACCAGGGCGCAGCGCGACCCTTCGGTCGAGCCGTCGTTGTGCTTGGGATCGACGTTCACCTTGGACTCGATCATCTCGTAATAGAGGTCGTTGCCCTCGCGGGTGCGCTCGCCGACGCCGGCCAGCACCGAATAGCCGCCGTAGGCCTTGGCGATGTTGTTGATGAGTTCCTGCATGGTCACGGTCTTGCCGACGCCGGCGCCGCCGAACAGGCCGATCTTGCCGCCCTTGGTATAGGGGCACAGCAGGTCGATGATCTTGATCCCGGTGACCAGGATTTCCGCCGAGGACACCTGATCGGCGAAGGCCGGCGCCTCGCGGTGGATGCTGGCGGTGCGGTTGTGCGGAATGGGGCCGGCTTCGTCCACCGGCTCGCCGATGACGTTCATGATCCGGCCGAGGCAGCCCGGTCCCACCGGCACCATGATCGGGCCGCCGGTGTCGGCGACCGGGTGGCCGCGGGTCAGACCCTCGGTGGTGTCCATGGCGACGGCGCGCACGGTGTTCTCGCCGAGGTGCTGGGCGACCTCGAACACCAGGCGGAACGGCTGGCCGGTGCGCTGGTCGGTGTTGGTCGTCTCCAGCGCCGACAGGATCGCCGGCAGGTGGCCGTCGAACTCGACGTCGACGACGGCGCCGATGATCTGGACGATGTGGCCGCTGGCGACGCCTTGCGGCATCGGCGGCATGGTCTTCGGCTCGGCGGAAGGCGGAAGGGTCTCGGTCATGGTCATGCGCGGTGTCTTTCGTCTCAACTAGCTTCGGCGGCTTCACGGTGGCGGCCTTGCGCCCCCTCAGTCAGCTTGCAAGAGGGCAAGCTGCCAGCTCCCCCGTAAGAGGATGGGTGAGCATTCAAGAATTCAAATCCTTCCCCGCCCTCTCGCGGGGGAGGTGGCGCGGCGCCCTCTCGCGCCGTGACCGAGGGGGCGCAAAGCCGCGTCATAGCGCCTCGGCGCCGGAGATGATCTCGATCAGTTCCTTGGTGATCTGCGCTTGGCGGGTGCGATTCTTCAGCAGGGTGAGGCTGGCGATGACGTCGCCGGCGTTGCGGGTGGCGTTGTCCATCGCCGCCATCTGCGCCGCGTAGAAGCCGGCCTGGTTCTCCAGCATGGCGACGAAGATCTGCGTCGTGATGTTGCGCGGCAGCAGCGCGGCCAGGATCGACTCCGCGTCCGGCTCGTACTCGTACGAAGCGCCCTTCAGGTCGATGGTCGGCGCGGAGCCGTCGACCTGGGCCGGGATTAGCTGGCGCCGGGTCGGAACCTGGCTGACCACCGAGGCGAAGCGGTTGTAGAACAGGGTGACCACGTCGATTTCGCCAGCTTCAAAGCGAGCGGAAACCGTGTCGGCCACACCCTGGGCCACGGCGAGCCTGGCGACGTTGCCGGATTCGACGCTGTCGATGAAGCGCGAGCCGTGGATCCGGCGCAACTGGTCGCGCGCCTTGCGGCCCACGGTCAGGATCGAGACCTGCTTCCCGGCGGCCACCCGGCCGTCGATGTACTCCCGCGCGGCGCGCACGATGGACGAATTGAAGCCGCCGGCCAGACCCGCGTCCGCCGTCGCGACGATGACCAGTTCCCGAACGTCGGAACCCGCGCCAACCAGCATGCGCGGCGCGCCGGGGCCGGAGACGCCGGCCGCGAGATTGGCGATCACCCCGGCCATGCGGTCGGCATATGGCCGCGCGTTCTCCGCCGCCTCGCGCGACCGGCGCAGTTTCGACGCCGCGACCATCTGCAGGGCGCGGGTGATCTTCTGCGTCGCGGTGATCGACGAGATGCGGTTGCGGAGTTCCTTGAGGCTAGCCAAACGACTTGGCCACCGCGTCGAGCACGCTCTTCAGCTTGTCTTCGAGTTCCGGCGTCAGCGCCTTGCCCGTGCGCACGCCTTCGAGAACGCCCTCGCCTTGGTCGCCGCGCAGGCGACTGAGCAGTTCGGTCTGGAAGCGCTGCACGTCTGCGGTGGGTATGCCGTCGAGATAGCCGCGCGTTCCGGCGTAGAGCACGGCGACCTGCTCTTCGGCCTGCAGCGGCGAATACTGCGGTTGCTTGAGGAGTTCGGTCAGCCGCTCGCCGCGCGCGAGCAGCTTCTGCGTCGAGACGTCGAGATCGGAGCCGAACTTGGCGAAGGCGGCCATTTCCCGGTACTGCGCCAGCTCGCCCTTCAGCGAGCCCACGGCGGTCTTCATCGCCTTGATCTGGGCGCTGGAACCCACCCGCGACACCGAAACGCCGACGTTCATCGCGGGGCGGATGCCCTGGTAGAATAGGTCGGTCTCGAGGAAGATCTGGCCATCGGTGATCGAGATCACGTTGGTAGGAATATAGGCCGAAACGTCGTTGGCCTGGGTCTCGATCAGCGGTAGGGCGGTCAGCGAACCGGAGCCGAAGTCCTCGTTCAGCTTGGCCGCGCGCTCAAGCAGGCGGGAGTGCAGATAGAACACATCGCCCGGATAGGCTTCGCGTCCGGGCGGGCGGCGCAGCAGCAGGCTCATCTGGCGATAGGCGACGGCCTGTTTCGACAGGTCGTCGTAGATGATTAGCGCGTGCATGCCGTTGTCGCGGAACCACTCGCCCATGGCGCAGCCCGAGAACGGCGCCAGGAACTGCAACGGCGCCGGGTCCGACGCCGTGGCGGCGACGACGATGGTGTAGTCGAGGGCTCCGCGCTCCTCCAGGGTCCTGACGATCTGGGCGACGGTGGAGCGCTTCTGGCCGATGGCGACATAGACGCAGAACAGCTTGGCCTTTTCGTCGTCGCCGGCGTTGATCTGCTTCTGGTTGAGGATGGCGTCGATGGCCACGGCGGTCTTGCCTGTCTGGCGGTCGCCGATGATCAGCTCGCGCTGGCCGCGGCCGATCGGAACCAGAGCGTCGATGATCTTGAGGCCGGTCTGCACCGGCTCGTGCACCGACTTGCGCGGGATGATGCCGGGCGCCTTGACGTCGACGCGGCGGCGCTCGGCGATGTCGCCGATCGGCCCCTTGCCGTCGATCGGCTCGCCCAGCGGATTGACCACGCGGCCGAGCAGGCCCTTGCCGACCGGCACGTCGACGATCTCGCCGAGGCGGCGGACCTCGTCGCCTTCGGAGATCTGGGCGTCGGAGCCGAAGATCACGATGCCGACGTTGTCGCGCTCGAGGTTCAGGGCCATGCCCTTCACCCCGGCGGAGGGAAATTCCACCATCTCGCCGGCCTCGACCTGGTCGAGCCCGAACACGCGGGCGATGCCGTCGCCGACCGACAGCACCTGACCGACGTCGGAGACGTCGGCCTCGACGCCGAAGTTGGCGATCTGGCCCTTGAGGATGTCGGATATTTCAGCGGCGCGAATGTCCATGGGATGCGTTCTTAAGCTCTCTTCAAGGCGAATTTCAGGGAATCGAGCTTCGACTTCAGCGAAGCGTCGTACAGGCGCGAGCCGACGCGGACCTTGAGGCCGCCGAGGATGGCCGGGTCGACCTTGGTCTCGATCTGGGGGTCCTTGCCGAGCGACATGCGCAAGGCTGACTTCAGGCTCTCGGCCTGGGCGTCGGTCAGCGCGACGGCGGTGGTGACCTGGGCCGACACCACCCCGCGACGTTTGGCCGACAAGCGCTCGAAGGCGGCGATGATGTCGGGCAAAGCGCCGGTGCGGCCGTTGGCGGCGAGCAGGCCGAGGAACTTGTCCGTCGTTGCATTGAACCCCGCGCGCTCGCCGATCGCGGCCAAGGACTTGGCCTTGTCGTCGGCGGTGAAGCGTGGCGAGACCAGCACGTCGCGCAGGTCGCGGCTCTCGGCGCGCATCGCTTTCAGGCTCTTCAGATCGGCCTCGATGGGATCGAGCGCACCCGTTTCGACGGCAAGGTCGAACAGGGCCTGCGCGTAGCGCGCGCTCACATCCGTTGAACTGGAATCGTCAGCCAAGTTAAGGACCGTCCGGTTTGGCGCCGCGCCCGCGTCGAGCCCGACGAGGCGCGCCTGTGTTGAAGCTTGAAGGAGTCTCAAGGGCGCCCGGGCGAAAGCCCTGGCCGCCGCCCGCCGCAAGCCGCGCGCCTGTAACATGCCGCGTCCGAAAAAGGCAACGGAAAGGGCGGAGCCTCGGCTTCGTCCGTGCTCAGGACGGGTTGGAGCGCGGTCCGCTGTCGGCGCCGGCAAGGCCGCTCTCGTAACCGCGTGCGCCCTTCGCCTGCTCGTCCCGCAGATAAGCCATCGCCTGCGCGACCTTGCCGCGGAACTGGCCGTTGATATCCGTGCCCGTCGGCCGCTCGGCGCCTTGCGGGGGGCCGTAGCTCCGGCTGATGAAGGCGGCGCCCACCGCGCGGACCGACTGGCTGAAGCCCATGCCGTCCTGCGCCTGGTTGATGGCGAACTTGACCAGACGGTTGTCGGCCTTGTCGCGGTCGACGACCCGCGCGGCATACTCCAGGGTTTCGCGTTCCAACACCTCGGCGGGGTAGGTTCGGTTGACGAAGCCGCAGGCCATCGCCTCGGCCGCGGTGATGAAGCGGTTGGCGAACAGGAGCTCCTTGGCCTTGCGCGCGCCGACATCCCACGAGGTGGTGAAATAATCGCCGTAGGTCGGGATGAAGAGGGCGTCGTCCGCCGCGAACACGAGGTCCATGGCGGCGGCGATCATCCATCCGCCGAAGATGCAGTGGCCGTGGACCATGGCGATCGTGGGGATCGGCAGGTCGCGCCAGCGCAGATGGCTGTCGGTGTAGATATCGCGATAGGCGAGGCCCTGGGCGAAGCCGTCCTTGCCGGCCATCCGCTCGCGCGTCTCCGCGCGATGGTCCTCGGTCGAGAGGTCGTGGCCGGCGGAAAACGACCGGCCGGCGCCGGACAGCACGATGACGCGGCACGCCGGATCGTCGGCGGCGAGGGTGAAGGCGGTGTCCATCTCGGCGAGCAGGCCGACGCTCTGGGCGTTCAGCTTCTCCGGCCTGTTCAGAATGACCCGGGCGACCGGCCCCGCCTGGTAGATGATCCGTTTGAAGTCCATCTTGACGTTCCTCTCAAAGCACCGCGCCGGTGACTCCCTCGGCCTCCAGCCGGTCGATCTCGGCGTCGGGCAGGCCGAGCCGCTCCTTCAGCAGGGCGCGGCTATGTTCTCCGAGCCTGGGCGGCGGCAGGTCGGCGGTGAGCACGCAGTCGGCGAAGCGCCAGGGGAAACCGTTGTAGAGATGCCGGCCGAGATCCGGATGGGTCATCGGCTTGAACCAATCGCGCGCCGTGAGGTGCGGCTCGCTCAAGGCCTCGGTGCAGCCCCGCGCGATGCCGGCGGCGACGCCCGCGCCCTGCAGCAGGCGCATGAGGTGCTCGGCGTCTTGAGTCTGGGTCCAGGTTTCGACGGCCGCGTCCAGAGCGTCTTGATCCGCGATGCGGCCAGCGAGCGTCCGCCAGGCGGGATCGGATAACGACATCGGCGCCTCGGACAGGGCCGCCAGGCGTGACCAGGCGTCGTCGTCCCGAACGACGATGGCGATCCAGCGGTCCGCGCCGCGACAGCGGTACACGCCATAAGGCGCGAAGTCCGGATCGCGGACGCCGGTCAGCGGCGCTTCGCCGTCGATTTGGGCCCGAAGGATCAGGTCGCCGATATAGCCCGCCGAGGCCTCCAGCATCGAGCCGTCGATCGCCTCGCCCTCGCCGGTGCGCAGGCGGCGCAAAAGCGAGACGAGGGTGACGGCGGCCATCTGCAGCCCGCAAATCGCGTCGGCCTGATAGAACCCCATCAGCACGGGCTCGCCGCCGGGATAGCGGTGCAGCCAGTCCCAGCCCGCGAGACCCTCCACGGCCGACCCGTTGGTCTTGTGATCCGACAGCGGCCCAGTCTTGCCGAAGCCGCTCGACGACAGCATCACGATGTCGGGCTTCACCGCGCGAAGGGCGTCGTAGCCGAGGCCGAAGCGGTCCATCACCCGCGGGGTATAGTTCTCGGCCACCACGTCCGCGCTCTTCGCCAGTCGCAGGAAAAGGTCGCGCCCCCGAGGATCGCGCAGGTCCAAGGTCAGGTCGCGTTTGTTCCGATTGACGCTGTTGAAATAAAAGCTGCGGTTGACGCTCTCGGCGACGACGTTGGTGATCGCCGTCGGCTGCGGCGAGGCCTGGCGCCAGACGTCCGGCCGCTTGTGGCATTCGATCTTGATCACGTCGGCCCCGAGATCGGCCAGAATCAGGGTGGCGAACGGGCCGATCCAGGCCTGGGTCAGGTCCAGCACACGAAAGCCGTCGAGGGGCGGCCGGCGATCGACCTCACCAAGCGGTGGCGATGGGCGGCTGGGCCACCCGGTTTCTTCGGCGCCGGCCCGGGACGGCGCCGGTCGGACATTCTCGATGTCGCGGTTGCGCAGTTTCGCGGCCGGCCCCGGATAGAGCAGCGGGCCAACGCCCGGATGTTCGGCCGATCGCCAATAGCCTCGCGCGCCGAGTTGGGGGCAACGCGGAAGCTCGGCGGGATCGATAACCTTGCCGCAGACGACGCCGCGAGCCTCCAGCGCCTCGAAAACCGCGTCCGCCGTCATGCGTCGCGTGTAGCTAGATAAGAAGCGCACCGCCCGCTCCACGCGTTCGCCATAGGAACCCTCGGCGATGTCGGCCGGCCAGTCCGCCTCGTCGATCCCGAACACCTCGCCGAACAGGCGGCGATGGCGCGGGTCGATCACCAGAAACGACACCCATCCGTCCAAACACGGAAGGATACGGACACCGGCCTCCGTCCCGCCTTCCCGGACCTTGTCGCCAGCGACGTACTGCACCCGGAGAAACGGGACGATGAAGGCCAGGGTTTCGACGCCCGAGACCTCGACCATCTCGCCCTGGCCACATCGTTCGCGTCGGATCAGCGCCGCCAGCGCGCCGATGAAGGCGTTCACGCCAACGGCGAAGCTTGTGATGTGGCCGGGCGCGCGCAACGGCGGCCGTCCGGGCAAGCCGTTCAGGGCGAGATAGCCGCTGAGCGCCTCGACCACGATGTCGGCGCCCTCGAACGCGGCGTAGGGCCCATCGAGCCCGAACGGGGTGACGGACACCACGATCAGTCCCGGCAGCCGGCGGCGCAGCTCGCCGAGCGGAACGCCGCCGGCGAGGAAATCGCCCTCGCGCCGATCGGTCACCAGGACGTCCCCGCCGCTCAGCAGACCGATGAGCGCCTCGAGGTCCGCCGGCATCCCGACCGACCTCTTGTTCGGGCCGACGTAGGACCACAGGACGGAAACCGCGTCGCCCCTTGAAAGTCCGCGCCCGCGCAACGGCGAGCCGCCGGCGGGCTCAATGATGACGACGTCCGCGCCCCAGGCGGCGAACTGCCGCCCGCAATAGGCGGCGGGAACATCGCGGCTCAGTTCGACGACCCGCAGATGCGACAGCGCGTTCAAACGGTCTCCGCGCCGCGCCAGATGGCGCTCGCCTCGCCGATGACCGGACGCGCGCCGTCGGCCTTGTCCATCCAGATGTCGAGGATCACGCGACGACCTTCGGCGCCGTCCTCGATGCTCTTGATCCGGCCGCCGCAGACGACCTCGTCGCCTTGCTGCACGCCCTTGCCGATGAAGGTCAGCGCGATATGGCCGCTGGTGAACCAGGTCCAGCCGAAGAAGGCGACCAGCATCTCCGACATGTAGCCGTTGAGGACATAGGCCGACACCAGCGCGCCGGGATAGCCCTTGGCGCGGGTGTAGTCGTCGTTGTGGATTGACTCCGCACTGAACGTCGCCTCGACGAGCGCGCGCTGATAGATGGTCTTGCGGGTGGAGGGGACCGGATCGCCCAGCCGAGGCTCCGCCAGTTCAAGCGCCATCATCCGGTCTCCGCTTCAGGCTGAGGAGGATGTGATCGGTGCTGCGCCGGAAGGGCGCGCCGGACCCGTCGCGGCTCGTCGAGGTGATCACCACGTACTCGAGCCCGCGCTTGACGTATTTGTCGGCGATGACGCCAGTGGTGGTCATGGTCTGGCCCACGGGGAGCGGCGCTATATTTTCGTGCTCGGTTTTCACGCCGATGGTGGCGCGCGCATCGTACTTGGAGCCGAGAAGCGCGAAACCGGTCAGACCCGCCATCAAGGCGGGCGGCGACACCGGAGGACCAGCCGGCGAGGCCTCGAGATACCAGGGATTGAGATCGTCCCAGTCGTGGCAATAGGCGGCCGCCGCCTCTGGAGTGACATGCGTTCGCACGGGACCCAGGCTCTGGCCGACAACCAAGGCATCGTATGACAGGACTTCGGCCATGGAGCGGGGCTTTGTGACGGCGAGATCGGGAATGCCGCGCAGCACACTCCATCGCCCGCGCTCTTGTCAACAATGTTATCGGACGTGATGACGCGGGATCCAACGACGAATTCCTCGCAAGGCGAATAACGACCGCGACGCTCGGTCGCAGCCCCAATCGGGACACAATTTGCTATTCGAGAACTGCCTAAAAGGGGGCGGTTGGGGCGGCGACGCAACGGTGGCGCCGCCCCATTTCAGCGACGGCCGCTCCGCGAGCTAACCCGCGAAATAGTTACGAAAGCATAACTGGAACCCAGGCGCGGCGCGGGTAGAAGGCGAAGGGTGTCGTCGTCAAGCTGGATACAGTCATGCGCCCCACCCTTCTCGCCGCCATCGCGTTGCTCGCTCTCGGTTCAGCCGCCCGCGCCGCCGGCGACGACGTGGCGGCCGTGCTCTCCGCCAATCGCGGCGCGACCGGGGAGACGCCGTCCGGCGAGGTGCGTCTGATCTATGCCTATGTGGGCCAGGGCATGACCGGCGTCGCCAGGACCACCTACGATAGCCGTTCGGGCGCCTTCGTCGACAGCGCGGAAATCGGGCCGACCTCGGAAGCCGGCGGTTTCGATGGCGAGACCGCTTGGATGAAGGATCAGAGCGGCGCGATCACGCCGGAAGCGGGCGGCGACAAGGGACATCTGGCGGTGAACGAGGCCTATCGCAACGCCAATCTCTGGTGGCGCGCCGACCGCGGCGGAGCGAAGATCATCGCGCTAGGAACGCGGTCGAACGGCGGCCGCGCCTTCGACGTCCTCTCGGTCACCCCCATCGGCGGCAAGGCGTTCGAGGCGTGGTTCGACGCCAGAACCCACCTCCTTGCGCGCACTATCGAGCCGCAGGCCTTCCTTAAGGTGACGACCGACTTCAGCGACTATCGCCCCATGGATGGAGCCAAGATTCCGGGAAAGGTGGTGGTCGATCCCGGTCAGGGGCCGATGGGCGTGCAGACCCAGACGCTCATGACGTCGACGATTGGCGCCGCTCGCCCGCCCCGCGCCTATGCGCAGCCGCTGTTCACCGTGACCGACGCGGCCATCGAGAACGGCGGCGGACGCACCACAGTGCCGTTCCAACTGTTGAACAACCACATCTACGCCGAGGTGAAGATCAATGGGCGCGGACCCTATCAGATGATCTTCGACACCGGCGGTCACGACATCCTGACGCCCGGCACGGCTAAGGCGCTCAGCGTCAACGCTGAGGGCCACGCCGTCGGCAGCGGCGCCGGCGAAGGCACGGTCGATGTCGGCTTCGCACGCCATGTCACCTTCCAGATCGGCGACCTACTCATGAAGGATCAGACCGTCACTATCCTGCCGATCACCACCGTGGGCGCCGAGGGCTTGGATGAACAGGGCATGATGGGCTTTGAGCTTTTCCGCCGCTTCGTCACGAGGATCGATTATGGCGCTAAAACGCTGACGTTTATCGAACCGGCGAAGTTCGATCCCAGTGGCGCCGGCGTCGCCGTCCCCTTCATGTTCTACGACCACCTGCCGCAGGTTGCCGGCACGTTCGAAGGGGCGCCCGGAGTCTTTGACATCGACACCGGCTCGCGCGCCGAGTTCACGGTGACTAAGCCGTTCGCCGACGCCAACCATCTGCGCGAGAGCCACCCCAAGGGCGTCGTGGCGGTGGATGGCTGGGGTGTTGGAGGACCGGCGGTATCCTATGTCACCCACGGCAAGGAACTAACCCTCGGTCCGGTCAAGGTCGGCGACTTCGTCGCCGCCTTCTCCGTTCAGGACAAGGGGGCGTTCGCCGATCCGAACTACCAGGGCAACGTCGGCACCCGGCTGTTGAAGCGCTTCGTGGCGACCTTCGACTACGGCCACCAGATCATGTACCTCAAGGCTTTGCCAGCTCCCGTCGCCGACATCGGGACGTTCGACCGCGCCGGCGCCTGGATCAACAAGTCGGCCAAGGGCTTCGAGGTGGTCGACGTGACCGCCGGCGGCCCCGCCGCCGCGGCCGGCCTGGCGGTGGGAGATCAGATCACCGCCATCGATGGCCGGCCGGCGACAACCATCCAGCTATCCGACGTCCGCGCGCACCTCCGTGACGAAGCCGTGCCGGCGGTGTTGCTGGTGGTGGATCACGCCGGCCAGAGCCGCACGGTGAACCTGACGCTGCGCGATTTGATCTGATCGCCACGGCGGGTCGACTTCCGTCTTTGGCGAACAAACTTCACGTCGTGAGCACCGCCCGAATCTTGGCGCGCTTGCGGGGCCTGACTACCAGATCTCTCTTCCGACAGGACGCCCTAGGTCGACGCTCTCTGGAAAGGTCGAGGACTCCATCTTCGCCAACATGTCGTGCAGTAAGAACACAGACGCCATCGGCTCGACCACCACACGACCGTTCTCCTCGCGCGCGTTCATGGCCTGACCGATCCGGAGTCGAGCCGCGGCCATCACCGAAGCCGGCAGTCGAACGGCCGCACTGTTTTCCCGTTTTCTGATTTGAACGCGCATGCAAACTCCGGCTCGCTGCTAGACATTTCGGGCGGCTGGTTTGATCCGCACCTTTTTGCCGTCATCCTGGACGCAGATGGGGTAGCTCGATTCAGCCCTGCCGCCGATTGTTTTAGATGCAAGACTTGGATGAGACCTAAGCCAAACGTAATCGCCGAGCAAAGAACCCATGAGCCACTCCGTCGACCCGTCCCGCGCCCAGTTCGACGCCTTCAAGGCGCTGCCGCGCGACACGCCGATCCAGATGCTCAACCTGATCCGGTTCAAGGCGCTGGCGGATTATCCCGAAACCCACCCCGACCACGGCAAGGGCGTGACCGGAGCCGAGGCGTATCGCGCCTATGGCCGCGGCCTCGCGCCGTTCCTCGGCAAGTTGGGCGGGCGCCAGGTCTGGGCGGGCCGGCCGGAGGTGGTGGTCACCGGTCCGGCGGACGAGCGCTGGGACCTTGCCTTCATCATCGAATATCCCGGTTCGGCGGCGTTCATGGCGATGGTGACCGATCCCGATTACAAGGCGATCGTCCAGCACCGCACCGCGGCGGTGGAGGACAGCCGGCTGATCCGCCTCGCGCCCGTCACACCAGGCGAGCGGGTCGGCGAATAAGCGGAACCGTGGCGGCGAAACCGCGTTGATGCGCCAATCCCAAACTCGAGAGGAAACCATGGCCGTCGCCGAAGCGCCCGTCGAAAAACCCTTCCTGTCCGACGTGACCACCCTGCGGGAGCGCGCCCGCGCCAATATCCAGGACGGCGCGGTGACCTCGACCTACGCCGGCGACACTGAAAAGACGATCGACATCCTGCAGGCGGTGCTGGCCACCGAAATCGTCTGCGTGCTGCGCTACACCCAGAACGCGGTCACCGCGTCCGGCATTTCGAGCGAGGGAGTCAAGGCGGAGTTCCTCGAGCACGCCAAGGAAGAAAACGAACACGTGATGGCGGTCGCCAATCGCATCAACCAGCTCGGCGGCAAGCCGAACTTTAATCCCGAAGGGCTCGCGACACGTTCGGCCTCGGAATACCATGACGGTCCGACACTGGTGGACATGATCAAGGAAAACCTGATCGCCGAGCGCATCGCGGTCCAGCACTACCAGGAGCTGATCCGCTATTTCCACAATGACGACCCGACCACCGAACGCATGCTGAAGTGGATCCTGTCGGTGGAGGAAGAGCACGCCGACGACATGCACGACCTGCTGGTCGCGCACGAAGGCACGCCGATGCTGCCGAGCTGACCCCGATTGGGGTTGCTTAAGCCGGCCGATTCCGCTTTGAGAGCGCCGAAAACTTCGCACATCCTCAAGGACGCATGAAAGACCCCCTCAAGACCGGTCACGCCGAGCGGCTGGCCGCCGCCGCCGAAGCCAAGAAGGCTTTGGTCGCCAAGCTGAAGCCGAAACCGATGGTCGCGGCGCCCGTATTCGAAAGCCGTGACCAGATCCGCGAACGCGAACTCGAAGCGGTGCGCCAGAAGCGTGCCGAGGACAAGGAAGCCGCGCGAATCGCCGCCGAGGAAAAGGCGGCCGCCGAACTCGAAGCCCGGCGCGGCGACCGCAAGGAGCGCAAGGCCTTGACCAAGGCCGAGCAGAAGGCCAAACGCGACGCCAAATACGCGGCCCGCAAGGCGGCCTCGCGGCGCTGATCGACCGAGGGCGGGTAACGGAAAACGCCGAGGCTAGCGGAGGAGCCGACGATGAAGATCAGCGCCAGGAACCAGCTTCGCGGAACGGTCATCGAAATCGTTCCCGGCGCGGTGAACGCGACCCTGAAAGTCGACATCGGCGACGGCAAGGTGATGACGTCGAACATCACCGAGGAAGCGATCGCCGATCTTGCCTTGGCCTTCGGCGACTCGGTCACCGTGATCGTCAAGGCCAGCGACGTCCTGATCGGAAAGTAGCGCGGTGCGGGTCGGCCCGCTCAAGCTCAAGGCGCAGGTCTACTGCGGCGATGAGTTGGCCATGGGTCCGGGCAAGGCCGACCTGCTGGACGCCATCGCGCAAGACGGTTCGATTTCCGCGGCCGCCCGCACGCTCGGCATGAGCTATCGCCGCGCTTGGCTCCTCGTCGACACGATGAACCGGTGCTGGCGGGAGCCGCTGGTGGAGACCCGCAGCGGAGGGGGCAGCGAACGCGGAGCGGTTGTCACCGGAGCGGGACGCGCGGCCCTAAGCGCCTATCGCGCCCTGGAAGCCGCGGCGGCCGCGGCGTCGCGAAACGCGACAGCCGCTTTGACCGAGAATCTTCTCGCGGAACCGCGTCCGCCGGATCGAGGGGGGGAAGCGCCCAGCTTGAGCTAGCGCAATCGCTAGATGAATTGAATCACCCATTTTCCGTCATCCCGGACGGCAGCGCAGCGCAGCGGAGCGACGATCCGGGAGCCAGGAGACCGGGCGCGATGTCGGGGCTGAGGGTGCGTATCCAGTCGCCTAGGTCCCGGGTCTCCGCTCCGCTGCGCTTCACTCCGCCCGGGATGACGGCGCTCGGGGGAACGCCGCGGCTCAGCCGACGACTGGCCTAGCCAGGTCTGTATACGGTCGGATATAGTACCCTCGAAATGCCAGGCGGCGTCGAGGGGGTTGTTCCATGGGTGTTTTTCGAGCGCCGCTGTTTGCCGGCTTGTCGGTGGTCGCCTTGTCTGCCTCAGCCTTCGCGCAGACGCCGGAGCCGCCCGGCGGCCCGACCAAGCCGACCGGCCTCGCCGAAATCGTCGTTACCGCCCGGCTGCGCCGCGAGGACGCCCAGGCCATCGCCGGGTCGCTGTCCGTGATCGGACCACGGCTCCTGGAGCGGTCCTACACCGTCAATACCCAGGAATTGTCGCTGCTGGTTCCCAGCCTGAACTACAGTTCGGCCAACCCCCGCAATACCGCGTTCACCGTCAGGGGACTGGGCAGCAGCGTGGTCGCCGTCAGCCAGGCCAATGACGGCCTCGAGCCTGGCGTCGGCTTCTATGTCGATCAGGTCTATCACGCACGGCCGGCGACGGCGGCGTTCGACTTCACCGACATCGACCAGATCGAGGTGCTTCGTGGTCCGCAGGGCACCCTGTTTGGCAAGAACAGCACGGCGGGCGCGATCAGCATCACCTCCCGCGCGCCGATTTTCACGCCGGAGGCGAGCGGCGAGGTTTCGGTCGGCAATTACGGGTTCGTCCAGGCGAAGGCCGATGTCTCCGGCCCGATTCTCGGCGACCAGCTCGCCTTCCGCGTCGCCGCCCAGACCACCGAGCGCGACGGGGTGATCCACAACACCCGCTTCGACCGCGATCAGAACAACGTCAACAACCAAGCCGTGCGCGGTCAGTTGCTGTACACGCCGGACGCCAGCCTCAAGATCAGGTTGATCGCCGACTATTCGAATTTTCAGAGCGAGTGCTGCACCCAGGTCTTCCTCCGTGTCGCGCCGACGCTGAAGCCCGCCGCGCGGCAATATACCGGTCTCATCGCCGGATTGCCCGCGCCGTACGCCGGCTATGCGCCACCGAGCCTCGATCCTTACGCGCGCGAGACCAACATCGACGCCCTGCTCAACGTGGTCACCAACGAGGGCGGCGTGGAAGCCTTGATCGACAAGGATTTTGGCTTCGCCACCCTGACCTCGGTAGCAGCGTGGCGCTACTGGAACTGGGACGCCGCCAACGACCGCGATTACACTGGACTGCCGATCCAGACGCTCCAGCACATTCCTTCGCGCCAGAACCAGTACAGCCAGGAGATCCGTCTGGCGTCGAACGGCCAGCGCCGCGTCAACTATGTCGGCGGGCTGTACTATTTCCATCAGGAGATCACCGGCGAGCCGATCTCGATCTACGGCCCCCTCGCCGCTTACTGGCTGATCGGCCCGACCACTGGCACGGCGAAGACACCAGTCCCCGGCAATCTGCTCGACGGCTATGGCACGGACGGCCACACCGATTTCATCTCCGACAGCTACGCGGCCTTCGGCGAGGTCAACTGGCGCCCGATCGATCCGCTGACCATCACCGGCGGCCTGCGCTACACCTATGAGCAGAAGACCGGGACCTATGCGACGACGGTGTTCGGCGGGCTGCAAACAGCGAACGCGGCGCTGAACAACGCCAAGCTGTCGATCCTGCGTCCGCAAACCTATGCGGCCGCGCTCAACGAGGGCAGCCTGACCGGGCGGTTCAACATCGCCTACCAGGCCACCCGCGACGTGCTCGGCTACGTCAGCTTCGCCAATGGCGCCAAGTCGGGCGGGATCAACGAGTCCGGCCTGCCGCTCGACATCAACAACAATCCGGTGCTCGGCACCGCGGTGGTCAAGCCGGAGAACAACGTCGCCTATGAGGTCGGGTTGAAGACGAACCTGTTCAATCGCCGCCTGTTGTTCAACATCGACGGCTTCTACACCGACGTGAAGGATTTCCAGGCCAACGTCACCGACACCCACGCCACGGTCGCGCTGCGCACCTACCTCGCCAACATTCCGAAGGTTACGGTTAAAGGCCTGGAAGCCGACGCCATCGCCCTCGTCACGCCGAACTTCCAGCTCAGGGGCTCGCTGGCCTTCGACCTCGGCAAGTACGACTCCTATCCCGACGGACCCTGCCCGATCGAACTCATCGGCAGCGCCACCACGGTGTGCAACCTCAGCGGCAAGAATCTGTCGGGCCTGCCGAAATGGGTGTGGACCTACGGTGGCGACTATTCGCACCCGCTCACCATGTTCGGCCGGGAGGGCGAGGCCTATCTGCACGCCGACGCCACCACGCGCTCGGCGAGCTACGGCGACCCGACGGATTCGGTCTATACCGTGATCAGGGGCTACACGGTCGTCAACGCGACCCTGGGTTTCCGCGCGTCGAGACACTGGGAGATAGCCCTGTTCGCCCGCAACCTACTCGACCAGAACTACATCCAGAACGTCACCATCCAGGCCGGCAACTCAGGCCTGATCCTGGGCACGCCCAGCGACCCGCGAACCTTCGGCGTGACTCTCCGCGCGCGGATGTGACCGGCCGACGTGGCCCATTCCGGCAATCAATGACAGCCTTGCTCCGGAACGCCGTCTTCGCCACTAGGTCCGCAAAACGATCCGATTATGGGGGACCGCGGTGACGCTCTTCAAACATGCCGCGGTTCTCGTGACCGCGGCGATAGCCGCGCCTGTTCACGCGGACGATCTTGCGAGTGTCCCGGAGCTCAGCCCCGTCCAGATTACCGCGACGCGCATTCCCGAGGCCACCGACCGCGTACCGAACTACATCACCGTGCTCGACGGCGCCGACCTGCGCGCGAGGCGTGTCACCGATCTGCGTGGCGCGCTGGCGACGGTCGCCGGAGTCGAGGCGCCGCCCAGCGGCGACGCCGGGCCCGCCAGCGCCGTGCCGTCGTTCTGGGGCCTTCACGAGTTCGACGCCTTTCTGCTGGTCGTCGACGGCGTGCCGCTCGGCGGCGCGTTCAACCCGGCGATCCCCGACCTGAACCTGACCGACGTCGAGCGCATCGAGGTGCTCAAGGGCGCGGCGCCGGTGCTCTACGGCGCGACGGCCTTCGTCGGCGTAATCCAGGTGATCCACTATCCGGCGGGTCAGGCCGCGAACCGTGTCTCGGCCGGCGGCGGCAACCACGGCTCGTGGCGCGGCGACGCCTCCATCGTTTTGCCCGACCTGCTCGGCCTCAAGCAGTCGCTGGCGATCTCCGCCCGGCACGACGGCTTCTCCGACCCGCGCGAGCGCGCGGATGACGGCAAGGTGCTCTATCGCGCCGCCGGCGACGTGTGGGGCGGTCGGCTGCGGCTGGACTTCGACTATCAGGCCGTGCGCACCGTGCCGACCAGCCCGGTCGAACTCGAAGGGACGGCGCTGACCACGGCGACGCCGCTCGACGCCAACTACAATCCCACCGACGCCCGGATCGACGAGGACCGCTATCATGGTGTTCTCGGCTACGCGCATCCGACGCCGCTCGGGGTGTGGGACACCACCCTCTCCCTCGCCTATTCCCGCATCGCCGACGTGCGCGGCTTCCTTCGCACCGACCTGGTCAACGCCGACAGCCAGCGCCAGGGCCGCGACATCGACGACGACTACGCCGACAGCCACATCACCAGCGTCATCGGCTACGGCGCGACCCTGATTTGGGGCGCCGACCTGCTCTACGGACGCGGGACCCAGGCCAGCTTCAATGGCGGCTACACGCCCGATCTGCTCGGCCACGCCCCCCTGCCCGCCACCACCGACCTGCATGTCGACGAGATCAACGGCGTGTTCGACCGACGGGTGTTCATCGGCGAATATGTCCAGGGAGACTGGAAGCTCGGCTCGCGCTTCGACATCACCGGCGGCCTGCGCCTCAACGAGACGTATGAGCACAAGCAGTCGACCCACATCGACGGCTTCGACCCCACCCTGAACACCTTCGACGACCGCATTCGGCGGGTGACGCGGCTGTCCGGCGCCGCCGGCGCGACCTATAAGGCGTGGACCGACGGCGCCGACGAGGCGGTGCTGTATGTTCAGTACAAGGACACCTTCAAACCGGCGGCGTTGGATTTCGGCCCCGACAACCGGCCCGACATCCTCAATCCCGAAACCGCCCGGAGCTATGAGATCGGCGTCAAGGGACGGCTGGCGGGCGGCAGGCTCGACTACGAGGCCGGCTTGTTCCGGCTCGACTTCACCAACCTCGTGGTCACCACGTTCGACGCCGACGGCAATCCCCTCTTGCAGAACGCCGGCGGGGAAAAACTCCAGGGAGCCGAAGCGGAAGCGCACTGGCGGGTCAGTCCCGACCTGATCCTGTCGGCCGCCGGAAGCTACCACGACGCCAAGTTCACCCACTATGTCGCGTCCGAGGGTGGCCAGAACATCGACGTCTCCGGCAACCAGCTCACCCTGTCGCCGCACGTGCTCGCCTCGGCGGGGATCATCTATCAGCCCGCGTCGGGTCCGTTCGGCGCCGTCACCGCCAGCTATGTCGGCCCGCGCTACCTCGACCTCGCCAACACCGCCAAGGTCGGATCGTACGAGACGGTCGACGCCACGGTCGGCTATCGCTGGCGGCGCTACAGCCTCTCGGTCAACGCGGCGAATCTCACCGACCAGCGGCCGCCGGTAACCGCCAGCGAATTCGGCGATCAATCCTACTACCTCCTGCCCGCTCGGAAGGTGTTCGTCGATCTGACGGCGGACTTCTAGAGCGTTTGGCGGCTGCGTTGAGTCAGCGCCCCCATGCCGTCACCCCGCACGCAGCGAAGCGGAGCGGAGCGAAGATGCGGGACCCAGCCGGGCTCCATCCAGAAAGAGTGGTCTGGATCCCGCGTCTCCGCTCCACTGCGTTACGCTGCGCGCGGGATGACGGCATTCAGGAGGCGGATGCGACCAAGTCTCCGATTGCTCCAGTCGGCGAGACAGCCCCTTCTTGATCGGAGGATCATCGGCTGAAGATCGGCTCCACGTCCTATCGGCGCGCCCCGATAGAGCGCCTTATCGGGTCACCGACGCACAGGGCGACGGGGGAAAAAACCGAAGGAAACTAAATATGTTCATTTACAAGATCGCCGTCGCCGCCGCGGCGCTCGCGATTTGCGCCACCGGCGCCGTCGCCGCCCCGGCCGACGACAGCCAGATGATCTCGGTCAAGGTCTCGACCTCGGGCATCAACCTCAACGATCCGGCTGGCGCCAAGCTCGTGATGACGCGCATTCACAACGCGGCCGAAGCCCTCTGCGGCTACAGGCCCGACTCGCGGCTTCTGGCTCAAGTCGCCGTCTACGACTCCTGCGTCTCCCAGACGGTGGACCGCGCGGTGCGGTCGTCACACATGCCGTCCCTCGCGCAAACCGACGACGGGAAGACTTTGGTGGAGGCCTCCCGCTAACCTCGGCGCACGACGCGCGCTCGCTCCGCCGGGCGCGCGTCTTGGCGCTGAGGCGGCCATGCCGTTAGATAGGGCGCGCCCCCGATTCCGGCGCGGGGTGGCCAGATGAGCTTGATGTTCGATTCCCAAGACGATCCCGACCGGCTCGCCCAAATCGAGCTCGCGCGCGAGCGGCCGGTCCGATTGGGAGGCCTGACCGTTGAACCGGCCCTTCGCCGGATCGCCCACCCCGATGGCCGCGAGGAGTTCGTCGAGCCCCGCGTGATGCAGGTGCTCGTCGCGCTGCTCTCGGCCGAGGGGGCGATCCTCACCCGCGAGGATTTGCAGGCGCGATGCTGGGGCGGCGTGATCGTCGGAGAAGACGCCATCACCCGGGTGATCGGACGTTTGCGGCGCCTGAGCGAAACCTTCGGCGCCGGACATTTCAGGCTCGATACAATCACCAAGGTCGGTTACCGCTTGGTGCCGGCGAGCGGCTCGGATGCACGCGACGGGGCGCGACATCCGCCCGCGCCGCCGCGGACCCTTCGCCCGCGCGTGTGCGTGCTGCCGTTCACCGACATGAGTCACGGCGACGACCAGGCCTATTTCAGCGACGGCATGAGCGAGGACATCATCACCGACCTCGGCCGGCTGTCCGGACTGACGGTGGTGTCGCGGGCCGTCGCCTTTTCCATGAAAGGGCAGCCGCTCGACCAGGAGCGTTTGCGAACGCTCAACGTCACCCACGTGCTCGAGGGCAGCATCCGCAAGGCCGCCGACCGCCTGCGCATCTCCGCCCGGCTGAGCACGCTGGCGTCGGGCGAACAGGCCTGGGCCCAGCGTTGGGACCGGCATCTCGGCGACGTCTTCGCGTTGCAGGACGAGATCTCCGACGCCGTGGTCCGCGCCCTCCGCCTGACCCTGCTCGCGCCTGACATCGAGGCGGCCGAGCGGCGGGGCACCCGCAGCGCCGACGCCTACAACCTCTATCTTCAGGCGCGCGGCATCTATGTCGGCGGCAACCAGGGCAGCCGCTCCCGGGACGAGGCGATCATCAGCCTGTGCCGTTGCGCGATCGAAATCGATCCCGATTACGCGCGGGCCTGGGCCCTGATGGCCATCGGATGGGACTGGCTGATCCACACCTGGGGCGCGCCGAAGGAAGAAGGCTGGACGGCGGTGGACCGGGCCTTGGCGCTGAACCCCGATCTGGCCGAGGCGCACGCGGTGAAGGCGAAGCTGCTGTACGAAGGCGGGTCGGTCGACGACGCTTTCGAGGAGATTAGCCTCGCCCTCCGGCTCGACCCCGAGTGCTATGAGGCCAATGAGACGGCGGGATTGCTGCACTACCGTCAGTTGAAGATGGCGGACTCGGCGCGCCACTACGCCAAGGCGGCGGCGCTCATGGAATCGGATTTCGGCTCCGCGGGCATGCTGCTGGCCTGCCACAACATCCTGGGCGACACGGGCGGGACCGCGCTGGCCGCGCGGATGACCCGCGCTCGCGCGGAGGCGGCGCTCGAGCGTGACCCGAACAACGGCGGCGCGTTGGGTTTTTTGGTCGGCGCCCTTACCCTGCTCGGCGAACGCGACGAGGCGCGCGAGTGGATGGCGCACGGCCTGCGGGTCGATCCCGACAACCGCAACATGCGTTACAACTTCGCCTGCTCCCTCGTCGACCTGCGCGACTTCGACGACGCCCTGGACATGTTGGCGCCGTTCTTCGCCACCACCACCGCCAGCTTTCTCGCCAACGCCAAGGTCGATCCCGACCTCGATGCGATCAGGTCGGATCCGCGCTTCAAAGCCATGGTGGCGGGCGCCGAGGCGCGCCTAGCCAAGGCGTCGGCCTAAACGCGGGCCGCCGCCAGGATCGCGCCGCCGCGGCCTTCCTGGACCAGCACCGCCGTCCTCAATCCGGCGCGGTCCGGCGCGGGGATCGTGAAAGCGTGGGCCGACCCATCCCAGGCGCCGAGCTTGACGAGCTGACGCACCACGTTCTTGTGCGGCAGGGTGCGGCCGCCGTTCTCGCCGCGCTGGATCGGCACCTGGATGGTCGCCGGATCGTAGCGCACCAGCCAGACGGTGGCGGGAGCCTTGGGCGCCGCGCCGGCCACGGTGACCTTGTCGCCGGCGACGGTCACCACCGGACCGCCGAGGCCGCGATCGCCGCGCGCGATGGCGCCCTCGATCTCGCCGTGCTTGACGCCGACCACGTCGAGGCGGCCGTTGACGACGACCTGGGGCGTCCACACGCTGTCGTGGTTCAGGCCTTGGGCGTAGTCCCACTGCCGCGCGGTGTAGGCCGGCGTGGCGAAGGTGTCCTTCCAGCCGAGCTGATCCCAGTAGGTCACCTGGAAGCTGAGCGGCAGGATGTCCGCCCGGTTGCTCAGGGCCAGCAGGTTGGCGTTGGCCGGCGGACACGACGAGCAGCCCTGGCTCTGGAACAGCTCGACCACCGTCGGGTGGGTGGCGTCGGCGGCGGACGCCGCGAGGGGCGCGGCGAGGAGGGCGGCGGCGATCAGGACGGTTCTTGGGTTCATCACGTTAGCCTTGAAATGGAGGGCTGCTTCGAGCTGTGGTACGCAGGGAGGCGAGAGAAGGTTACGGCGGCGGCTTTGCGCCCCCTCCGTCACTCGACGCAAGCGGGCGTCGAGCGCCACCTCCCCCGCAAGGGGGCGTGGGAGGATCAGAGTTCGTTTACTCCTCACCCGCCATCTTGCGGGGGAGGTGGCGCGGCGCTCTTTCTCGCGCCGTGACGGAGGGGGCGCAAAGCCGCGAGCCCGCCCTAGCCAATCCGCTCCCCCTCCCCTACCTTCCCGTTCATGCCTCGTTCCGCTCCCGCCGCCGGCGTCTCGGACGTTTCGGGCGCCGCCTTCATCCACGATCTCGACCCGCGCTCAGCGCCCGCGCTGTGGACGCCGCACCGTCCCGCCCGGCCGGACAAGAGCGAGGGCGGCAAGCGGTTCGAGCTCGTCTCCGACTACGCCCCGGCCGGTGATCAGCCGGGCGCCATCGCCGATCTCGTCGCCGGCATCAAACAGCGCGAGCACGATCAGGTCCTGCTCGGCGTCACCGGCTCGGGCAAGACCTTCACCATGGCCAAGATCATCGAGGCGACCCAGCGCCCGGCCCTGATCCTGGCCCACAACAAGACCCTGGCGGCCCAGCTCTACAGCGAGTTCCGCAGCTACTTCCCGAACAACGCCGTCGAGTATTTCGTCAGCTACTACGACTACTACCAGCCCGAAGCCTATGTCGCCCGCACCGACACCTACATCGAGAAGGACTCCAGCCGCAACGAGCAGATCGACCGCATGCGCCACTCGGCCACCCGGGCCATCCTGGAGCGCGACGACGTCATCGTGGTGGCCTCGGTGTCGTGCATCTACGGCATCGGCTCGGTCGAGACTTACACGGCGATGACCTTCACCATCAGCGTCGGCGACACCCTCGACGAAAAGCGGCTGATGGCCGACCTCGTCGCCCAGCAATACAAGCGCAACGACCAGAGCTTCGAGCGCGGCTCCTTCCGCAGGCGCGGCGACACCATCGAGATCTTCCCGGCGCACTACGAGGACCGCGCCTGGCGCATCATGATGTTCGGCGACCAGGTCGAGGGCATCGCCGAGTTCGACCCCCTGACCGGGCGCAAGACCGCCGACCTTCCCAGCGTCAAGATCTACGCCAACAGCCACTACGTCACGCCGCGCCCGACGCTCCGCCAGGCGGTAACCAACATCAAGGACGAGCTGAAAATCCGCCTCGACTGGCTGATCGCCGCCGGCAAGCTGCTGGAGGCCCAGCGCCTGGAACAGCGAACCACCTTCGACATCGAGATGATCGAGGCCACCGGCTCCTGCGCGGGGATCGAGAACTATTCGCGATATCTCACCGGCCGCCGCCCGGGCGAGCCGCCGCCGACCTTCTTCGAATACATTCCCGACAACGCCCTGCTCTTCGTCGACGAAAGCCACCAGACCGTTCCGCAGCTGGGCGCGATGTACAAGGGCGACTACAGCCGCAAGTTCAACCTCGCCGAATACGGCTTCCGCCTCCCCTCATGCCTCGACAACCGCCCGCTCAAGTTCGAGGAGTGGGAGGCGATGCGACCGGACAGCCTGTTCGTCTCGGCCACCCCGGCGGAGTGGGAGCTCGGCAAGGCCGGCGGCGTCTTCGTCGAGCAGGTCATCCGCCCCACCGGCCTGATCGACCCGCCGGTCGAGGTCCGCCCGGTCAGCAAGGGCGGCTTCAGCCAGGTCGACGACGTCATCGCCGAATGCCGCGAATTCGCCGCCCGCGGCTATCGCGCCCTGGTCACCGTCCTGACCAAGAAGATGGCCGAGGACTTGAGCGAATACATGCACGAGCAGGGCATGCGCGTGCGCTACATGCACTCGGACATCGATACCCTGGAGCGGATCGAGATCATCCGCGACCTGCGCCTGGGCGCCTTCGACGTCCTGGTCGGCATCAACCTGCTGCGCGAGGGTCTCGACATTCCCGAATGTGGCCTTGTCGCCATCCTCGACGCCGACAAGGAGGGCTTCCTGCGCTCCGAGACCAGCCTGATCCAGACCATTGGCCGCGCCGCGCGCAACGTCGACGGCCGGGTGATCCTCTACGCCGACTCGATCACCGGCTCGATGGAACGCGCCATGGCCGAGACCACGCGGCGCCGCGAGAAACAGGCCGCCTGGAACCTGGAAAACGGCATCACGCCAGAGAGCATCAAGAGCCAGATCAAGGACCTGCTGGCGTCGCCCTACGAACGCGGCGACCGCGTCACCGTCGACGTCGGCGTCGCCGAGGACAGCAAACCCTTCCTCGGCCACAACTTCCAAACCACCCTGCGCGATCTCGAAGGCAAGATGCGCGAAGCCGCCGGCAATCTGGAGTTCGAGACCGCCGCGAGGCTGCGCGACGAGATCAAGCGCCTTAAGCTGATGGACCTGGAGTTCGCGAACGAGGCGATGACGCCGGCGGGGGAGACGGTGGATCAGGAGGTCGTGAAGACGGCGCGCTCCGAGGCGCGGGCGGAAGCTGCGGCAAGGTTCAGGAAGGGGCGACGGTAGATCGGCGAGTGAAGAGGGTCCATGCGGGCGTAAGGCCAAAAGTGACGTCAGGGCTCTTGGCCGAAGGGCAGCCTTCGCACGCGAATGCGAGTATCTTCGATAACTACGATGCAGCCCGCGACCAGAGAGTCCTCGATGGCCGGAAGGTTCGCCAGCAACGTCGCGGCTTGACGTTCAGGCCGCCGGTCGCGCATCCGCCTGAACAAGACACCGATGGTTTCGCCGCTCGCCTCTGCGCGAGCAGCGTACCGAAGTCGGTGTCCGCCGACACAATAACCCGCTCCTCACGAGCTGCCCACTCGAAAATGTCCTCGTCCGCGGCGGCCTGAAGGCCGTAATCACGAACATGAGCCGCGTCGTGACTGTTCGCTCTCAGGCGCTCGGCGATGACGGGGGACAAGGCATTGTCGATGAGGAATCTCACGCCTCGACAAGCGGCAAGGACCGCTCGCGGACGGCCTCCGCGGCAAAGTGCAGCGCGTCGTCTATGTCCTCGATGGCGAGGTCAGGATAGGCCGCGACGATATCCCGCCGTGACATTCCGTCGGCCACCATGCCCACGATCGTCGTGACTGGGAGGCGGATGCCTCGAATACAAGGGACGCCCCCCATCTGGTTGGGATCGACCGTAATCCGGGTGAAGTTCAAGTCCTGCCTCCACGAAGTTCGCGATCGATCCCGTCGCTTTTGCCATAGCATTCGGCGGTTTCCGAGTCGTCGGCCGCCTGTCCCGCGGAAGCCGGAAGCCCAGCTTTTGCTCGTCGTGCCCTTCCGTGGCGGGCGGCGCTAGCCGAGCGCACGGCGTCGTTCGAGCGACGCCGAAGTTCAGAAGAACTTGTAGTCGATCTCCACGCCGTAGGTGCGAGGGGGTGTCACCGAATAGGTGCTGCCCACGAAGGGCTGTTCGAGGTAGGGCGTCAGCACGCTCTTGCCGCCCACGATCGTCACATTGTTCCCGGCGTAGCGGGTGCCGTACGCTCCGGCGTCATACCCGACGGTGTTGAACAGGTTCTTTCCGTACAGGATGATCCGGTAGCGCGAGTTGGGCGAGGTCCAGGTCAGACGAGCATCGATCTGATCCCAGGCCGGCGAGGTGTTGTAAGAGCGCGTGAACAGTTGGCCTTCCTGAGTGTCGCGCCAGATGTAGCTGCCCGACGCCGTCAGCGTGCCGCTCGCGAAGTGGAAACTGTAGTTCGCGTTCAGGGCGATCTTGTTTCGCGGGGCGTTGGGTAGACGGTTGCCGGCGAGGCTTTGGAACTTCTGTTGCCCGCCGGTATAGATGTCGTTCGTATAAGGGCGTGGACGGTGTGTTCGGCAGCGGTGTGGCGCCTGGGCCGATCGCATCCGGATCGGCGACATCGACGATGGCGCCGGAGCTGCTGTAGGCGTCGAGGTACGAATAGTTGAACAGGAACGCCAGATTTGGGGTGGCTTGCCACGTCGTTTCCACTTAGGTCGGACGATTACACCGTCTCTAACCACGATTTAGACTGACCCCAGTTATGAGGACGTCAATCGACCGCTCGTCTTTTTTTTGAGAGTACTGATCAAGGACATTTTGTCGCGGGAGCGGACTCCAGGCCTCGTCCGCCGGCGGAGATCGAGCGGCGAAACGATGGCCGTTGTGGCCCGCCGCGGGATCGTTGGTCCAAAGGGCGCCTGGTCGGTCGTTGCATTTGGCTTTGTCGGGGTTAGACCGCGAGAAACAACGAGGATGAGGCGAGCCATGGGACGTTTAGCCGACAAGGTGGCGCTGATCACCGGGGGATGTTCCGGGATCGGGCTTGGCGCGGTGGAGCTGTTCATCGCGGAGGGCGCGCGGGTGGTCGCCGCCGACGTGCAGGACGCCAAGGGCGAGATGTTGGAACAGCGCTTCGGCGATAGGGTGCGCTACAGCCGCTGCGACGTCACCGCGCCCGAACAGATCGCCGCCGCCTGCGACCTGGCCAAGACCGCTTTCGGCGGGCTGGACATCCTGTTCAACAACGCCGGAAGCGCGGGACAGCCGGGCGGCCTGGAGACGATGACCGTCGAGGGATGGGACGCGGTGTTCGACCTCCTCGTGCGCGGTCCGATGCTGGGGATGAAATACGCCCTGCCGCTGATGCGGGCGCGGGGCGGCGGCTCGATCATCAACACCGCCTCGATCGCCGGTCTGCAGGCGGGCTGGGGGCCTCTGGCCTATTCCACCGCCAAGTGCGCGGTGATCCACATGAGCCGCTGCGCCGCCGCCGAGCTGTCGCCGCAGAAGATCCGCGTCAACGCCATCTGCCCCGGCCTGATCGCCACCTCGATCTTCGGCACGGCGCTGGGCATGACCCGTGACGCCGCCGACCAGATGGCGGCGATGGTCGCCCAGAACGCCGCGGTCGCCCAGCCTATCGCGAAGGCTGGATTGCCCGAGGATATCGCCGCCGCCGCCCTCTACCTCGCCAGCGACGACAGCCGCTTCGTGACCGGCACGCACGTGGTCGTCGACGGCGGCATCACCATCGGCGGCCGCCACGCCTGGGACCAGACCGCCCCCTCGCCGTTCGCCGCGATCTTCGGGATGACCGCGGCGGACATGCAGGCCGCGGCGGCGGCGCGTTGACGGATTATCAGAGCCCGTCTGACGCACTCCAATCAGGGTAAGGTGTCCTTCGGAAAAGAGGCGCTCGGCTGGTGGGAAGCTACTACAACGAACTCGTAGAGATCATGCGCGCAAGTGGTTGCGTACGCATTCCTGGCGGCAAGGGCAGCCATGAGAAGTGGAAAAGTCCGATCAACGGTCGGGTCGTCACGGTTCCGCGCTCGAAGAGCCGGCACACCGCGAATGACGTGCTCAAGCAACTCGGCATCGGAAAAAGGCTTTAGCTACGCGACGGTCAGTTCCCGCTCGCTGGACGCACTGAACTCCACGCGGACAGTGGCATTGTGAATGCCGCTGTTCTCCGCCAGCATTTCCGGGCCGAGGCTCTGCAGAAGATCTTCGAACTCCGCTAGCGTGTCGGCCTCGATGACCAAACCTGGAATGTCGGTCTCCGAGATCCACACCGAGGCCTCGGAGTCCCAAATCGCCTTGACGTGGTAGGTGCTTTGCATTGCCGACCTTGAGCTGGACCCATCAATCGTAGGTGACTGTGCAAGCCGCGGCAACATGCGGCGCTGGTCTAAGAGCGCGTGAAGCAGATTCGTGGTTACGAGAGGCTGATGCGCGGGAACCCAAGCGCGGCGGCCCTGTTCCTCCTGCTCGGCCGCGATGGCCGAAGTCAGTAAAGGAACAGGACCATGCCGCAACGTTTCACGGCGACGGAAAACGCGATTGAAAAGGGTTTGGACAAGACGCCTCCCAAAGCGGGAGCCAAGCTGGTCGAGGAATGGGTGAAAGCCCTCGAGACTGTCGAGGCGACGGGCGCGAAGGGGTTGCACACCGACCTCGCGGCTTTGGAGAAGGAGCTGAAGAAGGACGAGCCGAACGGCGCTCATATCCAGACGCTGATGGGCAAGATCGGCCCGGCGACCGTCAAGATCTCCGAAAAGTGCGACGACCCGAAGATCGCCGAAAAGGTCCGCTCGCTCGGCGAAGCTCTGAGCCACTAACAGAACGCGCGCGACACCACGGGGCGACGGATCGTGGCGACCAAATGAACGCCGCCGATCTCGAGATCGGCGGCGTTCGATTGCAACAATCGATGAAGTCGGTGCTTCAGGCCGTGGTGACGACCCGGCGACGACGCAGGGTCGCTCCGGCGAGACCGACGCCCAGCAGCATCATCGCCCAGGTCGCGGGCTCGGGAACCCCGACGAGCGTGGTGAACGTAAGGTCATCGTAGACGGAGTAGCCGTTGACCGCGTTGATATGCACCGAGGTGATCGGACCCGCGTAGCCGGAGGCGAGGAAGGTCGGCGTGCTCGAGGAAATAACGGACGCGGAACTCGCTACGAGGGTCGAGCCATTGTAGAGGTCGAGTTCAACAACGCCAACCCCGGCGCCCGCCTCGTAGAGGCCATCGAACACCGACCCGGCGCCGACGCTGAAGACCAATGAATCCTGCGTTCCCGCCGGATGAATGGCGTAGTTACTGTAAATGCGTTCTGGCGGCGAGGACGGATTGTACGGGGGCTGCGGGACGTCGTAGTACGAAAAATTGTTACCGAAATCGATGCCGTGGAAGACAGCGGGGACGGTTCCAGATCCGGTCAGGTCGTCGAAATTGATGACGACGGCGCTCGCCGCCGAGGCGCTGAGCAGCACGGTCGCCGAAACCGAAAGGGCCGCGGCGCGGATAGATGATTTCATGTCGATCTCCGGTGAAAAGATCCTCGGTGGGAAGCCCCCCGCCGTGGGAACACCATGGTGTTCAAGACCTTCTATCGCGAAAACTAGCCAACACAAGAAGGCAAATTCTTTAATGCTCGCGATTTTTGTATAGTCAACTATAGAAATGTTGCTCTGATTGTAAATCGCTCCTTTTATTGCGCTGTTTGTCACCGCGAGCGATCGATATTCAAACCGCCGGCGTCGGCGACCGATTCGCGCTCGACCTGTTTATCCGACGAGTTCGCGAGCGCGGCACCCTAACGAGCCGCTCCCCATCGCGCGTCGATGGGTATATCTTCCAGCGATGGCCGTCGCCGCGCGTGTAAACCCCAAAGATTATTTCTCCGCCGAAGAGTGGGCGGGCCTCTCCGCGCGCTCATCGTGGAAGGGGCTGGCGCTGGTGGCGCATTGCTGGGCGGTGATCGCGCTGGCGACGGTGGTTGCGTTACGCTGGCCGATCGTGTTGCCCGTCGCGGTGATGGTGATCGGGGCGCGGCAGCTCGGTCTCGCCATCCTCATGCACGACGCCGCGCATGGCGCGCTGCATCCGAACCTCAAGGTGAACGACTGGATCGCCGACTATGTCTGCGGCGGGCCGGTCGAGACCTATCGGAAATACCACCTCCAGCATCATAGGTTCGCCCAGCAGTCGGAGGATCCCGATCTGGTTCTTTCGGCGCCGTTCCCGATCAGCCGCGACTCCTTTCGGCGAAAGGTCGCGCGCGACCTGACCGGCCAGACCTGGTTCAAGCAGCGGTTCGGTCGGCTGACCGCGAGGCTCAGGGCTCGCGAATACGGCGCGCCGCTATTCCCGATCCTCCTTGAGGAAGCGCGTCGCCAGCGCCACTGGCTGATCTTCAACGGCCTGGCCATCGCGGGCTTCGCGGCCGCCGGTTACTGGTGGGGCTGGTTCGCGCTTTGGCTGCTGCCGCGCGCCACCTGGTTCCAGTTGGTGACCCGGTTGCGCAACATCGCCGAGCACGCCCTGGTGGCGAAGGATGAGCCGGACGCGCTGCGCCATGCGCGGTCGACCCGGGCCAACTGGATCGAGCGCGCGCTGATCGCGCCCTATTGGGTGCAGTATCACGGCGAGCATCACATGTTCATGCACATGCCGTGCTGGAGCCTGCCGCGCGCGGGGCGTCTGCTCGAACGCTCCGGCGTCAAGGCGCGGATGGAGACGGCGCCCGGCTATCTCGCGGTGATCCGGATGGCGGCGCCGGTCGTTCGAGCCGCGTGATCTGACCGCCATGATCTGGGACGAGGTCCGCGCCATCGCCCTGTCGTTTCCGGGCGTGGAGGAGGCGACCTCCTACGGCACGCCGTCATTCCGGGTGAAGGGCAAGTTCGTGACCCGGCTGCGGCCGGAGGATCAAAGCCTTGTTCTGGTCGACGTAACCTTCGACGAGCGCGAGATGCTGATCGAGGCCGATCCGGCGACTTTTCATTTCACCCCGCACTACAAGGATTATCCGAGTGTGCTGGCGCGGCTCGACGGCATTCATCCCGGCTCGCTGCGCAACTTCATCGAGCGGCGCTGGCGCAATGTCGCGCCCAAGACGCTGGTCAAGGCGTTCGACGCCGCTAAAGTCGATCCGGCGGCGTGACGCTCGCGCGCCCGAGTCGGAGTTGAGCCGCCGTGATCGTGTTGCTCCTGCTGTCTTGCCTTGGAATCGTGGCGGTGATGTTCACCGCTGTCTTGATCTCCACGGCGGTGACACGCGGCGAGCTGACGCCGAACCTCGAAGCCATCGGCCTGGGCGCGGTGACCGATTTCTTCGACGCCCTGGGCATCGGCTCGTTCGCGCCGAGCACGGCCTGGATCAAGCTGCGCAAGATGGTTCCGGACAGCTTCATCCCGGCGATCCTCAACGTCGGCCACGCCCTGCCCACGGTGGCCCAGGCCCTGGTGTTCATCAATCTGGTCAAGGTCGATCCCAAGCTGCTGGTCGCCTGCATCCTGGCGGCGGTGGTCGGCGGCATCCTCGGCGCGCCGATCGTGGTGCGTCTGCCGGTCAAGGTGATCCAAGGCGTGGTCGGGGTGGCGATGGTGATCGCGGCGGGGCTCTACGCCATGACCAACCTGAACCTGATGCCGGGCGGCGGAACGGCGCTGTCGCTCGGCCCCACCTTGTTTGCCATCGCGGTGGCCACCTATTTTGTGCTCGGCGCGCTGATGACGGCGGGGATCGGCCTCTATGCGCCGTCGCTGATCATGCTCAGCCTGATGGGATTGGATCCCAAGGCCGCTTTTCCGGTGATGATGGGCGCCTGCGCGTTTCTGATGCCGGTGAGCGGGTTCGGCTTCATCCGCGCGCGGCGCATCGACCTTCGCGTCGTGCTGGGCATCGCCATCGGCGGCGTTCCCGCGGTGCTGCTGGCCGCGCTGGTGGTCAAGTCCCTGCCGCTGGTGGCTCTGCGCTGGGGCGTGGTCGTGGTCGTGTTGTACGCGGCGTTCGTCCTGCTGCGGACCGCGTTCTCCAGCGTCCCGGCCACGGCCGATATAGCGGGCAATCCGCTGGCGGAGGCTCAGCCCTGATCGGGCCGGGCCGGGCGGTCGATGCGCTCCGATAGCGTCTGCAGGTCGTTCCAGCTCTTCGCCTTGGCCGCCGGTTGACGCAGGAGGAAGCCGGGGCTGAACGTCGGCAGGGCGGGCAGTTCGATGGCGCCGTCCGCCGAACGCCACTCCAGCCAGCGGCCGTGAAGCGACAGGATCGGTTCGTCCCGGCCCAGCATCGCCTTGGCCGCCCCGGCGCCGGTGATCAGGACAGCGCGGGGCGCGACGAGGGCGATGGCCCGCTCCAGAAACGGCGCGCAGAGCGCCTGTTCCTCCGGCGTCGGCGGTCGGTCGCCAGGAGGGCGCCAGAACACGGTGTGGGTGATCAGGGCGCGATCGGTCAGGCCGGCCGCCGCCAGCATGCGGTCCAACAGCCGGCCGGCCGCGCCGGCGAACGGCGATCGCGCGTTCTCGTCCTCCAGGCCGGGCGCCTCGCCGATCACGACGACCGGCGCATCGGCGGCGCCGCGCCAAAACACGGGTTTGGCGACGCCTAGCGTCTCCCGCAGATAGTCGGCGGCAGAGGCGCGCAATCCATCCAGGTCCCTCGCGCACTCGGCGAGCCGCTGGGGCTGGGCGAGATCGACGGGCGGCGTCGCGGTGGGCGTTGAAATCGCGATCGGCGCCGCCACAACGCCGGAGCGAACCGCGGCCTCGGACCGCCGTGTGCGATCGACAGGCTCGTCCGCATAAAGCGTGTCCACCCCGGCGTCGGCCCAAAAGGCGAGCAGGCTCTCCATCGCCTTGTGGCGGGAGGGCGCCGAAGGGTCCGAGGGCGTTCGCACGCACTCACCATACACCGCCGCGCCAAGCCGTTAATCCGCTTTGGCGATCGTCGCCGTGGGGTTGGATCAGACCGGTTGCGCGAAGGTCGCCAGGACGTGGCGCGCCAGACGGTTGCCTTGCTTGATCCCCTCGTCCGAGTCGAACCGCCAGTGCACGCCGATCCAAATCCGGCTCATGCCGTTCGACTGCTCGGCGTCGGTAAGGGAGGTGAAGCGCGCCGGCTGCTTCGGGCGAACGTAGCCATAGACGTCCTTGTTCTTGCCGTTGAACTCGTCGGACACGAAGGTGAACGGCGTCGCGTCCGGAACATAGGCGCGCAGAACCTCGAACAGCGCGCCGCCGAAGGTGGCGTGGCCGGATGGATAGGCGGGAAAACGGCGGGGTGATGTTCGGTCCGCCGGTGTTGGTCGCCTGGGCGCCCAGGGGATACCAGGCCGAGTCGCGCCCCGGCTGGCCGGCATAGCGGATGCCGGTCACCGGCCGCCAGTATTTGTAATGGTACTTCGCCTCCCAGGCCGAAACTCCGGCGTCGGCCATGGCGACGTTCACCATCGCCAGGAACTGGGCGAGTTTGCTTGGGTGAACGATGCCGCTCTCGAGCGCGAGCTGCCGGGCAATCTGGTTGTAGAGCCGGGGTGGAGCGCACAGGCCCGGCGTACCGTCATATGACCAGAACTTACCCATGAAGGTCTGGACGTTGGAGCGTGTGGTCGCCGTGCCCTGCAGCGGGTCCCCGCCCAGCATTTTGACCTCCTGAAACGCCGTATTGTAAGCGGCGCTGCCAACCGGGGGAGGCGGCGGGGCGCGGAACCGGGCCTGATTGCTGAACGTGAGCGGCGTGACCCGCGGCCAATTCCCCGCCGAGCGCGACCATGATCTTCGAGATCGGGTCCACATCCCACTCGCCGATCGCGTGGCTGGGCTGATAGTCGGCCGGGATCGACGGCTCCGGCAGGGTTGTATTGTCGGCGCCCAGCTTGGTCTTCACCGAAACACAGGCGGCGGCGCCCGCGGCGCGGCCGTTGGCGATCTCAAGCGGCGTCGCCGGTATGCGAATGAGGTCGCTGGCCAGGATCGAGTCCAGGTCGGCCGTCTGGGGCGGGTACAGCGCGACAAGCGCGTCGTGAGCCGCCTGCGCGACCGCGGCGTCCGGCGACCAGCCGCCACTCGCGGCGGTGAAGCCGGAGTAACTTTGATAGTGGCCGTAGTGCGCGTTGACGACCTCGAACACCGCCAGCTGAACGACCGCCATCGCGCGGCTCGATTTGTGCGGTCCGAACTCCTGGTGATATGGCGCGCCGACGACGAGTGGCGGAACGTAGTCCAGGGCGTTGGTGTCGAGTGAAACCTCGTTCCATAAGAGGATGCGATCGGCGAAGTTCTTCGCTGTGCGTGAAACGACGCGCAAGGTCCCCAGCGCCCGAGCGGTCCGTTCCGATTGTAAGGCGGCTTCCTGGAGCCTAAGAAAGCGTTCGACCGTGGACTTGCCCGTCCCGGTCAGGGTTGAGCGGTCTTGAGCCAGCACAGACTTCGGTAACGCCGCCCGCGATCGCCGTCACCGCGCCCGCGGTCAATATGGCGCGACGTTGTTGATTATGCATTACAGTATCCCCACTCTCTGTATTTGCTAAATCACTACAGGTCCTTTTCCTGATGAGGTCGTGCTCATCTCCGGCTCGTTGGTCGGTTCGATACTGGACAACCCGCCAGGAGTCCTGACGCTCGTCCA
>CBDIDP010000002.1:0-10469 GCA_965277785.1 Caulobacteraceae bacterium
CACGGCGCGCGCGAGGTGCGCCAGGCCGCCCGCGCCTTTCTGGCGATGAAGAGCCGCATCGAGCGCCACGTCGACCAGCGCGCCAACCTGCTCGCCGCCGTCAGCCACGACCTGCGCACGCCGCTGACCCGGCTCAAGCTCGAACTGGCGCTGGCCAAGCCCGGCAAGCGCACCGAGGCGATGAAGCGCGACCTCGCCGACATGGAGCATATGATCGACGACTACCTCGCCTTCGCCCGCGGCGAGGAGGGCGAGGGGGTCGCCACCATCAATCTCGTCACCCTGCTGCGCGAAATCGGCCTGGGCGCGGTCCACGCCGGCGCCGAGGTGACCATCGAGGCCCCCGCCGATCTGATGGTCGAGGCGAGGCCGGGCGCGCTGAAGCGGGCTCTGTCGAACCTGGTGATGAACGCCGCCGTCCATGGCGAAACCGTGGAGATAACCGCCGTCGCCCTGACGGCCGGTGGCGCAGAGATCCGCGTGGACGACGACGGTCCGGGCATTCCGGACGACCGCCTGGAGGAAGCCCTGGCCCCCTTCAGCCGCCTCGACGCCGCGCGCAACCAGAACGAAAAAGGCGTCGGTCTCGGCCTGGCCATCGCCCAGGATGTGGCGCGCGGCCACGGCGGCGACCTGACGCTGGGACGTTCGCCGAAGGGAGGCTTGAGAGCCACCCTCCGGCTATCATGACACTAGGCGAGCGCGCTTGCCCGTCGACCGCGAAGGGTCGCGCCGAGCAGACCGACGCCCAGCACCATCAAGATCCAGCTCGCCGACTCTGGAACGGCGCCGGTCGGCGCTGTCAGAAACACGCCGGAGTCGGAGGTGAAGGTCACGCCGGGGGGCAGGCTCAAGGCGAATTTGGCGGTGTTGCTGAAATCGCAGGTGTAGCCTCGGTCGCACAGGAGATTGCCGATGGTGAGATCGACGTTCACGTCCTCCGACGCTCCCACAAGATCGTAGGTGAATGTCGAGATGTTCACTGTGTGGTTGGCGTTGGTGGTCCAGGTGCTGGGAATGCCGGATGGATAGTTGTCCAGGTAGTTCACCTGTGTGGCGAACCCGGTGTCGACATCGTTCACGAGGTCGAAGCGCGACGGCACGCCGCCAAAGTTCAGCGCACCGTAGATTTCGGCATAGGCCGTATTGGGCGTGTCGATGTTCGCGCCGGTGTAGATCATGCTGCCTTCGAGGGTGAAAATCCCCGTGATCGGCGTCACGGTGCTGGCGTTCGCCCCGGCGACGCTGAAATGGAGTGTGTCCTGCAAAGAGCCGGAGACCTTAGTGTTGCCGCTCGGGTAGGTGGGGCTGCTTCCGTTACTGGTTACGCTGGAGTCGCTGGCGGATAGGTGAATGCTGGCGGTGGACAGATCGGCCTTGATGTTGCTCGTCGCCGTCGCGCCGGCGCCGGAAACAGTTATCGCCGAGGTCACCGACGTGGCGTTCCCGCTTCCCCCAATTGGATTGATCGTCGCCGACGCAGCGCCGCCATAATAGGCCACGCCCGTCGAGCACGCCCCGCCCGTCCCGTAGTAGTCGTATCTGCAAGATCCGCTGCCGGCGTCGTAGATCGTACCCGTGCTCGCGGAATCATTCACCGTTATGCCGTAGCCCGCCGCATGGGCCGGCTCCGCGAGCGCCAGCGCGCCCAGCGCCGCGGTGGCCAGCATCCGCGTCTTCGCGCGTTCGATTGTCGTCATGTTCAACTCGCTGTCTGATGTGAAAGGAACGGCCCGGCGTGTTCGAATTCCCCCGGTTGCCAAGGAGAGGCGCGGTTCCGCCGGAAAACCCTTCATCAATTTTGACAAAAAGCGGTCTTGTTTGAGTTGGCGGTGTTGCACATGGTCCGGGGCGCGTGTTCCGCTCGTAGTGTTGTGACCCTCGTCTCCCTTTGAGCGGGGCGGGAAGGGGATCGGGATGACCGTGGCGTTGGCGAACTCGGTGGATGACGCCGCCGACAGCGGTGTCGGCCTCGACGCGTTTCGTGCCGGCTCGCCGCGGGCGCGCGAGGCGCTCATGTCCCAGTGTTACCGGGAGCTCCGGTCGATCGCCCGGCGGGTGCTGCGCGCCGACGGCGACGCCCTGCTCATCCAGCCGACCGACCTTGCCCACGAAGCGGCGATCCGGGTCCTCGGTCTCGACCGGATCGTGTTGCGCGACCGCTCGCACTTTCTCGCCCTGTCCGCCCGCGTCATGCGGCAGGCGTTGCTGGACGAGGTCCGCCGATATCGGGCTCGGAAGCGTCAGGCGCCGCCGATCCTCACCCAGTGGAACCCTGGCGTGGAGGCGTCGAACTTCTCCCTCGAAGGTTTCGACGCGGCGCTGGAGCGGCTGTTCGCGGTGGACGCGGATCGGGCGCGGGTGGTCGAACTGCGTTTCTACGCCGGACTGACCATGACCGAAATCGCGGAAGCGACCGATAGTTCGGTGAGCACCGTCGAGCGCCGCTGGAGGGCCGCGCGGGCCTGGCTGCTTGCCGCGCTTCGTGACGGCGAGGCGTGAGCGAAACAGGCGGGATCGAAGCGCTCGATCTCTTCGCCACCTGGCTCGATTGGCCGGAGGGTGGCCGCGACGCCCGCCTGAATGCCGAGGCTGGACATCGCCCCGTCCTGCTCGACCAGGTACGGCGCCTGATCGCCTCGAACGCCGACGCCGGCCTCCTCCCGACCGCGCCGCCGGAGCCGTCGGACGACGCGGCTCACCGGTCGACGCCCGAGCGTGCCGGCGTCTATCGGATCACCGGACTGCTCGGACGGGGCGGGATGGGCCTGGTGTTCCGCGCCGAGCGCGATGACGGCCTGTTCACTCAATCGGTGGCGATCAAGCTGATCCGCCGCGGCCTGTTCGCCGGGTTGGCCGCCGAACGGTTCGCCCGCGAACGTCAGATCCTGGCGCGCCTGCGTCATCCCCACATCGCCCAGTTGTTCGACGGCGGGGTCACCGCCGATGGCGAGCCCTATATCGTAATGGAGATGATCGAGGGCGCGTCGATCATCGATCACTGCCGAGCCCAGGCCACCGATCTTCGGGGGCGCGTCGCCCTGATGCGCGATGTCTGCGAGGCGGTCCAGTTCGCTCATCAGAGCCTGATCGTCCACGCCGACATCAAGCCGAACAACGTCATCGTCGATCCGCGCTACGGCGTGAAGCTGCTCGACTTCGGCATCGCCCGACTGCTCGACGCCTCGGAGCGGGACCACGATGGCGCGGGCGGCGCCAACATGCCGGGCTACGCCAGCCCGGCGCGTCTGGCCGCCCTGCCGGCCACCCCGGCCGACGACGTCTTCGCCTTGGGCAGGCTCCTCGCCGATCTGGTGGCGGACCTCGGACCCGCGCCGCGCGAGCTGGCCGCAGTGATCGGTCGGGCGACGGCGCCCGGCCCCGCTCTGCGTTATGGCGCGGCGAGCGAACTGGCGGCGGACCTCGGGCGCTGGCTGGGGGGCCAACCGGTCTCCGCCCTGCCGCCGAGTTCTCGCCGAACGGTCTGGATGTTCGTGAGACGGCATGAGATCGCCTCGGCGGCGGCGGCCTTTGCCGTGGTCGCCCTGATCTCCGCCGTCGCGGTCACCAGCACCCTGTACGTCCGCGCCGAAGCCGCGCGGCGGTCGTCGGAACAGCGTTTCGGCGAGGTCCGCAGCCTGTCCAGTTATCTGCTCACCGACCTCACCAATCGGCTGCGGGCTTTCCCTGGAACCTCGGCGTTGCGGCGCGACCTCGCGGAACGGGGACGGGCCTATCTCGAGGTGCTCGGCCGGCTGCCCGACAAGCCTCACGACGTCAGGCTGGAGATCGCCCGCGGCTACGCCACCACGGGCGCGATCCTCGGGGCGCCCGGGCTACAGAGCCTCGGGAGCCCTGCTCTCGCCCTTCGCGACCTGACTAGGTCCGAGGCGGGGCTTCGCCGCCTGCTGGCCGAAGGCGATCGGCCCGATGTCGATCTGGCCTTGTCTGAAACCCTGACGACCCGCGCCGAGATCGCCCATGTCACCGGCAACGACGCCAAGCTTGGAGAGCGCCTGTTCCGCGAAGCGTGCGCCTACGCCGACCGGGCCGCCGCGGGCCGCGCCGGAGCCTGGCCGGCGTCTCTGGCGAAGGCGCGCTGCCTCATCGGCTTGGTCAACATCTACGACTACGAAGCGCGATTTCCGCTGATGTCACGCCCGCTCGCCGGCGTCTTCGCGGCGTTGACCGGGAACCCGCCCGCCGCCGAACGGGCCGAGCGCAACCTGATGCTGGGCAACGCCCTCATCCTGCAAGGCGACGCCGACTACTACCTCGGCGATCACCTCAAGGGCCTGGACGATTACCGCCAGGCGGCGATCGCGCTGCAAACCGGCGGCCCCGCCGACCCCGCCGACCCCAGGCTCCTCGAACGGCAAGCCTGGGCCTACTACAACGTCGCAAGCACCCTGGCCGAAATGAAGAGGCTGCCCGCAGCCCTCGCCAACGTCGAACGCGGCGTCGCCTTGGCGGACCTGATGCTGGCCTTTGAAAAGAGCCCGCGAGCCTGGCACATCCACAGCATCCTGCACATGGAGCGCGCGGTCGAACTCGGCGCGCTGCATCGCTACGATCAGGCCATCGCCGAAGGGAACGCGGCCATTGCGGAATTCACGGCCGACGCGGCGCGCGCGCCGACCGATTTCGAAGCCGCTCGGGCCGTGCCGGTGAATATGCGGCCCCTCGGAGAAATCTACTGGGACGCCGGTCGCCACGCCGAAGCGTGCGGAATCTTCGCGAGGACATCCGGGCAGTGGGATCGGCTGTTCAGGGCGAGAGGGGTGACCGGGTTCGATACCGCTGCCGAACTCAAGGTCCTGCGGAAACTGCGGAGTCGCTGCGCGACGACCTGAGCGCCCGCTCGAACGCTGCCGCCCGCGCGAAGAGTTGACACCACCTCGCCGGCGATTACGTTACATGTAACACAGGAGGCTCGTCGTGACTGTACCTTTGAGCGGACGCGTTCGAAAGCATCGGGACGAACTTCGCGCGGCGGGGCTTCGGCCTCTCCAAATCTGGGTGCCGGATGTCCGTCGAAGCGGATTTGCCGACGAATGCCGACGTCAGTCACGGCTCGTTGCGGAGGCAGACGCCGCCAGTGCCTCGCTGTATGAATTGATGGATGCGGCGCTAAGCGACCTTGTCGGCGGAACACCGGATTGAGGCGAGGCGACCTCGTCACCATTGCCCTGCCGGGCGACTTCGGCAAGCCGAGGCCCGCGGTGATCATTCAATCTGACCGGTTCGACCAGGCGGAGACCGTGACCGTCCTGCTGTTGACCACGACCGAAACCGACGCCCCGCTGATCCGCGTCGCCGTCCGGCCGACCGATGGGAACGGACTTCGCCAGCCGTCCTGGATCATGATCGATAAGGCGATGACGATCAGGCGGGCGAAACTCGGCCCGGTTTTCGGCAGTCTCGACGACCGGATGATGATCTCGATCAACCGATCGCTCGCCGTGTTTCTCGGGTTCGCGTGACCCACTTTGTTCTTGTCCACAGCCCATTTCTCGGGCCGAGCATTTGGGAACCGCTGAATTCGGTTTTGATCGAGCGCGGCGAGCGGGTGACGATCCCGGATTTGCGGGCGGAGGTGGACGACGTCGCCGCGCCGTACGAAGCTCTCGCCCGCGCGGTGTCGGCCCTGTGTTCGCCGGAAACCCGGATCGTTCTGCACAGCGGAGCGGGCGCCCTCGCGCCACTGATCTGGCGCGCCGACCCACGTCTCCGCGGGATGGATTTTTTGGATGCGTTGATGCCGCACCCGTGCTCGAGTTGGCTGGATACCCTGCCGGCCGGTATGCGGAAATCGCTCCTCGCGGCCGTGGTCCACGACCGCCTGCCTCCTTGGCCTGACTGGCTCCCGCCTGGGACCCTGGAGCAGCTCATTCCTGAAGACCGGAAGCGCCGCGCGATCAGCGAGGAGGCGCCACGCGTACCCCTCTCCTTCGTCTCCCGGCCGTGCCCGGCCGCGCCCGGCTGGGCGCCGACCAACGAGAGCCGATACATTCGGCTGAGCCAAGCCTACGCCGGCCAAGCGGAGAAGGCGGCGGCCATCGGTCTTCGGGTCACGGTCTTCCCGGGCAATCACCTCGGCATGGTGTCGGCGGCCGAAAGGGTGGCGGACTTGCTCATCGGCGCCGCGGACGCGGACTAGGCCGCCTTCCCGCCGCCCGCCGTCCGCGCGATGATGCGCGCCGGCATGACTCACGCGATTCGCATCCTCGGCCTCGATCCGGGCCTTCGCCGCACGGGCTGGGGCGTGGTGGCGGTGGAGGGGGCTCGGCTGACGCATATCGCGCATGGCGTGGTCGCGCCGCGCGACACGCTGGCGCTGTCGGATCGGCTGCTGTTCCTGTTCGAGGCGGTGGCGGAGATCATCGCGCTCCACGGTCCGCACGAGGCGGCGGTGGAGGAGACGTTCATGACCGCCAACGGCGCGTCCACCCTCAAGCTCGGCCATGCCCGGGCGGCGGTGATGATCGCGCCGGCGCGCGCCGGTCTGGTCGTCGCGGAGTACGCCGCCAAGGTGGTCAAGAAGGCGGTGGTGGGAACGGGCGGGGCGGATAAGGCCCAGGTCGCCTTCATGATCGCCCGGCTGCTGCCCGCCGCGGGCGCGCCGACCTCCGACGCCGCCGACGCCCTGGCGGTCGCCATCGCCCACGCCCACGCCCGCACCTCGCGCACCCTTGGACATGCCGCATGATCGGCCGCCTGCGCGGTCTGGTGGCGGAGGTCGGCGAGGAGGACGCCCTGATCGATGTCGGCGGCGTCGGCTATGTCGTGCGCTGTGGCGCGCGGACGCTGGGGCGTCTGCCGGCGCCGGGCGAAGAAGCGCTGATCCACGTCGAGACGCAGTGGGCGGAGGCGACGGGGACGCGGCTCTACGGCTTTCTCGCTCGGGAGGAGCGTCAGGCCTTCGTCACGCTTCAGGCGATTCAGGGCGTCGGTCCGAAGGCGGCGCTGGGCGTGCTCGACGTGCTGCCCCCCGCCGAATTGGCGGGCGCCGTGGCGCGGGAGGACCGCGCGGCGATCGGCCGGGCCAACGGCGTCGGGCCGAAGCTGGCCCAGCGCATCGTGGTCGAACTCAAGGGCAAGCCGCTGTCCGGCCCGATCCTGTCCGGGACCGCCGCGCCCGCGTCTTCCGAGCCGCTTTCCGGCGCGAGCGGCGCGGTCACCGCGCTGCTCGGCCTGGGCATTCTCGAGGTTTCCGCCCGGCGCGTGGTCGATCAGGCCTCGCTGCGCCTGGGCGAGGACGCCGGCGAGGCGGCGCTGATCAAGGCCGCCCTGCGCGAGCTCGGCCGGTGACCCGGATCGTCTCCGGCGACGCCGCGCCGTTCGAGGCGACCGACAAGGCGCTACGGCCGCGGACTCTGGCGGAGTTCGTCGGCCAGGAGCAGGCCAAGGCCAATCTGCGGGTCTTCATCCAGGCGGCGCGGGATCGCGGCGAGGCGCTGGACCACGTCCTGCTGTTCGGCCCGCCGGGCCTCGGCAAGACCACGCTGGCGCAGATCGTGGCGCGCGAACTCGGCGTGAACTTCCGCGCCACCTCCGGGCCGGTGCTGGCCAAGGCCGGCGACCTCGCCGCCATCCTGACCAACCTCGAACCCAACGACGTTCTGTTCATCGACGAGATCCACCGCCTCGCCTCCAACGTCGAGGAGATCCTCTATCCCGCCATGGAGGACCACGCCCTCGACCTGATGATCGGCGAGGGACCTTCCGCCCGGTCGGTGCGCATCGATTTGTCGCCGTTCACCCTGGTCGCGGCGACGACCCGCGCGGGGCTGCTGGCCAATCCGCTGCGCGACCGTTTCGGCATCCCGATCCGGCTGGAGTTCTACACCACCGCCGAACTGCAGCGCGTGCTCGCCCAGGCGGCGCGCAAGATGGGGCTGGACCTCGCGGTCGACGGCGCCGCCGAGATCGCCGGCCGCGCGCGCGGCACGCCGCGTGTCGCCGGCCGCCTGCTCCGCCGGGTGCGCGACTTCGCCGCCGCCGAGGGCGCAGCGACCATCGACCGCGCCTGCGCCGCGCGCGGGCTGGACCGGCTGGAAGTCGACGGAGTCGGTTTGGATGCGCTCGACCGTCGCTACCTCACCGCCCTGATCGCGAACTACGGCGGCGGCCCGGCTGGAGTGGAGACCTTGAGCTACGCCATCGCCGAGGCCCGCGACGCGGTGGAGGACGTCATCGAGCCGTTCCTGCTGCAACAGGGCTTCATCCAGCGCACCCCGCGCGGACGGTTGGCCTGCGCCAAGGCCTACGCGCATCTCGGCCTGACGCCGCCGCCCGCGAGAGAGCCGCAAGCGACCCTGTTCGACGACGCACCTTGAGCTGATGATTGAAGCACACAAGGTGGCAGCCGACATCTTCAATAAGAACAGCGTCGCGCTACACGCGGCGTCTCACAAGTCCATAGTCAGGTCCAACTCGTCGCGGAGTGGAATGCCATACTCGCCTATTGTCGGAATGGAGGGTTTGTGAAGGCGAGCCGCGTCGACCGCGCCGGCACGCAGCGCGGTCAAATGGAAGCCTCGACGTTGATAGAAACGGATCGCGTCCAAATTGTCGTTCGTTGTCGTCAATCGGAGCTGATCGCAACCGGTGATGGCGGGCGGGATGGATTTGATTAAGGCCGTGCCGATGCCTTGGTGACGATCGAACGCATTGATGGCGACCAGTTCGGCGATGGGTTTGTCGCGGACGGAAATCGCGGCGAGGCCCGCCATCTTGCCCGCGATGAAGATCTCACAGTCCCCGATCCTGTAGGTCTGCCCTCTGACGATGATGGGGTCACCCCAGACGTCGATCAGTATGCCGACCGCGCGTGACCGATCGTCATCGAAAGCCAAACGAACGTCCATCTTGACCTCCGCCTCTCATAGCAGAACTGACAGAGCCCGACGACAGCCACCGTAGCCGAGGCGCCACGCACGACGCCCGCTACCCGGCCGCTTGGTTGACGGCAAGCGCCGCTCTCGATAGGGGAGGCGCGCGAATTGTCTGGGGCTGGGAGTTCCTTCGATCATGGACCCCGCGCCGGGCGACAGGCCTGATCCGCTCCGGCGTTTCGACCGCGATCTGGCGGCTTTCGAGTCGTCTCGCCAAAAGTCCGTGTCTTCGGGATGGGGCGGCGCGGCCGATGCGTATCGGCTGCTGGGACAGATACTCGGCGGCGTGTTCGGCGGGGTCGGCATCGGCTGGCTCGCGGATCATTTCCTGCACACCAACCCATGGGGGCTGGTGATCGGGATCGTGGTGGGGTCGGCGACGGCGATCTTCGCCGCGATCCAGACCGCCTCGCGCGCCAGCGCGCGGTCGGAGAAGGAGTTGGGGCCGGCGCCGTCGGTTCCGGATGACGACGAGGACTGAAGGGTTCGACGACGATCTATGGCCGACATCCAGCCCATGGAACAGTTCCTGGTCCACAAGGTCGTGGCCCTGCCGCCCATACCGGTACCGGGCCTGGGCCTGCTCGACCTGTCGATCACCAATTCGGTGATGTTCATGATCCTGGCCGCCGCCGTGGTCAGCCTGTTCTTCCTCGCCACCGCCAAGCGCGCCGTCGTCCCGGGTCGGGGCCAGGCCCTGGCGGAGATGTTCTACAACGGCATCGAAAGCACGTTGACCGCACCGATCATCGGCGCGCGCGGCCGGGCCTTCCTGCCCTTCGTCTTCACCCTGTTCCTGTTCATCGCCTTCATGAACCTGCTCGGCCTGACGCCGGGCGGCTTCACGCCGACGTCGCAGCTCGCGGTGACCGGCACCCTGGCGATCATGACCTTCGGCACGGTGATCGTGGTCGGCTTCCTGCGCAACGGCCTTGGTTTCTTCAAGCTGTTCTGGCCGTCCGGCCTCGGCTTCGGCATGGCGCTGTTCATCATGATCATCGAGGTGATCAGCTTCATGATCCGCCCGGTCACCCTGGCGATGCGTCTGTTCGGCAACATGCTGGGCGGCCACGTCGTGACCTACATGTTCGCCAGCTTCGTCATCGCCATGGGGGTGTTCGCCGCCGGCGGCGCGGGCATCGCCAAGCTGGGATTTTTGGGTTCCGGCGTCTCGTTCCTGATGATCGTCGCCCTGCTGACCCTGGAGTTCGTCGTCGCCTTTCTGCAGGCCTTCGTCTTCGCCGCCCTGACCTGCGTCTACCTCAACGAGGTCGTGAACCTCGACCACGGCCACTGACCTTCACTTCGAAACAAAAGGACTCGTAAGTACAATGGATTTGGTTTCCGCCCGGCACATCGGCGCCGGCCTCGCGATGACCGGCCTGATCGGCGCCGGCGCCGGCCTCGGCATCCTGTTCGGCAACTACCTGCAAGCGGCGATGCGTAACCCGTCGGCCGCCGCCAGCGAGCGCGTGTGGCTGTTCATCGGCATGGCCCTGGCCGAGTCGATGGGCATCTTCGGCCTCGTGATGGGCTTCCTCATCCTCTACACCTAAGGCCCGTTCGATGAAC
>CBDIDP010000003.1:0-15022 GCA_965277785.1 Caulobacteraceae bacterium
GGCCCATGGCGTTGTGGATCCGGCGGTGGCCTGGGTAGTCGCCATTGGCATAGGCTCTCTCGCCCGCTTGCTCGAGCTGGCGCCAGCGCTGAACGAAGCGGTCGGCGCGCTTCTCGGGCCTGGCGCGCAGCTCGGCTTCCAACTTGAGGGTTCGCACGGCGCGTCCGAGCCGGCCGGCGGCGGCCTCGTGGGCCAGCTCTGGATCGGCCTTGTAGGCCCGCTCCAGATCGCGCGAGGCGTGAGGGTCGAAGGCGTCCAGTGCGCGCCGGGTGCGGCCTAGGTCCTCGCTGCCGGTGATGTCCTGTCCAGCCCGGCGAACGTGCAAGATCTCCGACACCGCGCGGGCGTGGCGCACGAGGGCGAGGTCCCTGGGCTGGACCGCGGTCTCGGGATCGATCCCCCGCCGCTGGGCGTAGTCGCCGGCCACGTCTTTGGAGCGGTCGCGCGAGAGGGTGCGGGCGAGATCTTCGGGTTGGGCGAAGTCGTCGGCCCCATGGTGCAGCGCGACCCCGCTCCGGTGCCTTGAGAGGGCGACGTAGGCCCCGTGCCGGTCCAGGCCCGGCGTGGCCAGGAGGTGGGCATGGTCGACGGTGACGCCCTGGGCCTTGTGGATGGTGACCGCATAGCCGTGGTCCAGGTGGGCGTAGTCCTTGAGGTCGAAGGCGACGGATCGTCCGTCGTCGAGCCGCACGGCCAGGCGCTCGCGGCTGATATCCTCGACGGCGGCAAGCGTGCCGTTCTTGACCCCCAGGCTCTTCTCGTTGCGCAGGAACAGGATCCGGTCGCCTCGCGCGAAGGCCCGCTCGCCGCGCTCGGTGTCGATGATGATCTCGGGCCCAAGCTCCCCAGCCTCCCGCAGCCGCTCGCGGGCGAGGTCGTTGAGGTTCCGCACTTCGGCGTTGGTGTGCGCGAGGATGAGGCGGCTGACCTCCGGCTCCGCCTGGCGCTCGCGATCCCATCGGTCCACCAGCTGTTGCCGGGCCTGGTTGCGCGTCTCGGTCGCGTGGACCGCGCCATGGTCGGCGTAGAGGTCCAGCGCCTCGCTCGTGCGCCCGGTGGCGAGCTGACGAGTGGCGTCTCGCTGCCAGTCGTGAATCTGCCGCCGGACCTGCGTGATCTCCACCGAGCCGACCCGCTCGGCGATGGCGCGCAAGGCCGCCCCCGCCTCGATCGCCTGCAGCTGCTCGGGATCGCCCACCAGCACCACCTTGGCTCCGGCGTCCCGCGCCTTGGAGATCACCCGCTCCATCTGCCGCGAGCCGATCATCCCGGCTTCGTCGATCACGATCACATCGCGGGCGGTGAGCAGGTCCCTCTCCTTGTCCCAGGAGCGCTCCAGGCTGGCCAGGGTGCGGGAGGGGATGTCCGAGCCGGCTTCCAGGCTCTCGGCGGCGATTCCCGACAGGGCCGCGCCGCGCACCGTGTGGCCCTCTCCCTCCCAGGCCTCGCGGGCCACGCCCAGCATGGCCGACTTGCCCGCGCCGGCGTAGCCGATCACCACGCTGAGCTTCTCCTTCCCGGTCACATGCGCGAAGGCGTCCCGCTGCTCGCCGGTGAGCTCAAGACCGCGCTCCCGCGCCGCGTCCAGGGCGTCCCTCTTCCGTTCCGGTCCGACTTTCTCTCCGCCGCCCCGGGCCATCTCCAGCGAGGCGCGCTCCAATCGCTGCTCGACCTTCAACATCTCGCGCGAGGTGTAGCGGGGGACGCCCCGGCCATCCTCGCCCAGCGCGATCAGCTCGGGGGAGGTGCGCACGGCGCTCATGGCCCGGTCGAACTGGTCCTTGTCGTCGCTGTGCCGGTGGATGAACAGCTGGAGATCCCGAGCGGTGAAGGTCGCTTGCTGGTGGGTGAGCGCCTCCAGCGCGATCTTCGGCTCGGCGATGATCCGCGCGCCGTTCTCCCGCGCGATGCGGCGGTGGTCCTCGGCCCGCTCCGCGTCCTGGCCCCGTTCCAGCCGTCGCGCGCCACAGGCCCCGATCTTGTGCTGGGGCTCGAGATCGATCCCGCGATCCTCGAAGCTGCGGTGATCGATCCGCGCGTCGATGTCGAGCTCGGCCAGGCGCTGGTTGACGTGATCCGCCCAGGCCTCGCGCCAGTCCTTGAGCAGCTCGGTGCGGTTCCAGTCCCGGGCTTTCGCGCCGAAGCCGTCCTCGTCCACGGATCGCAGACTGAGCATGACATGCGCATGCGGCCGCGCCTGTCCGTCCGGGCCGATGTCCCAGTGCACATTGAGGTCGGCGATCATGCCGCGATCGACGAACTGCCGCTGGGCGAAGTCCCTGGCCAGGGCGATGCCTTGCGCCTGGGTCATCTCTCTCGGGATCGCCATCTCCACCTCGCGGGCGAGCTGGGCGTCCTTGCGCACCTCGCCCGCCTCGACCGCGTTCCACAGCCGCTCGCGGTCGGCGAACTCCGGCGGCGCATGCTCCGGCAGCATCACCTCGGAGTGGATCACCCCGGCCTTGTGGGTGAAGTCGTGCGCCCGCCCGAGCCGCTCGTCCTCCAGCCGCGAGGCCGAGCGGTACGCGGCCGCGGCCAGGGCGCTGGACCCGCTCGCCCGGCCGATCACCTTGGCGCTGAAGTGGTAGATCGCCATCGCGACCCCACCAGCTACAGCGCAAGCGCCACGTCGGCACGACGTATAAGCGCGCCCTCACGAGAATAAATCTCGCTCGGGACCAGCCTGTCCCAGGCCTGGATCACCGCCCGGCGCGGACCCGGTCGGACGCCGCTATCCTCTCCGCATCACTCGAACGGAGAGGACTCCATGCGCAAGCCGCTCGACGTCGAGACCCTCGCCGGCGGACTGCTGGCGATGGTCGATTGCGGCGATCCGGAAGGAAAGGAGAGCTGGCGCAAACGCGGCCAGGCGTTCTTTCAGCGACGGACAAGGCGGGCTGCGGGATCGGATGACCGCGACGGCCAAGGCGCTGAAGCGGGCCGCCGCGAGCAAGCGGCGGCTCCAAGCGCGTCGAGCGCGGCATGACACGCGAGCCTGGGTCGTGAGGCGGCAGGAGCGCACGCGCCAGCTGATAGAACTCGGCGGCCTCGTCGTGAAGGCTGGTCTCGTCGAGCTCACGAAGGACGACCGCGCGGTGATCTACGGTGGCCTGCTCGCCGTCGCCGCGAACCTGGCCGGCGATGACCGCGTCGGCGTTCGCGAACGACTTGCGCAACGGGGACATCGCGCGTTCGAGGCGGACGCCGAAGCACGGAAGCTCGCTGGATGACTTGGCCGGGCACCATCGTCGACGATTTAGCGAAGCCGGTTCGCTGACGCGCGCCCGAGCGGGTGATCGCGGCCTCGGATCGCCGCTCGCCTCACGGTAGATTCAGCACCGATCATCGTTGGACCGCGAGGGCGATCCGAGCCGAACGCCTCTTTTTCTAGCCGGCGCTGCGCTCCCTTCGCGAACCGCCTTGGCGCCCTGGCCGCCTCCGCCGATGCTCCTCGCCGCACGTCTCGTTGGGTCAAATCCATGCTCGCCCCGAACCGCATTCTCCGCCTGAGAACGGTGCTCGATCGCACCGGCCTCAGCCGCTCGACCGTCTACCGCAAGATCGCCGACGGCAGCTTCCCCCGCCAGCTCAGGATCAGCGTGCACGGCGCCGGATGGAGCGAAGCCGAGATCGAGCGCTGGGTCGCCGATCCCGAAAGATATGTCGCCGAGCGACCCGGATCGATCTTCGGGAACGATCCGACGATAGCGGGACGGTGAAGCGGGGTCAGACTTCCTTCCTGAATGGCAGGATCTGAGCGCCGTCCTTGAGTTCATCCAAGTGGTCCGACCACCATTGAGCCATCTTCACTCGCTCGCCCCAGAACGCTCCGCGGCTGTAGGCCGCGCGGATCGAGTCGGTGTCGGCGTGGGCCAAGGCGCGCTCGATCGCGTCCGGAGTCCACTTCCCGCTCTCGTTGAGTAGAGTCGACGCCAAGGCCCGGAAACCGTGCGAGGTCATCTCGTCCTTGCAGTAGCCGAGGCGGCGAAGGGCGGCGTTGAGCGTGTTCTCGCTCATCGGGCGCGCGAGAGAGCCGAGGGAGGGGAATACAAAAGCGCCGCCTGAATGAATCGCTTCGAGGGCGCCGAACGCCTCTAGGGCTTGGCGGCTGAGCGGGACGACGTGTTCACGGCGCATCTTCGTGCGATCGGCCGGAATGCGCCAGACAGCGGCCTCGAAGTCGATTTCAGCCCACCGGGCCTGGCGCAGTTCGCCGGGCCGGACAAACAGATGGGCCATCAAGAGCAGGCCGAGACGTGTTGAGGGTTGGCCCTCGTACCCTTCGATCGATCGCATCAGGCCTCCGACGGCCGCCGGCTCCACAATGGCGGCAAGATGCCGAACCTTCGGTGTCGTGAGCGCGCCCCGCAGCGTCTCCGCCGGATTGTTCCTGCTTCGGGCGGTGAGGATGGCATGGCGGAAGACGCGGCCGGCAAACGCCCGGACTTTGAGGGCCGTCTCGTGACGCTCCTTGTTCTCTAGAGGGCGAATAACCGCGAGCAGCTCGGCCGGCTCGACGTCGGCTACGGGGGAAGCGTGGAGCGGCTTGAGCAAAGCCAGAAAACGCCGGGCGGCCTTTAGCGTTGAAGGAGCCTTTCCCTCCTTCTTTGCTTTGGCGATCACCTCGTCCGCCACGGCCTTGAAGGTGGTCGCGGCCTCGAGTCGTTCTCGGGCAACCCGGCGGCGCTTCTCAATGGCGGGGTTATGGCCGGCTCCGAGCTCCCGGCGCGCCTCTTCCCTCTTCTCGCGAGCCGCCTTGAGCGTGACGGCTGGGTATGAGCCGAACGAGAGCTTCAGCTCCCTGCCGGCGTGGCGGAACTTCAACCGCCACAGCTTCCCCCCGGTCGGAGTGACGAGGAGATAGAGTCCGCCTCCATCGGCGAGCTTGAACGGGCGATCGGTCGGCCGGGCCTTGCGGACGGCGGTGTCGGTAAGGGCCATGTGGGGGCCTTTTGACCACAGGTGATTCCGAGGCCCCCAATTAGGCCCCCAAAGGCCCCCGGATGCAACGGAACTGCCCGGAATAAATCGGACGTGATCTACCTTGATCTGCCCGAAATCTATAGGAAAATTGGGACGGGGCGGAACCGTCTGAGACGGCCCCCTGGCTCCCCGGGCAGGACTCGAACCTGCGACCCGGCGGTTAACAGCCGCCTGCTCTACCAACTGAGCTACCGAGGATCAGGGCGATCGCCGAAGGGTGGGGCTATTACGACGGGGCGCCTTGGCGCGCAAGCGATGGGCGTACGTCGCGCGGGTGTTATAGACCGCCGCTAGGAGAGCCGCGACCCATGACCATCCGAACCCCTCTTTCCGTCGCGGCGGCCCTGGCGTCTCTCCTGCTCGGCGCCTGCGCTAGCGTGCCTAAGTCGACGGCGGTGGAGGGCGTGCCACGGTACGACCACATCTTCGTCATCCTGGAGGAGAACAAGAATTACGAACAGATCCTGGACGCGGCGGCGGCGCCGAACATCGCCACCCTGGCCAAGACCTACGGCGACGCCACGCGGTTTTACGGCGAGACCCACCCAAGCGAAGGCAACTATGTCGCCCTGCTCGGCGGCGACAATTTCGGCATCCACGACGACGACGCCTTCTACTGCAAACCCGGTCAGAAGGACCCCAACTGCCCCAATTCGGCGAGGGCGGACTACACCGATCACACCCAACGGACCCCTCACCTAGGCGATCAGCTCCAGCATGCGGGACTGACCTGGAAAGCCTATCTGGAAAGCCTGCCGACGCCCGGCTCTCTGGCCTATGTGGCGGAGGATCGGGCGGTGGTGACCAGCACGGTCCCGCTCCCCGTCTACGCCGCCAAGCACGCCGGCTTCGTCAACTTCGCCTCGGCGCAGACCGATCCGGATCGGGCCCGACACCTGGTCGGCTTCGAGCAGTTCAGGGCGGACATCGCCTCCGGCGCCTTGCCGAACTTCGCCCTCGTCGTGCCGAACCAGTGCAACGAGATGCACGGCCTCCCACCGCTGCCGGGCGTCCCGACCGACTGCGCGATCACCAACACGGGCTTGCTGATCCGGCGGGGTGACGCCGAAGTCGGCCGCATTGTCGCGATGATCCAGGGAACACCGGCGTGGCGGTCGAAGCGGAACGTCGCCATCGTCATCACCTTCGACGAGGGCTCCGGCCGCACGACCGAGGGCTGCTGCGGCAAGCCGGATAACGGCGGTGGCGGCCACATCCCGGCGGTCGTGATCACCAACCATGGCCCGCGCGGAGCCAGGGACGATACGCCGTACAGCCACTACTCTCTGCTAAGGACGCTGCAGGACGCCTTCGGCATCACCGAGCGGCTGGGCCATTCCGGCGACGATGCGGCGGGGATCAAGGCCATGACCCCCCTGTTCGCGGTCAAATGACTCCGCTGCCGTGCGCCGGCTCTAGGCGGACGAACCAGTCCCGCCGGGCCTGTGAGCACGAACCGATATCAAACCTATCATCGGCTGTCGCCTTCCCGTGTCGACGCCTGCAACCAATGCGGCAGTCTCGGCCGCCAAGCGTGGCCGCCATGGCGGGTCAAAGCACCGGCCGCCAGACGGTCGAGCCGTAAGAGAGCCATGGCCTCGGTCGCGCCGACCGAGAGCACCTCGCCCGCGCGCAGGTCGCCAGCCAGAAGTTCGGATCCGAGGGCGGGGGGCGGACCGTCGAAGGCGATCGGGGCCATGCGGCTCTTGATTGTCCCGCGCCGCTTCATGCGCGAGGTTGTTTCCTGTCCGACGAAACAACCCTTCTTGAAGTCGATGCCGTTCAGCAGATCGAAATTCGCCTCGATGGGGTAGGTTTTGTCGGTTCCCCAATCGGCCGGTCCCGGAACGCCCAAGCTCAGGCGCATGGCGTCGTAATCGGCTTCGGTCGCGGACACGCCGTCTCGATGGGGTTTGCCGTACCCGCGATAGCCCAGGTCGCGGAGGCGCGGGTCGGGTCGCCAACCGTCCGGCGCGTCCGCCGCGCCCCACGCCGCGAATACGGGCGCGTCCCCAGCCGCGATCGTCACCTTGGCGCGCAGTCGGTAAATCGAGAGACGCTGGAGCAGGTTGTCTCGCCGGTCGACCGCGCAGTCGATCCAGCAGCCGTCGTCGCGCCCAAGCAGGAACAGATCGAACAGCACCCGGCCCTGCGGAGTCAGCAGAGCCCCGAAACGCAGCTCCCCGGCAGCGAGGGTTTCCACATCCTGGGTGACCAGCCCCTGCAGGAAACCGCGCCAGTCTTCCCCCGACACCGCGATCACGGCGCGGGAGTCCAGGCGGGCGGTCTTGAGGTCGTCGGCGGTCATTTCCTCGATGTGGCGAAGCTGGGCCTTTGGCGCCAGGGCGCGGGGCGTATACACCTGCGCCGTCATGGCCCCCCGCCGTTTCCCCATCCTGTTCATCGCCTCCAGCCGCATCGGCGACGCCGTGCTGTCGTCCGGGCTGATCAAGGCGCTGGTCGACGAGGTCGAGGGCGCGCGGTTCACCATCGTCGCCAGCGGCCTCACCGCGCCGTTGTTCGAGCGCGTCCCCGGCCTGGACCGGGTGATCGTGATGGAGAAACGGCCTCTTTCCGCCCACTGGTACGGCCTGTGGCGTCAGGTGCGCGGCCGACACTGGGGCCTGATCGTCGATACCCGAGGCTCGCCAATTTCGGGGTTCCTGCGCCGATCGCGCCGCGCCGTCCACAAGCCGGGCGGCGAACCGGCGCACAAGGTGATCGAGGCGTCCAGGCTGCTAAAGCAGGAACAGAAGCCGCCCGCGCCATATCTCTATGTCGGCGACGCCGAGCTGGCGCGCGCGGAGCGGCTGACCGCCGGCGACGGGCCGATCCTGGCCATGGCTCCCGCCGCCAACTGGGTCGGCAAGATGTGGCCGGCGGAGCATTTCGCCCAGGTCGCGCGCACGCTGCTGGGCAAGGGCGGCGAGCTGGCCGGCGGCCGGCTGATGGTGCTGGGCGGACCAGGCGATCGCGGAGTGGCCTCGCCTCTGCTCAACGTCGTGCCGAGGGACCGCCGCATCGACCTCGTCGATTGCGAACCCCTGCTGGTCGCCTTCGCGGCGCTCGCGAAAGCCCGGCTGTTCATCGGCAACGACTCCGGCCTGATGCACCTGGCCGCGGCGGCGGGCGCGCCGACCATCGGCCTGTTCGGCCCTTCCGACGAGCGGCTCTACGCGCCGTGGAGCGAGCATGGCCGCGTGGTTCGCGGCGCCACGACGTTCGCCCAGATCGAGGCGCGCGACGCCCGGCTCAACCATCCAGTGTGCCATATGACCGACCTGCGCGCCTCCGCCGTCATCGCCGCCGCGCGCAAGCTGCTCGCCGAGACGGACAGCACGGCCGCGTTCACTCCCGCCGGAGAGGTTCATGCCTGAGACCTACGACCTCATCGTGCGCGGCGGCGAGGTGATCAACCACGCCGGCCGGGGGTTGGCCGACATCGGAGTGCGCCGGGGCAAAATCGCGTTTGTCGGGGACTTGAGCACGGTCGACGCCGGCGAGGTGTTCGACGCCACCGGCCTGACCGTGATGCCCGGCGTGATCGACAGCCAGGTCCACTTCCGCGAACCGGGTCTGGAGTGGAAGGAGGATCTGGAGAGCGGGTCGCGCGGCGCGGTGCTGGGCGGCGTCACCACCGTGTTCGAGATGCCGAACACCGAGCCCACGACCACCGACCCCGACGCCCTCGCCGACAAACTCGCCCGCGCCAAGGGCCGCATGCATACCGACCACGCCTTTTACGTCGGCGGCACGCACAACAACGCGCCCTTCCTCGGCGAGTTGGAACGCCTGCCCGGTTGCTGCGGGGTCAAGGTGTTCATGGGCGCCTCGACCGGCACTCTGCTGGTGCCCGATGACGAGGGCGTCGGCTTGATCCTGCGCAACATCAACCGACGCGGGACCTTTCACTCCGAGGACGAATACCGTTTGGCCGAACGGCGTCCGCTGGCGCGCACCGGCGACTGGACCAGCCACCCGGAGGTGCGCGACGCGGAGTCGGCGATCCGCTCGACCCGGCGCCTGGTGAAGCTGGCGCGGGCGCTCGGCAAGCGCATCCACGTCCTCCACGTCACCACCGCCGACGAGATCGAGTTCCTGAGCCACAACAAGGATGTCGCCAGCGTCGAGCTGACGCCGCAGCACCTGACCTTGGCCGCGCCGGAGGCCTACGAGCGGCTCAAGGGCTACGCCCAGATGAACCCGCCGATCCGCGACGAGCGCCACCGCGCGGCGCTGTGGCGCGGCCTCGCCACCGGCGTCGCCGACGTGCTCGGCTCGGACCACGCCCCGCATACGAAGGAGGAAAAGGCGCGGCCCTATCCCGCCTCGCCGTCCGGCATGCCGGGCGTGCAGACCCTGCTGCCGATCATGCTGACCCACGTCGCCGAGGGCAGCCTGACTCTCGAACGCCTCGTCGACCTCACCAGCCACGGCCCTCAGCGCATCTTCGGACTCGCCGACAAGGGCCGCATGGCCGAGGGTTTCGACGCCGACCTCACCCTCGTCGACCTCGCCGCCATCCGCACCATCCGCCACGCCGACACCGCCAGCCGCGCCGGCTGGACCCCCTTCGACGGCTTCGAAGCGCAAGGCTGGCCAATGGCGACGATCATCCGCGGCCGCATGGTGATGCGTGAGGGCGAGGTGGTGTCGCCGCATATCGGCGAGCCGGCGCGGTTCCTGGAAACCCTTCCGGCGTCGTGAGTTCGCCTTAAATCACCTCTCCCGTAGGGAGAGGAAGGGGCCCGCGCGCGCCTTCGCGCGTGGGAAGGTGAGGGGTTAGGATGATTCAAACAAAAGCGGCTAATCACCGCGACCGTAACCCCTCACCCTCCCAGCTTCGCTGGACCCCTCCCTCTCCCAATGGGAGAGGTGTTCCGTTGGCGTCCCGATGCGCCTCCGCATAGCCTCGTGGAACATCAACTCCGTGCGCCTGCGCGCGGCGCAGGTTCAGCGCTTCGTCGCCGAGTACGCTCCGGACGTACTCTGCCTGCAGGAGATCAAGTGCCGTGAGGGCGAGTTTCCCACGGCGGCCTTTGTCGAGTCGGGGCTGCCGCACCTGCGGATCAGCGGCCAGAAAGGCTGGCACGGCGTCGCCATCGCCTCCCGCCTGCCGATCGAGGATGCGCCGTCCCTGGATGTCTGCCGCGAAAAGCATGCCCGCCACGTCTCGGCCATCGTCGCCGGCGTGGAGATCCACAACTTCTACATTCCGGCCGGCGGCGACGTCGCGGACCGGACGCTGAATCCGAAGTTTGACCACAAGCTCGACTTCTACGAGCGCCTGACCGTCGAGATGGCCAAGCGCGACCCGACGCGGCCGCTGGTCATCTGCGGCGATCTCAACGTTGCGCCGGGCGAAAACGACGTGTGGAACCACAGATACATGTCGAAGATCGTCAGCCACACCCCGATCGAGGTCGAGGCGATGGCCAAGCTCAAGGCCAGCGCCGGCTTCATCGACCTGCTGCGCGAGGCGACTCCGGAACCGGCCAAGCTGTTCTCGTGGTGGAGCTACCGCGCCGCCGACTTCCGCGCCTCCAACCGAGGCCTCCGTCTCGACCACATCTGGATCACGCCGGGCCTGCGCGAAGCAGCCTGGCGCCTGGGCGCGGTCGCGGCGCGGGTTCACGACGATGTGCGCGGCTGGGAACGTCCGAGCGACCACGCCCCAATCACAGTGGATTTGGTGTTGTAGGAGTAACGACCGTGCAAGCGATAGACGGCGCGCCGCTGTCTTTGATGGCTCTACGGACAGTCCGCCTGCCCTCAGAGGGCGGGGCCGATAAGCCGGCGATCGTTCGTTACTCGGTGAGCTGCGCGAACTGCGGTGCGGACCAGTTTCGTATCTCGGGTTTTACGACTCCGCGCCCAACCGGGTTTCTATCATTCTTGACTAGGCAAGCGCGGGTGGTCGGCCCTCCGCACGATCTGAAGTGCCTCGGATGCGCCAAGGATGCTCGAATATTCGATGCTCGAACAGATGGCTATGACGGGATATTGAACGGCGGTAGTGCATACGTCAGCGGTGAAGACGCTAAGGTGCTACTAGATCAGCGCGTGAACGTCGCCGTCACCTTGACGTACAACCTAAACCTCGATGAACTCACCCAACTTGCCGCCGACGCCGGCGTTCAGCCCTGCGATCTCTTCGACTGGATTACGATCGAATGTGAGCCCATGGACGGGGCTCGGTCCTTCGACTTTAGCTACGAATGCGCGTGATCAGCAGAGGAGCTACGGTCGGCTGAGGTTAAGTGGGGTTGATCGCTTTGGAGGGTCGGCGCCCTCGCCGACCGCTTTCCAGCAGCTCCGCGCCGGTGAAAGTGGGGTCGGCGGGAGCGCCGACCCTCCAAAGTTTAGCTCCACCGCGCGGTGGGCCACTCGATGTGATTCGCCCCGCCGTCCGTAAAAAGCTGCGCGAGCAGGTAGTCAAGCACGCGGGCGCTTTCGAAAATCGACCACGTTCGCTCCCGGCCCTGTCGCGCGATCTCGCGGGCCGCGGCGTCATCGGCGAGCAGCCGCTCTAGCCTGTCGGCGAGACGGTCAAGGTCGTCGTAAAAGATCACCTCTTCGGCCCGGTAGAACCGGTCGAACCCACTCCGCCGGTCCAGCGCCACGGCCAAGCCACAGCCGAACATGTGGGCCATGCGGTCGGAGGCGTAGAGGGGGAGGGTGGCTCGGCGGGAAAGGGCCCAACCGAAGCGGGCCTGGCTCAAGGCCGCGAGGTAGGCTTGGCCGCGTAGGCGGGGCGAGCCGATTCCGGGGGTCAGGACGCGCAGGCCTGGAACGCTCGATGCGAGGCGCGATATCGCCTGCGATGGCGTGAGTCGCTCGTCACCGACCTCACGCGGCCTCGCATCCGTCGCGGGAAACAGCAGGTCATACGGTGGCGACTCGACCTCGAACGCGCGGCCCGTCTCGACCGAGCGGTCCACGGGATTGGGCATGAAGGCCGCGAACGCGCCCGGTCCGGCATAGCGACCAAGCGACGGTTCGGCGGTGGTGACGAACAGCGCATCGACGAACCCGGTTCGCAGTCCCAACCGCCGCTGGTTCTTCTCCGTATCGATCGGGTCGATGTTGATGTCGGCGATCTTGACGCCGGGGCTCAGCCGCCGCGCCTCGGCCAGGGTCTCGTTGCGGATGATGTCGGCGAAGTGGAGCAGGATCAGGTCCGGCTTGAGCTCGTCCACGGTCTGCAGGAACCGCCGGTTCGCTGTCGCGCGTCCGCCGAGACCGCGCCGCGCCACCGCGCGGTCGGAGAATTCCACGACCAGATGCCCCGCGCGCGTTGCCGCGAATCCCAGCTTGCGGCAGATGTCGAACAGCGACAGGTTGACGGTGTCGCGCTCCGCGCCCGTCATCCAGTTGAAGTCGGCGACGTTCAGGATGCGCATGCCGCCCCGATTGGAGATCACCGCCCGTGGGCGTCAAGCTTTATGACGGACATGAGGGCCGCTGCACGTGGGCCAATCCGGCCGACCCGGTCTACCTGGACTATCACGACACCGAGTGGGGCGCGCCCGAGTGGGACAGTCGCGCGCTATGGGAGAAGCTGGTGCTGGACGGTTTCCAGGCCGGGCTCGCCTGGATCACCATCCTGCGCAAGCGCGAGGCGTTCCGCGCGGCGTTTTCGGGCTTCGATCCGGACATCGTGGCGCGGTTCGGCGATGACGACCGGGCGCGGCTGTTGGCCGATCCGGGCATCATCCGCTCGGGCGCCAAGATCGACGCCGCCATTGCCGGCGCCCGCGTCTATGTCGAGATGCGTGAGCGCGGCGAGGATTTCAGCGGCTGGCTGTGGGGCTTGGCTGGCGGCGCGCCGGTCCAGACCCGCTGGACCGCCATGGACCAGATCCCCGCCTCGACCCCTGCCTCGGAGGAGATGGCCAAGGCGCTCAAGGCGAGGGGTTTCAAATTCTGTGGACCGGTAATCGTCTACGCTTTCATGCAGGCTGTCGGCATGGTCAACGATCACATCGTCGGCTGCTTTCGCCATGACGAGATCGCGCGCATGGGAGCCGTCGCATGAGCCGTGGACCGGACATGATGCTGGAACGGGCCTGCATCGGCCCGGTGTGCGGCGTCGACGAGGCGGGGCGTGGGCCGTGGGCCGGGCCGGTCTGCGCCGGCGCGGTGATCCTGAAGGATCCCTGCCGGATCGGCGGCCTGGACGATTCGAAGTTGCTTTCCGCGAAACAGCGCGAGGCGCTGGAGGTCAAGATCAAGGCGCGCGCCGTCGCCTGGGGCGTCGGCTTCGCCTCGGTGGAGGAGATCGCCTCGCTCAACATCCTCCACGCCACCGGCCTGGCCATGCGACGGGCGGTGGCGGCGATGGAGATCCAGCCTGCTTTCGCGCTGGTCGACGGCAATTACCGGTTCCCGATGCCGTGTCCGGTGAAGACGGTGGTCAAGGGCGACGCCATCTCCTGCTCCATCGCGGCGGCCTCGATCCTGGCCAAGACCGCGCGCGACCGCCTGATGCGCGAGATGGACGAGACCTATCCCGGCTACGGCTTCGCCGGCCACAAGGGCTATCGCGCGCCGGTCCACGCCCGGGCGCTGCTGGAACTTGGGCCATGCGAAATCCACCGGTTGAGCTGGGCGCCCGTGCGTCTCGCGCTGATGGGCCGCGATCCGATGAAGGCGTTCCGCGAGCCTGAGGTTGACGATCTCTTTCAACCTTGACCGGACGGGCTCGCCGCCGGTCTGATCGGCGTCATGAGCGGCACATCACCGACCTTCGAAGGCCTCACCCAGGCTCTGAAAATCCAGAGCGCGGTATGCGATCGGATGGGATCGCCGTTTTCCGGCGCGCTTCTCGGCGCGGCGGCGGACGACATCGTGAACGGCGGACCGACGCGCGAGCTCATGGCGCGCTGGGCCGCCGCCTCCACCCGCGACCTCATCGCCGACGCCGTCGCCCTGCGGCTGCTGGGCGCGCTGCACGACCTCGCCCTGAGCGGTGAAGACGGCGCGCTGGCGAAGGCGTATCCCGCGAGCGACACCCCAGGCCACGCGGTCGCCGCCTGGTCAGCGGCTCTAGAGGCGATGGAGACACACGCCGAACGGCTCGACCGCTTCATCGACCACGAACCTCAAACCAACGAGGTGCGGCGCTCCGCCTGCCTGCTTCCGGGCTTTCTCACGATCGCCGAGGAGACCGGCCTGCCGATGCGCACTTTTGAAGTGGGCGCCAGCGCGGGGCTGAACCAACTCTGGGATCGGTATGCCTACGAGCTCGGTGGCGCCGGGACCTGGGGTCCGGTCGGATCTTCCGTGCGCATCCCCACCGAATGGCGCGGACTCCCGCCACCTCTCGACGCGGCCATCGAGGTCGTCGAGCGCGCGGCCTGTGACCGCAAGCCGGTCGATCTGGCGGACGCCTCCGCCCGCCGGCGACTACGCGCCTATGTCTGGGCCGACCAGCTCGATCGGCTGAAGCGCCTCGATGCGGCCGCCGCCATGGCTCGGGCGGCCGGGACAGCGGTTGACGCAGCGGACGCCGTCGACTGGACCCGCCGTCGGGTCCAACCGCGGCCCAGCGCGGTCACCGTCCTGTTCCACTCGGTGTTCTGGCAATACATGCCGCCAGAAAGCCAGGCGGCGCTCGACGAGCTGATCGCCGAGATCGGCTCACGGGCCGCGGCGGACTCGCCGTTCGCCTGGCTGCGCATGGAGCCGCCGCCGAGCGACATGGCGACCATGGAGCTTCGCCTGTCGATGTGGCCGGGCGGCGCCGACCGGCGTCTGGCGACGGTCCATCCCCACGGCGCCTGGGTCGCCTGGGAGGGCGGCTGATCAGGCGCGGTGACGGAACATCGGCAATCGGCCCGCCAGCAGAAAGACCATCGCCAGGTTGTTCCAGGCGGGAAGCACAAACGCCAGCGTCAGCGCCAGGCCGGCCGCCGCGGGCATCAGCCACGATCTGCGTCGCGCATTGGATATGGCGCCTTGAGGAACTCCCGACCTAACCAAGGGCGGGCGCAGGGCGACGGCGGTCAGCCACGCCTTGCTCAAGCCGGCGACGACC
>CBDIDP010000004.1:0-112875 GCA_965277785.1 Caulobacteraceae bacterium
CAAGCACCGCGTCTGCGGCTTTGCGCCCCCTCCGTCACGGCGCGAGAAAGAGCGCCGCGCCACCTCCCCCGCAAGAGGGCGGGTGAGGAGTAGGGACGGTCACGCCTTCCCCGATCCTATCCCACTTACCTCCGCCTGCATCGGTCCCGGCCCGGCGGCCTGGTCGGCGTCGCGCTGCCCCAGCCCCTGGGCCAACCGGGAGTTGCGGTGGCCGTAGGTGATGTAGATCGCCGCGCCCAGCGCGATGTAGCCGACCAGGATCACCGCCGGGATCGGGTCGCCGTGAACCACCGACAGCGCCATGTCCGCCAGCAGCGGGCCGGCCATCACCATCGCGCCGACGACGCCCAAAATCGGGGTCCAGATCCCGCCCGGGGCCTTGAACGGCCGTTCCAGGTCCGGCCGCGCCCTGCGCAGCCACAGCACGCTGATGCAGACGATGGCGAAGGCGACGGCGGTGCCGAGGCTGACGAGATTGCCCAGGATATCGATCGGCAACAGCGCCGCGGCGATGGCGATGGCGACGCCGAGCAGCATGGTGCCGATCCACGGCGTGCGGAATTTCGGATGCAGGGTGGAGAAGATCGTCGGCAACAGGCCGTCCCGCGCCATGGCGAAGAACACCCGGGTCTGGCCGTAGGTCAGGATCAGCATCACCGAGGTCAGCCCGGCCACCGCCCCGACCTTGATCAGGATGGCGAACCACGCATACGCCGGCCCCATGCGGTCCACCGCCAGCGCGATCGGCGCCGGCCCGCCCAACTCGCGGTAGGGCACCATCCCGGTCAGCACGGCGGCGACCACGATGTAGAGCACGGTGCACACCAGCAGCGAGCCCAGGATGCCGAGCGGCATATCCTTGGCCGGGTTCTTCGCCTCGCCCGCCGCGGTCGAGACCGCCTCGAAGCCGACGTAGGCGAAGAAGATGGTCGAGGCGGCGCGGAAGATGCCCACCGGTCCGTACTTCAGCCCGCCCTGGTTCGCGGGAATGAACGGCCGCCAATTGGCCGGGTGGATGAACAACACCCCCATGGCCACGAACAGCAGCAGCACGCCGACCTTCACCACCACGATGACGTTGTTGACGCTGGCGGACTCCGAGATGCCGATCACCAGCAGGGCGGTGACCAGCAGGATGCCGGCGGCGCCCAGCAGGTTGAGGCCGTGCCCGCCGCTGAACAGCGTCGCCCCGCCCGCTCCGGCGCTCGCCTGAATGTAGGATGTCGTCCACTCGACCGGGATTTGCAGGCCGAAGTTGGCCAGCAGGCTAGTGACGTTGCCGCTCCACCCGGCGGCGACGGTGGCGGCGGAGACGCCGTATTCCAGCACCAGCAGCCAACCCATGATCCAGGCGAACACCTCGCCCAGCGTGGTGTAGGAATAGGTGTAGGCCGACCCGGCCACCGGCATGCACGACGCCAGCTCGGCGTAGCACAGCCCGGCGAAGGCGCAGGCGAGGCCCGCCACCACGAACGACAGGATCACCGCCGGCCCGGCGTAGTTCGCCGCCGCGTTGCCGGTCATGACATAGATGCCGGCGCCGATGATGCAGCCGATGCCGAGCAGGACGAGATTGACCGGCCCGAGCGTGCGCTTGAGGTGCTGGGCGCCGGATTCGTACTGGATCTGCTCGATCGATTTCTTGATTAGCAGGCGCGGCGCGTTCGCGACCGGGAAGTCCATAGGGTGGTTACCTTCCAGCGGTGTACATTGGGACTGTGTGGCACATGCCGGAGCGGATGCAACGCTCGATCAGGGCGAGATCCGCTTCGAGACGCGGAAAGACTAGGTCGCATTCAATCCGGTGAAAGCGGTCTTTCGCGCCACGCCTTCGGATCGTCTCTCTTCCAGCGCCGGCGTCGGTCGACAGCGCTGCGAAACGCGGTCGTCTCGACCGCGCATGGTTCTCGACGCTTCGGCTGGAGGCGGTCGAGACGACCGCCCTCCGGTAGGAAATCTTCCGCTTAGACCTCCGAGACGCGGCCACCTCGAACCCAGCCGCGCGCCCTTACCCGGCGTCTGTACCAGGCGAGGGCGGTGGTGAAGGCCGCCAGCAGGGCCATGAACGGGATGGCGCGACGGATGTCGTCCGGCGGCGGCACGAACCGGATCGGGATGTCGACCGTGGAAGGCATCGGTCCCGTCATCGTCATGGCCGGTCGGAAGCGAAACATCGGCGTCAGCCGCACCGCCGCGCCGCCGAACTTAAATCCCCGAGGCGCTTCGGCGAGTATGCGGCAGCGCTCGACCAAGCCCCGCGAGTCGATCCTGCAGCCTAGAGTGACGTGCCCACCGATCCCCAGATCGTTGGCCAATTCCGGATAAACGCTCGCGGTCTGGTCCGGATCAGGCCTCGCAGCCCAATCGGGCGGTATTATCCCGCGCTGGAGGTCGCCGTCGGAGAAGGACCACGCTGAACTCGCGAGGCACGCGCAGGCGGCGGCGATAGCGGTTCGATGACGCATGAACACCCCTCCGGCGACGAGGGTCCGCCGATCGGCGCCAATCGTCAAGGCTTTGAAGCCGCTTCTGGCTCTTCACGTCAATGACGTATATGACAGCACATACCTGTTGCTGGCGCTAGGCTGGCGATTTTCGGCGAAACGAGGCCGGTAGGTTCAAGATCATGTCTCAAGCGCGTAACTCTCCAACCCACACTCGGAGCATTCCCTCCAACCAGATCCAGCGAAATTGGGGCGCGGTGTCCGATCAGGCGCTTCGCGATCCCGTGGTGATCACCGCCAAGGGGCGGCCCCGACACGTGCTCATGGCGTTCGACGAATATGAGCGCCTGAAGGCGCGCGATCGACAAGCCTACCGCGTCGAGGACCTGCCGCCTCATCTGGCGTCGCTGCTGGCCGATGGCTTGGACGCGCTCCGGGTTCCCGAAGGAACGCCCGACGATGGTGACACCATCATCCGCTAGGAGGCGCCCCGCTCCTGGGGACGTTCTCCCATATGGCTACCTCTGGTCGCACGAATCCGACGCCGGCCGCGACAATCCCGCGAAGGAGCGGCCCTGCGTGGTGGTCCTGGCGGTCGGGGAGGGCGAGTCGCCCACTATCATGGTCGCTCCGATCACGTCGCAAGACCCGGGAAACCCGGATGCGATCAAATTGAGCCCGGGCGCCTTCGGCCTGAACAGGCCGAGCTGGATCATCCATTGGGAAGTCAACACATTCCGCTGGGTCGGCCCCGACGTCGGCATCGCCGACAAATCCGCCGGCGCTTGGTGGCGCCTGGGCGCCCTCGCTCCCGAGCTTCGGACGAAACTGGCGGATCGTATTCAGGCGGCAATGCTCGGAAACCGAGTTCATGTCGTGCGGCGAAATGAATAAAGATCGGACGCTGACCAAAATCCGGAGAAAAATTTGCCGCCTCACGAGCCCCGTCCAAACCTTCCAAAGTCTCTCGCCTCACACGTTGGCGGCGCTCGACAACGTGTCAGGGACGCTACCGAATTCGCGAGCTTGGTAGCGGCGGAGCAACACCGCTTCGACGAGGATGATCGCGCTTTCGTCGAGAAAGAGCGTGCCCGCCGGAAGAGCATGAGCTTGGAAGAGCGAGACCGGGAGGACGTGCAGATGTCGCGTCTTTCAGCGGCCCTCCGCTCGGGTGAAATTACGGCGGCGGGGATAATCGAAGCCCTCCGGCGCCGAGGCAGTTTTGAAAAGCAGAAATAAAGTCGAGTGCTGTTAGTTACCTGATTTAGAATAGAAGAGGAATTGCGGTGACGCACTGATAATTATTGCCTTGTTTGGACTAACTCCCCGATATTCAATGGAGGCGGCTTTGCGCCCCCTCCGTCACGGCGCGAGAAAGAGTACCGCTCCACCTCCCCCGCAAGAGAACGGGTGAGGAGTAGGGGCCAAGGTGATTGCGGCTTTCACGCCGGCACCAATGCCTCCGCGCTCATCCATAACTCACCACCTCGTACTCGATCCCGTCCGGATCGAGCACATAGAACCGCCGTCCCGGCTCGTAGTTTGCGTGGTTGAAGGGGACTAGGCCGGCGGCGAGCACCTTCGCTTCGGCGGCATTGAGGTCGTCGACTTCGACACCGATGTGGTTGAGCCGGCGGCCCTTGGCGAAGTCGGCGTCGGAATAGGCCGCGTTTGCCCCGGTGTAGAGAGCGACGTAGTCGGTGTCCGAGCCGCAGTGGATGGTGTGGCCGCCGTCGCGGGCCGGTCCCTGCCAGCGGATGCGCCAGCCGACCAAGTCGCCCATCAGCCTGGCGGTGCGGGCGGGGTCGCGGACGGTGACGTTGACGTGTTCGATGCGAGGGGCGGCCATGGCGGTTCAAATCCTTCGAGAACGAGCGCGGGAATGCGCCCGTTGATCGGGGTACAACCTCAAGCTAAGGTGAGGTCAAGGTCTGTTTTTGGAGGTTTCGTGACCGAGGCTTTGTTGACCATCGGCGAGCTGGCGCGGCGGACGGGGCTGTCGGTATCGGCAGTGCGTTTCTATGAGACGCGCGGCTTTGTCAGCGCGCTGCGCACCTCGGGCAACCAGCGCCGCTTTCCGCGCTCGGACATCCGGCGGCTGTCGTTCGCCCTGATCGCGCAACGCCTGGGGCTGAGCTTGAGCGAGATCGAGGCCGAACTCGCCACCCTGCCGAAGGGGAGGCCGCCGACGCGGGAGGATTGGCGGGCGATCAGCCTGCGCGTGCGGGCCGCGTTCGACGAGCGCATCGCTCTGCTGCAGAAGACCCGCGACATGCTGGACGGCTGCATCGGCTGCGGCTGCCTCTCGCTCGACCGCTGCGCGCTGTACAATCCGGACGACCGCGCCGCGCGGGCGGGGCCGGGGCCAAGGTTCCTGATGGGCAACCGGGCGCGCGATTTCGGCGAGGTTCCTTAGAGACAAGCCTTCGTCGCGGCATTGTGAACCCCTCGATCGTCCAAGCGGCTAAGGTGGCTTCGCACGCTTCAAGCGTCCGTTCACCGGAGACCGGCCATGTCGAGCAGCATCTTCACCACCAAGGACGGCACGAACATCTTCTACAAGGACTGGGGATCCGGCCAGCCGATCGTGTTCCACCACGGCTGGCCGCTCAGCGCCGACGACTGGGACAGCCAGATGCTGTTCTTCCACGCCAAGGGTTATCGGGTGATCGCGCACGACCGGCGCGGCCATGGCCGCTCCAGCCAGACCGACCTCGGCAACGACATGGACACCTACGCCGCCGACTGCGACGAGCTGTTCGGTCACTTGGGCTTGAAGGATGCGGTCCACGTCGGCCATTCGACCGGAGGCGGCGAGGTCACGCGCTATGTGGCGCGGTACGGCGGCGCCGGCCGCGTGGCCAGGGCGGTGCTGATCAGCGCCATTCCGCCGCTCATGCTCAAGACCGACGCCAATCCGGGCGGCCTGCCGATGGAGGTGTTCGACCAGTTCCGCGCCGGGATGGCGAACCGCGCGCAGTTCTATCTCGATGTGGCATCGGGACCGTTCTATGGCTTCAACCGCCCGGGGGCGACGATCTCGCAAGGCATCATTCGCAACTGGTGGCGCCAGGGGATGATGGGCGGGACCAAGGCGCACTACGATTGCATTAAGGTGTTCTCCGAGACCGACCACACCGAGGACCTCGAGGCGATCACCGTTGCTGTTTTGGTGATGCATAGCGAGGACGACCAGATCGTCCCCTTCGCCGACTCCGCTCCGCTCTCGGCCAAGCTGCTGAGGAACGGCACGCTGAAGGTCTACAAGGACCTGCCGCACGGCATGCCGGCGACCCACGCCGACATCGTCAACGCCGAGGTGCTGGCGTTCATCCAAGGGTAGGGTCCGGCGAAAACTTATCCACCATCCGTCCACCGATGAATGCCGATCGGGTCACAGGGCGCCGCTCTTGGACAGTTGCAAGGCCCGGAACGCGGAGTCACCCTCAACTCGTCGACAGGCCCTGACGCTAAGCGGGCCGGAGACCTGAAGGCGGGCCGATCCGGCGACGGAGCGGTCCGGCCAAGGGAAACCGGACAGCGCGGCGGCCGGGTCCGAGACGCAGCCCCGGCCCTCGTCGGGACTGGGTGAAGCGGCGGCCATCGGGTCACACCGATGCGCCGTCCTTTGCTCGTCCGGTCGTCGTCTGGGCGACGCGAGACGGTGGGGACTCTCGGCGGATGATCGGGCGACGCGTGGCGCTGTCGGCTTTGCTGCTCGGTCTCGCGTTTGGTCCAGCGGTCGCCGCCGGGACGCCCGACGCGGTTCACATCGCACGGATCGAGCACGACATCGAACCCGTGATCCAGGTCAGGGGCGAGCCGGCCGCGCGGCAAACGCTCGAAGCGGCGATGTCGGCCCATCGCGTGCCGGCGGTCAGCATCGCGGTGGTCGACGGCGGCCGCATCGCCTGGGCCAAGGCCTATGGCCTCGCCGATGTCGGCGCGGGGCGGCGCGCCACGATCCACACCGTTCTCCAGGCCGGGTCGATCAGTAAGCCGGTGGCCGCCAGCGCCGCGCTGCGGCTGGTGGAGCAGGGCAGGCTGGCGCTCGACCGCCCGATCAACGACGCGCTGACGAGCTGGCGCGTCCCCGACAACGCCTTCACCCGCGACGACCCCGTCACCCTCCGCCACCTGCTGAGCCACACCGGCGGCCTCACGGTCCACGGCTTTCCGGGCTATGCGGTCGGGACGCCGATCCCCAGCGTGGTGGAGGTGCTGGACGGCAAGCCTCCCGCCAACACGGCCGCGGTCGTGGTCGACCGCAAGCCGGGCGCGGAATGGCGCTATTCCGGCGGCGGAACGACCATCGCCCAACTGGCGATGACCGACGTCTCCCGGCAATCGTTCGCGGTGCTGACCAGGCGCCTTGTTCTCGACCCAGTCGGGATGACCGAGAGTACGTTCGAACAGCCGCCGCGCGATCTGCCCTCAACCGCGCTCGCGACCGGCTATACGCTGCTCGGCGCGGCGGTCGCGGGGCGTTATCACATCTATCCGGAAGCGGCGGCGGCGGGTCTTTGGACGACGCCGACCGATCTCGCCAAGTGGGCGATCGCGCTGCAGAACGCCTATGCCGGACGGCCCTCCCGCCTGATGTCGAAAACGAGCGCGCGAACGATGCTCACGCCCGGCCTGGGGAAGTGGGGCCTCGGAATAGAAGTCGAGGGCGCGGGCGACACGCTGCGGTTCGCTCACGGCGGCGACGACTGGGGCTTCAAGGCCGGCATGGTCGGCTATCTCAGCGGCGGCCGGGCCATCGTGGTCATGGCGAACGGCGATGGCGGCCTCGCGGTGATCGAGCCCCTGATCCAGGCCGTGGCGCGGGAATACGGCTGGAAGGGCCTGGAGCCCAAGATCGAGGATCGGTCGCCGACGAAGTAGGTCTTCGATGCGCCCATTCCTCCGGATCGAGCCGCTCTACCGGCCGCGCCGCATCGCGCGCGGCGCGGGCAAGTTCTTTTGAACGATTCCGTACAAATTGCGTTGTGAGCTCATCGAGGTCGGTGAGTGGAGTGGAGCGTATGTTCGGACGTGTGGGTTTGGTCGAGCGCGCGTTCGAGATCGCGAAAACCGGACGGGTGTGGAAGATCGACGACCTCGTGGTGGCGCTGGAGCGCGAGGGCCACTCGCACGTGCGGGGCGCGCTGAGCGGCCGGTCCCTCAGCAGGCAACTCCTCGAACTGGCCGCGCAAAGCCGCGCGTCCCAGACCGGCATCACTCTGGGAGATGTCGTTTCGCTGAGAACCCCGGTGCGCCGCAAGACGTGGCGTGAGCGGCAAGCGCAATGAATGCGGCGGCGGAAGACGGAACGCCCCGGTCCCTCGGGCGCTAAGGCCCCACCTCGAAACGGAGAACGACGATGGCTGAACACATGAACCTGAAAGACCTCTACGTCGATGAACTCAAGGACCTCTGGTCGGCCAACGACCAGATGGCCAAGGCGCTTAAGAAGATCGCCCCCAAGGCCACCAACCCGAAGCTCAAGGCGATGCTCGACGACTCGCAGGAAGGCATCAAGGCGCATACCGAGCTGTTGAAGTCCTTGATCGAGGGTCAGGACGAAAAGGTCGAGAAGGAACACTGCAAGGGGATGGAAGGCCTGGTCACGGAGGCGGTGAAGCACGCGATCGACAAGGCGCCGCAACAGGGTCCAGCGCTCGACTCGGTGATCATCGCCCAGTACCAGCGCATGACGCACTACGGCATCGCCGGGTTCGGCACCGTCGAAGCCTATGCCAAGGCGCTCAATCTTCCGGCGGATGTGCAGTCGCTCAAGGCGGCGACCAAAGGCATCTATGCGGCGGACGATTACGGCAGCCAACTGGCCGAAACAGCGGTCAATGTAGCGGCGGTCTCCGCCTAACTTTCGCCTTACTGTACAGTGGCGGACAGTAGGCTTCAAAAACGATTTCCACCTCTTGCCGCGCCGAGCTGAGTTGCTATGGGTATACCATACAGGCGGTCGGGTGGCTAAGGCTGGCGGCGGGTCGCGGCGAACGCGTTCGCGGCCCGCCCTCCTTCAGGATCGCGGGATATCCGCGTCCGACGCTATTTTCCCCCTTCACAAACGCACCACGATCGCCTACCTACGAGCTTCGCTCATTTTTGAGGAAGACTCCGCGCGCGCTGTCACTGGCGCGCGCCGTTACGTTCCGAGGCGTGGCAGCCCTCCAGCCATCGCGAAGGAACGCCGCTTAAGCCCCGTGCTCCCCAAGCGAGCCGGCCGAAGCGGATGAGATCATCGCACCCGCGGAGGGGGGCGCAGACACTCATTCGGCGCCCGGGTTTGGCGCGCCAATAAGGAGCCACGAATGGCCGACGGATCGCTTCCCATGCTCAACGTTCACGGCCAGGGCTTCACCGGCCGCAAGCGCATCCGCAAATCCTTCGGCCGCATCCCCGAAGCGGTGCGGATGCCGAACCTGATCGAGGTGCAGCGGTCCAGCTACGAGCAGTTCCTGCAGCGCGAGGTCCGTCCGGGACAACGCCGCGACGAGGGCATCGAGGCGGTGTTCAAGTCCGTGTTCCCGATCAAGGACTTCAACGAGCGCGCGATGCTCGAATACGTGTCCTACGAGTTCGAGGACCCGAAATACGACGTCGAGGAATGCATCCAGCGCGACATGACCTATGCCGCGCCGCTGAAGGTCAAGCTGCGCCTGATCGTGTGGGAAACCGACGAGGAGACCCAGGCCCGCAGCGTCAAGGACATTAAGGAGCAGGACGTCTACATGGGCGACATCCCGCTCATGACCGACAAGGGCACCTTCATCGTCAACGGCACCGAGCGGGTGATCGTCTCGCAGATGCACCGCTCACCCGGCGTGTTCTTCGACCACGACAAGGGCAAGACGCACTCGTCCGGCAAGCTGCTGTTCGCCGCCCGGGTGATCCCGTATCGCGGCTCCTGGCTCGACTTCGAGTTCGACGCCAAGGACGTCGTCTATTGCCGCATCGACCGCCGCCGCAAGCTGCCGGCGACCACCTTCCTGATGGCGCTGGGCATGGACGGGGAAGAGATCCTCACCACCTTCTACGACGTTGTGCCTTACGTGAAGCAGGAGGGCGTCGCGGGGGGCTGGGCCACGCCGTACAAGCCGGAGCGCTGGCGCGGGGTGAAGCCGGAATTCCCGCTGATCGACGCCGACACCGGCGAGGAGGTCGCGCCGGCCGGAACCAAGATCTCCGCCCGTCAGGCCAAGCGCTTGGCCGATTCGGGGCTGAAGACCCTACTGCTGTCGCCCGAGGCCCTGGTCGGCCGCTATTTGGCGCGGGACGAGGTCAATCCGAACACCGGCGAGATCTATGCCGAAGCCGGCGACGAGCTGGACGTGACGAGCATCGCGGCGCTGGAAGAGCAGGGCTTCACGACCATCGACGTGCTCGACATCGACCACGTCACGGTCGGCGCCTACATGCGCAACACCCTGCGGGTGGACAAGAATTCGATCCGCGAGGACGCCCTGTTCGACATTTATCGCGTGATGCGTCCCGGCGAGCCGCCGACGGTGGAAGCCGCCGAGGCGATGTTCAAGAGCCTGTTCTTCGACAAGGAGCGCTACGACCTCTCCAGCGTCGGTCGGGTGAAGATGAACATCCGCCTGGAGCTGGACTGCCCCGACGACGTCCGCACCCTGCGCAAGGAAGACGTGCTGGAGGTGCTCAAGACCATCGTCGGCCTGCGCGACGGCCGCGGCGAGATCGACGACATCGACAACCTCGGCAACCGCCGGGTGCGTTCGGTCGGCGAACTGTTGGAGAACCAGTACCGCGTCGGTCTGCTGCGCATGGAACGCGCGATCAAGGAGCGGATGTCATCCGTCGACATCGACACGGTGATGCCGCACGACCTGATCAACGCCAAGCCGGCGGCGGCCTCGGTGCGGGAGTTCTTCGGCTCCTCGCAGTTGTCGCAGTTCATGGATCAGACCAATCCGCTGTCCGAGATCACCCACAAGCGCCGCCTCTCGGCGCTCGGCCCCGGCGGTCTGACGCGGGAGCGCGCCGGGTTCGAGGTGCGCGACGTGCACCCGACCCACTACGGCCGCATCTGCCCGATCGAAACGCCGGAAGGGCCGAACATCGGCCTGATCAATTCCCTGGCGACCCACGCGGTGGTCAACAAGTACGGCTTTATCGAGAGCCCATACCGTCGGGTTGCGAACGGCAAGGCTACCGACGAGGTGGTCTATATGTCGGCGATGGAGGAGGCGAAGCACGTCATCGCCCAGGCCAATATCGCCATGAAGGGCGGCGAGATTGTTGACGACCTCGTGCCCGGCCGGGTCAACGGCGACCCGACGCTGCTGGCCAAGGATACCGTCGACCTGATGGACGTTTCGCCCAAACAGGTCGTCTCGGTCGCCGCGGCGCTGATCCCGTTCCTGGAGAACGACGACGCCAACCGCGCCCTGATGGGATCGAACATGCAGCGCCAGGCGGTGCCGCTGATCCAGTCCGACGCGCCGCTGGTCGGCACCGGCATGGAAGACGTGGTCGCCCGCGACTCCGGCGCCGTGGTCATCGCGCGCCGAACCGGCATCGTCGAACAGATCGACGGCACCCGGATCGTCATCCGCGCGACGCAGGAGACCGACGCCACCAAGTCCGGCGTCGACATCTATAGGCTGTCGAAGTTCCAGCGCTCGAACCAGAACACCTGCATCAACCAGCGTCCGCTGGTGCGTGTCGGCGACCGGATCGACGCCGGCGACATCATCGCCGACGGCCCGTCGACCGACCTCGGCGAGCTGGCGCTGGGCCGCAACGCCCTGGTCGCCTTCATGCCGTGGAACGGCTACAACTTCGAGGACTCGATCCTGATCAGCGAGCGCATCGTCCGCGACGACGTGTTCACCTCGATCCACATCGAGGAGTTCGAGGTAATGGCGCGGGACACCAAGCTCGGTCCCGAGGAAATCACCCGCGACATCCCCAACGTCGGTGAGGAAGCCCTGCGCAACATGGACGAGGCCGGCATCGTCGCCATCGGCGCCGAGGTCCTGCCGGGCGATATCCTGGTCGGCAAGGTCACGCCCAAGGGCGAGTCGCCGATGACGCCGGAAGAAAAGCTCCTGCGCGCCATCTTCGGCGAGAAGGCGTCCGACGTGCGCGACACCTCGCTGCGCCTGCCGCCCGGCGTCGCCGGCACGGTGGTCGAGGTGCGGGTGTTCAACCGTCACGGCGTCGACAAGGACGAACGCGCCATCGCCATCGAGCGCGAGGAGATCGACCGTCTCGGCAAGGACCGCGACGATGAGTTCGCCATCCTGAACCGAAACATGACCTCGCGCCTGCGCGAGCTCCTGGTGGGCAAGACCGCCGTCTCCGGACCGAAAGGTTTCGGCCGCGGCGAGATCACCGAGGACAAGCTCGGCGAGATCGGGCCCGGTCTGTGGTGGCAGATCGCGGTCGACGACGACAGGGCGATGGGCGAACTGGAGGCCATGCGCCGCCTGTTCGACGACGCCCGCAAACGTCTCGACGCCCGCTTCGAGGACAAGGTCGACAAGCTGCAGCGCGGCGACGAGCTGCCGCCCGGCGTGATGAAGATGGTCAAGGTGTTCGTCGCGGTGAAACGCAAGCTGCAGCCCGGCGACAAGATGGCCGGCCGTCACGGCAACAAGGGCGTCATCTCCAAGATCCTGCCGATCGAGGACATGCCGCACCTGGAAGACGGCACGCCGGTGGACGTCGTGCTCAATCCGCTGGGCGTGCCGTCGCGGATGAACGTCGGCCAGATCTTCGAGACCCACCTCGGCTGGGCCTGCGCCGGTCTCGGCCGCCAAATCGGCGACCTGCTGGAATCCTGGCAGCGGGACGGCGGCCAGAAGCAGGCGCTCACCGACCGCCTGCGGGACATCTACGGTCCCGATCAGGTCCTGCCGGACACCGACGAGGAAATGATCGAGCTGTGCCGCAACCTGACCAAGGGCGTGCCGATCGCGACGCCGGTGTTCGACGGCGCCCACATCAACGACATCGAGGCGATGCTGGAGTCGGCGGGGCTGAACAAATCGGGCCAGGTGATGCTGTACGACGGCCAGACCGGCGACCAGTTCAAGCGACCGGTCACCGTCGGCTACATCTACATGCTGAAGCTGCACCACCTGGTGGACGACAAGATCCACGCCCGCTCGATCGGCCCCTACAGCCTGGTCACCCAGCAGCCGCTGGGCGGCAAGGCGCAGTTTGGCGGCCAGCGCTTCGGCGAGATGGAGGTCTGGGCCCTCGAAGCCTACGGCGCCGCCTACACGCTGCAGGAGATGCTGACGGTGAAGTCCGACGACGTCGCCGGACGGACCAAGGTCTACGAGAGCATCGTCCGCGGCGACGACGCCTTCGAGGCCGGCATCCCGGAAAGCTTCAACGTGCTGGTCAAGGAAATGCGTTCCCTGGGCCTGAACGTGGAGTTGGAAAACAGCTGACGCACACAGGAGCGCGGGCGTCCCGCCCGCGTCTTCTCTTCCTATCGTCGCGGACGAGACGTCCGCGCTCCGTAATCGAGTTGGAACTCACATGAATCAAGAAGTTCTCAATATCTTCAATCCGGTCGTCGCCGCGCCGACGTTCGACCAGATCCGCATCTCGCTCTCCAGCCCGGAAAAGATCCGGTCGTGGTCGTTCGGCGAGATCAAGAAGCCGGAAACCATCAACTACCGCACGTTCAAGCCGGAACGCGACGGCCTGTTCTGCGCCCGCATCTTCGGTCCGACCAAGGACTACGAGTGCCTGTGCGGCAAGTACAAGCGCATGAAGTACAAGGGCATCATCTGCGAGAAGTGCGGCGTCGAGGTCACTCTGGCCCGCGTCCGGCGCGAGCGGATGGGCCACATCGAACTGGCGAGCCCCGTCGCGCACATCTGGTTTCTGAAGTCGCTGCCCAGCCGCATCGCCATGATGCTGGACATGCCGCTCAAGGACATCGAGCGGGTGCTCTACTTCGAATACTACATCGTCACCGAGCCTGGCCTCACCAGCCTGAAGCAGCACCAGCTCCTCTCCGAGGACGAGTACATGCGCTTCCAGGACGAGTTCGGCGACGACAGCTTCAGCGCCGAGATCGGCGCCGAGGCGATCCAGGGCCTGCTCAAGCAGATCGACCTCGTCACCGAGGCCGACCGCCTGCGCGAGGAGTTGCTGACCACCACCTCCGAGATCAAGCTCAAGAAGACCTCCAAGCGCCTGAAGATCCTCGAGGCGTTCAGCGAAAGCGGCAACAAGCCCGAGTGGATGGTGATGTCGGTGATCCCGGTCATCCCGCCCGAGCTGCGTCCGCTGGTGCCGCTGGACGGCGGCCGCTTCGCCACCTCCGACCTCAACGACCTCTATCGCCGGGTCATCAACCGCAACAATCGCCTCAAGCGCCTGATCGAGCTGCGCGCGCCGGACATCATCATCCGCAACGAGAAGCGGATGCTGCAGGAGTCCGTCGACGCCCTGTTCGACAACGGCCGCCGCGGCCGGGTGATCACCGGCGCCAACAAGCGGCCGCTGAAGTCGCTCGCCGACATGCTGAAGGGCAAGCAGGGCCGCTTCCGCCAGAACCTGCTCGGCAAGCGCGTCGACTATTCCGGCCGCTCGGTCATCGTGGTCGGTCCGGACCTCAAGCTGCACGAGTGCGGCCTGCCCAAGAAGATGGCTCTGGAGCTGTTCAAGCCGTTCATCTACGCGCGCCTCGACGCCAAGGGCCTGTCCGGCACCGTCAAGCAGTCCAAGCGCATGGTCGAGCGCGAGCAGCCGCAGGTGTGGGACATCCTCGAAGAGGTGATCCGCGAGCATCCGGTGATGCTCAACCGCGCGCCGACGCTGCACCGCCTCGGCATTCAGGCGTTCGAGCCGAAGCTGATCGAGGGCAAGGCGATCCAGCTCCACCCGCTGGTCTGCACCGCCTTCAATGCCGACTTCGACGGCGACCAAATGGCCGTCCACGTGCCGCTGAGCCTGGAAGCCCAGCTCGAGGCGCGGGTGCTGATGATGAGCACCAACAACATCCTGTCGCCCGCCAACGGCAAGCCGATCATCGTGCCGTCGCAGGATATCGTGCTTGGCCTGTACTACATCTCGCAGGCCAAGTCAGGCGAACCCGGCGAAGGCAAGGCCTTCTTCGACCTGGGCGAGATCGAAGCGGCGCTCGACGCCGGCGTGGTCAGCCTGCACACCAAGATCAAGGCGCGGTTCACCGAAATGGCGCCGGACGGCAAGATGGTGCGCAAGGTGATCGACACCACGCCCGGCCGGATGAAGATCGCCGCCCTGCTGCCGGCCAACGTCAACATCGGCCACCGGCTGGTCGACAAGAGCCTGACCAAGAAGGAGATCGGCAACCTGATCGATCAGGTCTATCGCCACTGCGGCCAGAAGGCGACGGTGATCTTCGCCGACCAGATGATGGGCCTCGGTTTCCGCGAGGCGGCCAAGGCGGGCATCTCGTTCGGCAAGGACGACATCATCATCCCCGAAGCCAAGCGCGGCATCATCGACACCACGCGTAAGCTGGTCGAGGAGTACGAGCAGCAGTACGCCGACGGCCTGATCACCAAGGGCGAGAAGTACAACAAGGTGGTCGACGCCTGGTCCAAGGCCACCGACCGCGTCTCCGACGAGATGATGGCCGAGATCTCCACGGCGCCGAAGAACGTCGCCGGCCGCGAGGCCGAGATCAATTCGGTGTGGATGATGGCCAATTCCGGCGCCCGCGGCTCGCAGGCCCAGATGAAGCAGCTCGGCGGGATGCGCGGCCTGATGGCCAAGCCGTCCGGCGAGATCATCGAGACGCCGATCATCTCGAACTTCAAGGAAGGCCTGACCGTGCAGGAGTATTTCAACTCCACCCACGGCGCGCGCAAGGGCCTCGCCGATACCGCGCTGAAGACGGCCAACTCCGGCTATCTGACGCGGCGCCTCGTCGACGTGGCGCAGGACTGCATCATCACCGAGGAAGACTGCGGCACCACGCGGGGCATCACCCTGCGCGCCGTGGCCGAAGCCGGCGAGGTGCAAGTCTCGCTCGGCACGCGGGTGCTCGGCCGCTTCAGCGCCGAGGCGATCAAGAAGCCGGGGACCGACGAGGTCATCATTCCGGCCGACACCTACCTCACCGAGGATCAGGTCGACCTGATCGAGAACGCCGGCGTCCAGGCGGCCAAGGTCCGTTCAGTGCTGACCTGCGAGAGCAAGGTCGGGGTCTGCGGCGCCTGCTACGGCCGCGATCTGGCGCGCGGCACGCCGGTCAACATCGGCGAGGCGGTCGGGGTCATCGCGGCCCAGTCGATCGGCGAACCGGGCACCCAGCTCACGATGCGGACCTTCCACATCGGCGGCGCGGTGCAGGTCGCCGAGCAGTCGTTCTTCGAAGCGGCCAACGACGGGGTGCTCAGGCTCTCCGCCGGCAATACCGTCGTGGCGGCGGATGGCGACGTGGTGGTGATGAGCCGCAACCTCGCCATCACCATCGAGGTCGATGGCGTGGCCCGCGAAAGCTACAAGCCGCCGTACGGCGCGCGCCTCAAGGTGAAGGACGGCGCCGCGATCAAGCGCGGAACCCGCTTCGCCGAATGGGACCCCTACACCACGCCGATCATCACCGAGGTTCCCGGCCGCGTGCGGTTCGAGGACCTGGTGGAAGGCATCTCGGTGCGCGAGGAAGCCGACGAGGCCACGGGGATCTCCAACCGCGTGGTCATCGACTGGCGCGCCTCGGCGCGGGGTAACGATCTGCGCCCGGGCGTCGCGGTGCTCGACTCCAACGGCGCTTACATGCGCCTCGCCAACGGCGGGGAGGCGCGCTACCTGCTGCCCGTCGGCGCGATCCTGTCGGCGGGCGACGGCGACGAAGCCAAGCCCGGCGAGGTGCTCGCCCGCCTGCCCACCGAAAGCGCCAAGAGCCGCGACATCACCGGCGGTCTGCCGCGGGTGGCCGAACTGTTCGAGGCTCGCCGGCCGAAGGACTGCGCGGTCATCGCCGAGATGGACGGCCGGGTCGAGTTTGGCCGGGACTACAAGAACAAGCGCCGCATCAAGATCATCCCCGAGGATGGCGAGGCGGTCGAGTTCCTGATCCCCAAGGCCAAGCACATCGCGGTCCACGACGGCGATACGATCCGCAAGGGCGAGTACATCATCGACGGCAACCCCGATCCGCACGACATCCTGCGCATCCTGGGCATCGAGGAGCTGGCCAACTTCCTGGTCAACGAGATCCAGGAAGTCTACCGGCTGCAGGGCGTGCCGATCAACGACAAGCACATTGAGACGATCGTGCGCCAGATGCTGCAGAAGGTGGAGATCCTGGAGGCGGGCGACACCGGCCTGCTCAAGGGCGACCACCTCGACAAAGTCGAGGTCGATGAGGAGAACGTCAAGGCGACGGCCCGCAAGGGCGGCCGCGCGGCGCTCACCCAGCCGGTGCTGCTCGGCATCACCAAGGCCAGCCTGCAGACCCGCAGCTTCATTTCGGCGGCGAGCTTCCAGGAGACCACCCGCGTGCTCACCGACGCCGCGGTCCACGGCAAGCGCGACACGCTGGAGGGGCTGAAGGAGAACGTCATCGTCGGCCGGCTGATCCCGGCGGGCACCGGCTCCTACCTGCGCGGCCTGCAACGCATCGCCGCCAAGCGCGACGAAGTGCTCGCCGCCAGTCGAGCGGTTCCTGAAATCGAACCGATGCCGGCGGACTTGAGCGCGGAGTTGGAGACGGCCTGAGACCCCGGCTTACTCGAGCGAGCGAACGACCAAGCACGCGGATTGTCGGCGGGCTGGCTTGGCCGCAAGCTGCTCACTGTGTCAAGGTGCTGGACCGTAGGCGCCGGCAGGATCGGACGGGTCATCTGTCGACGGCGCTGTCGAGCGCTATCCAAGGTTGGAACGGCTTGCTCTCGGCCCTGGCGGCGATGCGCGTCGAGTGAGTCTCGACCAAGCAAGGCGAGGCGATAACCGAGCAGATGTACGGCTACGATTCCTCGGCTCGAGGCGGCCCCCAATCCGGTCCGGAGACTGTCGCGCTGAACACGCCCATATCGACCATTCGGGCGATATCGTCCGCGCCGGAAAGGCCCCAGGGGCCGACTTTGAGACCCAATGCCTGTGCCTCCGCGAGGCGCTCGGCATTGATATCAGTGAAGTAGGGCGACCACTCCATGCCGCCGTGAGCGTGGATCGCCGCGAGGTCCGAACCGCCGTGGCGGCGCGGATCGTAGCCGTCGGCCCAGAGCGAGTCGCCGTCGATGGGTGGCTTCACCGAGACCGCGAGGGCGGCCGGGATGGTCAGATGCGCCGTAACGATCTCAGGCGCCAGGGTCTTGCACAGGCGCAAGACCCGCCAGTCGAAGGCGATGATCTTCGTGCGGTCGGCCCAGCCGGCGGCGGCGATGTCGGCGAGCACCGCCCGGGTCACCACCTCCGGGTCAGGGGTGGACTCCAGGTCCGTGGGATCGGTCTTGATCTCAATGTAGAACCACCGGCGCGGGCCCGGTGCCGCGGCGAGCGCGCCGAACAGTTCGGACAGGGTGGGGATGTGGACGCCGTCCATGACGACGCGGTGCGGATACCGGGCCGCATATTCAGATCCAGGGCGCAGCGTGCCCACGTCGTAGCGGCGCACCTCATCGAGCGTCAGGGTCTTCATCGGCGGTCCGCGATCTTCGATCCAGGCGCCGTCCAGGCGGCTGGCCGTACGGTTCAGCCAATAGTCATGATGCGCGACGACATGGCCGTCGGCCGTCATCTGGACATCGATCTCGACCCCATCGACCGGAGCGGAGAGGCACTCGAGGCAGCCTTCGAGGGTGTTGGCAGGCCAGACGCCATAGCCGGTGGCTCCGGCGACGATCAGAGTTCGGGTCATGCGGTTTCCTCGGATGTTATCGGCAAGGGGATAGGAGCTCTGGCGGCGCGTTGATCGAGGCGGCGACGAATGATCGCCTGGACCCGCACGTCCAGCGGAAAGCGCCAGATTAGGCCGATGGCCATGAACTTCAGGATCGAGGGCAGATAGAGGTGCGCGAGTTGCAGGCCGACGACGGCGCGCGGCGCGATCGTGCCGTGGCCCGCCTTGTAGCCGAAGGCGCCGATGATCAGGAAGCCGAGGCCGGTGCCGACGGCCACGGTGAACTTCGCGATCAGGGCCTGGACGGCGAAAAGGCCGCCCGCCTTGGCGGAACCGCTCTTCAGCATCTCGTAATCGGCGACGTCGCCCAGAACCGCGGGCGTGGCGACATTTGCGATGGAATAGGTCGCACCGGCCAGGGCGATCAGCACGAGCATGGCCGGGAAGGCGGCGGGGCCAGGATGCAGCAGGGCCATCGGCGGATAGCAAAGCGCGGTCAGGCCAAGGCCCAGCGCCCAGGCGCGATGCTTGCCGATGCGCCGGACGACCCAGGCCCAGGGCGGCAGGGCAATGAAGTTGGCGCCGATATAGACCACCAGGATCAGCCATATGCGGCTGGCGAAACCCATGTAAACCGCTTGGTAGATGAAGACGACGGCGGTAAAGAGCCCGTCGGAGAGGCCGTTGAGCACGGCCGCGCCGACGTAGATGCGCAGGGGTCGATTGAACCGCAGCGCTCGGGCGACCCCGCCGAGGTTGGCGGCCAGGTTCGGCCGCCCGCGCTTAAGCGGCGGCTCCCTCGGCGCGCCGAGGATGGCCAGCGGCGTCAGTGCGCCTAGGAGGACGGCGACGGCCAGTCCCGCGAACCTGAGGACCCTGGGCGAAAAGTCCGTCGCGCCGAAGATAGGCAGCACCGGGAGGGCGGAGAAGATCAGGCTGCCGACATAGCCGGCGCCCACACGCCAGGAGAACAGCCGCGAGCGGCCGTGATAGTCGCCGGCGAGCTCGCTGCCCCAGGCGTCATAGGGCACGTTGAACAGGCTCCAGCCGAGATAGAAGGCGAGGGAGGTCCAGAAGAACCACATGATCCCCGCGTCGGCCGGTGGATTCACCTGGAGGGCGAAAGCGACCCCCACCACCAAGGCGCCCACCGCCAGCCACGGCTTGCGGCGGCCAAGGGGGCCGTCTGAGATGTCCGACAAGGCGCCGGCGCCGAAGTCGAACACCACGTCACTCAGGCGTGTGACCAGCAGCACCAGGCCGATCGCGGCGGCGCTCAGGCCGACGTGCGCGGCGTAGAAGCCTGGGATAACCACGCCGACGGCGTAGAGCACCATGGCGGCGGGAACGCCCGGCGCGGCGTAGCAGGCCAGGCTCGCCGCCGTGAGGCGGCGGGGATGCGTCGTGGACACCCGCGCCGCCTACTGGAACCGCTTGGTGAGCGAGACTCCGAACAGGCGGGGATCGAGGTAGTTGACCCCGCGAGAAAGGCCGAGGGCCTCTGAGTCGACGCCGACCCCCGTGATCACGGCCTGGTCGAGCAGGTTCTTACAGTAAATCTGGATGTCGAGCTTCAGCGCCGGTGAGGCGAAGGTCAGACTTAGGTTGACGTTGTCCCACGCTCGCAGGCTGTTGGCCGGATCGTTGTAGATGTCCGCGTAAGAGGACCCTTGGTGGTAGTAGTCGCCGCGCAGGGTGGCTTGCCAGCCTCGGCCTATGTCGTGCTGGTATTGGGCGCCCAGATTGAGCGTGATCTGGGGCGCGTTCGGCAGCTGCTTGCCAGCCAGGCTTACCGGCACGCCCGCGTTGACGGGAATGACGACGCCGTAGGGAGCGAGCGGATTGACGCTTGCGTTGCTGCTGGAGAACGCTCCATCGCAAGCTTCCGTCAGCGCGCCGGCGGGAACCGCTCCGGAGTCGATCAGGCCGACCAGGGCACCGACCGCTGAGGTGGGGCCGACGCACCCCGAGGTCAAGGATTTGAGGTATGTGTAGGCGGGATCGTTCTCTGTCCGGTTGAAAATATCGATCGATTCGCCGCCGTCGATACGGGTGTGGAGATAGCCCAGGGTGGCGTTCAATCTGACGTTTCGAACCGGGGTCCAGACGGACTCGGCTTCGACGCCAAAGATCGAGGCGTTCACGTTCACCGTCTGCTCGTTTAGGCCCTCAACCTGCGAGATCTGATAGCCGGAGTAATCGTAGTAGAAGCCGGTCAGATTGAGTGTCAGGCTACGCGCGAGCAGGGTGTTCTTTGTGCCGATCTCGAAGGCGTTGACGAACTCCGGCGAATAGGTCGGCGAGACCGCGACTGTATTGGGCGCGTTGAACCCGCCGCCTTTGTAGCCCCGGGAGTACGACGCGTAGACCAGGGTCTGGTCGGTGTAGGAAAGCCGCGGGCGCCAGTCGACATTGAACCGGCCGGTGAATTCCTTGAATGACGCCTTCTGGTCGATCAGGGCGCTGGGAAAACCCTGGGCGTCCCCGAGGAGCTGGACCGGATAATCGATGAAGGACTTTTCGTCGTCGGTGTAGCGAACGCCGGCGGTGAAGCGCAGAGTGTCGGTCGTCCGCCAGTACACCTCGCCGAACCCGGCCGTGGAACTCAGGTTGTAGGGATTGCGGCTGTAGAAGTAGTTGTGTCCCGATCCGTTCGGCGTCGCGTTCGGATCCACATAGGTGTCGCCGCCAAGCAGGTTGCCGAATTGGGCCGCCGCGGTCGTTCCATTGGATAGGATGTAGATGTCGTCCAGCCGCTTTAGATGCAGGTAGAAGAAGCCGGCATTGAAGTTGATCGGGCCGTCGAACGAGGATTGCAGGCGAACCTCCTCGGTCCATTGCCGCGCGCGATAGTTGTCGTAGTCGCCGTCCAGATTCAGATACTTCGAAGGGCCGGTCTGCGGATCGGTGAAGACGCCGACCGGGGTGACTGGCGTGACGTTGAACGGCACGGTCGCCGGCTCGAACTCGGCGCGGGTGAAGAGCCGATCCTCGCTGTACGACGTGAGCGATGAGAGTTTCAACGTACGCGTGACATCCCACTCGTTATTGAATTCCACCAAGTTGTTCCTGGCGTCGTAGGTCGGATCGATGCCTTCGGCGATGTCGCGCGGGTTGGCCGATTGCGTGGCGCCCGCGTTGGCGTCGCCCGAAGTCAGGCCGTAGAGGTTGGTGAGCGACCCGCCGAGTGTGGCGGAGGTGTTGACCGTTCCGGTCTGCGCCTCGTGACTATAAACCGAGTCATTGAGGCAGCCTCGGCTGAGGTAACCGCGCGCTGCGGCGTCGGTCACGGCGACGCCGCCCACCGACGTGGGGCCTGGGTCCTTGGCGCAGACGAACTTGCCGCCGCCGAAACGGCTGTCGTCCTCGCTGAAATGCTCGATCATCAGAAAGCTGCGAAAGCGGTCGTTGGGCTTGAAGGCGATAGTGGCCCGATAGGAGTAGAGATCCCGCCCATCGATCGCGTGACCATCCGTGGTGTTGGTCTCGAAGCCGTCGCGGTTCAGGTAGGATGCCGCCAGCCTGACCTCGAACATGTCGTCGAGCGGCAGGTTCACAAAACCTTGGATGCGCTTGCTGTCGTAGTTGCCGTACTCGGCGGTGACGGCGCCGGCATAGGCGCCGGCGGGCTTGTTGGTGATGGTGTTGATCACCCCGCCGGTGGCGTTGCGCCCGTAGAGCGTGCCCTGTGGCCCGCGCAGCACTTCGACGCGCTGCACGTCGAAGAAGTCGGCGTCGGCCAAGCGGTTGACCACCAGAGGCACGTTGTTCTCGTCGACGCCCACGCCGGTATCCGCCGCGGTCGCCACCACCTGAAAGCCGATGCCGCGGATCTGATAGTCCGTGGCCCCGAAGGACGCCCGGGAGAAGGTCAGGTTCGGCACCGTGAGCTCCAGATCCCCGCCCGACTCCAGGCGTTGGGATTTCAGATTGGCGCCGGAAAGCGCCGTCACGGCAATCGGCACCGTCTGCAAGGTTTCTTCGCGTCGTTGCGCCGTGACTATGACCTCTCCCACCGTCGCGCTATTGCTGGCATCGCCCGATGTAGAAACGGATCCCTTCGTTGTCGTCACGCCGATCGCGGCAGTCTGGGCGCTTACGGTATTGGCCGTCGTGAGCGCCGTAATCAGCAGCGATAGTTTACATAAAGAACTATAATGACATAATTCTGTCATGTGACCGGCCCTCTTAAGAAAGAAATCTTGTTCTGGCCAGCGGTGCTTAGGTGACGCTTTGGCTTGGCGAAAGCGAATTCCCGGGTGTTCGCGTTGCGCTGCGCGCAACGCGCCGGACGCACTTCAGGCGACAATCAGTGCAGGGCTTCACTCATCAGCCAGGCGCGGAAGCGGCGGATCAGGCGTTTCGAAACGTCCTGTTTGCGGCACGCGAAATACACGGACCGAACGCCTTCGAGGCGTGTGGAGAACGGTGCGATTAGCCGGCCCGTCGCTATGTCCCCGCGACACAGCACGTCGGCGGCCATGGCGAAGCCGAGCCCATTGGCGGCGCCCTCCATGGCAAGGGTCATGGTGTCGAAGTCTTGTCGGCGGGCCGGCGTGAGGCCGGGTTCGCCGGCCACCGCGAGCCATTCGGCCCAGGCTGTGGGCATGGTGCTTAGATACAGAAGGGTGTGCCCTGCCAGATCGGCCGCCGCCTTGGCTGGCGCGTGCTCCAGAACCGCCGGACTGCAAACCGGATACTGCACGACCGACATGAACTTCTCGCAGTGAAATGAGGCTAGGGGTTCAGGTCCTACCCACAGCACAACGTCCACCTTCTCCGACTCGAACATTCGGAAGTATCCCAAGCTGTCGAGCTGGAGGTCGATCTCGGGATACATTCGGTAGAAGTCTTGCAGGCGGGGCATCAGCCAATGTGAGGCGAAGGACTGCGGCAGCGCGACGCGCAAGGTGTTGCGGTGTCCGGGCCGCTCAAGCATAGCGCCGGCGCTATGTAAGGCCTCGAACGCCGGCCCCGTCAGTTGATGATACGCTTCGCCATCCGCCGTCAACTCCACGCCGACGCTGGAGCGCCGCAAGAGCCGCACGCCAAGATCGGTCTCCAGAAGCTGGATGCGGCGGCTGATCGCCGACTTTGTAAGGCTCAACTCCCGCGCCGCCTTGCCGAAACTGCGCGTCTCCGCAACGACGACGAAGGCTTCAAGCGCCTTGAGGGGTGGCAGACGGTGGAGCATGCTGGTCACCTTGAAGTGACCACTTGCTAAACGCGCAGTGTGACATTTGCAGCCGCGGTCCGGTAATGAGCGGTCTTGGCCGACTCAGCCCACGGGCGATTCGCTCTGCCGAACCCGGTGAGGCGCCCGCCCGTCCGCCGAACGAAGCGCCAAGAGCCGCAACTTCCTGGTCAACGAAATTCAGGAGGTCTACCGGCTGCAGGGCGTGCCGATCAACGACAAGCACATCGAGACCATCGTGCGCCAGATGCTGCAGAAGGTGGAGATCCTGGAGGCGGGCGACACCGGCCTGCTCAAGGGCGACCACCTCGACAAGGTCGAGGTCGACGAGGAGAACGTCAAGGCGACGGCCCGCAAGGGCGGCCGCGCGGCGCTCACCCAGCCGGTGCTGCTCGGCATCACCAAGGCCAGCCTGCAGACCCGCAGCTTCATCTCGGCGGCGAGCTTCCAGGAGACCACCCGCGTCCTCACTGACGCCGCCGTCCACGGCAAGCGCGACACGCTGGAGGGCTTGAAGGAGAACGTCATCGTCGGCCGGCTGATCCCGGCGGGTACGGGTTCCTACCTGCGCGGCCTGCAACGCATCGCCGCCAAGCGCGACGAAGTGCTCGCCGCCAGCCGCGCGGTGCCGGAACTCGAACCGATGCCGGCGGACCTGAGCGCGGAGTTGGAGACGGTCTGAGGCTAAGGCTTCTTGAGAACGGCGGTGGTCGCGAGGCCGCCGCCGTTGTTTTTCCCTTCCGCTAAGACCATGGTTTAACGCTACGGCGTTGGGCCGGGCAGCGCGGCGAGATCAGGCCGATGAACGAACTCCATCGGATTACCTCCAATCCGGACAAATGCGGCGGCCGACCTTGCATTCGCGGGTCCCGAATGCGGGTTAAGGACGTGCTTGATCTTCTCGCCTCCGGCGCATCACGCGAAGAGATATTGAGCGACTATCCCTACCTGGAGGCGGAAGACATCGTGTCTTCCCTACAGTTCGCCGCTTTGCAGACAGATCACGCGGTGCTGCACGTCGCCTGATGCGGTTTCTGGTGGACGAGCAACTGCCTCCCGCACTCGCGAGGTGGTTGGGCGCCAAAGAGCACATCGCGGAACATGTGGTCGAGCTTGGGCTCGACGGTGCGTCTGATTGGACCATCTGGGAACTCGCGCTACGGCTGGGGGCTGTCATCATCACCAAGAATGAGGATTTCAGTCGATTTCGCCTAGCCGCGAACAGCGGACCTCAAATACCCAACCGCTTGTCGAAATCGACTGACGAGACACCATCTTAAACGGCGATACGCTGGAGAGGTTGAAGGAAAACGTCATCGTCGGCCGGCTGATCCCGGTGGGCGCCGGCTCCTACCTGCGCGGCCTGCAACGCATCGCCGCCAAGCGGGATGAAGTGCTGGCCGCGAGCCGGGTGGCGCCGGAGATCGAGCCGATGCCGGCGGACCTGAGCGCGGAGCTGGAGACGGTCTGAGGCGTAGTCGTTTGCTGAGGCCAGGGCGGCCCTCTCCTGGTGACAGGGCCGTCGGGTCATAGGTGAACGATCCATTGCGCGCTGCCACGACACCTGTGCCCGCAAGCAGACCTATGGAACATGCGCGGTGGGTGGTGCGCGGCTCACAGCGCGGCCGCCATTCAGCGCGTCAACAACGAAGGTTGTGCACCCACGTCGGCCACATTAACCCAAGGGAGGGTGGATCGTAAAATGGGACCAGCGATCGACATTCTGTGCTGTGCGCTCGTCGTTATGACGCTCGGCGCGGCACCGACCGCGACGGCCCAGACCGCCCCAACAGCCTCGCCCCTGATCTCGCAGCGACCGCTGTCGCAGCGTCCGACCCTGATGGTGCTGGGAACGGTTCATCTGGCAAATCCTAATCGCGATCTGCACGACGCGAACGTCGACGATGTCCTGGCGCCGGAACGCCAGCGCCAGATCGAGGCGGTGGTGGATGCGCTGGCGGCTTGGCGGCCCACACGTGTAGCGGTGGAGTGGTTGCACAAGGATCAAGACAAGCTCGATCAGCGGTATGCCGATTATCGCGCGGGCCGGCTGCGGCTCAAGGCAGACGAGGTGGATCAGATCGGTCTCAGGCTGGCGGCCAAGCTCAATCTGCCCAGGGTCGACGCCGTTGACTGGAATGACGAATTCCCGGGGGCCGACGCCGACTACGACTGGCGCCTAGGAGCCAAGCTGGGTCACGAGGAGGCACGCTTCGCCGCGTTGTCCGACCCCAAGCTCAGTCGAGATCAGACGGAGATCGTGAGGACGCACGCGGTCGCCGGTTTCTTGCGCCTTATTAATAACCCCGAGTACCTTGCGGAATTGAACCGGCTTGACTACGACTTGGCCCTGCTCGGCGGCCCCGAAGTCAATCCAGGCGCCAATTGGGTCGGCGCTTGGCGCGCCCGCAACCTGAAAATTCTGGACAACCTGATCCGGCTTGACGCCGAGCCGTCCGAACGAATACTGCTCGTGATCGGCGCCGGCCATGCCCACCTACTCAATGAGTACGCGCCTGACAGTCATGCCTTCCGCCTGGAGAGGCCCGATGCATGGCTCAAGCGCGCGGAAAGCCCTTGATCTGTGTTGTCCCGCAAATCACCGCCCGCGTTGAAACGCCCTTGGCTGCCGCTCTTTCTCCTTGTCGGGCTTGCCGGAGCGGCGGCCGCGCGGGCGGCGCCGCATCCGCGCATCATTCCGCAGAGCGGCCATGCCGGACCGATCAGCGCGGCGGCCTGGACGGCCGACAGCCGGTTCGTGGTCACCGGCGGGGGTGATCGTCAGGTAATCGTGTGGGACACCGCCGGCCACGTCGTCGATCGCGCCCGCGTCCGGACGCCGCCGGGCGCCACGATGGCCTATGTCGAGAGCATCGCCGTCGCGCCCGATGGCGGCGGCGTCACTATCGTCGAGCCGTACTACACGACCGATTTCAACCATCCGCGCGCAATCAAGGCGGTCTGGCGGTTCGGTGAGGACGCCACCGGTGATCCGGCCGAGACCGAGGTTCCGGCGCGCATCCAGCGGCTGAGCGCCGACGACCGCAGGAGCGAAATCGAGTTCGCCTCGGTTTCGGGACCCTGGGCCACCGATCCGAACGCAACCGAAGCCGATCAGCTCAAAAAGCAATCGACGTTCTGGCCGATGTCACCCGACAAGCGTTGGCAATTGCGGACCAACGTCGACGTGTTGACGATCCGGCCGGCGTCGGCGCCGCTGTCTGGAGCGGTCCACGCGGTGGCCCTGGTCGGGCAGGCGAACTTCAGCGATTTCGTGCTGTCGGACATGGCGGGCAACGAGACCGACGCCACCCGAGCCGCTTACGGGCATGCCGACGAACTTCGCGCCGCCGCCGACCGGGAGATGGGCGGGGCGGACGCCGCGCCGAAAGCGCATTGGGCGTCGTCGCCGAGCGGTCGCCAACTGGCGTGGATCGACACGCGGACCGCGGATGTCGGGGGCGGCAAGGTCACGCTGAAGGGCTATGTGCACGCCTTCGACCTGACGCGAGCGGGCTACACGGCGTCGATCGCGGTCGATCCCAACTACGACGTCCTCCACTGGATCGACGCCGCCACGATCGTCGTCACCAGCCGCGCGACCGCCGATCCGCCCCTGTGGCTCGATCTCGTGGGCGGCCGGATCGCGCGGAAATCGCCGCCGCTCTGTTTCGCCGCTCCGCTCGGCCGCGACGGCGCCGTGATCGGCGCGGGGACGGCGAGTTGCGAGCCTACTGGCTGCTATCCCAAGGCGGACGCGCCGGAAGGGCAGGGGACCACCCCGGATGACGAGGCCGAATGCGCCGCGGCCCTCGCGGTCGGCCCGAAGCAGGGTCTGTGGGTCATCGCCGCCGATGGAGCGCGGCGCGCCCTCGACACGTCGGCCTTTCCCCCCGCCGCGAGAGGAGAGGTCGTGAGCTGGACAGAGGTCGGGGTCGAACCCGACACCTGGAGCGCGCGGTTCACCGGCCTCGTGGCGTCGCCGTCGAGTGCGCTCGTCGCGGCGACGTTTCGCGACGGCAAGCTCGGCGCGAAATCCACCGTGGGGATCTGGGAGGTCGCGAGCGGCCGGCTTCTCAGCCGGATCGCGGTCGACGGCGGCGTGTTCGCGGGTCGGCTGTTCATCGCGCGAACGCCCGAAGGCGGTGTCGCCGCCTTCGACCCGCGGGGCGGCGTCAAGGTTCGCGACTACGGCGGCCGCGGCGACAAGGTCCAGGACTTCATGGTGTCCGCCTCGACTGGAGTCCTGCTCGTCCGGCTCGAGTCCGGCAGCGTGCGCCGCTACGATGTGGCGAAGGGCGCCGACGCGGGCGTCGCCTTCGACGCGCCGGTGACGCCGGAAGCGGATGTCTTCGACGACGGCTCGCTGTTCTGGACCAGCCCCGGCCTTGGCCAATGGGAGGTGCGGTCGAGCCTCGACGGCGCGCTCCGGTTCACGCTCTTCACCCTGCCCGGATCGGAATTCATCGTCGTCACGCCAGAGGGCCGCTACGACAGCAACATGCCGGCCGACGCGCGCGCCGTGCGCTGGCAGGTGACGGACGCGCCGCTGCGGTCGCTCGGCCCGCAGGCCTTCATGCGCCAGACCTATACGCCCCGCCTGATGGCGCGCCTTCTGGACTGTTCGAAGATCGGGTCCGCCGGGTGTGGAAGCGTCTTCAAACCGCTCGGCGACCTCGCGAGCCTGGATCGGGTTCTACCGGAGGTGAGGGTGGTGTCGGCGACGACCGACCGCGCCGGTCTGACCGCGAGCGTCGTCGTGGAGGCGCGTTCGGTGACCGACATCGAGGCGCCCAACGGCGTCACCGGCTCCGGCCTCCACGACCTTCGGCTGTTTCGCGACGGGAAGCTCGTCGTCCGTTCGCCGGGCGGGCCGGAAGCGCCGTTCACGACGCCGGAAGCCTGGCGCTCGGAAACCGCGGTCAAGGACCCGCCGTCGCCGGCGGGCTGGGTCAGGAAAACCTTCACGGTGGCCCTTCCGACCGAGGCGCCGCGCGCGCCCGTCACCTTCAGCGCCTACGCCTTCAACGCCGATCGCATCAAGGGCGACACCTCGACGTTGGTGCTTCGACCGGCTCCGGGCGCGGCCGCCGCGCCGCCCCGCCCGCGACGGGCCTATGTGATCGCGGTCGGCGTCGACGAAACCGAAGAGGCGGACTGGCGGCTCCGCTTCGCGGCCGCGGACGCCCGGGCGATCACGTCGGCGCTTTCCGCCATGCCGGGACGCAGGGTGGCGGCGCTGGCGCTGACCAGCACGCCGGGACACCCACTCGCCACGCGCGACACTCTCCACGATGTGTTTCGCATTCTCGCCGACGGCGACGCTTCGGCGAAGGCGCGCCTGAGGTCCCTGGGCCTGCCCGTCCAGCACTTGCAAGCGGTGACGCCCGACGACGTGCTGATCTTCACCTTCTCCGGGCACGGCTGGGCCGATCGTGACGGCGCCTTCTACCTGGCGCCCGCGGGCGGACATCGCCTCAAGAATACCCTGAACCCCGATCCCAGCAGTTTCATTTCCGCGGCGGACCTGACCGAATGGCTGCGCAACGTCGACGCCGGCGATGCGGCCGTGATCATCGACGCCTGTCAATCCGCCGCCAGCGTCAACGCCGGCGACTTCAAGCCGGGTCCGATGGGCGATCCCGGCCTCGGCCAACTCGCCTTCGACAAGGGTATCCGCGTCCTCGCCGCCGCCCAAGCGGACGAGGAGGCCCAGGAAGATCCGGCGCTGGGGCAGGGGCTGCTGACCTACGCTCTCGTGCGGGATGGCCTGCAGGCGAAGCGCGCGGCGGAACTGCGCCTCGATGCCTGGCTAAAGGAGGGCGCGGGACGTTTGCCATCGCTCCGGCCGGCGCAGCCTCGCACGGTCGGCCACGTGCTTCTCTCCGTGGACGACGACGAGCGTAATCCGGTTCAGGAGCCGGCCCTGTTCGACTTTACCGGAAAGCCGAGCGCTGTGGTCTTGCGCCAGGCCGCCGCCCAGCCTTAGGCGAACGGCGCCCCGGCCACTTCACGGAAGAACGTCGCGTAGGACGCCGCGATCACCCGGCTGTCGAAATCCCTTGCCCTGACGCTCGCGGCGGCGCCGAGCCGCGCGGCCAAGCCGGGATTAGCCAGGAGGATGTCGATGTCTCTGGCGAGGGCGTCGACGTCCTCCGTCCGGGTGACCCAGCCGGTCACGCCGTGCCGCACCTGTTCCCGCGGACCGAAGTCGCAGTCGCTGACCAGCGTGGGCGCCGCGCAGGCCATGGCCTCGGCCACCACATTGCCGAAGCCCTCCCACCGCGACGGCAGGACGAACAGCCGAGCCCGCGCGAACCAGGCCCAGGGATTGGCCTGGAACCCCGGCAGGATCACCCGATCGGCGACGCCGAGCCTGGCCGCCTGCGTCAAGAGCGGCTCGCGCAGTGGGCCGTCACCCAGGATCGCCAGCTTGAGGCGGCGCGCCTTGTCGCTGCGAGCAAAGGCGCGGAGCAGGAGGTCGAACCCCTTCTGCCGGATCAATCGCCCCGCGGCGACGATGAACTCGCCCTCGGGCGCCGCGAATGGCCGGCCCGTCATCGTTTCGATGTGATCGATGTCGATGGGGTTGTAGATCACGCGCGGTGGCGCGGCGCGCTCGAGGTCGTCCGCCGACATGCGCGACGCAAGTCCGCTGGAAACCGCGACCCGCGCATCGGCGTCGGCGCGCGCGCGTCGTGCGAGTTCTCCGACGGCGCCGCGCGCGAGCGGATGATCCGGAAGCTTGTCCATTTCCTTGACGGGGTTGTTGTCCTGCCGGCAGATCCATCGCGGCCTGGCCTGGCCGGTCAAGCGAAGCCCCAGCCAAGTCAGCATGTCGACCCCCATGCCGAAACTCATGACCACGTTCGGCTGAACGCGTCGGATCATGGCCGCGATGTCCAGCGGCGCGCCGGCCAGCGACCGCCGCGCCGCCGCGGCGTCGCCGGGCGCGACGATCCGGCCGTCGAACACCTCGTGCAGGTATTCGCCGTCGCGGCGGAGCAGCCCCAACCTCAGGTCGACCCGCTCGGTATCGCTGCTTTTGACGAGGTTCACGGCGACCCGCTCGGCGCCGCCGCCGCTCAGCGAGCGGAGCAGAAGGAGCACCCGGACGGGTATTGCGGAAGCGCGGGAAAATCCGGCTGGCGGATCGGAGTCGACAAGATGGATTCGGGTTTGAGCCAGAGTGCTACCCCTCTTTGACAAAGGTCGATCGCCGGCTATCCGATCGTCGACTTGATCAAAGCAACGCTCGTTTCATCAGATTGATGCTGTACGATTTCGCTCGCTGTCAACTTGGCGTCCCGCCACCTCGGCGCTAGCTGAAGACATGGACGATTCGGCGCGCGGAGTTCCGGTGCGATCCTTCGGGAGACGTTTCCCGGCGGCGGTCGCGGTCGCGATCGGTGTCATGGCCGTCTCTTCGACGGGCCTCGCGCGGGCGCCCCGGACCGCCGCGCCGCCGCGCGAGGAGGGTCATCGCATCGTCGGCGGCAAGCCGGCTCCCGCGCTCGCGGCGCCTTGGCAGGCGGAGATCCGGCTTGCGACGGTGACTCGGAGTCCGGCGTGGCAATGGGCCCACCACTGCGGCGGCGCCCTGATCGCATCCGGCTGGGTGCTGACCGCCGCGCATTGCGTGTCCGACTTCGAGCCGTCCGGACTGAAGGTCATGCTGGGAACGCAGGACCTGGAGGAGCCCGGCTTTCTCTATCGGGTGGACACGATCGTCGTTCACGAAGACTATCGCCTCCGTGGGGGACCGAACGACATTGCGTTGCTGCACATCAGTCCCGATCCGACGGCGCCCAGGCCGGGCCACGCCGTGACGCCCGCTCCGATCGCCCTCTCCGACGGCTCTCCCAGCCGCGCGGTCAAGGAAAATGACGACGTCGTCGTCCGAGGATGGGGCAGCACGGTCGCCGAGCCGCGCAAGCTGGATGCGTCGGGCGCCGCGCCTCCGCTGGTGATCGCCGTGTTGCAGCAGGTGGGTCAGAAGGTGCTGGCCGCCGAAGACTGCCAGGCGGCTTTTCCCGACCGTATCGCCGACGGCGTGATCTGCGCTGCGGGCGCTCCAGGCCAGGATTCCTGCACCGGCGACAGCGGCGGCCCGATGACCCGTGAGTATCCGAAGCGTCCCAAGCTGCTCGTCGGGATCGTGAGTTGGGGCGACGAGCGGTGCGGTTCGAAGCCCGGCGTCTATACCAAGGTGGAATACTTCCGCGACTGGATCAAAACCAACATGGGCGCCGACGCGGCGGGGCTCGCCGGATGATCGGCCGGTCGTTTCTGCTCGGCCTCGGCACGCTCGTTCTCGCCGGATGCGCGGTCACGCCGAACGTGGTCTACCATCGACTGTCCGACGCCCATCGCGGCGACGGCTGGGTGCCGTACCGCATGACCGACACGACCGTCGTCATCGGCAAGGTCGCCGAGAAGGGCGGTCTCGGCCCGGCCGAGGGCGACCGGCCGAGCCAGCCCGTTCAGCTCGACGCTTCGGACGTGTCATGCGACGGCGTCGCTTGCCGCGCTCTAGCGGCCGTCGCCGCGCCGATCGACGACGAAAGCGAGGTGCTGGCGATAGAGCCGCGTTCGCGCCGGCTGGTCTCCACCAGCATTTCCCCGACCTACTGGCCGAACTCGCTGCGGCTCAAGACACTGTCTATCGAGGTGCGCGATCACAAGATCGAAGCCCTCACCACCCTCGGCGCGATCGCCGCGGGGGTCGGCAAGATGGCGGCCACCGGCGGCGCCCGCTCGGATGGCGCGGGCGCGGAGCCTGGACCGCTGCACCTCCCGATCGTGCTCGATCTCGCGGTTCTTAAGAGCGCGCGTGCGCCCAAACCTCTTCCGGGCCACACGCCCCCGGTGAAGGACACCCGAGGCTGGCTGTTCACCGCGAAGTTCCTCGACGATCCGCGGACGGAGGGTTTCGTGCCGCGCGCGGGGCGCGCGTCGATCCACGGCGCGATGCTGACCTCGACCTGCCGGCCGATGCTGATCGAAATCTTCAGCGGCAACGGTAGGTACGATCTGCCGTTCCGCGTTCGCGTGGCGGACCCCGAGTGGCTGACGCCGATCCCGCTCCCCGCCGTCGGGGCCGTGGTGCTCCACCCGCTGTGCGGCGCCGACGTTCAGGGCCAGAAGGTCGTCGAGGTCCCGAGCGACGCGGCCGCCGAGTCCTTCTTCAAACAGATCGACGCGGTAAGGACCGCGGCTAAATGAGCGCCCGCCGCACCGCGCTTCAGTGCGCGACAGCGCTGGTTGTGGCGGCCGGCGCTTGCGCTTCGCCCGGAGCCGCCGCGGCGGCGACCCGCTCGCTGTTCGTCGGCATCGACGACTATGCCTTCGTCGCCAAGCACCCGGACAATCCGGACTTCCACGACATCAAGGGCGCGGTGAACGACGTCGGTCTGATCAAGACGGCGCTGTCCAGGGCCTATGGCCTCGCCGTCGACATCCCTCCGGCGCTTCCCGCCTGTCCGGCTGTCAGCGGCGATAGCGTCACGCTGCTTCAGGGTTGCGCGACGCGAGTCCGGATCATGGGGGCGCTGAACGCCATGGTGAACGCGTCGAGGAAAGGCGATCTGATCCTGTTCTATTTCGCCGGACACGGCGCGACGCTCGACGATCCGGACTATGTGAAGCCCAACCGCAAGAACAGCACCATTCTTCAGGCCGACGCCCGGTTGGTCTCGACCGATCCGCGGTACCAGGACATCGTCGGACCGGAACTGGCCTTGCTGATCAACGCGGCGTCCGCCAGGGGCGTCGATGTCGTGACGATCTTCGATTCCTGCAGCTCGGGAACCGCGTCGCGCGCGCTGGCGCCCCACGCGCTCACCCGCGCCGCGCCGCCCTATCCGGCCAAGGCCGAAAGGCGTCCGGTCGTCGATCCGGGCAATTCGGGATCGGGCTACATCGTCCACTTCGCCGCCGCCGCCGACAACACGGTGTCCAACGAACTGCCCATGGCGGGCGATCAAGGCAAGACCCACGGCGTGTTCACCTGGGCGCTGGCGCGGACCCTGATGTCGCCGGTTCCGGCCGGCCGGGCCGCGCGCAGCTACCAGGACATCTACGACGACACCGCGCGTACGATGTCCTCGAACGGCTTTCCGAGCCAGAGCCCGACATCGGAAGGCGATCTCTCCGCAACCTTCCTCGGCAGGAACGCCGACGCCACCCGCACCGTTCGGCTCGCGCGCCTCGCCGGCGGCGGGATCGGCATCGAGTCCGGCGCGCTCTCGGGCGTCACGATCGGATCGGTGTATGGATTGTTCGCCAATAATTCCGATGCCGCCGGAGACGGCGCGCCGAGCATCAAGGCGACGGTGACCTCGGTCGGCCCCTATTCCGCGACGCTGAGCCCCGACTCTCCGCCGGGTTCGGAGATCGGATGGGCGCGGGAGTTGGACCACAAGCTGGCGGACCAGTCGCTAAGAGTTGAGATCCGTGCTTCCGAACCGCTGAAAACCACGATCGGTAAAATTCTCGGCGAACAGACCCTCGTCAAGCAGGTCGAGACCGATCCGCGGTTCATCATCGTGGGCGACGCGGCCGGCGTGCATTTCCTGGGTGTCGACGGATCCACCGTCGGCGAGGCGGGCGACCCAAAGTCCGACCAGTTCGCCGCCAGGATCGGCGACGCCGTGCGCAAGGTCGCCGAGTACGAGGCGATCCTGACCCTGTATCGTGGGGCGACCGGCGCCGCGCCGACAATCACCCTTGTCAACGGCGCTCCGGACACCAACGACCCGGATCCGACGCCGATGGTGAAGCTGACGCTCGGCGACAGCCCCACCCTGGCGCTCACCAACACCGCCAAGGAACCCCGGCACCTGTACCTGCTCGATCTCGAGCCCGATTACAGCGTCAACATCATCTACCCGCGGCAACGCCATACGGACGATGTGTTCCCGCCAAAAACGACCAGCGTCGTCGGGGTTGTGGTCAAGCCGAGCAGCGTGGGTCAATCGCAGTTGCTGTTGCTCAGCACGCGCGACCCCATCGATGTCGCGAGCTTCCGGCAATCGGGCATCGCGCGCTCCCTCACCGGCGCGCCGAACGCCCTCGAGCGTCTGCTGATCGCCGCCAAGGCGGGCAGGCGAAGCCTCGATGCGTCGACGGTGGTGGTGGACTGGAGCGCCTCGATGGCCAAGGTCGACGTGGCCGCCAAATAGGTCGCCACGAGGGAGGCGGACATGCTCAAACATCTGTGTCTGGCGGCGGCCCTGGCGCTCCAGGTCTCGGCTGCCGTCGCCCAAGACGCGCCGACGCCGGGCCAGGTGTCGCCGGACGCCGACAGCGACACCGGCCACCGCATCGTCGGCGGCAAGGACGCGGCGCCCGGCAGCGCGCCATGGCAGGCGGAAATCCGTATCCTACCGACCTGGCCGACCACCGAGCCTGGCAACCACAAGCAGGGCGAAGCCAAGTTCAGCCGGGTCCAGCTCAGCCAGGCGCCGCCGGGGGTGTGGCAGCACTGGTGCGGCGCGAGCTATATCGCGCCGAACTGGATCCTCACCGCGGCTCATTGCGTGACCGAAAAAGACCAGAAGAGGCAGGGTCTTCAGGTTCAGATCGGCGTGCAGAATCTCGCGGACGCCGGGCGTCTGTACCCGATCGCGAGGATCTATTCGCACAAGGACTACGATCCCGGCGGCGACACGGGACAGCCCGTTAACGACATCGCGCTGGTTCATCTGGCGCCGACGGCGATCTCGGGACCGAGCTCCGTCACGGTCCGGGCCATCCCCGTCCAGGGCGTGGCGCGGGGCAGCCGGCCGCTGAAAGCGGACGACGTGGTCACGGTCACCGGTTGGGGACGAGCGACCGCGGTCGATCCCAACGCCAACCGGCGCGCCGGCGCGCCGGTCCGGGCGTTCGTGGATCAGACGCTACAGGAAGTTCAGCTCGTCATCGTCGACACATCGTCGTGCATCGCGACCTGGGGCAAGGACGCCAAGACCGGCAAACCCCTCGTCGCCGCGGGAACGGTTTGCGCGACGGGAACCACGCCCGGCAAGGACGCTTGTGACGGCGACAGCGGCGGCCCGATGACGCGCGGCGCGCCCAACCCGCGCTATGACAGCAAGGGTCCGAGAGATCCGAAGGTCAATCCTCCGTACCGCGCCGTTCTCGTCGGCGTCGTCAGTTGGGGCGCCGACAAGTGCGGCGCCGCGCCCGGTGTCTACACCGACGTCGCCGCCTTCGTGGACTGGATCAAGACGACCATGGGCGGGGACGCGCGTCTGTTGTCCCGCTAGATCGGCGGCGAATTCAGCCCGCCGCCGATAGGCTGGACATGACGCTCAATGCTATTGCGATTTGCCGGTCTGGTCGGAATTGCGCTTGGCGGCCGGCGTGGCGGCTGCATCGGCGGCCTTTGCCGCCGAGTCCGCGGCGGAGGCCGCGGACTTGGACGCATCGGCGGCCGCGGCGTCCGCGGCTGGAGCGGGTGTCGCCGCCGGGGCCGTCGCATCCGCCGCCGGAGCCGGAGCGGCGGCGGGCGCCGCGGTGTCGGTGGTCGCGGCCGTGGTGTCGGCCTTCTTCTGGCATCCGGCCAGCACCACGGACCCGGAAGCGGCGACCAACAGCAATGTCGCGCCAAGACTGATGTTTCGCATATCTGTTTTTCCCCTACGCAGTGGACCGGACGATCCCGGGATCGTCTTGGCTTTCACACAAAACCGATCCTGGCAAGCAGTCGCGCGAAACGCGGAGCGCCACGCAGCGGATCGAGCATCGGGTCATTGCGCAGGTAGGTCAGGCCGGAGTCGCCCGCCGCATAGGCCTGGTCCAAGGTGTTCAGCGCGTCGTCCGCCCGACCCCAGCGCGACTGCACCTCCGCCCTCTGATAAAGAGCATTGTCGCCGAGCGCCTTCAGCTTCGCGAAAGCGGCCCGGGCGGCGGCCTCGTCACCGAGCGCCTGCTCGGCGATGGCGAGACCGGCGAAGCGGTTCACGTCGACCGGCTCGACGGCGTATTCCGCCTTGGCCTGCGCCAGCTTCCCCTGCATCACCAGACAGTTGCCGACGGTGAAGTGGGCGAAGGTCATCTTCGGGTTCAGGGCCAAGGCGGCGCGACTCTTGGCGACCGCCTCGTCGTAACGCCGCGCGCCGTACAGCGCGGAGCCCAGGATGCGGTCGACCCGGGGATTGAGGGGATCGAGGACGGCGGCGCGGTCCAGCGCCGCCATCGAGTCGTCGAACTTGCCGATGCTCGCGGCATAGGCCCCGAAGCCGGTCAGGATGTCCGCGTCGCCCTGGCCTAGCGTCCGCGCCCGCTGGTAGGGGCCGGAGGCTCCGCGCACGTCGAGGGCGCCGGTGAAGCGCGCGAAACCGAGGGCGGACTGAGTGGCGGCGAGATCCGGCGCGAGCCGCACCGCCTGTTCGGCGGCGCGGATGCCCTCGCCATAGAGCGCCTTCATGCCGCCGGCGGCGCCGAACTGGTTGCCGATCGCGATCAGGGTCCGTGCTCGCGCGGCGTAGGCGGCGGCATAGTTAGGGTCGACCGCCACGGCGGCGTCGAACTCGGCGAGAGCCTGACGGAAAGTCGCCTCGCTCCCGCTCTGATCGTAGAGGTGGCGGCCGCGAAGGAAATGGTCGAACGCCGCCGCGTCGGTCGTTTCCCCGCTCGGCGCGCCTTCGGAGCCGAGCATCTTCACCTTGAGGGCGTCGGCGACGAGGTTGGCGATTTCCGACTGAATCGCGAACACATCCTTGATCGGCCGGTCATAGGTCTGCGACCACTTCTCGAAGCCACTGTGGGCGTCGGTAAGCTGCGCGCTGACGCGGACCACGTCTCCGGCGCGCCGGACGCTGCCCTCCAATACGAAGGCGACGCCGAGCTTACGCGCGATAATCGAGATGTTCTGGTGGGCGTCGCGGAAGGCGTTGGACGAGGCGCGCGCCGCGACCCGCAGGGCCTCGATACGGGTCAGCGCGCCGCGCAGGTCCTCCGACAAGCCGTCGGAGAAATAATCCTGGCTGGGGTCGCCGCTCAGGTTGGCGAAAGGCAGCACCGCGATGCTGTGCGGCGGCGCCGCGGGAGCCGGCGTCGCGGCGCGCCAGGCCAGCCACGCGCCTCCGGCGACCAGCGGGGTCGCGGCGGCGGCTCCGATCAGCATCGCCCGGCGGGACACCCCGCGTCCGCCTCCGCGCACTGGACGAGGGGCGACGGCGGCGTCACGCGTCGCCGCCGCGATCGAGGCCCGCTCGATGGCGTGGAGCAGGCGGGTGAATTCGCGCGCCTCCGGATTGCCGTCCCACGTCGAAAAATCCACCACCTGGTATTGGCCGAAGCCAAGCGGGGGCTGGGCGCCGTCCAGGGTGATCGGTGTCAGCCGTCCGAGATCCCGTCCGAGCGCGGCTTCGTCGCGGACCCAGTCGCTATCGACGGAGTTGTTCGACCACGCCACCACCACGGCGTCCGACTGCCGCAGCGCGGTCTCGATCTCCCGGGCGAAGGCCGCGCCGCCGGGAATATTGACATCCCACCACACTGAGTGGCCACGCGCCGTCAGCGCCTCGCCGAGAGGCTCCAGCCGCGCGCGATCGACGCGGGCATAGCTGATGAAGACGCGTTTGGGCGCGTCCGCGCTTGGCGAATCCATGCTCCCCGCCCGTGGTGGAGCTTCACCTTAGAGCCTGATGTTACTTTGAGGAACGACGGATACGGGCGAGCCTCAAGGCGCGGACCTCGGATTCAGCTTCAGCCAGGTCACGGCGACGGCGTTTTTCCGCTGAGCGGTCGTGGTCATCAGGATGCGCGCCTTGGCGGGATCGCGTTCGACGCCCTTCCCCTGAAATAAAGCAGGCCGAGGTTTGCTTCCAGCGCCACTGTCGACCTCTCGTCAACCGGGATTGAGCTGAAGCCAGCTCTTCGCCATCGGGCTCCCGCCGGCGGCGGCCTGGGTCATCAGGGTCCGCGCCTGCGCGGGATCGCGGTCGACGCCCCGACCCTGGAAGTACATCAGGCCGAGATTGGCCTTGGCGACGGCGTTGCCGCGGGCGGCGGCCACCCGATACCATTTTATCGCCATGCCGTAGTCCTGAGGCACGGCGCGTCCGGTGGCGTAGAAGTGGCCGATGTTGGCGGTCGCCAGCGGATGCCCGGCGGCGGCGGCGAGGCGGTACCAGCGCAGCGCCTCGACATCGTCGCGCGCCACCCCCATTCCCTTGCCATACAGAGCCCCGACATTGTTCTGGGCGATGGCGTAGCCCTGCGCGGCGGCCAGCCGGTACCATTTGGCGGCCTCCGCGCGGTCGACCGCCACTCCGGCGCCCTGTTCATAGAGGTTGCCGATGTTGTTCTGGGCCGGAGCGTAGTCGTGCGCCGCCGCCATGCGGTACCAGCTCATCGCCTGAACCGGATCGCGCGGTACGCCTCTGCCGATCGCATAGGAATAGCCGAGCTCGTATTCGCCGAGCGCGCTGCCCGCCGCGGCGGAGGTCTTGAACAGGGCGAGGGCGTCCGCGGCCGAACCCTGCTGCGCCAGCGCGATGGCCCGGCGCATGGCGTCGGCGTCGGCGGCGTCGGACACGCCGGTCTGAGCCATCGGAGCCGTCAACGCCAGTTTCCGGTTGGCTAAGGCCGCGTACTGGCCATTGGGAAAGCGCGCCAGGTAGCCCCGGAACCGCGCCGGATCGTTCAACCCTAGGGTCGGCTGCCACATCACCAGTTCGGGCGATGTCGCCGGATCCGGGTCCGACGCGACCGCGAGGTTTCGTTGCGGGGCCGCCGACTGGACCTGCGCCGGAGCAGCCTTCGTCGCCGTTTGGGCTGCGTTCGAAGCGAAGCCCAGCCGCGCGTCCGGCGGCACCAGGTAAACCGGATCGCCGCCATGCGAACCGTACGAGGCCGGACGTTGCTGCTGGTTGGTGACTTTCCAGACATCGTCGCGGACCTTGCCGAACAGCAGGGTGATCTCGACGCCCGGCTCGGCGACATGGTTGATGAACGCCGAGGCGAACGGGCTGTGGCCGGCGGAAGGGTCGCCGTCGGACGCGGTCGTGCCGCTCTGCGCCGCGTATTCGATGATCGAGTTGGCGGAAAGTTCGTCCTCGTTCACCGGCGCCAGGCCGCGGCTCATCGACCGCTTGCCGCCGCTGGTGACGGTCATCCGCGAAGCGAAAGGGTTGTCGCGGCAGGCGTCGAGCACCACCAGGCTCAGCAGCTTCGCGCCGCCGGCCGCCTGTTCCGCCAAGTCCTGGGTCACAGCTTCATAGGAAAGATCGCGGTCGGTGGCGAGTTTGGCGTCCACCGGGATGAGGTAGTTGACGCCGTTCATCTCCATGCCGTGCCCGGCGTAGTAGAGCACGGCCACGTCCGCCCCCAGCGCCTGATCCTGGAACGCGTGCAACGCGTCGTTGAGCTTGTGGACGTCGGCGTCGGTGATCAGGGTGACGGTCTGGAAGCCTGCTGTCCTCAGCGCCGCCGCCACCGCCTGCGCGTCGCGGCTGGGATTCACCAGATGAGGCTCGTTGACATAGTTGGAGTTGCCGACGACCAGGGCGACGCGGTTGAGAGCGGCGACCTGGGAGGCGGCTAACATGACGGCCGCGCTTGCCGCGACCGTGGCCAATGGCTTCAAGATTTGACGCATGAACCCCTCCGGGCGCCGTTATGTCTCTCAGTATTAGCAGTCCGGCTCTCCAGGCAAAGAGCGTTGGCGGCGGGCTCAGGCTTTCGCGAGCGCCAGACGCGCGCCAAAGCCGATGAAGACCACCCCCGTGACCCGGTCCAGCGCCTTGATCACCGCCGGCCGACGCATGGCGCGGCCCAGCGGCTGGCTCGCCAGGATCAACGCGCCGCACCAGGCGAGGCCGAGCGTTGCGTGAATCGCCGCCAGCAGAAGGATGTAGGGCGGGACCGCGACCCCGCGGGGAACGAACTGCGGCAGAAAGGACACGTAGAACACGCCCATCTTCGGATTGAGCAGGTTGCCCGCGAGACCGCGCCAGAACCAGTTGGCGCGCGCGACGCCGGCGGTGTCGGTCGTCGTGGGCGGGGAAACGCGTGGGCGGAGGATCATCCGTCCGCCGAGCCACAAAAGGTAGAGGGCGCCGGCCCACTTCAGGATGTCATAGGCGAGCGGCGACGCGGTGATCAGCGCCGCCAGCCCCAACGCCACCAGCGCGCCCCAGATCAGGCAACCCAGAAGGATACCCGCCGTCGCCTGAACTCCCTTGATCTGGCCATCGAAGGTCGACGCCCGGAGCACCAGGGCGGTGTCCACGCCCGGCGCCAGGGTCAGCAATCCGGCGGCGACCACGAAGGCCGACAGGGATTCGGGGACGGTCATGGCCGAATGGTCACGCCTTCACTTCGTTTCGGCCGGGCAGGTGTCGGATAGCCGCTTCGCCTCGATCGTCGCCTTCCCCGCGACGGGTATGCCGAGCAGCTTGAACGTGGCGTCCGCCGACATGTCTAGGGCGGTGTCGGTGTAGGTTCCCGCGCCGGACACGCCGACCTTCGAGCCGGACTTCCGCTCCACGCACTGGCCCTTGAACGTCACCCTGCCGTCGCCGACCATATCCTCCGCGCAGGCGCAGTCGTAGTGGTGGTTGATGTAGCACGACATGAATTTGCGCACCTGGTCTTGAGTCACGCACCGTCGCTCGGTGGTGACGGAATGGATCGGCGAGAGAACGGTGCTGGTCGTCTCCCAATAACCGGGCTTCACGCCGCCCGCCGCCGACGCGGCTCCGGCCAATCCCAAGGCGACGGCGCCGGCAAGTATCGAACGCATCCTGTGTTCCTCTCAGGGAGGGCCGGGGTGAACATAGGTCGACGCCGGTCCGCTGACGACGCCGCCGCCGAAATCCGAGGCCCGGCCATGCCTGGCTTCCATGGCCCGCATCGGGTCGACGGCGCCGGAGTGCAGGCTGCGGTCCTGGGCCGCGGCGGCCTTGTCGAAAGCGGCGCGCTTGGCGGGCGGGATGCCGTCGAGGGCGGGAGCGTGGCCGATCTCGACGCCGAACCGCTCGTTACAATGGGCGCGCTCCACGGTGCTAAGGCGCACCGAATCGGCGTTGGCGCAGCCCACCAGTGTCCCGCGCAACCCCGTGCCGCCGCTCGGCATGGCGCCGAGAGGAAACGGCGTCAGACCGCTCAGCCGCGATCCCTGGGCCGGCGCTCCAGCCGGAGAGCCGCCCGGAACAGTCGGCGCGGGCAAGGGCGAAGGCGCCATGGGCAGGGTCGCGACGTTGGCCGGAGCTTCCTCCTTGGGTTTGTGGATATTGAGCTTCGCCGGCGCCGGAACGGTCGTTGGCGGGGAGGGCGGCGCGAGCTTCGGCGGAGCGGGACGCGGCGGCTGCGGCTGAGCCTGCGGCGTTTGCGGCCGGGGTGGCGCCGGGGTCACCACGACCGGAGTGGCCTTGGGCGGCGTTGGTTTCACGGGCGCTGGCTTTGGCGGCGCCGGCGGCGCGGGCGTGGGTTTCGGCTCCGGAGCCGGCGGTGTGGGCGCGGGCGGAGGCGGCGTTTCGGTGACGATCTTGCGAGGCGTCATCTTTGGCGGCACGATCGGTGGTGGCGGCGGGATCTCCGTGGGCCGGATGATCTGGACCTCCATCGGCGGGACCGGCGGCTCGGGCAGCACGTACTCGGGCGCCGCCTGGCTCACCAGGAAGGCGAGGACCACGACATGGGCGACGGCCGACATGAGCAGGGCGGCCGCGTCGCGGCGGTTCGTCTTCGCCTTGGTCACAGACAACCGCCCCGCAATCCCGAACCGCCACCGCTAACCCCGCCACCACGGCGGTTTCGTGACTCGATGTTTCCGCCTATCAACCGAGTCTCGGAAATTGCGTCGCTTCAGACCGGCTCGCTCCAAATGGCCGTTAACGCGACCATCTTGACGCCCGCCGTCTCCCCCTATAGGAACGCCGCTCTTCGTTGAACCGGCTGTGTCGCCTCGCATGGCGACAGACGCGGTTCGCACAAAACGGACTAGGCGGCGGCTGCAAGTCGCCGGCTGAAGTTATCGGGCCCCCGCGGTCTTCCGCGCGGGCCATTCGTTTTTTGCGGGTCTCGCGTTCGCCTCGGCTTTACCGCCGGAGCGGGCTGGTCTTTGAAACGTCTAGCGCGCGGGTTCGCTCATGTCGGGCAAACCTTAGAAATTGAAGAGCGATATGGATCGTCAGAATATCCGCATTCGGCTCAAGGCCTTCGATCACCGCGTGCTGGATCATTCCACCCGCGAGATCGTCAACACCGCCAAGCGCACCGGCGCCACGGTGCGGGGACCGATACCGCTCCCCACCTTGATAGAACGCTTCACCGTCAACCGCTCGCCGCACATCGACAAGAAGTCGCGCGAGCAGTTTGAAATCCGCACGCACAAGCGCGTGCTCGACATCGTCGACCCCACCCCGCAGACCGTGGACGCGCTGATGAAGCTCGACCTTTCCGCCGGCGTGGATGTCGAGATCAAGCTGTAGGGAGGCGGGGCCGATGCGTACCGGCGTGATCGCCAAGAAACTGGGCATGACCCGGCTGTTCGACGACACGGGCGCGCACGTCCCCGTGACCGTTCTCAGTCTTGACGGCTGCCAGGTCACCGCTCAGCGCACGACCGAGAAGGACGGCTATGCCGCCCTCCAGCTCGGCGCGGGGGCCAAGAAGGCCAAGAACACCTCGCAGGCCATGCGCGGCCATTTCGCCAAGGCGTTGGTCGAACCCAAGCGCTGCCTCGCCGAGTTTCGAGTGTCGGAAGACAACCTGATTGATGTCGGCGCCGAGTTCACCGCCGACCATTACCTGCCGGGCCAGAAGGTCGACGTCTCCGGTCTCACCGTCGGCAAGGGCTTCGCCGGGGCCATGAAGCGCTGGAATTTCGGCGGCATGCGCGCCACCCACGGCGTCTCCGTCTCACACCGCGCCCACGGCTCCACCGGCCAGCGCCAGGATCCGGGCAAGGTGTTCAAGGGCAAGAAGATGGCCGGCCACATGGGCCAGGACACCGTCACCACCCTCAACCTCACCGTGTTCCGCGTCGATGTCGAACGCGGCCTGATCCTGATCAAGGGCGCGGTGCCGGGCACCGAAGGCACGTATTTGAAGATCCGCGACGCCATCAAGAGCGCCGCTCCGGCGGAAACGCCCCGTCCGGGCGCGATCAAGGGCTCCGCCAAGGCGGCCGATACTCCGGCGCCGGAACCCGAGGCCGTCGAAGCCTCGGAAGGTGGAGACGAAACATGAAAATCGACGTACGCACGCTCGCCGGCGACGCCGGCGGCGACATCGAACTTCCCGAAGCGATCTTCGGCATCACCGACATTCGCGGCGACATCCTGCAACGCTGCGTGACCTGGCAACTGGCCAAACGCCGCGCCGGAACCCACAAGATCCAGGTGCGCAACGAGGTCTCGCGCACCGGCTCCAAGATGTACAAGCAGAAGGGCACCGGCGGCGCCCGTCACGGCTCGCGCCGGGCGGCCCAGTTCGTCGGCGGCGCCAAGGCTCACGGCCCGGTCGTCCGCAGCCACGCCTTCGATCTGCCCAAGAAGGTCCGCGCCCTGGCCCTGCGCCACGCGCTGTCGTCCAAGGCCCAGGCCGGCAATCTGATCGTGCTCGAAGACGCCGCGCTGACCGATGCCAAGACGGCCGGTCTTCGGGGTCAGTTCGCCGGTCTCGGTCTGAACAATGCGCTGATCATCGCCGGCCCCGCCGTCGAGACCAACTTCGGCCTCGCCGCCCGCAACATCCCCAACATCGACGTGCTGCCGAACGCCGGACTGAACGTCTATGACGTCCTGCGCCGCCACACCCTGGTCCTGACCCGCGCCGCGGTGATGGCGATCAACGCCCGCTTCGACGTCGAGACGCCCGAGGCCGCGCCGGAAGGGACGGCCAAGAAAGCTCCGGCCAAGAAGGCCGCCGCCGCCAACAAGGACGCCGAATAATGGCCGTCACTCCGCGCCACTACGATACGATCCTGAGCCCCCTGATCACGGAAAAGGCGACCCTGCTGTCCGAGCAGAACAAGGTCGTGTTCAAGGTCTCGCTCGACTCGACCAAGGACGAGATCGCCGGCGCGATCGAAGAGCTGTTCAAGGTCCAGGTCGTCAAGGTCAACACCCTGATCCAGAAGGGCAAGACCAAGCGCTTCCGCGGCCGTCCCGGACGGCGAGTCGACGTGAAGAAGGCGATCATTACCCTCAAAGAGGGCCAATCAATCGACATCACGACGGGGCTCTAGGCGATGGCTCTCAAAACCTTCAATCCGACCTCGCCCTCGCGTCGCGAACTGGTGCTGGTCGACCGTTCGGAACTGCACAAGGGCCGGCCCGAGAAGAGCCTGGTCGAGGGTCTGACCAAGTCCGGCGGCCGTGGCGGCGGCGGCCGGGTGGCCGTGCGGTTCCGCGGCGGCGGGGCCAAGCGCCTCTATCGCATCGTCGACTTCAAGCGCCGCAAGTTCGATGTCGTCGGCACGGTCGAGCGCCTGGAGTACGACCCCAACCGCACCGCGTTCATCGCCCTGATCAAGTACGCCGACGGCGAGCTGAACTACATCCTCGCGCCGCAACGTCTCAAGGCCGGCGACCAGATCGTCGCCGGTGAGAAGGTCGACGTGAAGCCGGGCAACGCCGCGCCCCTGCGCGCGCTGCCGGTCGGCACGATCATCCACAATATCGAGATGAAGCCGATGAAGGGCGGACAGATCGCCCGCTCCGCCGGCGCCTACGCCCAGCTCGTCGGCCGCGACGCCGGCTACGCCCAGATCCGCCTGGGTTCGGGCGAACTGCGCATGGTCGCCGACGGCTGCATGGCCACGATCGGCGCGGTGTCCAACCAGGATCACATGAACGAGAACCTCGGCAAGGCCGGCCGTTCCCGTCACATGGGCCGTCGCCCGCACGTTCGCGGCGTCGCCATGAACCCGGTCGACCACCCGCACGGCGGCGGCGAGGGCAAGACGTCCGGCGGCCGCAACCCGGTCACGCCGTGGGGCAAGGACACCAAGGGGTCCAAGACCCGCACCAACAAAACGACGGATAAGTATATCATCCGCACCCGCCACAAGAACAAGGGCCGCTGATCGCCATGACCCGCTCGGTTTGGAAAGGTCCCTTCGTGGACGGTTATCTGCTGAAGAAGGCGGACGCCGTTCAGGGCACGGGACGCAAGGATGTGATCAAGACCTGGTCGCGCCGCTCGACGATCATGCCACAGTTCGTCGGCCTGACCTTCGGCGTCCACAACGGCCAGAAGCACGTGCCGGTCCTCGTCGGTGAGGACATGGTCGGCATGAAGCTCGGCGAGTTCGCGCCGACCCGCTACTTCCCCGGCCACGCCGCCGACAAGAAGGCGAAGAGGAAGTAGCATGAGCAAGCAAGCCAAGGACCGGCGGCTCAGCGCCACCGAAGCGATGAGCAAGATCCGCACCCTGCGCACCGGCGCGCGGAAGCTCAACGTGGTCGCCCAATCGATCCGCGGACTGCAGGTGCAGAAGGCGTTGAACGAACTCGAGTTCAGCCCCAAGCGCATCGCCGACGATGTCCGCAAATGCCTCTATTCGGCGATCTCCAACGCCGAGAACAATCACAGCCTGGACATCGACAACCTCGTCGTCGCCGAAGCCTTCGTCGGGCGCAATCTGGTGATGAAGCGCTTCTCCGCCCGCGCTCGCGGCCGCTCCTCGCGGATCGAGAAGCCGTTTTCCGAGATTACCATTGTCGTCCGTGAAATGGGAGCCGCCTGATGGGTCAGAAGGTTAATCCGATCGGTCTTCGTCTCGGCATCAACCGGACGTGGGACAGCCGCTGGTTCGCCAGCGGAGAAGAGTATTCCCGCCTGCTGCACGACGACATCAAGGTGCGCCGCGAACTGAAGAAACGCCTGTATCAGTCGGGCGTGTCGCGCATCATCATCGAGCGTCCGCACAAGAAGTGCCGCGTCACCATCTATGCCGCGCGCCCGGGCGTGATCATCGGCAAGAAGGGCGCCGACATCGAGAAGCTGCGCCAAGACCTCTCGAACATGACCGAGGGCGAGGTCCACCTCAACATCGTCGAGGTGCGCAAGCCCGAGACTGACGCCCAGCTGGTCGCCGAAAACATCGCCCAGCAGCTCGAGCGCCGGATCGCCTTCCGCCGCGCGATGAAGCGCTCGATGCAGTCGGCCATGCGTCTGGGCGCCAAGGGCGTCCGCGTCGAGGTCGCCGGGCGCCTGGGCGGCGCGGAGATCGCGCGGGCCGAGAGCTATCACGAAGGCCGCGTCCCCCGTCACACCCTGCGCGCCGACATCGACTACGGGTTCGCCGAAGCCAAGACGACCTACGGCATCATCGGCGTGAAGTGCTGGATCTTCAAAGGCGAGGTGCTGGAGCACGATCCCATGGCGCTCGACAAGCGTCTGGCGAGCGAGTCCGGTCCGGCCGGCGAGGGCGGCGGACGCGAGAACCGCGGCGATCGTCCCGACCGCGGCCCGCGTCGCGACCGTCGCGAAGGCGCGGCGGCCTAAGGGATCATACGATGCTGTCTCCGAAGAAAACCAAGTACCGCAAGCAGTTCAAGGGCAAGATCCACGGTCTGGCCAAGGGCGGCTTCGCGCTGAATTTTGGCTCCCATGGCCTCAAGTCGATGCAGCCGGAACGGATCACCGCGCGTCAGATCGAGGCGGCGCGGCGGGCGATCACCCGCCAGATGAAGCGTCAGGGCCGGGTGTGGATCCGTATCTTCCCGGACGTCCCGGTCAGCGACAAGCCGGCCGAAGTCCGCATGGGCAAGGGCAAGGGCGCGGTCGAGTACTGGGCGGCGCGGGTCGCGCCCGGCCGGATTATGTTCGAGGTCGACGGGGTGCCGGACGAGGTGGCGCGCGAGGCGCTGCGGCTGGGCGCCGCCAAGCTGCCGGTGCGCACCCGCGTGGTGACCCGTATCTCGGCCGAAGTGGAGATGGCGGCGTGAAGATCGACGAAGTGCGTCGCCTGACGCAGGACCAACTCACCGACCAGCTGCTCAACCTGAAGAAGGAGCAGTTCAACCTGCGCTTCCAGGCGGCGACCGGCCAACTTGAGAAAACCCACCGCGTGGAAGTCATCCGCCGCGACATCGCGCGGATCAAGACCGTCCTGCGCGCCAAGGCCGTCGCGGCCTAGAAGAAGAACAGAACAGTTATGCCGAAACGAATTCTCGAAGGTCTGGTCGTCTCCAACAAGGGCGACAAGTCGGTCACCGTGCGCGTCGAGCGCACCTATCTGCACCCGCTGCTGAAGAAGACCGTGCGTCGCTCCAAGAAGTACCATGCCCACGACGAGACCAACGCCTACGCCGAGGGTGAATTCGCCCGCATCGTCGAGTGCGCGCCGAAATCCAAGACCAAGACCTGGGAAGTCCTGCCCAAGTCCGAAGCCGCCGCGAGCTGAGGACTTAAGTCGATGATCCAGACTCAATCCAATCTCGAGGTCGCCGACAATTCCGGCGCCCGACGCGTGATGTGCATCAAGGTGCTCGGCGGCGCCGGCCGCCGCTACGCCTCCGTCGGCGACAAGATCGTGGTCTCCGTCAAGGAAGCCATCCCGCGCGGTCGCGTGAAGAAGGGCGACGTGCTGCAGGCTATCGTCGTGCGCACCGCCGCCAATATCAAGCGCCGCGACGGCTCGGTGATCCGTTTCGACAAGAGCGCCGCGGTGATCGTCAACAAGCAGTCGGAGCCGATCGGCACCCGCATCTTCGGTCCGGTGCCGCGCGAGCTGCGCGCCAAGGGCCACATGAAGATCATTTCCCTCGCGCCGGAGGTGCTGTGATGTCGGCCAAGATCCGCAAGGGCGACAAGGTCGTCCTGCTCGCGGGCAAGGACAAGGGCCGCACCGGCACGGTGTTGCGCGTCCTGCCCAAGGACAACCGCGCTGTCGTTCAGGGTCTGAACCTGGTCAAGCGGCACACCAAGCCGACCCAGGCCGATCCCAACGGCGGCATCAAGTCCAAGGAAGCCAGCGTCCATTTGTCGAACGTCGCCATCGCCGACGTCAATGGCAAACCCACCCGCGTCGGTTTCCGCATCGACGGCGACAAGAAGGTCCGCGTGGCCAAGACCACGGGAGACACCATCAATGGCTAAGGCCCCGAAGAAGATTGAAGAGATCGTCGCGGCTCCGGCGAGCGCCGGCGGCGGCGATGACTACGAACCCAGGATGAAGACCGAGTACAAGGCCCGCATCCGCACCACGCTGAAGGACCAGTTCGGCTACACCAACGAGATGCAGATCCCCAAGCTCGACAAGATCGTCGTGAATATGGGCATCGGCGAAGCGGTGACCGATTCCAAGAAGGCCCAAACGGCGATGAAGGACCTCGCGGCCATCACCGGCCAGAAGCCCCTGCCGACCAAGGCCCGCAAATCGATCGCCGGCTTCAAGCTGCGCGAAGGCATGGTGGTCGGCGCCAAGGTCACCCTGCGCAAGGATCGGATGTACGAGTTCCTCGACCGCCTGATCACCGTCGCCCTGCCGCGGGTAAAGGATTTCCGGGGCCTCAAGCCCACCAGCTTCGACGGCCGCGGCAATTACGCTCTAGGTCTCAAGGAGCATCTGGTGTTCCCCGAGATCAACTACGACGAGATCGACCAGGTCTGGGGCATGGACATCATCGTCTGCACCACCGCCAAATCCGACGACGAAGCGCGCGCGCTTCTAAAAGAATTTCAATTCCCGTTCACCACCGCCTGATCCGACGGGACAACAGAGAAACACCATGGCCAAGAAGAGCGCCGTCAATCGTAACGACATGGTCCGCAAGCTGGTGAAGCAGTATGCGCCCAAGCGCAAAGCGCTGAAGGAAACCGCCGAGAACGAAGCCCTGTCGCTGGAGGAGCGTTTCGACGCGCGCCTCAAGCTGGCGGCGCTGCCGCGCAATTCGGCGCCCAGCCGTATCCGCAACCGCTGCCTCGTCACCGGTCGCCCGCGCGCCTTCTATCGCAAGATGAAGATGAGCCGGATCGCGCTGCGCGAACTGGGTTCCGCCGGCCTGATCCCCGGCCTCGTGAAGTCGAGCTGGTAGGGAGAGACTGATATGGTCAACGATCCCATCGGCGATCTGATCGCTCGCATCCGTAACGCCGGCATGCGCAAGCGCTCCAAGGTCTCCACCCCCGCGTCGCGGATGCGCGAGCGCGTGCTGGGCGTGCTCGAGTCCGAGGGCTACATCCGCGGCTTCACCCTGGTGCAAAAGCCGGGCGCTTTCCCGGAATTCGAAGTCGAGCTCAAGTATTTCGACAACGAGCCGGTGATCTCCGAGATCAGCCGCGTCTCCAAGCCGGGCCGCCGGGTCTATTCCTCGATCGGCGATCTGAAGCCGGTGAAGAACGGCCTCGGCATCTCGATCCTGTCGACGCCCAAGGGCGTGATGTCCGACACCGCCGCCAAGGAAGCCAATGTCGGCGGCGAAGTCCTGCTGCAGGTGTACTGATGTCCCGTATCGGCAAGAAAGCGGTCGCGATCCCCAGCGGCGTCACCATCGGCGTCGATGGCCAGACCGTGTCGGTGAAGGGCCCCAAGGGCGAACTGTCCTGGACCGTCAGCGAAGAGATCGTGATCAAGCAGGACGGCGGCGAGCTGACTTTCGCGCCGCGCGACGAGTCCACCCGCGCCCGCGCGATGTGGGGCCTGTCGCGGACCCTGGTGAACAACATGGTCGTCGGCGTCACCACCGGCTACGAGCAGACCCTCGAACTGGTCGGCGTCGGCTATCGCGCTGCGATGGACGGCAAGGCCCTGGTCATGCAACTCGGCTTTTCCCACGAGGTCCGCATCCCCGCGCCCGACGGCATCGCCTTCGCCGCGCCGCGCCCGGTCGAGGTCAAGATCGCCGGTATCGACAAGCAGCTCGTCGGCGAGACGGCGGCGAAGATCCGCAAGATCCGTCCGGCCGAGCCCTACAAGGGCAAGGGCGTCCGCTACATGGGCGAGACGGTTCGGCGCAAGGAAGGCAAGAAGAAGTAATGGCCCTCACCAACCGAGACATCGCCAAACAGCGCGCCTCGCGCGTCCGCCGCCGCCTCAAGAGCGTCGGCGCCGAGCGGCCGCGCCTGTCGGTGTTCCGCTCGTCGAAGAACATCTACGCCCAGATCATCGACGACCGCGCCGGCGTCACCCTGGCGGCGGCGTCGTCGCTTGAAGGCGGCAAGGGTTCGGCGGGGACCAATGTCGACGCGGCGGCCAAGGTCGGCCAACTGGTTGCCGAACGCGCCCTCGAAAAGGGTCTCAAGGACGTCGTGTTCGATCGCGGCGGCTACATCTATCACGGTCGGATCAAGGCCCTCGCGGACGCGGCCCGCGAAGCCGGTCTGAACTTCTAAGGAACGATCAAATGGCCCGTGGCGAACAACAGCGCGGCGGCGGCGATCGCCGCGGCGGCAGAGACCGGAACAAGCCGGAAGAGCGCGGCGACGGCGATATCGTCGAAAAGCTGGTCCATATCAACCGCGTCGCCGCCACCGTCAAAGGCGGCCGCCGCTTCTCGTTCGCCGCCCTGATGGTGGTGGGCGACCAGAAGGGCCGTGTCGGATTCGGTCACGGCAAGGCGCGCGAAGTGCCGGAAGCCATCCGCAAGGCGACCGAGGAAGCCAAGAAGACGATGATCCGCGTGCCCCTGCGCGAGAGCCGCACTCTGCACCACGACGGCTCCGGCCGCTGGGGCGCCGGCAAGATCATGATGCGCTCGGCTCCGGCCGGCACCGGCGTCATCGCCGGCGGCCCGATGCGCGCGATCCTGGAGACGCTCGGCGTGCAGGACGTGGTCGCCAAGTCGGTCGGCTCGTCCAATCCCTACAACATGATCCGCGCCACCTTCGAAGCGCTCAAGGTCCAGGCGTCGCCCCGTCAGGTCGCGTCCAAGCGCGGCAAGAAGGTCAGCGAGATCATCGAGCGCCGGGTCGACGTCGGTCCCGCCGGCGAAATGGCCGACACGGCCGAAGCGTAGGGTTCACGATCATGAGCAAGGTAACCGTGCGCCAGACCGCCAGTCCGATCCGCCGCAAGAACGATCAGCGCGCCACCTTGGTCGGCCTCGGCCTAAACCGTATCGGCCGCACCGCCGTCCTCGACGACACCCCCTCCGTCCGCGGCATGATCGCCAAGGTCGCCCACATGGTCGAGGTGGTCAGCTAACTTCTTCGGAGCGCGGGCTCCCAGCCCGCATCTTGTGAATGAGCGGGCTGGGAGCCCGCGCTCCTGTAAACAGCCGAGTCGGGCTTACCCCCGGCGACATATCTCCAAAGGAGAGGCGCGATGACGAAACTGAACGAACTGAAGCCCAGCGAGGGCTCCACCCATCCGCGCATGCGGGTCGGGCGTGGCGAGGGTTCCGGCAAGGGCAAGACCGGCGGACGCGGCGTCAAGGGCCAAAAGGCGCGCTCCGGCGTCGCCATCCACGGCTTCGAGGGCGGCCAGATGCCGCTTTACATGCGGATGCCCAAGCGCGGCTTCAACAACATCTTCCGCAAGGACTACGCCGAGGTGAACTTTTGGCGCATCGAACAGGCGATCGCCGCCGGCAAGCTCGACGCGGGCAAGCCGATCGACGCCGAGGCCCTGGTCGCCGCCGGCGTCCTGCGCCGGGCCAAGGACGGCGTGAAGCTGCTGGGCAAGGGTGAGCTGACTTCGAAGATCGCGATCACCGCGCATCACGCCTCCGCCTCGGCGCGCGCGGCGGTGGAAAAGGCCGGTGGAACCCTGACCCTGCTCGGCAAGACCGCCGAAGCGGAAGTCACACCCGAGGCCTAATCGCCGCGACAGACTGGCGCGCGCTCTCGCGCGCCGGCCTTCGAGGGCCTATGTCACCGCCTTCGCCGACCACTTCAGGCGCATAACGATTCCGAGGATGTAGATGGCTTCGGCCGCCGAACAGCTAGCCGCCAACATGAACTTCGGCGCCTTCCAGAAGGCGACGGAACTGCACAAGCGCATCTGGTTCACCCTGCTGGCGATGGTGGTCTATCGCCTGGGGACCTACATCCCGATTCCCGGCATCAACGCCGGGGCCTTCGCCCACGCCTTCGAGGGACAGTCCAAGGGCATTCTTGGCATGTTCAACATGTTTTCCGGCGGCGCGGTGCAGCGCATGGCCGTGTTCTCGCTGAACGTGATGCCGTACATCTCGTCGTCGATCATCGTGCAGCTTCTGCAGACGACCTACCCGCCCTGGGAAAAGCTGCGCAAGGAAGGCGGCGAGGCGGGGCGCAAGCAGCTCAATCAATACACCCGCTACCTCACCGTGGTGCTGGCCCTGTTCCAGTCGTTCGGCATCGGCGCGGGCCTCAGCAACAGCCCGGGCATCGTCGATCATCCCGGGGTGTTCTTCATTGTCTCGACCATGGTCACCCTCACCGGCGGCACCATGTTCTTGATGTGGCTGGGCGAGCAGATGACCAGCCGCGGCGTCGGAAACGGCATCTCCCTGATCATCTTCGCCGGCATTGTCGCGCGACTGCCGGTCGGCCTGTGGAACCTGCTGCAGGACGCCCGCCAGGATTCGTCGAAGAGCCTGCTGATCCTGGCCTATCTCGTCCTGGCCGTGGTCGTCGTGCTGTTCATCGTGTTCATGGAGCGGGCGCAGCGGCGGCTGCTGATCGTCTATCCCAAGCGACAGGTCGGCAACCGCATGACCGGCGGCGAGAACTCATTTCTGCCGCTGAAGATCAACGTCTCCGGCGTCATCCCGCCGATCTTCGCGTCGTCCCTGCTCCTGCTGCCGACCACGGCGCTGGGCTTTCTCTCCGGAGCCAAACTGCCGGAATGGCTGCAATGGCTGCCGCTGGCGGTGGGACAGCTCACCCACGGCAAGCCGTTGTTCATGGTGATGTACGGCGCGCTGATCGTATTCTTCTGCTTCTTCTACACCTCGGTGGTGTTCAATCCGGACGATACGGCGGAGAACCTGCGTAAGTACGGCGGCAATCTGCCGGGCATCCGGCCGGGCAAGCGCACCGCCGAGTACATCGACTATGTGCTTACACGCCTGACCATGATCGGGGCGGTCTACATCGCGGTCGTCTGCTTGGTGCCGGAGTTCCTCGCCGGCCCGACCGGGTCGTACGCTTTCGGCGGCACCTCGATCCTGATCGTGGTCTCGGTGACCATGGACACCGTCGCGCAAATCCAGTCACATCTGCTGGCCCACCAGTACGAGGGGCTGATCAAGAAGTCGAAGCTGCGCGGCGCCCGTCGCTGACGCCTAAAGCCGGGTTAGGGTCGAGACATGTGGGGGAGGGGACCATCAACCTGATCCTGTTCGGGCCGCCGGCGGCTGGCAAGGGCACCCAGGCCAAGCGGCTGGTGGACACCCTGGGCATGTGCCACCTCTCCACCGGCGACATGCTGCGCTCGGCCATCGCCTCGGGCTCCGATCTCGGCCATCGGGTGAAGGACATCATGAGCCGGGGCGATCTGGTCACCGACGACATTGTCATCGGACTGATCGAGGAGCGGCTGCCCGAGCTCGACGCTCACGGCGGCGGCATTTTCGATGGCTTCCCCCGCACCATCGCCCAGGCCGAGGCGCTGGACACCATGCTGGAAAGCCACCGCCACCGCATCGACCTCGTCATCCAGCTCAAGGTCGACGACGAGGCCCTCAAGGCCCGCATCGCCGGCCGCTTCGCCGAGTCCGCCCGCCCCGACGACAACCCCGAAGCCTTCCAGATCCGCCTGACCGCCTACAACCGCGACACCGCCCCGCTGCTTCCGTATTACGAGCACCAGAACAAGCTGGTGGTGGTGGACGGGATGTCACCGGTGGGCATCGTCGCCGCGGCGATCGACGACGCGATGAGCGGGCCTCGGGTTTAGGCGGGAGAGACTGGCGTCCTTGGCGTTCGACCCAGACGCTCAAGCACTCTTGGTCGAAACGCCAAGAGGCGCCGGCGCCGGTCATCAAAAGCCCGATCAGCAGGAAACTCAAATTGTGTAAGGGCTGATCCGAGGCGTCGAAGGCAGTGACATACCGCATTGGCGGAGATTGCCGGTACATCGTGAAGCTTACAACCGCCGAACACAGTTTGAAGTCGGGAGCGGCCGTGCGCCCCCTCCGTCACTCGACGCGAGAGGGCGTCGAGCGCCACCTCCCCCGCAAGAGGTGTACGGACCGGAGACATGGCTGACAGATGTTCGGGGACATGGTGGACACTTTGGCATGAAGCGGGGGACCGATCATGCCGTTCGAGGAGTGTTCCATTGTGGAGAGCCGAGGGGAGTTTTGCCGGCTGGGATCGAAGCCGGGGGCGAACAAGCGGGAGCTTTGCCGGCGGTTCGGGGTGTCTCCGGAGACGGGCTACAAATGGCTGACCCGTTTCGCGGCGTCGGGAGAGGCGGGGTTGGGCGATCTGTCGCGTCGGCCGCTCGGCAGTCCGGCGCGCACCGTGGACGCGATCGAGGCTCGGGTGCTCGGCGTGCGCCGCGAGCATCCGGCGTGGGGCGGACGCAAGATCCGCAAGGTTCTCCAGAACGCGGGGCTGGAGACGCCGCCCTCGGCTTCGACGATCACCGCCATCCTGCGACGGCATGGACTGTTGGACGGTCCCGGGGCCGGCGAGCCGCGCGCGGTCCAGCGCTTCGAGCACGAGGCTCCCAACGATCTTTGGCAGATGGACTTCAAGGGCCACATCGCCATGGCCGAGGGCCGCTGCCACCCGCTGACCATGCTGGACGACCATTCGCGCTACTGCCTGGAGCTGGGCGCCTGCGCCGACGAACGGACGCTCACCGTGCGCGAGCGGATGACGCGGGTGTTCCGCCGCCATGGCCTGCCCCGGCGCATCCTGGCCGACAACGGCTCGCCGTGGGGAAGCTCCGGCTCCGACCAGCGCCACACCCCGCTCACCGTCTGGCTGCTCGACCTGGAGGTTCCCGTCAGCCACGGCCGCCCCTATCATCCCCAGACCCAGGGCAAGGAAGAACGCTTCCACAAGACCATGAAAGCCGAGGTTCTCGGCGACCGGGTGTTCGACGACCTCGGCCAGGCCCAAGCGGCCTTCGACGCCTGGCGCGAGGTCTACAACGTCAAGCGGCCCCACGAAGCCATCGGCATGGCGACACCCGCCACCCGCTATCGCATGAGCCCCCGCGCCATGCCCGACAGCATCGGACCACCCGAGTATGAGCCCGGCCTTCCCACCCGCAAGGTCGATCCCGGCGGCTGGTTCAGCTTCAAGGGCCGCGTCGTCAACTGCCCCAAGGCCTTCGCCGGCCGGCGCCTCGCCTTGCGCGCCACCGCACAGGACGGCGTCTATGACCTCTGCTATCGCCGCCATGTGCTCTCGCAACTCGACCTGCGACAGACCATGGTCAAACCCGTCCACCATGTCCCCGAACACCCGTCCACCTTGTCCCCGGTCTGAACAAAGAGGACGGGTGAGGATTAAGCGACTTCTACTCCTCACCCGCCCACTTGCGGGGGAGGTGGCGCGGCGCTCTTTCTCGCGCCGTGACGGAGGGGGCGCAAAGCCGCTGTCCAAATGCCGCACGTTCTTTCTACCCCGACTTTGCTTCCGCCTTCGCTATATCCGCCGCGACCGCGTCCATGTCTTCGCCATAGACCACCTCGTCGCCGATGATGAAGGCGGGGGTGCCGCCGAGGGCGAGCTTCTGGAACAGGGCGGCGGTGGCGGCGAGGTGGGGGTCGGTCTTGGGGACGGTGATCACACCCTGCTGTCGCGCGAGACGGTCTATGGTGGCGTCGTCCAGTGGGCCAGCGGTCATCAGGTTGCGGTAGAAGGCGAGGCTGTCGCCGCCCGCGGCCTTCACCGCCAGGGCCGCGCGCGCCGCGTGGTCGGAGGTCGGGCCGAAGATCGGGCTCTCCTTGAACACGAAGCGCACATCGGGGTGGGTGCGGATCAGGTTGACCACCTTGGGCGCGGCGTTGACGCAGTGCGGGCAGCGGTAGTCGTAGAACTCGGTCACCGTGACCCGGCCGTTCGGGTTGGCCACCGCGTCGGCGGGGTCGTGTTCGATGGCGGCGCGCAGTCGGGGAATCAGCGCGCGGCCCGCTCGCTGCGCCGCGTCGTCGTCCGCGGCGAAGCGGGCTTGTAGCCGTTGCGCCGACTCCTGGATTACCTCCGGATGGGCGAGGAGGTAGGCGCGGATCCGCCGGCCAAAGGCGGCGTCATCCAAGGCCGAGGGCTGGCAAGCTGTTACAGCCATCGACAACAGGACCAACGGCGCAAGGCGACAACCCTTCTCCCAGAGGGAGAAGGAGGGGCCCGCGCCGAAGGCGTGGGAGGATGAGGGGCTAGGCTGCGGGCAGGGTAGCCCCTCACCCTCCCAGCTTCGCTGGGCCCCTCCCTCTCCCTCTGGGAGAGGTGTTCCCGAGCGACTCTCTCTCGAAGGAACGATCAACCGGACACACCCAAAAGCTTGAGATCCCGCGCGTCGGGTTTCGACGCCAGGATGATGTCGGTGGCGCGACGCCATTCGGGGCTGCCGTTCTTCAGCAGGCCGCGCGCCTGCACGGCGAAGGTGCGCGCTTCGAGGAGCTGGCCAAGATAGAATTCCTGCTCGGCGGCGGCCAGACGCGCCATGCCGGAATCGCCCTTGGCGTCATAGGCCTCGGCCATCAGCCGCCAGCCCAGCGCGTTGTCCGGCTCCTGGAGCATAGCCTTGTGAATCTGGGCGATGGCTTCGTCGAGCTTGGTCGGATCGCCTTCGGCGATCAGCGCCTGGCCGAGATTGATGCGCAGCAACGGGGCGTCCGGTTTCAGCTCCACTGATTTGCGATGCGCGACCTCGGCTTCCTTTGACCGGCCGACCTCGAACAGAACCTGGCCGCGCAGCTCGTAGAGGTAGGGATCGGCCGGCTTCTCGGCGATCAGGGCGTCGATGGCCTGCAGCGCGCTCTTGGTTTCCGTCTCGCGGTAATAGGCGATTGCGCGGGCGTACTTGGCGGGGAACGAGGTGTCACTGACGGGATAGTCGTTGAAGGTCTGTCCTGGTCCGTCGAGAAAGGCCGCCAGCTTGGCCTTCATCAGTTCGTGGTTGGCGATGGCCTCGGGAGAGTCGACGGTGTCGACATGCGGTTGGTGATCCACCCGGGTGCGCAAGGCTTCGATGCGGTCGTCGGTGAGCGGGTGGTCGCGGAAGAAGGGGTATTTCTTCTCGTCGTCAAACACCTCCTGATAGCGAAAGTTGTCGAAGAAGGTGACCAGGCCGCGGCCGGACATGCCCGCGGCCTCGAGATAGGTCGCCGCCGCCTGGTCGGCCCGCGCCTCCTGTTCCCGCGAATAGCCCAGGGCGGAGATCTCGCCGAAATAGCCGGACGAGAAGATCAGACCCGCCGCCGCGCCGGGCTGGCCAGCCAGCGCGGCGAGGATGCCCAATCCGACGCTGAGCAGCATCGGACCCATGGCCGCCCTGGTGAAATTGCCGGACCGCGCCAGATGGCCGCCGGCGATGTGGCCGGTCTCGTGGGCAATGACGCCGATGAGCTGGTTGGGATCCTTGGTCTCCAGGATCAGGCCGGTGTTGAGGAAGAGCTGCTGACCGCCGGCGGAGAAGGCGTTCAGCTCCTTGTCGGAGATGATGTAGATTTTAACGCTCTTCGGATCGAGGCCGGCGGCGGTGAAGATCGGATCGGCGTTCTGGTGCAGAATCGCCTCGATCTCGGTGTCGCGGATCAGCGAGATCGCCGGCGCGGCGTCGGCGCGGGCGACCATCGGCGCCAGCGCCACACTGGCTCCGACGACGACGTTGATCAGGACACGGGGAAGCGCGGAGGGACGACGCACCTGTCTTCCTTCGATGAGCTCCCCCAGCGACGCGAACCTAGCGCTTCACCCGCGCGCGCGCCACCATCCCCGCTTGGGCGCCGGCGGCGGAGCGGTGATCTCGGCGGGATCGATCGCGGCGACGGTCGCCAGCACAAATTCAGGCTCCGGCGCAGGAGCTGGTTCAGTTTCGAGTTTGGGTTCTGGCGTGGCGGTCTCGGCGGCGACAAGTTCGACCACCTCCGCCGCGATCGGTTCGGCCTCAACGGCGACAACCTCCGGAGCCGGAACTTCCGCCACCGGCTCGGCCGGCGAGACCTCCGACGTCGCATCATCGCTCGCGGCGTCGAAAGCGAGAGACGCTTCGGCGGCCTCGGCCTTCGCACCACGTCCGCGGCCGCGCGATCTGCGGGCGCGGACGGGCTTGGGTTCCGGCTCGTCGAGTTCGACCCAGATCTCCTCCGCCGCCGCCATCTCAGCGGGCGCCGCTGTGTAGGGCGTGAACTCGACCGCCTCGGCGGTCACCGCCGGCGCTTCCAAAGCGATCTGGGGTTCGGACTCGGCTGTCGCGATCGAAGCCGGCGCCTCGAACGCTTCCACGGGAGTCGCGCGCTCGACCGGGCCGCGCCACTCGTAGGGATCGTCGCCGCTCAGGCGCGCCGGCCACGACCAGCCATAGACATCGGTCGACAGAGCTTCGTCGCGCGCGCGGCGGCCGCCGCGGCGGCCCCGTCGGCGGCGATGGCCGGCCTCGTCGTCGTCCTCGGCGGCGCGTTGCGGCGCGGGAGCGGCGGGTTCCGCCGCGCGGGGCGCGTCGTCGGAGCGCCGGCCCCTGCGGCGCCGGCGTCCTCGCCGCCTTCCACCCTCATCGCCCTCGATCCGCGACGGCTCGGCCGCTCGATCGTCCTCCTCGTCGGCCTCGTCATTGTCGGCCTCCGCGAGGCCGATTTCCGTCCGTTCGCTCGCTTCCTGGTCCAGCGTCTCCTCGAACTCATCCTCCTCGGCGACGAAATCGTCCTCGTCCTCGACGGCCTGCTCGGCCAGCATGCGCGCCTGCCAGGCCGGATCCGGCGTGTGGGCGACGGTGGTGACGCGGTCGATGGCGTGGTCGGCGTGGGACAGAGCTTCGTCGATCACCACGCTGACGAACAGGCCGTGGCTGTGCAGGATGCGCGTGAGGTACTCGCGCTTGTGGTTGAGGATGTAGAGGCTGACGTCGCGCGGCACCCGCAACACGATCTCGCCGCCGCCGCCCAACGCCTCCATCTCCACCGCGCGCAACGCCGCGAGGGCGCTGGACTCCACCGAGCGGATGCGCCCGGCGCCGTTGCAATGGGGGCAGACCAGGGTGGTGCCTTCGAGGATGCCGCTGCGCCGGCGCTGGCGGCTGATCTCCATGAGGCCAAACGCCGAGATGCGGCCCATCTGAATGCGCGCCCGGTCGGTGGCCAGGCAGTCCTTCATCACCTTTTCGACCGCGCGGTTGTTGCGGCCTTCGTCCATGTCGATGAAGTCGACCACCACCAGACCGGCCAAGTCGCGAAGACGAAGCTGGCGGCAGGTCTCCTCGGCGGCTTCGAGGTTGGTCTTGAGCGCGGTCGCCTCGATGTTGCGCTCGCGCGTCGCGCGACCGGAGTTCACGTCGATGGCGACCAGGGCCTCGGTCTGGTTGATCACCAGATAGCCGCCGGAGCGCAGGGGCACGATGGGCGAATAGATCTGCGCCAGATGGTCCTCGACCTTGTGCGCCATGAACAGTGGCGGCCCGCCGCGGTAGAGTTGGATCTTCCTGGCCTGCGACGGCATCAGCATGCGCATGAAGGTTCGCGCCTCGCGGAAGCCGGCGGGACCTTCGACCTGGATGCTTTCCACATCCTTGTCGAATAGATCGCGGATCGCGCGTTTGACGAGATCCTCCTCCTCGTAGATCAGCGCGGGCGCGATCGAGTGCATGGTGGTGTCGCGGATCGTGCCCCAGGCGCGGGAGAGGTATTCGTAGTCGCGGGTGATCTCCGCCCGGGTTCGCTTGGCGCCGGCGGTGCGCACGATCAGACCCATGCCTTCCGGCACGTCCAGTTCGTTCACGATATCCCGAAGCCGTTTACGGTCGCCGCCGGCGGTGATCTTGCGGCTGATGCCGCCGCCGCGATCGGTGTTGGGCATCAGCACGCAGTAGCGGCCGGCGAGGGACATGTAGGTCGTCAGCGCCGCGCCCTTGTTGCCGCGCTCTTCCTTGACGACCTGGACCAGCATGATCTGGCGTCGCTTGATCACCTCCTGGATCTTGTAGCGGCGCATCAGCCGTCGGCGGCGGCGCTCGACCTCCTCGTCCATGTCGTCTTCGTCGTCGCCGCCGCCGACGGGCTCGGCGCCGCCGGACGATTCGAGAACCTCGACGTCGCCGTCCGGCTCCTCCCGGGCCGAAGCCGGCTCGAGCGCCTCATGCGCTTCGTGCGGTTCGTCCTCGGCCTCCGCCTCGCGCATCAGCGCTTCACGGTCGGCGTGGGGGATCTGATAGTAATCTGGGTGGATCTCGTTGAAGGCGAGAAAGCCGTGGCGGTTGCCGCCGTACTCGATGAAAGCGGCCTGGAGGCTGGGCTCGACCCGTGTCACCTTGGCCAGATAGATGTTGCCGCGAAGCTGCTTGCGCGCGCGGCTCTCGAAATCGAATTCGTCGACCCTAGTTCCGTTCAGCACCACCACCCGGGTTTCTTCCGGGTGGGCGGCGTCGATCAGCATCGTCTTGGACATGTACAAACTCTCCGGGGCGCCGTGCGGAGCGTGGCTCCGGGCGCCGAATGCGGGCGCGCGCGGGGAGTTCGGTGTTCGCTGAAGCCGCGCGGTCGCGATGCGCGGCGGCGGGGTTCATAAGCGAAGCGAAGGCGGCGCAGCCCATGGTTGTTCTCTTTAGTCGCGCCCGTCGGTGTCGCGGGCGCGGATCGGATGATGCGCCCACGCCATACAGCGTCGCCCGGCGCGGAGGGGCGCATCACGCGGATATAGGGATGCAGCGCGTGCGCGGTAACACCGTACGAGAACGGAGCGTCAAAGGGAAGCTCCGCGTCATCGACGGCCGGCGATCACTCTCGCCCTTAACACTTCGGCCACACCCTTCGCCTACAGGCTCGACCCGCTCCCGGGTGATCCCCGGGCGATCCACGGATCAGAGGAGGCGGCGGTGGACTGGCGGCGGGATCGTCGGCGAAGATGGAGGCTTCCCGCGATCGCCGCGACGATGGCCTGCGCCTGGTCGGTTTCGGCGGCCACGCTGTCGCCCAACATCCTCGCCGTGCGTCTTGGCGGCGACAGGACGGCGACACGCGTGGTCATCGATCTGGCGGCGCGGACATCGCCACCCGTCCTTACCTGGGAAGGCGCTCAACTCGACGTCGACTTCAAATCGGCCGCCGACGAAGCGCTGGAAGGCGGCGCGGGCCGCGGGTTGGTCAGGGGGTGGACTCTGGCTCCAGGTCCACGCGGAGAACGGCTGCGGTTCGACCTCGCGGGCGACGTCAGGGTCGCGCGACGTTTCATGATCCCGCCGTCGGACGGTGCGCCAAACTTCCGCTATGTCATCGATCTCGCGCCCGGCGTTCCGGAGGATGCCGTTCCCCTCATCCAGCCGGCGACTTCCGTCGCCTATCGGCCGCCGGAACCGATCCGCACCCAGCCAACCTACTTGGTTCCGGCGGAGACACCGCGCGCCGCTCGGATCGTCACACCGCCGCGGACGCGTGGCGCCCGTCGCCTCAAGGTCGTGGTGGTCGACGCGGGGCACGGCGGTCATGACTCCGGAGCGCTCGGGGCGACGCGCCAGGAAAAAGACCTCACCCTCGCCGCCGCCCGCACGCTGAAGACGCGACTGGAACGATCCGGACGCTATCGCGTCGTGCTCACGCGGGAATCCGATGTCTTCATTCCTCTGGAAACCCGGGTGAAGATCGCGCGCGAGGGCGGGGCGGACCTGTTCATCTCGCTCCACGCCGACTCCGCCGGCGGCGACGCCGCGACCCACGGCGCCAGCGTCTACACCCTGTCCGACAGCGGCGGCGGCCGGGTTCGCTCTGTTCTGGGGCGCAACGAGTGGTTCGCCAAGACCGCGAACCGCGCCGACGCCGGGACCAGCCAGATCCTGCTCGACCTCACTCAGCGCAGCACGCGCAACCGCTCCGCCGTCTTCGCCGACCTGCTGCTCGACCGGCTGGCCGGCAAGGTCGACCTGTTGCCGCGCGGCCACCGCGACGCCGGCTATTTCGTCCTGCTCGCGCCCGACGTGCCGGCCGCGCTGCTGGAGATGGGCTTCATCACCAACCCCGACGACGAAAGCCGCCTCGCCGATCCTGCGCGGCGCGCGCGGATGATGGACGGCGTGGCGGAGGCGATCGACGCCTATTTCACCGAGGGGCGGACGGTGGCCGTGGAGTAGGAAGAGCCCGCGCCAGCTTCGACGCGCACGGGTGAGGTGCGATATTTCCGACCCCTGTTCAATCGGCGCTGAAGGGGCTTGTAGATGCCGCCTGCTGTTCGCTCCAGCCCTAGTCATTCGATTGGCGCCTCCGGCGAAGGTTGCTAGACACCCCGGCGGCGGCGGGCGATCCGTGGGAGGCCTGAGCGAGCTTTGACAGTATTCGGTCGTCGGATCGCCGTGGCGGGGCTGGCAGTTTTCGGCGCCGTCGCGGCGGCGGCGATCGCCGCCTTGGTCTACGCCGCCTTCTTGTTCTACCAGTTGCCGAGCGCCACGGAACTGGCGGACTACCACCCGCCGACGGCTACCCGGGTCTATGCCTGGGACGGCACCCTGATCGGCGAGTTCTCCAAGGTCCGGCGCATCTATGTGCCCTACGACCAAATCCCGCCCAGGATGATCTACGCCTTCCTCGCGGCGGAGGATCACAACTTCTTCCACCATGGCGGCGTCGATCCCGCGGGCCTGTCGCGCGCCATGGTCAAGGACGTCTTCAACCTGCTTCAGGGCCGCCGTCCGGAGGGCGGATCGACCATCACCCAGCAGGTCGCCAAGAACATCCTGCTCAACAACAAGGTCTCGGTCGGCCGCAAGCTGAAGGAGGCGATCCTGGCCGGCCGGCTCGAGCAGACCCTCGACAAGCCGCGCATCCTCGAACTTTATCTCAACGAGATCTGGCTGGGTTATCGCTCGTATGGCGTCGGCGCCGCGTCGTACAACTACTTCGGCAAGTCGATTTCCGACCTGACCTTGGCCCAGACGGCCTATCTCGCGGCTCTGCCCAAGGGCCCGGACAATTACCAGCCGGTCACCCACAAGGCCGCCGCGATTCGCCGCCGCAACATGATCCTGCGCGACATGGCCGATCTCGGCTGGGTATCCCAAGCGGACGCGGTCGCGGCGATGGCCGAAGACCTCAAGGTCGAGAGCGCTCCTGTGCGCAGCCGCTATCGCGACGCGGACTATTTCGTCGAGGAGGCCCACCGCCAAGCGCTGTTGATGAAGGACGTCGGCGACGATGTGAACGCCGGCGGCTACTACATGCGCACCACCCTCGATCCGCGGCTGCAGACCGCCGCGCGGATCGCCCTAATGGACGGGCTGGAAACCTATGACCATCGCCATGGCTGGCGTGGCGCCTGGGGCCGGGTGGCCAACGAGCCGGGCTGGCAGAAGGAGGCGCTGGCCCACACCCCGCCGTCGGAGCGCAAGAAGTGGCAGGCGGCCCTGGTGCTCTCCACCGCCGGCGGCGCGCGGGTGCAGACCGCATCCGACAACCACGTCGGCCAGATCGTCGGCCAGGACGTCGCCTGGGCGAATGCGGGCAGGGGTCTGCACACCGGTGACCTGGTGTTCGTCGAGCCGGCGGACGGCGGCGGCTTCCGCCTGCGCCAGATCCCCCAAGTCAACGGCGCCCTCGTCGCCATGGACCCTCGGACCGGTCGGGTGCTGGCGATGATGGGCGGCTACAGCTTCTCGCTATCGAACTTCAACCGCGCCACCCAGGCCTATCGCCAGCCCGGCTCGTCGTTCAAGCCGTTCGTCTACGCCACCGCCCTGCAGAGCGGCCAGTTCACCCCAGCCAGCGTGATCATGGACGGCCCGATCACGCTTCGCGGCGCCAACGGGCAGCCTTGGCGTCCGGAGAACTACGAGAGATACAGCTACCGCGGTCCGATGGTGTTCCGCCGCGGGCTCGAGCTGTCGCTCAACACCATGACCGTGCGCATCGCCATGCAGGTCGGCATGCGCAAGATCGTCGATACCGCGCGGCAATTCGGCGTGGTCGACAAGATGGCGCCCTATCTGCCCATGGCGCTCGGCGCTGGAGAAACCACGCCGTTCCGCATGGCCGGGGCCTATTCCACCTTCGTCAACGGCGGCCGCAAGGTGTCGCCGCACCTCATCGAACTGGTCGAGGACCGCACCGGCGACGCGCTCTATCGCGCGGACGCCCGCGACTGCCGCGCCTGCGAGGCTGGCTTCTCCGGCGCCGACGGTCCGGACGTCAGCCCCGCCGGCGAGCAGATCATCGATCCGATCACCGCCTATCAGATCGACACCATGCTGGAGGGCGTGGTCCTGCGCGGCACCGGCGTCGCCGCCCAGGTGCTGGGCCGGCCGATCGGCGGCAAGACCGGCACCACCAACGACTTCCGCAGCGCCTGGTTCGTCGGCTTCTCGCCGCAGATCGTCGTCGCAACCTATATCGGCTTCGACGACAACCGCTCGCTCGGCAAGGGCGAGACCGGCGCCGTGGCCGCCCTGCCGATCTTCATCGAATTCATGCAGGAGGCGCTCAAAGGCTATCCGCCGATGGACTTCAAGGCGCCGCCCGACACCAAGTTCGCCAACGTCGGCCCGAACCGCGAGGCCTTCCGCCCCGGCACCGAACCGCAGCCGAAAGTCGCCGCCGCGGCCGATGTCGGCGACGAAAGCGACTCGGCGGTCACGCCCTCGACGCCCGGCGGTCCGCTCACCCCGCCAGGCGGCCTGCTCCCGCCGCCGCCTCCGGCGGTCAGGCCGCCGAAGCCGCCGGAGAGCGTGAGCGTCCCATACTAACTCCATGCCCGCTGGCGCGTTGAGCCCCTCTCGGGCAAGATTTTTTGCCCAAGCGCATTCATTGGCTATGTATTCAGCGAACTTCGATCAGGCGGTCCCCAGTCGCCAGTCGCGCTTCGACATCCGCGATCACCGGGTTCAAGCTTGCAATGAGGTCACGCGTCGTTCCGTTTCCCGTGCGCAACCAGACCACGGCCGGTCCAGGTCGACCGGACATCACCCAAACAGCGAAATCCTCATCCTTGCTGACGATCACCGTCGCGCTGTCTCGGCAACGCACCCAAAGATCGTTGTCCGCGCCTTGGCCCAGGCCGAGGTCGAGGACGTGCACGCAGTCGTGACCGCGCGCCGCAAGCCAGTCGCTCAAACGCCGCGGTAGGTTCGTATCGATCAGGAACCGCAAGTGGCGGTCAGGCCGCACCGATCAAGACGGGATGGTCGATCTGCCGCGAGGCGTATTGCAGGCAGGCTTGAATGTCCGCGGGCTCGAGGAAATCGTAGTCGGTCAAGATCTCGTCTTCCGCCGCACCGCCGGCAAGCATGTCCAACACATCGCTTACGCGCAGGCGAAAGCCGCGAACGCAGGGGCGACCTCCACATTGACGGGGATCGAAGGTGATCCGGCTCGTCAGGTCGATCGACATGGGGCGGCTCCGGGTGCTTGAGGAAGTGCCTGGACCTCAATATCCGGAACACGGCGCCGTCACAATGCGGACGGGGTCTGCCGCGCCGCTCCCGCCCTTGTATTCAGGGAGCGGCCAGTCTATCCGCCGCTCCCTCGTCCCTCAAGGAACCCTCAAATGCGCGCGGATATCGAGGCTATGGCGGCCGATATCGAGCAGTCCATCGGACTGCTCAGGAGGCGTCTTTGACTGGGAACCCGCGCTCCGCAAACTCGACGAACTGAACGCGCGGGTCGAGGATCCGGCGTTCTGGAACGACGCCGAAGCCGCGCAGACCCTGATGCGCGAGCGCACCCACCTCGCGGCCTCGGTCGAGGCGGTGCGCAAGCTGGAGCGCGAACTCGCCGACGCTCTGGAGTTCGCCGAACTGGCTCAGGCCGAGGGCGATCAATCCTCCCTGGACGAGACCGCCGCCCAACTCGCCACGATGAAGGCCTTCGCGGCCAAGGCCGAGCTGGAGGCCCTGCTCTCCGGCGAAGCCGACGGCGCCGACGCCTTTGTCGAGATCAACGCCGGCGCCGGCGGCACCGAGTCCACCGATTGGGCCAACATGCTGCTGCGCATGTACACCCGCTGGGCGACCGCCCACGACATGGCGGTCGAATTCATCGAGGAAACAGCGGGTGAGCAGGTCGGCGTCAAATCGGCCACCGTGAAGGTCAGCGGAACGAACGCCTACGGCTGGCTCAAGACCGAGGCCGGCGTCCACCGCCTGGTGCGCATTTCGCCGTTCGACTCCGCCGCCAAGCGCCACACCAGCTTCGCCTCGATCTGGGTCTACCCGGTGGTCGACGACAAGATCGAGATCGAGATCAACCCCGCCGACGTGCGCACCGACACCTACCGCGCCAGCGGCTCCGGCGGCCAGCACGTCAACAAAACCGACAGCGCCGTGCGCCTGACCCATATCCCGACAGGCATCGCCGTCGCCTGCCAGAACCAGCGCAGCCAGCACCAGAACCGCGACCAGGCCTGGAAGATGCTCCGCGCCCGGCTCTACGAGGTGGAACTGCAGCGCCGCGAGGCCGCGTCACAGGCGGTGGAAGACGCCAAGACCGACATCGGCTGGGGTCACCAGATCCGCTCCTACGTCCTGCAGCCCTATCAGATGGTGAAGGACCTGCGCACCGACGTGGAGACCAGTGACACCACCGGCGTTCTCGACGGCGACCTCGACGCCTTCATGGGCGCGAGCCTGGCGCAGCGGGTGGGTGTGACGCAGGAGGCTTGAAACCCTCGCCGTCTTCGCGCATCGATCGGGCAACGACGCCAACAGGGAGAGCGCCATGTTTTCACACGTGATGATCGGGACCAACAACCTCGACAAGGCCAAGGCCTTCTACGACAAGGTGCTGGGCGTGCTCGGTGTGCCGGGCCACATGCAGGACCGTCACCGCGTCTTCTACAGGCACAAGGACAACACCTTTTCGGTCAGCCAGCCGATCAACGGCGAACCGGCCACGGCGCCGAACGGCGGCACGGTCGGCTTCGCCTGCGACTCCCCCGATCAGGTCGACGCCTGGCACAAGGCGGGCGTCGAAGCCGGCGGCATGACCTGCGAAGACCCGCCCGGCGTCCGCGAAGGCCCCGCCGGCAAGATGTACCTCGCCTACCTGCGCGACCCGGACGGCAACAAGCTCTGCGCGCTGCATCGGATGTAAGGGGTCGATTTTCCAAGATCGTTGTAACGGCCCCGCGCCCCCTCCGTCACTCGGCGCGAGAGGGCGCCGAGCGCCACCTCCCCCGCAAGCGGGCGTGGGAGGATTTGATGACCCTTACTCCTCACCCGCCCGCTTGCGGGGGAGGTGGCGCGGCGCTCTTCCTTTATGCCGTGACGGAGGGGGCGCGAAGCCGCCACTCCGCTGATGGCCGCTACAGCCCCTTCACCGCCGCCAGCACCTCCGCCGCGTGTCCAGGCACCTTCACCTTACGCCACGCCCGCGCGATCTTGCCTTCGCGGTCGATCAGATACGTCGCCCGTTCGATACCCATATATTCGCGGCCGTACATGCTCTTCTTGACCCAGACGCCGTAAGCCTCGGTCACCGCGCCTTCCACATCCGAGCCCAGCGGAAAGGTTAGGCCGTACTTAGCGCGGAACTTGCCGTGGCTCTTGGTGTCGTCGCGCGAGACGCCGACCACCTCCGCGCCGACGCCCAGGAACTCCTCGTGCAGTTCGGTGAACGCCTTGGCCTCGCTGGTGCAGCCCGAGGTGTCGTCCTTCGGATAGAAGTACAGCACCACCGCCTTGCCGCTCAGCGCGGCGGGATCGATGGGTCCGGTGTCTCCATCGAGCGCGAAGCTGGGCGCGGGGTCGCCGACATTCAGGGTCATGATGTTTCCTTCAGACCGGTTTGATCAGGACGATCTTCTTCTTACCGACAGCCAGCTTGATCAAGCCGTTCGGATCGCAGTCGTCGGGAGTGAGGCGGCGCTCCCCATCGTTCACCGCGACATCGTTCACCCGGATGCCGCCGCCCGCCGCCATCCGGCGGCCCTCGCCTCGGGACGCGACAAGGCCCGCGCTTTCAAGCAGGCCAACCATCAGCATGCCCTCCGCAAGGGTGTGGCGCGGCACGTCGAGCGTCGGCAAGTCGGCCGAAACCCGTCCTTCCTCGAACGCCGCCTTGGAAGCGCCGGCGGCGGCCGTGGCCGCCTCCCGCCCATGCAGCATCGCCGTCGCCTCGTCGGCCAGCACCTTCTTGGCGGCGTTTATCTCGGCGCCGCCGAGCGCCTCCAGCCGCGCGCACTCGTCCATGGACAGGTCGGTGAACAGGCGCAGGAACCGGCCGACGTCGCCGTCCTCGGTGTTGCGCCAGAACTGCCAGTAGTCGTACGGCGACCGCAGATCGGCGTTGAGCCAAACCGCGCCGTCCACCGTCTTGCCCATCTTGGCGCCCGACGTGGTGGTCACCAGCGGCGCGGTGACGCCGAAGGCCTGGCGCTGCTCGGTGCGGCGGATCAGGTCGACTCCGTTGACGATATTGCCCCACTGCTCCGACCCGCCGAACTGCAGTGTGCAACCCACTCGGCGGTTGAGCTCAAGGAAGTCCGCCGCCTGCATCAGCATGTAGTTGAATTCGAGGAAGGTCAGCGGCTGTTCGTTGTCCAGCCGGTTCCGCACGAACTCCAGATTGACCATCTTGTTGATGGTGAAATGCACGCCGTACTCGCGCAGGAACTCGATGTAGCCGAGCCGGTCCAGCCAATCGGCGTTGTTGACCATCACCGCGCCCGTCCCGCCGTCGCCGAAGCTTAGAAACGGCGCGAACGCCCGCCGGATGCCGGCGATGTTGGCGTCGATCTCCGCGGTGGACAGCATCGGCCGCTGCGTCGTCTTGTCCGACGGGTCGCCGACCTTGGTCGTGCCCCCGCCCATTAGCACGATCGGCCTGTGCCCGGTCTGCTGCAGCCGGCGCAGGGTCATGATCTGCACCAGATTGCCGACATGCAGGCTGCTGGCGGTGGCGTCGAAGCCAATGTAGGCGCTGATCGGCCCGGCCAGCGCGGCGGCGTCGAAACCCTCGAGGTCGGTCGCCTGATAGACGTGCCCGCGCTCAATCAGCACGCGCAGGAGATCGGATTTGGCTTTGAAGGCGGCGGGATCGGTGGTCACGAGGGGCTCCGTGAGAGTGAGGCCGGAGGCCGCCTCGTCGGATGAGCCGCCGCCGACCGTTGGCGACAGGCGTTAAGGGACCCGGCGCTCGCTAAAGACGAGCGGGGTAATAGAACGAACGGGTCGGATGCGGGTGACGCATGCGCGTCCCTAACACCCCGCAGCGCGGGCTTCCAGCCCGCGCCGCGGGAGATCCGTCAGGCCGCCTTCGAATAGTCCATCGCCTTCAAATCCTCGATGAGGCTGGGTCCGGTGGGGGTCCAATCGAGCCGTTCGCGGGTCCAGGCGCTGGAGGCCGGCATGTCGACGCCGGCGAACGGACCCAGCCAGCCGAAATGACCGAGCGCCTCGTCCGGCGAGAGCGACGCCACCGGCACGCCGAGCCCCGCGCCGATCGCCTCGGCGATCTCGCGCACCGTCACGCCTTCCTCGGCGACCGCATGGTACCGCTCGTCGGCCGCGCCTCGCTCGAACGCCAGCCGATAGAGCCGCGCGACGTCGGACACGTGCGCCGCCGGCCAACGGTTGAGGCCGTCCCCGACATAGGCCGAGACCCGCTTTTCACGAGCGATTTCGATCGCCGGGGAGATCAGGCCTTGCTTCACCGGATCATGGACCTGCGGCAACCGCACCACCGAGAGCTTGGCGCCCTTGGCGGCCGCCGCCACGCCGGCGAGTTCCGACGCGATGCGGGGATTGAAGTTTTCGGCGTCGAAGCCGGCCTCGGTGGCCGTTTCGCCCGGTCCGGCGGCGCCGATGCCGACGCCCGAGGTGATGATCATCAGCCGGTCGGAACCGGCGATCGCGTCGCCCATCGCCTCGATCGCTCGCCTGTCCTTCTCGCAGTTTTCCGCGAAGTTGGAAAAGTCGTGATCGAAGGCGGTGTGGATCACCGCATCGGCCAGGAGCGCGCCGCGCGCGAGACTGTCCGGATCTTCGAGCTGGCCGCGGTGCGCTTCCGCGCCGGCGTCGGCGAGCTGCCGCGCGCCCGCGTCCGATCGTGTCAGGCCAAGCACGCGGTGGCCGGCGCCGAGCAGTTCGGTCACGATCCTCGACCCGATGAAGCCGGTGGCGCCGGTGAGAAATACACGCATGAGAAGTCTCCGTTTTTTGAACGCCGCGACTTTCGCCCAGATCTTTGTCCTGTTAAAGTAGTGACCTCATCATGGTATAGCCGCCACCAGGATCGCCATGCCGGCCAGCGCCGTCAACAAGCTTGGAAGCTATCTTCGGGATCGTCGCACCCGGCTCGATCCCGCGACATTCGGTTTCGCCGGCGGCCGCCGCCGGACCCCGGGCCTGCGCCGCGAGGAGGTCGCCCAGCGCGCCAACATCAGTCCCACCTGGTACACCTGGTTGGAGCAGGGCCGAGGCGGCGCGCCTTCAGCCGACGTCTTGGACCGCATCGCCGCGGGCATGATGCTGACCGAACCCGAGCGCGAGCACCTGTTCATGCTGGGCCTCGGTCGCCCGCCCGAGATTCGCTACAAGCCTGTCATGGGGGTGACGCCCCGCCTGCAGCGCGTGCTCGACGCGCTGACGTTCAGTCCCGCCATCATCAAGACGGCGGCCTGGGACGTCATCGCCTGGAACCGCGCCGCCGCGGCCCTGCTCACCGATTATTCGAAGCTGCCGCCCGGCGAGCGCAACATCCTGCGCCTGATGTTCGCCGATGCGCGCGTGAAAGCCGCCCAGGAGGATTGGCGGACGGTCGCGCGCTCGGTGGTCGCGGCCTTCAGGGCGGATGTGGCGCGCGCCGGCGCCGGGGAGGAGGTGACGCGTTTCGTCGAGGAACTGTCGCGCCTCAGTCCGGAATTCGAGACGCTGTGGCGCGACAACGAAGTCGTCGCCTTCGGCGAGGGCCTCAAGCGGCTTCACCATCCCGACGCGGGCATGCTGGAACTCGAATTTTCCGCCTTCGCGGTCGATGGCCGGCCGGAACTGGGCATGGTGGTCTACAACCCCGCCTCCGACGAGGACGCGGAGCGCATGAAAGCCTATATCGAGGCTTGGACACGCTAGGGCCCAAAGAGTAACCTCAAAGCCATGACGACAAACGCATTCTTGCACAGCGACAAATCGTCGACGGCCTTATCCCGTGTCGCGGAGCTTGACCGGGTGAGGCTGGCGCGAAACGTGGTGGGTCCTGAAGGCTCGTTTAGCGAAGGGAGCACGGGCACTATTGTCCATGTGCATCGGGACGGCGCGGCTTATGAGGTCGAGATCACAGCTCCGGTTCATGCGATTGTGACCGTCGTAGCGGCGGATGTCGAACGTTTGAACGGCTGAGGTGGCGCGTCTCGCGGCGATCATGCCGTGCGAGGTTCCGCGCGACAAACTCCGTCTCTACCTCCTCGACCTTGAACACCCCGACGGTGGACCGAAGGCGCGATTTTTCATCTCCGCTGGATATTCGCTGGACGACCTGGATGTGTTCAGCGAAGCCTTGCGGACCCACGCGGCTGAGCGGGAAGTCGAGGCGGAGTTCAGCACGCCTTATGGAACGAAATACATCATAAGGTGCGGCATGCCGACTCCCGACGGTCGCAATCCTTGCGTCGTATCCGTGTTGTTCGACGAAGGCGACGGATGGGCTCGTCTCGTATCCGCCTACCCCAATTGATGCCCATGCGCGTCCTGGGGTTCATGACCGGCACTTCCCTCGACGCCGTCGATATGGCGGTGCTGGAGACGGACGGTGACGTGATCGCCGCTCTCGGGCCGGCGGGGGAGCGGAAGCTCAGCCGAGCGACGCGGTCCATTGTCGAGGCGGCCACGGCCGAGGCGCTGACGTGGGCGTGGGATGCGCCGCCGCCGGCGTTGTTCGCCGAGGCGTCGCGGGCCGTCGCCGACGAGCATCTGGTCGCCTCGCGATCCTTCATGGCCGAGCACGGTCTGACGGTCGCCGATCTTGACCTCGTCGGTCTCCACGGCCAGACCGTGCTGCACCAGCCCGCCAATGCCGAACGATCGGTCGGGCGCACGGTGCAGCTCGGCGACGCTCAGCGGGTGGCGGACGGTCTTGGTTTGCCGGTCGCCCACGACTTCCGGAGCGACGATGTCGCGGCGGGCGGGGAGGGCGCGCCTCTGGCCCCGATCTACCACGAGGCTCTGGCGCGCTGGTCGAAGCTCAACCTTCCGGCCGCCGTGCTGAACCTGGGCGGCGTCGGCAATGTCACCCTGGTGGGCGACGGCTCGCTGGAGGCGTTCGACACCGGGCCGGCTAACGGCATGATCGACCTGTTGGTCCAGGCGCGGACCGGCGCGCGTTGCGACATCGACGGTGCGCTTGCCCGGGCGGGCGTGGTCGACGAGGCGGTTCTCGCGGCCTACCTGGGCCATCCGTATTTCAGAAGATCGGGCGCCAAGTCGCTGGATCGTTTTGATTTCTCGCTGGATCCAGTGGCGGGTCTCACCGTGCCGGACGCCGCCGCCACACTCACCGCGTTCGCCGCCGAAGCCGTGGCCATCGGTCTGCGCGCCTGTTCGCGAAATCCCCTCCAGGTCGTCGCCTGCGGCGGGGGGCGGCACAATCCGGTTCTGATGGACGAGATCGCCCGCCGCGCCGGCGTCTCCGTGGTCGCGGCCGAGGCCGTCGGCTGGCGCGGCGATTCCATCGAGGCCGAAGCCTTCGCCTATCTCGCGGCGCGCACGGCGCGGGGTCTGCCGATCTCGTTCCCGACCACCACCGGGGTCAAGGCGCCGATGATGGGAGGGAAGATCGCCGAACCGAGTATTGCAAAAAGCAATATCGTGAGCTAGACTGGCTACGGGGTGAATCGGACCACTCAGTCGATCTTTGACACCGTGAATACCCACGCGTCCCGCCGAGCGAGGCGGTTGTCATCCCCGACGAAGCCGCGAAGCGGCGAGATTGGGAACGGCGCGATGCGTTCGATGGTGGCCGGAGCGGTCGTCATCGCTCCAGGCGTCCCGCTCCTCGCCGCTTGGCGGCTTCGTCGGGATGACAACGCCTTGCCTGCCAATTCCTGCCTTTCGCCTGCCAAATCCTGCCCGCGGCCTGCCCGCCAAGCACCGGCGAGGCGCGCCGACCTGCCAAAAGACTGCCCGGGACCTGCCCGTTACACTGCCCGAAGACTGCCTTTTCCTGCCATTTCCTGCCAGAAAGTTTCGAGGCTGGAGCGACGATAAACCAACGAGAACAGATAGTTACTTCGACACCGATCAGATCGGCTCCGCCGCGATGCGCTTGTCGAGGTATTTGGCGACCCGCTGCTCCACCTCGACGAGGTTCTCGGTCCAGAAGTGGCCGCCGCCTTCCACCAACTCATAGTCGATGACGATGCCCTTCTGGGTGCGCAGCTTGTTGACCACCTTCTCCACATCGACGGGCGGAACCACGGTGTCGGCCGAGCCGTGCAGGAACAGGCCGGACGCCGGGCAGGGGGCGAGGAAGCTGAAGTCATACATGTTGGTCGGCGGGGAGACGGAGATGAAGCCGTCGGTCTCCGGCCGGCGCATCAGGAGCTGCATGCCGATGAAGGCGCCGAAATCGAACCCGGCGACCCAGGTCTGCGACGCCGCCGGATGAGTGGCCTGCAGCCAGTCCAGCGCCGTCGCCGCGTCGGCCAGTTCGCCGACGCCGGCGTCGAACTCCCCCTGGCTGCGGCCGACCCCCCGCGAATTGTAGCGCAGCACGTTGAAGCCGCGCTTCATGAACAGATGGAACATCTGCACCGCGACCGGATGGTTCATGTGGCCGCCGGCCTTGGGATGCGGCGCCAGGATCAGGGCGATGGGGGCGGTGTCGTCCTTGCGCGGCGAATAGCGGGCTTCGATGCGGCCGGCGCTGCCGGGAAGGATGATGTCGGGCATGTGGCGTCTCTCGGCGGTCTCTCAGAATACTTGACCGCTGCGGTTGGTTAAGGTAGGGAATGCGTCCGGCGCCGCAATGGCGCCTGCGTCCCGCGAGGGGGCGGCTTGTAGCAAACAGCCGCCGCGAAAAGCGAGAAAATAGCGCCTTGGAAATCTCGTCATGCAGCTAAGCACGAAGGGACGTTACGCCGTGATGGCGATGACGGAACTCGCCGGTCAAGCATCGGCCCGCGCGACGACCCTCGCCACGATCGCCGAAAGCCAGCAGATCTCCCGCCCCTATCTCGAACAGTTGTTCTCCCGCCTGCGCCGGCGCGGCCTCGTCGAATCGGTGCGCGGCCCCGGCGGTGGCTATCGCCTGGCGCGAGCGGCCGACCAGATGAGCGTCGCCGATGTGGTCACCGCGGTGGACGAACCGCTCCGCGCCACACGTTGCGCCGGCGATGGCGTAGGTTGCATGAAGGGCGGCGCGCGCTGCCTGACACACGATCTGTGGGAAGAGACCGGCCGGCAGATCCACGACTATCTGGCGGCGGTGTCGCTGGCCGATGTGGTGGCCGGACGGCTGCGGCCGGGCAAGCCGTCATGAGCGGCGTCTATCTCGACTACAACGCCAGCGCGCCGATCCGGCCGGAAGCGGCTCTCGCCGTTCAGGAGGCGCTCGCCATCGGCGGCAACCCGTCGTCGGTCCACGCCGCGGGCCGCCGCGCGCGATCGGTGGTGGAGACGGCCCGGGCGGATGTCGCCCGGCTGGTCGGCGCCTCTCCCGCAGGCGTGACCTTCACCAGCGGCGGGACCGAAGCCAATGCCCTGGCGATCTTCAGCGCCGTCGCGAGCGGGATTTCGCGGATCATCGTCGGCGCGACGGAACACGACGCGGTGCGCGCCTCGGCGGAGTCGACCGGCGCCGAGATCATCGTCTGGCCGGTGGACGCGAGCGGCGTCGCCGACCTCGACTGGCTGTCCGATCATCTCGACGGCCGGTCCCGAACGCTTATCTGTCTGATGTCCGCCAACAACGAGACGGGCGTGATCCAGCCGGTCGAGGCCGCCGCGCGGATTGTCCATGACGCTGGCGGCTGGCTCCATGTCGACGCGGTACAGTCCGCCGGCAAGCACCCGCTGGATTTCGGAACGCTCGGCGCGGACACCTTGGCGCTGTCGGCGCACAAGCTCGGCGGACCGCAAGGCGTCGGCGCCCTGGTGGCCGGACCGCGAGCCACCCTCCATCGCCAACAGCACGGCGGCGGGCAGGAGCGTGGCCTTCGCGCGGGGACCGAGAACGTCTCCGGCATCGCCGGCTTCGGCGCCGCGGCGAAGACGCTCTCCCTCGCCGACCAGAACGGCTGGCGCGACGCGTTGGCTGAAATGCTGAAGGCCCGCGGCGCTATCGTCCTTGGCGAAGACGCCGAACGTCTCCACCAGACCCTCTGCGTCGCCATGCCTGGTTTCCCCGCCGAACTGCAAGTCATGGCGCTCGACCTCGCCGGTGTGATGGTCAGCGCCGGCGCGGCGTGCTCATCGGGCAAGATGAAGCCGAGCCAAGTGGTCTCCGCCATGGGCCGGCCGGACCTCGCCCCGTTCGCGATCCGCGTCAGCGGCGGGTGGGCGACGACACGGGCCGACTGGATTCGGTGCGGAGAGGCTTGGATTGAGGCCTTCGAACGCCGATCTGTGCGCCAGAGGGAATTTGCTTAATGGCGGCCGTCCAACAGACGATCGAACACGTCGCCGAACTCGAACGCTATGAGCACGGCTTCACCAGCGCGATCGAACAGGAGTTCGCGCCTAAGGGGCTCAGCGAAGCCACCGTACGGTTCATCTCGGCCAAGAAGAACGAGCCGGACTGGATGCTGGAGTGGCGCCTGGAAGCTTACCGCCGTTGGCTGGCGCTGGACGAGCCGGACTGGGCGCGGGTCAACTTCCCGCGCATCGATTACCAGGGCAGCTACTACTACGCCGCGCTCAAGGACAAAAAGGAGATCGGCAGCCTCGACGAGGTCGATCCCGAACTGCTCGCCGTCTACGCCAAGCTCGGCATTCCGCTGAAGGAACAGGAAGTCCTGGCCGGGGTGAAGAACGCGCCGAAATACGCGGTGGACGCGGTGTTCGACAGCGTTTCGGTGGTCACCACGTTCAAGAAGGAGCTGGCCCAGGTCGGGGTGATCTTCTGCTCGATGAGCGAGGCGATCCGCGACCACGGCGACCTCGTTCGGCAATACCTCGGCACGGTGGTGCCGCCGTCGGACAACTATTTTGCCTGCCTCAATAGCGCGGTGTTCTCCGACGGCAGCTTCGTCTATGTGCCGCCGGGCGTACGCTGCCCGATGGAACTGTCGACTTATTTCCGCATCAACGCCGCCGAAAGCGGTCAGTTCGAACGCACCCTGATCATCGCCGACAAGGCGGCCTACGTGTCCTACCTCGAAGGCTGCACCGCGCCGATGCGCGACGAGAACCAGCTTCACGCCGCGGTGGTCGAGTTGGTCCTGCTCGACGACGCCGAGATCAAATATTCCACGGTGCAGAACTGGTATCCCGGAGACGCCAACGGCAAGGGCGGCATCTACAACTTCGTCACCAAGCGCGCTGACTGCCGAGGCGACCGGGCCAAGGTCAGCTGGACCCAGGTCGAGACCGGCTCGGCGATCACCTGGAAATACCCGTCCTGTGTCCTGCGCGGCGAGAGCTCCAGCGGCGAGTTCTACTCCATCGCCATCACCAACAACCGCCAGCAGGCCGACACCGGCACCAAGATGATTCACCTGGGCGCCAATACGAAGTCGCGGATCATCTCCAAGGGCATCTCCGCCGGCCACAGCAGCAACACCTATCGCGGCCTGGTCTCGGCGCACCCGAAGGCGAAAGGCGCGCGCAACTTCACCCAGTGCGACTCCCTGCTCATCGGTAAGGACTGCGCCGCCCACACCACGCCCTATATCGAAGCCCGCAATGCTCACGCGACCTTCGAGCACGAAGCGACCACCACCCGCCTGTCCGACGACCAACTGTTCTACGCCATGCAGCGGGGGCTGTCGCAGGAAGAGGCGGTGGCGCTGCTGGTCAACGGCTTCGTGCGGGACGTGCTCCAGGAGCTGCCGATGGAATTCGCCGTGGAGGCGCAGAAGCTGGTGGCGATCTCTCTGGAGGGCAGCGTCGGGTGATGGACGATTTGCCCGCCGGCCGGCCGGTGACCAACTTTCTGTGGCGTTATCTCCCCGACGCCGGCGGCCGCGCGGAGGTCGTCGTGCGCGTGCTCGCTTGGCTGCTGCTGATGACAGCCGCGGCGATGTTCGCGACGCGTTTTCTGCCGATCGGCATGGGCCGTCCCGTGCTCGATCCGCGCCACACGATCGATTGGGACAACAAGATCACGGCTGGGTTGTTCATCGGCTTCTTCTTGCTGGTCGTCGCCAACTTCCTGAAGCGTCGGACCTATGTGAATGCCCGCGTCCGGGCGGGCCTGAGCTTCGCCGAAGCCAGCAGGTCTCCCAATGGCGCTTAAGGCCATCGACCACGTTCAGCTCGCCATCCCCGCCGGTGGGGAGGATGCCGCCCGGGCGTTCTATGCGGGCGTGCTCGGCTTGGTCGAACAGCCTAAGCCAACGGAATTGGCCGGGCGCGGCGGATGCTGGTTCGAGGGCGCGGTGAAGGTGCATTGCGGGGTCGAGGAGCCGTTCCGGCCGGCGCGAAAGGCGCACATCGCGTTCCGGGTGGACGATGTCCGAGGCCTAGCCGATTTGGCGCGTCTGAAGAATTTCGAGGTCGTCGAGGGCGGCGACCTTCCTGGTCATGAACGGGTGTTCGTGTTCGATCCCTTCGGCAATCGCCTGGAGTTTTTGCGGGCGGTCGATCTCGATGTTTAGCGCGTGTGGCTTCGCGCCCCCTTCGTCACGGCGCGAGAAAGAGCGCCGCGCCACCTCCCCCGCAAGAGGGCGGGTAAGGAGTAGGATTTTGCTCGATCCTCAATCCTCCCACGCCCTCTCGCGGGGGAGGTGGCTCGCGCCCTCTCGCGCGAGACGGAGGGGGCGCAAGGCCGCCGCCGGGATTTTTCCGAAATGAACCCAATGCTTTCCATTCACGACCTCTCGGTTTCGGTCGCCGACAAACTCATCCTCGACGGCCTGACCCTCGACATCCCCGCTGGCGAAGTGCACGCCGTCATGGGGCCGAACGGCGCCGGCAAATCCACCCTGTCCTACGCTTTGGCCGGCCGTCCGGGCTACCAAGTCACCGGCGGAACCGCGACGCTCAACGGCGAAGATCTGCTCGCCCTGGACGCCAGCGAGCGCGCGGCGAAGGGCGTGTTCCTCTCCTTCCAGTACCCCACCGAGATTCCCGGCGTTCCCGCCTTGACCTTCCTGCGCACCGCGCTCAATGCCCAACGCAGGGCGCGGGGAGAGCCGGAAATCGCGGCGCCGGCCTTCCTCAAGCTGGTTCGCGCCAAGGCCGCCGAGCTGAAGATCGATTTCGAGATGCTCAAGCGCGGCCTAAACGTCGGTTTTTCCGGCGGTGAGAAGAAACGCATGGAAATCATGCAGATGTCGGTGCTGTCTCCCAAGCTGGCGATTCTCGACGAGACCGACTCCGGCCTGGACATCGACGCCCTGCGCATCGTCTCCGAGGGCGTCAACGCAATGCGCTCGCCGGACCGGGCGATGCTGGTGATCACCCACTACCAGCGCCTGCTCGACTACATCCGTCCCGACCGCGTCCATGTCCTCGCCGCCGGCCGGATCGTCGCCTCGGGCGGACCGGAACTGGCGCTGGACCTGGAGCGCGAGGGTTACGACCGCTACGCGCGCGCCGCATGAGTCTCGCGCAAGCCATCCGGACGGGCGACCTGACGACGCTGCCGAGCCGGCGTGACGAGGCGTGGCGCTGGACCGATCTGCGCGGCCTGCTGCGGGTTCTGCCGCCGAAATCCGCCGCGACCGATGAAAGCTTCAACGGGCCGTTCGACAAAATCAAGGGCTCGACTTTAGACCTGATCAATGGCGGCTCCGGCGCGATCTCCGTGGCCGCCGAGGCCCAAGAAACTTGGCGGGTGGTCTTCGGCGCCAACGCCGAGGCCGGCGCGCACCTCAACGCGCTACGCGTCGATGTCGCGGCGGGGGCCAGTCTGCTCCTTCTGGAAACCTACCTCGGCGACGAAGTCGGCTACGTCGCCGACACCCACCTCGACGTCCATCTGGCCGAAGGCGCCAGCGTCGAACGTGTCGTCATTGCCGAAGACGGGGAGGGCGCCGTCAGCGTGTCCACCGCCGATGTGACCCTCGCCGCCCGCGCCCGCTTTTCGCAGACGGTCCTCGCCACCGGCGCCAAGCGTCAGCGTTTGGAAACCCGGATCGCCCACCCGGGCGCGGGCGCCGCGGTCCGCATGGATGGCGTCTACCTGCTAAGCGGCAAGCGGCACGCCGACATCACCACAGTCGTCGACCATGTCGGTCCCGGCGGCGACACGGACCAGATGATCAAGGGCGTCGTATCCGACCAGGCGCGCGGTGTGTTCCAGGGGCGAATCGTGGTCGCCCACGGCTCTGACCAGACTAACGCCCGGATGAAGCACGACGCCTTGGTGCTGTCCGACCAGGCCGAGGTCGACGCCAAGCCGGAGCTGGAGATCTACGCCGACGATGTCGCCTGCGCCCACGGCAATACGGTCGGCGCGCTGGACGAGGAGGCGATGTTCTACGCCGCCCAGCGCGGCATCCCGGAGCCCGCCGCCCGCGCCATGCTGACCCGCGCGTTCGTCGAGACCGTGGTCGACCGGATCGAGCACGACGCCGCCCGCGAGGTCGCGCGGGGCTGGATCGCCGCCAAACTGGACGCCGCGTCATGAGCTTCGACGTCGCCGCCGCGAGGGCGCAGTTCCCGATCCTGAAGCGAGAGATCAACGGCAAGCCTTTGATCTATCTCGACAGCGCCGCATCCGCGCAGAAGCCCTCCGCCGTGATGTCCGCGATGACCCGCGCGAGCGAGACAGCTTACGCCAACGTCCATCGCGGCCTCCATACCTTGGCGAACGAGACGACCGAGGGCTACGAGGCGGCCCGCGAAACGGTGCGCCGATTCATCAACGCGGCGGACGTCGGCGAGATCGTCTTTACCAAAGGCGCCACCGAGGCGATCAACCTCGTCGCCCACAGCTTCGGCCGCGATTTCGAAGCCGGCGATGAAATCCTGCTCAGCGAGATGGAGCACCACGCCAACATCGTGCCGTGGCATTTCCTGCGCGAGCGTCAGGGGGTGAAGCTGGTGTTCACCCCGGTGCTGGACGACGGCCGGCTGGACATGGACGGCTTCCGCGCACGCCTGTCGCCGCGCACCCGGATGGTGGCGATCAGCCACATGTCCAACGTGCTGGGTACGGTGAACCCGGTCGCCGAAATCGTCGAACTCGCCCACGCTACCGGCGCGGCCGTGCTGATCGACGGCTGCCAGGCAATCGTGCATCAAACCGTGGATGTTCAAACACTTGACGCGGACTTCTACGTCTTCTCCGGCCACAAGCTCTACGGCCCGACCGGTATCGGTGTCTTGCACGGCAAGGCCGAGCGACTCGCCGCCATGCCGCCGTACCAGGGCGGCGGCGAGATGATCGGAAGCGTGACCCAGGAGGCGATCACCTACGCCGATCCGCCGACGCGGTTCGAGGCCGGCACCCCGGCGATTCTGGAGGCCGTCGGGCTCGCCGCCGCCATCGATTGGCTGGAGGGCTTCGACCGCGCCGCCGTAGCCGTCCACGAACACGCCCTCTACGACCGGGTGGAAAATCGGCTGAATGGGGCCAACTGGCTCACCGAGATCGGGACCGCGCCGGGCAAGGGCGCCATCTTCAGCTTCAACATGGCCGGCGCCCACGCCCACGATGTCGCCCAGATCCTCGACCGCTACGGCATCGCCGTCCGCGCCGGTGCCCATTGCGCCGAACCCCTGATGAAACGCTTCGGCGTGACATCGAGCGCGCGCGCGTCGTTCGCCCTATATAACACACTCGACGAGGCCGACGCCTTCGTCGATGCTCTGCACAAGACCAGGACGTTTTTCGAATAATGGACGACGCCGCCGCCCCCGAAATTCAAGCCGTCTCGGCCATTCCCCAGGCCGAACTCGATCGGCTGACCGACACCCTGATCGAGAAGCTCAAGACGGTGTACGATCCGGAAATTCCGGTCGACATCTACGAACTCGGCCTGATCTATAAGGTCGATGTCTCGGATGAGAGGTTCGTCGCCATCGACATGACCCTGACCGCGCCCGGCTGCCCCGTCGCCGGCGAGATGCCCGACTGGGTTCGAGACGCCGTGCTGACCATCCCAGAGATCACCGGCTGCAAGGTCGACCTTGTCTTCGAACCGCCGTGGGACCCGAGCTTGATGTCGGACGAAGCGAAACTCGAACTGAACATGTTCTGATGGAAACCACGACGATCGCTCCTCGCGTCCGCCGCCCTCGCCCCAAGGTGGTCACCCTGTCCGACGCCGCCGCCGAGCGCGTGAAGGAGATCATGGCCCGCGCCGAAAAGCCTTATGCCGGCCTGCGCGTCGGGGTGAAGAACGGCGGTTGCGCCGGTTCGGAATACGTCCTCGACTACGCCGAACAAGCCGCGCCGCTCGACGAGAAGGTCGAGGAGAAGGGTGTCGCCATCCTGATCGATCCCAAGGCGGTGTTGTTCCTGATCGGCACCGAGATCGATTACGAGGTGACCCGGCTGTCCTCGAAATTCGTCTTCCGCAATCCGAACCAGACCGACGCCTGCGGCTGCGGGGAAAGCGTGACGATCAAGCCGGCGGAGATTTGAAGCGACGAGAGATCGCAATCGTTGGCTTGGTCTTGTTGTGGTAGAAGTCACCGATGGATCGCGATCACGCCATAAGCATCCTTCACTCCCTCCGCCCGGCCCTCAAAGCGCGGGGCATCGACCATGCCGGTCTTTTTGGCTCGATCGCCCGGGGAGAGTTCGGTGCGAAAAGTGACGTGGACGTCTTGGTGACACCCGCGATCGGCCGGAGCCTGGACCTGTTCGACTTCGGTGGCGTCCAGGATATATTGGAGAAAGGGTTCTCCGGCTTCGATGTGGATGTCGTCGTCGCTCCGATCCGTCGTCGAGAACTGAAAGCTTCGATTGAGCGCGAACGGCTCGATGTCTTTTGAGAGGGTGGTGCGATGTTTTCAGGATATCGTCGAAGCAGCCGAACTTATCACTACATGGACTGACCGCGCCGGGGGACCGGAGGGCGCCATCTTTCGCGACGAACAGGTGCGCAGCGCAATCGAGCGACAGTTCTTGATTATCAGCGAGGCTGCGTCGCGTCTCGACAAACTCGATCCATCGATTACGCTGGAGTTGGCGCCTGAGATCGATTGGGCCGGCATCCGAGGCATCGGGAACTTCCTCCGACACCGCTACGACGACCTCGATAAATCCGTTCTCGTGGATGTCGTAGAAAACCGCCTCGCGACGTTGACTGAAGTCTGCACGCGCTGTGTCGTTCGGCTCCAGGCGTTTTGAGGGAGAGCGGCTACTCGCCCGTCGCCTTGCCGCCCGCCTTGTAGACTTTGCCGCCCTTCATCACGAACCTCACCCGCTCCAACGTCGTGACGTCCCGCAGCGGGTCGCCATCCACGGAGACGATGTCCGCATACCGCCCAGCCTGGACAGAGCCGATGTCGGCCAGGTCGCCGATGAGGTCGGCGCCGTTGTGGGTGGCGGACCAGATGGCTTCGGCGGGGGTCATGCCGGCGCGGACCATGAGAGCGAATTCCTGGGCGTTCTCGCCGTGGGCGCTCATGCCGAAGGTGTCGGTGCCGAAGGCGATCTTCACCCCGGCGGCGTAGGCATCGTGGACGTTTTTCTGGAGCAACGGGCCGACGACCAGGGCCTTGGCGGCGGTGGAGGGGTTGAGGTCCTCCGGGTGGTCCTTTGCGTGCTGATAAACTTTGGCGCCGACCAGCATGGTGGGCACCAGATAGGTCCCGTGTTCCTTGAACAGCCTGTATGACGCCGCGTCGGCGTAGGAGCCGTGCTCGATGGAGTCGACGCCAAGCTCGATGGCGTGGTTGATCGCGACCTCGCCGTGGGCGTGAGCGGCGACCTTCAGGCCGAGAGCGTGAGCGGTGTCGATCACCGCCTTCATCTCGTCGTCGGCCATCAGTTGAAGCTTGGGATCGTCGCCGATCGACATCACCCCGCCGGAGGGCAGGATTTTGATCAGATCGACGCCCATCCGCTTGTGCTGGCGCACCACGCGGCGCGCGGCCTCCGGGCTGTCGACGATGTTGTCGGTCCAGCCTGGATTGGAGAGCTCGGGATCGAGGCCGTTGGCGCTGTCGCCGTGGCCGCCGGTCGGGCTGAGCGGAGAGCCGGAGACCCACATCCGAGGGCCAGGAATTTCGCCCTTGGCGATCGCCGTCTTTAGCGCAATTACCACTTCGGTGTTGGCGCCGACGTCGCGGATGGTGGTGAACCCGGCCATCAGTTCGGCGCGGGCGTTGTTCACCGCGTCGATCTCATCGTCGTAGTTGGTACGGGTCACCGCGTTGCGGATCGGATCGCCGCCGTGGAAGCTCTGGGTGATGTGGTCGTGGGCGTCGATCAGGCCGGGAAGGACGGTCTGGTTCGAGAGATCGATCACCTCCGCACCGGCGGGCGCGGAGAAGCCGGATTGGACCGACACGATGCGGTCGTCGTGGATCAGGATGGTCGAGGCGCCTTGCTCAGTCTTCGTCACGCCGTCGATCAGATGGCCGGCGTGGATCGCAACGTCTCGGGCGAGGGATGGGTTGGCCGCCGAGGCGATGGCCGTGGCGCCGAGCAGGACGCGGAACCTCTGGGCAAGCTTCATGCCCGAGCGATACATTGGGCCACCGGCGACGGGAAGCGCCTAAAGGGACGCCAGACTAGCGAGTGGCGGCCCCGACTAGACCGCGTTGAGCCGAGTCTTTTTGCCGCGGAGGCTGGCGCCAATCCCCGCCGCGCCGATCAGCATCAGAGCCCAGGTGGCGGGTTCCGGCACCGTGGTTCCGATGACCTGGTTGCCGGTCGCCGGAACGGTTTGCGACGTGCCGTCGAAAATGGTGCCCGGCGTCACCGTCTTGCCTTGGAAGCAAAGGTCGGCGGCCGTGGCGTTGCAGTAGTAGTTGGCGCCCGATCCGAAGCTGACCTGAAACAGCAGATAGCCGTCGTCCACGCCGCTGTAGTTGAAGTCGAGGTTCGTCGGCGTCGCGGTCAGGTCGACACCGCTCGAAAACGCCGAGCTGTTGCCGTTGGTGAGAGTGAAGGTCGCGCCGACGCCGTTGAGCACGAGATCATAGGCCGTGATGTCGCTCGCCGAGAGCACGCCTGTCGCGCCGTCGGTCTGGATCGTTCCCACGACGCTGCCCAAGCCGATCGTCTGGTTGACGTTGTAGGTGATCGAGGCCGCCGATGCGCCGGCGACCAGAACAGCCGCGGAAGCCAACAGGCCCGCGTTCAGACAACGTCGAAACTTCATGATCGCCCCGCTACTTGAAATTCTGGAGCGTAGTTTCATCGAAAAGCATCAGATCGTCAACGCCAACTTAACAATAGTTTACGTTCATACTTATTCGCTATAAAGTAAAATGAGTTTTACATTTGGCCTATAGTTCGACGATGTTCGCAAGTCCGATCAGGAGCTACCGTCCGGCGAACACCGCTGGGCGCTTTTCCAGGAACGCCTTGACGCCCTCGGCGAAGTCGGCGCTGCGGCCCGCTTCGTTCTGGGTCTTGGCCTCGTCGTGGAGTTGGTCGGCCCAGTCGGCGTCCATGGCGCGCCACATCAGCTTGCGGATCATCCCGAGCGCCTTGGGGCCGTTGGAGAGTTCCACCGCCAGCTTGGTGGCCTCGGCCATCAGGTCGGCGTTCGGGACCACGCGGTTGATCAGGCCCCATTCCAAAGCCTTGGCGGCGGAGACCCGTTCGCCGAGCAGGGTCATCTCCATCGCCCGGGCGCGGCCGATCAGGCGGGGCAGGAGGTAGGTCGAGCCGCCGTCGGGGACCAGGCCGATGCGTCGGAACGCCTGGAGGAAATAGGCGCTTTCGCCGGCGATCACGATGTCGCCCATCAAGGCCATGGAGCAGCCGACGCCGGCCGCGGCGCCGTTCACGGCGGTGACGATCGGCATGGGAAAGTCGCGCATTAGGGTGACGAAGGGATTGTAGTGCGTCTCCAGCGCGTCGCCCGCGCCTCTCGACTCGCCAGCCGGCGCGGGACCGCGGCCGGACAGGTTGGCGCCGGAGCAGAAGCCGCGGCCCTCGCCGGTAAGAACCACGGCCCGCGCGCTTTCATCTCCAGCGGCAATCTTGCCGAAGGCGTCGGCCAGTTCGATGACCAGATCGAGGCCGGCGGCGTTCATCGTCGCCGGATCGTTCAGGGTGATGGTGGCGACGCCGTTGTCCACGGCGTATTTGATCTTGGCGTAGGTCATCGATGGTTCCTCCCGTCGTCCGTCAACCCTAAACCGGCCGAACGTTGCGGAAGGCCAGATAAATCTTCATCCTGCCGCTCGTTCAAGGGGAGAGACTTCATGGCCAGCGAGATGCGGATGCTGCTCGACGCGCAGAAGGCGGCGCAGCTCCGGGACGGCGCGCCCAGCGCGGAGATCAGGATCGAGCGTATAGACCGCTGCATCGCGCTTCTGGTGGACTGCCGCGCGGGTATCGAGGCGGCGCTCAACGCCGACTTCGGATCGCGCTCCGCCGAAGCCAGCGCCTTCACCGATGTCGCCTCGTCGATCGGCACACTGAAGGCGGCCAAGGCCAGCCTGAAATCGTGGATGAAGCCGGAGAAGCGCAAGACGACGCCGGCAATCCTCGGCCTGTTCGGCGCCAAGGCGGAGGTTCGCTTCCAGCCCAAGGGCGTCATCGGCATCATCAGCCCGTGGAATTTCCCGGTGAACCTGACCTTCACCCCACTCGCCGGGGTGCTGGCGGCGGGCAACCGGGCGATGGTCAAGCCGTCGGAGTTCACGCCGGCGACCTCGGCCCTGATGGCCGAGATGTTCGCCAAGGTGTTTTCGACGGAGGAGATCGCCGTGGTCACCGGCGGCTCGGAAGCCGGCCAGGAATTCGCCGGGCTGCCGTTCGATCATCTGGTCTTCACCGGCGCCACGGGCATCGCCGAGCACGTCATGCGAGCGGCGGCGCCCAATCTGACGCCGCTGACGTTGGAACTCGGCGGCAAGAGCCCGGTGATCGTCGGCCGCTCGGCCGACATGAAGACCGCCGCGGCGCGGATCATGAACGGCAAGACCCTCAACGCCGGCCAGATCTGTCTGGCACCCGACTACGTCCTCGTCCCCAACGACCGGATGCAGAGTTTTGTCGACGAGGCGCGCGGCGCGGTGGCCGAAATGTTCCCGACGATCAAGGACAACCCGGACTACACCGCGATCATCTCGCAGCGGCACTACGACCGCATTTCCGGCTATGTCGAAGAGGCCCGCGCGGCGGGGGCGAACGTGGTCGAGCTGAAGCCCGACGGAGAAAACCTCTCTCAGCAGGAACACCGCAAGATCGCCCCGACCCTGATCCTCGACCCTTCCGACGACCTCAAGGTGATGAAGGAGGAGATTTTCGGGCCGGTCCTGCCGGTAAAGGGCTACGCCATGGTCGGCGAAGCGGTCGCCTATGTGAACGCCCACGACCGGCCGCTCGGCCTGTACTACTTCGGCGAGGACGCCGCCGAGCGGGAAGGGGTGTTGAGTTCGACCACATCCGGCGGGGTGACCGTCAATGACGTCGTCATGCATGTCGCCCAGGAAGACCTGCCGTTCGGCGGGATCGGACCTTCGGGCATGGGCAGTTATCACGGCCAGGACGGCTTCCGCGAGTTCAGCCACAGGAAGGCGATCTTCAGTCAGATGAAAAAGGACATTCCGCAGCTAAAGATGCTGCGTCCGCCCTACGGCGCGGGCATCCGCAAGTATCTCGCGGGCGCGATCGGGCGATAAGTCCGGGACTCGACTCCTCAAGCTTTAGGACACGATTGGAGGAGCGAAGATGATCGTCGTTCATCACCTGGAAGACTCGCGCTCCCAGCGCATCCTGTGGCTCTTGGAGGAACTGGGGCTGCCCTACGACGTCCGGCGCTACGCGCGGGATCCGAAGACGAGGCTCGCCCCGCCGGAACTGTTGGCGGTCCATCCGCTGGGAAAATCCCCGGTGATCTCCGACGACGGCCGCGTCGTCGCGGAGACCGGCGCGATCGTCGAATACCTGATCGCACGCCGTGGTGAAGGCCGGCTCCGGCCCGCCGAGGGCGCGGACGAACGACTGGCCTACACTTATTGGCTGCATTTCGCCGAAGGCTCGGCGATGCCACCGGCGACGATGAAGCTGGTGTTCGGCATGCTGCCGGAGCGCGTCCCGTTCCTGATCCGCCCGATCGCCCGGATGTTGGGCAAGTCGGTCGACGAACAGTACCTCGCGCCGACCATCGCCCGGCAGCTTCAGTTCATCGCCGAGAGTCTGAGCCACTCGCCGTGGTTCGCCGGGCCGGATTTCACCGCCGCCGACATCATGATGAGCTTTCCGCTCGAGGCGACGGCGGCTCGATCGGGAATGACGGACTTCCCCAGAATTGCGGCATGGCTCGAAACGATCCACCATCGCCCCGCCTATCGCCGCGCCCTCGAGCGGGGCGGACCCTATGCCTATGCGACCTGAAGCCCGAGCGGAGTGGTGGGTGCAGTAGGGATCGAACCTACGACCCGCTGATTAAGAGTCAGCTGCTCTACCAACTGAGCTATGCACCCGTCCACCAGTTTCGGGGAGCGGGCTGCCTATACGGGTTGGGTCGGTTTCGCAAGGCGGGATGCGACGGTCCTGGTCCGCCGGCGTCTCGCCGGCTCTTCTCGCAATATGCCGGCGAGACGCCGGCGGACCAGGACTATGTCTCCTTCGTCCCCACCATCACGGCATTGGGCGTGCCGCATTCCGCCGAGGCGCCGGTCTGGCTGTTGCGGCAGACCATGGTGACCATCTTCGGCGGCGCGGCGGGCGCCGGAGCCGGAGCGGCGGCCTGGGGCGGCGGCGGGTTGGCCGGAACGGATTTCTGGCAACCCATCAGTGCGAGAACGACGAGGAACATGGGAATGGCGAGATCGCGGGCGCGGGTCATGTCCGCTCGTGTCAAATCCCGGCGCCGTTGTCCATGGTCGCCATGGCGGCGTCGTGGCTGGCGGCTTCGGCGGTCAGCCAGCCGATGAAGGCCTTGACCTGGGGCAGGCGGCCCTTGGCCTTGGGGTGGACCACCGAATAGGTGAAATCGACCATGGTGGCGTCGCGCATCGGGGCTACCAGCCGACCGGCGTCGAGGTCGTCCTGCGCCAGGGCGCGCTTGGCCAAGGCGACGCCGCGTCCGCCCACCGCCGCCTCGATCACCAGGCTGGACTGGTTGAAGCGCGGGCCGCGGGTGGCGTCGATCGACTTCACCCCTCGCGCCGCCAGCCACATCAGCCAGTCGGGGCAGCTTTCGTCGGCGTCGGGTGAGCCATCGTGCAGCAGGACGTGGCCGGCGAGGTCGCGCGGCGCGTTGACCGGATTGGACGCCATCAGCTCCGGGCTCATCACCGGCATCACGGTTTCCCGCATCAGACGGACGGACTCCAGACCGGGGTAAGGGCCGGCGCCGTAGCGGATGGCGACGTCGACCTCGCCGGTGCCGAAATCGACCAGGTCCATGTCCGCCGACAGCCAGACGTCGACCTGGGGATATTTCTCCTCGAACCGGCCCAGGCGCGGCACCAGCCATTTGGCGGCGAACGACGGCGCGGCGGTGATCGTCAGCCGCCGTCCCTCGACCTGGGCGGTGAGCAGGGCGGCGGCCTCGGCGAGGTTATCGAAGGCGTCGCGCAGGGCGGGCAGGGCGGTCTGGGCGGTGTCGGTGAGCAGCAGGCCGCGCGGTGTGCGCTTGAACAGCGGGCCGCCGATGTAGTCCTCCAGGTTCTGGATCTGCTGCGAAACGGCGCCGGGCGTCACCGAGAGTTCGTCGGCGGCGCGGCTGAAGTTGAGGTGCCGGGCGGCGGCCTCGAACGCGCGCAGGGCGTTGAGCGGCGGCAGTCGACGTCGGGTATCCATAGATTTGCTGCGTCCCCCGGCAGAACTAATGGTTTGCGAAATGGCCCCCCCAACACCACTTGGCAACCGTCAGGCCATGACCGATTTCACGTCCCCATCGCCCGCGAGACGCCAAACCGCCCCCGGTCTGGTGGCGCTGGACTCCCGCGCCAGCGCGCCGGCGGGGACGGTGTGGCTGGTCGGCGCGGGTCCCGGCGACCCCGAACTGTTGACCATCAAGGCGCTGAACGCGCTGCGCGCCGCCGACGTCGTGGTCCATGACGGCCTGGTTTCGGAAGCGATTCTGGACCTGATTTCGCCCGCGACCCGCCGGATCAACGTCGTCAAGCGCAAGTCCCGGCATTCGTATCCGCAGCCCGAGATCGAGAGGATGTTGGTCGCCTTCGCGCTCGAGGGTTTGACCGTCGTCAGGTTGAAGGGCGGCGATCCGTTCGTCTTCGGCAGAGGCGGCGAAGAGCTGGAGGCCTGCCGGGCGGCGGGTCTCGAATGCCACGTTGTCCCGGGGATCAGCGCCGCCCTCGCCGCCGCCGCGTCGTCGGAAGCGCCGCTGACCCATCGCGGCGCGGCGCAGGCGGTGACCTTCGTCACCGGCCACGCCAAATCTGGAGAGCGTCCGGACCTGGATTGGCCGGCGCTGGCCAAACCGAACCAGACGGTGGTGATCTACATGGGCGTATCGAACGCCGCGGGCATCGCCGAAAACTTGGCCGCCGCCGGCCGATCGCTCTCAACCCCTGCCCTGATCGTCGAGAACGCCAGCCGTCCTGACGAGCGCCGGGCTCTCGTCACCCTTGGCGACCTGGGCGAGACGGCGAAGAGTTTTTCTGGACCCGCCCTGCTGATGATCGGCGAAGCCATGGCGCTAGCGGATGTTTCTGAGCGCGGTCGGCTCGACAGCGAACCCGTAAGCCGCGGACGAGACGTCCGCGCTCCGGGTGTCGCATGAAAGTCCTCACCGGCAATCGGCTGGACGACGGCGAGGTCGTGTTCCTGGCGAGCGGAGCGTGGTCAGAGCGGTTCGGGGAGGCGACGGCGTTCGACGACGACACGCTGGCCGAGGCCGCCGAGGCGCACGCCAAGATGGAAGGCGCTGTGGTGGTCGATCCCTATCTCATAGAGGTGCGGGACGCCGAAGGCGGCCTCGCGCCGGTCAGCTATCGCGAGCGCCTTCGCGCGCTTGGTCCGACCAACAAGCCGGATCACGGCAAGCAGGCGCTGGGCGGCGCGGACATCGAACGGCTGAGTCACGCGGTCGGCGCGGCGCGGTCCAAGGGCCGCGTCGACCTGATCCGGCGAAAGTAGAGTTCAGCCATGTACCAGTACGACCAGATCGACGCCGAGATGCTCGCCGACCGCACCGCCGAATTCCGCGAGCAGTGCGCGCGCCGTCTCGCGGGCGAGATCACCGAGGAGCACTTCAAGCCGATCCGGCTGAAGAACGGGCTGTACCTTCAGCTCCACGCCTACATGCTGCGTATCGCCATTCCCTATGGCACGCTAAACAGCGCACAGACGCGGATGCTGGCCCATATCGCGCGGACCTATGACCGCGGCTACGGCCACTTCACCACCCGCACCAACCTGCAACTGCACTGGATCAAGCTGCGCGACGCGCCGGACGTCCTGGCGGACCTCGCCAAGGTCGGGCTGCATGCCATCCAGACCTCGGGTAACTGCATCCGCAACCTCACCGCCGATCCCCACGCCGGGGCGACGGCGGATGAAGCCGACGATCCCAGGGTTTGGGCCGAAGCGATCCGGCAGTGGTCGACCTTCCACCCGGAGTTCTCCTACCTGCCGCGCAAGTTCAAGATCGCGGTGACCGGCTCGCCGACCGACCGGGCGGCGGTGCAGATCTACGACATCGGTTTGCGGCTGCATCGCGACGGCGACGGCGCGCTGGCGTTCCAGGTCATCGTCGGCGGCGGTCTCGGCCGAACGCCGTACATCGGCCAGACCATCCGCGAGCGGCTGCCGGCGAGGCATCTGCTGAGCTATCTGCAGGCGGTGATCCGCGTCTACAACCGCACCAGCCGGCGCGACAACATCCACAAGCAGAGGATCAAGGTCCTCGTCGCCACCCTGGGCGCGGAAGAGTTCGCCCGTCAGGTCGAGGCCGAATGGAGCGCGAGCGACAAGGCGGCGGTCGATCTGCCCGACATCGAACTGGCCCGCATCCGCGCCGCCTTCGCGCCTCGGGGATTCGAGGTCCTCCCGGCCCGCTCGGCGGCCTTCGAAGCCGCCAGGGCCGAGAGCCGCGCCTTCGCCCGCTTCGCGCGCCACAACGTCAAGCCGCACAAGCAGGCCGGCTACGCTATCGTCGACGTATCCCTCAAAGCCATCGGCGAGACGCCCGGCGATTGCTCCGCCGAGCAGATGGACCTCGTCGCCGATTTGGCCGAACGGCACTCGCTGGACGAGGTTCGCGTCGCCTACGAGCAAAACCTGATCCTGCCCCATGTGAAGCTGGACGATTTGCCGGAGCTTTACGCGAAGTTGGACGCCGCCGGTCTCGCCACGCCGAACATCGGTCAGATCAGCGACATCATCGCCTGCCCTGGCCTGGACTATTGCGCCCTGGCCAACGCCCGCGCGATCCCCATCGCCCAGGACATCGCCCGCCGCTTCGCCGATCCCGAACTGTCGGAAAGGATTGGCGAGCTGAAGATCAAGATCAGCGGCTGCATCAACGCCTGCGGCCACCATCACGTCGGCAACATCGGCATCCTGGGCGTCGATAAGAAGGGCGAGGAGTTCTACCAGATCTCGCTCGGCGGCTCGGCCGACGACGACGCCAGCATCGCGCGCATCCTCGGTCCGGGGCTCCCGGCCGAGGGCGTCACCCCGGCGATCGACAAGATCGTCGAGGTCTACCTGCGCGAGCGGAAGGGCGACGAGCGCTTCATCGACACCTATCGCCGCGCCGGCGCCGAACCGTTCAAGGAGGCGGTTTATGCCGAGGCTGTTTAAGCTCCAGGGCGGCGCGATCGTGGCCGCCGAGGACCCCTACACCACCATCGAGGACGATCAGGACATGGCCCGGGGCGACGTGATCGTTTCCCTCGCCCGCTTCCGCCGCGAGGGCGAATGGCTGCTCGACGGCCCGCGCCACGTCGGCGTGCGCCTCGCGCCCGACGAGTTTCCGGAAGGCCTGGCCAACGAGCTCAGCCGGCTGTGCTGCGTGGCGCTGGTGTTTCCCAAGTTCCGCGACGGCCGCGCCTATAGCGCCGCGCGCATCCTGCGCGATCGGCTGAAGTTCCAGCGCGAGGTGAGGGCGGTCGGCGAGGTTCTCGTCGACCAGGCGCGCTACATGGTTCGCTGTGGTTTCGACGCCTTCAGTCCCGCCGACGCCAGCATGCCCGAGCAGTGGACCGCGGCGACGCACCGTTTTCGTCACGTCTATCAGCGCGCCTCCGACGATCTCGAGCCGGCCTTTGTCGAGCGCGAAAGGGTTGTTTGAGATGGCTTTCGACCAAGTCGATCAGTTGGATCGCGTGGAAACGGTGGAGGCGCTGGCCGAACGCCTCGATCGCGAGTTCCGCGACGCGACCCCGCAAGAGGTTATCCGCGCAGCCATCGCGACGTTCGGCGACCGCCTCGCCCTGGTCTCCTCGTTCGGCGCTGAATCCGCGGTGCTGCTCCACATGGCCGCCCAGGCGCGCCGCGACCTGCCGGTGCTGTTCCTCGACACCGGCATGCTGTTCGGCCAGACCCTCGACTATCGCAAACGTCTGGCGGCGGAGCTCAAGCTGAGCGATGTTCGTGACTTGCGGCCGAGCTTCGAGGATCTCGCGGCCCACGATCCGCGGTCGGAGTTGTGGAAGACCGACACCGACGCCTGTTGCGGCATCCGCAAGGTCGTCCCGCTAAGCGCGGCGCTGTCCGGTTTCGACGCCTGGATCACCGGCCGCAAGCGCTTTCACGGCGGCGACCGCCTGCGGCTGAAGGTGGTCGAGGCCTCTGATGGCAGGATCAAGATCAATCCGTTGGCCAATTGGGACAAGCAGGACCTTGACGGCTATGTCGCCGTCCACGGCCTACCGGCCCATCCCCTGGTCGAGGCCGGCTTTCCCTCGATCGGCTGCTGGCCGTGCACTCAGGCCGCGGAAGCGGGCGACGATGTCCGCGCCGGGCGCTGGGCGGGTTCGCAAAAGACCGAATGCGGCATACATGTCGCCCGCGCGCCCGGCGCCGCGCCGTTCCTCGGCGGCGACCTGTAGGCGGCAGTGACCGATTCTAATCGCTTCCCCCGCGAGGGCGGGGGCCCAGTTCAACTTGGCGACGTAGTAGCAATGCAGAACACTGGGTCCCCGCTTTCGCGGGGAAAACGAGCTTCAGTCCTTTATTCGTGAGCAGCTTCTTGACCGACTTCATGACGACACTCGCGCACAAGCCCAAAGCGGGCGGCGCGTTCAACCATGAGACGGTGACATGGGTCCGCCACTGGACCCCGTCGCTGTTCTCGTTCGGCACGACGCGCGACCCATCCTTACGCTTCGTCAGCGGTCAGTTCGTCATGCTGGGCCTGGTGGTCGACGGCAAGCCGCTGCTGCGCGCCTATTCCATTGCCAGCGCCTCCTGGGCCGATGAGCTGGAATTCTATTCGATCAAGGTCGCCGACGGCCCGCTGACCTCGCGGCTGCAGAAGATCCAGGTCGGCGACGAGATCCTGGTCGGCCGCAAACCCACCGGCACCCTAATCCTCGATGGTCTCAAGCCCGGCAAGAACCTCTATCTCCTCGGCACCGGAACCGGCCTCGCGCCGTTCCTCAGCCTCGCCCGCGATCCGGAGGTCTACGAGCGTTTCGACAAGGTCATCGTGACCCACACGGTCCGCGAGGTCGCCGACCTCAACTATCGCGACATGCTCGGACACGACCTCGCCGCCGACGAAATCCTCGGCGAACTGGTCGCGCCGAAGCTGATCTACTATCCGACGGTGACGCGGGAGCCGTTCGTGACAAAGGGTCGAATCACGGATTTGATCGCGTCGGGCAAGCTGTTCGCGGACATCGGCCTGCCTCCGCTTGACCGGGAGCGAGACCGCCTGATGCTGTGCGGCGGCCCCTCGGTCCTCGCCGACCTCAAGACCTTGCTGATCGACCGCGGCTACGAGGAAGGCTCGATCGCCAATCCCGGCGACTTCGTCCTGGAACGGGCGTTTGTGGAAACTTGAAGGAGGGCTGACGTCCACGTCCGCCTCTTCGCGGTTAAGACAACCGCGCTCCGGTGTCTTGAGGCTGTCGTACGCCTGATCCAAAGGTGCTCCGTTCGAAGAGGGACTTGCGCGTGGGCAAACTGTTGTTGTCGTTGGCGGCGCTGTGCGCGACGACCGCCGTTTCGGCGACGGAATTCACCCCCACCGGGCAGGCCTTGACGCCCACCGCCGCGCCGGGGGCGATTTTCCAGCCGCTCAATCCCGATCTGCCCGACGATCCCAGGTTCACCGCCGGACAAGCTTCGGCTCTAGCCCTTTCGCCGGACGGTAAAGCGCTGCTGATCCTGACCAGCGGCTTCAACCGGACCTTTGGGCCGGACGGCAAGTTCGTCGCCGACCGCTCCAACGAGTATGTCTTTGTCTACGACGTGTCCGGCGCGGCGCCGGTCAAGCGTCAGGTGATCCAGGCGCCGAACACCTTCCTCGGCATCGCGTGGGCGCCCTCGGCCGACCGATTCTTCGTCTCGGGCGGGGTCGATGACGACGTGATGGAATTCGTCGCCGACGGCGGCGCGTTCAGGTCCGCCCGTGTGTTCAAGCTCGGGCACGCGGCAGGTCTCGGCCTGGCCGTGAAACCGGAGGCGGCCGGCGTCGCGATCAGCCCCGACGGCAAGCTACTGCTGGTCGCCAATCTGCAGAACGATTCGGTCAGCCTGATCGACCTCGCGAGCGGGGCGGTGAGCGAGCAGGACCTTAGGCCGGGCAAACTGGATCGCGGTCTGCGCGGCTTGCCGGGCGGCACATTCCCGCGCGCCGTGGTGTGGGTGTCGAACAGCAAGGCCTACGTCGCCAGCGAACGCGATCGCGAGATCATCCCCCTGCGGCTGGGCGACGCGATTGGCATCGGCCGCCGAATCGCGACCAGGGGCCAGCCGGTCGCGCTGCAGGCCGGGCCTCGCGGCCGCCTGTTCGCCGCCCTCGACAACACCGACGGCGTCGCGGTGATCGACACCGCTTCCGACCGCCTGCTGGAGACGATCGCCACCGGCGGTTTACCGGCATGGGGCAGGGCCGGCCTCGGCGGCGCGGGATCGAACGGGCTGTCGCCGTCGCCCGACGGCGGCTCTCTGCTGGTGTCCAACGGCGGCGAGAACGCCGTCGCGGTGGTTAAGCTCGACCCGCTCGCGATGGGCCTGCCGGAACGGCCGAGACGGGGCGACAAAGACGATAAACCGGCGGCCTCCCGCGTGGTCGGCATGATTCCCACCGGCTGGTATCCCACGGCCGTCGCCGCGAGCCGGGACGGGCGCCAAATATTCGTCGTCAACGGCAAGAGCAACGCCGGCCCCAATCCCGTCGCGTGCCGCGACGATCTGTCGATCACGAAGGGTGGCGACAACGGCTGTCAGGCGGCCAACCAGTATGTCTGGCAACTGGAGAAGGCGGGTTTCCTCACCCTGCCGACGCCGACGCCAGCAGCGCTGGGAACTCTGACCCGGCGGGTCGCGGAGAACAACCACGTCTTTCCGGCGCCCTCGCCAGCTGACGTTAGGACGATGGCCTTTGTCCACGATCACATCCGCCACGTCATCTACATCGTGAAGGAAAACCGGACCTACGATCAGGTGCTCGGCGATCTGGAAGTCGGCAACGGCGATCCGCGTCTCGCCATCTTCGGCCGGGCGCTGACTCCGAACCAACACGCCCTCGCGCGGCGTTTCGTCGATCTCGACGCCTTCTTCGACAGCGGGGAGAGCAGCAACACCGGCTGGAACTGGACCACCGCGGCGCGCACCAACGACTTCACCGAGCGGGAGGCGCCGGTCAACTACGCCGGGCGCGGCCTGCAGTAGGATCAGGAGGGCGACAACCGGAACCTCAACATGGGCTTCGCCTCGTCGGCCGAGCGCCGCGCGGCCAATCCGTTGGGTCCGGACGACCCCGACATGCTTCCGGGCGCCACGGATGTCGCCGCGCCGGATGGTCCAGGCGGCGACGCCGGCGCGGGCTACATCTGGAATTCGGCGATGAGGGCGGGCCTGACGGTCAGGAACTGGGGCTTTTACGGCGATCTCGCGCTGTACCAGAAGGGCGCGGGAGCGGCCCGGACGCCGCGACTGCGGGAACCGTGGACCACCAAGACGACGGTCTTCACGGCGAGCAAGGCCAGCCTGATGCCGGTCACCGATCCCTACTTTCGCGGCTTCGATCAGGGCTTTCCGGACTACTGGCGCTTCAAGGAGTGGGAGCGGGAGTACGACGGCTTCTCCAAGGCGGGCGCCGCGCCCAACCTGATGCTGGTCCGCCTCGCCCACGACCACACCGGCGACTTCGCCGAAGGCATCGACGGTATCAATACCGTCGAGGCGGAACTGGCCGACAACGACTACGCCGTCGGCCGGCTCGTGGAGAAGGTCGCCCATGGCCCGTTCGCCAAGGATACGTTGATCTTCGTCGTGGAGGACGACGCCCAGGACGGGCCGGATCATGTCGACGCCCACCGCTCGATCGCCTTCGTCGCTGGCCCTTACGTGCGGCAGAGCGCGGTCGTCTCGCGCCGCTACACCACGGTCGACCTGGTGCGGACTATCGAGACGGTGCTCGGCCTCCAGCCGATGGGCCTCAACGACGCCTTAGCCGAGCCGATGGCGGCGGTGTTCGACACCTCCCGGGCCGACTGGACCTTCGACGCCATCGTGCCCGGCGTCCTGCGCCAGACCACCCTGCCGCTGCCGGCCCCGGATGCGAGCCGAACGAGCTGCGCCGTTCCCACCCGCTCCAGCGCCTACTGGGCGGCCGCGATGAAAGGCCAGGATTTCTCGAGCGAGGATCGGCTGGACACCGCGCGGTTCAATGCGGCGCTCTGGCGCGGAATGAAGGGGAAGGAGCCCTATCCGTCAGTCAGGGACAGACGGGATTTGAGAACCCGACGCGCCGACCTCGCGACTAGCGCTTGCAATTGAGGGCAGCGTTAAGCGGCGGGCGGGCGGTCTCTTCAGCCGACCGCCGCGAGGACCTCTCCTATTTCGTCATGCAGAACGATATCGGCGTAGCCGTCCTGGTCGGTGGGCTCGCGGTTGACGATGGCGAGCGTCGCGCCGTTCCGTTTGGCGTCCAAGGGAAAACCCGCTGCGGGATAGACGACGAGGGACGAGCCCAGCACCAGGAAGAGGTCGCAGGCGCGGGTCGCGGCGGTGGCCCGCGCCATCGGCCCGGCGGGCATGGGCTGGCCGAAGGAGATGGTGGCCACCTTGACCACGCCGCCGCAGGCGCGACACGACGGGACCACGCCGCGTTCCTCGAAAGGCGCGCGCAGGTCGGCCAACTCGTGACGCAGCGCACAGTCGAGGCAGGTGGCGTAGCTGGCGTTGCCATGAAGCTCGATCACCTGTTCGCGCGGAACGCCGGACTCCTCGTGGAGGTTGTCGACGTTCTGGGTGATGACGGCGGAGACCTTGCCGCTGGCGACAAGCCGGGCGACGGCGAAATGCCCCGCGTTCGGCTTCGCCCCGGTCCACCCCGCGGCGCCCGAGAACGCCCGCCGCCACGCCTTCCGCCGCATGTCCTCGCGGGCGAGGAAGTCCTGGAACTGGATCGGCTTCATCCGGCTCCAAACGCCGCCCGGGCTGCGGAAGTCCGGTATGCCGGATTCGGTCGACATCCCGGCGCCGGTGAATACGACGACGTTCCGCGCTTCGGCGATCATCGCGGCCAATCGCTCGCGGTCCGTCATGATCTCAGCGGGCGACGAGGCCGGGGTCACCGGCAAGCTCCGTCGTCTTGGCCATGCGTCCGGTCAGATAGAGCCCGCCAAGCAGGCAGGCAAACGGGATCAGCGCCAGAAGGTCCGACCAGGGACCGTCGTAGAACGGATTGTGCGCCGTCATCCAGTCGGTCACCTGTTGATTGAACCCGGTCAGGGCGCCGGCCATGAAGGCGATGCCGATGCCCGCGATCGCCCCGCCGGCGATATAGCCCGAGGCGACGAGGACTCCCGGGCTCTTGTCGGTCTCGGCGATCATCTCCGCTTCGGTGAGGTTGGCGCTGCGATGGCGGTGGCGCAGATGGCGGTCGACCAGCCAGCGCGCGGCGCCGCCAAAAAAGATCGGCGACGACGACGACAGCGGCAGGTAGACGCCGACGGCGAAGGCGAGCGAAGGAATGCCGCACATTTCCAGCACCACCGCGATCACCCCGCCCAGAATCACCAGGGTCCACGGCAATCGTTGGCTGAGGATGCCTTTGATGATGTAGCTCATCAGCGTCGCTTTTGGCGCGGCGAACTTGTTGACGGTCGTGCCGTCGGGACGCGTCTTGTGCGTGCCGTTGATGCCGGGATCGACCAGATAGGCCGGCTTGCCCGACGCATCGACGAGGTACTGCCCTGCTGGTCCTCCGACGTCGTCCAGCTTATGGAACACGCGATAAGCGGCGCTGTCGGACTTCGCCTGAGGTCCTTTTAGATGGGTGGCGGGCAGGGCGCCAACCGCGTTGACGGGCGCGGACCATGTCGCCGCCGGAGTCGGCACATAGACCGTGGCGGCGTCGTTGAGCGACAGCAGGATCGGGCCTAGCACGAGGGCCGAGGCGAGCGCGCCGGCGAGAATGGCGATCTGCTGGCTGCGCGGGGTCGAACCAATGAGGAAGCCGGTCTTGAGGTCCTGCGAGGTCGTGCCGCCGTTGGACGCCGCCACGCAGACGATGCCGCCGACCGACAACGCGGTGACGTAGTAGGGCGATCCGGTCCAGCCGAGCGCGAGGAACACCAAGCAGGTCAGGAGCAGGGTCGCCACCGTCATCCCCGAGATCGGGTTCGACGAAGAGCCGATCTCCCCGGTGAGCCGCGACGACACCGTGACGAACAGGAAGCCGAAGATGACGATCAGCGCCGCGCCCAGCAGATTCATGTGCAGGGTGCGGGCGAACAGGATTCCCGCGACGAGGATCACCAAACCCACCGCAACGACGCGCGGCGAGAGATCCTGGTCGGTTCGGAGGGTGGCCGCGCGATCGGCCGCGACGGCGCGTCCGGCGCGCCAGTCCGACAAGCCGCCGCGAATGCTGCCGACGATCAGCGGCAGAGAGCGGAACAAGCTGATGATCCCGCCGGTCGCAACCGCGCCGGCGCCGATGTAGAGCACGTAGGCGCCGCGAATGTCGTCCGGCGACATGCCGGCGATCGGCGCGGTCCCCGGCGCCAGGACGCCCGGCGTCGAGGCGCCGAAAAAGCGGATCATCGGGATCAGGACCATGTAGGCCAGCACACCTCCGGCGGCCATGGTCGCGGCGATCTTCGGCCCGATGATGTAGCCGACGCCCAGTAACTCGGGCGATATCTCTGCGGACACCGAGCCCGCCGCGAATGGGGCGCCGAACACCCTCTGCGGGGTGTCCTTCCACAGCTTAAACGCCTCCATCGCCAGCTTGTAGACGACGCCGACGCCGAAACCGCCGAAGATCGCCGCGGCCCCCGATCCGGTCGCCTCGACATTCGTCACGCCCGGCAAGTCGTCGCGGCCCATGGCGCGCTCCTCGGCCGTGGCGCCGGCCTTGAGCACCTCGGCGCAGGCGGTCCCCTCGGGATATTTCAGCACGCCGTGCTGCTGAACGATGAGGGCGCGGCGCAGGGGGATCATCATCAGGATGCCGAGCAGGCCGCCGAGTCCCGCAACCAGCATCACCCGCCCGACCTCGAGGTCGAAGCCGAGGATCATGATCGCCGGCATGGTTACGCCGATGCCGAAGGCGATCGACTCCCCCGCGGAGCCCGCGGTCTGGACGATGTTGTGTTCAAGGATCGTCGCCGGCCGCAGGCCAAGGCGGCCGAGCACGCGGAACAGCGTCAGGGAGATCACCGCCACCGGGATCGAGGCGCTGACCGTCAGCCCAACTTTCAGGACGAGATAGAGCGATGACGCCCCGAACACCACGCCGAGGAACATCCCGACGATCAGCGGGACGATAGTCAGTTCACGGAGCGCCGCGCGCGCGGGAATCAAGGGCCGGAAGGTCGCGGCGGAACCGGCGCGGAGACGGCGATCGGCGGTATCCAGGGTCGTCACGACACGGGACCCGCGGGGGCAAGCGCGCGAAAGGCGAGAGGTATGAAGGTTACTTTCGCTTCACGCCCCATCCGGACTCGCTCGCCGTCGACGATCACCGGAAGCGCGCCGTGGCCGGTGATGCTGGCGGACCGCACCTTCGCGCGGGTGACGACCGGATCGAGCCGCCAATCGTCCATCAAGGCGTGAAAGCCGAGCCGGAGCGCGTCGCCGGCGGTCAGGGTGTCGATCGCCGCCGCCTCCAGGCATCGCTCGTGATCGTCCAGTCGTTTTGAAATCAGGGGGCAGACCACGGCGACCGCTTCGGCCGATCCGCTCTGGTCGCCGAAGACGTACTCCAGCGGTTCGGCCAGGCTGCGCCGCGCGGCGGTGACCGACTTCTGCGCCGCGTCGATGAGGTGACCCTCGCGCGCCGCCTCGCGGGCGTCGGCCCACAACGTCGGCGCGCCGAACAGAGCGGCGACGAAGAAGGCGTGCTCGCCCACCTTGCCGCCGCTGACTTCGTGGATCGTTGGGGCGGCGAGCGTCGCGGTCAAGGCGGCTTTCCAGTCGCGCGGGCCATACAACGCTCTTGGCAGCATGTTCATCGTACCGCCGGGAAGTGGGACGAGGATGGTGTGTTTGCCCAGCAACTTTTCCGCCGCCCCCCGGATGGTGCCGTCGCCGCCCAGCACGATCAGAACCTCGGCCTCGGCTATCGCGGCGTCGAGAGCGACGTCGATCTCAGCCGGCGCGGCGCCCGTGACCTTCGCGTTCGTCAATCCGGCGTCCTGCAGAATACGGCCGACCTCCGCCTCGCACGCGGGGGTCCAGCTACCGCTCGATTGGTTCAGGAGGGCAACAATTCTTAAGTTCGTTAGAGTGAACGGCGCGGGTTCTGCCACAAGGTTACCTTTGTAAAGTTATCTTTTGAAGTAAGCGGGCCAGACAACGACGCCGTTTTCCTTGCGGGAAGACTTGCCTCGTGTCATCTACAGCATGCCGATGCGGCGCCGCTTCGGCTTGGCGCCATCCGGTTTTGGCGCGCGCGGATGGGGCGTCGCGCATGGCCGAGCTTGGGGAAGCTCGGATGGTATGGGGTCAGGAGCCTGGGGAGCTCGGCGGCGAGACGTTCGACACTATCGGGGGTTCCGTCGTCGCCGACGCTCTCACGCGCGATCTTTGGGGGAAGAGGGATGAGGGCGGCTAGAAATTCGCGACTGAAAGTCGCTCGAAGTGGTTCGGAAAGAGCGACGCGATGAACGCCGTCGCCAAGGCCTCTCGCCATGAAAGCGCGCCGCTCGCCGTGATGGCGAACATCGCGGCGCATCCCGGCGTCACCACGCCGCCCATCCTGGCGGCGGATGTCGAGCATGCTCTGCTCGATGGGATTTCCCATCAGATCGTAACTCTAGCCGGTGGCGAGGACATCTTTCTCGAGGGTGAGACCTTCTCCAAGTCCTGTCTGCTACTGGAAGGCTGGGCGTGCCGCTACAAATCTCTCGCTGGAGGGCGGCGCCAGATCATCGGCTTCGTCCTGCCGGGCGACCTGTGCTCCTCATGGGCGGCCGGGGTCGGACCGATGGAGCATGGCGTCAAGGCGCTAAGCGCCGCGCGCGTGGCCAAGGTCGATCGCGCGTCGGTGCTGAACCGTCTGGATCAGCATTCGATGCTGCTGGATCGGCTGCGCGCGTCGGCGGCGCAGGAGCACACCATCCTGGGCGCATGGTTGCTTAATATCGGACAACGCAAGGCGCCCGAACGGATCGCCCACCTGTTCTGCGAACTGGCGACCCGAATGCGCCGGCTCGGGCTGCCGACAGTGGATGGCGGCTATGAAGTGCCTCTGACGCAGATGGACCTGGCCGACTCGCTCGGTCTGACCAGCGTTCACGTCAACCGCGTGCTCCAGAAACTGCGCGACCGCGGATTCATCGGCTTCCGCCGCGGCGTGCTCTCGATTCGGGATGTCGACGGCCTTTGCGACTATGTCGCGTTCACCGACCGGTATCTGTCGAACTGACCTCGAACTCCTGTGGGACGGCGAAGACGGTCGCCGTGGTCAGCCCACAGTGACCGGCTTGGCGCGGTAGTCCGCCGCGAGCAACGTTTTCAGCGCAACCACCTTGGGCATGTCGTAGGTCGCGATGTAGCCTGCGTCGGGATGCCTGACGAGGTAGTCCTGATGGTAGGCTTCGGCCTTAAAGAAACCGGGATAGGGGTCGACCCGGGTCACGATCGGCTTGTTGTAAATGTGCGCGGCGGTGAGTTGGGCGATGTAGCGCGTCGCCACCGCCTTTTGGTTGGCGTCCGTGTAGAAGATGTCACCGCGGTAGGACGAGCCCTGGTCGGGGAACTGTTGGTTGAGCTGGGTCGGGTCGGTGGCGACGGAGAAGTATATCCGCAGGATCTCGCCATAGGAGATGACGGACGGATCGTAGGTGATCTTCACCGTCTCGGCATGACCGGTCGTCTCGGTCCCGACGATCTCGTAGTGCGCTGTGGCGGCGGCGCCGCCGGAATATCCGGCCACCACCTGCTTCACGCCGCGCACGTGCTCATACACGCCCTGCAACCCCCAGAAACAGCCGCCGGCGAGGACCGCGGTCTGCATCTTTCCCGCCGGCGCGGGCGGATTGAACGCCGGCTCCGGCGCCTTGACCGGCGCGGCTCCCCCCGCGAGCGCGCCACCGCCAAGCAAAACGCCGGCGAGGGCCGTCGCGCCGGCCACGGCGCCGGCGCGGAGCAGCCAGGAGCGGGAAGCGGGACGGCGCGTAAAGGTCGACATGGCTAATCCTCAAGAAGGGCCGCGAGGCGGCGCGTTACCCTCTCTATCCGCGTGATCATACGGCGCGGTTACGGCGGCGGACCAAATTCATGTAACGTCCGCCAACCTTGAGCCGAATGACGGATCACGCTGTTTGACTAATCTCGAGCCGACGCTGAAGGCGCTGATGGTCCGATCGCTGGGCGGCGATCAGGCCGCCTATCGGGAGCTGCTGTCGGCGCTCGGCCCTTTTTTGAGAGGATTCTACCGCCGCCGTTTGGGCCCGGCTGCGGCCGACTCCGAAGACCTGGTTCAGGACGTGCTTTTGGCCATCCATCTCAAGCGTCACACCTACGACCCGGCCCAGCCTTTCACCCCATGGGTGTGGGGGGTGGCGCGCTACAAATTGCTCGACCATTTCCGCCGGGTCGGCGCGCGCCGGACCGTGCCACTGGACGATGCCGGCGAGCTGTTCGCCGAGGAGAATGTCGAGGAGGGCGCCGTCCGCCGCGACGTCTCGCGGCTGCTGTCGAGCCTCCCGGCGCGGCAGCGGGGATTGTTCCGCGACGTGAAGCTGACCGGCCTCAGCGTGCGGGAGGCGGCCGACCGGGTCGGCATGAGCGAGACGGCGGCCAAGGTCAGCCTGCATCGGGGGATGAAGACGCTGGAAGCGAAGGTGCGCGATGAAGACCGCTGACCTGATCGCCGATCTGGTCGACTCCGCGACACCGGTCGCGCCGGCCTCTCCCAGCCGACGCGTGGGCGTGACCGCTGTCTCCGGGGCGGTCGTGGCGCTTGCCATACTCCTGCCTTGGCTGGGATTCCGTCCGCTGGAGGAGGCCGTCCATCTGCCGTCTTTCTGGATGAAGGCGACCTACACTCTTGCACTTTCCGCGGGAGCCTGGCTTCTCGCCTCCCGCCTGAGCCGCCCCGCCTCCTCATTGCGCCTGCCACTGTTTGTGATCACCTTTGTCGTCGTCCTCATGGCGTCAATGGCGATAATGGAGCTCTCGGGCACTCCATCGCGCGATCTGAAACAGGTCTGGCTCGGTCATACCTGGAGCCGGTGCCCGGTGCGGATCGCCCTGCTAGCGGTTCCGATCTTTGCCTTCGTGGCTTTGGCCGTCCGTCGCTTGGCTCCAACCCGGTTGAGGGCGGCCGGCGCGGCGGCGGGATTGCTGGCGGGAACGGCGGCGGCGACGGTCTACGGCCTCGCCTGCGACGAGACGACGGCGGCGTTCACCGCGACCTGGTATTCGCTCGGGATCGGAATGTGCGCGGCGGTCGGAGCGCTTCTTGGCCCCCGTCTGCTGCGCTGGTAGTCAAACCTCCGCGCGCCAATGGAACGCGCGCAGCGGCATCAGATAGTCAGCGCCGTCGTCGAGGTTCCTTAGCCAGGCGCGCCCGTCGGCTCGCGACATCACCCGATAGATCGGCATGCCGCCAGCGTCCGCCGACACGAGTTCGCCGACGCGAACGCTGCGTTCGTCGTCTTCGTGCAGGTAAAGCCAGTCGATCTGCGCCACGTCCATCGGGGTCTCTCCAGTCCTCGACGCGCAATCTGCGACGAAACCTCTGAAGAGAGCCTGAAGAGAGATGTCAGGCGCCGTTCATCCGCTTGACATCCCAGGGGCCTCATGCGCCCTTCCGCGCCTTCCAAAAACGGACCCCGCCAAGAGCTTGACCATGCACGCTTATCGCACACACACCTGCGGCGCGCTTCGCCTAGGCGACGAGGGCGCGGATGTCCGCGTCAGCGGCTGGATCCATCGCAAGCGCGACCACGGCGGCCTGCTGTTCGTCGATCTGCGCGACCACTACGGCATAACGCAACTCGTCGCGCATCCAGGCGCGCCCGGCTTCATGGAGTTGGAGCGCCTTCGGGCGGAGAGCGTGGTGCGGGTCGACGGCACAGTGGTCGCGCGGTCGCCGGAGACCGTGAACCCGAACCTCCCGACCGGCGAAATCGAGGTGCGCGTCTCCTCCGTGACCGTGCTCTCGGAAGCCGCCGAACTGCCGCTGCCGGTCTTTGGCGAGCCTGCTTATCCAGAAGAGATTCGCCTCACGCATCGCTATCTCGATCTGCGCCGCGAGACCCTACATAAGAATATCGTGCTGCGTTCTAAGGTAATCGACAGCATCCGCCGCCGCATGGTCAACCAAAATTTCATCGAGTTCCAGACGCCAATCCTCACCGCCTCCAGCCCGGAAGGCGCACGAGACTTTCTGGTGCCGTCGCGGACCCACCCCGGAAAGTTCTACGCCCTGCCGCAGGCGCCGCAACAGTTCAAGCAACTGCTGATGGTCGCCGGCTTCGACCGCTACTTCCAGATCGCGCCGTGCTTCCGCGACGAGGACGCCCGCGCCGATCGCAGCCTCGAGTTCTACCAACTCGATGTGGAGATGGGTTTTGCCACCCAGGAAGACGTTTTCAACGCCATCGAGCCGGTGCTGCACGGCGTATTCGAGGAGTTTGCCGACGGCAGGTCGGTCACGCCCTATCCCTTTCCGCGCATTCCCTATCGCGAGTCCATCGCCAAGTACGGCTCCGACAAGCCGGACCTGCGCAACCCCATCGTCATGCAAGATGTGTCGGAGCATTTCCGCGGCGGCGGCTTCGGCCTGTTCGCGAGGATGCTGGAGGCGCCGAACACCGCGATCTGGGCGATCCCCGCGCCCGGCGGCGGCTCGCGCGCCTTCTGCGACCGGATGAACGCCTGGGCGCAGAGCGAGGGGCAGCCTGGCCTGGGCTACATATTTTGGCGCGGCGCGGACGCGGAAGAGGAAGGCCCTGCCGGGCCGATCGCCAAAAATCTGGGGCCCGAACGCACCGAGGCGATCCGCGCGGCGCTTGGTCTTGTCTCGGGCGACGCGGCCTTTTTTGTCGGGGGCGATCCGAAGGCCTTCTACAAGTTCGCCGGCGCGGCGCGAACCAAGCTCGGGCTGGACCTCAACCTGATCGACGAGGGTCGATTCGAACTCTGCTGGATCGTCGACTTCCCGATGTTCGAGTTCAACGAGGAAGCCAACCACGTCGATTTCTCGCACAACCCCTTCTCGATGCCCCAGGGCGAGCTGCACGCCCTGGAGACGATGGACCCGCTGGACGTGCTCGCCTACCAGTACGACATCGTCTGCAACGGTTATGAGCTGTGTACCGGCGCCGTGCGTAACTACAAGCCGGAGATCATGATCAAGGCCTTCGAGATCGCGGGAAACAGCGCCGCCTTCGTCGAGGAGAACTTCGCCGGCATGCTCAACGCCTTCCGCTACGGCGCGCCGCCCCACGCCGGCCTCGCGCCGGGCATCGACCGCATCGTCATGCTGCTGGCGGGCCAGACCGCCATCCGCGAAGTCATCGCCTTCCCCCTGAACCAGCAGGGCGAGGATCTGATGATGCACGCGCCGTCGGAGGTGCTGGACAAGCAGTTGAAGGAATTGGGGATCAAGGTCGCGCCAGCGAAGTAACTTGAGTCAGTGAAGAAACAGCTTTGCGAAAATGGCGACTTGAAAGGCCAGCACGAACCCCATCATCCACTTTATGAGCGTGATTTCACTTTTCACGGAGACAACCTCGTCATCACGCTTGCTGAGCGCGGACGCCGCCTTCATCGCCTTATCTTCGGGGATGTCGATCGCGCGAAACGCTTCGAACACCTCGCTTTGCATCACGCTCAAGCTTCGATCTCCCAAGGTGTTCGTGTAGTCTAGTGGAAGTGATTAACGGATCAAAATATCTTCGACAGCGACGTTCGCTCAATCCCGCAACAGCGACAGCGACAACCCCGACGCCGGCCGCGCCTCCAGCACCTCGCGCCGAAATCGGAACAGCTCCGCGGGCCGGCCACCGGTGTCGGCGTCCATGCGGCCGAGGCCCTCGACCAGCCCGGTGCGCTCGACCACGCGGCGGAAGTTCTGCTTATGGAGCGCGACGCCGGACACCGCCTCCACCGCCCGTTGCAACGCTGAAAGGGTGAACTGAGGCGGCATGAGCTCGAAGATCACCGGGCGGTACTTTAGCTTGCCGCGCAGCCGGCCCAGGCCAGTCGCCAGGATGCGCCGGTGGTCGGAGATCATCGGTTCGCCGAACGCTGGCCCCAAAGCGCGGGGTTCCTCGGGGTCGCCGCCTTGCGCGCGGGCTCGGTCGCGGGCGGCTTCGGGGGCGAGTCCGGCTTCGTATAGCAGTTCATAGCGTTCTAGAACGCGTTCCTCATTCCACGGCGCGCCCTCTTCGGCGAACAGCAGGCGGGTGCGGCTTCGGCGTTCGGCGGTGCGTCCCGCCCATTTCGCGAGGGCGGGCAGGATCGCCTCATCGATCAGGGCCGGTCGACCCTCCCGCCAGTCTTCCCACGGAAAAAACCGCGACCACGCCGACCAAGCGGTGTCCGGCGCCTCGGTGGGCAGGGCGTCCGGCGCCAGGGCGAGGTAGCCGACCGATATCACCCGCGCCGCGCCCGCGCCGACGTCGGCCAGCGGCGCGTCGCGGCCCTTGTCGCCGAAGGTGTAGAGCTGTTCGACATAGCCTAGGTCGAACCGCGTCTGTTGGGTGACGTAATCGCGCAGGGCGAGATCGAAGGTGCGCTGACCTTGTGGGTCGAACGGACCGAACGGCAAGCCGTCAACCGCGGAAAGCGCGTCGGTCCGCATGTCGTGCGGCCGCACGGTCAAAACGCAAGCCTCGCCTTCGCGCAAAGCGACGATCACCGCCGACAGGCCGATGACGATGGCCGCGGTGTTGGGGATGCTCATTCTGTGTCGAAAGCGACGTCGACGCCGGTCTGTCCGGTCGCCTCGCACAGGGTGCGGTGGCGCTGAAGGTAACGCGCCTGAGCCTCGCGGGCGGGCAGGGGATCGATGTTCAGCGAATAGCCGGGAGGAGGGCGGCCGAACAGGTTGAGGGATTCGGCGTGGCCGAAACCGGCGAGCTGAGTCGCCTCGAAGAAGGCGCAGGCCCGGTCGGCCGACTTGATCAGCGTCTTGATCTCGGAAGGAGTCCGAGCGGGAAGGCCGAAGCGGATGTGGATGGCGGCGGCGAGGCGGTCCTCGAACGTCTCGTAATCCAGGCCGAGGGCGGCCTTGAACGGCGAGATCATGTCGCCGATGACATACTCGGCGGCGTCGTGGAGCAGGGCGGCGAGGCGCCAGCGCGGATCGATCCCCGGCTCGATGTGCGCGAGAATTTCCTCCACCACGACCGAATGCTGGGCGACGGACATGGGATGGTCGCCGATCGTTTGGCCGTTCCAGCGCGCGACGCGGGCGAGGCCATGGGCGATGTCCTCGACCTCGATGTCCATCGGGGAGGGGTCGAGCAGGTCTAGCCGGCGGCCGGATAGCATCCGTTGCCAGGCGCGCGGGGCCTGCTTCCGCGCCACGGCTAGGCGCCGATCGGCAGTTCGTCGCGCGCCCGCATGGCCGCCGCGCGGATCGAGTCGCTGCCTCCGGCCCAGAGGATGCCGCGCGACGAGGACACCACCAAGCCCTTACCGTCCGCCCGCTTGCCGCGCGGGAGGATGTCCTCCGCCTTGCCGCCCTGTTCGCCATAGCCGGGGATCAAAAAGGCGAGATCGGGCGCGATGGCGCGGATCTCCGAGAGTTCCTCCGGCGCGGTGGCCCCGACCACGAGCATGACGTTGCGGTTGTTGTTCCACACCGTCTGGGCGCGGTCGGCGACGCTCCTGAACAGCGCGTCCTTCTCACCGGCGCCGCCCTGAAAACGCATCGAATCCGGATTGCTGGTCCGGCACAGCACGACGGCGCCGCGGTCCTCGCGCCGGAGGAACGGCGTCACCGCATCGTCGCCCATGTACGGGTTCACGGTAACCGCGTCGGCGTCGTAACGGTCGAAGGCTTCGCGCGCATACATCTCGGCGGTGGAGCCGATGTCGCCGCGCTTGGCGTCGAGAATGATAAAGGCATGGGGCTGGGACGCCCGGATGTAGGCGATCGTTTCCGCCAACTCGTCTTCCGCTCCGAACGCGGCGTGGTGCGCGGCCTGGGGTTTGAAAGCGCAGACAAGGTTGCCGACCGCGTCGATCACCGTCTTGTTGAAGGCGAGGATCGGCCGTTCGCCCCGGGCGATGTCGGGAGGGATGCGCGACGAGTCGGGATCCAGTCCGACGCAGAGGCAACCGCCGGACGTGGCCCATCCCCGTTCGAGCTTGTCGGCAAACCGCATGAGGGTCTCAATGCCATGCGAGGCTTGGAAACGGAACATCGCGGGCATCAAGGCATTGGAGGCGGCTATGGACTGGGCGAGGATCATGACTCCCGTGGCGGGCGGCGAGGGCGACAAGCGCGCCCTGTCCGGAGGCGCGGCGCTGGCGCGGGCCTTCGACGCGGAACTCCACTGCGTTCACACGCCCGCCGATCTCGCGGACATGGCCCCGTGGATGGGCGACGGTTTCATGGGCGGTATCCAGTCGACCACGGTCGAAACCATGCGCGACGCCGCGGAAGAGGGAGAGCGGCTCGCCCGCGCTTCGGTCGAGGCTTTGGGCTACGCCAACTCGACTTTCGTCAGCCTGCGCTCGCCGGTGTGGGCGGCGCTGGCCATGGCCGGGCGCCTGTCCGACGTCGTCGTGTTCGACGACATCGCGGCCAAGGGTAGGAGCGCGCTGTCCAAGTCCTTCCAGCAGATCGTCGCCGACGAGCAGCGGCCGACCCTGGTGGTCAAGGGCGAGTTCAAGGTCGGCGGTGTCGCGGCGGTGGCCTGGGACGGCGGCAAGGAGGCCAGCCGCGCGATGCGCACCGCGCTGCCGCTGCTGCGCAGGTCCTCGTCGGTGATCGTTCTGACCGCCCCGGCCGCCACTCAGAGGAAGATCGATCCGGAACAGCTCGCCGAGTTTCTGTCGGCCCGCGGCGTGGCCACGGAGATCAAGGTCTTGGCCGATACCGGAGACGCGGCGCCGGCCGTGCTGAAGGGCGCGCGCGACGCCGGCGCCGACATTCTGGTGGCCGGCGCCTTCGGTCACACCCGGCTTCGCGAGTTCATATTCGGCGGCGCGACTCGCGCCTTTTTGGGAGCCGAGGGGCCGTCGCTCTTTATTTCCCACTGACTTCAAAACGGTAAGGATCCAACATGTCACTGTCCCGCATCGTCATGAGGCTCGCCCGCAATCCCGGAACCGAATTCGCCGGCGGCGACGATCACCGCGGCTATACACTGGTCGCGCCGCTCGACGCCGCCGGGAAGCTCGACGCCGACGCTTTCGCGAAGAGCGAAGAGTCCTGCACGGTGCACAGGTTCACCCCGGACGAGGACCCGGTCGACGGCGTGCTCGGACGGCGGTCCTCACAGTGGTTCTTCAATTACGGCGAGGAAGACGACCTCGCCGACGAGCCCGTCTATCGGCTCGGCGATCACGTCTTCGCGGTGGGCGAGTACGTCACCGTCACCGACGAAGACGGCCGGCCGCTGACCTACAAGGTGACCGAGGCGACGGAAGTCTGAGACCCGTCACCCACCGACGTTGTGCTTCACCAGCGCCTTGGCCTGATCGCGCAGACCCTGGTTGTGGTCGCCCTTGGATAGGATCGAGGCCACGACGATCGGACCGCCTGCGGGACCGCGGGCCTCGAAGCCGACCGACTTCCAGCCGTTCGGACCCGGTGTGTCCGAAGCCAGCATGAACATCGATCGGACGCCCGATCCCTTTTCGTGAACCTCGATCCGGGCTCCGCCGTCGTCGGCGTTGACCGTGACTTGGTCGTGGCCCGCGCCGCCGGGCGTGGTCACCACGGCGTGGTGCGAACCGTGGTCGTCGGCGTCGACGTGGACGCCCATGGCGTTGACCTGCGCCCGGCCGTCGGCGCTGGTGTGGATGTGGATGCCGGGAAGGTCGAGATCGACCTTGTCCTCGCCGCCGCCGTTGGAGGACGACGCGGCGGTGCCGCCGCCGCCCGCGGGCTTGACTGCCGGCAACTCGGCTTCGGCGGCGGTGCGGAACGGCGCCAGCGCGGTGGCCGAGTCTCCGCCATTCAAGTTGACGAGCTGGAGGGTGACCTTGTCGCCGTTATTGTCGGTATAGACGCAGGGTCCCGCGCCGGACGCGCCGCTAGCCAGCTTGAGGTCGTCTTCGGACGAGGGACAATCCAATGTCGTCACGGTGCGGAGCGGCTCGCCCCGCCGGCTGTGCGGATGCGGCGGCGAACAAGCGACCATCAGCGTCAGAATAGTCGCGGCCGACACGGTGGTCGCCGCGGTCACGGGATTGAACTTCATTCGAGCGCCCTCACCAAATCCAAGCCGGATGATTGGGCGAGAGGCTCCATGGCGTCCAGTTAAAAGGCGGTAAGTCCTGGGCTATTGTTGACCGGGCCGCGCGCCGGAGCCCTCGCGCCGGGCGAGGAACGCCAGGCGCTCGAACAGGGCGACATCCTGTTCGTTCTTGAGCAAGGCGCCGTGCAGCGGCGGGATTAGCTTGGTCGGATCGCGTTCGCGCAAGGCCGCGTCATTGATGTCCTCGACCATCAGCAGCTTTAGCCAGTCGAGCAGTTCCGAGGTCGACGGCTTTTTCTTCAAACCCGGCACCTTGCGCATGTCGTAAAAGATGCGTAGCGCCTCGGAGACCAGCTTCTGCTTGATGCCCGGATAGTGGACGTCGATGATCGCCTTCATCGTTTCCTCGTCCGGAAAACGGATGTAGTGGAAGAAACAGCGGCGCAGGAATGCGTCCGGCAGTTCTTTCTCGTTGTTCGACGTGATCAGGACGACGGGACGGACCTTGGCCTTGATCGTCTCGTTAGTCTCGTAGACGTAGAACTCCATCCGATCGAGTTCCTGGAGAAGGTCGTTGGGAAACTCGATATCGGCCTTGTCGATCTCGTCGATCAGCAGCACCGGGCGCTCGGGCGCGTCGAAGGCGTCCCACAGCTTGCCGTGCTTGATGTAGTTGGAAACGTCCTTCACCCGCGGATCGCCGAGCTGGCTGTCGCGCAGGCGGGTCACCGCCTCATACTCGTAGAGCCCCTGCATCGCCTTGGTGGTCGATTTGATGTGCCAGGTGATCAGCGGCGCATCGAGGGCCTTGGCGATCTCATACGCCAGCACCGTCTTGCCGGTGCCCGGCTCGCCCTTGATCAGCAGCGGGCGTTCCAGGGCGATGGCGGCGTTGACCGCGATCTTGAGGTCGTCGGTGGCGACATAGTCGCGCGTGCCTTCGAAGCGTTTGTCCATGGAGGGCTCCAACTAGGGGCCGCGCCCCGGAACAGTGTTCAGTTGAAGCCACCCTAATGGGCGCGCGCCGACATTCAAGCGCGTTCCGCTTGGTATCGACAGGCGGTGATCAGTCGGCGCCGGGACTGATCGACACCGGATCGCTGGCGGGAAACGTCTCCTCCAAGCCATGGTCGAGTTCGCGTTCCTCGCGCCGGGACGGCGGACTGTCAGGCGCGGCGTCGGAGTCTTCGTCTTCGGTGTCGCCCTCGACCCCGCCTTCGTAGTCCGATGGGGACTCCTCGGTGGCGGTGACGAC
>CBDIDP010000005.1:0-85113 GCA_965277785.1 Caulobacteraceae bacterium
GAGAGCGAGCTTGGCCGGACGGTGTCGCGCCTCGATATCGGCCAGCACGGCGATCGCCGCCGCCAGCCGTCCGCCGTCCCTCATGGTCTCGTGCACCGCGCCAAGCCCCTCGCCTACGCGAGGGGCTTGGCGGGTTCAAGGCGTCGATCAGGCGGTGGCGGCGCCCACGCCCCGACGGCGGCGCAAGGCCGCTCCGGCGAGGCCGAAGCCGGTCAGCATCAGCGCCCAGGCCGCCGGTTCCGGCACCCCGCCGGTGGGAAGAAGACCTTGGCCGTTGGCGCCGTAGATGGCGATGACCGGCGACTGGCTCGCGGTGGCCGCCGCGTTGGCGAGATAGCCGCTGAGGTAGCCCTGAACCGTCGGGTCCGAGGTGGAGACCGTGTAGCCGCCCGCCGACGGATATTCGATGGTCCAGATCGCGCCCTGAACCGCCGTCAACTTGTTGGACAGGTCGGCCGCGTCGGTGGCGATCAGGTTTCCGCCGAGGGTCGCCAGACCGCCGATCTCCGCGATCTGGGTCGTCGAAAGCGCCGCGCCGCTGACCCCCGATATCGGCCCGTCGGAATTCACGGTGAGGGCCGCGGTGTGGTAGAGGAGATTGACGGGAGACTGGGCGTCGCCGGCGCCGGTGACGATATCGTGGCTGTTGTCGATGCCGACACTGATGTCGTGATAGATGTCGACGCAGAAGGTGTAGAGCGTCCTCACGCTCGACGAGCCGTTGACATTCGCGGTCAGTTCCAGCGCCGAGGAATAGGCGTTCAGATTGATGTCGGGACCGGCGATGTTGATCGTCCCCGGCTGGTAGATGCCGCCGGTATCGACATAGACCGAGGCCGCCGAGGCCTGCGTCATCGCGCCGACCGCCAGCGCGAACGCCGAAATCGCGACAGCATGACGAAAACGCTTGCCGCCATGTATTGCAGCGCCGCTCAGAGGACCATCGAAAGTTCTTGCAGTATTTGACATTATGCAGCCCACCTTAAAAAGTTAAATCAGAGTGGGTCGTAACTAGAGCCGCGACGCGCGAAAGCAACGCCCAAACCGGCGCCGCTGACATGGCTTTACATTAGTGGGTTTTTAGGCCGCGCTGGGGTAATTGGGCGCTTCGCGGGTAATCATCACGTCGTGGACGTGGCTTTCCCGCAGGCCCGCTCCGGTGATCCGGACGAATTGGGCCGCCGCCTGCAAGGCCGCGATGTCCTTCGCGCCGAGGTAACCCATCGCCGCGCGCAGACCGCCGACGAGCTGGTGGATCACCGGCGAGATCGGACCCTTGTACGGCGTCTGGCCTTCGATACCCTCCGGCACCAGCTTCATGGCGTCCTCGACCTCCTTCTGGAAGTAGCGGTCGGCCGATCCGCGCGCCATCGCGCCCAGCGAGCCCATGCCGCGATAGGATTTGTACGACCGGCCCTGGTAGAGGAAGACCTCGCCCGGCGCCTCGTCGACCCCGGCGAACATCGACCCCAGCATGGCGCTGGAGGCGCCGACGGCGATAGCCTTGGCGAGATCGCCGGAGAACTTGATGCCGCCATCGGCGATCACCGGCACGCCCGAACCGTGCGCCGCCCGCACCGCCTCGGCGATGGCGGTGAACTGCGGCACGCCCACGCCCGCGACGATGCGGGTGGTGCAGATCGAACCCGGCCCGATGCCGACCTTGACCGCGTCGGCGCCGGCGTCGATCAGCGCCTTGGCCCCCTCGTAGGTCGCGACATTGCCGGCGACGATCTGGACGCGATTGCTTTCCCGCGACAGCCGCCGCACCGCCTCCCCAACCTGACGGGAGTGGCCGTGGGCGGTGTCGATCACCACGACGTCGACCCCGGCGTCGATCAGCGCCAGCGAGCGCTCGAACCCGGCGTCGCCGACCGTCGAGGCCGCCCCGACCAGCAGGCGCCCTTTGGAGTCCTTGGCGGCGTGGGGGTGGGCCTCGGCCTTCTCCATGTCCTTGACGGTGATCAAGCCGACCGCGCGGTCGTCGTCGTCGACGACGATCAGGCGCTCGATCTTGTTGCGGCGCAGGAGATCCTGGGCTTCGGCTTGAGACACCCCCTCGCGCACGGTGATGAGGTTGTCCTTGGTCATCAGGGTCGAGGCCAGGGCGTCGTCGGAACGCTCGAAGCGCATGTCGCGGTTGGTGAGAATACCGCACAGCTTGCCGGAACTCGGGTCGACCACCGGAAAGCCGGAGATCCGCCGCCGCGCCTTGATCTGGCGGATCTCCTTAAGCGTGGTCCCCGGATTGATGGTGAGCGGGTTGATCACCATGCCGCTCTCGAAGCGCTTGACCTCGCGGACCTGGTCGCCTTGCTCCTCGGGCGTCATGTTGCGGTGGAGGATGCCCATGCCGCCGGCCTGGGCCATGGCGATTGCCAGCCGGCTTTCGGTGACCGTGTCCATCGCCGCCGAGACGAGGGGGATGTTGAGGCTGATCTGGCGCGTGAACCGCGCCCTGGTGTCGACCTCCGTCGGCATGACTTCGGACGCGGCGGGTTGCAGCAAAACATCGTCGAAGGTGAGCCCTTCGCGAATCTCCATGAGACTCTCCGTTTTGCGGGGCGGGTATAGCGGCGGCGGCCGGGATGTTAAAGGGCCGTCGGCGGACTGGGAGACGATTGCATGAACTGGAAGCTGGCGCTGATCGTCGCCGCGGGCGGCGCGGTCGGCACCCTGGCCCGTTACGGCATCGCCCAGGCGATGGCCCCGGTCAGCCAGTCGCTGCCGTGGGGCACCATCGCGATTAACATCGCCGGCTCGTTCCTGATCGGCGCGTTCGGCACGCTGACCCTCGCCGGAGGACGCCATCCGGCGCCTGAGGCGTTGCGGCTGTTCGTTATGGTCGGCGTCTGCGGCGGCTTCACCACATTCTCCTCGTTCAGCCTGCAGACCTTCGACCTGCTGCGCGCCGGCGCGCCGGGCCGGGCGGCGGTCAACGTCGCCATATCGGTCGCGGTGGGTCTGGCGGCGGTGGCGGCCGGCCACTACGCCGCGGCGAGGTTCAACGGCGGCGCGCGGGCGGTGGCGCAGGCGGATGTGGAGGAACTGGGGTAGACCCCCTACCGCTCGCGCCGAGGGCGCGAGTCGGTTCCCCCAGAGGGGGAAGACGAAGGAAGAGTCGGTTGGCGCTGATCTCGTCTTCCCCATCAGGGGGAAGCGACTCGGCGCCAGCCGAGCGGTAGGGGGTCTAAGCTGCCCGCCCCTTGAACCCCGTCGCCACGAGATAGAGTTCCGAACTCTCCGCGCGGCTGGCTTTCGGCTTGACGTGGCGCACGCTCTCGAAATTCGCCTTGAGCAGCTTCAGCAGGCCGGCCGTCTCGCCACCCTGAAACGCCTTGGAGACGAAAGCCCCGCCGGGCTTGAGGTTGGCCACCGCGAAATCCACCGCCGCCTCCACCAGGCCGACGATGCGCAGGTGGTCGGTCTGCCGGTGGCCGGTGGTGTTGGGCGCCATGTCCGACAGCACCACGTCCGGCGGTCCGCCCAGCAGATCGGCCAGCTTTTCGCCGCAACCCGGCTCGGTGAAGTCGCCCTGGAGGATTGTCGCCTTGGTCACCGTCTCGGTCGGCAGCAGGTCGACGCCGACCACCGCCGCCGCGCCGCGTTCCGCGGCGATCTGCAGCCAGCCGCCGGGGGCGCAGCCGAGATCGACCACCCGCGCGCCACGGCGGATCAGATGGAAGCGGTCGTCGATCTCGCGCAGTTTGAACGCCGCGCGCGAACGATAGCCCTTGGCCTTGGCCTCGACGACGAAGGGATCGTTGATCTGGCGCTCCAGCCAGGCCTGCGACGACGGCGTGCGCTCCTTGGCGGTCTTCAGCCGCTTGGGTCCCGCGCGACCGGCGTCCGTGCCGCCGGTCGGCGCGTGGACCATGCGCTTGCGCGGCGGCTCGGTCATCGCCGGCGCCGTTCGCGCGACATCAGCGACAGCAGCAGACCCTCGCGCAGCCCCCGGTCGGCCACCCGCACCCGGTGGCAGGGCCACAGCTCCTGCACCGCCTGGAGGATCGCCGCCCCGGCGAGGACGAGATCGGCGCGATCGACGCCGATGCAGGGCTGGCGGGCGCGTTCCGCCACCGTCATCCCGGCCAGGCGGTCGGCCACCGCGTCGCACTCGGTCCTGGTCATCCACAGCCCGTCGACCCGAGAGCGGTCGTAGCGCGGCAGCTCCAGATGCAGGCCCGCGAGGCTGGTGATCGCGCCCGAGGTTCCGACCAGATGCGCCTCCCCCGCCTCGAACAGCGGCCGGAACGGCTCGCCGCCGGCGAAGGCCGAAACCCGCCGCTTCATCTCCTCGACCATGACCCGCAGGTGGGCGGCGCCGTCCGTCGTCTCCTCCGGAAATCGCTCGGCCAGGGTCACCACGCCCAGCGGGATCGACACCGTCGCGCGGATCGGCAGACGCCAATAGGCCAGCCGCCGGGGTTCGACATCCAACCCCGGCGCGGTCAGGTCGACCCACGACAGCTCCGTCGACCCGCCGCCGACGTCCAGCACCAGGGCGGCTTTCGCTTCGCGGTCCAGCAGATCGAGGCACCCGGCGACCGCGAGCTGCGCCTCCTCCAGCGGCGAGATCAAACTGAGGCGCAGCCCGGTCGTCCGCGTGACGCGTTCGAGAAAGGCGTCGCCGTTGGCGGCGGCGCGGCAGGCCTGGGTCGCCACCGCGCGAATTCGCGTGACCCCCCGTCGGCCGATCTTATCCGCGCAGATGGCCAGAGCGCCGAGAGCCCGGTCCATCGCCGCTTCACTCAGCGAGCCGCTCTCGTCGACCCCCTCGCCCAGCCGGACGATGCGCGAAAAGGCGTCGACGATGCGAAAGCCCCTCGTCGACGGCGTGGCGATCAGCAGGCGGCAGTTGTTGGTGCCCAGATCGAGGGCCGCGAACATCGGCGCGCCTCGGGATGCCGCCGGCGCGGCGCGTCTCCTACGATACTCGGGCGCGCGCGCCGCCTCGCTCATTCCCGTTCCCGTCCCGCCGGCGGCAGCGGCGCTTTGCCGCGCTTGGGGGGCAAGACACTTAGCAAGCGCGGCGCCCGGACGAAAGGCGAGGCCTTGATGACGGCGCGGAAGGCTCTAAGTTCACATTCTCGCGGTTGCGGTCGTCACAAAGAGACTCATGGATTTTCGCCTCGCCAAGTTCGGTATTGGTCAAGTGGTCAAGCACCGCATCTTTCCGTTTCGCGGCGTGATCTTCGACGTCGACCCGGTGTTCGCCAACACCGAGGAATGGTGGCGGGCGATTCCGGAGCACGTCCGCCCGCGCAAGGACCAGCCGTTCTACCACCTGCTGGCCGAAAACCCCGACCAATCGACCTACGTCGCCTACGTGTCCGAACAGAATCTACTGATCGACGACACCAACGAACCCGTCAGCCACCCGCACACGGCTCTGATCTTCGAGGGTTTCGAACCGGGCAGGTACCAGCTCAGGCCGAGAGTGACTCACTGATCTGAAACCTCCGTCCCCTTGACGAGGAGGGTCAAGGCGCGAAATGCCGAGGGCAGGAGTGTGATCCGACACTTTATTTTGCTAATGATTAAGACTCCTCCAACCCGCTCGGCGCGGTCGCGCGCTTGCCCTGGCGAGAGGCGCCCGCTCATGTCCTTTCCTCCGCGCTAACCTCGTCCGCTGTCTCGCCCCCATCTTTTTTCGGCTTCTCGTTCTTCGTAGCTTCGCTCAAGAGCTTCATAAGCACCTTGGGCCGGCCAAGAAGCAACGCGAGCGCGCCCAGCGCAAGCGTACCGCCGAGAAACGCCCCCACCACGAAGCCGATGGGGCCTCCGGTGAGATCGACGAGGGTGTCGCCCGATTCGCCGGCTCGGGCCTTTGCCTCGTCCAAAGGCGGCGTCTGCCGAAGGGCGCAGATCGTCACCGAGCGTCCCGCCGGGGTCTCGGCCGGGCCGACGATCGGACGCGCGACGCCGGACGGCATCTGCCAGTTCAAGACGATGATCCGAGAGGGGTCGGACTTCGCGATCGCCCAACCAGGCTCTTCTTCCAGCCGATGGCGAACCGCATCGGCGCGATCGCGCGCCAACTCGAAATTATAGTGTGGCGGAGTTCGGTGGAATCGCAGCGCGTCGGTCGATCCGATCAGGAGGACATGATCGATGTGTCCGCCGTTCGCGGCCAGTATCTGCTCGGCCGTCGCCTTCACGCGCTCGCGGAGCGCGGAGTCCAAGTCAGCCTTTCCGAGCGAGAAGCCATCGATCACCCAGTCCTTTCGACAATCGAAATTCAGCGTTCCGGTCCCACCGGTATTGACGGGGGAGTGAGCCGTTCGACCAACGTTGAGGCGGAAGATACTGTCGGGTTTGAAGTCTAGCGTCTTGACGAGAGCCGAGTCCTTGAACACGGTCAAATCCTTGAGAAAGGCGAGAGTGCCGAGTGAAGCCAAACCCGTGGCCACAGTTGCCGCGACGGTCCTGCCAAGTCGGCGGCGGCCTCCGATCCAGGTGAAAGCGGCCAGCGCCAGCAAACCGGCGCTCCAATAGCTGAGGAGGTCGAGACCGGGACTTTCGCCGCCTCCGACTTGCCCGACGGACTGGATGATCCGCGTCTGACCGGCCGCGACCTGGCGTTGCGCCTGAACCTGGGCCTCGGAAGCTCGGGCGATCCGCTCGAGCGCGCCGGCCTCGACGGTCCCAGGTCGCGGTTGGGCGCCGAGTTGAAGCAATCCGACTGTCAAGGTGAATAGCGCCAGGGCAAGGAAACCGGCGACAAAGCCGATCAGCGCAAAGCGCGTCAGTTCCGCGATCTCAGCGCGGCACCTGGACTCATGATCGCGGCCGGGCTCCGGATGGCGGCGGAGCCATCTTCGCTGCTCAATATAAACCGCCGCCACCGTCCCGGCGAGCAAGGTGGAGAGGCTCAGGTACTGTGTCACGCTTGGCAGCCATGGGCCGGAAACCGTCGACGGTCTCCTCGGCAACCAGACCAGGCCTGTAAGAACATAGGCCACGAAGAAGGCCAGCCAGGACAAGGCTGTCACCCATCGCTCACGCCGCCGTCTAGCGGCCTTTGCGGCAAGAGCCTTGGCCGCGTCGCGCTTTTGCCCACGCCATATTCGTATCGAGACCGCAATAACGATCGCGACCACAAAGTAGTAGGCTAGAAATAGCCAGATCTCGAACGGTGGCTCGCCCATCGCTCCTACTCCCAGCCCTGGAGTTGAACGCCACGACTATATAGCTCGATGGAGACACTTAAACGTGCTCGTTGTCTACGCCGGTGTCAGAATCGGACTCGCCACTAAAATCCGTGACCAAGCGGCCGCACACCCTGCGCGGCCCGGTTCCTCAATAATCCTTCCGCCACCTCACCGAGATCGCCTGGTCGCCCTGGCTGGTGACGCGGGAGACGATGGCGAGGTGTTTCCTGACTCGCCACTCGACCTGGGCGCCCGGCCCCTCCTTCGCGCCGCCGGAGAGTTCGAGGTAGACCTTGTCGGTCAGGTACTTGCCGCCGGCGATGGAGTTGCCGCCGGTGGCGCTGCTGTTGATCGCCAGGCGATCGAGGTGGGCGAGGTTGCGGATGTTGCCGATGACGTCGAAGCCGCCGCCGCTGGCGAGGCCGGACAAGGCGGAGGCGAGCTGAGCCGCCTGGAAACCGTTCAGCGACGACACCGAGGAGCCGAACAGCACCTGGGACAGCACCTCGTCCTGTGGCAGCACCGGTGTCGAGGTCAGGGTGATCACCGGCTTTTCCGCCGTGCCGGTGATGCGGATCACCGCGGTCAGGGTCGGGTTGTCCCGCGTGGCGGTGAGGTCGAGGCGGATGGTCTCCGGCGTGCTGCCGAGGCGGACGACGCCGTTCTCGCCCAGGGTGAAGCGCTGGCCGGCGAAATCGTAGTCGCCGTGCACGACCCGCGCGGCGCCGCTCAGCACGGGCGCGGTGGTCGAGCCGGTGACCTTGGCGTCGAGGGAGAACTCGACATTGAGTCCCCTGCCCTTGATGAAGATGCCGCCCGGCGCGGAGAGGCCGACGTTCAGCTCGACGGGCGCCGCCCGCGCCGAGGGCGACGCGGGAACGGCGTCCGGATCGATCTTGCGGTGGATTTCGACCACCTCCATCGGCACGACGCCGGACGGGGTCGGCGCGTTGGGCGCGATCTGGGCGTGATCGATGACCAGCGCTCCGGCCAGCTTGATCTTGCCGTCGGCCGCGCGGTTGACGTCGACCTTGCCCGAGGCGGTGGCCTGGCCGAGGTCGTTGTCGATCAGGCGGAAGCTCTTCAGCACGAGCTGGAGGTTCGACACGCCGTTGCGTTCGAGGCCGATGCGGCCCGATCCGGAGACGCTGCCGCGCGCCGCGTCCTTGCCCTCGAAGGTCGACACGTCGATGGCGTTGTTGCGGAGCGCGGCCTGGAGGCTGACGTTCTGCAGCTTCAGGCCGGTCGAGGAATCCGCGAAACGGCCGGAGGCGAGGTTCGCCGCCCCGATCAGGCGCGGATCGGCCAACGTCCCGCCGAGCGTGCCGTTCGCCACCAGATGGCCGGCGAGGGTCTGGCCGTCGCCCATCGTGAGGTCCCACAGCGGCGCGAGTTCGGCGTCGATGGCGAAGTTTCCCGACATCGGCCTCAAGCGGGCGATGGCGATGCGGAACGGCGACGACGACGCCTCAACGGGCAGCGCGACGTCGATGCGCGCGCCCGACCCCTTGCCGGCGGTCAGGTCGGCGTCGACGCGGAGGCTCGATCCGCCGAGCGCCGCCTTGACCACGCCATCCATCGGAGCCGCGCTCCTCTGACCCTTCAACCCCAGCTTCGAGAGCCGCGCGGACAGGGTTCCGCTCAGCGATGGGCCATCGCCCTTCAGATCGACATCGCCGGTCGCGACCCCGGTGTAGTCGGGATCGAAGGCGCTCAGGGCCAAGTCCGACAGGGTGGCGTGAGCGGCGATCTTGGGGCCGACGCCGTTGACCTGGGCCCCGACGCGGCCGCCGCCGACACTCAAAGCCAAAGCCGCGCCGTAGCGGTCGCCGGCGAAGGTCAGGCGCGCCGGGGCGGTGGTGCGCAGGTCGACGCCCCTCACCCGGCCCGAGCCGTCGAACGAAACGGCGTTCTCCGCGCCGGAGGCGGCGGCTTGGCTGTAGACGCCGGAGCCGGCGAGCCGGAAGGGCGTGCCGGCCGCGGCGCCCGAGGCGTCGGCGCGGTAGGCAAGGTGGTGGAGCGGCCCAATGGCGGTCAGCTTCAGCGAATGGAAAACCGGGCCGCCGCGAAGCTCGGCCTCGGTGGCGTTGAGCAGAAGATCGCCGCGCGCGCCGCCAGGCGCCGCGACGATGCGGGCGTGACCGGAGGCATGGCCGGCTTGGAGGAACGCGCCCGGGCCGGCGGACCAGGTCAGGTCGGCGCTGGACGGGCTGTTGTCTTTCAAGGCGAGGGCCCCGGCGACCTTTAGCCCGCCGGCATTGGCGTCCAGCCCGCTGACCTCGATGCCGCCGCCCGAGAAACCGAACGCCGCCTGCGCGCGCGCTGGGCCGTACTGGCTCGCCGCGGCGAGGCTGAAGCGGCCCGCCACGCCACTCGGCGCGCTCTGCAGCCGCGCGACGAGATGGGCCTCGCGCAATGGCAGGGTCGGGAGGTCGATCGCGGCAAGGTCGGTGATCAGGTCCGCCGTCGGGCTGGCCAGAGTGCCGCCGATGTCGCCGGTCCCCTTCGCGGCGCCGTCGACGACGATGGGTCCGACCGGCAGCGGTCCGGTCGCGCGCCACGACAGGGCGATCTTGAGCGCGCCGGCCGGTCCGACCTTCCCCGCCGCGGTCATCGCGCCGGACTTGCCCGTCACCGCCGCCTGTTCGAGGTTGAGCACGCCGCGATCGAAGGCGCCCTTCGCCTTCAGCGTGGGCGCGGGGCCGAGCAGGTGGTCGACCTGTTCGACGCCGAGGGTGAAGCCGCGCCCCTGGGCGTCGAGGCTGAACGACCACGGCGAGCGGCCGGATTGCTTGGCGCTCCACGTCCCGGCGACGCCGCCCCGCGCGCCCAGCCTGGCTTTGGCGAGATCGGCGACGGCGGCTTGCCCGCTGAACGACAGGTCGCCCAGCAGGCCCTGACGGCCTTCGCCCGACACCTTCACGTCGGCGCCGTCCAGCGTCACCTTACGCATGACCGTCCGTCCGTCGCCGAGAAAGGCGACGTCGGCGAACGCCGTCGGCTTCGGGCCCAGCAATCCCGAAGCCAGTCCGCCGCCGACGCCGCCGTCGCCACGCACGGTGGTCCTGAGGTCGAGCTGCTTGCCGGTCGCTTCGAGCCGCAGCGGTCCGGAGATCAGCGCGTAGGACAGGCCGCCGACGGCCGGGCGCTGCAGGCTCGCCGCGCCGTCGAATATCCAGTGCTTGACGCCGCCGCCGAGGCCGCCGTTCAGGCGCAGCGGGCCGGAAGCGCCGGTCTTGATCAGGGTGGTCGGCTGGTCGATGCGCAAAGTGAGCCTGACGCCCCGCGCGCCGGTCGACTGACGGACCGGATCGACCACGCCGTAGGCGGTGACCGCCGCCTTGTCTCCCCCGGCGGCGAGGTCGAGGTCATAGAGATCGCGGGTGACGGCGCGGCCGTTCGCCTGGAAGCGAATCTCCGGTCCGATCAGCGTCTGGTAAGGCGCCAGCAGGGTCGAGGCGGCGAGGGCGATCCGCCCCTGGGCGTGACCGCCGGCCTGGCTCCAACGCCCGGTGGCTTCCGCCGCGCGGGTGGCGCCGGACATCGCGACCAAGTCGAACCCGCCGATCCGCCGTTTGGCGTGGGCGGTCACGGCGAGGGCGAAGTCGCGGTCGGTCGGCAGGCCGAGGGCGCCGGCGAGCGCCCCGCCTTTCGCCTCGCGCGCACCGACGCGCAGATCGAAACTCCCCTTGCGCGCGAAGTCGAAATAGGCGTTCAAGCGGTCGCCGGGGTGCAGCAGGCTCTGGACCTCCGCCGCGCCGCTCGGCGCGCCCGACTTCGCCACCAGCACCTCGCCGCCGATGGCGAACAGGCCGCGGTTCACCGAAAACGCCGGCAGGGTCTCCAGGGTCAGGGCGGCGTGGTCCACCTCGATCGACACCGGGCTGGGCTTCTGCGGTCCCGCCGGGGTCAGGGTGAAACGCCGAACGACGGTGACGTGTCCCGCCGCCAGCGTCGCGACGCGCACCCGGGTCCTCAACAGCTCCGCCGGCCGCCAGGCGACCCGGATGTCGCGGGCCACCAGCCAAGGTCCGTCGCGGTCTTCGATCGCGAGGTCGCGGACCTGGAAACGACCCCACGGATCGCCGGTGATCCCGGAGAGCCGCAAATGGCCGAGCCGGCCCACCTTCATACCGTTGAGCCGGGATTCGATGAACGCGCGGCCGGCGTCGGTTGCGGGAAAGACGCGGATGAAGGCGGCAAGGCCGACACCGAGGAGGACCAGAAGGAGGGCCGCGACGCCCAACCCGCGGAGACGCTTAACCGGCGCTTGCGCATCTTTGTTCGCGACCGCGTCGGTCATCAGAAACTCTGACCGAGGCTGATGTAGACCTGGACAAGGGCGTCGCCCGGCTGGCGGCGGATCGGCGTTCCGATATCGACGCGGAGCGGCGCGAAACCGAGGTCGTAACGAAGCCCCACGCCCGCGCCCAGGCCATAACCGGTGAAGCTGGGCGACGGCCCGGTCCCCACGGCCCCGGCGTCGACGAAGGCGACGCCGCTGAACTTGCCGAACACCCGGCGGCGAACCTCGAACGAGGCTTCGGCGAGGGAGAGCCCGCCTTCAGGCGTATTGTCCGCCAGACGCGGGCCGACATCCTGATAGCCGTAGCCGCGCACCGAGCCGCCGCCGCCGGCGTAGAAGCGCCGGTCGGCCGGCACGTCGGGAATACTGCCGCCGAGGATGGTCCCCAAACGAATCCGGCCGGCGATCACCGTGTCGGCGCGGGGATCGAGCGGCAGGTAGCCGCTCGCCTGGGCAACGCCCTTCAGGTAGGCGATCTGGCGGTCGCCGAAGATGTAGGTCGGCTCGACGTGGGCGTCGACGCGGAAGCCGCGCACCGGGTTGAGCGGGTCGTTCGACCGGTCGAGCGCGAACCCCGCCAACAGCGTGGGGATGAAGAGATGCAGCCGCTCGCCAACCGGCGTCGCCTGCGGATTGATCGCGGTCTTTTCCTCGGTGGTGGTATAGTCGAACGCCGCGCCGAGACTGATGAAGGTTGTCTTGCTGTAGTGGCGTTCGACATTGGCGCGCACGCCGCCGCCCAGATCGTTGTAAGCGTTCGTTCGATTGCCCAGCAGACCGCCGCCGACCTTGAGGATCTGATCGGCGCGGAGGAAGTCCGGCAGGTCGATTTCCGCGTCGAGCTTCTGCTGGATATCGTAGAGCCGCGCGGTGAAGATCAGCGAGTCGGCCCGTCCGAGGCGGTTGTACAGCACATAGCGGCCGTCGACGCCGGAGCCCTGGGTGGTGGAATAGCCGGCGCCCAGTTCCAGCGTGCGCGGCTTGCGGTCGTCGAGGCGGACCAGCACGGGGCGCCTCGCGCCCGCCGCGCCCGGCGGAGCGAGAGTCACGGTGACGCCATCGTAGACGTTGGCGTCGATCAGCCGCTGCTCGAGTTTGGCCACCTTGGCGGGATCGTAGATGTCGCCGGGTTTCCAAGGCGCGAGCCGCCTGACGAAATACGGCTTGGTCCGCGTGCGGCCGCTGAGCTGGACCCGGCCGAGCCGGACCAGCTCATGGGCGGCGAGATGGAAGGTCGGCCGCACGCTGTGGTCGTCGTGGTCGACCACCACCTCGCGGGGCATGGCTTCGGCGTCGGCGTAGCCGGCCTTGCGCAGCGCCGTCACCGCGCGCGACTCGGCGGCCAGGATATCCGCGGCGCGCCCCGGCGCCCCATCGGTAAGCTTGAGCGAGGTTTCGGCCGCGGCGTCGGCGGCGAAGGGCGGCGGCGTCCCGACCCAGGCTATGGCCGGCGACTTGAGATGGAAGCGCGGCCCGGGATCGACCTTGACCACCGCTTTCGGCGTGGCGCCCTCGCCGACATCGGGCGTGACCTCGGCCTCGTAATAGCCCTCCGACCTCAGCAGAGCCGCGACGTCGCCGGCGGCGTCTCGCGCCCGCCTGCGCGCCTCGGCCGGCGTCGAGGGCGGGGTCTTCACCTCGCCGACGGCGGGTGCGAGTTCGTCGCGCAAGGCCCGATCCAGCGTTCCGACGATCGACGCGCGAGGCTCCGCCCGGCTCGCAAGCGGCGCCGATAAAGCAGGCGCCAAAGCGCAAACGGTGAGGACGAGGCGTCCAAATCGGCTCAAGCGCTAGGTTCCGTTCGTCCCCGATGCGGCCTGTACCGTGATGCGGCGGCGGTGTCATCTTGACGGCGTTCCCGCGCGCGACCGAAAGGTTGCGGCTCGCCAGGGCGCGTGGCCAAATGGCGGCGCGCGACCGGACGCGCGGAGGTGTCGGCTTTTGAACCAAGGCGCGAGCGCGATCGGGGAGACGACGGCCGGCGGCGTGCCGAGGTCTCCCGACTACCTCGCGGGTCCGGCCTACGATGAGATGTACGCTCCGGCCGGCGAGGTGCGGCCGAACTACCGCGCCCTGCAGGACCGCCTCGAAACCCTGGGCGCCCAGGAACTGGCGGAGCGCCAGCAGACCCTGGAGCGGTCGTTCCTGCTGCAGGGCATCACCTTCACCGTCTACGGCGCCGACAGTTCGGTCGAGCAGATCATCCCCACCGACCTGTTTCCACGCATCGTCGCGGCGAGCGAGTGGGATAAGATCGAGCAAGGCCTGATCCAGCGCCTCCGCGCTCTCAACCTGTTCCTCGCCGACGTCTACGGCGACCAGAAGATCCTCGCCGCCGGCGTCGTGCCGCGCGATCTGGTGCTGGGCGCGCCATCATACCGCCGCCAGATGCAGCACCTCTATGTGCCGCACCAGGCCTATGTGAACGTCTGCGGCAGCGACCTTATCCGGGGACCGACCGGCGAGTTCTTCGTCCTGGAGGACAATCTGCGGGTGCCGTCCGGCGTCAGCTACATGCTGGCCAATCGCGAGGCGTCGCGGCGGACCTTCCCCGGCACCTTCCGCCGCGCCGGCGTGCGGCCGGTGGAGCGCTATCCCGACCTGCTGCTCGCGACGCTGAAGAGCATGGCCGGCGACTGGCGGCCGAACCCCCAGGTCGTGGTGCTGACCCCCGGCGTCTACAATTCGGCCTACTACGAGCACGCCTACCTCGCCCGTTTGATGGGTGTGCCGCTGGTGGAGGGCCGCGACCTCGCGGTGCACGACGACACCGTGTACATGCGCACCACCGCCGGGGTGCGGAAGGTCGACGTGATCTACCGCCGCGTCGACGACGACTTCGTCGATCCCCTGGCGTTTCGCCGCGATTCCAGCCTCGGCGTCGCCGGACTGTTCAACGCCTACCGCTCCGGCAATGTGGTGATCTGCAATGCCCCGGGCACCGGCATCGCCGACGACAAGGCGGTCTATGCCTTCGTGCCGGCGATCATCAAATACTACCTCTCCGAAGAAGCCATCCTGCCGAACGTGAAGACCTTCCTCTGCCGGCTTCCGAGCGAGCTGGACCATGTTCTGGCCAATCTCGACACCCTGGTGGTCAAGGCGGTCGGCGCATCCGGCGGCTACGGCATGCTGATCGGCCCGCACGCATCGAAGAAGGAGCGGGAGGATTTCGCCGTCGCCCTGCGCGCCGACCCCGACAACTACATCGCCCAGCCGACCATCCAGCTTTCCACCGCGCCCTGCCTGGTCGACGGTCAAATGGAGCCGCGCCACGTCGACCTGCGCCCGTTCATCCTGTCCGGCGACAAGGTGGTGGTGACACCGGGCGCCCTCACCCGCGTGGCGCTGCAGCGCGGTTCACTGGTGGTCAACTCCAGCCAGGGCGGCGGTTCGAAGGACACCTGGGTGCTGGTCGACGACAATCCGCCGGTCGGCCTGCCGTGGTCGGAGCGCCAGCGGCCGTGATGCCCGCCCGCGTCGCCGACAGCCGTCATTCGCTCGACACCTGCCTTGCCCTCTGTATGGGATAGGCTCGCATTTCTGTACGGATCAACGGCAATGGCGCTTAGCTTGACAGATCTGGAAACCGACGGCCTGGCCCAACAGCTCGCGAGTCTGACCGGCGAGACAATTGTGGAAGCCGTTCGGACCTCCCTTCGCGAGCGACTGCGTCACGAACAACTGCGACGCGGTGAGGGTGCGGCGTTGGCGCACGCGCTGGAGGCCATCGCGCAGCGGTGCGCCGCCCTGCCCGTACTGGACACCCGAACCGACGACGAGATCCTTGGCTATAACGAGAACGACCTACCTTCTTGATAGTGATGGACAGCTCGGCATTCGGCTCAATTATGCGGGAGGATGCCGAGCGGACTCGGGTGATCGGATCAATGATGGCCAACTCCTCCCGGATCGCCAGGCCGCCGACCTCGCTCGAAATCAGCACGATGCTTTTGGGCCGCGGAGGTGAAGCCAACCAGTCCGACTGCCGCGCCTGGTACCCTGTTCAAGGGCGACGATTTCCCACTAACGGATATCGAGCGAGCGGCGTGAGAGGCGCGCGCGAAAGAGAGGCCGCCTCATGATGCTCGCGCGTGTCGCCGACAGCCTCTATTGGCTCGGCCGCTATGTCGAGCGGGCCGAGCACCTGTCGCGACTGTCGGCGGTCATGCTCAACGCCACTCTGGACCGCGCCGACACCGCCGCCCAGGCCGCCCAGATGGCTAGAGCGGCCCTCGGCGATCCCGAGCCGCTGGGCGCCATGCAGCCGATCGACTTCGCCCGCGCCCTGGTCATGGACCGCGACAGCGCCGGCTCGGTGATCGTCTCGCTCTCCCACGCGCGGGAGAACGCCCGCCAGGTGCGCGACCAGATCACCAGCGAAATCTGGGAGCGGCTCAACATCCTCTACCTCCGCGCCACCGGCCTCCACGCCGAGCGCGCCTTCGAGGCCAACGCGCCGATGTTCCTCGCCGAGGCGATCTCCGACCTTCACCTGTTCAAGGGCGCCACCGACACCACCATGAGCCACGGCGAAGGCTGGCGGTTCATGACCATCGGCGTCCACATCGAGCGGGCGCAACTGATTGGCCGGCTGCTCAAGGTCTGTTTCCACGACGCCCATTCAGCGATCACCGAGGACCACACCGCCATGGTCAGCCTGCTGCGGATGGCGTGCGCGCTGGAGCCGTATCTACGGGCCTACACCGCTGACTTGAACGCCGGGTCGATCCTGCAATTCCTGCTGTTCGACGACGACTTTCCCCGCTCGATCCGCTTTTCGACGTCGAGGATCGAGAACCACCTCGAACACCTGTCGCGCGGCCGCGAGACGGGCCGTCACGATCCCGGCCGTGTCGCCGGCCGCCTCAACGCTCGACTGGCCTACGCCGATGTCGACGAGGTCGAATCCTCCGGCGCCGGCGCCCTGCTCGACGAGGTCGAGGCCGGCTGCTCGGCGATCAACCAGGCGGTCCACGACACGTTTGTGAGCTATCCCCTCGAGCTGAGGCTGCCCGCCTGATGCGCTTCGACATCCGCCACGTCACGCAATACCAATACGACGAGCCCGTCCGCGAAAGCGTGATGGAGTTGTGGATGCAGCCGCGCGGCGGCATCGGCCAGCGGCTGATCGACTTCGACCTGGAGATCGACCCGCACGCCCAGGTGTTCTCCTATCCCGACGCCTGGGGCAACACGGTGCGCCATTTTGACGTGCCCCATCCACACTCCAAACTCACGATCACCGCGCGCTCCACGGTCGAGACGGCCACCCTCGCCGAGCCGCCGCCGGCGTTGACCACCGAGGAATGGAGCCGGCTGAAGGCGGACAGCACGCGCGCCGAGAGCTGGGATTTCCTCCACGCTCACGGTTACGCCTGTCCGAGCGAAGCGCTCGGCGCATTCTGCGCCGGCCACGGCGTCGACGCTCTACCCGAACTCGATCCGATGACCGCCGCCCGGCGGCTGAACGAGATCATCTTCAAGGCCCTGGATTACGAAAGCGGAGTCACCGCCGCCGACAGCCCGATCGATGAAGCCCTGAGCGCCGGGCGCGGCGTGTGCCAGGACTTCGCTCACATCATGATCGCCGTGCTGCGCGGCTGGGGCGTGCCGGCGCGCTATGTGTCCGGCTATGTCGCGACCGACGCGGGCGGGTCCGACCGCTCGCGGCCCGACGCCTCCCACGCCTGGGTCGAGGTGCTGTTCCCGTCGCTGCGCTGGATCGGGTTCGATCCGACCAACAACGTTCTCGCCGGCGAGCGCCACATCGTCGTCGCCATCGGCCGCGACTACGCCGACGTGCCGCCCTCGCGCGGGGTGTTCAAGGGTGACGCCGAAAGCCACCTTTCGGTCGGCGTCTCGGTGCGTCCCTCGGAGTTCGGCGCCGGCGCTCCCGATCACCTGCGCCTCGGCGCTCCCTCGATCGCGGCCCGCCGCCGCCGCGAGTCGAGCACCGGTCAGATGGACCAGCACCACCAGCAGCAGCAGTAGCAGCAGTAGACCCACGTTCGACCGGCTGGTGGCGGCGTTCTCCACCTTCCGGCCGCATGCGTGGTGGACGGCGGTCGAGTGGTCGCCGGCCGCTTCGTGTCGATAAATTCGAACGTCCCGCTATCCTGTCGAAGTCATTGCAACGCTTCCGACGCCGGAGGAACGATTACTGTTCCCGCCGCTTTGAGACCAGGCTCGCGCATCGGCGGCCAAGCGCCACCCCGGGATTTAGATGGACCACTCGCGATTGGGCAAGATCGAAACAGCGATCGGGCGGATCGAATCGGCGGCGGACTGGGACCCCGCCTTGAACATGGCCGTCAAGGCGGCGGCGTTGCCGCAGCAGATCGTCGAGTCTCGCGGCGTGCGCTGGCGGAGCTTCTGGCATGGCGTCTGGCTCGGGCATCCCTTGCATCCAATGCTGGTCACGATCCCCATCGGAACCTGGACCCTGGCGTTGGCGCTAGACCTTTCAAGCGCGTTGGGCATTCCGCGAGGTCGAGAGGCGGACCGCGCATCCGACTTGGCGTTGACCGCCGGCGCGGTGGGCGCGGTCGGCGCGGCGGTGGCGGGGATTACCGATTGGCGCCGTATCCACGGGCGCGACCGGCGGACCGGAATGGTCCACGGCGTGATCAACACGACCGCACTCGCCCTGACGGTGGCATCAATAGGATTGCGCGCCAACGGACGGCGCGGACAGGGTCGTCTGGTCAGCGCCCTTGGCTGGACGTGCATGTTCGCGGGTTCATACCTCGGCTCCCACTTGGTATTCAGACGGCGGGTCGGCGTGGATCAAGCCGACCGCGGCGCGGAGCCCCGCGATTTCCTGGCGGTGATCGAACTCGCCGACTTGGAGCAAGACAAGCCGCGCAAGGTCGAGGTGTGGGACGAAAAGCGACGTCGTCAGGTGAAAATCGTCCTCGTCAGGCGCGGTGACCAGGTTCACGCCCTTGGCGCGCTCTGCTCGCACATGGGCGGACCTCTGGAAGAAGGCTGGGTTCAGGACGGCGCCCTGGTATGCCCTTGGCATGGGTCGCGCTACGACCTTCAGACCGGTCGACCGAAAGATGGGCCATCGACCTGCCCGCAGCCCCGTTACCATGTTCGGGTGAACGCGGGCATCGTCGAACTCAAGCGAGACCAGGAACCCGGGGAAGACGCGGTCACCGCCGACGGCTTGGCGCATGACCGGGCGCTCGCCGGAAGAGAAGCCAAGGCAAGGGTCGGCGGAACCGGCAAGACCGCGGTCGAGGTTCTGTTCGAACACCACGAGGTTCTTCGCGGATTGCTCAGCAAGTTGGTGACAATGTCGCCGGGCGACCCGGGGCGACGCGACTGCCTACGGGCGTTGGCCGTGGAGTTCGAAATCCACGAGGTGGTGGAGGAAAAGATATTCTATCCCGCGGTGCGGCGCGTCAGCGACACCATCGGGGATGCCTATGCCCAGCACAACGAACTCGACGACGTCTTCGCGGCGACCTTGAGGACCGGGCCGGAGGATCCCGCCTTCGAGGCGCGGGTCAAGGTCCTACACGCCGCTCTCGATCATCACGCCGGCTCCGAGGAGCGAACCATGTTCGTCGATGCGTTGCGGATCGGAGACGCCCGCCTGCGTGAGCTGGGCGCCGAACTGGAGATCGCGATTGAGACCCAACGAACGTCCCGTCTTCAGCGCGCCTGGCGCCCGATGAAGATCAAGATGCTGGAAGGCGTTTGACCGGGTCAACGGTGTGACACCAACCCTCCTAAACGTTCTTGTCGGCGAGCACCGCGCGTCAAGCACCAGTCGGATGGACAAGCACCACCCGCGGCGGCGGTAAAAATCCGATCGAGCGGATGAGGTTGGCTCAACCCGTTGGCGAAGACTGGCGCCTCAAGGGATCACCGACGTGGCCCGGTGGCGACTTCGCGCTCGACCGGGCGCGGTCGAAAGGGTGCGTTCAGACGCGCGATGGCCAGGTTCAACGCCGCCGCGAAGGACACCCAAAGCAGGTATGGCGACAGCAACCAGGGAGCCGCCGGCGCATAGGGCACCAGGCCGACCATCAGCGCTACGATGGACAGCCACAGGAACGGAATCTCCAGGAGGGCGAGGTCTGGACGTCGAAGGTTGAAGAACAGCGGGCTCCAAAGCATGTGCAGGACGATGTTGACGCCGAACAGGACGCCGATGCGGACATGAGCGCCGTCGCCCGCCGAATTGATCCACGCCAGCACGCCCGACCACGCCGCCAAGCCTAGGATCACCGTCCAGGCCGGACCAAAGATCCAGTTCGGCGGCGTCCATTTCGGTTTGACCAGATCGCGGTACCATGGGCCGACGTTGGTCATCGCCCCGCCAACACCGAGAACGGCGATCGTGATCAGCGCCGCGACGACAATGACCCAAACCATCTTCCACGCCTGCCTTTCGCCGCCCCAGGACCCCCCCTCCCGCTCGCCTGGACCGAGAGCGATCCACGCGAACTCCCGTGAACCGAGGTCGATGTAAAGCAGACCGAACCCCGAGGTTCCACGTTTGTTAAGGTATGCAAATTGTCAAACCCGATTGTTGCCATGTCGGTCCCGACTGCGTAACGACCGCTGATCACCTTCTGCTCGGGGCACTCTGATGAAACTGCTATCCCTCGTCGCGACCGGATCCTTTCTGGCGCTAACCGCCGGCGCCGCGAACGCCGATGTGTTCTCGCTGAACTACGAAGCCCCGGGCGTGCAAAATTCCACGGCGACATTCAGCGTGAGCGGCGTCGAAACCTTCGACAGCCGGCCGACGGGGACGCAGACCTTCGCGACCAGCTTCGGCACATCCGGCGCCATCGTCGGAATCTACGGCGGTGTGCAGGTGAACCCGGCCGATCAATTCGGCGGCGCGGGCGGAACGGGGAACTACGCCGTGGCCTTCGGGGCGTCGCCCTATTCGGTGTCGCTCTCGGCCGATCCGCTCCTCGACCCGCAGGGCATCAACTATTTCGGCTATTGGCTTTCGGCGCTGGATTCGGGAAACCAGGTCACCTTTTACAAGGCTGGCGTCCAAGTCGGCGCGCTGAGCCCGAGCGACGTTTTGAGCGCCATCGGGAGCAATCCGGCGTATTTCGGCAACCCCAATCCGCCGTTCAAGGGCGCCAATTCCGGTCAGCCCTACGTGTTCATTAACTTCTATGACACGACCGGCACGTTCGATCAGGTCGACTTCACGGAGACTCCGGCGGTCGGCGGATACGAGTCCGACAACCACACCGTCGGTTTCTACACCAAGATGGGCGGCGTTCCTGAGCCGAAATCCTGGGCCTTGATGTTGCTGGGCTTCGGCGGCCTCGGCTTGGCCATGCGCGCCTCGCGTAAGTCAGGCCGCGTCACCGCGTCCGCAAGCTGAAGACAACATCGGGACGATGATGCTCGAATTCTGATTTCGACGTCCGAGCACGGCCAGCAAGGCAGTCCGCTCGCGAGAACGACGCCATTCACAGCTTCACCGCGATTGTCGACCAGTTGATTGCCGTGAAAGCCCAACCACGCCCCCCACCCCCTGCTCCCGGTTTCAGGCCGCACGCCCGGTGGGTGTCGACGTCCGTCGCGTTAGCCAGAACCACCCCGACGAGCCGGCGCGCTCCGTCGACCGAACAAGTGACATCGGCGTCCGGAACCAGGCGTCCGGCCACCCATTGAGCCGGCGGCGCCAGGCGATCTAGCGACGCGGCGCCGAGCAACCCTTTCAATCTTCGAAGTAGCTTATCCCATGCACATTCGCCTGAAGCCCCTGGAGCAACAGGTGATGGTGATCACCGGCGCGAGTTCCGGGATCGGCCTCGCCGCGGCGCGGAAGGCCGCCCGCGCGGGCGTCAAGGTCATGCTCGTCGCGCGGAACGAGCCCGTATTGCGTGAGACGGTCGAGGCGATCCACGCTGACGGCGGCGAGGCGGCTTACATCGTGGCCGATGTCGGCGACCTGGCTCAGGTCCAGGCGGCGGCGGCTGCGGCTGTCGGCACGTTCGGCCGCATCGACACCTGGGTGAACAACGCCGGCGTGGCGATCTACGCCGATCTCCTCGCCACTCCGCGCGACGAGCACGAGCGGCTGTTCCGCACGAACTACTGGGGCGTGGTCAACGGCGCGCAGACCGCGGTTCCTCATCTCAAGGCGACGGGCGGGGCGCTGATCACCGTCGGCTCGCTCGCTTCGGATATCGGGACGCCGGTGATGGGGGCCTATTCCGCCAGCAAGCACGCGGTGAAGGGTTATCTCGACTCGCTGCGCATCGAACTCAATCGCGACAAGGCCGACGTCAGCGTTAGCCTGATCAAGCCGGCGGGGATCGGCACGCCGCTCAGCGAACACATCGCCAACCACGAACCCGGCGCCCCGAAAATCCCGCCCCCGGTCTCCGGACCCGGCCGCGTCGTCGACGCCATCCTGCGCGCGGCGGTGACGCCGGTGCGCGAGCACACCGTCGGCTTCGTGGGGGAACTGCAAATCCTCGCCGCGACCCACTTCCCCGGGACATTCGCCAAGCTCGCCGGCGCCATGACGCCCCTGCTTCTCGATCCCCGAAAGGCCGACCCGTCACGCTCGAACCTGTTCCGGGCGGGTCGCGATGGCGAGACACTCAACCCCGACACCGCCAGGCATCGCCGGATGATCCCGGTCGCTGCCGGGATTACCCTCGGCGCCGGCCTCGCCATCGCGGCGATCGTCGGCGCCGCCAGACGCCGAGGCGAGTCCGGCGCGGATTGGCGTTAACCACCTTCGGTCGCGAGCGCGGCGGCGCGGCGCGCGTCGCCTTTGCGGCGCTGGCGCCGGCTGTACCAGAAGGTCCACAGGCTCAAGGCCCCGATCGTGACGTTGCCGACGATCGGACCGACAATCAGGAATTGCCTGACGCTCATGGTGAAGACCAGGGCGCCGGCGACCGCGGCTTCGGCCAAGAGGCCGAACCCCCAGGCCAGGGTCATGACCGTCATCGCGCGCCGGAAATGCGGATTGTCCCTGCGGGCTTCGAAATCGCCAAGCTCGGCCGAGCCGCGCCTGGCCAGGGTCGCCCGCGCCAGCTGGTAGATCAACGGTTTGCGGATCGCCGCCGATCCCAGGAAAATGCAGCCGATCAGGGCGGTGACGAGCTTCTCGCGCAGCTGCAGCATCCGCACCCCGCCGCCGCCCGCATAGGCAATCAGCGACAAGGCGATCCCGGCCAGCACCAGGATCGACAGGGCGTCGACCCGCCGCCGGCGCGCGAACTCGATGAGGCTCCAGGCGATCGGCGGCGCGGAGGAGGCGATCAGGGCGTCGACCTCGCCCCAGTACGGCTTGGCCCAGCCGAAGATCACATACGGAGCCACGAAGTTGACCGCAACCTCGGTCGCCAGCCCGACGCCGTTGGCCCGCAGATAGGTCAGCGCCATTCCGCGGCGCTTGGCGAAGGCGCTCTCCTCCCGCTCCACCGTTTCCATCGATGATTTGTCTTCCGCGCTTGCGAGCATGACCATCACAATCTCCCTGTGTTCGGCAAGGAGGACCGTCGCGCGAATGGCGGCGCGGCGTCAGTGTTGGTCGTCACTTGGACGGGGTGACGAACGTCACGAGGTCAACCGGCCGCGAGAACCTTGTCCAGCGTCAACGGAAGATCGCGGATGCGGACTCCGGTCGCGTTGAAGATCGCGTTGGCGACCGCGGCGCCCACTCCCGTGATCCCGATTTCGCCGACGCCGTGCGCGCCCATCGGGGAGTGGGGGTCGGGGATATCGGTCCACATCACCTCGATATGCGGCACGTCCATATGTACGGGGACATGGTACTCGGAGAGACTCGGGTTTATGACCCGGCCGGTGCGTTCGTCGAACAGCGTCTCTTCGGTCAGCGCGAGGCCCAGCCCCATGACGATGCCGCCGCGGAACTGGCTGGCGGCGGTCTTGGCGTTGATGATTCGGCCGCAGTCGAACGAGCCGAGGAAGCGGGCGATCCGGGTCTCCCCGGTGACAGTATTCACCCGCGCCTCGCAGAACATCGCCCCGAACGAGTGCATCGACCAGTGCTGGAGTTCCTCGGGCTTGGAGGCGTCGGCCTGAACCGTCACGGAGTCGCGCTTCGCCCGCCCGAGGATCGAGACATAGCTCTCGCACCGCCCGGGCTCGTCCAGCTTGCACAGCCCACCGTCGAGGCAACCGACCTCGTCCGGCGAGAGGCCGGCCAGCGGCGAATCGTTGCCGGCGAGCGTGAGCAGTTCGCCGACCAGCGCCCGCTGCGCGGCGATCACCGCCGCGCCCAGCGAGGCGGTCTGCTGCGAGCCCCCGGCCAGGAACAGGCCGGGCAGCTTGGAGTGGCCGTAGGTGAAGTTCACCTTGTCCATCGGCAGGCCAAGCCGGTCGGCGGCGATGATGGTCTGGGTGGTGGCGGTGCCCATGCCCATCTCGTGAGCGGCGACCTCAACCGTCGCGTGGCCGTCCCGGGTGAGGATGAGCCGCGCGACGCCGCCCGGCATCCGATAATAGGGGTAGGTCGCGGTGGCGCAGCCCATGCCGATCAGCCATTCGCCTTCGCGCCGGCCACGGGGCTTTGGATCTCGCGCGCTCCAGCCGAACCGTTCGGCGCCGGCGCGATAGGCCTCGACGATGTGACGGGAGGAGAACGGCTTGCCTTCGGTCGGGTCCTTGTCCGGCTCGTTTTTCACCCGCAGCTCGATGGGATCCATGTCGAGCGCGACGGCCAGCTCGTCCACCGCGCTCTCCAGCGCGAAGGTGCCCACCGCCTCACCGGGCGCGCGCATGAAGGTGTTGGCCGCCATGTCGAGTTCGGTGACCTCGACGTCGAGCTTGAAGGAGCCGGCGGCATACGCCGACTTCGTCGCCACGATGAAGGGCTCGGGCATCTGGTTGTGCGGCGTCATCGCCGTCAGCCCGGTGTGGATGATGGCGTCGAGCGCGCCGTCGGCTTGCGCGCCGATGGCCACCCTCTGTTCGGTCAGGGTGCGGCCGCCGACGACGCGGTAAACTCCCTCGCGCGACAGAGCCAGGCGCACCGGACGTCCGGCCAGCCGCGACGCCGCCGCGGCGAGGGTGTGGTGCTGCCACAGCGTTTTGCCGCCGAACCCGCCGCCGACGTAGGGCGAGGTGACGTGGACCTGATCCTCGCCGACGCCGAAGATTTTCGACAGCGTCCAGGCGACGTGGGCGACGGCCTGGGAGGCGTCGTGCACGGTCAGCTCGTCACCCTTCCAGGCGACGGTCACCGCGTGCAGTTCGATCGCGTTGTGGTTGTGGCGCGGCGTTCGATAGAGCGCGTCGACCTTGACCGGGGCGGCGGCGAGGGCGGCCTCGGCGTCGCCGGCCTCGAACTTCAGCGGCTCACCTTGAAACTCCCCCGTCTTCGCGGCGCCTCGGGCCTCATCCAGGGAGGTGACCGCCTGGTCCTGGTCATAGGTGGTCCGGATCAGGGAGGCGGCATGGTCGGCCTCCTCCTGCGTCTCGGCGAGGACGACGGCGATCGGCTGGCCGTTCCAGTGGACGCGGTCGTCCTGCAGGATCGGGATGCAATCGCCCGCCGCCGCCCTCTCGTTCGTCCCGAAAAGCGGCGACGGATTGAGGCGCGGAGCGTTCCTGTGGGTCATGACCAAGGCGACGCCCGCTGCGGCCTCGGCCGCGGCGGTGTCGAGCGTGGCGATGCGGCCCTTGGCGATGGTGCTGTAGACGAGAGCGGCATAGGCCATTCCGTCAAGCGGGAACTCGGCGGCGAACCGCGCCGCGCCAGTGACCTTGAGCAGGCCGTCGACACGCGAAACCTGCGTGCCCATCAAGCCGTGCTTTTGACGCGCCAGCGGATCGGGCGGCGCATCGGGTGAAAAACTCTCCCGCGCCAGACCGATCGCTTCGCCGGGCCGCGCTTCGTCCAGGATGGTGCTCACGCCTTGATCTCCGTCAGTGCCGTCAGGACCGCCGCGATCGTGCGGCGGGCGAGATCGATCTTGAACCCGTTGCCTTGCAGCGGCTTGGCGTCGGCGAGTTCCGCCTCGGCGGCGGCCTCGAAGTTGGTCTCGCTCGGGCGGGCGCCGCGCAAGACGGCCTCCGCCGCCCGCGCCCGCCACGGTTTGTGCGCGACACCGCCGAGGGCGAGGCGGAGATCGCCGATCGCGCCGTCGGCGCCGATCTCCACGCCCGCCGCCACCGACACAAGGGCGAAAGCATAGCTCGCCCGGTCGCGGACCTTGCGATAGGCGGACCGGGCCGCGAAGGCGTTGGGCGGCAGTTCGATGGCGGTGATCAGCTCGTCGGGCTCCAGCTCGGTTTCAATCTGCGGCGTGTCGCCGGGGAGCCGATGCAGGGCGGTCAAGTCGAGGGTGCGCGCGCCGTTCGGGCCTTCGAGATGGACGACGGCGTCCAGCGCCGCCAACGCGACGCACATATCCGACGGGTGAGTCGCGACGCAGGACGGCGAGGCCCCGAGGATCGCGTGGATGCGGTTGAAACCGCCGATCGCGTCGCACCCGGCGCCCGGCTCGCGCTTGTTGCACCGCGCGGCGTCGTCGTAAAAATAATAGCACCGCGTCCGTTGCAGGACGTTGCCTCCCACGGTCGCCACGTTGCGTATCTGTCCCGACGCGCCGCTAAGGATGGCCTTGGCGAGCAGAGGAAATTTCGCGCGCACGGACGGGTGCGAGGCGACCGCGGTGTTGGTCACGCCGGCGCCGATGATCAGCCCGCCGGCCGCGGTTTCGCGGATATCCTTCGACAAGCCCGAGACGTCGACGACGCTGGCCGGACGTTCGATGGTCTCGCGCATCAGGTCGACCAGATTGGTGCCGCCGCCCAGATACCGCGAAGCGGCGTCCGCGTGCTTGAAGGCGATGGCCGAGGCGGCGTCGTCCGCCTTGCGGTAAGCGAACGGGGTCATCGGGCCGCTCCGGCCGGAAGGGTCTCGCGGATCGCCTCGACGATGCCGTTGTAGGCGCCGCAGCGACATAGGTTCCCGCTCATCCGCTCGCGAAGGTCGTCATCGTCGATGTCGAAGATGTCCGCCGTGAGGTCGTCGGTGAGCACGCTCGGCACGCCGCGCTCGATCTCGCCGGCCATGCCGACGGCGGAACAGATCTGTCCGGGCGTGCAATAGCCGCATTGGAAGCCGTCATGCTCCACGAAGGCGCGCTGAAGCGGGTGCGGCGAGCCGATCGTGCCCAAACCTTCGATGGTGGTGATCGCACGGCCCGCGTACTGCACCGCGAGCGCCAGGCAACTGTTGAGCCGCTCGCCGTCGACCAAGACCGTGCAGGCGCCGCAGGCGCCCTGGTTGCAGCCCTTCTTGGTTCCCGTCATGTGCAGATGGTCGCGCAACAGGTCGAGGAGTGACATGCGCATATCGATGTCCGCCTCGACCGCGCGGCCATTTATCAAAAAATCCATATCCATCCCTCGGCAGCCCCACACCGGCCTAACGCACGGGACTTCGTCCCGTTCATTGCTCGACGACTAGAGGCGCGGCGGTTGACTCCTCTATTGTCAGGACGTACCTGACAGTCAGGTCCACCCTGACGGAGAGCTTCAATGGGGAAACTCCACTGCTCCTTCTGCGGCAAATCGGAAGACGAGATCCGCAAACTCGCCGCGGGTCCCGGCGGCATCCACATCTGCGATGAGTGCGTCGCGGTGTGCCAGGTGATCATGTCCGGCGACGGCGACGGCCCGCCGCGCGCCTTCGACGCCCGGGCATGGCCCAAGGAACGTCTTCTCGCGCTGCTCGCGCCCGTCAACGCCGCCGCCGACGCACACCGGCGTCATCTGCAGACGATCGTGGAGGTCTTGCGGGAACACGAAGTGAGCTGGTCGGCGATCGCGGAGCCGCTCGGCGTATCGCGCCAGACCGCCTGGGAGCGCTTCAGCTAGCCCGCCCGCAGATGTTCCGGCTTTGACAAAGGCTGAGGTGGTAGGCCGGGTGGGGCTCGAACCCACGACCACTCGATTAAAAGTCGAGGGCTCTACCACTGAGCTACCGGCCCGAAGGCGATCGGGACGCCGCTGTACGGACCGGCGCCGCTCGGGTCAATCAGACCCCTGGTCCTTGTTGCGCCGGCGCGACGGCGCGGGCCGTAAGGCAGCCATGTTGTTGAACGAGTTTCGCGGGCGAATCGGCGGTTCTCCGGAGGCCCTGTCGGGTGATCGAACGCAACGGCTTCTTGTCCGCGATCGTGCTTGCCTGGGCGGTCGCGACGACCGCGAGCGGTCAGACGCCGGCGCCGGTCGCGGCCTCGCCAGCGGAGATCGTGACCCCCGACCGCGCCGGAACGGCCAATTTGCAGAACGCGGTCTCGGCGCCGCTGCACGACCTGAACATCATGCGCCAGGGCATTCCGCCCGTGCTGACCAGCGCGGTCGCCGACCCCTATGCGCCGCCGACGCCGCTGACCTGCGAGCTGCTGGCGCGGGATATCGAGGAACTGAATATCGCCCTCGGCGCCGACTTCAACGAACAAGGGACGCCGCAATCGCCGAGCCTTACGCGCAACAACGGCCACGTCGCGCTGGCGCTGGTCCAGAGCGGCGCCCGCTTGCTGTTGCCCTACTCCGGCCTGGTCAGCACGGTCACCGGCGCGCGCCGGCACGACCAGAAAATCATCGAAGCCATCACCGCAGGCAGCGTACGGCGCGGTTATCTCAAAGGGCTGGGCGAAGCCTACCGCTGTTCGCCGCCGGCTTTGCCCGCGCACCGTATCGACAGCGCCGCGGACCTCGGCCCTCACGGACAGGGGCCGGCCTACCCGATCCGGTGAGGCGGCCGTCAGGACCACTCGGGATCGAAGAACTACTTAGGACGATCCGTTTCGGTCGGCGCCATCGTATGACCGGCCTTGCCCGGCAGCTCCACCGGATGGCGATTACCGCGCTTACGCAGAAAAAGAAGGTACCCGACAACGGCGATCGCCAGCACGGTTATTAGGGTGAACAAGAAAAGAGACGGGGTAATCGCGGACGTCGACATGGCGGAAATCCTTTTACTAGCCGCGTGGCCAACCATCACCAGGGAGCGCGGTTCCATTGATCGGTTAACCCCAAGGACTATTCGTCGCCCTCTTCGTTCCAGGCGTGCGCACGCAATCGAAAAACTTCGAAAGTCCCCGTCGTGATCGCGGCGCGAAGATCGGCCATCATCGACTGGTAGAAGGCGATGTTGTGCCAGGACAGCAGGACTTGGCCGAGGATTTCGCCCGATTTCACCAGGTGGCGGAGATAGGCCTTGGAATAGTCCCGGCTGGCCGGGCAGGCGATCTCCGGCGCCAGGGGCTCGTCGTCCTCGGCGAAGCGCGCTGCCTTAAGGTTGACCGGTCCGGCCCAGGTCCAGGCCTGACCGTGCCGTCCGGAGCGCGTGGGCAGGACGCAGTCGAACATGTCGACGCCGCGGGCCACCGCCTCGACGATGTCGATCGGCTTGCCGACGCCCATCAGGTAGCGCGGACGGTCCGCTGGAAGGGTGGCGACGGCATGGTCCAGGGTCTCGCACATGGCGTCGTGTGCTTCGCCAACCGCGAGGCCGCCCAGGGCGTAGCCGTCGAAGCCGATCTCCAGCAGGCGTTCGGCGGACTCCCGGCGCAGGGCCTCGAAGGTCGAGCCCTGCTGGATGCCGAACAGGGCCTGGCTTTCTCGCTCGCCGAACGCCGCCTTGGACCGCGCGCCCCAGCGCGCCGAGAGCCGCAGCGCCTCGGCCGCGCGCGCCTCGGAAGCCGGCCAGGCGACGCACTCGTCGAGCTGCATCACGATGTCCGAGCCGAGCAGATCGGCCTGGATCTCGATCGAGCGTTCCGGCGTCAGCACGTGGCGCGAACCGTCGATCGGGCTGGCGAAGGTCGCCGCCTCCTCGGTCACCTTGGTCAGCTTCGACAGCGACATGACCTGGAAGCCGCCGGAGTCGGTCAGGATCGGTCCGCTCCAGCCGCTGAAACGATGCAGGCCGCCGAGACGGCGCACCCGCTCCGCCCCCGGGCGAAGCATGAGGTGAACGGTGTTGCCGAGGATGATGTCCGATCCCGTCGACCGCACCTGATCCATGGTTAAAGCCTTGACCGTGGCCGCCGTGCCGACCGGCATGAACGCAGGCGTGCGGATGTCGCCGCGTGGCGTGCGCAGAACCCCGGTGCGCGCGGCGCCGTCGGTGGCTTGGATATTGAACGGAAAGGCGACCACTAGGCGCTGTCCGCGCGCCACAGCAGGCTGGCGTCGCCGTAGGAGTAGAACCGGTAACTCCGGGCGATGGCGTGCTCGTAAGCGGCGCGCATCCGCCCCTGGCCGGCGAAGGCGGAGACCAGCATGAACAGCGTCGAGCGCGGCAAGTGGAAGTTGGTCAGCAGGCCGTCGGCGGCGCGGAAGCGGTAGCCCGGGGTGATGAAGATCGCCGTCTCGGCCGCGAAGGGATGGATCGCGCCGTCCGCGTCCGCCGCGCTCTCGAGAAGCCGCAGGCTGGTGGTGCCGACGCAGATGACGCGGCCACCGGCGGCGCGGATGGCGTTGAGGTCGTCGGCGACCCGCGCGGAGACCTCGCCGAACTCGGCGTGCATGCGGTGATCGGCGACCGCCTCGCTTTTCACCGGCAGGAAGGTGCCGGCGCCGACATGGAGGGTGACGAAATGCGATGACACTCCCGCGGCCGCCAGCCGTTCCATAAGTTCAGGGGTGAAGTGCAGGCCCGCCGTGGGCGCGGCGACGGACGCGGGTTCCCGCGCGTAGATCGTCTGGTAGTCGGCGCGGTCCCGGTCGTCCTCGGGCCGCCGGCCGGCGATATAGGGTGGCAGGGGCATCGCGCCCTCGCGCTCCACCGCCGCGTCCAGGCCGGAGCCGGACACGTCGAAGGCGAGGACGATTTCGCCGCCCTCGCCCTTCGCCTCGACCAGGGCGCTCAACGCTCCGAACGCGATACGGTCGCCGACCGCCAACCGCTTGCCGGGGCGGGCGAAGGCGCTCCACGTCACCGGCGACAGGCGCTTGTGCAGCGTCGCCTCGATCCTCGCCACGTCGTCGCCCCGCCTCCGGGTTCCGATCAGACGCGCGGCGATCACCCGGGTGTCGTTGAACACCAGGGCGTCGCCCGCGCGCAGCAGGCCTGGAAGGTCGGCGACCCGGCGGTCGTCGAAACCGCCGTCGGGCGGGACGACGAGAAGGCGGGCGGAGTCGCGCGGCGACGCCGGGCGCAGCGCGATCAGGTCTTCCGGCAGATCGAAGTCGAAATCGGCGGTCCGCATCGCGTCGCGTGTGGACCGTTTCGCCGTTCGATTGAACCCTGGGGCAAACACGCTATGCAGCGCGCGATGGAATTGTTCCGCCTGTTCGCCATGCTGCTCGCCGTCGGCTGCATGGCCGCTTCCCTGCTGGGCGTGGGCGGCGCCTTCATCGACCGGCTGGACATCTTCAACCACTTCGCGCCGATCACCCTCGTCCTGGCGGTCATCGCGGCGGCCGTTCAGGCCTCGTTCCGCAAAACGATCGAAAGGCCGACCTTGGTCTGCGCCATCGTCGCGATCGTCGTAAGCGGCGGCGCGATGACGCCCGAACTCCTGGCGAAGGCGACGCAGCACCGCGTGGCGCCGCGAGGCCAGACGGTCAAGGTCATCGAGCTCAACCTGTGGAGCGAGAACGTCGATCCGGTGGGAACCGCGCGCTGGCTGATGGCGCAAGACGCCGACGTGCTGGTGCTGGAAGAGGTCGTGGCCAACTCCGCCATCGTCCCGGCGCTGGTCGGCCGCGTCTATCCCTACGCCAACGATTGCGCCCCCGAGGTGCCCTGCACCACCTTGATCCTGTCGCGCGAGAGGCCGACGGCGAGCGGCGTGTTCCCGGCGCCCGATGCGGTCGGTCTACATTCCTCGGCGTGGGCGACGTTCGGCGACGGCGCCTCGGCGTTCACGGTGGTCGGAACCCACGCCCCGTGGCCACGACCCAAGGACAATCAGCAGACTCAGACCGCCCTGCTCGCCTCCCGCCTGGACGGGTTCGATCACAAAAGCCTGATCGTCGCCGGTGATTTCAACTCGACGCCGTGGTCATTCTCCCTGCGCCGGCAGGACGCGATGTTCGGGCTTGAGCGCCGGACACGCGCGCTGTTCACCTTTCCGGTGCAAAAGTACTCCTACTACCACCTGAGCACGCCCGTTCCCCTGCTCCCGCTCGATCACATCTATGCCGGCTCGAGTTGGAAGACGGTCCGCGTCACCCGGGGCCCGCGTCTCGGCTCGGACCATCTGCCGACGGTGGCGGTGCTGACGCGGTGAGGGGCAGGCGAAGGCAGCTACAGCAGCCATCCGACGACGAACCGCTCGAAATCGACGTAGGATATCCGGGCGGGATCGAATTCGAGGGCGCTCGCCAAGGCGGGAAGTTCAGCGACAAAAGCCTCATGCAGACGCGCGAGGTGGTCGCCGCTCGGAAGTGTCCGCCGGGAAACGGTCGCCAGCCAGTCACGGGTCGCGCGGACAGCACGCGTGGGATCTCCGCCATGATCGTGGATGTCCATCCCGGCGAGATCGGATATGAACCGCTGGTAGCGGTACGGTTCGATATCGAGGATCAGGGCGCGCTTCAGTTTCTGATCAGAACCTCCATAACGCCTCGCGCCGAGAAAAATCCCGAGTTCCAGCGGCATGTTGAACCGAGGCAGGCCTGTAACGCCGTCCAACTCTGTCCGGGAGAGGTCGTGTATGCCGTACCGGCATGCCTCGATCAGACCGTAGAGCTTCTCGATCCGGGGCTCGCCCGCATCGTCTGCTTCCCGCGCTGAGCGAGGTCGAAACCCACAGGCGTAGGTCGCGAAAATCAAAGCGCGAAACGTCTGAGTGTATCGTTCGTCGAATGGACAATTGATGAAGACGTCATCGACAGGCGTCCTGTCGCTGGTCGCCAACCGTCAGGTCGTTTGGCTGGCACGAAGCATGGCGACCGCCATTTTTGCATCCTTCAGCGAAACCGCGCCATCCTTGGACGCCGGCTTCAGGACGAGACGCCCGGTCGCCGGGCTGCGACCAAGGACGTCGGCTCGGCTTCTGGTGGCCTTGCCACTCATGTTTTCCGCTCGGACCGCCATGCAGGCAATGTGCTTCTCCGGTTCGCGCCGCGCAAGGGCTAATCGTCTAGCCGGCGGCCATGCGCCGGCCTCGACGTCACACGACGCGCGATTCCACCTTCATCGACACGATCTTGCCCGGCGCGCGCGGCGGCTCGCCTTTGGGCAAGGCGTCGACGTTTTCCATGCCTTCGATCACCTCGCCCCAAACCGTGTACTGATTGTCGAGAAACTTCGAGTCCTTCAGACAGATGAAGAACTGGCTGTTGGCGGAGTTGGGATTGGACGTCCGGGCCATCGAACAGGCGCCGCGCACGTGCGGCTGGGCGGTGAACTCGGCCGGCAGGTTGGGCTTCTTCGAACCGCCGCCGCCGGTGCCGGTGGGATCGCCGCCCTGGGCCATGAAGCCGTCGATGACGCGGTGGAAGACGACGCCGTCGTAAAATCCCTCGCCGGCCAACTCCTTGATGCGTTCGACGTGCTTGGGCGCGAGATCGGGGCGCAGCTTGATCGTCACCGGACCGGTGTCGAGGGTCATGATCAGGGTTTCGTCGGCCATTTTAAAGTCACTTTACTTCGCTGGGGGTGTCGAGATCGCAGATCGAGGCGCCGACGACCTTGTCGGCTCCGAGGCGCGCGGCGGCGGCCTTGAACCAGGGCCCGGCGGGATCGATCACGCGGATTTTTGGACGATCGGCGGCTGGCATGTCGGCCAGCAGGCGGACGGTGGTCATCTTGTCCTGCGGCGGCGGCGCCGGCTCTCCGGTCTTGATCGCCTTCACGACGTCCATGCCGGCGATGACCCGCGCCCACGGGGTGTATTTTTGGTCGAGCGCCGGAGTCGTGGCGCGCATCAGGTAGAACTGGCTGTTGCCGCTGTCGGGCGCGTCGGAACGCGCCATGCCGGCGACGCCGGCGCAGAAGGTTCCATAGGCGGTGACGCGGTTGTCGGCGGTGAGCAGGGCGAGGTCGAGGGTCTGGCTGACCACCGGCATGCCGCCGACGAAGCCCTGTTCCAGGCCGTTCTCCTTGTAGACCGCCACCATCGGCGTATCGGATCCCCGGCGGAAGGTGAACTCCGGCGGCAGGTTCGGTTTCGACGAGCCGCCGGTTCCGGTGTCGGTGGGGTCGCCGGTCTGGTCCATGAAGTTGTCGATCACCCGGAAAAACGCCCGGCCGTCATAGAACTTCTCGCGCACGAGATCGCGGACCTGGGCCACGGTCTTGGGCGCGACGCGCGGCTCCATCTCGATGACGATGCGGCCCTTGTTGGTGTCGATCACCACCACGTTTTGAGGATCCGGCGTGCGCCAGTCGGCGGCGCCGGGCGGCGCGACCGGGGCGGGAGCGGTCACGGGTCTGGCGGCGTCGGCGACCGTCGCGGACATCAGAGCCGCGGCGAGCGCCGCGCCTCCGGAAATGATCGATCGTCTCATTGGCCGGGGACGTAGCGCGCCGGCCGCCGCCCCGCAACCGCGCGCTCCGCCCACGCGCCCTACATCTTCGCCATCTTCGCCTCCAGGCGCGCCTTGACGCCCGGCGGCACGAACAGCGTGACGTCCCCGCCCATCGCGGCGATTTCCTTGACCAGTTTGGAGGCGATGGCCTGGTGGCGCGGGTCGGCCATCAGGAACACCGTCTCGATGTCGCGGTCGAGCTGCTGGTTCATCGCCGTGATCTGGAATTCGAACTCATAGTCGGCGACCGCCCGCAGCCCGCGCACGATGATCTGAGCCCCGACGTGCTTGGCGACCGCGACGGTCAATCCTTCGTAAGGCTGTACCGTGATGCGGTTCCCGCCCTCGAGGTCGGCGGTTTCCGCGCGAAGAATATCCACGCGTTCGTCGAGAGAGAACAACGGCCCCTTGCCACTGTTCACCGCCACGCCGATCACCAGGGTGTCGACCAACCTCAGCGCGCGGCGGATGACATCGAGGTGGCCGATGTGCATCGGGTCGAAGGTTCCGGGATAGAGGCCGACGCGGGTCACGTGGGATCGGTCTCCAGCGGCTCGCCGTCATCGGGGAGGGCCTCGTCCGCGGCGCCCTCGAGCCGCTCGACCGAAACCACGTGTTCCTTCTCCGTCGTGCGGAAGATGGTGACGCCCTGGGTATTGCGGCCGGCGACGCGGATCTGGCCGACCGGGACGCGGATGAGCTGGCCGACATCGGTCACCAGGAGCAGTTCGTCGTTGTCGTCCACCGGAAACGAGGCCACCAGCCGGCCGCCGCGACGCGACAGATCCTGGGCGATCAGGCCCTGCCCTCCCCTCCCCGTCCGGCGGAAATCATAGGCCGAGGTGCGCTTGCCGTAGCCTTCCGACGAGACCGTCAGCAGCCGTTGCTCGGCCGCGCCGAGTTCGGCCAGCCGCTCGACCGACAGGGCGGCCATGCTCTCGCCCGCGTCATCCTCGTCCTCCTCGGCGGGCGGCGCGACCGCGTCCTCGGCGTCGGTCTCCCCCGTCTCCGCCGCGCGCATGGCGCTGACATGTTTGAGATAGGCCAGTCGCTCGGCCGGGGTGGCGTCGACCGCGCGCAGGATGGCCATCGACAACACGGTGTCGTCCTTGGCCAAGCGTATGCCGCGCACGCCGGTGGAGTCCCGACTCATGAACACGCGCACGTCGTCGGCGGCGAAGCGGATCGCGCGGCCATTGGACGTGCTGAGCAGCACGTCGTCGGCGGACGTGCACAGGCTGACGCCGACGATGGAATCGCCCTCATCGAGCTTCATGGCGATCTTGCCGTTGCGGTTGATCTGGACGAAGTCGCTGAGCTTGTTGCGCCGCACGCCGCCGGACCGGGTGGCGAACATCACGTCCAGCCCGTCCCACGCCGCCTCGTCCTCCGGCAGCGCCAGGATCGAGGTCATGGTCTCGCCGTTCTCGATCGGGAACAGATTGACGAAGGCCTTGCCGCGCGAGGTCGGCGTGCCGAGCGGCAGGCGCCACACCTTCAGCTTGTACGCCTTGCCACCCGACGAAAAGAACAGCATCGGCGCGTGGGTCGAGGCCGAGAACACCCGGGTAACGGCGTCCTCGTCCTTCATCGACATGCCCGATCGCCCGCGGCCGCCGCGATGCTGGAGCCGGTAGGTGGTGAGCGGCGTGCGCTTGACATAGCCGGCGTGGGTCACGGTGATCACCATGTCCTCGCGGGCGATGAGATCCTCGTCCTCGACGTCGGCCTCCCCCTCGACGATGGCGCTGCGGCGCGGCACGGCGAACTGTTCGCGCACCTCGACCAACTCGGCGCGGACCACGGCCATGATCGCGTCGCGCGAGGCCAGCAGGTCGAGGTGGGAGCGGATCAGGGCGGCCAGTTCGCCGCCCTCGCTGAAGATCTCCTCGCGGCCGAGACCGGTGAGACGCGACAGAGTCAGGGCCAGGATGGCGCGGGTCTGCTCGTCGGTCAGCCGGACACGGTCGCCGTCGACGACCACCGTGCGCGGATCGGCGATCAGCTCGATCAGAGGCATCATGTCGCCGATCGGCCAGTCGCGCGCCATCAGCCGCTCGCGCGCCTCCGCCGGGTCCTTCGACGAGCGGATGATGACGATGACCTCGTCGATGTTGGCGACGGCGATGGCGAGCCCGACCAGGACGTGGGCGCGGTCGCGCGCCTTGCCGAGCTCGAACCGCGTGCGGCGGATCACGACCTCCTCGCGGAACTCCACGAAGGCGGTCAGCATGTCCCGCAGGCCCATCTGCTCGGGCCGGCCGCGGTTCAGCGCCAGGGCGTTGACCGGGAAGGCGCTCTGCAACTGGGTGAAGCGGTAGAGCTGGTTGAGCACCACGTCGCCGCTGGCGTCGCGCTTCAGTTCGATGACCACGCGCATGCCCGACCGGTCGCTCTCGTCGCGCAGGTCGCCGATGCCTTCGATCCGCTTCTCGCGGACCAGTTCGGCGATGCGCGCGACCATGGTGGCCTTGTTCACCTGATACGGGATCGAGGTGACGATGATCGCCTCGCGATCCTTGCGGATGGTCTCGATGGTCGCGACGCCGCGCACCACCACCGAGCCCTTGCCGGTCATCAGCGCCTGACGCGCGCCGGTGCGGCCGATGATCTCGCCCCCGGTTGGGAAGTCCGGACCCGGCACGATGTCGAGGAAGTCGTCGAGCGGGATGTCGGGCGTGTCGATCAGGGCGAGGCAGGCGTCGACGATCTCGCCCAGGTTGTGCGGCGGGATGTTGGTCGCCATGCCGACGGCGATGCCGCCCGCCCCGTTGACCAGCAGGTTGGGGATGCGCGACGGCAGGACCGAGGGCTCTCGCTCCTTGCCGTCATAGTTTTCCTGGAAATCGACGGTGTCCTTGTCGAGATCGGCCATGATGGCCATCGACGCGCGGGTCAGCCGGCTTTCGGTGTAGCGCATCGCCGCCGGCGGATCGTCGTCGACCGAGCCGAAATTGCCTTGTCCGTCGATCAGCAGCAGGCCCATGGAGAACGGCTGCGCCATTCGCACCAGGGTGTCGTAGATCGAAAGGTCGCCGTGCGGGTGGTACTTGCCCATCACGTCGCCGACCACGCGGGCTGACTTCACGTACCCTCGGTCAGGCGTGTGGCCCTGTTCGTTCATCGAAAAGAGGATGCGCCGCTGCACCGGCTTGAGCCCGTCGCGCAGATCGGGCAGGGCCCGGCTGACGATCACGCTCATGGCGTAGTCGAGGTAGGATTTCTTGACTTCGCTTTCGATCGAGATCGGGGTCACGTGCCCGCGCTGGGAGTCACCGCCCGAAGATGAGCCCGGGGGCGTGGTCGTTTCGTCAGTCAATCGGGGGGTCCGGCGCTCTTGGGAATCGGACGTGCGCGTCCTGGTTTTTCTTAGCACTCCGGGGCGTTCGACGCCACCTCCGCCAGGGTTGTCCGGCGGAGCGGCAGCCAGTCGCCGCGCCTTGCGACCCTTTCTCCTGGAACGATCCCACGCCGGGTGGATTTCGAGCGATGCCTCCTCCCACCAAAGCCCCTTTAGTAAAGGACCCTCCCATGAACACGATCTCCAAGACGGCGCTCGCGTTGGCCGGCGTCAGCCTGCTCGCGCTCGGCGCCTGCGCCAAGAAAAACGCCGACACCACCGCAGCCGACTCGTCGTCCTCGGCCGCGCCCGCCGCAGCGACGCCTGACGCTTCAGCGGCGCCCGTCGGCGGCGCGAGCAGCGGCTCCAGCGGATCGATGACCTCCTCGACCCCTCCCGCGTCCGGCGCCACGACCACGCCGCCCGCGAACAGCACGACCACCCCGCCGAACGGCAACACCGGCAGCAGCACACCGCAGCAATAGCGGCGTCGGCCTTGGAGATCGCCGGCGTTCAGCCCATGGCGGGCGACGTCCGCGCGATCTCTTCGGCCATCTCGCGTTCGGCCTCCGGATCGGCTTGCCCATCCATGGTGGACAGCAAGTGGCGCGGTATGAGCAGCATGACCGGGAGCATCAGGGCGTAGACGACCGTGATCGCGATCACGCAATAGTTGAAACCGTTGATGGGGCTCAGCTTGTAAAGCCAAACGCCAACGACATCGCCGCCCCGCGTCGAGATCAGGTTTCCGGCCTCCACCAGCATCATCAGCGTGCCCTGCATTCCCGGCGGGCAGGAGCGCATGGCGAGATCGAAGATCGCAGCGGTGACGATACCGCCCATCGCCCCGATCGGCGCGGCGAGCCACAGCGCCTCCGAGGCGCTGTGGATGAACGCCAGGGGAACCATCTGCGGGATAGTGATGATGATGCCCCAGAACAGCAGCCTGCCCAGGGTCACCCGCTTGCACAGCCAGCCGTAGAGCAGGAAGGGCGGAATGAACGATGCGGCGAAGATGGCGTAGAAGCCGCCGTAGACCGTGTCCGGCGCGTGTAGCTTGTCCGACAGGTAGTATTGCAGCGGCGTGTTCGCCCCCGGCGCGAACTGGAACAGCAGGATCAGCAGCACGGCGGGATAGATGGCGCGGTGCTGGAACAACCGCTTGAGGTCACCCCGGATCGTCGACCCCTTGGCCTGAGGCGCATCGTAGGCGCCGCCGAACACCGGTCCGGGTTTCCAAAGTCCGACCAGGAAGATGCCGAGGGTGAGCGCCGCCAGGAAGAGGAAGGTCTGGGTCGGCCGAAGATACTCGGTGAAAAATCCCGAGGCTCCGGCCCCGATCAAAACGGGGAGCGAAAGAAAGACATTCCACAACACCGACAGCCTGCCGGACATCAGTTTCTCTTGGCCTATGAGGGCCATCAGACCCTGGTAGGCGGCGGCGAGGAACCTGTAGGCGAACATCACCGCCAGCATTCCCCAGAACAGGCCGGCGTAGGATATCTTCGAAAAAGCCATCCACACGAAGACAGCGGCGGTCAGCGGCGCGAAGACGAGAAAGTAACCGCGGTCCCGCCGACCGATCGGATTCCACAGATCACGGGTAAAGCCGAACAGGAACGCGAGATAGGTCGGGATCGCGGTCAGCAGCCGGAAATTGGCCACCGCGCCGGGTCCCAGGTGAAGCTGGTTCTTCAGCATGTACGACGTCGTGAAGTCGACGAAGTAGCCGTTCGGCGCCACCAGATACATCAGGAAGGTCAGAAGGCCGAAGTAGAGGTAGGTCTGGCGGAAGCCTTGGCTATTCCGATCCGCCTCGGTCGTCATCCAGCGTCACCCCCAGAGGGACGCCGCGCCGGCGCCGCTCGCGGCTTGTTCTAGCGCGACGGCGGCGCCCGCGTCGATTGCGGCCTAGAGCCCCGCCCGATCACCGGATTTCCGACCTTACCCGGAGCGCGGACGTCTCGTCCGCGACCACCGCTCATTCAGCCAATCAAGCGGCGGACGGGACGTCCGCCCTCCGTCAGAACGGGATTTCGTCGTCGAGGTCGGCGCTGAAGGTTTCCTTCGGTCCGGACGACGAGACGCGCGGGCCGCTGGAATAGCCGTCGTCCACCCCGCCGCCGCGTCCGCCGCCTTCGCCGTCGCCACGCCCATCGAGCATGGTCAGTTCGCCGCGGAACTTCTGCAACACGATCTCGGTCGTGTAGCGTTCCGCGCCGGAAGCGTCATTGTATTTGCGCGTCTGGATCGCGCCCTCGATGTAGACCTTCGAGCCCTTCTTGAGGTAGTTCTCGGCGACCTTGACGAGGTTGTCGTTAAAGATCGACACTCGATGCCACTCGGTCTTTTCCTTCCGCTCGCCGGAGTTGCGGTCGCGCCAGGTTTCGGACGTCGCGATGCTGAGATTGGCGACCTTGTCGCCCGAATTCAGCGACCGGATTTCCGGGTCCTTGCCCAGGTTTCCGATCAGAATGACCTTGTTGACGCTGCCCGCCATAGCACGCTCCCTTTGCTCGCCCGGCGACCCATCGCGCCGAAATCATCACGCAATCCTAAGCGGTCGAGGCGGCGCGCGCAAGCAGCTTGTTCTCTTTCTGTTCTCCACCCAACCTCATTGCAGAGGCATCGCTCCTGGCACGACCAGGCGGCCGTCGCCGCTGCGGACCATCAGCGAATAGGGATGCCCCTTCAGGGTCTGCGAGGTGGCGACGCCGGTGTCGTCGTCGAACAGGTATTGTCCCTGATAGGCCCCGACGACCTCGTCGTCGTTCTTGCCCAGGGCGCGGAAGTTGATCCGCATCCGCTCGAGCTGGGCCGCGCAGTGTTCGAGATCGACCTGGTTGTCGGCCAGCTTGTTGAACTTCGGCGGCTGGCCCGGAGGTTGGACGAGATGCCAGCACACGCCCTTGTCCGCCGGGGCGTCGAGCTGTTTCTCGCAGGCGGCGAGACCGGTCATGGCGCAGGCGCAGGCGAGGAGCACGGCTCGGGACGTTTTCATCGGGTCAATCTATAGCCCGTCCGGCGCGGTTCAACCCGCGGCGGCCAGCGAACAGCCCGGGCCCTGCTCCGCCAAGGCGCGGAAGGTGCGGTTGTCGGCGGAGATCTCCACGCGCCCCGGCACCAGGCGCAGGGTGTGGTCGCCCCACCGCCCATAGATCGCCGAACCGGGTTTCACGCACTGACCGCCATAGAGGGTCTGGGCGCAGGAGATGACGGTGAAGTCGCCGGTCAGCGGCGTCCAGGCGCCGTCGGCGAAACGCCAGCAGGCCGCCGAGGCCTTGACGGCGGCGGGTTCGCCCGATGTGGTCGGGCTGGCCGACTGGGTCTCGGCCGCGGCCGGAGCCGGCGGCAACGGGGTCAATTGGCTGTTCGGGCCATTGGCCGCGGCGAGGGCGCCGCTGGGGTCGAGGCCGACATCGAGCGACCCGGTGGCCACGCCGTTGCGCTTGGCGCAGGCGCTCAACGGAAGCTCGCCGACGAACTGTCCGCCGACGAAACAACGCAGGGGCCGCATCGGGTCGAGCTTGGCGTCGTCGTCGCGGCCGGTCTGCACGATCAGCCCCGCCTGCGACGCGGGCGGCGCTTCGCCGGCGCCGTCCGGTTTGCGGACCAACAGGAGGGCGATGACGAGACCGGCCCCGAGCGCGAGGCCCATCCCGCCCAGCGTCAACACCCGCCGATCCTTCAAGACGCTCATTTTAGGGTCCATTCGACGCGCCACGCGGCGCGCCTCCGCTACTTGAAGCGATAGGTGATCCGCCCCTTGCTGAGATCATAAGGGCTCATCTCCACCAGCACCTTGTCGCCGGCGAGAACCCGGATGCGGTTCTTGCGCATCTTGCCCGCGGTGTGGGCGATGATCTCGTGTTCGTTCTCCAGGGTGACCCGGAAGGTGGCGTTGGGCAGCAACTCGCTGATCGTGCCCGGCAACTCCAACTGTTCTTCTTTCGCCATGCGGCTCCTCGAAACGTGACAGCAACTCGGGGCGACCATAGCGCCGCCGGCGTCTAAGGTCGATGGACCGCCGAAGGGCGGCCTTCCCGTGCGGTGCGGAGTCGACCGATGTTCAAACTCGCCAATGCGTTGATGGCTGCCGCGCTCATCGCCTCGCCGATCGCGATCACCGCCGCGTGGGCCGATGAAAATCCGAACCCGGGCGCCGACACGTGCGGCAAGGCCCTGAGCCCCGCGGTGATCGCGGCGTGGGCGGGAACAGACGGCCGCGCGGGACGGCTCGGCTGTCCCGTCGAGTCGGAGGGCGACACGGCGACTTCGGTGAAGGGCACGGCGGCGCGCTCCGCCCGGTTCGAGGGCGGGGAGATCGTCCGCCACATGTCCGGCCCGCTCGCCGGAAAGGCGTTCGCCGTCGCCGCCTGCGACCGGCTGTACGTGCAGTTCGGCGGCGTGAGCGGCTGGCTCGGCCTGCCGATCTCCGATGCGATCAACACGCCGGACGGTCAGAGGCAGAACTTCGAGGGCGGAACGCTGATACTGACGCGGGCGCTGGGAACCTGCGACGCGGAACACGCTTAATGCGAATGCAATTGTAAACTTAAGTGATCTGACGATTGACCCCAAAACACTATTAGTTAAAAAGCCAACTCATAACCGCCGCAATTCGTGGCCGTCACTTAAGCAAGGCACTATAATGAACAAGGTGAACTACGCCTTTGCTATGTTGACCGCCGCCGGCGGCGCGGTCGCCATCGCGCCGGCCGCCCATGCGGTCACGCTTTACGGATCATTCTCGAACAGCGCCACGAGTTATTCCGAAACCTTCGAAGTGCGGAGTGACGGCGGCGTCGCCGACGCCCTGCCGGACTTCACCGATTTCACGTTGATCAACGATTCCCTGGGCAATACCCTGGCGACCGTGGGCGACAACACCACCGGATTCAAGGCGGCGGTTACCGGCGTTCCGATCGACAGCTATTTCGGAACAGGGCCAACCGGGTCTTCGCCCTTCACAAATCAGACCTACGATTCCTTCAAGCCGCCACTCTACTTCGCGCCTCAAAGCCCCGGCGTCCTGACGCCCGGAACCTATGTGGGAGATTTCGCCGGCTCCGTTCTCACCCTCTCCGCGGTTCCGGAGCCCGAAGCCTGGGCGCTGTTGATCGCCGGCGCCGCGATGGTCGGCGGCTCTCTCCGCGCTTCGCGCAGGCGGTCGCTGGCCTCGGCCTAGACCATCGGTTCAAGCCGCCCCACGATGCCTTGGGGCGGCGGACGGTTCCATCAGCCGGCGAGATCGAGGTAGTAATAGGCCCTGGGCTCCGCCTCCACGGCGTCGCACCTTTTGGCGAGGCTCAAGGTGTCGCGGATCGTATCGTCGCAGTGGAAGCGTAGTCGCTCCAGCCCCTCGGCCTTGCCGCGCGCGAGGCCGTCTTCGAGCAGGACGACGTTGAGCCAGCCGCCGCGATTGCGCGGATGAACAACGCGTGCCTCGACGATCGCCACGCCGTTCTCGATCTTCCACAGGATCGCGCCCTCGACCTCGCCGCCGCGCATGGCCACGCGGGACCGATCGGCGATGTCGTCCGGAGCGTTCGCCCTGCGGCGCAGACGCTCGGTCGCCCGCGCTGGGACGCTGCCCAGTTCCCGCGACAACAGGCGGCCGACCTCCTCCAGCGGCGCCTCGGCCAGCGGGACGATCCGCACATCATTAGGCACGCGGCCACGGTCGCGGAGCCGCCCCGCCTTCGGCCGAACATCCGCCAGAAGCGCGTCGATGGCCGCCTCGAAATGATGTTCACGCCGTCTCGGCTGAAAGCCGCAGGCGACGAGAAAGGCCGCGTCCGGCGCGCCGTCCAGGGCGGCGGCGCGCGACCAAAAGCCGAGGGCGTCGTCCAAGGCGAGGTCGATCGCGGCGTCCAGCAGCCGGCGGCCGATGCCGCGCCGACGTTCAGGAGGCAAAACGTGGATCGAAAGGGGAAACCCGGCGGGATCGGAGTCGTTTCGCCACCACACCGCCGCCGCCCCGACCACGGCGTGAGCGCGCTTGGCGACCAGCAGTTCGACCGGCGCGCCCGCGGCTTCGGGCAGCAAGGCAAGGCAGGCGGCGGCCTCGGTCTCCGGCGCCATGGCCACGGTGATGTCGTCCATCTCACCGGGTTAACAATCTTCGCCGCGTCATGACCAGACTGCTGGTGATCTGTGCGCCGGGAATGGATTGGCAGGGCTTCGAGTCCCGAGCCCGCGCGGGAGACATACCGCGGTTGGCCGCCCTGCGGGCAGCCGGGATCGCCGGCTGGCTTTCCGGCGCGCCGCCGGGTTTCGGCCCCTCGGCCGCGGCGTCGATCGCCTCGGGCGTGCAACCCGAAAACCACGGCGTCTGGCGCGACGAGGAAGCCTGGCCGGGCGGCCTGCGCCCGACCGGGAAGGCGTCGTGGCGGATCCTACCCGTCTGGGCGCGGCTGGAGGCGGCGGGGATTTCCACGGGCTCCGTGGGATGGCCCGCGAGCCGCCCGGGCGCCGACTGGCCGGGCCTGCATGTCGACGATTCCTTCGCCGACTCCACCGGCCGAGACGAGGAGAGCTGGGCGCTTCCGCTTCGCTGCGCGCCGGCCGGCCGCCGCGAGGCGCTGCGCTCCCGCCGCGTCCATGCCAGCCGGATCACGCCGACGATGCTCGCGCCGCTGATTCCCCCCGCTGCCCTCACCGACCGCGCTCATCAGGACAAGGTGCGGGCCCTGAGCGCCGGCATGGCGCGGGCGGCGACGATCCAGTCCGCCGCCGCCTGGATGCTGGCCGAAAGCGGCGAGCCGGCGCCGGACGCCGTCTTCATCCATCAGCCGATCCTGCAACAGGCGAGGCTCGCGTTCGGCGCCTCCGGCGAGGCCGTCTTCGACGGCGTCATCCCCGAAGCGTGGCGCTTCCTCGACGGCTTGATCGGACGCCTGGCGGATCTCGCCGGTCCCGACCGGGTGACTGTGGTCGTCTCACCGGGCTGGGAAGGATCGCCGGGCGTCATGCTGGCCGCGGGCGCCAGCATCGCGCCGGACCCGGCCTTCGAAAGCGCGGGCCTGCTCGACATCGCGCCGACGGTCCTGGGGCTGTTCGGCCTGGAAGACACAGCCCTCCCGGGAAGACGGCTCCAACAGATCGCCGGATCCGCCGCGACCCGTCAGGCGCCGTCTTCGCGACCGCCCCGACCACTGATGCCCGACCCCAGAGTGCTGGGGCCGCTGCGAATGCTCGGCTACAGGCCGCCCCGCCGCGCCCCCGCGGAGTGGAAGGCGCGCGGCCTCGCCGAACTGGCGTCGATGATGCTCGACCGCGATCCGGCCGGCGCCGTCCGCGCGGCGGACGCGGCGCTCGCGCTGGACCCGGACTGCGTCGTCGCCCTGAGGGTCAAGGTTCGCGGCCACGTGGCGCTTCGGCAAGGCGAACCCCTCGAAGACCTCGCCGACCGATTGCTTCGCCTGGCGCCGGAGCGCGGCTGGGGCGCGTTGGCCCACGGCGCGCGGCACATCCTGGCGGGCCGGCTCACCGACGCCTCGCCATGGCTGAAGACCGCCGAGGCGAACCCGGAGGTCGCCACCCTGCTCACCGTCGCCACCCTGTGGGTCGCGGCGGGCCGTGTCGCCAACGCCGAGCGGGTGTTCCGCAAGGTGATCGCCCTCGATCCGGGAAACGTCACGGCGGAGATCGGCCTGGCGATCGCGGCCACCGGCCGGCGGGACTTCATGACGGCCGAGGCCGGGCTTCATCGCGCCCGCAAGCGCGAACCAGGCCGCCCGGCGATCTGGCTACAGCTCGCCCAGGTCTACGCCAGGAGCGGCCGCAAAGCCGAAGCCGCCCGCATGGCCGAGACCGCGCGTCGCGCGGGAGCCTCGTGGGTCCTGGCCGACGCCGCCGCGGCGGGCCGCCTGCGCGCGTGATCGTGGTTGGGCAAAAATCGGGGGCGGTCGAACTCGCCGTCGACGGTGAGCGGAACGCAACTCTAGCGCATTCGTCGGCTAAGCTGCAACGATCCCCTGGACACCGTCATCCCGGGCGGCGTGAAGCGGAGCGGAACAGAGACCCGGGACCCAGGGGACCGGATACGCACTCTCAGCCGCAATATCGCGCCCGATCCCCTGGGTCCCGGATCGTCGCTCCGCTGCGCTGCGTTGCCGTCCGGGATGACGGAGCGTGGGCGATTCAACTTGTCTGGCGATTGCGCTAGCCGGTTGCGGCGTACAAGCGAGTGTTTCGCAATTGGCCATCCGGCGCCGCCCGCTCATTCCGGAGTACTCCTTCCATAGACATTCCGACGCGCTCGCAGATGTGGCAACTCGCGATGTTCTCGTCGTCCGGCAAAGCGAAGATGCGGCGCGCGCGTAAATGTTTAAATCCGTAGTCGATGATGGCTTGCACCGCTTCGGTCACCAGCCCCTGGCGCGCGTAGGTGCTCCGACCCCACCAGCCGATCTCCATCTTCGGAACGTTCCAGTCCGGCCGGTGAAGGCCACTGGAGGCGACGATCTGACCGGTGTCGCGGTAAAAAATTAGCATGGGAAAGTCGCGTCTTTCGGCGAATGCCTCGGCGGAACGGCGACAGAAGTTTTCCGACGTCGCCGGCGAAGGGTCGTCAAGAGCCCAACCCAACGAAGCAGGCCATCGGCGGAGTTCTGGCAAACTATCGATGATCGCGGCGCAGAGTTCTTCGCCGTCGCCCGGACCGTGGGGCCTTATGATCAGGCGATCGGTGACGATCCGCTCGGGAATGTCTCGAAGCCAACCGTCCATAAGTGCAGCTCTCCACCCGCGTCTCGGGTTCGACGTCAGCCCTCGACCACCACCTCGGTGGTCACCGAATTGGCGATGAAGCAGCGGTCGTGGGCGGTGTGGTGCAGGGCGGCGATCTCTTCGGCGCTCGGCTGCCTGCCGCTGAAGGCGATTTGCGGCTTCAGCACCACCTTGATCATTCCCATCCTACGCGGGGCGACACGGCCGAGGGTTCCTTCCGCGGCGTCGCGGTAGCTGGCCACCGTCCAGCCGGCGTGGGCCGCGAGGTCGAGGAACCACAGCATGTGGCAGGCGCTCAGCGAGGCCACGAACGCCGCCTCCGGGTCGATCAGCGCCCTCCCGCGACCACGGCGCCGGCACCACCTGGGGCGACGGCGTTCCAGGCACGACCAGTCCATGTCCGAAATCGAGATCGTGGGCGCGGCTGTATTTCCCGGCCGGGAAATCCGAACCTTCGCCCAGCGTCCAGGCGACGGTGGCGTGGTGCAGGCTCACGGCGTCCTCGCGAGGGGCGCCTTCACCATCTCGTTGCCGCCGATGCTCGCGGGCGCCTTAAGCGGCGCCAGCGGCGCCGGGGTCTTGGCGAGGAACGCTTCCATGCGGACGCAGGCTTCGCGCAGTTCGGCGATGGCCTCCTCGACATCCCGCCGCTTGGCTTCGAGCGCCACGATGCGCTCCCTGAACTTGGACAGGGCCTTGGCGTTCTGTTTCGCGCCGCCGTCGCCCTTGTCGTAAAGCTGCAGGATCTCGCGGATCTCCGCCAGCGACAGCCCGACCCGCTTGCCGCGCAGGATCAGGGTCAGTCGCGCCCGGTCCTGATACGAATAGACCCGGTTCAGACCTTGCCGCGACGGTGCGAGCAGCCCCTTGTCCTCGTAGAACCGCAGGGCGCGGGGTGTGCATTGGAACTCCAGGCAGAGCTGCCGGATGGTGAAGGTCCGCTCGGGACGGCGAAGGTCCCGGTGACGGACTGGGTTCGGACATGCCGCGTCTCCTCCTCACAATTTGAGAACACGCCGGTTCCCTTGAATAGCCGACGCTAAAACGGCCTTACGCGCGCGTCAACGCACCGACATTTGACAAGCGGGGCCTTGCATCCCACCTTTTCGGCTAAGGGACCAACATTCGAGGCCGCCATGATCACACTGAAGAGCCTGGGCGCCATCGCCGCCACCGGGGCGGTCATGCTGTCCGCCGCCGCGCCCGGCGCTTGGCCGTCGACCCGCGACGATTCCAAATCGCCGTGTTTCTTCGTCACCCAGTGGCGCGGGTGGAAGTCGCCGTCTCCCGACACGCTCTACCTCGGCATCAACAACCGCGACATCTACGAGGTGAAGTTGTCCGGCGGCGGCTCGACCCAGCTGTCGTGGCCGAACATGCACCTGGTCTCGATCAACCGCGGCGGCAGCGGCAGCATTTGCAACGCCCTCGATCTCGACCTCAAGATCTCCGACACCAACGGCTTCGCCACGCCGCTGATCGCCAAATCGCTGCGCAAGCTGACGCCGGCGGAAGTCGCCGCGGTGCCGCCGAAGTTCCGGCCGAACTGACACCACCTTAAAACCGGGCCTCGCCAAATCGCCGCCGATAGGCGATTGAGGCGCCCCGCCGCTGTAACAGAAGGATGACGCCGCGATGGCGCGCAAGCCGAATTTCCAATTCGAACGGCTCGAACGCGAGCGGGCCAAGGCCCAGAAGGTCGCCGAGAAAGCCGCGCTCAAACGCGAAGCCAAGGAACGCGAAGGCCGCGAGCGCACCGGCGCCGTCGATCCGGAGTCCGGCGATGACTGAGTTCAGCGTCCCCCAGCGGGCCACCGCCTTCACCCACGAGACCGTGAACCTCGACGGCATGACCTTCGAGGATTGCGAGTTCCGCAAATGCCGCCTGATCTACAGCGGCGGCGAAGCCCCGATCTTCGAGGGCTGCAAGTTCGACGGCTGCGACTGGCGGATGGACGGCCCCGCCGCCGACACCCTGGCCTGCCTCCGCGCAATGTGGAGCGCGGGCGCCAAACCCACGGTTCAGGGCTTGATCAAGGAAATCACCGGCGCGCGGTGAAGCATTGCCGCTTAAGTAGACCCCCTACCGCTCGCTGACGCGAGTCGCTTCCCCCTTGGGGGAAGACGAAGGAGGTGTGGGTTCGGCGCCGGCTTCCGTCTTCCCCCTCAGGGGGAAGCGACTCGCCTCGGGCGAGCGGAAGGGGGTCTACTCAGATGACGTGAACCGCAAACCCGCGATCATCGCCAAGCCGGTCACGATCAGCCCCGCCGCCAGCCACAGCACCCCGCGCACGTCGGCGTCGCTCGCCACGAAAGACGCCAGCAGTGGACCGGCCGCCCCGCCAACCAGTTGCGCCGCGCCGGCCTGCATCGCCGCCCGCCGGGTGGGGTCGGCGTCGATGATGAACGGGGTCAGGAACGGCGCCACCAGCAGCCCGCCGAAACCCGCCACGATATTGTCCGCCACGAACAGCCAGGCCGGTAGGTCGAAGCCCAGCCCGGCCCAGGTCACCAGATAGATCGCCGTTCCGACCACGATCACGCTGAAATAGCGCACCCGGCCGGCGAGCAGGGTGGCCGTCGCCGATCCCGCGACCTGCGCCACCAGCGAGGTCCACAGCGCCGTGCGCGCCACCGCCGCGCTCAGGCCGGCCTGATGCGCCAGCGGCTGGAGGTAGACGCCCACCGCGCCGCCGGCGGACACCAGAACCACGACGGCGAAGAGCGCCATCAGTCCGCGCGGCGGCGGCGCCCCGCTCATGGCCGGATCGCCGACCAGCGGCGCGAACGCCCGCGGCGTCATCAGCGCCGGTATGGCCCCGACCGCCGCGATGGCCGCCAGGGCGAGGAAGCCGCCGTCGGCGCCGAACCGCGCGATCACGCCGGCGGAAAACACCACGGCGAGGGCGAGCTGGCTGGCGGTCTGAGCGACGAAGAACACCCCGGCCCACCGCTCCGGCGTCAGGGTGCGCGCGATCATCGACACCGTGATCCACAGCAGCACGCCCTCCATCGCCCCCGCCGCGCCCCGCGCCGCCAGCGCCGTCGCGCCGCCGGCGTGCAGCGCCGCGAGGTCGGCGCCCGCCAATCCCAGCGAGGCGGCGGCGCCGATCAGGCGCAGCCGCCGCGGTCGGCGCATCAGGCCGAGGCCCGCGGTGACCACGCCCATGGCCAGCAGCTCGATCATCGCCGCCAGCCCGATTTGCGCCGCGGTCAGCCGATGCTCGTCGGCCATCGCGCCCAGCAGCGCCGGCAGCACGCCGATGGACAGCAGGGAATTGATGCCCACCGCGACGCAGGCCACCGCCGCTCTGGGTGTCAGAGGCGGCCCGACGGCGTCGTGGACGAGGTGGTCGGCGCCGTTCGGCTTGGAGGCCGTCACGCGCGGGGATACAGGATGATCTGGGTGCAGCGGAACGCCGCCATCAACTTGCCGTCGGCGCTGCGGGTCTCGGCGTCCCAGATCTGGGTCGTCCTGCCACCGTGGAGCAGGGTCGCCGCGCACACCGCGGCGCCCTCCCGGATCGTGCCCACGAAGTTGCACTTCACCTCCACGGTGGTGAAGCCGTTCGCGCCCGCCGGCCAGGCGGTGGACACTCCGTAGGCGCACAGGATGTCGGCGACCGACAGCACGGTTCCGGCGAGCAGGTAGCCGGTATGCGCCACGAGGTCCGGCCGCGCCTCGTAGCGGCCGACCACCCGTCCCGGAGCGACCTCGACGATCTTCAGGCCGAGATGCTCGGGAAGCTTGCCGAGGTTGGCTCGGTTGAGGTCGTCGACGCTCGTGGTGTTGATCGTCTCCGCCATCGCCGCCTCCGTTCGGGCCCACAACGAAACACATCTCCCAAAGGGAGAGGGAGGGGCCCGCCGCGCAGCGGTGGGAGGGTGAGGGGTTACCCTGCCGGCAGCCTAGCCCCTCATCCTCCCACGCCTGCGGCGTGGGCCCCTCCTTCTCCCTATGGGAGAAGGGTCTTTCCGTCCCTACCATAGCGGCCTTAAGCCTCGGGGCCAGCGGGTGTATTGCGTGAGCGATGGCGACGCCGGACCAGATCCGCTTGGAAACCGAAGGCGTCGTACTGCTCACGCGCTCCTTCCAGCTCACGCCTAACGAGACGCCATGCCTCGGCCTCGGCTCTGCGGGAGGCGCGAAGAACATCAGCCTGTCTCCGGATGGCCAGACGGTGCGCGGCCTCGACGGCGCGGGCGAGGTCGAGGCCGGGCGGCTGATGGCGCGGTACGCGGCGTGGGCGGAGGCCTCGGTGCTGGACCTTGCGCCCGGCTACGCCGGCCACCTCGAGCGCGGCCGCACCAGCCTGCGCAACCGCCCGGTCGGCGGCGAGGTCTTGAGTCCGCGCAAGGACGACCGCCGCCTGCACATCGACGCCTTCGCCTCCCAGCCCACCGGCGGCCGGCGCATCCTGCGCGTGTTCTCCAACATCGACCCGGACGGCGAGGCGCGGCTGTGGCAGGTCGGCGAGCCGTTCGCCGCCCACGCCGCGCGCTGGGTCGGCAAGCTCCGTCGACCGCTGCCGGGCGAGGCCTGGGCGATGCAAGCCCTCGGCGTCACCAAGTCCCGCCGCACCCCCTACGACGCCCTGATGCTCGGCCTTCACGACGCCGCCAAGCTCGACTTGGACTACCAGCGCAACGCCCCGCGCCGCGAGGTCGCTTTCGCCGCCGGCGCGAGCTGGATCGTCTTCACCGACAGCACGGTGCATGCGGCCCTTGCTGGGCGTCACGCCCTGGAACAGACGTTTTATCTGCCGGTGGAGGCGATGGCCGAGCCGGCGGCATCGCCGCTGCGAGTGCTGGAGGGGATAACGGGGAAGCGGCTCGTCGCATGAGGCTATTGCCGTCGTCAGGCAGGTCGAAGTCATTGTATGTGCTCTCCCACATCGCCAGCCTAGGACTACAACCAAGTGCCTGACGCCGTCCGATCCCCTCCGAGGGCGGGCGAGAGGCGACGCAGAGCGATACAAAGACGTGTTCAGTCTTTGCGTACGCCTCCGCACACTTCGGGACAGGTATCCTCAAAGATGACGCCTAAAATCCATACCGCCGTGAAGGATGCGAACGACCGCGAGGTCCCGACCCTCCAGGCGGTAGAAAAGGGCGTGGGAGCCCACGGCAAGCCTGAAGTATCCTTGGCGAATCTCGTCGCAAGCCCTGCCTCGCCGTGTCCCGGAAACCTCCGCGGCGAGGGCGTCGCGGATCGCCCTTATGTAACGCTCCGCTTGGGCCACACCCCAGCGTTCCACGGTGAAGGCCCAGATGTCGTCGAGGTCGCCGAGCGCGGCGGGGGAAAAGCGCGCCTTCAATCGCGCTCGGCCGAGGCGCGCTTGCCGGCGATGTAGTCGTCGAAATCGAGGTCGACCGACGGTCCGCTCCGCTCGCCCGCGATCAAGGCGGCCCGCACCGCGCCCACCTCGGCCTCACGCTCCTCGAGCAGGCGCAACCCCGCGCGCACCACCTCGCTGCTCGAGCCGTACCGCCCCGCGGCGACCTGTTCGGCCATGAACGCGCTGAAATGATCACCGACGATGAAGGACGTGTTCTTTCCCATGTCGCTCTCCGTAATACCATGACATGGTACCCCGTCTCGGGCATCGCGGCAACTCGTCGGCGCACCTTGGTAAGACTGGCGAGGTGGGTCCGCCGGAACGCGCCGCCCGAAGCGGCAATGAGCGCTCGCCTAATGATTTTCGCATTTGCAAACTCTCTGCTTGACGCTCATCCCTTTCATAATGCAAACTATGGGAATGAATCACGCGCCCATCCCTCCCGCCGCCGCGCTCGTCGCCGATGCGATCGCTCGCATCGAGGAGCGACGGGACGCGCTCGATCGGCTGGCGGACAAGGGGATGGCATGGCGGAGCGGCTCGCCACCGGCGAGACGGTCGAGATTGCGGGGCGCAAGCCTTTCGCCGATCCGGCGCGGGCCTTCGCGGTGATCTCGCGGGCGGTGCGCCTGTGCCTGGCGCTCGCCAGCCGGCTCGACGAAGAGCTCATCGCACTGCTGCGAGGCGGGCCGATCCCGAACCTCGCCATCCTGGCGCCGGAGGCTCCGGAAGTCTCGAAGGCGCCTGCGTCTGCTCCCGTTTCGACGCCTGTTCCCGAGGCGCCGACCGCCGTCTCCGACCCCCGCGCGCGCGTCGCCCGCGCGGTGGATTCCGCCATCGAGGCGGAGGCCGGCGACCGCGAGGCCGCCGAACGCCAGCGCGCTTACGTCCAGGAACACTTGATCGAGGGCGAGGACTATGACGCCCTCCTCCACCAGCCCTGGCGGGTCGTCGTCCAGGCCATCTGCGCCGACCTCGGACTTCGTCCCGATTGGGGGGCCTGGGATAATGTGGAGGGGTTCGCGGAACCTCCATTTGGTCCTTCTCCCCCTGCGGGAGAAGGTGGCCCGCGAAGCGGGTCGGATGAGGGGTCGCGCCGAACCTTCGACAACCGGTTTAGCGGCGACAACCCAAGCTGAAGGACCGCGCGACCCCTCATCCGTCGGCTTCGCCGACACCTTCTCCCGCAAGGGGAGAAGGGAACCTAAAGGGCCGCGAGGACCGCGTCGCCCATTTCCGCGCTCGTCAGCACACCGCCAAGATCCCGCGTCCGCGCGCCCGATCCCAGCGCCGCTTCCACCGCCGTCGCCACCCGGTCGGCCAAGTCCGGCATCCCCAAACTCCAGCGCAGGGCCATGGCGAAGGACAGGATCGCCGCCAACGGATTGGCGACGCCCTGGCCGGCGATGTCCGGCGCCGAGCCGTGGATCGGCTCGTACAACCCCGGCGTTCCCGGCGCGCCGAGCGCCGCCGAGGGCAGCATGCCGAGGGAGCCGGTGAGCTGGGCCGCCTCGTCGGACAGGATGTCGCCGAACAGATTGTCCGTGAGCAGAACATCGAACTGCCGCGGATTCTTCACCAGTTGCATGGCCGCGTTGTCGGCCAGCATGTGCTCCAGCGTCACATCGGCGAACTCCCGCGCGTGGAGGTCGGCGACGACCTCGCGCCACAGCAGGCCGCTTTCCATGACGTTGGACTTTTCCGCCGAGGTCACCTTGTTCCGCCGCCCGCGCGCCAGTTCGAACGCCACCCGCGACACCCGCTCGATCTCGGAGGTGGTGTAGACCTGGGTGTCGACGCCGCGCCGCTGGCCGTCGGGGAGGGTCTCGATGCCGCGCGGGCGGCCGAAATAAACTCCGCCCGTCAGCTCACGGACGATCATGATGTCCAGGCCCTCGACCACCTCGCGCTTGAGGGTCGAGGCGTCGGCGAGGGCCGGGAAACACAGCGCCGGACGCAGGTTGGCGAACACCCCGAGACCGGCGCGCAGACCCAGCAGTCCCGCCTCCGGCCGCAGATGCCTGGGCGCGCTGGCCCATTTCGGTCCGCCGACCGCGCCCATCAGCACCGCGTCGCAGGCCTTGGCCAGCGCCAGGGTGTCGTCGTGCAGCGGCGTGCCCTGGGTGTCGTAGGCGATCCCGCCGAAGGAACGCTCCTCCAGTTGCAGGTCGGGCGTGAGCGCCTGGGCGACCCGCCGCACCTGGGCGATCACCTCCGGCCCGATGCCATCGCCGGGCAGGAGGAGCAAGATCACGCCGCGCGCTCCAACCAAGGTGCCTTCGATGCGCCGCGCGCCTCGAACGCGGTGATGGCGTCCGCCGCCTGCAGCGTCTCGCCGATGCTGTCGAGACCCTTCAGCAGTTTCTCCTTACGGCCGGGATCGATCTCGAAGCGGATCGCGGCGCCGGACGGGGCGGTGACCGTCTGGGTCTCCAGGTGAATGGAAAAGACGTGGTTGCCGCCCTTGGCCTCGGCCATCAGCGCGCGGACATCGGCTTCCGGCAGAACCACGGGCAGCAGGCCGTTCTCGAAGCAGTTGTTGTGGAAGATCTCGGCGAAGCTTGACGAGATCACGCAGCGTATGCCGGCGTCGAGCAGCGCCCACGGCGCATGCTCCCGGCTGGAGCCGCAACCGAAATTCTCGCCCACGATCAACACGCCCGCGCCGGCGTAATGCGGATGGTCGAGGACGAAGCCAGGCTTGGGCTCGCCGTCGGCGTGGAAACGCAGATCGTAAAACAGCCCTTTGCTCAGCCCCTCCCGCTCCACGGTCTTGAGGAACTGCTTGGGGATGATCTGGTCGGTGTCGAGATTGGCGATATCCAGCGGCGCGGCGCGGGCGTCGAGGCGGGCGAAGGGTTTCATGGGTCAGATCTCCAGGACATCGAGACCGGCGTAGGCGGCGAAGGCGCGGTCCCCGGTCACCACGGTCAAGCCGTTCGAAAGCGCTTGGCAAATTATGATCCGATCGAACGGGTCGCGGTGAATGAACGGAAGGCGGCTCAAGCGCTCGATGTCGATCAGATCGATCCGCAGCAAATCCGCCTCCAGATCCTTGCACGCGGACCTGAAAGCTTCCGCGAAATCCCTGCCGAAAGAACTCGGGATACCGAGTTTTCTCGCGCTCAACTTGATGGCGATTTCGATGGCGCACACTTGGCTAACGTGGCGGGGCGCTCCACGGAGACGACTCCTGACGTCTTCGTTCATCCGGGGATCGTCGAGCAGAGACCAAATGAACGCGCTGGTGTCGAACAAGAAGCCGTTCAAATTTCGCCCGCTGGCTTGCCGTCACCATAGAACAAGGCTTCGAGTTCCGGGTCCGGATCGTCGAAATCATCCGGCAGCTTCCATCCGAGATGAGCCCAGGTTCCGAACTTCGGTTCGCGGATCGTTTTTTCGTCCGCGAGAGCGACCAGCTTCGCGCGGGCTTTGCCATTCTTGGCGATGACGATCTCCTCGCCGTTCGCCGCCTCTTCCACGAGCGCCGAGAGAGAGGTCTTAGCTTCATAAAGATTGACGTGCTTCACGATTACAGCCTCCGCTGTTAGACCGGTTTGGTCAAGCCAGCGTGAGCGTCCGCGCGTCCACGATATGGCCGACAATCGCCGCCGCCGCCGCCATTTCCGGGCTCATCAGATGCGTCCGCCCTCCCCGGCCCTGGCGGCCCTCGAAGTTGCGGTTGGATGTCGAGGCGCAGCGTTCGCCGGGCGCGAGGCGATCGGGGTTCATGCCCAGGCACATCGAGCAGCCCGGCTCCCGCCAGTCGAAGCCGGCGTCGCGGAAGATGGCGTCCAGCCCCTCGGCCTCGGCCTGGTCCTTCACCAGGCCGGAGCCCGGCACCACCATCGCCCGCACGTGGTCGGCGACATGCCGGCCTCGGGCGATATCAGCGGCGGCGCGGAGGTCCTCGATCCGGCTGTTGGTGCAGGACCCGATGAACACCCGGTCCACGCGGGTCTCGTCGATCCGCTGACCGGCTTCGAGACCCATGTAGGTGAGCGCGCGGGTAATCTGTTCGGCGCGAGGGCTGTCGAAGTCGGCGGGATCGGGAACCCGCCCGTCGATGGCGACGACATCCTGTGGGCTGGTGCCCCAAGTCACCATCGGCGTAAGCGTGGAGACGTCGATCTCGATCTCGGAGTCGAACCGCGCCTCCGGGTCGGAGACGAACGTCTTCCAATAGGCCAGCGCCATCTCCCAGGCGCCGCCCTTCGGCGCCGAGGGACGCCCGGCGAGATAGGCGAAGGTGGTCTCGTCGGCGGCGATCAGGCCCGCGCGGGCTCCGGCCTCGATGGTCATGTTGCACAGGGTCATGCGGCCTTCCATCGACAGGGCCTCGACCGCGTCGCCGGCGTACTCAATGATGTAGCCCGTGCCGCCGTCGGTGCCGATTCGGCCGATCAGGGCCAGGGCGAAGTCCTTGGCTCCGACTCCGACCGGCGGGACGCCGGTGAACCGCACCCGCATGATCTTCGACTTGCGCTGGCGCAGGGTCTGGGTCGCCAGTACATGCTCGACCTCGGACGTGCCGATGCCGTGGGCCAGGGCGCCGAACGCGCCGTGGGTCGAGGTGTGACTGTCGCCGCAGACGATGGTCATGCCGGGCTGGGTGCGGCCCTGCTCAGGTCCTACGACGTGAACGATGCCGTTGCGCGGATCGGCCATCTTGAACAGCTCGATGCGGTGATCGGCGACGTTGCGCTCCAGGGTCTCAAGCTGCAGCCGGGCTTCGGCGTCGGCGACGCCCGCCAGCCCGAGCGCCTGACCCTCGGTGGGCACGTTGTGGTCGGCCACCGCCAGGGTGCGGTCCGGTCGGCGCACCGCGCGGCCCGCCGCGCGCAGGCCGGCGAAGGCCTGCGGCGTCGTCACCTCGTGGATCAGGTGGAGATCGATATAGAGAACGGTCTCCCCGTTGGGGTCCTCGGAAACGACGTGAGCGTCCCAGATCTTCTCGTAAAGCGTTTTGGCGGCCATGCCGCCGTTCTAGGTCGCCGGAGTGGCCCGCGTCCACCTGAAGACCTCCGCCGGAGCGCGCCGGTTGCACGGCGGCGCGGCTTCCTCGGCGTCCGCGAGCGTGGCGCGGATCGCGGCGACCAGCGGCGTGCGCGGCTCCTCGCCGAGGAAGGCGACCAGCTTGCCGTTGTCGAGGCCGATCGGGCGGCGCCAGAGGTATTGCATCTCAAGCATCTCGCGCATGGTCTCGTCGAACGGCGCCATGGCGCGCGCGACGATCCACGGGAACGGCAGGGACGGCAGACGCGGACGATCCGCCGCAACCCTCACGACATCGCGCAATTCCATCGGGGTCAGCCATTGGCCGGCGAAATGGAAGGTCTCGAAATCGGCCAGTTCGGCCTCGCGCTCCAGAACCATCGCCGTCGTCCTCGCCAGATCCGGCAGATAGGCGAAGGCGTGGCCGACGTCGGCGGGGCCGGGCCGCAGCACCGCGCGCGCAGCGCCGCCCTGCTTGACGACGAGCCAGGCGAGGGCGCTGTTTTCCGTCGCCGGGCCGAAGAAATCGCCGGCGCGCATGACCAGGGACTTCACCCCGTCCGCCGCCGCTTCCCGCAGGCGCGCCTCCATCCGCGCGCGGATGGCCCCCTTGCGGGTGACCGGCGCCTGGACCGTGGCCTCGGCGATCCGCTCGCCGCTGTCCGGCGCGAAATTATAGACGGTACCCGGCAGCAGGATGCGCGCGCCCTCCGCCTTCGCCGCCGCGATGGTCGACTCCAGCATCGGCAGCACCGTCCCGGCCCAGTTGCGATAGCGCGGCGGATTGACGGCGTGGACGATCAGCCGGGCGCCGCGCGCCGACCGCGCCACGTCGGCGGCAACCATGGCGTCACCCTCGACCCACTCGATCGGCATGTTGACGCCGGCCTTGCGCCGGGCCGCCGCCGGGTCGCGGCTCATCGCCGTGATCGTCCAGCCCTTGGCGATCAGCGCCGCCGTAACGTGAGAGCCGAAGGCTCCGGTCGCGCCGAGAACCAGAGCGTGGCGCGGATGGACCGTGGATTGCAGAGACATAGTCGGCTCCTGTGTGAGATCGAACGCCGTCGTTATCCTTCGTCCCGCGTACAAATAAATTGGCGAAGAGCGTGGACGCGCTAAACGTAAACCTATGAACCATGGGCCGGACTGGAATCTCTACCGCTCCTTCCTGGCGGTGATCGACGGCGGCAGCCTGTCGGCCGCCGCCCGCGAACTCGGCCTCGCCCAGCCAACGGTGGCGCGCCACATCGAGGCGCTGGAGGCGGCGCTGGGCGGCGGCGCCCTGTTCACCCGGTCCGGCGCCGGCCTGCGCCCAACCCGCGCGGCCCACCTCGTCGCGCCGATCGCCCGCGCCATGGCCAGCTCCGCCGAAGCCCTGGTGCGCACCGCCGCCGGCGACGCCGAGCAGGAGCGCGGCGTGGTCCGGATCACCGCCAGTCAGATCGTCGGGGCAGAGGTGCTTCCGGACATGCTGCGCGACTTCCACGAGGCCCATCGCGGCATCGCCATCGAACTGGCGTTGACCAACACGGTGGAAGACCTGCTGCGCCGCGACGCCGACATCGCCGTCCGGATGTCGCAGCCCACTCAGGAGGCGCTGTTGGCGCGCAGGATCGGCGTCGCGCGCCTCGGCTTCTTCGCCCACCGGCGCTACCTCGAGCGTCACGGGGTTCCCGACTCCGTGGACGAACTGCGCCGGCACGTTCTGATCGGATTCGACAGATCCATGCCGATCAAGGCGGTGGCCGATCAGCTCGAAATTCCGATCTCGTCGGACCTGTTCGCCCTGCGCACCGACAGCGACCTCGCTCAACTCGCGGCCCTGCGCGCCGGGTTCGGCATCGGCGCCGCCCAGGTCAACATCGCCAGGCGCGATCCCAACCTCGTCGCCATCCTGCCGGACCGTTTCGGCTTCGACCTGCCGACATGGGTGGTGATGCACGAGGATCTCAAGGCCGACCGCCGCATGCGCCTGATGTTCGATTACCTGGTCGATGGGCTGACGGCCTGGCTGAAGTGAGGGACGCTTCGGCCTTGAATCCGCCGCCCGACCCGACTAGGTTCCGCCCCTTCGCCCCCAAGGCGGCGCGCGCTCGTAGCTCAGCTGGATAGAGCATCAGACTACGAATCTGAGGGTCGGGCGTTCGAATCGCTCCGAGCGCGCCAGCTTTTTCAATCCCTTACGGATGGATTGCCCACACTAAGATTTGGAATAGTCTGGGTAAGTCGCAGGCGCGCGCGCATGTTGAGCGGCATTGACGCCGTTGTGGAGCCGGCTAAGGTTCAGTTTGAAGAAGCGCCGGTCCGCGCCCGATCGTTCGCCGCCTTCTGAAGTGCCAAGGTTCGGTCGAGAGTTCGACCATCGTCCGGTGCTGCTCCGAGCCCGCCGAGAGCGCGAGAACTGGACTCGGGAAGACAGGCGCCCCGACCGTCGTCATTGCTGGCACCCGAAAGGATACCCGGCGAAACGGAGAGTTGCAACGGCCTCGCCCGCGGTTTGACGCGGCCTTCAGAACAGGCGCATCCAGACCTTCCGTGCAGCCGCGGCGGTCAATCTAAAGAGGCTGGCCTTCGCCTTTCTGTGACTCCTCAAGATCGTCGCCGCCTCCCTTATTGCGCCAGACGATCACCGCACAAAAGCGGCGGCTGGATCACGTCGCGGCTCGACGTCGCGCGGAGCGCGCTTTTTTAACATTCTCCGTGTCCACTTCAAGAGGAACGTCATGGCTCACGCCGACAAGAGCGGCCGGCGCGTCGTTGCGATCGCCATGAGCGCGCCTTTGCTCAGGGCGACGTGGTCTAGACTAGGCCAGCGCATGTAGCGCAAGGTCGCCGATCAGATACGGCCCGAGTTGCCGAAGCTCGCCGCCCTGCTCGACGAAGCGGAGGGGCCGAAGGCCGGGCCTACATGGCTGCCCCGGCGGTGCATCAAGCCTTGCTCCACAGCACCCACTCCATCGAGCGCCTCGAAGGCGAGATCAAGCGGCTCACCGAAGTCATCGGCATCTTCCCAACGAAACGGCCATTGCTTGCTTGGTCGACGCCATCCTGCTCGAACAGAACGACGAATGGTGCGCCCCGCGCTCCAGATACATAAGTCTGGAGTCCGTCGCCGGCTTAGCGACAATCCTATCCTCAGCGTCTCCATAATGATGGCCTTAACCGACTACGGCCTATCGAGATGAGGTGGTTAATTCGACGCTACGAGCTAGACCACGCCGTCGGACACGATCGCAACTCCGCGGAAAGCGTCGCCTCTTTTCGCTGTCTGATAGCTAAGCGTTTAATTCCGGATGACATCTTCTGGGGGAGCCGTCTGGCTATTCATCGTTGCAACGTGGGCATCAAGGGATTTATGACCGGTGGGTCGTGTGAGGAGCGCCGTTGTGAAATCGCTCTGCGAGGTACTCGTGGTTGGGGCAGGAATGGCGGGGGTGAGTGCTGCGGCAATCCTAGCATCCTCGCGATCGGTTGTGCTGTTGGAGCGTGAGGAGAGTGCGGGAACGCACTCGACGGGAAGGTCGGCCGCGCTTTACGCGCCAAGCTATGGTGAGGGCGTGATTCGCGCTCTGACGAAGGCGTCGGGTTCGACGTTTCGTGATCATGAACAGGACGAGGATGTGCCGATACTCAGAACGCGAGCCACGCTTCTGGTGGCCGTGGAGGCGAAACTTGAACAACTTCATAATACATACGCGAAAGATCAGGGTCTCTTTGATTATTTGGACGGTCGTGAAGTTGAGGTGTTGGTTCCAATATTCCGAGAAAATGCGATTTCTGCGGCTCTAATTGATCGTAGCTCGGCGGACATCGATGTTGACCGGCTCCTACAACTCTATATGCGCCAGCTTCGACGCGCAGGGGGCGACAGTCGCATGGGGGAAGCGCCGTTGGCTATCAATGCCGCAGACGGTGGGTGGAGAGTCCTTACCAGTCGGGGCGAAATCCAGTGCAATTATCTAGTTGATGCTGCGGGTGCCTGGGCGGACGAAATCGCAACCATGGCCAACGTCACTCCGATCAGACTCTCGCCGCGGAGGCGAACAGCAGCACTTGTGGATGCGCCCGACGTTGTTGGATTTGATCAATGGCCAAACGTCATCGACATCAACGATGATTTCTATTTCAAGCCGGACGCTGGCAAGCTCCTGGTCTCGCCTGCGGAAGAGACCGAGGTCGAGCCCCACGATGCCTACGCGGACGACGAGGCCTTGGCCGAGGGCCTCGACCGCATCATGCGATTGACCACTTTGACGGTGAAGCGCGCGCCCCGCAGTTGGGGTGGCCTCCGCACCTTCGCGCCAGATCGAGTGCCAGTGATTGGATTTGCGCCCGATTCGCCAGCCCCCTTCTTGTGGTTGGCGGGCCAAGGCGGCTATGGAATTCAAACCGCGCCGGCGGCGGCCGAACTGGCGGCTTATCTGATCAATCGTGGTGTTCGTCCCAGCTTTGCTGATGATGCCTTGATCATGAAGCTTTCCCCCGCACGTTTTGAAAGCTCTTGATAGTGGTGACTTTAATAGTATACGAGATAAAGAAAACATTGCACTGAGATCATTTACTGTCGGTCGGATTATGTGGCAAATGTTCCCCTCTTGAAACGTCGCCATAGATCGTCGTTGACGCCGCTAGGTGAACTGCGGGTCTGCCCGAATCAACAAAGCCGGGTAGTCGATCACTTGGGGACGAGTGGTTCCCCAGGTCACGGCTGGCAATTCGAGCTGCATTGTGTCCCCATCCACGGTCAATAGGCCGCACCAATTCGCGCCACGCGCCAAAGCGTTTGTCGTCGACTGGAGTATTTCAAGATCCATGCGAAAAGATCCCTCGGCTAACAGAACGTAGCTTGCGGACCATGTTCCTGACGCCTGAAGGCCAGGTGATCCTTCTGTCGACTTTAATAGCCATGTTCCTGTCGCGGTGAGTTGCAGACAAAATGCCTTGATGCCTATGCCCGCCTGCGTTCCGGGTCGCGTCGAACGCCAGGTTCCGATCACTTCCTCGGGATGTAGATCAAGGGATGCCCGGCGAAACAGCGGTGATAGCCGCAGGTTTTCTGGTCGAGGCTCTCCAGGCGACCCGATCGCCAGCGCAAGGCTATCGCCTTCGACGGAAAGTCGGTAGCGGCCTTGGTGGAACTCTCCATGGATATCGAGGTCCACCAAGTGATTTGGAGGAGAAATTTGACACCGATAGAAACCTCTTGAGATCGTTCCGCCAATTCGGCGCTCGACGGAGCCATCTTCCCCGAACGAAAAACATACACCGAGCAGTTCTGGGCTACAGCCGAACCAAGTGCCGACCAGACTGGTCGGCGTAGCGACCATGTCCCGACCGATAGAGAGTGCGCTCGCGCGGTCCTCCAAGAAGGCGCGCATCAAGACAAAGGTCTCGTCCGCCTCTCGCAATCCCCAGTGTCCAAGCCCCGGCAGCGTGCGATTGTCGGCCCCGGGAAGCTGTGGACCCTCCTCGAACATTACATATTGTGTGTCGTGAGGGCCGGATATGGTCATCACGCGCACGCCAATGCCGAGGGCTTCCTTCGCCGCGAGAGCTGTCAAAAAGGCGGAACCGCCTGTGTGGACCTCCGGCGCCTGACGGAAGGTTTCGCCGTCAGGGTCCCGGAGAAGCATGATGTCGCAGGCCGGAGCGCCGGCATTGCACCCAGCGATGTAGATCGCGTGCGAGGTCAGCCGGGCGCCGCCAAGATGAGACAAATAGTATCGGACGACGGGTGCTCCAAGACTGTGCGCCACGATGGCGATCGGTGTCGCCGTTCCAATCTTGGGAAGAACCTCGAGGTCGATGTAACGAGCGAGCTGTTGCGCATAGGCGATGCACGAGCCGTGGGAAGGCGGATCGAGGCTGATGGTAAACAGCGCCTCGTGCCCGATCGCCCGAAGGCGTTTGGCCACGCCGCTCCAGGCGTCGGCGTTTTCGCCGTTGCCGTGCACCAAGACTAACGGAGGGAGCGGGCTCAATGGTGCTTCCTCTTATCTAGTGGTGCCTGACCTTACTTCAGAGATGACATTTGGTTTAAAAAATTGAGTGTCCCCGATATTTCGCGTCCTGAATTAGGCCGCGAGCGAACGGTGTAACCGTTGACTCGCTCGAATTGCGGTAACATTGCCATCAGCTCGGCCATCCGGTTTCCCTTAAAGACGATGTCGAAATCCACTGGCCAGTCCGAGGCGAAAGGCTTGAACTCGGCTCTGCGGTTGACGGCTCTCGTCACGGCTTCGCGGATGAGGTTACAGCAGACGTCGGGCGTGAGCGTATTCGCCGCGGTATGACTTATAGCAATCTTGGTGGTTACGGTTTCGATGTCACCGAGCACGGATATGGCATGACGAACGTAACAATCGTCTCCGGTTGCCGCGAGCACGGGCACGCCTAATTCGCCGGCCGCCAAGGCGCTGATATGAGTCTCGGAGATCGAATTGCCGTCGATTTTCAGATCGCTGAACATTCCGCCGTTGACGGTGTGTGGACAGAGGCCTTCCGCCGAAGCGGCCCCAACGTGATACCCGAGGAAAACGGCGCCGATCACCCCGGGCTCTTGAACCCCCTCCATCATCATCAGCGGCCTCGGCCAGCATCGGATCAAGCGAGCGTAAGAGGGCAAGCGGTCGACGAAGATGTTACGACCATTGTAGTGAGAGTCGGAGACGATCACCTCGTCGCAGCCCGCGTCGCGCGCCCCCTCGCAGGCGGCGATCACCTCATTGGTCATCCACAGCCGGGCCTCGCCATAGTCGAACTGGCCCGCCGTCCCGCTGTCGAAGTGGCCGATCCCACCGACGCCCTCTATGTCGGCCGAGATGTAGATCTTCATTGAGCCAACTCCTTGAGGGGCGTTCCGCTGGTGAGGTGCTCTTCATGATCGATGGTAATGGGCGGCAGATCATCCGCTGGATGAAAGCCGAACACGCGGCCGAAGAAGGCGAGTTCCGCGGCGAAGCAGGCGCGGTTGGTTTCAGCTTTTCTGAAGCCGTGTCCCTCGCCCTCGAACAGTAGATACATCGAAGGCACGCCCCGTGTATCCAGATCTTGTCGAATGAGTTCGGATTGATTACGAGGAGTCACCTTGTCAGCCGAACCTTGAAACATGGCGAGCGGAACACGAATCTTATCAGCTTGAAAAAGTGGGGAGCGTTCCCGATAGAGCGCCTCGCTGCTTTCGGGCGGACCGATCAGGTAGTCCGCGTAATGAGCTTCGAGTTTGTGCGTCTGTTCGGCCCAAAGTCCGATGTCGCTGATCCCGAAGTAAGACGCTCCCGCCTGGAATACGTCGGCGAAGGCAAGGCAAGCGAACGTATTGTAGCCTCCCGCGCTCCAGCCCCGGACACCGAGCCGGTTTCCGTCGACCAGACCCTGATCGCGCAGGAACCGGGCGCCCGCGCAGTGGTCCTCGACGTCGACGACACCCCAACCGCCGCGCAACAAGTGACGAAAGGCGCGCCCGTATCCGGTGCTTCCGGCATAGTTGATGTCCAGAACCGCGAAGCCCCGGCTGGTCCAGAACTGGAGACCCGGATTGTAGCAGGTGTTCGTGCAGCCCGTCGGTCCGCCATGACTGAAGACCAGTAACGGAGGACGCTCGTCGCTGGGGCCGGTGAAGCGCGCGTTGGCCGGTGGGTAGTAGAAGCCGTACCCCTGGCGTCCGCCGGTGCTGGGGAAGGTGATATGACGTGGAATGGATATGGCCCCAGCGACATCGTCGATGTCCGAAGCTCGCAACAACACTGTCCGCTCGCCAGTTTTCAGGTCGATCTCGATCACCTCCGCGGGCAGGTCGGGTGACGAGGCGAGAGCGTACGCGAGGCCATCACGAAATTGCAGCCGCGAAAGATACGTGTACGGTAGATCCAGGCGTTTCACCGAACCCGACGTGAGGTCGACAACAGCCAGGCCGTTGATTCCAGCCTCGCTAAAGACGCCGAGGAGGGCGTCATCGCTCAATACGCGATAGTCGCTCATGCCCAGGCTCCAAAGCGGCCGTGCGAATTCCATCGCGGCGGGCGACACAGACCGGATCGCGTTTCCGTTCCACGCGTGATAGTTCCACCAGCCGCTCCGGTCGGTGCAGAAGATCAGTTCTCCCGAGGGCGTGAATCGCGGATCGCAAGCGACTTCGTCTTGCTCGGCGACAATGCGGATCGTCTTCGCAATCAGGCCCTCGTCGTCCAATTGGGCCTCGAATAGTCCGGTAACGTCCCACGGAACGTGGGGGTGGTTCCAGGACACCCAGGCGAGGCGATCGCCTCCGTCGCTCAGCGCCGGCCAAGCGTAGAAATCGTCGCCCGAGACCAAAACGCTTCCACATGCGTCGTCATCGGCGTCCACGGCGACAATCGTGTTGATGGGCTCGCCCGATTCCCGATGGTCTTCACGGACGCAAATGATCCGGTTGCGGCGCTCGTCGAAGACGGGCGCTCCATAGCGAACGGCTCCTTCTTGAGTGATCGGTCGAATGGATCCGTCGGTATCGCGACGATACCAACGCTGATCTCCATTAATGAACCAGACGACGCCCTCGTGCTCGACAAAGGCGGAGCCGCCATACTCGATGATGCGCGTATTCACGTTGTAGTCGTCTGGAATGAGCTGTTCGGCCGGGCGATTCGCTGCGAGGCGCAGAATGGTGGACCGCCCGCCCGCCTCCGGTCTGCGGACCAGCGCGTACAGGCCGTCCCCGGCGACGGAAAGTTGACCCACCCAGAATTGAGGAAACGATGATCCCTTAGCGACCCGATCGAGTGTCCAAGGCGACTCCCAGCTTCCGTAGGGCGATTGGGTCGCCATGGGTCCCTCCTCTTCACTGATGTTCGTGGTCATGCGATCTGCCGCGCCGATAGCCGCTGGAGCCCGCGGCGGACGACTTCCTGGCGCGCGTTGGTCAGTGGGAACTGCCACAGCATTGCTCCCGACGCGGCGAACAGAGCCAGAGGAACGAGGCTGTGGATGGCGGCAAGCGCCGGAAGTCCGGTACTCGACGTCGCCTGCTTGGCGTCGAAATGGGCCAGGCTCAGGCCGAAGAAGGCAGCGGCGCCGCCGAGGGCCAGCATGGCTTTCAGAACGAACTGCTGGGTCGCGTAATAAGAACCCGCGAGCGGCGTACCGCTCTTCAGCGTCCCGAAGTCAACGCAGTCGGCGAGCACGGCCATCTGCGGCACTTGCGAGGCGGCGTTCGCGACGCTCAAAACCACGGCGAGAACCATGATTGCCGGGAGGCCTGCCTCGCCGTGCGGCACGAGATAGCGAAGTGGCAGAAGAAGTCCAAATGCGGCGATTCCCAGAGCCCAAACCTTCGCTCGCTCGAAACGGGCGGCGAGCCTCGTCAGCAGAGGGATGGCGCACATCTGAGCCAGGGCGCTGACCGCGTAGATGAGCGGGAAACGATCCGCCATCCCGAGATAACGATCGATGAAAAGGTAAGTCGTCGCATAATATACGCCATAGCCGATGCCAGTCAGCGCGTACGCGCCTATGAACGTCAGGTACGGCCTGTTGCGGCGTATCGAGGCCGCCACTTCCTTCAAAGAGGTGTGCGGTCCTTGTTTGACCAATCCGCGCGGCGTTATCACGGCCGGGATCAGGACGCACATCGGGGCCAGGATCACCATGAGCCACCCCAGCAGGCGCAACATGGGCGGCGTGACTTCGGAAGTCTTGAACAAACGTAACAGAGGAGAAGAAAGGAGTATCGGCAGCCCCATGAAGATCAGGAGGCCGACCACTCCGGCGAAACTAAGCGCCCCGGAGAGGGCTGAACGTTGCGCGGGGTCGCGCGATAGTTCGCTGCCCCAGGCGCCGTGGGGAACCGCCATCATCGAGTAGGACGTGTAAAAGAGCAGAATTACGCACAGGAAGTAGACAGGTCCGGCGCTCGCCTCGGGACGAAAGAGCAACGCCGTCGCGAACGCCGCGAGAAGTCCACCAACGACAATCCACGGTTTGCGGCGACCGATCGGGCTCTGCGTGCGGTCGGACAAGTAGCCGACCGTGGGATCCGCAACCGCGTCATAGATGCGGGCCACCAGCAGAATCACGCCAATCTGACCCAGGGTCACCGCCGTGTTCTTGGCGTAGAAGGCCGGAATCAAGGCGTTGAGCGGAACCATCATCATGGTTCCGATCAGAGACACCAGGCTCCAGGCGGCAACCTGCCCGACGCGGAGCGGAGATTCGATCGAGGAACCTCCGGCGGTCATGCGGTCAGGCCGCGATGGGCGCGAACGCGCGAGGCTTCAGGAGGTCTCCATGCCGATCGACGTACCTGGGTATGGGGTCCATCACACTGGGCGGCCCGATCAACAGGTCGCAGTGGTTGCCCTCGGGCAGATCGCGCGGGTCCTTCAGGCGGAAACGCTCGATCGCCGCGGGGTCCAGGCTTATGCCCAGGCCTGGCGCGTCTCCAAGGTCGAGCATGCCGTCGCGAACGGTGAGGGGGGCGCCGAGCAGTTCTTCGATGAAGCGGTTGCCGGTCTGGTCGATCTCGACGGTCAGACCGTTTGCGCGAGCCGCCACCGCGTGAGCATTGGCGATGATCGCCACCGGATCGCACCAGGAGTGAGGAGCAAACCTCAAGCCATTCTGGCGCGCGAGTTCGGCGACGCGCAAGACCTCGGTGATGCCGCCGCATCGGCTGGCGTCGGGCTGCACGATGTCCACGGCGCCGGCGCGGATGAGTTCGCGAAAACCTTCGTAGCCGAACTCGTTTTCTCCCGCGGCGACAGGCAAGCCGGCGGCGGGCCGGAACGCGGCGTAGGCGTCGATGTCGTCGGGCTCGAACGGCTCCTCGAACCAGAACACGTTCCGCGCGACGAGTTCCGACGCCATTTCACGCGCGGTGACCAAGGTAAATCTATGAGTGCCGTCGGCGAGCAGATCGTTGGTGGGTCCGATCGCGAGACGCGCCGCCGCCACCGCCTTCGTGTCGTAGTCCCAACTGTAGCCGACCCGCATCTTCACTCGGCGGAAACCCGACTCGACCAGGCGGCCGGCGGTCTCCCCGATAATCTCGGGACTGCTGTAGAGCAGGCCGCTGGCGTAGGCCGGGCACGAGGCGGACTCTCCGCCGAGAAGCCGCCAAACCGGTTGTTGCTCCGCCTGGCCGGCAAGATCCCATAGGGCTTGATCGATCCCGCCCAGAGCGGCGACGGCCGCGCCTTTGCGGCCCGACCACCGAGTCCAGAGGTTCATGTAACGCCAGATCCGCACGATGCGGTCCACGCGGTCGCCATCCAGGTTTCGCCCCCTCAGATAGGGGTCGAGGTGGTCGATGACCGCTTGCACCATCGCGGGGTGGGCGTAGGCCGATCCCAGACCCACCCGACCATCATCGGTATGGACTTGAACCAATGAGGTGAGACGTCCCTTTACCGGCCCCGCCGGCGTGGTGAAGGTCTTGTCGGGCGGGTACTCGAAGTAGAGATGAACAGCTTCGATACGGTCGATCTTCATGGTTCGCCCTGGTTGAGGGTTGCGCCGGCCGTCGGGGCCGGCTGGCCGATGACGCCCCGGCTCGCCAGCGCGGCGATTTCCGCGGCGGACAAGCCAACCTCCTCGAGCACCGCAAGGGTGTGCTCGCCGAGCCTTGGCGCGGGGAGCGGCGCCGGTGACTCGAAGGTCGCGAACCGCGCGCCGGGCTTGACCACGCGGGTGGGACCAAACGCCGGATGGTCGATCTCCCGGATCGATCCATTGTGGCGCACCTGCGGGTCGTTCGGCAGCTCGCCCCGCCGGCGGACCACCCCCGCGGGAACGCCGAGCGCGTGAAAGCGATCGAGCACGTCTTGCCAGGCGTGGGCCGCGAACCGTTCGGTCCAGACGGGCTCCAACTCCAGCCAGCGAGCGCGCCGCGAGTCGGTGGTGTCGTATGGACCCTCGGCGAGCGCCGGGTCGGCCTCGAGCGCGGCCAACCAGTCGCGCAGGGCCGACGGCCCCATGAAGACGACCGCCACGTGGGCGTCTCTCGTCTTCCACAGCTTATAGGTCTGGGACAATTCCAATCCGGGACGGAAGTCCGACCCGGTGAACGTGTAATTCCACATGGCGTCTGGCCAGTTGAACGCTAGGCCGGCCTCGAGCAGCGAGACTTCGATGTGTTCTCCGCAGCCGCGGCGCTCGCGCGCGAAGAGAGCCGCGGCGATGGCCTGGGCGACAGTGAAGGCCGCCGCCTTGTCGCAGATGATTGTGTTGACCAACATCGGCTCGCCGCCGATCGCGGCCTGGCTGTCGGCCAGTCCGGATAGCGCCTGGATCACCGCGTCGTAGGCCCGGTCGCCGCTATACGGCCCGTCGGGTCCAAATCCGGTGATCGAGGCGTAGATCAGGTCCTGTCGGCATTGCCGCAGACTGTCGAAGTCGACACCCAGACGCTTGGCGACGCCGGGCCGGAAGTTTTGAACGACCACGTCGGTGGTTTCCACCAGACGGCGCAACACCGCGACACCTTCTGCCGCCTGCAGGTTCAAGGCCACCGACCGCTTATTGTGATTGCAGCTGGCGAAAAGCGCGCTGAATTCAGGAAACCCTGGACCTATGCCTCGCCCGTGATCACCGCCCGCGATCGGTTCGATCTTCAGGACTTCGGCCCCTTGATCGGCTAGGATCATCGTGGACAACGGGCCGGCGACGACAGTGCTGAGGTCCAGCACGCGAACGCCTTCGAGCGGACCTCGCCTGTGAGACTTTGAAGTCAAATGGGTCATTCCCGGATCGAGTCCGGATCATGACCGATGGGTCAGTTCAGGTCAACGTCGAACGCGCGATCATCGAGCGCCAACTCGGCATTCCAGCGCAGGCGCGGAATAGGCCAGCGTGCTCTTGAACGTCAGGCCTCGTTTGCAGGCATGTCAGGACTACGGCGACGTCGCGGACGCGGCGACCTCGATCAAGTGGTGATGCCAGTCGTTTCGACCCAGGGATTGGTTGATCGTCCCGGCGAAGGCCACGCCCCGCTTCGGGTCGTGAAACATCTTGGCGCCCCAGGCGCCGGAGTGCCCCCAGAGTTCGCCCGGGGCGTACGCGGTGTCGAAGTAGCCCAGACCGACGCCGAGCCGCGGAAGCGCCATTCCAGGCGGCGCGATCCAATCGGTCATGGTTTCGTACGTCTCGTGCCGCCGGAAGACAAGGCCGTCGCGCAGACCTCTGGAAAAGCGGCATAGATCGCTGGCCGTCGACACGGTGCCGCCGCCGCCCCAATCGAACGACAGGCTGACGTTTTCCGAGATGAACGGGCGCGCGCCCGCCCAAACATCGGATTCCGGTTGTCGCGCCGTCCCGAGTCCCGGCGGGTCCGTTCTGTAGGCCATATAGGTGTCTTCAAGTCCGAGCGGCTCGAAGATGTATCGTGCCAGCAGGGCCTCCAAAGAGGTTTGTCCGAGATGTTCGGCCAACAGCGCCAAAATCACGAACCCGGTGTCGGAGTAGTGAAACCTTTGGCCCGGCGGTGACAGCGCATGCTCGCCGATCCCCTCGGCGATGTAGAAGTTGAGGACGCCGGCGAATGGATCTTCGGGTTTGGCGCCATTCCACCCGACCCAGGTTGGGTTTCGATTCTCCCGGCGCATGCGCCCGATGAGCGATCCAGGCGCCGGGCCGCCGATGGTTACGGGATCGTCGATCATCGCGTCGCGGATGCCCGCGGTGTGGGTGAGAAGGTGACGGAGCGTGATCCGCGCCGAATAATCGACCCCCTCGCAAATATGAAGGCGGCGCAGCACCGACGGTTGGAACAGGCCGAGACTGGCCAAGGCCGTGTCGAGCCCAGCCTCGCCGAGCGCTCCCTCTTCCATCAACCTCAGGATGACTGCGGCGGTGTAGGTCTTGCCGATACTCGCGTGATGGAAGGGGCGATCGGGATCCATCGGAGAGACCTCGTCTCCGCGAGCTCGTCCGGCCGCTCCCTCCCAAATCAGTTCGCCCCCGAGCGTCTCGATCCGCGCGACCGCGCCACGCGCGTCTCGCGGGCCTTCGCCAATGGTCGCCGCGAGCGCCTGGTCCAGAGCCGCCGACAGATTCGTCGTCATGCGGCGCGCGCCTGTTCGGCGAAGGCGGCGAGCGCGCGGTGTGTCCGCTCCACCGTCTCGTCGATGTCGTCGTCGCTCATCGCCGTGGAACCGATCATCATGCCACGCGTGGCCATCAGCACGCCGTCGTTCAGCATCCGACGATGAAGGTTCTGCATACGTTGCAAATAACCGGCGCCGGATTTGTTGTGGAAATCGCGGTAGTCTCGAGCCGGTTCGACGAAGAACTGAAGGCTGGTCATCGAAGCGAGACCATTCGCGCGCATGTCGAGACCGAGGGCCCTGAAAGATCGCGTCAGCCCTTCGCGCAAACGGTCGCCCTGTCGCTCGAGCCGTTCGAACACCTCGGGCGTCAGCCCGCGAAGAGACGCGATCCCCGCGACCATGGACACCGGATTTGCGGTGAAGGTCCCGCTGTGGCTGACCTTGAGCGGACCGGCCAGGTTGTCGAACACGGCCATCGCCGCGTCCGAGCCGCCGACGGCGCCGATGGGAAATCCGCCGCCGATGATCTTGCCCATCGCGGTGATGTCCGGAACGACGCCGAGGCGGCCTTGCGCCCCGTGGTAGCCGGCGCGGTTGCAGAACACCTCGTCGAAGATCAGCACGGCGCCCGAGCGGCTGCAGAACTCTCTCAAGGCTCGAAGATAATCCAAATCGGCGGGGGTGAAGCCCAGCCGCGCCGGTATGGGGTCTATGATGACGGCGGCCAGTTCCGATGCGTTCTCCTCCAGGAGCGCGACCGTCGTGTTCGCATTATTGAAGGGGATGACGACCACTTGATCCAGGAGGCTCTGGGGCGTTCCCGCCCCGAACGGCGGTGAGGCCGGCCGTTCGCGCGGTCCCCAGGTCTCGGGCGTTGGAAGAAAACTCGCTTCCACCAGATCGTATTGACCATGATACCCGCCCTCGCACTTCGCGATCTTGCCACGGCCGGTAAGTGCGCGGGCGCCCTTGACCGCGACCATCACGGCTTCGGTCCCGGAATTGGTGAAGCGTACCTTTTCGACGCCCGGCATCCGATCGACGATGATCTCAGCGAGTTCGATCTCGCTCTCGGTCGGCAGAATGCAGCACGCCATGCGTTCGACCTGGGCGTGCACGGCCTCGAGGATCGGGGCGTAGCCGTAGCCATGGATCTGGCTGGAGAAGTTGTTGACCCAATCGAGGTAGACGTTCCCATCTACATCGGTGATCCGGCAGCCGTTCCCGCGATCCGCGTACAGGATGTACGGACCGAAGGTGATCATGTGACGCGTATTGGCCCCGGGCATGACGCGGCCGGCTCTTTGGAAGAGATGGGCGGAGCGGGAGTCGTTTAGAGGAAACATGGGTGACCTTTCGCGGGCGCCGCCGCCGACACATTCAACACCGCCATGGGTGATCCCTATCCATTCAGATAGTTGAGCGGCTGACCGGCGGTCGGCCACGGTGTGCTGACGAGCCGCCCCGTGGACGAGAGCGTGACGAAGGCGGTTCGCAGACCCGAGCCGCCAAAGGCGATATTGGTGGCGTAAAAGTCGTCGAGCGGCAGGAAGTCGCGTTGCGCGCCGTCGGGCGAGATCGTCCACACACCGCAGTTGTTGAACGACGCGACGCAGATCGAACCCAGATCGTCGAGCGCCAATGAGTCGAGGAAGTTGGCGTCCGGCAAGCCCGCCACCAAACGTCCACCGTTCGGAGAAGGCCACGGCTGGGGCGCGATCACCCCTGGCTCTCGCAAGACGAACGCCCACAGCCGCCGCGGCACGGTTTCAGCGACGAATAGAGTTCGCTCGTCGCGCGACAAGCCGACGCCGTTGGGTGTGACCAAGCCCGAAACGGCCTCGACAATGCCGCCGCCGTCGGCGCGCGCGTAGAAGACACTGGTCACGTCCATGACTCTGGGTCGCCGCTTCCCGTGATCGGTGAAGTAGAAACCACCTTGTGAATCGAACACGAGATCGTTGGGCGCGCGCAGGGGTAACTCTCCGCAATTCTCATAGAGACGCTCGACTCGACCGCTGGCGAGATGAACTCGCTCTATCCAGCCGGGCCGCTCGCCCTGGCCGATGGGCCGCTGCCAGCCGTTGTCTTCGCGCGTGTAGACCCAACCGCCACTATTGCAGATGTAGACCCAGCCGTCCGGCCCCAACGCCGCGCCGTTGGGGCCGCCTTCGAGTTCCGCCACGACTTGAAGGCGGCCGTCGGGGAAAACGCGCGTCAGCGCGCCGCCCGCTATCTCCACCACCAGCACCGAGCCGTCCGTCAGGACAACCGGCCCCTCCGGAAAGCGGAGCTTGTCGGTAATGACGGTGACCTCGCGAAGAGGAGGCATCGGATTGTCTCACCAGGCTCGGGAGACAATCATATGACTGATCAGTCATGTGGAGCAAGCCTTGGCGCGGTTCGCGTGAGTTCGAGCTAGAATGTGAACGTTACAGAGGCGGTGGAGCTCGGTGGCCCCGGCGTCACCTGAAGACTGGGCGTCTCGCCGAGGGTCATGATCAAGCTGCCCAAAGTGTAGGCTTCGCGACCGCCGCCATCGCCGCCGCTACGTTCCACCGCGCTCAGCGCGGGCGCGAGATCGGAAAACGAAACTATTTTGCCTGGCTGCCCAAAGCGGCGCTGGAGTTCGGCAAAGCGGCGGTGGCTGGAGTCGTCGAGCGCGCCTAGTTGCGTCGCTCGCGCGAGGTCCGGATCGCGTTCTCTAAAGAGTTCTCGATCCGTATTGAGCAGAGGATGGTTTGTATGGAAAACGCGATCCGCCGCGGGCCAAGGCCGGTGGAACGCTATGCTCCATGCGGAGCACTCCAAATTTGCGACCGTACCCAATCTGTCAGCGGGGACGGTATAATTCTGGCCCGATGCGTGAGGTATCGCCCTGAGAAACGCCAGACCATCCTCCACAGAGCGTTTGGCAAGATACCCGCGGACGACGAAATCCTCGGGCAGGCCGTCTATCCTGTAATCCAGTTGGCTCAAGGTGTTACAACAGATGGCCAGACCATGTTCATTCATACCGCAAAGCGAAATCTTGCCCGCTACCGTGAACACGAGAGCGGCCGGGCCCTTGGTCGGATCGATGCGCAAAAGGGTCTGGTGGCCGCGCCACCAGACAGGCGTGTCCATATTTTGGGCGACCACTCCCGGACTGTTTGAAGTGGCGTCGAGGCCGATGGATGAACAGCCCTTCGCTCGCGCGCGTTGCCGAAGCCATCGGCGTCGGAACCATGGCTCCTCGTCGCTGAGTTGCCGGGCGAAGACCTGCCAGAAGGGCGCGCCGATGCCGGACGCAATACCTTCGACTTCCGCTAACAGTTCTGGTGTCCATCGCCGAATAGCGGGCAGAAAATCCGTTTCTCGCAAGAATGTTTGCAGATAGGAAATTGGATCACAGACCTCGGTCGCGAGCGAGGTCATCCATTTGTCGAGATGATCGCGAGCCGCATCGCGCGTCGCCTCTCCATGGGCCTCGCCTCTGGCTCGAGGCGTGCCTGCCACCCTGACGTTGATCAACTCATGGTCGAGCATGGGATCCCGAGCCGGAATAGAGCACATCCAATTCGCTGCATGACCGTCGGGTCATGTCAAGCCTTTCCGGCATTCTCCCGCTCAAGCATCAACCGGATACGGCTTCCCGGATCGAACTCGTCCAGAGGGGGATTTCTGCCGAACAGGGCGCGAAAGTTCAGGAGGGCGTGAACGTCCAGCAGGAAGTCTTCGCTTTCGGGCATTGCGAGCCCCACGCCCGGGTCCACGTGAAATCGCTCGAAGAGGCTTTGATCGAGCATCGCGCCCGAGGTTCTCAATATCCAACGATGGAGATCCGCGTCGGCTTCCGGATTGTCGCGCGTCCACCGCCTCGTCACTCGATCCACCAACTGCCCGTTCCGCCGATGCCACAGGCTTCGCATTGCCGGTTCGGTCGATCCCATCTGAACCATGCACCGGAGAACGCCCGCGTTGGCGGCGAACGTCTGCTCGTACCAGGCAATAAAGCGCCGTGAATTTTGAAATTCACTGAGTTGCCGCGAGAAGCGTGGGTAACTCTTGATTTCGAAATCTATATAACGCGAGCCAAGATCGAGGAGGAATCGATCCTTGGTCTTGAAATATATGTAGAAGGTGCCTTTCGCGACGTCCGCCGCCGCGCTGATCTCTTCGACCAGTAGATCCCTGTAATTAGCGGCATCCAGGAGGCGAGCGCCAGCTCCGAGCAACTTCAGCCGTGATCGCTCACCGCTGCGCGCCTTAACGATGAGTGACGCCTCTTCCGAGAGATAGTCAGCAAACGCGGTGATCCGGGGGGGAGGAACCGGCTCCGCCTCCACCTTCTTCGTTAACACGGACGTTTCCAATCATCGCTCCACTTTTATCTGACCTGCCGGTTATTTAGGGTACAGGCGATTACGCTGGGAGTATTATCGGATGATCGCCGCCCAAGAAACCAACGCCTTCCTCACCGGCAACTATGCGCCGATCCAAGACGAGGACGATTTCAGGTTGATTTGGGACGGCGATTCCCCGACCGGCCTCGTGGCGCCCTCTACCGCGTTGGACCCAATCCGGCGCACGACCCAAGTCCGAACCATTTCTGGTTTCACGGCGACGGCATGGTCCACGCCTTCTTCGACGCCGACGGAGTGCGCTATGCCAACCGGTTCGTGCGCACGCCGAAGTTCCTCGCCGAACAGTCGATCGGCGGCCCGTTGCTAGGCGCGCACGGCCTCGCCGCGCGAAACGATATCGACGTGAGTTCCTTGGATGCCGGCTTGGCGAACACCAGTCTGGTGTTTCACGGCGGTCGTCTTTTCGCCCTGGAAGAACTGCACGCGCCTTTCCGCATCGCGCTCTAGAACCTCGCCTCTCATGGGTATGAAGATTTTGAAGGGCCGGTCACCGCTCATCCCAAGATCGATCCGGCGACCGGGGAAATGGTGTTCTTCGCTTACGCCGCCGGTCGGCCGGGCGACACGGCCATCGATGTCGGAACACTCGATCGATCTGGTCGATTGTTGCGGCGCGAATGTTTCCAGGCGTCGTACTGCAGCATGGTGCACGACTGCCTGATCACGCCCGAGCACATCCTCGTTCCCATTCTTCCCTTGGCTGCTGATCGCGCGAGGGCGGAGCGAGGCGGTCCCTTTTACGCGCGGGAGCCGTCGCTCGGCGCGCGCGTGGCGGTGATCCGGCGGGACGAGGGGGTGAAGAGTCTGAGGTGGTTCGATGTTTCCGCCGGCTACGTCTTTCACACCATGAACGCCTTCGAGGACGGCGGGCGGATTGTCGCCGATGTGAAGCGGTTCGATCGGGCCCCGCTCTTTCCCGACCCCGGCGGCGGCCCGGCGCCCGCCAGCCCGGCCCGCCTGACTCGCTGGACGTTCGACCTTGCCGAGGGCTCTACCGCCGCGACGGAGGCGCCGCTGGACGACTTGCCCGGTGAGTTCCCACGAATGGACGAACGCTTCCTGGGCCTTCACTATCGGCACGGATGGTTCGCGGGTCAGATCGCCGACCCTGGAAGCCTATGGTTCGACGCTGTCGCCCATGTCGACTTGGATCGCGGGACGCGCCGGCAGTGGAATCTGCCCGCCAGAGACGCCGTCTCCGAACCGGTGTTCGTCCCGGCGGGTCGGATGCGGGCGAGGGTGACGGGTGGATCCTGGCCGTGACCTACCGCGCCAGCCAAAACACGAGCGAACTGGTGGTGCTGGACGCGCAAGCGGTCGAGCGCGGACCCATCGTACACGCCAAACTACCGAGGCGCGTTCCTTTCGGATTTCACGGCGCCTGGGTGGCCGCCTAGACTAGCCCCGACCGCCACCGCCGCTTCGGCTACTCCGCCGCGATGCGCTGATCGTTGCGGCCGTCTTTTGCATCGAGCGCGCGCACCCGCGACGCGATCTCGCGTGAGCGGCGCGAGGTTTCGTCCAGGCCCACGATTCGAGCAATGTCGCTGGCGTTGATCGCCTGACCTGCTCCGCCCCAGCTTCCATGCGGTATTTCGGTGATGAGGCACCAAACTCGACCCCGAAGCGCGTCGGCTGACTCGGGCATGGCGAGCTTGAAAGCCTCCAGGGTGCGGGCATGGATCAGATCCCGGCGTTCCTTGTCGAGGAACCCCTCGGCCACGATCACTTGGACGATGATGTATCGAGCGCCATCGGGCTGCTCATCGAGCAGCCGACCGCCGACCGACCAGTCGCCTGTCGAAGTCGGATCGAATTGGACCACGGTGATGGCTCGGCCGGCCGGTGTGGCAACCCCCACTTCGGCTTCCATGATGAAATCGGTGAGCTCGGAAGCCACGCGCGCCTTCTGGTCGCGGCTGAGGGCCCCGTCGGGATAACTGATACGAATGAGGGGCATGGCGTCTCCTTGCGTGCTCACGATGTTCCGTTCGTCGGCTGACCAGCCGACGAACAGAGGTTGCGCTTGCGGCGAAGTTCAGACAAGAGTTTTGTGACCGGACGGTCATGTCGCCGACGAGAGCATCGGGATGCCATGAAGATCGAAGCCCTGGCGAGCTATGTCGCGGGCCATTGGCTCTTCGTCACCGTGACCACCGATAGTGGATTGGTAGGCATCGGCGAGAGCACCTATTTTACCCATCCCCTCGCGGTTCGCGCCATACTCGACGATTTGCAAATCGATTACGTAGGCGCTGATCCCTTCCAACCGGAATTCCATTTCAACCGGCTCTTGAAGCATCATTGCTTGCGAGACGCTGCGTTCATGGCGGCGTTGAGCGCCGTCGATCAAGCCTTGTGGGATATCAAGGGCAAGGCGTTCGAGGCGCCGGTCTGGCAGCTGCTCGGCGGCCGCGTGCGAGACCGCGTGCGCGCCATCCTGCTCATCGAGGCGCAATCGACCGACGAGTTGCTGGCAAAGGCGATGGAGGCGAGAGACGAGGGCTTCACGGCCGTCAAGATCAAGCCGTTTCTCGGCGACTGGGCGCGCCAACCGACGGCGCGCCTGCTTCGTGATGTGGTGGCGACGGTCCACGCGACGCGGGACGCTCTTGGGTGGGACATCGACATCGCGGTCGAAATCCACCGCAACCTGACGCCTGACCTCGCCGTTCGTTTCGCGGCGGACATCGCCGATGCGCGACCCTACTTCATCGAAGACCCGATCCTGCCGTTCAGCCAAGCAAGCAACACCCACGTCAGCGCGCAAATCGGCGACACGGTGGCGCTGGCCGAGCGGAACACCAACATCTGGGAATTCCGCGAATACTCCGACGCCCACGGCGTCGCGATCCTGCGGCCCGACGTTGGTCTCGCGGGCGGATTCACTCAGCTGCGAAAAATCGCGGCAATCGCGGAGTCGCGACATCAACGGATCGTGCCCCACAACTTCACCAGCCCGGTCGCCACGGCTTGTCACATTCAGTTGGCGGCCTGCACGACCAACTGGGACGTCCAGGGCTACGTGCGGGAGCGGCGTTCGCCCTGGCTCGATGTGGTGAAGCGGGTGAACACCGTGAAAAACGGATTCCTCGAGATCCCTGAAACACCGGGAATCGGCATCGAGCTGAATTTCGACTACCTCGACCGAGCAACCTACCAACCGTTCGGTTCGAAGTTCGCCCACGGCGCCCCGCTGGCGATGGACGGCGGCGTCAAACACCAATGAGACAAGACACGACGCTCGCGGAACTTCTCGGCGGATTTGCCGGCCTTCGCGTTCTGGTCGTCGGCGGCGGCGGCGGGATCGGAGCCGAGGTCGTCGCGCAGGCGGGCGATCTTGGAGCCCAGGTGGTGTCTGCCTCCAGATCGGGGCCGCCCCCCGACCTGGCCGTGCCGCCGCCTCCGCATGGCGGCGTAGCATCGAGTGTCGCGGTCGATCTCGAGGAACCGAACTCCATCCGGCGTTTGGCGTCGTGGATCGAGGGCGCGTGGGGTGGACTGGACATCCTGGTGAACACCGCCGGCCTCACTTGGTCGGTTCCGTTGGACGCCTTGGATCGTCTCGACGACGGGCTGATCGATCGGGTGATGACAACCAACGCCACGGGCATTCTTCGCGTGATCCGCGACCTCGCGCCGGCGCTGCGTCTCGGATCGTCGCCTTGTATCGTCAATGTGTCCTCGGTGGCCGCGCGCACCGGTGTCGGCAGCAGCATCGCCTATGTGGGGGCGAAAGCCGCCATGGACGCGATGACGGTGTCTCTCGCCAAGGCGCTCGCGCCGGCGGTGAGGCTGGTGAACGTGGCGCCGAGCGCGCTCGCCACCGATTTCGTGAAGAACCGGCCGCCTCAGTTCATCGAGCGGACGATCGCGGCGACGCCGCTTGGCCGCCTCGCCAGCCCTCGCGAGGTTGCCAACGCCGTGCTCATCGCCGCCCGGCTCCTGACCATGACCACCGGCTCGACCGTCTACGTCGACGGCGGGCGACACCTCTGAGAGGACGAACGCGATGCGGGATGTCATCCTCACCTGCGCGATCACGGGTAATTTGACACGGCCGGACCAGACACCGCATCTACCGATAACACCTAAGGAGATTGCCCGCTCCGCCTTGGAAGCCGCCGACGCGGGCGCGGCCATCGTCCACATTCACGTCCGACATCCCGTTGACGGGCGTCCGTCGATGGAGGTCGACCACTATGTGGAAGTGGTCGAGCGGATCCAGTCGGAGAACCCCGCCCTCATCCTCAATCTGACCACCGGCCCGGGCGGCCGATACATCCCCGATGTAGACGATCCGAAGCTGGCCGGACCCGGCACCTCGCTCTTGCCTCCGCTCGAGCGGGTGCCGCATGTCACTCGTCTGCGGCCCGAGATCTGCACCTTGGACCTCAACACCATGAATTCCGGCGATCAGGTGGTGATGAACACGCGCCGCAACACCAGGATCATGGCCCAGGCCATGCTGGCGGCGGGCTCCAAGCCGGAGATCGAGATCTTCAATCCCGGCGATCTCGTTCTCGCGCGGGAGCTCATAGAGGCCGAGGCGTTCGCCGCTCCGGCCCTGTTCTCCTTCGTGCTGGGCGTGAAATACGGTTGGCCCGCTACTGTGGAGTCTATCCAACTCGGCCGCAGTTTGTTGCCGCCGAACGCGCTCTGGACGGCCTTCGGTGTCGGAGCGAGCGCTTTCCCGATGGTCGCGCTTTCAACCCTGCTAGGCGGTCACGCGCGCATCGGCCTCGAGGACAACATCTACCTGGAGCGCGGCGCACTCGCGACGAGCAATGCGGCGCTCTGTCGCAAGGCCGCCGGCATCATCGCCGATCTCGGGGAGCGCTTGGCGACCACGCAAGCGGCGCGGGAGATGCTCGGTCTTCCGCGCCCTTTGTCGGGCTAGAAGCTCCGCGATACGCCCACGCCGTAGAAGCGAGGCTCGCCATAGAGAATAGACGCGGTAGCGCCATACCCCGGGTAGGAGGGGCTGCCGGGAAACTGCGAGATCTTGTAGAGCTTGTCGGTGAGGTTTTTGCCGAAGGCGTAGATCTCGGTCTTTCCGTCGTTCAGCGTGAAAGCCACGCGCCCGTTCAAGAGAGTGTAGCCGGGTACGGAGGATGCGGGATCGTTCGGCACAGCCAGGAAAATTCTATCACGATAGGTGATCTGCGCCTGAACGGCCAAGCGGCCCAGGTTTCCGATCGCGTGAGCATACTCCAACGTCCCGTTCGCGGTGGTCTTCGCCGCAAACACGAGCTGTTGGCCGCGGCAGTTTACCGTCTGCGTGCACTGGAAGTCGTTATAGGTCGGGTCGAGATAACCGACGCCACCGTTTAGCGTGAAGCCGCCGTACACCGCGGTGCCGGAGACCTCGAAACCTTTGATTGTCGCGCTGGCGGCGTTACTGATCCTGAAACCCTCGGTGATGTTGACGAACACCGTTTCTTGTTTGTTTTGATAATCCTCATAAAACAAGTCTCCGTTGAGGCGGATGTGCCGATTGAGGAACTCGGTCTTCGCGCCGATTTCGTAGTAGGTGACATTTTCCGGCGCGAATTTGCCTGGCGGACTGCTGTGGGTCAGGTCCGTGTTCCACCCACCGCTCTTATAGCCATTGGCGATCTTGGCGTAGAATAGGAGGTCGTGGGTGGCTTGAAAGTTGAGGCTGCCGGAGCCCGTGGCGGCCGTATTACTCAGTCCATCCTGATAGGCCGGCTCATTCGGATAAGCGCCGCCGGGGATGAGACATCCCGGTGCGCCAATCAAGGCCCCCAGCCTGCAGAGGTTGAGAAACCCGGCGCCGAAGTTTATCTGACCAGGATAGCGCAGGTTCTTGTCATCGTGGAGAACACGCACCCCCCCGGTCAACGACAGTCTATCGTTGAAGTGGAACGTTCCGTTCGCGTAGGCGGCGTAACTGTTCGAAAAGACGAGCTTGCTGGCGCTATCTGAGTAATCTAAAGTGCCGTCGCTCTTGAGAAAACCAAGGCCCCCTGGAGAATTGTAGGGATCGTCCGGAAGTGTTTGAAGGCTTCCAGGTTGCGCCCATCGAGTGTAAAGATAATATATACCAGCCAAATAATCGAAGCGACCACCCGTCGGCGAAGCGTAACGGAACTCTTGGGAGAAGTTGGTTGTGCGATCATAGATATCCGTCACCCAGTGATCGGCCGGATTGCCGTCCTCGTCGGTGTGGTAGTGTGCCCGGGTGTGACCATAGGCGCTCGTGGACGTAAGTTTACCGCCGTTGCTGAAGGTGTATTCAGCGGTGAGGTTGAGGTTCGCGAGAGTCCGGCTCGTCTTCGGATCTGTGTTGAAATTGACAGATCGTGGATCCGGAACAGAGTACTTATCGCCGACCGTCTCGCTTTGAACTTCGGCTGAATGATCGTCGAAAATGTCGGCGCTCAGATCGATGCGCAGATTGGACGTCGGAGTGTAAAGCAGTGCGAGGCGACCGCCTTGCTGGTTCAGATCGTCGAACTTATGCCCATCATAGACGTTCGTAACGTAACCGTCTCTTCTGCCGAACAGCCCGCTCGCTCGTAGGTAAAGCATATCTTTGACGAGAGGTATATTGACCGCCCCGCGAAACTGGTAGTAGTCATAATTACCGTATTCCGCGCTGGCGAAACCGCCGAACTCCGCCGTGGGTTTTTTTGTTGTGATACTTATCGCGCCCGCCACCGTGTTCTTACCAAAGAGCGTATCTTGCGGTCCGTACAAGATCTCCACGCGATCGACATCCTGCACCGGATTGTTCCATTGGTCGGGAAAGGGCTCATAGACGCCATCCACAAAAAAGCCGATCGCGCCTTCGAAACCAGGAACCCGAGTGGCGCTGTCGATACCGCGCAGCGCGATATCCGGCCTGCGGCTACTGGACTCCCCGCCGAAAACAAGGTTCGGCACGGAAAATTGAAGATCCTGAAGCGTCTGGACATGCAGTTTGACGAGATCGTCCGATGTGATGGCGGTGACTGCCACGGGGACGTTCTGAAGGTTTTGTTCTCGACGGGTGGCGGTCACGATCACCTCGCTCACCTCACCCGTGGGCGCCGTGTTCGTCGATGCGTTCCGAGCTTCGACAGCGGGCGCGGGTCCAGCGGCGACCGATTCGCCGGCGCCGAGTGCGACGGTTACGATTGCGATCGCCGTCGTGGCGATCAGGTGGACTTTGTCGGTAGCCATGATCTTCCCCTCGCATTTTCCTACCAGCTCTTTCATGACCGGTGGGCCATGTGACGACGGCGTCATATCGCTGTCAAGCGTTCGGGCGACTGGAGTCGGAGTTGAAAGGCGGATGCTCAATTAGACGGCGCACGCTCGTCGACCGGACGGACCGCGGCTGTCGGCGGCTAAGCATCACCCTTTGGCGATCGTGCGTCGGCCTCCGCCCAACTCGCGACGCCGTCGAAGAACCGGCAGGCCATTTCCCAGCCGTTTTCCCAAACGAGCTCTCTCCAAGTCGGCTCGGCGGGGTCATAGAAGCTGCGAAACGCCCGGGTCGCCTCCCGTCCACTCTCTCCGAGGGGGTCGCCGTGGAGATGGTGAAACGCTTCGAGCCACATGGCTTCGCGAAAATCGTCGCCGAACTCCACGGTGCCGGCTTCCATGGTGAGGGCCGCGAACTTGGCCGAAGGCGCACAATCCGCGAGGGTCGAGTAACACGGCGGGTCCATCAGGAGATCGCTCTCATGCGCGCGGTCGCCGAGCCAGCTACGCACGAGCCGCCGTGACTCGTCGGCGCCCTGCGCCATGACATAGGCCTCACCCCAGTCGCCCACCCCGGTGTGCAGATCGACGAACAAGATCCGGGCGGCGTCTCTCACCCGGGTTCTCAAGATGTCGCGGAGGGTTCGGGTCGACCAGGTTTCGCTGGTCCCATTGAAGCAAATGCCTCCAGGGCGCGCGGTTTGTCCGGCCTTCAAGGTCGTCATGATCCTATCCAAGCCGTGACGCTCGACGACGGCTTCACGGCGCGCTTGCGCGTCGACGTAATCCTTGGCGCTCACGCTTCCGGCCGCCACGGCCGCCGCGTCCGGGCGCCACGCGTCGTCGAATTCGAGAAAAACAGCGTCCGTGGGTTGTGCCGAACCGCGGTAGGTCAAGTTCTTCATCAGGTCGACGTTGTCTTCGTTGACGTACCGGCCCCATGCGCAACCCCACGGGTTTATGATGTGGATGAACAGGATGCGCGTGTCGGGGGAACGCGAAAGCAGCTTGTCCGCATGGCGGAGGTATCCGGCCTGAAGTCCCGCGCCGACCAGAGCCTCGGTCCCGTGCACCCCGGAGTTGAAGACGACAAGGTTGTTGGCTTGCCGGCGGCCGACTTCGTGCACCAGCGTCTCCAGCTGCTCTCCCGTAGGGGAACGCAATGGGTGTCGGCGGTGCTCGACGTCGGCTTCCGCTCCCGCCTCGGCCTGAAATCGCCGGTTCGCGCTGGACCAGTCATCCGCGAAGAAGTCAAAATCTCGGTCCATGTTCGTCCCCGTCCCGCTATCCACCACCACGTTTGTTCACTCCGAACAGAGACCGCATTGTCAGAGCCTCGCGTGACCTAAATAACGGCTTCGATCAGGCGAGGCCCAGCGTTGCGCATGGCCGATCCGAACTGGTCGTCGAACGCGTCGATAGTGTCGACGCGTGTCGCCTCCACTCCCAGACCCCTCGCCATTTTGACGAAGTCCAGATTCGGATTTGTCAGGCTGAGCATCGACGACGCCAGCCTGCCGATCTCGCCCGCTCCGACACGCGCCATCTCCACGTTCAGAATGGCGTAGGAGCGGTTCGCGACGATGACCGTGGTGACGTCCAGCCGCTCGCGAGCTTGCGTCCAGAGCGCCTGGATCGTGTACATCGCGCCGCCGTCGCCCTGTAGGCAAACAACCTTCCTATCGGTGCTGGCGACGGCGGCGCCTGTCGCCAGGGGGATCCCCTGACCAATGGCGCCTCCGGTGAGCGCCAAGTGGTCGTGCGGGCGAGCGTGGACGGTCGCGATCGTGGTTCCGAGTCCGGTGGTCGCCGCTTCATCGGAGAAGATGGCGTTTTCGGGCAGATGACGGGCTATGGATTGACCGATGGTGTACTGATTGAACTTGCCAGACGGCCGATCCGGCAGATCCATCGACGCCCTTTGAGGTTCGATGCCGGAGGCGCCGAGTAGATCCGCCAGCCCTTCCAACGCCTCCACACCGTCTTCATAGGTCTGCGCGAGATGAAGGACCTTCGCCTCCGCCGGGAGGCACCAGCTTGGTTTGCCAGGATAGGCGAAGAACGAAACAGGTGGCTTGGCGCCGACGAGGACAAGCAGTCGAACGTCCTTTAGAGCTTCCACGATCTGCTCGGCGAAATACGGAAGTCTTTCGATGGGCGGGCGACCCGCGCCTCGGGCAATCCGGGGCGCGAAAGTGTCGCACAACAACCGCGCGCCGGTGCGAACCGCCACTCTGGAGGCGGCTTCCAAGCCTCGTGGCTGAAGGCAGTCGCCGCGCATCAAAATTGCCGATTGATTGATCGAGCCCAGGCTCTCCGCCACGCGGGTGAGAACGTGACTCGGCACCTGGGCTGGCCGTGGCCGGTCCGGCGCCCGGGCGGGTCCCTCCGCCGTCGTCCAGGCCACATCCGCCGGCAGGATGAGCGTGGCTGTCTGTCCGGGCCCGGCTCGGGAGGCGGCGACGGCTCGCGCCGCGGCTCCAGGGGCGATCCCCGCGCTCGTCGCCGTCTCAACCCAGGCCGACGCCCATCGTGCAAGACCGGCTACGTCCGAAGCGAGCGGCGCGTCATACTGGGCATGATATGTCGCGTGATCCCCTACGATGTTGACGATCGGGGTGGCGGCGCGCCGTGCGTTGTGAAGGTTTGCCAAGCCGTTGGCCAAGCCGGGACCCAGATGAAGAAGCGTACAGGCCGGCCGTCCCGACATGCGGCCATATCCATCGGCCATTCCTGTGACGACGCCCTCGAATAGCCCGAGTATCGGCTTCATGCCCGTAACCTGATCCAGGGCCGCGAGAAAATGCATTTCCGACGTGCCGGGGTTGGCGAAGCAAACGTCTACCCCACTGTCCACGAGCGTTTGGACGATAGCCTCGGCGCCATTCATAGCTTCAACCCGCTAATTGAGTGGCAAACCAGGCGCGACGCGGGTCGATCCGACGTTCAGAGGCGTGTCCCACAAAGTGCAGGGGTCGCTTTCCCGCGAGAGCGACTTTTCTGATCATTTAGAATTTCCTGCCGCGAGTGGATGGTTAATACATGACCTGTTAGTCATGTCACGTCAACGCCTGCAGCGGCGTCGACCTTGGCCGTCGCCGGTGGGCAGATGGACCCGCGCAAGGTCCTGC
>CBDIDP010000006.1:0-80996 GCA_965277785.1 Caulobacteraceae bacterium
GCGCCGCGACGGAGGGGGCGCAAAGCCGCTGGGCGCTTACGCCGCCTTATCGAAGCTGAACTTCTCGTACCGCCGCAGGTGATGGTCGGTGTTGCCGAACTCCTGCTCGATCATGGTGGCGCGCTTGAAGTAGTGGCCGATGGCCATTTCGTCGGTCATGCCCATGCCGCCGTGGAGCTGGATGGCGTTCTGGCCGACGAAGCGGCAGGCGCGGCCGATCTGGACTTTCGCGGCGGAGACGCCTTTGGCGCGCTCCTCGGCGCGCTCGGTGAGCTTGATATGGGCCATGTAGGTCATGGAGATCGTCTGTTCGAGCTGGATGAACATGTCGACCATGCGGTGCTGCAGCACCTGGAAGCTCGCGATCGGGGCGCCGAACTGGCGGCGTTCCTTGGTGTAGGCCAGGGTGCCTTCGTGCAACCTGCGGAGCACGCCGCAGGCCTCGGCGCAGGTGGCGGCGATGGCCTCGTCCATGACCTGGTGGATCAGGGGCAGGGCCTCGCCTTCGGGGCCGATCAGGGCGTCGGCGCCCAGCTTGACGTTGTCCAAGGTGACCTCGGAGGCGCGGCGGCCGTCGACGGTGGGGTAGTCGCGGGTGGACACGCCGGGCGCGGACTTCTCGACCAGGAACACCGAGACGCCGCCCAAGTCGCGCTGGGCGCCGCCGGTGCGGGCGGTGACGATGAGGTGGCTGGCCCACGGCGCGCCGATCACCACGGCCTTGGCGCCGTTGAGCACATAGCCGTCGCCGTCACGGCGGGCGGTGGTCTTGAGGTCGTGCGCGGTGTAGCGGCCCTGCGGCTCGGCCCAGGCGAAGGCGAAGGTGGCGTCTCCGGAGATGATCTTGCCGACGAGGTCTTGCGCCCCGGCGTGCTTGCCATGGGTCAGGAAGCCGCCGCCGATGACCACCGTGCCGAGGTAGGGCTCAACCACCAGGGCCTTGCCGAACTCCTCCATCACCACCATCACGTCGGTGGCGTCGCCGCCCAGGCCGCCGAGATCCTCGGAAAACGACGCGCCGAGGATGCCGAGGTCGTCGGCGAAAGCGCGCCACACCTCGGGCCGCCAACCCTCCGGCGAGGCGATGGCCGCGCGGCGCTGGTCGAAATCATAGGTGTCGGCGAGGTAGGCGGCGACGCTGTCGCGCAGCAGGCCCTGCTCCTCGGTGAAGCTGAAATCCATGGTTTCCTAAGTCCTAATCTGTATTCTTAATCTCGCCCCCTCAACCGCTTCCCCCGCGACGGCGGGGGTCCAGTTTATCTGGGCGACAGCGTGGCAATGCAGAGTACTGGGCCCCCGCCGTCGCGGGGGAAGCGGTGTATTTCGTATCGCTCGCCCTAGAGTCCAAGCACCATTTTGGCGATGATGTTGCGCTGGATCTCGTTGGAGCCGCCGTAGATCGAGGTCTTGCGGGTGTTGAAATAGAAGCCCGCCGAACCGTCAGTATAGTCGGGGCCGACAGGTCCCAGGTTATGCGGCGCGTCGCGCAGGTAGGGCGCGCCGTAATGGCCGGCGGCTTCGAGGGTCAGTTCGGTCAGGCGCTGCTGGATCTCGGTGCCCTTGATCTTGAGTATCGAGGATTCCGGTCCGGGGCCCTTGCCCGAGCTTTCGCCGGCCAGCGTACGCAGCTCGGTGAACTCCAGGGCGGTGAGGTCGATCTCCAGGTCGGCGACCTTGCGCTTGAAGAAGGCGTCTTTGAGGAGCGGACCGGAGTCGTCGGCGAGTTCGGTGCGGGCGATCTCGCGCAGCTTTTCCAGGCCGCGCTTGGAGCGGGCGACGCCGGCGATGCCGGTGCGCTCGTGCAGCAGCAGGGCCTTGGCGCAGGTCCAGCCCTTGTTCTCCTCGTACACCCGGTTCTCCACCGGCACCTTGACGTTGTCGAGGAAGACGTCGTTGACCTCGTGCCCGCCTTCCAGGGTGGTGATGCGGCGAACCTCGACGCCAGGGGACTTCATGTCGATCAGCAGGAAGCTGATCCCGGCCTGCGGCTTCACATTGGGATCGGTGCGGACGAGGAAGAAGCCCCAGTCGGCGTGCTGGGCCAGGGTGGTCCAGGTCTTCTGGCCGTTGACGAGGTAGTATTCCTTACCGTCGTCGGCGGTGATGTGCTCGGCCTTGGTCTTGAGCGAGGCGAGGTCGGATCCGGCGCCCGGCTCCGAATAGCCCTGGCACCACCACTCCAGCCCGTCGCGGATGGCGGGGAGGAAACGCTCCTTCTGCGCCTGCGTGCCAAAGGTGTAGATCACCGGCGCCAGCATCGCGACGCCGAACGGCAGGATCGGCAGGGTGTCCGCCCTCGCCTGCTCCTCGCTCCAGATATATTTCTGCGTCGGGGTCCAGCCCGTGCCGCCCCATTCCACCGGCCAGGCCGGGACGGCCCAGCCTTTCTTGGCCAGGATGCGGTGCCAGGAGAAGTAGTCTTCCTTGGAGAGAGCATCTTCGCTCGCCTGGCGCTCGCGCAGCGCCTTGGGATAGTTCTCGGCGAGGAAGGCGCGCACCTCGTCGCGGAAGGCGTTATCCTCGAGTGAAAAATCGAGATTCATGGCGCGGGTCGTCTCCTCGGTACTCTGCCGGGAACCCTACAAGCCCCGCCATCGGGCGCCAAGCTTCGCCATGAAGCGTTAGGAGCGCATGACCCGGATCCTGACCTACAATGTCCACCGCTGTCTGGGCACCGACGGCCGGCTCGATGTCGGGCGCGTCGCCGCGGTGATCGCGGCGGAACAGCCGGACATCGTCGCCCTGCAGGAAGTGGATGTCGGTCGGGCCCGCACCGGCGGCGTCGACCAGGCCCACCGCATCGCCGAGCGGCTGAAGATGACCAGCCGGTTTCACGCCGCGCTCGAAGTGGCTGAGGAGCAGTACGGCGACGCCATCCTGACCTGCCTGCCGGAGCGCGTGATCCGGGCCGGTCCCCTGCCCGGCTACAAACCCATTCCGCGACTCGAACCGCGCGGCGCCCTGATGGTGGCGGTCGAGATCGCCGAGGGAGTCGAGATCCAGGTGCTCAACACCCATCTGGGCCTGGTGCCGCGCGAGCAGCAGATCCAGGCGGCGGCGGTGGCGGGAGACGACTGGCTGGGTCACGCCGACCGCCGCGACCCGCTGATCCTGATCGGCGATTTCAACGCCACCCGTCGCTCGGTGGTGTGGCGCACGTTGTCGGCGAAGCTGACCGACGCCACGAAAGGGCGGGAGGGACAGCGGATCGCCACCTTTCCGGCCCAGGCTCCGATCCTGAGGATCGATCACGCTTTCGTCAGCGCGGGCGTGAGGGTGACGGGGATGCATGTCCCCGCCACGCCGCTGGCCCGGGTCGCCAGCGACCACCGGCCGCTGGTGATGGACTTCGAGGTCGAGAGCGCGGCCTAGCCGCCGGACGCTCTGGCGCCGCCGGTGGTGGCGACCATGGCGTCGTGAGCCATCGCCGCGCAGGGACCATCACGCTCGGCGATCAGCGCCGCCTTGGCGCTCGGGCCGGCGTGGGACGCGGCGCGCAGGGTGTCCTGGCGGATCTCGTCGGCGCGGTCGCTCACGGCGGGCATGCGGTATGACGCCTGGGTCTTGAGCACCGCGTCGATGGAGGCGGTGTCGACCTTGCCGAGGACCGAGGACGACATCAGGGCCTGGCAGCGGGCGGCGGCGAGATACTGGGCGTCGGTGAGCTGGGGATGGGCCGAGGCGGCACCGGCCAGCGCGGCCGAGCATAGCGAGGCGGCGATCAGGCAGGACTTGAAAGCGGACATTGTGTTTCTCCCGTCGGTGTTGCAGTAACAGCAACGTGCCGACTCCATCCGTGCGAAACCAGTTAATTCGAGGTTATATTATGTAGAAACGGAAATCTTATTGCCGATTACATGAACGCCGTGTAATGCAGCCGTCATGGCCTTGTCGTCGTCGCCTCATTCCTCGCTTGCCGGGGCCTTTGTAACGCCCTGCATCCAGGTCTGCGTCGTCGATGGCCAGAGCGGCCTCTGCCTCGGCTGCTACCGCACCCTCGGCGAGATCGGCGGCTGGGCGGCGTTCAGCGACGAAAAGCGCGCGGCGCTGATCGCGGAATTACCAGGTCGGCGCGAGCGCATCAGCCCGGAGAAGCTTGGGAGGGTGTGACCCTCCCCCGATCGCCCGCAACGCCCGCTCGATGACCTCGGCGCCGGCGCCGGGCGACAGGCTATCCACCGTGAGCGTCCGCCGCCATGTCCGAGCGCCCGGCCGACCATGGAACAGGCCGAGCAGGGGACGGATCAGGGTCGCCAACCGGGTTCCCCGCGCGCGCTCGGCGCGGACATGGGGCAGGTAGCGCTCGACCGCCGTTCCCGGCGGAACGATCTCGCCCTCGCCGAACAGCCGACGGTCCGCCAGCCCCAGAATCCCGGGATCGTGATAGGCCGCGCGGCCGAGCATGACACCGTCCAGCGCGTCCTCGCCCACGATGTGCGCGGCGGCCGCGTCCAGATCGGTCAGGCCGCCATTCAGCACCACGGTCAGGGCCGGCCGCTCACGCTTAAGCCGGTGGACGATGGCGTAATCCAGCGGCGGGATCTCCCGGTTGTCCTTGGGCGACAGGCCCTCCAGCCACGCCTTGCGGGCGTGGACCACGAACACCGACACCCCGGCCCCCGTGCAGGCGTCGACCAGGGCGAACAGGCTCTCCTCCGGCTCCTGCTCGTCGACGCCGAGCCGGCACTTCACCGTGGCCGGCACGCGCACCGCCTCGGCGATCGCCGCCATGCACTTGGCGACCAAAGCGGGCTCCCGCATCAGGCAGGCGCCGAACATCCCGTTCTGAACGCGGTCGGACGGGCAGCCGACGTTGAGGTTGATCTCGTCGTAGCCGAAGCCCTCCCCGATCCGCGCCGCCTCGGCCAGCAACGTCGGGTCCGAGCCGCCGAGCTGCAGCGCCACCGGGTGCTCCAAAGGCCCGAACGCCATCAGCCGGTCGCGGTCGCCATGAACCACCGCGCCGGCTGTCAGCATCTCGGTATACAGCCGCGCCCTTGACGTCAGCCCGCGATGGAAGGCGCGGCAATGCCGGTCCGTCCAGTCCATCATGGGGGCGATGCAGAATCTATGCGATTGATTTTGCAATGGATTTTCGTTAAAATTCAATTCACTAGAGTCCAAAAATCGGTGCAAATTCTACGCCGGAAGACGCCCCTTTTCGCCACGCTACGCTCTGCCACCGCACCGAATTCGCACCTCAAGAATGGCTTCGATCCGTAAACAGCCGTCGGGAACATGGCGCTCAGGTCCGCCGTAAGGGCCTTTCCTCCAGCGAGAACTTCGTCCGTCACGATGATGCGCGGCGTTGGGCGGTCGACGCCGAACGCCGGATCGATCGAGGCCAGACGCCATCGTCCTCTCGCATAGCAAGGTTACGCACTTTCGGCGATCTCGTGGACCTTCATCGCCATGACATGGCGGAGGTGGGACGCGCGCCCGGCCGTTCCAAGGATGCCACCTTGAGGGTGCTCAAGCGGGAACTAGGCAGCCGAAACATGAACGATCTCGACCGGGATCGCCTACTCAAGTTTGGGCGCGAGCGCGCTTCTGAAGGCGCGGGCCGATGACCCTGAGTATCGACATCGGCGCGCGAAGTCCCGGACGAGCTCAATCGCTTGAGCCGGATTCATCTCGCGCGGGATGGCGAACTCCACCTCGCGGGCGAGCTGGGCGTCCTTGCGCACCTCGCGCGCTTCGACCGTGTCCACAGCGTGGCGCGATCGCCGAGCTCTTCCGGCGCGCCCTCCGGCAGCAGCACCTCGGAATGCACGACGCCGGCCTTGTGCGAGAAGTCGTGGTCGCGGCCGAGGCGTTCGTCGTGCAGGCGCGAGGCGGAGCGATAGGCGGCCGATGCCACGGCGCTCGATCCGGAAGCGCGCGAGATCACCTTAGCCGAGAAGTGGTAGATCGCCATGACGGCCATCGACCTACTTTTACTCAAGCGACGTCAGACTGCTGGCGGTGACGCGAACTCTCCACCGAGCGCGGGCGGCGGAGCGGAGGCTTGAGCGACAGCGCGCCAGAACAAACACGCGAGCCCGGGTCGTGACCCGTCGCGAACGAACACGCCAGCTGATCGAGCTGGGCGGTCTGGTCGTGAACGCCGGCCTAGTCGAACTTACGAACGATGACCGCGCCGTGATCTACGGCGGCTTGCTCGCCGTCGCGGCCAACCTCGCGGGCGAGGATCGCCACGCCGTTCTGCTCGCGGTCGCCGATCGCGGCCTTGATAGTGGTCGCGGACCGTCTCGGCCAATTGGGCCATTTTGACTCCTTGAATTTGCAAGCTCACGAGCGTGCGTAATTGGCGTCGAGATAGTCTGAGACGGTCATTTGCGGGGGCAGGTTGAACCGGCGCACGACTTCGGCCGAGTTCCAGCGCGGCTGGTGAGCCGCGACGAAGCTCATGAGCGCGAAGATGTTAGCGGCGGGTTTGGAGAACGGTGTCGCCAGCACTTGGTTAAGCCGGGCAGCCCAGGCAGGTAGAGGAATGATCCGTATCTTCCGGCCCGTCTTCTCACCGATGATGTCGGCGATCTGTCGCCACGTTAGCCACTGCGGGCCCCCGGCCTCGATCAGGAGATCGTCGCCGCCCTCGTAGAGCGCCGCGCCGACGATCATCTCGGCGACATCGCGCGTGGCGATCGTCGGCGTACCGTGCTTCGCCCCGCCCGGCGCGAGCATCAGGCCGTGTTTCTCGACGATGCCACCGATCATCTTCATGTAAAGCTTGACGAAGCCGTATTCGCGCTTGGTCGTCGCGTGGCGAGAGTGATCTGCCGCGGCGCCAAATCCGCCCATTACGAGGAAGACATCCATGAACGCTGGGTTGCGAACGACGATCGTCTGCATCGGCGAGGCCTTCAACCGGGCCTCGATCAACCGCTTCCCGCGCAGCTCAGGCACTCTCGCGTCATTCTTGAAAGACGGTACGGATGATTGCACGAACCTCTCGACGCCCGCCTCCTCGCACAGTGCGACGAGCCGCAGCGAGCCCTCGTTGACGCTCCCCGCGTGATCGCCCTGCTTCTGCGGAATGATGCCGTTGGCGGTCGAGATTACGACATCGATGCCGACGAGGGCTTTCCGGACCGACTCTTGGTCGCAGAGGTCGCCGACGACATAGTCGATCACCCCATTGTAAGGATCCTCGATCTTCGCGCCCGCGCGACGCACCATGGCGGTGACGTGGTAGCCCTTTTCGGCAAGCCTGCCCGTGATCTTGGATCCGACGTGCCCTGTCGCGCCGACCACAAGGAAGCGCTTGTCGCGCATGGCGGACGGTGTCGTCACGCGGAGAGCCTCAGCGGCTCGACGAGCGCGTCCTGAACGGGCTCGCCGCCGACCCGCCCACGGTCCGCGTGATCCGCTTTCCAGGCTTCGTCTTCCATGGCGTAGAGCGGATGGGTGACGCGCGGTAGGTCGAGGCTTCGCTCATAGGCGTCGTGGTCGTAGCCTTTGCAGAGCGGCGCGAGCATGAATTCGGTCAGCACAGCGCGGAACGCGGCGCCTCCGCGCGTTGCTTCGGGTTGCGTGGCATAGGAGCGCACGGTCGTCTCGAAGCTCTCGGCCGGCTTGCCGGTAACCTCGCGCACCACATCCGTCGGGGCGCCAGAGGCGAAAGCGCCTTGTCGATGATCGACGAGGTAGTGATGAAAGGCCGCCATCGCGTATCGGGGTTCGCCACGATAGGCCGCCACCTTGTTCAGCAGCCACTCTGGGGCTTCGATCGGTCGCACCTCGCGGCCGAACACGTGTGACAAGGTGGCGGTGATCTCGCCGACGCCGATCAGCTCAGGGCCGGTGATGCGCAGGCGCCGACCCGCGAAGCGATTGGGCGTCGTGAGCACGCCCGCGGCGACGCGCGCCATGTCGTCGTTTGATGGCGGCGCGTTGCGACTGTCGCCCACGAAATTGGGATACAGCCCGAGTTGCGCCGCCACGCCGATGGTGACGCGCAGGTAGTTGTCGGCGAAGAAGCCCGGGTTCAGGATCGTCACCGCCGCGCCCTTCAGCATCGGCAGGCGTTGTTCGACCGCCCACATCTCCCGCGTCATCAGGGTCGGATGATCGGGACTTGCCAGCCATTGCGTCATCGCCGCGATGGCCTCGAGCCGGTCAACCTCGGCCGCGTGAACAAAGGCATCCAACGCCTTGCCCGCCAATGGGCTGATGGGCGGACAATAGTAAGCCCGTTGGACGCCTTTGCACGCATCGGCCATCCGCTCGGCGTCGAACATGTGCGTCTCGACGACCTCCGCGCCTAGCCGCTCAAGCGCCTCCGCCCGCTGGTCGCGGAAGCGAACAAGGGCGCGGACCCTCAAGCCCCGGACGAGGAGTTCCCGCACCACCGCGCGGCCGGTCTTTCCGGCGGCCGCGGTCACCGCGACGAAGGGTTGCGTCATGTTGACCGTCTTTCCTAGCGTGAGCTCAACTGGATGATAATTGACATCTATATGGATGATGATTATCATCCTTCCTGTCAAGCGGCAAAAAGGACCAACCTGCCGATGAGCGCGTCGAAGGATGAAAAACAGAAGAGCCACGAACGTATCGTCGAAAGCGCGGCCAAGCTGCTGCGCGAGCGAGGCGTCGACGGCGCCAGCGTCGCCGAGACCATGAAGACGGCCGGAATGACCCACGGCGGCTTCTACAAGCACTTCAGCTCGAAGGGCGATCTGCTCGCGGCTGCTTTGGATCAGGCATTCGAGGAGATCGCGGGCATGTTGCAACCGGACGCGACCACCGGCAAGGCTCGGGAAATCGCGCCTCGGTTTCAGACTTTCTATTTATCGGACGACCATCTCAACTCACCCGGTTATGGCTGCCCTATCGCCGCGCTGAGCGGCGACGTCGCCCGGGGCGCGATCGCGCTGAAATCGCGCTTTGGCATTGGCGTCAAACAAATCGTCGCTCTCCTGGCGCGCGGTTTGCCGGGCTCCGAAAAAATCAGACGCGACCGCGCGACCCGTCAACTCGCCATGATGGCCGGCGCCATCATGATCGCCCGGGCGAGTGACGCGGACACGGCGCGAGAAGTCCTGGAAGCTTGTCGCGCTGCACGCGCGTAGGCGGCCGGAGAGCCCTGAATCGACGATAACCACGGTGCTTAGGGCCCGACGTCGTCCAGACCCGGCGCGGCTCAATTACGGCGACGTCTAACATCCGCCAAACGCGTTTTATTGGAGAGCTGAAATGACCTCGCTAGCCAAGGAAAGAGACCTGAAGGCTGCGGGTTGGCGCGGACTTTGGGCGCGCCTGGCGGCAATGGAGGAGGCGATGGACTACTCGCCGACCGACTACCTCCTGCTGCGCATCAAGCGGCTGGAGGAAACGGTGGGGGAACTTCGCCGTGAAGTCGACAGCCTCAAACAATCCGCCAACCCGCACTGAACAGATCCGGCGAAGCCAAGGCGGTGGGCGACTAGTGTCTCACCCAGCTCAAGCCTCAGCCAACCTTTCCCCACCAGCCGGGATCAGACGGCCCCGGCGCACCGTCGCGCCGCGATCGACGCGGAAGAAAAGCGAATAGAGCGCGGGCAGGAACAGGAGGGTGAGCAGGGTGCCGACACTCACGCCGCCTATCAGAGTGAACGCCAGCGGACCCCAAAAGCTGGAGAAGGTCAGCGGTATGAAGGCCAGCACGGCGGCGGCCGCGGTGAGCAGCACCGGACGCGACCTGCGGACGGTTGCCTCGATGACCGCCTCACGAGGGTCTAGACCTGCTTTGAGATTCGCATCGATTTGACCGATCAGAATCAGAGTGTTTCGCATCAGGATGCCCGCTAACCCGATCAGTCCGAGAATCGCGTTGAACCCGAACGGCTGGTTGAAGAGCAGCAGCGTGGGCGCCGCGCCAATCAGCCCCAGTGGCGCGGTCAGGAACACCATCGCCAATCCCCGAAAGTTGCGGACCTGGACCATGATCACCGTGAGCATCAGCACGATCATCAGCGGAAAGACGGCGGCGAGCGCGACGTTCGCCTTCCCGGCCTCTTCGATACTACCGGCGGTCTCGATGCGGTAGCCGGGGGGAAGGCGGTCCATGATCGGCTTCAGCTTCGGCAGCAACGCTTGGGTGACATCGGCCGGCTGCAGACCGTCGGCGATGTCGCCGCGCACCAGGATTACCGGTTCGCGATTGCGCCGCTTCAGGATTTGATCCTCCTCAACGACCTGCAGGGTCCCGACCTGAGATACCGGTATCGAACGGCCATTTTGGGTGGTGAGGCTGAAGTCGGCCAGGCGAACGGGATCGAGGCGTTGAGCATCGATGGCTTGCGCCACAACCTCCACGGTGCGGATGTCCTCGCGCACCTGGGTGATCGGGGCGCCGGACAGCAGGAACTGCAACTGGTCGGCGGCATCCTTCGGCGTCAGGCCGATAAGCCGCAAGCGCGCCTGGTCGAGCACGAGGCGCACAGCCGGCGTGCGATCGCTCCAGTCGAGGTTTACTTCGCGCATCGAGGCGTCGGCGGCCATGACACCGCGCACCTTCGCGGCGATGGCGCGCAGATTGGCGAGGTCCGGACCGATTACGCGGAAGGCGACGGGATAGGGCACCGGCGGTCCAAAAAGGAGTTGCGTCACGCGAAGTCGAGCGGCGGGCGCGAGGCCGCCGGCGATCGCGGTGCGCAACGCGGCCTTGAGCGACTCTCGACCTTTGGGGCCATCGGTTTTCACCACGATTTTGGCGAAGGAAGGATCGGGCAGTTCAGGGTTGACGGACGGGAAGAAACGCGGCGCGCCCGCGCCAACGTAGCTGGTGACGACCAGCGGCTCCGAGCGGCGTTCCAGCCAGGCCTCGACCGTCGCCACCGTGCGCTTGGTTGCGGCGATGTCCGTGCCGTGCGGTCCATAGATCTCGACCAGAACCTCTCCGCGATCGGAGACTGGGAAGAACTCCTTGCGAATGAGCCCGGACGAGGCAGCGGCGAGGACGAAGGCGCCGACGACGCAAAGCGCCACGATCCGCCGACGATCGACACACCAGGTTATCAGGCCGCGCAGCCGGCGGTAATTGCGGGTGTCGTAAATGCCATCGTGCCCGCGAGGATTCGCCTTGATGTCCGGCAGGAACTTCACGCCGAGGTAGGGCGTGAACACCACGGCGACGACCCAGGACGCCAGCAGGGCAAAGGACACCACCCAGAAAATGTTGCCCGCGTACTCGCCGGCGGAGGACTGAGCGAAGCCCACCGGCATCAGACCGATGATGGTCACCAAGGTGCCGGCCAGCATGGGGGCCGCGGTCACGGTCCAGGCAAAGCCGGCGGCCTCCTCCCGCTTCATGCCTTCCTGCATCTTCACCACCATCATCTCGATGGCGATGATCGCATCATCCACGAGTAGCCCGAGCGCCAGGATCAGCGCGCCAAGAGTGATGCGGTCAAACGCGCGGCCGGTCGCCGCCATGATCACGAACACGGCGGCGAGCGTCAGCGGAACCGTGGCGGCTACGACCAAGCCGACCCGAAAACCGAGAGCGACCAAGCTGACCAGCATGACCACGCCCAGAGCCACGACGAACTTGAGGCCGAACTCGTCGACCGCCGCACGGATGTTCTCGGCCTGATCGGAAATCTTGGTGAAACTCGCGCCCAGCGGAAGTTCGGCGCCGATGGCCTTGGCTTCCTGCTCCAGCGCGGCGCCCAGCTTCAGCCCGTTCCAACCGCGCTGCATGACCACGCTGAGTTCCAGCGCCGGCTGCCCGCCGCTGAAGACCTGGAATGTCGCCGGATCCTCGTAGCCGCGCTCGACGGTGGCGAGCGCGCTCAAAGGCAGGGTGCGGCCATTGGCGGTGACCGGCGTTGCGCGGAGCGCCGCGAGATCGTCGTAACCGCGATCGACGCGCACGAACACCGCCGGTCCTCGGGTTTCCAGGTCACCCGCGCCGGCCACGATGTTCTGTTTCCGCAGCGCATCGAACAACGCAGGCGCGCCCACGCCCAAGGTCGCGAGACGCGCATTGTCGAAGCGGACATAGATCCGCTCGGCCTGTTCTCCGACGATGCTGACCTTCTGCGCACCCGGTACGCGGAGCAGTCGCCGCCGCAGAGTTTCCGCTTCTCTCGCCAGCAATCGCGGCGCCAAGCCCGGCGCCTTAAGGGCATAGAGGGCGAAACTGATGTCCGCATATTCGTCGTTCACGAAGGGGCCAATCACGCCTGAGGGCAGATTACGCGCTTCGTCGCCCATCTTCTTGCGGGCCTGGTAGAACAACTCCGGAACCAGAGCCGGGGGCGTGCGGTCTTGAAACGACACAGTCAGGTTGGCGACGCCGGGGCGCACGAAGGTTTCGACTTTGTCGAAATAGTTCAGCTCCTGAAGCCGCTTTTCAAGTGGTTCGGCGACGAGGTCCTGCATTTCCTTCGGCGTCGCGCCCGGCCAAGCGGCGCTGACGGTGAGCACCTTAATGGTGAAGTTGGGATCTTCGGCTCGGCCGAGGCTGAAGTAGGCGACCAAGCCGGCGGCGGCGACGGCGATGATCAGGAACAGGGTCACCGCCTTCTCCCGCACCGCGAGGGCGGAAATGTTGAAGCGGCTCACGGGAGGGAACCCGGTTGCGCCGTTGTACGAATCGTTTCGCCCTCCCGCAGGCGATCGGCGCCAAGGGCCACGATGCGCAGGCCGGGGGTCAATCCGGACACTTCCGCAGTTTCCGCGCTCAGGCTCAGCAACCGCACCGGCTGGAACCGCACACGGTCGTGATCGATCCGCCATACACCGGGTCCAGAGCCTGGGTCGTAGATAGCGCCCAGAGGGGCCGCGACCGTGGAGACGGATTTATGGTCGCCGTCGACGCTGAGCGTGACGGTCGAGCCGAGCGGCGCGGCGGCGCCGGCACCTTGCATCACATAGCGCGCTTCGAAGGTGCGCGTGATCGGATCGGCGCTTTGAGAAAGCTGCCTTAGCCGCGTCGGAAAGCTGGCGCCCGCGCCACCATAGAGCGCGCCCGAGGCCCTCGAGCCGAGCGATGGACGAACGGTCTCCGGCAGTCCGACGACGGCCTCGCGGGGCCCCGCGTGAGCCAGTTTCACCACGGTCTGGCCGGCGGCCACGACCTGACCGGCTTCCGCCGTCGTCTCCTCGACGACACTGTCAGCATCGGCGACAAGCACGGCGTAATCGCGGGCATTGGCCGAGACCCGCGCCTGGGCCCGCGACGCGGCCAGCTGCGCGCGCGACGCCGCCGCGGCTGCCTTGGCCTGATCGTAGGCCTGGGCTGAAACGGCGCCGAGTTCGACCAGGCCTTCGAGCCGCTTGAGATCGGCGTCGGCCTCACTCGCCCTCGCCCGCAGGGCGGCCACGTCGGCGGTCTGGGCCGCGGCGGTCAAGGTGAGGTCGGCGGGGTCAAGCCGGGCAAGTGGCTGGCCGCGACGGACCAACTGCCCCGCGTCTACCAATCGCTGTGAGATTTTGCCGCCCACGCGGAAACCCAGCTCACTTTCGACGCGCGCGCGAACCACCCCGGTAAACCGGGATTGTCCGACGCCGGCGCCGTTCACCGTGGTCACCGCAACTAGCGGCGCCAGAGTCTGCGGGTTGGCGGCTTGGTGATGGCAGGCGACGAGGAATGCGGACGCTCCAAGCCAAACCGAACGACGCATGAACAAACCTCTCTCGACCGATCGCATCGGACCATCGTCGGAGGTTACACCTGTGTCAATCGTTCACTCGTATCAGGGCGCGAGGCTCCTAAGCACCATGGCGGCGACCTGTTCCGCATTGCCTTCCAATTCGGCGCGGTCGGTCTGTTCGAGCAACACGGGATGGCCGAACGGCAGCAGCGAGCAGGAGATCGCGCTCGTCAGATCGGCCAGCGGTGTCTTGCGTTCGAACTCGCCCGCGTCGCGCCCGGTGATGACCAGGCGTTGCACAACCTCCCTGATCTCGCGCTTGAAATTCTTAGGGGACGACCAATCGCCCTCAATGGCCGCCGCGACGATGTCATGGAGCTTCCGCTCGGCAAAAAGGTCCAATCCTCTTTGCACCAAGGTGCGAAAGACCCTCCGCAGGCGCTCCGACGCGGAACGCTCTTCGCGCTCGACTTCGTGCAAGCCCTCCACGATGCCACCCAGGGTTCGGCCGCAAACCGCCTCGCCGATGGCCTGCTTCGAGTCGAAGAAGCGGTAGACGTAGGCGGGCGAGACGCCGACGACCCGAGCCAGATCAGCCACTGTGGTTTTCTGATAGCCGTACCGCCGGAAGCACTGGTCGGCGGCCTCCAGGAGTTGCGCGCGGCGATTATGTTCCGCGGGACCGCGCTCGCCGATCGGCTCCAGGCTCCGCTTGGCTGTCTTGGACATCGAAGTTAGACCCTTGACCATTGGTGACGGATAGGCGAGGCATTCACTCGACGCAACCTTGGAGGTTAGGCTTGAAGCTTCGGCTGACCGGGTTTGTCGACGTTCTTGCCTGTGCAAGCCTGGTGTCCGGCTGTGTCGTGGGACCAGCCTACCACGCGCCACCGCCACCTTTCGCAACCGCATACCATAGCAACCCGGCTCTGGCGTCCCGGTCGCCGCGTCCCGCGCCGCCCCTCGAGACGTGGTGGTCGGGTTTCAACGATCCCGAGCTCGTATCGCTCGTCACCCGCGCGCTCGATCAGAACCTCGACATCGCTCAGGCCGACGCGCGACTGACCCAGGCCCGGGCGCGGCTCAAGGCGGCGGGAGCAGCGCTCCTGCCGCAGGGTCAACTCACCGGCCAGGCGGCCTATACTCACCTCTCGATCAGCAGCCCGACCGGTCGGGTGGAAAGCGCCTTTCGGGGGTTCAGTCGCGACCAGTCGATCTACGATGCGGGCGCGGCGGCCAGTTGGGAGCCCGATCTGTTCGGCGGCCTGACTCGAGGGCGACAGGCGGCGCGCGCCGATTTCCAAGGGAGCCAGGCGGCCCGCGCCGGCGCTCGCCTTTCGGTGGCCGCGCAAACCGCCGACGCCTACGTTCTGGTCAGGACTTTTCAGGCGAGGCTCGCGGTCGTGGAAGAACAGGTGCGCACCGAGCGTCGCCTGGTCGCACTCACCGAGCTCCAGTTCAGCCGGGGCGTCGCCGCCCGGCTCGAGGTCGATCAGGCTCGGGGCGTCCTTGCCGACGTCGAGGCTCAGGCGCCACAGTTACGCGCCGCTCTCGAGGCGGAGCTCGACGCGTTGGAGGTACTGGTCGGCGTCACGCCCGGTTCTCTGCGAGCTGAATTAAGTGACGCCAAGCCGATACCCGCGCCGCCAGGTGTCGAAACCGCCGGCGGTCCTTCCGCCCTCGTTCGAAGACGCCCCGACATCATCGCGGCGGAACGCGCCCTGGCGGCTTCAAGCGCGCGGATCGGCGAGGCTTTGGCGGACTACTATCCCAAAGTCACGCTGTCCGGCGTGGTCGGCGTCGAGGCCAGCGGCGCGGCGCACCTGTTCACCGGCGCCGCCTTCCAGCCGCAGGGCCTCATCGGCTTGCGATGGCGGCTCTTCGATTTTGGCCGGGTGGACGCCGAGGTCGCTGGCTCCAGAGGCGCCCAAGCCGAAGCCTTGGCCGCCTATCGCCAAAGCGTATTGAAGGCGACCGCCGACGTAGAATCGTCGCTAACGGCGCTGGTGGAGCGGGAACGACAGGCCCGCCTGCTGGGCGGTGGCGAACTTTCGCTGCTTCGCGCCAGGACGACCGCCCAGGCCGCCTACGGCGCCGGTCGCGTCAGTCTTATCGAGGTGCTCGACGCCGACACCCGCCTTCTTGCCACTCGAGATCAGAAGCTCGTGGCGATGTCGGAAGCTGCGCGAGCCGCCATCGCTTCCTACAAGGCGCTCGGCGGAGGATGGTCGTGACCGCCGAGGCCGCGGCCTCGTTAGTGAGATGGGAAGTTCTTGAACGGCCTACGCTGCAAGGTCGGCTTCTGGCGCCAATCAGAACTTCGCGCCCACTTGGAGGCCGAACAAACGCGGATCGGTGAGGAACGCGTTTGTGTACAAACCCGCTCCAGGGTCGGAGTCATAGAGCCCGACGATGGCCGTCTTGTTAAACAGGTTCGACACGAACCCGCGAACGAACCACCGATCCTCCTCGGGCGACAGCGTCACCGAGAGATTGGTCAGGCCGTAGCTGGAAATCCTGTCGCGCGGTGCGTTATATTGCGTGCCGAAGAACTTATCGCGCCAACTGTAGTCGACACGGGCGACGACCTTTACCGACTCGATGGGATTCCACGTGTACTGCGCACCGAGCGTGAACGAGAAGCGGGGTGAGTTGGGCAAGGCGTTGCCCTGAAGGCTGGCTGGCAGCCCCGAGGCGTAAAAGGTGTAGCCATCGGCCGCCAAGGTCTTGTTCGCGGCCAGGCCCGCGCACGACGCAAAGGCGGAATTGGGGAAGCCCGGCGTCGACGGAATACCGCCCGCTGGGGCTCCGGCGGGCAGGTAAGGAACGCCGGCCGGTCCCGTCGGGAGATAGAAAGAACCGTTCGAATTTAACGCCGTCAGCAAGGCCGGGTTGTTCTGGATCGGCACATTGCCGTTGTTCAGCACCACGCAATTGCCGTTGGACGTCGGATCCTTGATCAGATCCGCATCCGGGTTGTTCTGCGAGGGATTCCTCGGGTCGATGCTGGAGACATTGCCGATCTCGGTGTGGAGATAGGAGCCACTGGCATCGAGCTCCAGTCGCCGGGTCGGCTTCCAGGCGATCTCCGTTTCCTCACCGTAGATCTTCACGGGCGCGTTGGTCGTGTAGGATGTCCGGTTGTTGATCGTGCCGATCTGGAGATTGTGATAGTCGTAATAGAAGCCGGTCAGATTCAGTTGCAGGGAGCGGCCGAGCAACAGGTTCTTGGTCCCAAGCTCGAACGCGTCGATGGTTTCCGCCGAATAGGTCGGCGGGGCGCCCAGGTTGAGCAGGGGATCGGCGGGTGGATTAAAGCCGCCGGCCTTGTAGCCGCGCGAGTACGACGCGTAGATCAGGGTCTGGTTGGTGAAGGGCAACGACGGCGTATAGTCGAGCACCGCCCGTCCCGTGGGCGCCCGGGCCGTCAGCCGCTGATTGGCAAAGGGCTGACAGCCCGGCTTGCTCGGGTCGAAATCGATGGCGCAAGCCGCCGCAGCCGCGTTCAACAGCGCCTGTTCGTTGTTGCTGGTGGTCACCTGCCCGGACGGAGAGGTGTAGCTCACCGCTCCAGTCAATATGTCGGTGCTTACCGGCACCGAGAACAGCGCCTGCCGGGACACGCTTTCCTTCTCGTCCTGAGTGTATCGAAAGCCCAAGGTGAGCTTCAGGCGATCCGGGACGATCTGATAGTACACTTCGCCGAACACCGCCTGCGAGTTCAGCCGTTCATAAGGCGCGTAGCTCTGAAACCGCGACGGGATGAGACTGTTGAATGTCGTCTTCGACGGGTCCGGTCCAGCCAAAATCGCCGCAGCGTAGTCCAAGAAAGGTTCGTTGACGGACAGCCCAGTGCTGTATTCGTCATGCAGAAAGCTCGCGGCGATCAGAAAATTGAGCCGCCCGTCGAAGTGAGAATTGACCTTCAACTCAACGCTTTCCTGCTTACCCCCACCCGTGGCGACCTGCTGCAGACCGCTCCCGGAGCTCGTCTGGGTGTTGCCGCACGCGATACCGCAAAGGCCCTGGCCCGAGACAGGAGGCGCCGAGCCTGGAGCAAGACCCAGGAAGGCCGCCTCCGCCGGCTTGTAGGTGAAGAACTGAGCCGGGAGGGTGATCCCCCGATAGGCCGATGAGGCGAAGTCCGTCGACTCGTTCAAGCCGTAGTTCTGGTACCCCGCCAAGACCTGGAGATCGAGGTGATCGGTCAGTTTCTGGTTCAGCTTGAGCATGAGGAATGTCTCACGCGTCTTGTACGACGGGTCGAACGCTTGGTTGACTTCCCGATAGCTCGTCGGGTTGGCGCTGACGGGCGGATTGAAAAAGTCGATCAGCCCAAGTCCAGGTTGCCCGAGCACCAAGTTCGTGAAGACGTTGCTCGTTATCCCGGCGCCTGACGAGACCGAATTGGTCGGCTGGGTGGCGTTGCCGGTCGGCAAACAGCCCAGCACGCCGCTCGGGTCGCGCAGGCACAATTGCTTCTGGAACGGCATTCGATTGTCGTCTTCATTGAAATAGCTTCCGACGAACTCAAGCGAGGTCCCTGCGGTCGGCTGGTAGCGGACCGACGCGCGGTAGGAATAGAGATCACGCCCATCGATATCGTTGCCGGTGTTGACGTTGAACGACGTCCCGTCCCGCTTCTGATAGATGCCGGCGAGACGCACCGCGAGCTTATCGTCGACCAATGGAATGTTGACCGCGCCCTTGACCCTGAAATCGTTATAGTTGCCGTATTCCGTCTGGAGATTTCCTGAGAACAGGCCCAGCACTGGCGCCTGCGTTTTGACGTCCAGCACTCCGCCGGTTGCGCTGCGTCCGAACAAAGTGCCCTGGGGACCGCGCAGAACCTCAACGTCATCGACGTCATAGTACTCCGCTTCTGTAAGCCGAGGGGCGACGATATAGATGTCGTTGTAGTGCACCGCTACTCCGGATTCCCCGGCGATCAAAAGGGAGCCGACGCCGCGGATCGTGAGGTTGTTTCCGGAAAAGTTAGTGGGTGTGAATGTGACGTTCGGTGTGAAGAATTGCACATCGGTCGTATCGCGAATTTGGCGCGTTTCCAGAGCCGCGTTGCCGAAGGCGGTGACCGCGATCGGCACGCTTTGTAGCGGCTCGGCGCGCCTCTCCGCCGTCACCACGATCTCCGAAAGGGAGGTCGCGCCCTGGGCTCCCGGCAAATGAGACGAATTTGCTTGGGCAATCGCCGTCCCGGGCGAAAAGGCGAAGACGCAGGGCGCCGCAAGAGCGACTCCGAGCAGAAGCTTGGCTCGTAAGTTCATTTCCATCCCTCCGGCGCGGTTGTGTCTCGGCCGATCACGGGCGGTCGTTCACGACCGTCCCGCTTATTTAGAACGCGTTCTACGTTCTAACGCTTTAGAGCGTGTTATAATCTCGTGGACACGTCAAGTCCGATCCATCGTTGACCTGTTGGACCGTCGCATGGTCAGGGTTTTGGAATGAGTGGTTGGGAACGGCGCAAAAGCGAGACGCGCGAGCGCATCTTGGCGTCGGCTCGGCAAATGATCGGCGAGACGGGCGAGACCGAGTTGTCGATGCGGGCGCTGGCGTTGCGCTCCGAGGTGAGCCTGGCCACGCCGTACAATCTGTTCGGTTCGAAAGGAGCGATCCTTCAGGCTGTGCTCGCGGCGGATGTGGAGACCTTCGTCAATCGCGTTTCGACGCTCGCTTCAACCGACGCCGTGGAACGCATTCGGGACGCGCTCGACTTGGCCGTCGCGCTTTACGACCAAGAACCGAAATTCTATCGCACCCTTTTCCGAGCCCTGTTCAATACAGGGTCTCGCGATCTCGCATCGATGTTCAACCCGCCCCGCCGCGCCTTTTGGAAGGGATTGGTCGAGAAGGCGATTGCGGAAGGGGCGTTGGCGAAAGGCCTGGACGCCGGCAGCTTCGCGCTCGCGCTGGGGCACACCTTCGGCGCCATCATGCTGGAGTGGATCGAGCAGGACATTTCGCCTCGGGAACTGCGGGCCACATTCGGCTTCGAAATCTTGCTCCTGCTTGCCGGAGCCGCGACGGCCAAGCGACAAGCCGATCTGCGTCGGCGTGCATTCGCCTTTCAAGCCGAGCTACTCGAACTCCGTACGCGGAGGCGAAGGCTGACGCGGCATCAACGGGTGGCCGCCAATCCCGATTCAGGCGGTCTCACGACGTCGGGGGACGAAGCACAATAGGCCGCCACCGGCCGCGAGAAGCAGCAGGAGGGCGGCGACTCCTCCACGTTGCGAGGCGCTGATCGTGGTGACTGAGGCCACCAGCGTCGGCGCCAGAAAACCCGTGGCGCTCCCCGATAGGGCGTAAAGCCCGAAGAACTGGGTCATCAACGCCGGCGGCGCGAGACGCGCCATCATCGAACGCGAAACAGATATCGTTACGGTGAGCGTGACGCCGAACAGTTGATTGTTCAACAGGTAGAGCAGTTCAGGCAACGTCTTGAAGATGGGTCCAGGCCAGACCGGGTGGCCCGGTGTGACCGGGAAGAAATAGAAAATGCTGTCGGGCTGAAACGACAACTCCGAAATCCAGAGCAAGATCGTGGCGCCGAGGGCAAGCAGGAGCGTTCGCTTCGACCCCAGACGATCGTCCAGCCACCCCCCCAGCAACCCGCCGGCTACCGCCGAGCCACTGGTGATGATGCCGAAGATCAGCAAGGTTCCCGCCGACCAATGGAACACCCCGGCGACGTAGACGCCGCCAAAGGTCAGGATGCCGACAATGCCGTCGTTGAACACCATGCGCGCCAGCAGAAAGAGCGATGCGGCGCGGTGTTTTTTCAGTTCGCGCAGCGTCCTCAACAACTCCGTCACGCCCGATCGGATCGCCGTGCGCGCGGAAAGCCCGCTCGAGGGCTCGTCCGGGGTGATGAGGAAAAGCGGTAGGGAGAACAGGCCAAGCCAGACCGCGGCGATCGGCCCCACCAGTCTCTCGACCATGTGGGCGCCGTCGGAACCCCACGAGGTGGCGGAGATCGCCAGGACGAACAGCATTAACAGCAAGCCCGCCGTGTTCCCCAAGGCCAGCGCCATGGCTGACAAACCGCCGACGCGGCCTGCGGGGGCGACGCCGGCGAGCATCGCGTTGTGAAAGACCTGCGAGAACTCGAACGCGATCGAGCAGGCTCCCAGCAGGACGAGTACGGGGCCGACGCCCAGTCCATTTGGACCTGGCCTCGCGAACCACAGTGACGCCATTCCCGTGATCATGACCATGACGACACCCGCCAACCACGGCTTGCGACGGCCAAGCCTGTCCGCGATCGCCCCGATCAAAGGCGCGGCGATGGCCGTGATCAACCCGGCCACGGCGGTTTCGACGCCCAGGAGAGCCTGGCCCCTGACCGGATTGCCGACGAGCGTGCGCGACAAATAGGGCGCGAACACGTAGATGACGATGAGGATGGCGTAGGGGTTGCGCGCCCACTCGAACAGCGCCCAGCTGAAACACGCCCGGCCGCTGGCCGCCGGGCCGCCGCGCAACGTCAGACTCCGCGGGCGGTCGACGTCAAGGATCGCGCCCGATGAGAAGGCCCTCATCTCAAGGGACGATGTTTTCGTAGTAGGGGATCAGGATCTCGCCCGGTTGGGTGACCACTCCGACCATGCCTGCGGTGACCGGGTGACTGATCGACGGGTCGGTGATCAGATTGACGCACGCGGGACGACCAGAGGCCAGGGCGTCGGCGACCGCTTGACCGACCTTGTCGATCGACTCGACACGAACGCCGAAGGCGCCGAAGCCCTCGGCCACCCGATGATAGTCGGTGTCTTCGAGCGCGACCGTGGTCCGGCGGTTTTCGCCGTAGACGATATCCTGGCCGGAGCGCGACATTCCCCAGCCGGCGTTGTTCATGACGATCGTCACGATCGGCAGCCCGTGACGCTTCATGGTGTCGAATTCCTGGATATGAAATCCCACGCCCCCGTCACCGGCCACGACGATGACGCGTTGGTCCGGATGGGCCCGTTGCGCGCCGATTGCGAACCCAGCGGAGACGCCCAGGCAACCCAGGTAGCCTGTCGCCAGGAAGTGTCCGGGTCCCGAAGGTTCGAGAAGCCCGGAGAACCAAGATGCGGCCTCTCCGCCATCCAGAACCCAGATCGCATCCGAGGGCGCCGCGGCGATCACCGCCCGCGCCGCCGCATCCGGGTACAAGCCAGCGCCGGGAAGCGAAGGAGATGTCGGCGGCGGTGCGCGGCCGGCCTCGCGCGCCGCACCGAGCGCTGCACACCAGGGCTTCCAGTCCGGCCACTCATCGCAAGACGCGAGCACAAGAGCCCGCAACGCTTCTCCGACATCCGCCGCGATCGCCACCTCGACAGGACCGAGGCGACCGAGTTCGGCGACTTCGACATCGATCTGGGCGATACGCGCGTCGGCGGGTATAATTCCGGTTCCCCGGCCGCCCAGGAACATTCCGCGGCGCGCTCCTAGCAGCACGACCACGTCGGGCAAGTCCCGGACCGACGCGAGAACGCTCGCGCCGCCATAATTTGCTGGGTCTTGAGGGGCCAGAACGCCCGCCCCGCGATAGTTGTGAATCACGGGAACGCCGGACATCGCGGCGAACTCGGACAGTCTGCGGGGGGCTTCAGGGGATTGTGCGACCCCACCGCCGGCGATCAGCACCGGCCTGCGGGCCGATCTGAGGAGGTCGAGCAGGCGCTCCGTGGCGCCCTCCGGGACGCCGGTCCGCAAGGTGGACGGGGCGCCTTCGCGCCAGTCTGATTTGGCTTCGTCGACCATCGCGAACATCACGTCGATCGGGATTTCAAGCAGCACCGGGCCTGGGCGTCCGCTCGTGGCGATGCGCACCGCCTCGCGCACGAGGTCGGGAATGCGCTCCGCGTTCGTGACGCGATGAGCCCACTTGGTCACGGGCGCCGCCATGGCGATCTGGTCGAAACCACCCTGCAGCGGATTGAATTCGGCCTCGCGCAGGGGCGCCGCGCCGACCACGAACAGAGTCGCAACGCCATCGAGGTAGGCGTTGGCCACTGCCGTGAGCGCATTGGTGAAGCCTGGGCCGGCCGTGACCACACAAACGCCGACCGTAGCCCCGAGCGCGCGGACGAATCCATCCGCCGCGTGTCCGGCCGCTGCCTCATGACGGCAGTCGGTAAGGCGTATCGCGTGGTCCGCGCAGGCGACAAGGAAGGCGTCCAGATGACCCCCGTGAAGAGTAAACACCTCGCGTACCCCCGCCCGAGCCAAGCTTCTGGCGAGCAGCTCTCCCCCTGTCGTCTGCTCACCCGGCAGATTGTTCATAACGCGTTTTAAACATCGCCGGCAGCCTCGGTCAACGCCGACCGGATCAATTTTGAAGGGCTATTGAGCGGCGACGCGCCCGGCTTCGGAACCGACCAACGACGCGATCGTCGGTTCAGTCCTCGGTCAGGTCTTTACGGTCTGACCAAGATCTTTATCTGGCTTTTATCGGTTTGCAGTTGTCGGAATGCGTCAGGGGTCCCGTCCAACCCAACAACACCGGTGATGGTGTCGGCGTACCGTGTCGTCCCCTCCGCAAGACGCCCCAGACTCGCGCTGAATTCCTCGGGCGTGTACCCGACCACGAAACGCAGTTCGATCTCTTTCGAGATGAAGATGAGAGGTTCGATGGGGTCGCTTTGCATGCAAACCCCGGCCACGACGATGCGCGCGCCTGCGGGCGCGGCTTCGGCGATGGCCTGGAGCATGCCCGGGGCGCCAACACATTCGAAGATCAGCGGCCGGCGACCGCGATTGCCCGTCACCAATGAAATGATGTCGCGAGGCTCGGCTCCTTGGGCGGCGAACTCTTTCCAGACGGCATGAGGCGAAAACGTCGCCGGGTCGATGACGCGGTCGGCCCCCATTCGTTCGGCGGCGGCGCGACGTTGAGGAGAAAAGTCACACGCGATCACCGGGCCCAGGCCTCTCGCCTTCAACGCAGCGATCACTGCAAGCCCGACCGGCCCGCAGCCGATCACCATGGGCACGTGGTCCGGTTCTGGATTGCTCTTTGCCACCGCGTGCTCACCCACGGCGAGGGGTTCGGTCAGAGCGGCGTCTTCCGCCGATAGACCGTTAGGGACCGCCAGCATCAAGGCCTCGGTGAGCAAGAGATGTTCCGCGAAGCCGCCCGGGAACTCACTGGAATAACCGATCGTCGCGGGGCCAGCCCGCGTCATGATGCTGGGGAGTGCTACGACCCGGGCGCCGGGCTTAAAGCGACGCTCTGTCCCGGGCCCGAACTCGACCACTTCGCAGCAAAACTCGTGACCAAAGACGGTGTCGGCGCCCTTGGCCATCGCGCTGGTGACGCCGAGCCGGGCCGTCAGGTCTATCATGTGATCGTAGTGATCAAGGGCGTGCAGATCCGATCCGCAAATGCCGCATGCAAGGGTTTTGCATAAGACCTGCCCCACACCCAGGGTTGGAGCGGTCATCTCGCCAACCACCAATTCGCCCGCTCTCCGGATTACCGCACGCATTTTTCTAGCCTCCTTCCGATGATGTCCGACCGCAGCCCAGGTTTCTTCGAACTAAAGTGGCTCGATCATTCACTTTGGCGTCAAGCTACTAACGCGATCTGTGTCTTAGGCGGGCTCGGTAGGGAAAAGTCGCGAAAGCTTGCCAACATGCCGCGCGAGTGGTGTCTGCTGAGGCCGAATGTGAAAGAGGTTCACCTGAGTGTCGAGGCGCATTCGTTTGTGCGCGCCGTGAGTGTCCGGAGTCAGGCGCTACATGAAGGTTCGGCTGCTGGCGTATCCGCGAACCAGTATGACTAATGGATCGACAACCGCGGACGGGCAAACGACCTCACCGGCTTGATCCTCGCGTTTCGCAAGATTTTTTTCATGACGATAGGGCCGAGTTTGCACACGATTCAGCTAACCGTTAGATATTACTACGAATGTTATCCAGTCCATTATGGGAGCGACACAGAATCTAACGCTTTTGGTCTTTCCGCATTTTTGTCTTAAAACCGCTGTGTAAGGCGCGATTATACGCCGGAAAGCGCCGCGAAGGCGCGGGCCTCGATCCTCGCGGCGATCTTTGCCGAGTTGGAGGGAGCGTCGCCGGACGCGGCGCTCATCGCGCTTGTTCCGTCTTTTGACCTATCACCGGGCCGCGGCCGACCCTCCGTCCAGCGGGATAACGGCGCCGGTGAGGTAGGCGGACTCGGGGGCGCAGAGGAAGAGGGCCACGCCGGCGATGTCCGCCGCGACGCCGACGCGGCCGAGAGGGATCGACTGCTCGATCCGCCGCTTCGACTCCGGGTCCCTGAGCGCAAACTCCATCATCTTGGTCTCGAACGGCCCGGGCGCGATGGCGTTGACCAGGATGCCTTCCCGGCCAAGCCGGCCGGCGAGGTCGCGGGTCAGGTGGTGAACCGCCGCCTTGCTGACCTTGTACGAATAGTTGTCGCCGCCGCCGACGTGGGTGCCGGCGATGGAGCCGATGTTGATCACCCGCGCCGGATCGCAGGCCTTCGCCGCCGCGCGGAGCAGGGGCAGCAGCTTCTGGGTCAGGAAGAACACCGACTTGACGTTGAGGTCGACGACGCGGTCCCAGCCCGACTCCGGAAAGTCGTCCAACGGCGCGCCCCAGGTCGCCCCGGCATTGTTGACCAGGATATCGAGTTTCGTCTCGCGCCCAGCGATCCCGGCGGCGAGGGCGTCGACCCCGCTCATCGAGGCGAGGTCGAGGGGCAGGCTGATGCACTCGCCGTATTGCGAGAGCTCCCTGGCCGTCGCGTCGCAGACCTCGGCCTTGCGCGAGGAGACGTAGACCTTGGCGCCGGCCTTGACCAAGGCCTCGGCGATGAATTCGCCCAAGCCGCGCGAGCCGCCGGTGACCAGGGCGACCTTCCCTTTCAGGTCCGGCATCAAAAGATTTCGAACAGCCCGGCCGCGCCCATGCCGCCGCCGATGCACATGGTGACCACGCCGAGCTTGGCCCCGCGCCGCTTGCCCTCGTGCAGCACGTGGCCGGCGCAGCGGGCGCCGGTCATGCCGTAGGGATGGCCGATGGAGATCGACCCGCCGGAAACGTTGTACTTTTCCGGATCGATGCCGAGGCGGTCGCGGGAGTAGAGGCACTGCGAGGCGAAGGCCTCGTTGAGTTCCCAGATGTCGATGTCGTCGACGGTGAGGCCGTGGCGCTCCAGCAGGCGCGGGACGGCGAACACCGGGCCGATGCCCATCTCCTCGGGTCCGCAGCCGGCGACGGCGAGGCCGCGATAGGCGCCGAGCGGCTCCAGGCCGCGGCGTTCGGCCTCCTTGGCCTCCATCATCACCAGGGCGGCCGCGCCGTCGGAGAGTTGCGAGGCGTTGCCGGCGGTGACGAACTTGCCTTCCTTGATCCGTTGGCCGCCCTTGAACACCGGCTGCAGTTTTTGCAGGTCGGCCAAGGTCGTCTGCGGCCGGTTGCCCTCGTCGAGGTTCAGGGTGACCTGGCGTTCGCTGGTCTCGCCGGTGGCCTTGTCGGTGACCATCATGGTGACCGTGACCGGCACGATCTCCTTGGTGTGACGACCCTCGGATTGGGCCTGGGCCGTGCGCTGCTGCGACATCAGGGCGAACTCGTCCTGCGCCTCCCGCGTCACGCCGTAGCGATCGGCCACGATCTCGGCCGTCTCCAGCATGCTCATGTAAAGCTGCGGGATCTGCTCGCGCAGGACCGCGTCTCCGGCGCGATAGCGGTTGGCGTGTTCGTTCTGGACCAGGGAGATGGACTCGACGCCGCCGCCGACCACGATGTTCATCTGGTCGTCGACGATCTGCTTGGCGGCGGTGGCCACGCCCATCAGGCCGGACGAGCACGCGCGCTGCACGGTCATGCCGGCGACGCCGATCGGCAGGCCGGCGCGCAGGGCGCCCTGATAGGCGACGTTGTTGCCGGTCGAACCTTCCGGCTGGGCGCAACCGAGCACGACGTCCTCGACTTCGGCGGAATCGACGCCGGCGCGGCGCACCGCTTCGCCGATGGCGAGCGATGCAAGGTGCGCGCCGCCGGTGTTGTTGAAGGCGCCCCGATAGGCCTTGCCGATCGGCGTCCGCGCCGTCGCCACGATGACCGCTTCGCGCATCGAAATCTTCTCCCTGGAGGCTGAATTGGACTTGTCGACAATTCACTATGGGGTCGCGCCGCCGATCACAAGAGGGCGTTCGGCGTGTTGACAATGGCTTTGCCGATGCCGAGAACACCCAGTCGATGGAGGATCGCGTGGGCGGGCTGGAAGTGATTTCCGAGTTGAGGGCCAACGTCTGGAAGATCGAGGTCGCGGTCGGCGAGACAGTCGAGGTGGGTCAGGACCTGATCATCCTGGAGTCGATGAAGACCGAGATTCCCGTCGCCGCGCCGACGGCCGGCACGGTCGCCGAACTTCGCGTGGCCGAGGGGGATCAGGTCGGCGAACGCCAGGTCCTGCTGATCCTGACGGTCTGAGCGGTCGACTCTGGTGGTTCCGATTTCGAAAGTGCTGATCGCCAACCGCGGCGAGATCGCCTGCCGCGTGATCCGCACCTGCCGCCGCCTGGGCGTCGCCACCGTGGCGATCTATTCAGACGCCGACGCCGGCGCGCTCCACGTGGCGATGGCGGACGAGGCGGTGAGGATCGGGCCGGCGCCGGCCCGCGAAAGCTACCTCTCCATCCCGGCGGTGCTCGAAGCCGCCGCGAGATCGGGCGCGGACGCGATTCACCCCGGCTACGGTTTCCTGTCGGAGAACGCGGACTTCGCGGACGCCTGCGAGGCGGCCGGACTCGTTTTCATCGGACCGCCGTCGTCGGCGGTGCGGCTGATGGGCGGCAAGGACGCCGCCAAGGCGATCGCCGCGACGGCGGGCGTGCCGGTGCTGCCCGGCGCCTGCCCGGCCGATCAGAGCGACGACGGGCTGATGGCCGCCTCCACCGAGGTGGGGTTTCCCCTGCTGCTCAAGGCCGTGGCCGGCGGCGGCGGCCGGGGAATGCGGCGGGTCGACGGATCGGCTGGGCTGGCGGCGGCGGCGAGAAGCGCGCGGCGCGAGGCGGCGTCGGCGTTCGGCGACGACCGCCTGATGCTGGAGCGTTTCGTGCCGGTGGCGCGGCACATCGAGGTTCAGGTTCTCGCCGACGCTCACGGCCATGTCGTTCATCTGTTCGAGCGGGACTGCTCGATCCAGCGCCGCCACCAAAAAATCGTCGAGGAGGCGCCCGCCCCCGGCGTGACGCCGGAACTCCGCGCGGCGATGGGCGCGGCGGCGACGCGGCTGTGCCGGGCGGTCGGCTATCGCGGCGTCGGCACCGTGGAGTTCATCGTCGACGCGGGCTCGCCGTCGCCAGATCGCTTCTGGTTCATGGAAATGAACACCCGCCTCCAGGTCGAGCACACGGTGACCGAGGCGATTACCGGCCTCGATCTCGTCGAACAGCAGTTCCGGGTCGCCGCGGGACATTCTCTCGATTTTGGACAGGACGATCTGACGATCGACGGCCACTCCATCGAGACGCGCCTTTGCGCCGAGGATCCAGCGCGCAACTACCTGCCATCGCCGGGCTTCCTGTCCGCGTTCGACCTCCCTGGCGCGCCGGCGCGGGTCGAGACAGGCCTACGGTCCGGCGACGAGGTGACGCCGTGGTACGACAACCTGCTCGCCAAGGTCGTGACCCACGGCGCTAGCCGCGAGGAGGCGGTGGACCGGATGCGCGAGGCGCTGGCCGCCACCCGGGTAGAAGGCGTGGCGACAAACCTCGATCTGCTCAAAGCGACGATGGCGCATGGGGAGTTTCGCCTCGCCGCCTTGCTCACGGATTTTCTCGAACGCCACAAGACGGAACTTCTGGAGGTCGACCGTGTCCTGGTCTGAAGAGCTGGAAGACGTCGAGCGCCGCCAAGCCATGGCGCTCGAACAGGGCGGCCCTGAGCGCGTCGCCCGTCAGCGCGCCGCCGGAAAACTGACCGCGCGGGAGCGGATCGACGGACTTCTCGACCAAGGCAGCTTTCACGAGATCGGCGGCCTGAGCGGCTACGCCGCCTATGACGAGGCCAACAATCTGGAGAAGCTGACCCCGTCGTCCTTCGTGCTGGGTCGGGGAGATATCGAGGGCCGCCCGGTCATCGTCGGCGCCAACGACTTCACCGTCCGCGCGCCGGGGCCGGACCCCGCCGCCGGGCGCAAGAGCAACGCCGCCGAGCGGCTGGCGCTGTCGATGCGCGTGCCCCTGATCCGCCTGATCGACGGGTTCGGTGGTTCGGTGCGCGCGCTGGATGCGATCGGCCGGACCTACATTCCCGACAATCCGGGGTGGGAACACATCATCGAGAACCTGGCGGAGATCCCGGTGGTCTCCCTCGGGCTCGGCGCCATCGCCGGCCTGCACACCGCGCGGCTGATCGCCAGCCACTATTCGGTGATGGTGCGCGGCACCTCGCACATGTTCATGGCCGGACCGCCGGTGCTGGCGCGGATGGGCCAGACCTTCACCAAGGAGGAACTCGGCGGCGCCGATCTGCAGGCCCGCGCGGGCTCGGTCGACGATGTGGTCGACACCGAGGCCGAGGCGTTCGAGCGGGCGCGCAAGTTCCTGTCGTTCCTGCCGCCGTCGGTTCACGAACCAGCGCCGCGCGCGACGCCGGCCGACGATCCGAACCGGCGGGACGAGTGGCTGCTGGACGCCATCCCGCGCAACCGCCGCCGGGTCTACGATCCGCGCAAGATCGTCCGGACCCTGGTCGACGACGGCGATTTCTTCGAGATGGGACGGGCGTTCGGCGGCTCGATGATCACCGGCCTGGCGCGTTTTGACGGCTGGCCGGTCGCCCTGATGGCCAGCAATCCGCACGTCTACGGCGGCGGCTGGACGGCGGAGGCGTCGCAGAAGGTGACGCGCTTCGTCGACTTCGCCTCCGCCTTTCATCTCCCGGTGGTGGTGCTGGTCGACATTCCCGGCTTCGTCGTCGGGCAAGAAGCGGAGATGGCCGGCACGGTGCGCCATGGCGGACGGGCGCTGACGGCGATCTACCAAAGCCGGACCCCCTGGTGTTCGGTGATCGTGCGCAAGTCGTTCGGCGTCGCCGGCGCCGGCCACACCGACCACTCCAAGGCCCAGCACCGCTACGCCTGGCCGTCGGCGGACTGGGGCTCGATGCCGACGGAAGGCGGGATCGAGGCGGCCTATCGCGCGGAGATCGAGGCCGCCCCGGACCCCGAGGCCAAGCGCGTCGAGATCGAGACGCGCCTGAACAAGGTCCGCTCGCCGCTACGCTCGGCGGAGCATTTCCTGATCGAGGAAATGATCGATCCGCGCGACACGCGGCGCATCCTCTGCACCTTCGCCAACCTGACCGCGAAGCTGCGCGGCGTCGGACGCACCGCGACCGGCGCCCGGCCGTGACGGCTCAAGCACTGAGCAGCCGTCTCGAATCGTAGGTCTCGCCGCGAACCTCGGCGAGGGCGGCGACGGCGTTCTCGCGGGAGGTCATGATCATGTGGCGCATCATCGCCTCGGCGCGCGCGCCGTCGCGGCCCTCGATCGCTTCGCCCAGCGAGATGTAGTCACCGGTCCCGGCGAGCCGGCGGCCCTTGGTGGCGAAGTCGATCCGGCCGCTTTGCCACAGCGATCCCCACGCCGAATATTCGTTCTGGTGATCGATCAGGACGCTCAGCGCCTGGCTGCCGCAGTTGCGCGAGATCAGGACGCTGATGCGCGAGGTGCAGCTAATGAAGCTTACCGGATCGGTGTGCTCGGACTTGCTTGCCAGGCGCAACTGCTCGAGCGCCGACTTCAGCTCGCCCCTCACCTCGTCGGCGGCGAGGACCGCGAAATACCGCGCGGCGAGACCCATGAGGACCGCGCGCATGTTGAACAAGTCGACCAGCGTATCGAGACTGATCTCGACCACGAACGCCCCGCGCCGGGGGTAGAGCACCGCGAGGCCGCGCTGGGTCAGGATGCGCAAGGCCTCGCGCACGGGTCCGCGGCTGACGCCGTAGCGCGTCGCGATATCCTGTTCGAGCAGCCGGTCGCCGCCGGCGAATTTGCCGCGCGCGATCGCCGCGCCGAGATCGTCGGCGATCTGTTCCGGAAGGGTGCGGACCGCGGTCCGGCGCGAAGCCGGACCCTCCGCAGCGCGCGAGTCGTTCATCGGAGTCTCCTAATTGCGGCGCACAGTCTTCGTTCGTCGCGCCGAATGTCAACAATCTTTGCCGTCAGGCAGTCTTCGACGGCTGTGGCGCCCCGCGGGCGGGCGTTCGGAGATTGTCGTCACCACGTATCGATCCAGCCACGCTTCTTGCCGGATCGTGGCTCCGGCTTCGGCGCCGACTCCAGGCCCATCGCCAACCACCGGCGCGTTTCGACGGGGTCGATGACGTCGTCGAATTCGAACACCGTGGCGCCGTTCAGCGCATTCGCCCAGTCATAGGCTTCGGCGACCAACTGGTCGTAGCGCGCCTTGCGCGCCGGAATGTCCTCGATCGCCAGAAGTTCGGCGCGCCGGCCGAGCTTGATCGACCCCTCCAGCCCCATGCCGGCGAATTCTCCCGTGGGCCAGGAGACGGTGAAGAACGGCCGGTTGAAGCTGCCTCCGGACATCGCCAGGGCGCCGAGACCGTAGGCCTTGCGCAGCACCACGGCGAAGATCGGCACGGTGACGTTGGCGCCGGTGACGTAGAGCCGGCCGCAATGGCGGATCAGCGCGGTCTTCTCCGCCTCCGGCCCGACCATATTGCCGGGGGTGTCGATCATGGAGATGATCGGGATGTCGAAGCCGTCGCAGAGCTGCATGAACCGCGCCGCCTTGTCCGCGGCGTCTGAGTCCACCGCGCCGCCCGTCGGCGAATTGCTGTTGTTGGCGATCACTCCAACGGGACGGCCTTCGATACGGATGAGCGCGGTCACCATGGCCACGCCGAAGCGGCGGCGCAGTTCGAGCATCGACCCGGCGTCGGCGAGGGTTTCGATCACCTTGCGCACGTCGTACACCGCGCGGCGGTTCTCGGGCACGATCTGGCGCAGGAGGCGCTGATCGGGCGCGGTCCATTCCGCCACCCGCCCCTGGAAAAACGACAGGTAGTGGCGGGCGACCGCCGTGGCCTCGACCTCGTCCTCGACGACGATGTCGATGACGCCGTTCGGCTCCTGGATGCTGACCGGCCCGACCTCTTCGGGCGCGTAGACGCCGAGGCCGCCGCCTTCGATCATCGCCGGGCCGCCGACGCCTATCGTCGAGTCGCGGGTGGCGATGATGACGTCGCACAGGGCGAGGACGACGGCGTTGCCGGCGAAACAGCGCCCGGTGGTCACGCCCACCAGAGGCGCGAGCCCCGAGAGCTTGCCGAGCGCGTGCCACGTCTCGGTCTTGAGGCCGCCGGTGCTCGTCGCCGGCGGCGGCAAATCGCCCGGTAGGCTGCCCCCGCCCATCCGTCCGCCACCGCCCTCGGTGAAGAACACCACCGGCAGGCGGAAGCGCTCGGCCATCTCCAGCATGCGGTCGGTCTTCTGATGGTTCTTGCCGCCCTGGGTGCCGGCCAGGACGCTGTAGTCGTAGGACATCACCACGGTCCGCGACCGTTCCGGGCCGACCAGGTCGGCGTTCACCCGGCCGACGCCCATCACCATGCCGTCGGCCGCGGTCTTCAGCATCCGCGCTTCGAGCGCCTCCAGGCTTTCACCGCGACGGCGCCCGGCGGTGACGATCGGGCCGTACTCCAGGAACGAACCCGGCTCGCACAGATCCTCGATGTTCTCCCGCGCGGTGCGCTTGCGCTGGTTGTGGCGCCTGGCGGTCGCCTCCGCCCGCGCGGCATCCGTGGTCAGTTCGTGAAAATGGAGCACCTTGGCGACGTCGCCGCGCACGGCGTCGAGGTCGAGCACGGCCTCGGACGTATAGGCTCCGCCCTCGACCTCAGCCGGTTCGACGAAGAGGATCGGCGCGCCCTCGAAGATCGCCTCGCCGACGTTCACGGCGATCTCCCGCACCACGCCGGCGGTATCGGCGACGATGGTGTGCTCCATCTTGAGCGCCTCCATCACCGCCACCGGTTGGGCGAGCCGGACCTCGTCGCCGACGCCGACCGAGATCGCGATCACCATGCCCTGGATCGGCGCGGCGACGGCGCGCGATCCCTCCGGCCCTGCGGCGTGCGGTTCGACGGGCGCGGGACCGGACGCCCTGCCCTCGCCGGGCCGGACGTTGAGCACGGCGAGGGGATCGTCGGGGTCGACCCGAGCGCCGGCCAGTTTTGCGCCGCGGGAGCCCTCGGGCGCGAAGTACCGCGACGGCCCGGCCTCGGCGGCCACCAAGGTCGCGGCATGGTCCTCGACATAGCGGGTATGAATTTCGCCGGGCGCAAGGGCTGGACCAGCGAGCAGGGCCTTGAGAAAGTCGAGGTTCGTCCGCGCGCCCAGTATCTTGAACTCCCCGAGCGCGCGGCGGGCCTTGGCGACGGCGGCCGGAAGATCGCCGGCGCGGACGATCACCTTGGCCAATAGTGAGTCGTAGCGCGGACTGGTGGCGTAGCCGGCGTAGCCGAAGCCGTCGACGCGAACGCCCGGCCCGGCCGGCGGCTCGTACGCCGTAAGGACACCGCCGCTGGGGCGCGATCCGCCTTCGGCGGTCATGGTCTCCAGGTTGACGCGGGCCTGCAGGGCGACACCGCGCGGAGGTGGGATACGGTCCTGCGTCAGGCCGAGGTCGGCGAGGCGCGCGCCGCCCGCGATGCGGAATTTCACGGCGACCAGATCGAGACCCAGGACCTCCTCGGTGACGGTGTGCTCGACCTGCAGGCGGGCATTGGCCTCGATGAAGACGAAGCGGCCCTCGGCGTGCGGCTGGGCGTCGAGCAGGAACTCGAAGGTGCCGACGCCCTTGTAGCGCGCGGCGCCGGCCATCTCGACCGCGTATCGGAGCATGGCGGCGCGCGCGGCGTCGGGGACGGCGAAGGCGGGGGCGATCTCGATCAGCTTCTGGCGCTGGCGCTGCAGGCTGCACTCGCGGTCCCACAGGTGCGACACCGCGCCCGAGCCGTCGCCGACGACCTGCACCTCGATATGCCGGGCGCGGCCGATCATCTCCTCGACGTAGAGATCGCCCGAACCGAAGGCCTGCCGCGCCTCGGAAGCGCAGCGTTCGAACGCCGCATCCAGCTCGGCCACATCACGGACGGCGCGCATCCCGCGCCCGCCGCCGCCGGCGATGGCCTTCAGCATCACCGAACCGCCGCCGAGTTCGGCCAGAAAGGATCGGGCTTCGGCGAGCGTCACCGGACGGCTGATCCCCCTCGGCACGGGGACGCCGTTATGTTCGGCGAAGGCGCGCGCGGCGGCCTTGTCGCCGAACAGGTCGAGGGTCTCGGGCGCCGGGCCGACGAAGGTCACGCCGCGCTCGGCGCACGCGCGGGCGAAAGCGGACTGTTCGCTGAGGAAGCCGTAGCCCGGGTGGACCGCGTCGCAGCCGCGCTCGACCGCGATGTCGAGGATCTGTGCGGCGTCGAGATAGGCGGACGGGCCGCTTGCGCGCAGGGCGACGGCGTCGTCGACCATCCTGACATGAAGGGACGTGGCGTCGTCCTCGGCGAAGACGCCCACTGTCGCGATCCCCATGTCGGCCGCCGTGCGTGCGATCCGGATCGCGATCTCGCCGCGGTTGGCGATCAGAAGCGTGTTCAAGGGGTCCCGGCCACGGCAAGCTCGGCGACGATTTCGGCGGTGTGTTCGCCCAAGGTCGGAGCGGGACGACGCAGCGCCGGCCGGCGTCCGTCGAAGCGGAAGGGCGATGCGGCGACGTGATGGCGACCGACGAAGGCGCGATCCATCTCCTCCCAGAAGCCGGCGGCGCAGAGCTGGGGATCCCACGACAGATCCTGCGTCGCGGCCACCGGAGAGGCGGGGACGCCGGCGGCCTGCAACACCGCGGCGGCGTCCTCGGCGGTCAGGCCGGCCGCCCATTCGGCCGGGTCGCCGCCGGTGACCCGCGTCATCGCCTGGACCTCGGCCTCGCCGGGGGCGGCGACCGCCAGCCAGCGGTCGTCTCCCGCCGAGCGCACCACGGCGCAATAAGCCAATCGCGGCCGCGCGTGGCCGGTCCGGGCGACGGGAGCGCCCGAAACCTGTTCGGCGACGATCGCGTCGGCGCCGAGTTCGAACAGGCAGGCGACCTGCGCCAAGTCGATGTCCGCCCCGCCGAGGCGATCTCTGGCGTATAGCGCGGCGAGCACGGCCGCCGCGCCGTAGAGCCCGGCGACGGGATCGCCCAGGGCGATGTGCTGCTGCGCCGGAGGCCACGCCGCCTCGCCGTTGACGAACGGCATGCCCGACGCCTGCTCGACCGTCGAGCCATAGGCGCGCATGCCCGATAGCGGTCCGCCGTTGCCGAACGCCGGCATCGACAGGCTGATCACGCCGGGGGCCACCGAGCGTTGCACGGCCGGTCCGAGCCCGAGCTTTTCCAACACGCCCGCCGCGAAATTCTCCACCACCACGTCCGCGCCGGCGAAGAGCGCCTTGGCCCGCGCGCGCCCATCCGCGCCGGTCAGGTCGATGTCGACGCCGCGTTTGTTGCGATTGACGTCGATGAAGTTGTGCCTGATCTCGCGCGTGGTGGCGTCCACCGCGCCGGCTTCCCAGCCGCGCCACCAGTCCGGGTGGCCCTCCGACTCGATCTTCACTACGTCGGCGCCGAGGTCGCCGAGGGTGCGCGTGCACAGTGGCCCGGCCCAACCCATGGTGAAGTCGACCACCTGGATGCCCGAGAGGGGGCCCGCCGGGCCGCCTTCCGGACGTGGTCGTCGCGCGCCGTCGAACGCCATCCTGAACGGCAAGGTCGGACCCTCGACGGGCCCGTCGCCGAAAACGGAGAAGGCGCCGCGATCCTTCCAGTGGCCGACGCGCGGCAACTCTCCCGGATGCACCATCGGCGCGATCGGGATCCGGTGCGCCATGCCGAGCGCGACCCACTCATCCGTGGTCCGGTGGGGAAAGGCGACCGCCAGCGCCTCGTCGACCTCGTCGCCGATCAGCAGCCGCTCATAGGCGGTGGCGAACCTTGCGTCGGCCAGCAGATCCGGCCGGTCGATCAGACCGCACAGCGCCCGCCACTGCGCGGGTGTGAGACAGGTCACCCCGACCCAACCATCGGAGGTGCGGTAGGGCGAGCAGGGGTAGGTCGGCACGAAGCGGTTGACGCCCAGCCGCGACGCCTTGGTTCCGAGCACCCGCGTGCTGACCGCGCCGGTCTCGGTGAAACACATCGCCGCTTCCAGGACGTTGACATCCACCCGCTTGGGCCTCCGCTCGCGCGGCGTCATCAACGCAGCCATGGCGGCGATGAAGGCGACGAGCCCGGCCGTGATCTGGGGAGCATGGCCGTGGGCCAGCATCGGCGGACCTTCCGCCTCGCCGAAGGAATAGGCCACGCCGCAGAGCGCGCTGATCGTCTCGTCGGTGGCGTTCCACTCGACATAGGGTCCGTCCTCGCCGAACCAGGTGAGGGCTAGAAGCGTGGCGTCGCGGAACTTCGCATCACGCGCCCCTTCCGCCCCCCGCACCTCGGCCTGGGTCTGTCCGCCGATGACGAAGTCCATCGACTGCCCGGGACCCGGCGCGCCGACGCGCTTTCCCTGATCGAGCCAGCGCCCATACGCCTCGCCACACGCGCCGCCGTAACCGATCCCGCGATCGTCGGGCGCAATTGATCGGTAGACCTCGGCTCCCATCGCCGCGAACAGACGCCCGCAGTACCGCGCGCCGACAGCGTCGGAAGCTTCGAAAATGCCGACACCGTCGAGAAGTCTCATACCAGGTTCCATGATCGCCGCCGCGACACGCCTCGATAGACCGGTGTCGCGAAAGCTTGTCAACAATCTACACCCGTGTCGCCTCGAGCTGTTTTGCGGTAACGAATTAGAAACATACTGGACCGTAAAAAAACATGTTGACCGCCGCGGCCGCCCGTTGGAGGTTGCGTCAACAGACCGACCGCACGTTCAACGGCGGCAATCGATTGGGAGGGAACACACCATGGTTCGAGGACCTTATCTCGCCGGCGTGTCGATCGCCGCGCTGTTTCTCGCGCTTGGAGCCCCCCTGACCGCTGCGGCCGCGGACGCGACTCCCTCCGGACCCAAGGACGCGACCTCCGTCGGCGAGATCGTGGTTACGGGTTCGCTGATCGCCGGAACGCCGAAGACGACGGCGATCCCGGTTCAGGTGCTGACGCAGGTCGATCTGCAAAAGCAGGGCGCGCCGACGGTTCTCGAACTGATCAAGGAACTTCCGATCGTCGGCTCGGTTCTCGGCGACTCGAACCAGTTCTCCACCGCCGCGCAGGGCCGGGTCGGCGGCGGAACGCTCAACCTCCGCGCGCTGGGTTCGACCCGCACCCTCGTGCTGCTCAACGGCCGCCGTTTCACGGGTCCGAGCGTCTATGGCTCGGACACCAACCTCATTCCCGAGGCCGCGATCGGCCGGGTCGAGATCCTGAAAGACGGCGCGGCGGCCACCTACGGATCGGACGCCATCGGCGGCGTCGTCAATTTCATTACCCGGACGAACTTCCGCGGACTGGAACTGAACGGCGACTTCCGCGAAGTGCCGGGATCGGACGGAGACTACACCGCCAGCGCCTTGTGGGGTTGGGGCAACGACACGCAGAACCTGCTGGTGAGCTTCGGCTATCAGCATCGATCGGAACTCAGCGACACGAAGCGCAGCTATGTCGACGCACCCTACAACGTGAACCCGTCCGGATGGTCGGTGTTGGGCAACCCCGGCGATTTCACGATCAAGGGCGGTCCGGCCGGAACCGGCGCGACAGTGGGATTCGCGGTCGACGCCAACTGCCAAGCGGTCGGCGGAGCGCCCGGTTACACCGGAAACACCCCGTTGTGCCGGTTCAGCTACCTGCCGTTCGACAACCTCGTCGAGGACCAGGACTTTTATCAGGGCTACGCCGAGTTCAACTCGAAGATCGGCGACAGTTCGAAGCTCCACGTCGAGGCGATGTACAGCCAGACCAATATTCCGCACATCCGCTTCTCGCCCGGTTACCCGCCGACCTCGGGACCGAACGGCCCGGGCAGCGTCAATGTCTTCAGCGTTCCCTCCAGCAACCCCGGTTTCAACGCGTTCCTGACCCAGACCGGCAACGCCGGCCTGATCGGCACGGCTCAGAGCGCGCTTGCGACCTTGTGGCGGCCCCTCGCCAATGGCGGCAACAACTCCACCGGAGGCCTCGGCGGTCAGAGCGGCAGCCGCGAATACGACGAACTCCACCTGTCGTCCGATCTCAGCGGCGACACCGGCTTCTTCGGCATCAAGTACGACCTCGCCGGCACCTACATCCGTGAGACCCAGGACCAGCAGACCACCGACATCCTGATCACCCGCCTGCAAAACGCGCTGAACGGTTTCGGCGGGACAGGCTGCAGCGGCGCGACGCCAGGCGCCAACGGATGCGAATACTTCAACCCCTTCTCCAACGCCTATCCGGGAAACCCGGCGCTGCGGCTCAGCAATCCAGGATATGTCTCGGCCAACGCGAACTCGCCAGCGCTCATCGCCTCGCTGTTCGACCGGCAGCATTATCAGGCGTTCCAGGACACTTATGTAATCGACGGGTCCTTGAGCGGCAAACTGCCGATCACCTTGCCGGGCGGCCAGGTCGCTCTGGCGGTGGGCGGCCAATACCGCAACACCGACTTCCGGCAGGCGATCCCCAATCCGCTCTACGACGCCCGCATCACGCCTTGTCCGGTGGTCGGCGTCACCAACTGCGCGTTTCCGACCGGGCCGTATATTTTCCTGGGCCAGAACCAACCACTGGAGTTGAAGCAGAAGGTCTATGCGATCTTCGGCGAACTCGACATTCCCGTCACCGATCGCATCAACGGGCAACTCGGGCTGCGCTATGAGGACTACGGCGGTCTGACCGGGTCGACGTTCAACCCACAGTTTCGCGCCAAGTGGCAGGTGCTGGACTGGCTGGCGCTTCGCGGGTCGATCGGCACCTCGTTCCGCGGGCCGACGCCACAGGACACCGCGCCGACCGGGGTCACGGGCCTATCCGCGATCAACGCCGCGGGCGGCAACTTCAAATCGGTGGACTTCTTCGGCAACCCGAAGGTCAAGCCGGAATCCGCCATGACCTACAGCGTCGGCCTCATCGCGCAGTATCGCAACCTGAGCGCGACCATGGATTACTTCCACTATAAGGTCGAAAATCAGATCACCACCGTCCCGGCGAACATCATCGCAACGGCGGTCGGAGGTGTCGGCAACGGCAGCCAGGTCGTCGATTGCGCCAATCCGCTGCGCTACCTGATCACCTTCGACAACGGCAACACCTGCACGCAGGGTGTCACCGTCGGCAACGACATCGCGCGCGTGAGGTCGGACACCACCAACGGACCGACCCTCAACACCGACGGCATCGACGTCGAGGTCAACTATCAGATTCCCGACGTCTGGCGGGGCGCGATCAACCTCGGCGCGAACTTCAGCTATGTGCTGAGCTACGACGAGGGCGCGTTCACCTACAACGGCATTGTCGTCTCGCCCGCCTATTCCGCCGTCGGCTCCGCCAATTACGACCGCTTCCCCGGCACCGTTCCCGCTTGGCGCGGCCAGTTCTTCGCCGAGTACAGTCACGGCCGTCACAACTTCCGCTGGACGGTGAACTACATCGACGGCGTCGACGACAATCGGGGTCCGACGGTGATCCAGACCGGCCCGTCGATCAACTGCACCGTCGCCAACCAACTCGCGGGCACGGCCACCAACTGTCAGCTGGTCACCTTCGGCCTCCACGAAGGCTCGTTCATCTCCAACGACGCGGTCTACCGCGTGCAGCTGCCGTACGACACGACCCTCACCCTGGCCCTGCTCAACGTCTTCGACGAAGATCCGGCTAAGGCGCGGATCGAACTCAGCTACGACCCCTTCATCGGCAACCCGCTCGGCCGCACCTTCAAGATCGGACTGCGCAAGAAGTTCTAGCGCGGGTAGGCGGCGTCCTGACCGGGCGTCGCCTCGTAGCCGTCCCGGAGTTCGCGCTTCAGGATCTTGCCGATGTGGCTGCGCGGGAGTTCGTCGAGGACGCGGATGTCGGAGATGCGCTGCGTCTTGCCGAGGCGGTCGTTGGCCCATTGGCGCAGCGCCCGGGGATCGACTGTCTCCCCGCGCTTCGCGACCACGAACGCGACCGGCGTCTCGCCCCAATCTTCCGACGCGACCCCGACCACGGCGGCATCAGCGACGACCTCATGTTCCTTCAGCTTGGCCTCGAGGTCGGAGGGAAAGATGTTGAAGCCGCCGGAGATGATCATGTCCTTCTTGCGGTCCATCAGGATCAGGAAGCCGTCCTCGTCGAAGCGGCCGACATCGCCGTTGCGGATAAAGCGGCGGCCGTCCTTGTCGTACCATGTCGCCTCGGAGGTCTTGCCGGGCTGGTTGTGGTAGCCCTTCATCATGGCCTGTGAGGCGCCGACGATCTCGCCGACCTCGCCCGGGCCGACCTCCCGGCCCTCGTCGTCGATCAGGCGCACGTCGATCCATGGCCACGGCTTGCCGACCGTGTGCAGCTTGTCCGGCGTTTCGTGGGCGAACAGCACGGTGCCCCCGCCGCCTTCGGTCATGCCGTAATATTCGGTCAGTCCGCCCGGCCACCGCTTCAGCACATCAGCCTTGAGGGCGGCGGCGAAGGGAGCGCTGGTGCAGAACTTCATTTGATAGGCGCTCAGGTCGAAGTCGTCGAAGTCCGGCACGGCCATGATCCGATGGTACTGCACCGGAACCAGCATGGCGTGGGTGACGCGGTGCTTCTGGGCCAGTTCCAGAAAGCCGCGGGCGTCGAACTTCGCCATCAGCACCACGGTCGCGCCGCCGCCGAGGGACGGAAACAGGCTGACCAGGGTGGTGTTGGAATAGAGGCCGGTCGAGATGATCGACACCGCGTCGGGACCGTAGCCGAACGGCGCGTCGGGCGGCGCGAGCGGCGTCCGCATGATCTGAGGCTGGACGATGCCCTTGGGCGTGCCGGTCGTGCCGGACGAATAGATGATGTTGAACGCCCACTGCGGGTCGATGTCGACGGGTTTGGGCGTCGCGCCTCCCGCCTCGATCCACCGCGCGAACGGCGTCCAGGACTCGGAGCCGTCGAGCGTGACCACCCGCGCCGCGATCGTGTCCATCACCGGGGCGAGTTGCGCGGCGACGACGCGATCCACTAAGAGAATCTTCGCCCCGCAGTCGGCGATCATCGCCGCCAGGCTTTCGGCCGTGGACGACGGAGCGAGAGGCGCGACGACGACGCCGGCGCGCAGGGCGCCGCAGAACGCCTCGACATATTCGATGGACGACGAGGCGCAGATCGCGACCGTGTCCTGGGGTTCGAAGCCGTCCCGCTGCAGGGCGGCGGCGACGCGGTCCATGGTCGCGTCAAGCACGGCGTAGCTGACGGTGCGTTCGTCCTGAAACAGGGCCGGGTGATCCGGGCGCGCCCGTGCGTGGGCGCGGATGCGATCCGCCATACCGATGAAGACAAAGTCCTCGACTTCCGCCATGCTCATGGTTCGTTCACCGCCGTTTGACCTCGCCCAATGCCTTGGTGGTGATTTAGCGCCGCGTGGCTGTCAACGGTAGACATTCCAACACAATTGTCGCCCGGGCACTTTTGCCCACGGATCGCGGACTGTAGTCTGGGCCAGCGCCGGCAAGGTGGCGTTTGGGGTCGAGACCATGGAGTTGAGCGGCAAGGTCGCGATCGTGACCGGCGCGGCGGGAGACATCGGCGCTGCGACATCCGCCCTGCTGATCGAGCGCGGTGCATCGGTTCTCGCGGTCGATGCGAGCGAGCGAGCGCTGGACGGCCTCGCCGACCGGCTCGCGCCGTCCTCGGCCTGCGTTCACCATCGGGCCGACGTGACGCGGGAGGCGGACGTCGCCGCCTGTGTGGCGCGGGCGGAGGAGGCGTTCGGCCGCCTCGACATCCTGTTCAACAACGCCGGGTCGGCGGGCGGGGCGGGCCGCGCCTGGCGTCCGGCGCCGGAGGTCGCCAAGGCCGACTTCGAGGCGGTGTTCGCGGTCAACGTCACCGGCGTCTTCCTGATGATGAAGCACGTGATCCCGGCCATGCTCAGGACCGGCGGCGGCTCCATCGTCAACGTCGCCTCGGTCGCGGCGCTGAGGCCGGGTCCCGGCCAGATCGCCTATTCGGCGTCGAAGGCGGCGGTGATCGGCATGACGCGCACCGCCGCGCTCGAATGGAGCGAGCGGGGCATTCGGGTCAACTGCATCGCGCCCGGCCCGGTCGAGGGCCGGATGATGGAGGAAATCGCCTCGGCAATGTCGGTCAGGCGCGAGGGCGGCGAGCCGCCCGGCCTGCGCGGCGCGATGATCCCCGCCGGCCGCTGGGGCCGGCCGCCCGAGATCGCGGGCGTGGTCGCGTTCCTGGCCTCCGACCGGGCGGCGTTCGTCACCGGAGCGGTGCACGCCATCGACGGAGGCTTCACCGCATGAGTGACGACGGGCGGGATTTCGCGGGCAAGACCGCGATCGTCACCGGCGCCGCCGGCGACCTCGGCGGCGCGGCGGCCGTGCTGATGGCCGAACGCGGCGCGAACATCGTCGCGGTCGACCTTAAGCTGGAAGGGCTGGACGCCCTGAAAGCGCGGATGCCGGCGCGCGCCGAATTGTTGACCCTGGTCGCCGATGTCACCGACGAAGACCAGGTCGCCGCTTATGTCGCCGCGGCGCTGGAGCGGTTCGGGCGCATCGACATCCTGTTCAACAACGCCGGCATCGAGGGCAGCCGCACCGGGGCGTGGCGCCTCATTCCCGATCTGTCGGTCGAGGACTTCGAGCAAATCATCGCCGTCAACACCGTCGGCGTCTTCCTCGGCCTCAAGCACGCGATCCCGGCGATGGCGCGGGGCGGCGGCGGGTCGATCGTCAACACCTCCTCGATCAACGGTCTGAAGGGCGCGCGCGGCCAGGTCGCGTATGTCGCCTCGAAACACGCGGTCACCGCCATGACCGCGACCACGGCCAAGGAATGGGCGCATGCCGGAATCCGGGTCAACGCCATCGCGCCGGGCGCGATCGATGGGCGGATGCTGCGCGACTTCGTCGGGATCATTCAGGAGAACGCCCCGCCACCTCGCTCCGAAGATCCGCCGCGCTACTATCCGCCGCCGATTGCCGGCTGGGCCGACCCGACTCTGATCGCCAACGTGGCGGTGTTCCTCGCCTCCGACGAGGCGAGCTATGTCACCGGCGCCTGCTATTCCGTGGACGGAGGATTGATCGCCCTATGAGCGGCGTCGTGCTCAACCAGACCATGCTGCGGATCAAGGATCCCGCGCGGTCGATCCCGTTCTATCGCGATGTGCTCGGCATGACCGTCCTCGACCGGTACGACTTCCCGGCCGGGAAATTCTCGCTCTATTTCCTGGGCTATCCGCAAGGTCCGGTCCCGGAGGACCGCACCGAGCGCGTGCGATGGGTATTCGAGCAACCCGCCCTGCTGGAACTGACGCACAACTGGGGAACCGAGAACGACGCGGCATTCGCCTATCACGACGGCAACGGCGAGCCGCGCGGCTTCGGCCACATCGGCCTCTCCGTGCCGGACGTTCACGCCGCCTGCGAGAGGTTCGAGGCCCTGGGCGTACCCTTCGTGAAGCGTCCGGACGACGGCGCGATGAAGGGCCTCGCCTTTATCAAGGACCCCGACGGCTACTGGATCGAGATCCTCTCCGCCACCGGCCTACGCGACCTGATCCTGGCGATGAGCGCGGCGCCGGAACCGAACGCCACCGGCTGACGCCGCTACTCGCCGGCTTGCAGCCGGGCGAACCGGCCGTAGGCGGAGCCGGGCCGCGCCAGCAGTTCGGCTGGGCGACCCTGTTCGCGCACACGGCCGCTTTCGAGGAACACCACCTGGTCGGCGTGTGCGATGGTGGAGAGCCGATGGGCGATCACGATCACGCACCGGCCCTTGGCCGCCTCGCGCAGGGCGTCGACCAGGTGACGCTCGGTGTCCGGGTCCAGGGCGGATGTCGGCTCGTCCAGGATCAGGATCGGGGCCTCGAGAATCAGTCCTCGGGCGATGGCGAGGCGCTGGCGCTGGCCGACCGACAGCTTGGCGCCGCGCGAGCCGAGCTCTGTCTCGTAGCCCCGCGGCAGGGCCGCGATGAAGTCGTGGGCGCCAGCCGTCGTGGCCGCCTTGACGACCAGATCCAGCGGCGCGCCGGGGCGGGCGTAGCGGATGTTGTCGGCGACCGACATCGAGAACAACTGGGTCTCCTGGAATACGTAGGCGATCTGGCCGCGCAGACTTTCCAGGGTGAGTTCGGCCACGTCCGTCCCGTCGATCAGCACACGGCCGGAGGTCGCCCGGTGGAAGCGCGGCGCCAGATAGGCCAGGCTGGTCTTGCCCGCGCCGGTCGGCCCGACGATCGCGGTGATCTCGCCGACCCTCGCCTCGAGGCTGACTTCGTCCAGCGCGCGCCGGCCGTCGGGATAGATCAGGGAGACGTTCTGGAAGGTCACGCCGCGCTTCACCGGCGGCAGGACGCGGCGGCCGAGATCCGCCTCCGACGGCATGTCCATGAGAGCGAACACGCGCCTGAGCCCGACCACATTGTCCTGAGCCCGGATCCAGATCTGGGCCAGGTTGGCCATCGAGCCCACCATCCAAAGGTAGTAAAACGTGAGCACCGCGAAATCGCCCACCGTGAAGGTCCCGACCACCACCTGGCTGGCGATCAGGTAGGACATGACCAGATAGAGCGTGACCCCCGCGACCTGTCCGGAGCTGGTGACGAACGTGCCCGCGAGCACCTGCCGGCGGAAGCGGAGGAAGGAGTCGCGGCTCGCCGCTTCGAACCGCACCCGCTCGCGCGCCCAGCCGCCGAGGCTCTGAACCGCGAAGACGTTGGTCATGCTCTCGTCGATGGTGCTGGTGGTGTAGGCGCCGGCGATGCGCGACGCCGCGCTGCGCCGGCGTATCATGGCCGCGAACGGCAAGGTGGCGAGGAAATAGGTGGGGAGGCCGCACAGGGCCAGCCACACGACCTCCGGCGCCGCCCGATAGGTCGAGGTCATCACATAGACGACCAGAAGAAAGGTGAAGATGGCGATCGGGGTGAGAAGGAGGTCGTACACCAGCCGCGTTATCGTCGGCGTGTCGTACATGACGCGATAGATCATATCGCCGATACGGCGGTCGTCGAGGTCGGTCATCGGCAGCGACTTGATCCGCTCGAACAACTGCGATCGGTAATAGTGGTTGAGCGCGTGCGATAGCCGAAGCTGCCATCGGTAGTCGACGAGCCCGAACAGGCCGGCGACCAGGCTGCTCGCGGTATTGGCTTCGTTCTCGCTGTTGGTGGCGATATCGTCGCCCGCGCCCATGGCGGTTCGGGTGGCGGTGGTCTCGTAGGCGCCCAGCACCCCGCCTATGGCGTTCTGCTGTCCCGCGGCCTGGCCGAACAGGCCGAACAGCACGACGGTGACGACGCCGGTCAGGATGACCGCGAGCGCGATCTCGGCGGGAGTGTCGCCTTGCAACAGCCGCGCCGCCCACCGTAGGTAGGGTGGATACTGCCCGACGGTGACGGCTGTTATCGGGTGGCGCAGCATCACGCTGTCGGTGAGCATCTTCAGCGGCCAGGGTACGAACAGCACCGGCAGGACCGAGACGACGGTGAAGCACCACTTGGCGAAGAACCGGGCCCTGAACGGCCGCACATAGGCGAGCGCCCTGCCGAGCATCCACAACGCCTGTCGAAGATCGACGCGCGAGTCCGCGATCGGCGATTCCGCCGCCGTCGCCGCGGGCGAGGCGGAACTCATGCGACCGCTTCCGTCGCGCCGGCCAGGAGTCGTTCCGCGGCGACCATGGCGCGATAGCGGCCCGCGCCGTCGGCCATGAGGGTGGCGTGCGCGCCCGCCTCGACCACCCGCCCCTGGTCGAGGAAAAGGATGTGGTCGGCGCGCCGGATCGTCGAGAGCCGGTGGGTGATGACGAACACCGCCCGGCCCTCCGCCCATCGCGACAGGTTCCGCATCAGCCGATGCTCGGTCTCGGCGTCGAGCGGCGCGGTCGGCTCGTCCAGGATCAGGATCGGCGCCTGCTTGACCAGGGCGCGGGCGATGCACAGCCGCTGCTTCTGACCAGGCGACAGGCCCGCGCCGCGCTCGCCCAGGACCGTGTCCCAGCCGTGGGGCAATTCGCTCAGGAAGTCGTCAGCGCAGGCGACCGCGGCGGCGGCGCGGACGGCTGCGTCGTCCGCCTCGGGCGTCGCATAGCGCAGGTTGTCGACGACGCTGGCGGCGAACAGCACCGGCTCCTGGGGCGCGATCGCGACGTGCGCGCGCAGCGACGCCATCGTGAGTTCGCGCAGGTCGCGGCCGTCGATCAGGATCCGCCCGCGGTCCGGATCGAACAGCCGCAGCAAGAGCGCCATCAGCGTGCTGTTGCCCGACCCGGTCGGCCCCACGATGGCGGTCACCTGCCCGGCGCTCGCGGTGAAGGACACGTCGTTCAGGATCGGCCGGTCCGGCTCGTAACCGAAGCCGACGTTCTCGAAACGGACCTCGCGCGCGAAGCCCTCGAGCGGCGTCGCGTCCGGGGCGTCGGTCACCTCCGGCTGGGTGTCCAGGATGTCGAATACGCGCCTGAGACCCATGGTGTTGTCCTGCGCGGCCGCCCATTCGGTGTTGAGGTCGCGCAGTTGAATCGTGGCGGTGCTGAACCGGGCGTTCGCCCAGGTGAAGGCGGCGACATTCCACCTCGAGAACGACAGCCCCATCAGGGCGATGAATCCGGCGGCGAGGGTCACGCGGCCCGCGCCCGCCCAGATCGCCATCAGGTATTGCATCGGCAGCATGAACAGGGCGGCGATGGTGAAGGTCACCGCGCCGGCCAGCACGAACAGCCAGCGCGCGCGCAGGGCGGCGTCGAAAGCGGCGACCGAGTCCGCCTCGAAGTTCGCCTGCTCCCGTTCCTCCTGGCCGTAGGCCTTGATGACGCGGACGCCGGACAGGATTTCCTGCGCCCGGGAGGTCAGGTCGCTGGTGGCCTCGCGGGCGGCCAGGGCGCGCCGTTTCAGCCTGGGCGTGTACCAGGACGCCCAGACCATGATCGGCGCCGCCATGCCGGCGGTCAGGGCGGCGAGCCGCCAATCGAAGAACAGGGCGATGACGCAGGCCGAGAGCCAGCCGGTCCCGTTCATGAACGAGATCTGCAGCCGGCTGATGATGTTGCTGATCTGGGCGCTGTCCAAATAGATCCGGTAGATGGAATCGCCGACCCGATGGCCGGTGTGATAGCGCGGCGACAACTGATGCCAGCGCTCCATCAGGTCTAGCCTGAGGTTTTGGTTGATCTTCTGATGAATGAACGTCCAATAGTAAGGCAAGCCGATCCACAGGGTCGGCAAGCTCAGTAAGCCGCCCAGCCCGCCCAGCAGGTACAGCGATACGTAGTAGACCTGAAGCTCATGGCGCTGCGGCACGGTCAGATACAGTTGACCCAGATACCTCACCGACCCGCGCGCCAGTTCGGGATGGCCGATCAGACCCGCGACTCCTGCTGTCAGGGGCTTGGCCGATAGGATCGACTGATAGAGCAGATCGGTCAGGAACGCGCCGACCAGGGCGACCACGCCGGTGCACAGCGCGAACATCAGGTAATAGTAGACGAGGTGGCTCTCGACCCGCACCCACAGGGCCGGGCGTCCCCGCAGCCTGATCCTGAGCACCGCGCCGGCGAGGTAAGCCGCCAGCAGGGCCACGCCGAAGATTTTGCCGCCGAGAGTGGGCGCCGAGACCCAGATCAGCGTCGCCGCCGACAATCCGATCACCGCGCCGGCGAGGCTCAGCGCCACGCGCAAGCGGCCGCGCGTCAGCCAGACCGCCCAGGCGACGACCGCCAGCCCCACCCCTAAAAGGTGGCCGATCCGCGACCAGAACAATGCGAGCCCTGGCGCGCCCGGCCCCCGCGCGATGAGCAGACCGGCGAGGCACAGGGCGGTGACCAGCAGCGGCATGAACAGATAGCCGGCCGATTTCGGCGCGGCGCCCACACCGGCGCGAACGCCCGTCCCGAAAGCGATCCAGCGGCCGCCGATGTAGCGATGAATGTAAGGCCAGGCGCGGCGAACCAGCTTCAAGGTGGAGGGCGCGGCCGCGCCGGACGGCTCGGCTCGAGGGGGTCTAGCCGCCGTCCCGGCCCCGAGCAGCGGGATCGCCCGCCTTAGCCGCAGGTCCATTGTCTCCGCGCGTGTCGGCGCCTGGGTCAGGGCCGCGCCACGATCAGCTTCCCCTTCCAGCCGATCACCAGGCGTACGCCTCCGGGGCCGGGCCGCCGGGACCCGGAAAGATCGCGTCCAGACGGCTCATGGCGTCGTCGGGGAGCTGGAGTTCGAGAGCCGCGAGACTGGCCTCGAAATGCGCCATCGTCCTGGGACCGACGATCGGCGCGGTAACGCCGGGACGACGGGAGACCCAGTTTAGGGCGACATCCGCGGAGGCGACGCCGATCGACGCGCAGTAGGCTTCGAATTCATCCAGAGCGGCGGGCCGGCGCAAGCCGGAGCGACGGCCGGGCTTGTCATCTTCGCGCTTGCCGCCCAGCAGGCCGGAGCCGAGCGGGCTGTAGGGCATGAAGGCCATGCCGTAGTCCTGGCACGCCGGGATCACCTCGAGCTCAACCGTCCGCCGCATGAGGTTGTAGACGCTCTGTTCCGAGACCAGCCCCAGGAAGTGGCGCTGTCGCGCGCGCTCCTGCGCCTGGGCGATGTGCCAGCCGGCGAAATTGGAACTGCCGATGTAGAGCACCTTGCCCTGCTGCACGAGCAGCTCCATCGCCTGCCAGAGTTCTTCCCAGCGCACGTTCCGGTCAACGTGGTGCATCTGGTACAGATCGATGTAGTCGGTGTTCAGCCGCTTGAGGCTGGCCTCGCACGCTTCGCGGATGTGCTTCGCCGACAGTCCGCGCTGGTTGGGACCGACCCATGAGCCGGAACGTTTGACCGGGTCGTCCGAGCCCCAATCGTTCGGTATGGAATAGACCTTGGTTGCGAGGATGGTTTTTTCTCGCCGCCCGCCGCCCTGGCCGAACCATCGTCCGATCAGGGACTCGCTTCCGCCGGCGTTGTAGTTGTTCGCGGTGTCGATCAGGTTCACGCCCGAGTCGAAGGCCTTGTCCAGAATGGCGAAGCTGTCTGCCTCGCTGGTGAGCCATGAGAAGTTGACGCTTCCCAGACCGAGCGGGCCGACCACCAGCCCGGTGTTTCCGAATTTCCTCATCGCCACGCCCGTCGCTCCCTGGAAATAGAGGTGCGCGGCGTTGAGATCGCCGACATCACACCAGAAAAGGTGAGACTCGGTAACACGCGCGAAAACCCTCCGCCACACCGAACCCTCGAAAGCTATTTCCCCGCCGTGGAGAATTGTCTACAATCGAATTCACCATTGGAGGATCGACCATGCCGCTGCCTCAGGAAATCAAGCCGCTCTTTCAGGGTCTGCAGGACACCCTGTTCAAGGCGTCGGACGCCGACTGGATCGAGAACTCGCCGGGCATGGCCTGGACGCGCATCCTGTGGACCGGATCGGAGACCGGGACCTGGGCCTGCGTCTTCCGTTGGAAGAAGGGCTTCGTCGCCCCGCCGCACAAGCACCTCTCGGCGTCTCATACCTTCATCCTGAACGGCAAGCTCAGGGTCCGCGACGGCCTCTTGGAAACGGGAGACTATGTCTATGAGCCGAACGGCGTTCTGCACGGCGATACCGAGGCCCTAGAAGACACGGAATACCTCTTCATCTGCAACGGCCCCCTGCTCTATTTCAACGAAAACCAATTCACCGGATATCTCGGCTGGGAAGAACTGGAGAAGATGCGCGGCCGCGCCGCCGCCACGCCGGAGAAGGCCACTGCGGCCAACGCCGAAAAGGGCGTGCGGGTCCCCGTCGCCGTCTGACGCCTCTTGGATGCGTGGTCCCGGATTGCAATCGCGGGGCCTTTGGATGTTAGGCGAACTGGTAGGCGGTGACGGGGCTCGAGGCCACATCAGGCACGAGGCCGCCCGAGCCCGCGCCAATCTCGTCAATCGCCCGGCTTCACCAGGATCTTGATCTCGCTTTTGTCGACCTGAAGGCGGCGGAAGGCGTGCGGTGTCGCGTCGAGCCCCACCACGCTCGTGATCGTTTCGGCATAGCGGGTGGTTTCCTCCGCAAGGTGGCGCAAGCTGCCGGCGAACTCCTCGGGAGAGTAGCCCAGCACATAGCGCAACTCGATCTCCTTAGATCGTGAACACGAAGGGCTCAAGATCGTCCTTCTCCATACAAACCCCGGCGACCACGATGCGGGCTCCGACCGGTCACGCATCGGCCAGAGACTGCAGCACGCCTGGCGCCCCCCACCGCCTCGAAGTGAGCCTTCGGGTCGCATCGGTCTTCGGTGTTGGAGACCACCGTGTCGAAGCTCACGTCGCCCAAGCGGTCGAGGAACGACAGGTCGTCCGGCGTTCCGATGATCGGGCGGATCTCGTTCCTCGCCAGATCGGCGCCGTCGTCGGGATGGCGGATGAGGCGGAAGGCGCGCCAGCCGGCCCGGCTGAACGCCTTAGCGACGGCGTTCCCGATATAGCCGTTGGACCCCGAGACGAGGACATTTCTCTAAACCACGGCAGGTTTCCTCATCTCGCAAATAAACGGCGTCGACACGGCGCGGCGATCGGGCCGGTGTAGCGGACCGGGCCGCCGGCGCCAGTCACCACGGGATGGTTCTGCCTCCCGAGCCGGTGAAGCCTCCGGTGGGGGCGTCCGGACCGAGCAGGGCGACGCGCACGGCTTCGCGGGCGCCCTCCTCCACGGTTTCCGTTCCCGCGTAATTGTTGAGATTGGTCTTGGTGAAGCCGGGAGAAACGGCGCTGACTCTGATCCCCTCCGGCTCCAGTTCGATCGCCATGGCCAAAGTCAGGGCGTTGAGCGCCGTCTTCGACGCCGGGTAGACCGGTCCGAAGATCCCACGATAGGCGAAGGCCGGATCGGCGTTCTGGGTCAGCGAGCCCACGCCGCTCGACACATTGACGATACGGGCGCCCGGCGTCGCGCGCAGGAGCGGCAGCATCGCCTGATAGACCGCGAGGACGCCGAACACGTTGGTGTCCCACACCGCGCGCATCTCGGCGAGAGAGACCACGCTTGGCCTGGTCGTCCTGGCGTACTCTTCGACAGTCTGGTCGGGCAGCTTGCCGGTGTTCGAGATGGCGGCGTTCTGGATCAGCACGTCGAGACGGCCGAACTCGGTTCGCACGCGCTCCGCCGCGGCGGTGATCGAGGTCTGGTCGGTCACATCGAGCTGTATCGCATGGGCGTCAGGCCCGACCTCGCCGGCCGCAGCCTCGCCGCGTTCCAGGTCCCGCGATCCGACCAGCACCGTAAAGCCGTGCGCGGTGAGATCCTTGGCGATCTGGAGACCGATGCCTTGGTTGGCCCCGGTGACCAGGGCGACGGGTTTGTCCTGCATGATGACCTCTCGAAAGTCGATTTGTTGAAAAACGCACGACGTTCCACCATGACCAAAGACGGATCATCGTTCCGTTAAAATATGGATCGTCGATCCGTTTGCAATGGCGGGTTGTTGGTTATTCGAGCGAAACATCGCGTGGGCAATGCAGATCGACCGAACGGATCGGAACGCCGCATGCGCGCGGACGCGCGGCGCAGCCGGGACGCCCTGCTCGCCGCCGCCAAGACGGTGTTCGCGACCTCGGGCGTCGACGCGCCGATCAGGGAAATCGCCGACAAGGCCGGGGTCGGCCTCGGCACCCTCTATCGGCATTTCCCGCGCCGTTCGGATCTGATCGCCGCCGTCTTCCGCCGCGAGATCGACGCCTGCGCGGATATCGCACCGGTACTCGCGCAAACGCACGCGCCGTTCGAAGCGCTCGCCGGCTGGATTCGGCGCTACGCCGCCTTCGTCGCCACCAAGCGGGGGCTCGCCCGAGCCTTGCATTCCGGCGATCCGGCCTTCGATAGCCTGCCCGGCTATTTCGACGAACGATTGAGGCCGGCGCTGCGCATGCTTCTGAACGCAGCGTCAGCGGCCGGCGTGGCGCGCGACGACGTCGACGCCGATGATCTGATCGGCGCGGTGGCCAGCCTGTGCATGTCCGCCCAAAGTGGGGAATTCGGCCAGGCGGAGCGCATGGTCGACCTTCTCATCGACGGGATGCGCGCCGGCGCGGGGCGAACGACGTAGTGAAAGACCTATTCGAAATAGGGCGTTAGCACCTGTTCAATCCACTCCATGAATGCGCGGACGCGGCTAGACGGGTTATGCTGATGGGCCACCACAAGGGAAACCTCCAGGGGCTCGGAACGGAAACCAGGTATGGCGGCCTACCGGAACCCGGCCGAGGAAAATGGCACGAATATCGTCGGACACGTACGCCCTTATTGGCTGACGCGCGATCGGTGCAATCGATTTTCATTGATTCTGGCGTCAAGAAGCCGCGCCCGTTCGGCCATTTCAGCGAAACCCCGCGGGGCGCTACGTCCGCCAGGCGGTTCGGGGTAAGACTTCGCGGATGAACGCTGCGCTCAACACCGGCCCCTTGTCCGACCTGCGCGTGGTGGAGATGGGACAGCTCATCGCGGGGCCGTTCTGCGGCCAGCTCCTGGGCGACATGGGCGCGGAGGTGATCAAGATCGAGCCGCCGGGCGACGGCGACCCCATGCGCCAGTGGGGACAAGGCGCGCCCGTGTGGTGGGAGGTGATCGGCCGAAACAAGAAATCGGTGTCGATCAATCTTCGGCTGACCGAAGGTCAGGCGCTGGCGAAACGCCTCATCGCCGATGCCGACATCCTGGTGGAGAACTTTCGCCCGGGCGCGCTTGAAAAATGGAATCTCGCGCCGTGCGATCTTCAGGCGGCCAACCCGCGTCTGATCGTCGTGCGCATGTCCGGCTACGGCCAGGATGGTCCATACGCCCCGCGCACCGCCTTCGGTCTGATCGGCGAGGCCATGGGAGGATGGCGGCACATCGTCGGCGAACCGGACCGTCCTCCGGCGCGAATGGGCGTGTCGATCGGCGACTCGCTGGCCGCGACCTTCGGCTGCTTGGGCGCACTGACCGCCTTGCACCACAGGGAAAAAACCGGGCGGGGACAGATCGTCGACTCCGCGCTGTACGAGGCCGTCCTACAGATGATGGAAAGCCTCCTTCCCGAATACAGCGTCGCCGGATCGATCAGGGAGCGTTCGGGCGCGATCCTTCCCGGAATCGCCCCATCCAACGTCTATCGGGCGTCGGATGGGGAAATCCTGATCGGCGCGAACCAGGACGGCGTCTTCCGCCGGCTGTGCGCCGCGATGAACCGGCCAGACCTCGCGGACGATCCGCGTTACGCGACCCATGCCGGGCGGGGCGAACGCCAGGGGGAACTTGACGAAGTCATCGATGGCTGGACCCGCTCATTGCCGTTGGACGAGCTTGAACGGCTGATGATCGAGAGCGGCGTGCCGGCGGGCCGGCTCTATCGCGCCCCCGAGATGATCAACGATCCCCATTTCGCGGCGCGCGAGGCGCTCGTCTCTCTCGCCCATCCTCGGTGGGGCGAGATCAAGATGCAGAACGTCTTCCCCAAGCTTTCGGAGACCCCGGGCGCCGTGCGCACCCTGGCTCCGCAAACCGTCGGTCAGCACAACGAGGAGATACTTCGCGGCAGGCTGGGACTGACACCGGAGGATTTAACGCGCTTGCAAGCCGAGGGCGTCGTTTGACCGCCGCGACCATCGTCTCCGTCGCCAGTCGCCAGATGCTGGACTCGCGAGGCAGGCCGACCGTCGAGGCCGAAGTCCGGCTGGCGGGCGGCGCGAGCGCGCGGGCGTCGGCGCCTCCGGGCGCGCCCCGATGACGGGTGATGTGGAGATAGACCCTGGCCTGCGCGCGTTTGTCGTCGAAGCCGGCCTGGCCCAAGCCTGCGAGCCGCAGACTTGGCGTCCGATCGGCGGCGGGGTCTCCTCGGACATCTGGCGCGTGGAGGTTGGCGGCCGGACATTCTGCGTGAAGCGGGCGTTGGCCCAACTCCGCGTGACGGCGGAGTGGCGGGCGCCGGTAATCCGCAATCTGTATGAGTGGCGCTGGTTCGAGACCGTGGCCGGGTTTCTGCCCGAGACCGTGCCGCCGCTCCTGGCGGCCGACCATGACATCGGCGTGTTCGCGATGTCGTATCTCGACGAGGAGCGGCATCCGATTTGGAAAACGTTGTTGCTGGCTGGAGAAGCGAACGTCGCCTTCGCCGGCGCGGTGGGCGATCGTCTGGGCGCGATCCACGCCGCGACGGCCGGTCGCGCCGATATGGCGAGCCGGTTTTCCACCGACGCTCTGTTTCATGCCCTCAGACTCGAACCTTACCTGCTCGCCACCGCCGAACGACATGCCGAGGTTGCCGGCGCCCTGCGCGTGCTCGTCGATAGAACAGCGGGCACTCGCCTCGCCCTAGTGCATGGCGACGTGAGCCCGAAGAACATCTTGGTGGGCCTCGAGGGTCCGATCTTCCTCGACGCCGAATGCGCCTGGTACGGCGATCCGGCCTTTGATCTCGCGTTCTGCCTCAATCATCTACTCTTGAAGTGTCTCGTTGCTCCACGGGCGGAGGAGGCTCTGATGGGCTGTTTCGCGGCGCTTTCGGACAGCTACCTTCGCCGCGTGGATTGGGAGCCGCGGGACGGGATCGAACAGCGCGCGGCAAGCCTTTTGCCGGGACTTCTGCTCGCCCGCGTCGATGGGAAGTCTCCGGTCGAGTATATCACTGAAACGCGCCTGAAGGACTTAGTTCGGGACACCGCTGTTCCGCTTCTCCTGAAGCCGCCGCGAAGGCTTGCGGATATCGATCAGGCGTGGCGCGGCCGACGCTGACCCGAGGCGTTCACCGCCAGGCGTCCGCCGACTCGGCCAGGGCCGAACTTCAGCGTGTCAACGCCGCCGGTCCGCCATGGTGATTGTTTCCGCTGTTCCGCGTCTGGGTCCGTATGGATCCCAGCGACCACCGCCCGCCCATGGCGGAGGTCACCGAGTTCGGTGCGGCTCAAGAACTCGATTGCTCAAAGCCCCACCGTCACCGAGATCGCACCATAGTGGCCGGGATTGAGCGCCAACGGCGCGCGCTTCAGGCGCCAGCCGAGATCGAAACTGATCTCCACGTGACGACCAACCGAGTAGTGCGCCAAGACGCCGACGCTCTTGAGCTCGGCCGGTCCATCGCCTCCGACGAGAGACTTCGGCTGGCGAAGCTTGGCGTAGTCGAAGAAGCCGCCGAATTGGAGAAGATCGCCCACGGCTGAGTCGTGGTTGACCAACCTTGCCAGGCTGAACGCGGGCAGGCGCAACTCGTTATCGGATAGATAGCCGACGCTGCCGAGCGCGGTGTCGGTGTAATAGCCGCGGGCGCTGCCGACACCGCCGGCGCCGAGCTGCTCGCTGTTCGGCAGAATACCGGTCGAGACCTGAAGGACGCCGCGGGAGATCAGGCTGAAGTTCGCCGGCAGGCGCGTTGTGCGGGTGACCGACAACCGGTCGTAGACGTATTTGGTCGTCGCGCCCGGCGTCAGGCCGGCGAAGGCGGCGTCGGTATTGCCGGAGGTCAGGCCGCCCGGCGAGAAGAAGGTGTCGTTCTCAACGGCGGTGCGGCCGAAACGGTCGCTTTCGCTGGCGTCCAGGATCAGCGGAAACTGGTCGACCTCGGCGGCGTTCTGCAGAACCGTCAGACTCAGGAACTGCAGGTTGTTGTCCGTGGTCTTGTAGTCGTAGCCGATCTGAACGTCGGTGCTCAGCCACGACAAGTTGGGCAGGCCATGCACCAGACGAATGCTGGCCTGACCGGAATGCCCCTCGCTGGAGATGCCGGCGGCGATCGACGGCTTGGCGATGGCGTAGGCCCCGAAGACCAGCAGCCTGTTGTCGCCGCCAAGCGGGATCACGTCGCTCGCCGAATGGGAGGTGAAGCGGCCGTTGAAGCTACGGGTGTACTGATAAGACAGGATCTGACCGGCGCCGAAGGCATTGCCCCAGTTCGCGCCGACGAACCATTCGTGGAGACCGAGCAGCGGATAGCCCTCGTTGTCGTAGCCGGCGTAGACCCGCAGGGGGAACCGGTCCTTGACCTGGAGTTGCAGGTCGGTGACGCCGGTCTCCTCGCCCGGCTTGAACACCGCGTTGACGTTGAGGAACGGGTTCTGGTTGAGCCGGTCGAGGTCGGCCCGCAGCGAAACGGTGTCGAGCGTCTGCCCTGTGCGTAGCTGGCTGGGAAACCGCACCGCGCGCGGAGAGAAATAGCGCTCGCCTTCGACGGTGATCTTGCCGAGGCGATACTCGGTGACCACCACCTGAACGATGCCGGAGGCGACGTTCTGCGGCGGAACGGTGACATCGGCGAATGGGCGGTGATGCGCCACGAGCCAGGCCTTGGTCTGGGCGCGCACGCTTTCCAGGTCGGCCGCCGTGAACGGCCGGCCGAGGAAGCCCTGCATTGCCGCGTTGAAGGCGCGATCGTCGAGGGCCGCGACGCCGCTGGTCGAGACGCCGGCGAAAACCTGGATCGGGGAGCTCGATGCGGCAACGGGCGCGCCGACGAAGACCAGTCCGGTCAACCTGGGGATGAGGACGGCGTCACCCGCCGGAGGCGCGACGGCGTCGGTCCGCAGCGGAGCGACCACCGGCGCGTCTTGAGCGGGGGGCAGTTTGGGAGCGACGTGTTGATAGTCCTGGGCCAAGGCCGGCGCGGCGCGGAGCAGCATAGCCGCGGCGCAGACGGCTCCGCCGATCGCGGCGGACGAGCGATGAGGGTTCATCGGCGCGCTCACTGGGCGCCCGAGTTCGCCGCGTCGGAACGCGCCGGAGGCAGGGTTATGGTCCAATGTTTGTCCTTGCCGCCCTGGAGCAGGATTTCCTCGGTGGCGTTGATCACCCCCGGACCGCTGAAAACGTCGATCGCACCATCACCGTAGCGGAGGCATTGAACGGCGGCCGGGTCGCAGCCGGACCGATCGATGCCGGCGACGATCGGCGGGGTCTCGAGTCCGTTTCCTCGCCGCGTCGACAGGCCGCCCGGCGCCGGGAAGGGGATGAAAAGGCGCGGCGTGGCTACGGCGAAGCTCGCTTCGCGCGCGATCCGGGTGGCGTTTGCCCGGCTGTAGCCGAATTGCCCGAGCAGAGCGCCGATCGTGCCCCGCAGTCCGATCTCGGCGTAGTTGTTCGCGATCAAGCCGGGGCCGTTGGCGCCGACGGGCAGCGCATAGTTGGACAGGATCGTACCCGACAGCGGCGTGTAGTCGGCGACGGCCAGGGGGCGGCTGCTCACCGTTTGCGGCCCGACCGCGGCGGAGGCGTAGGATCCGGTGCTCGCCGTCACCGCAGCGCCCTGATCGCCGATGAAGCCGCTGAGCATAAAGTTCGCGGGGGTCAGGGCCGCAGTCGCCGCGCCGTCGTAGCGTTTGGTCGGCGTACCGACGATCTTCGCGGTGAGCGGCAGCGGAGTGATCGCGCCGATACCCGTGGTCGAGCTCGGCAAGATATAGTTCGACAGCAGCGTCCCGGCGCCGGGCGCATAGTTGTTAGAGTTCAGGACCACGGTCACCGGATCGGCCGGGCCGGCGTTAGGCGACGCATAGGTTCCCGATGTCGCCGTTACGGCGGCCCCTTGGCCGGCGATGAAGCCGCTCACCGCGTAGTCAGCCGTGGTCAAGGTGGCGGCCGTCGTCGCATCGTACGGCTTGGTCGGCGCGCCGACGAGCGCGACGGTGAACGGAGCCGGCGTGATCGCGCCCGCGCCACTGGCGCTCATCGGCAGGACGTAGTTGGCGAGATTGGTCGTCGAAGCGGAAATGTCCCCGCTGATAGCTGCGGCGACAGTATTGGCCGCCTCGGCATTTGGCGAGGCGTAGGTCCCGGCATTCTGGGTTACGGTCACGTCGCCGCCCTGGCCGCCGACGAAACCGCTGAAGGCGAAGTTCGCGGGCGTGAGCGCCGCCCCGGTGGTGGCGTCGTAGGTCTTGGTCGGATCGCCGACGATGGCCGCCGACAGCCGCGCCGGACTGATCGCGCCGATGCCGCTCGCCATCGTCGGCAGGACGTAGTTGTTCAAATTGGTCGTCGACGCGTTGAAGTTCCCGCCGCTCAGGCTCGCGGTGACCAGATCGGCCGCGCCGGCGTCGGGCGAAGCGTAGGTTCCAGCAGTCTGCCTGACGGTCACGTCGCCGCCCTGACCGGCGACAAAGCCGCTGAGTCCGAAATTCAAGGTCGTCAGGACGGCGGCATTGGTCGCGTCATAGGTTTTGGTCGGGGCGCCCACGATCGCGGCGGCGAGGAGGGCGGGATTGATGACCCCGGCGCCGCTGGCGGTGGTGGGCAGGATGTAGTTCGAGAGGAGCGTGCCGGTGGCTGCCGTGATGTCTCCGGAAGCGAGGCTGGCGGTCACGGTGTCGGCGGAACTGGCGTCGGCCGAAGCGTAGGTTCCGGCGGTCCGCGACACCGAGGCGCCTTGGCCGCCGATGAACCCGGTCAGGCTGTAGTTGGCGGATGTGAGCGCCGCGCTGGTGGTCGCGTCATAAGTCTTGGTCGGCGTCCCCACGATCGCCGCCGTCACCGTCAAAGGGATGATCGCACCGACGCCGGCCGCGCCCGTCGGCAGGATATAGTTCGACAGCAGGGTCGCGCCGACCGGTGTGAAGTCGCCCGCGGCGAAGCTGGCGCTGACGGGGTCGACCGCACTGGCGTTCGGTGAGGCGTACGTTCCGGCGGTCTGGGTCACCGTCGCGGTGTCGGCGCCGACGAAGCCGGTCAAGGCGTAATTGGTGGGGGCCAGCGTTGCGCTGACCGTGATGTCATAGGGCTTGGCCGGAGCGCCGACGATCGCGGCGGATAGAAGGGCGGGGTTGATCACGCCGGCGCCGCTAGCGCTCGCGGGCAGGACGTAGTTGGCGAGGTTGGTGGTCGTCGCTGTGAAGTTCGAGGTCGCGAGAGTCGCGGTCACCGGATCGGACGTGCTGGCGTTCGGCGAGGCGTAGGCGCCCGCCGTTTGGTTGACCGTGACGTCGCCGCCCTGGCCGCCGATGAAGCCCGACAGGCCGAAGTTTGAGGTCGTCAGCACCGAGCCCGTCGCGCCGTCGTAAGTCTTGGTCGGAGTGTTGATGATTGCCGCCATCAACATCAGCGGCGTGATCGCGCCCAGGCCCGTCGCGCTGGTGGGCAGGATGTAGTTGTTAAAGTTTGTCGCGCCGCCCGCGATCAGATTGCCGGGCGCTAGGCTCGCGGTCACCGGATCGAAGACGCCCGTGTCGGCCGAGGCGTAGGTCCCCGCGGTCTGGTCGACCGTGGCGGTGTCGCCGCCGACAAAACCGGCGAGGCTGTAGTTCGCCGACGTCAGCATCGCGGCCGTCGTGGTGTCGTAGGGCTTGGTGGGGCTTCCCACGATCGCGGCGGTAAGCGGGGCGGGATTGATCACGCCATTGCCGCTGGCGGTTGTGGGCAGGACGTAGTTGGAGAGGATGGTGCCGGTCGTTCCGGCGAAGTCTCCGGCGGCGAGGCTCGCGGTCACCATGTCGGTCGGACTGGCGTCGGGCGAGGCGTAGCTCCCGACGGCCTGAGACACCGAGGCGCCCTGCCCGCCGACAAAACCGGTCAGGCCGTAGTTCGCCGGCGTCAGGGTGGCCGAAGTGGTTGCGTCGTAGGTCTTGGTGGGGGCGCCGATAATGGTGGCGCTGAGCGTAAGCGGCGTGATCACGCCATTTCCCGTCACGGCGCTTGGCAGCACATAGTTCGACAGTAGGGTCGCGCCGACTGGCGTGAAGTCGCCGGCGGCGAGGTTCGCGGTGACCGCATCGGCGGGGCTGGCGTTCGGCGAAGCGTAAACGCCGGCGCTCTGCGTCACCGTCGCGGTCTCGGCGCCGATGAAGCCCGTGAGAGCGTAGTTTGCCGGGGCCAGTGTCGCGATCGTGGTGGTGTCGTATGGCTTAGTCGGATTGCCGATGAGGGCGACCGATAGCGGGGCAGGGTTGATCGCGCCGGCGCCGCTGGCGGCCGTGGGCAAGACGTAATTGTTCAGGTTGGTGGTGGTGGCGTTGAAGTTCCCGCTCGCGAGGGTCGCGGTGACCAGATCGATCGTGCTCGCGTTCGGCGAGGCGTAGGCGCCCGCCGTCTGGTTGACCGAGACGTCGCCGCCCTGGCCGCCGACGAAACCGGCGAGGCCGAAGTTGGAGGTCGTGAGGACCGCGCCGGTGGTCGCGTCGTAGGTTTTCGTCGGCGCGCCCAAGATCGCCGCCGTGAGCGTCAGCGGCGTGATCGCGCCGTTCCCGCTGGCGGTGTTGGGCAGGACGTAGTCGGACAGCAACGCCCCGCCGGTCGAAGTGAAATTGGCTGGAACCAGAGCCGCCGTAACAGGATCGGCCGGGCTGGCGTTCGGCGAGGCATAGGTCCCCACGGTCTGCGAAACGGTCGCTCCCTGGCCGCCGAGGAAACCCGTGAAGCTATAGTTGGCCGCCGTCAGCGTGGCGGTCGTCGTGGTGTCGTACGGCTTGGTCGGATCGCCGACGATGGCCGCCGTCAGTAGGGCGGGATTGATGACGCCGTTGCCGCTCGCGGTCGCCGGCAGCACATAGTTCGACAGCAGCGTGCCGCCGTTCGGCGTGAAATTGCCCAACGCGAGGCTGGCGGTCACAAGGTCGGTCAGGCCGGCGTGCGCGCTGGCGTAGACGCCGACGTTCTGGGTCACCGAGGCGCCCTGACCGCCGACGAAGCCGCTCAGGCTGTAGTTGGACGGCGTGAGGACCGCGCCCGTGGTGGTGTCGTAGACCTTCGTCGGCGCGCCCACGATCGCGGCGCTCAGGGTCAACGGCGTGATCGTGCCCGGCCCGGTGGCGGTGGTCGGTAGGATGTAATTGGTGAGCAAAGTGGTGGCGGCCGCGAAATCGCCGCCCGCTAGGCCGGTGGCCACCTGGTCGGGGTTGCTCGCATTGGCGCTGGCGTAGGTTCCGCTGGTTTTGGTGACGATGACGTCGGCGCCCTCGCCCGTGATGAATCCCGCCAGGCCGAAGTTGCCGGTGGTCAGCGTCGCGGCGTTCGTGGTGTCGTAGGGTTTGGTCGGGTCGTTGATGATCGTGGCGGTCAGAGCCTTCGGGTTGATCACGCCGATCGGATCGTCGACGGACGTCGTCGGCAGGATCGAATAGTTCGCCGCCGCCGAGCCGTTGAGGCTGAGACCTCCGAGATTGACCAGCAGTCCGGTTCCGACGTTCTGGCTGGTGTAACTTCCGGTTACCGTTCCGGACACGATCGAGACATTGCCGCTGTCGACAGCGACGACGCCGGACAGGGCGTAGGTCGCGCCGCTCGCCGCCGTGCCGGACGTTCCGCCGTCGTAGGTCTTGGTGACCGACAGCAGGGTGATCGGCTTGGCGGTGATGTTGGCGGCGAGCGGACCCGGCTGGGTCAGCGTGTAGTTCGCCGACGGCGCTCCGGAGAAGGTGAAACCCGACGCGACGACGGTGACGTTGTTCGCGGCGTTGGCGGTGGCGAACAGGCCGGTTGCGCCCCCCGCGCCGAGGGTTAGGGCATCCGATCCCTTGATGCCGACCAAGGCGGCGCCGGCGACGGCGAGCGTGTCGGCGCGAGTCCCGTCGTACACCTTGTTGGTCGCCGTCACTCCCGTGATCGTCAGCGGGGCCTTGGTGATCGTGCCCGGACCCGTGAGAGCGGTCGGCAGCACATAGTTGGTCAGCAGCGTGCCGCCGCCCGGGTTGTAATCCGACATGATCAGGCTGGAGACGGTAACGATGTCGGCGCCGGAGGAGGACGCGTTGGCGGAGGCGTACGTCCCCGCCGTCCGGGTGACGATGGCGCTCTGCGCGCCGACGAAGCCGGTCAGGGTGTAGTTCGCCGTCGTCAGGGCGGCGGCATTCGTCGTGTCGTAAACCTTGGTCGGGTTGCCGGCGATCGAGCCGGATAGGGCGATCGGCGTAATTTGGCCAAAACCGGTCCCCGTGGTCGGCAGCGCATAGTTGGACAGGTCGGTCCCGGCGATGGGCTGGAAGTCTGACGGCACCAGCACGGAATTGATCGCCACCGATCCGACGACGCCGCCGACGATATTGACATTGGGCGAGACGTAGGCGGCGCTCGCCGACTGCGGGATGGACGCGCCGTCGCCCGATCCCGGCACGAAGCCGGTTACGGTATAGTTGGATGCCGTCAGCGTGATCGACGCCGAGCCGTCGTAGCTCTTGGTCGGACCGTTGGTGATGGTGGCCGTCAACGGCGCGGGCGTGATGCTGGCGGTGACGCCGGTGGGTTGGATCAGCGTATAGTTGCTCGCCGCCGCGCCGGTCAGCGACTCGGTCACACTGACCGCAATGGCGGTCCCGACGTTCTTGGAAGCGAAGCTGGCGAGATAGGCGCCGTTCAGGGACACGTCGGCGGAGTCGCTGGCGTAGACGCCGCCCAGACCGGCGCCGCCGAGGTTCAGGGTCGCGACGGTGGTGTTGTCGTAAACTTTGCTGTTCGCCGTTAGGCCGGTGACCGAGACCGGCGCTCGAAAGATATTCGCGGTCAGGCCGGACGGCTGGATCAGGGTGTAGTTGGCCGAGGCGCCGCCGGAGATGGTGAAGCCGCTGGCGGTGACCGCGATCCCGCCGCCGGCGTTCGCCGCGGCGAAGGTGGCGGCGGCGGTGTTGGTGGCGAGGGTCACGGTATCGCCGGCGACCAAACCGAACGTCGAGGCCGAAGCGAGGTTCAGGGCGTCGGCGGTGGTGGTGTCGTAGACCTTGTTTCGCGCGGTGACATTGGTGACGTAGAGCGGCGCCTGGCCGATCGTTCCGAGCCCCGCCGCCAACGTCGGCAGGATGTAGTTGGCCAGGTTGGTGGCGGCGGTCGCCGTCAGATTGACGCCATCGAAACTGGCGGTGACCGGGATGTTCGTTCCCGCGCCGGCGCTCGCATATGCGCCCAGGATCGGCGCCGTCAGAGAGACACCGTCGCCGCCCACGAAGCCGGTGAACAGGAACGCGCCACTCCCGGCATTCACCCCCAAATTCACGCCCGAGAGCACCGAACGGGTCGAGTTATTGTAGACCTTGGTCGGGTCGTTGACGATCGTCGCGACGACCAACGCGGGGGTGATCGTTCCCGCGCCGTAGAGCACGGTCGGCAAGACATAGTTGCTCGCCGAGCCTTGGGTGAAACTGTAGTCGCTCGTAAGCAAGCTGACCGTCACCGGTTCGGCACCGGCGTCGGCCGCTCCGTAGGTGCCGGTGGTCTTGGTGACCAAGGCGCTGTCGCCGCCCTGAAAACCGGAGAGACTGAAATTGGCCGGGGTCAATCCGGTCAGGGTTGTCGTGCCGTCATAGACCTTGGTCGGGTTGCCGACGACTGCGCCGTCGATGTTGTACGTCGGCCCGGGACCGCCGAGGGTCAGCGGCGCGGGATTGATCAGGCCCACGCCCACAGCAAGGGACGGAAAGCTGTAGTTCGAGAGCAGGGTCCCGACGTTGGGGCTGAGAAAGCCGGTGATCAAGGCCGACACGTTCTGAGGACCGGCGTCGGGCGCGGCGTAGGTCCCCGAGGTTTGAATGACCGACGCGCCCTCGCCGGTGACGAAACCCTGTAGCTGATAATTCGAAGCGTTCAGGCTCGCCGCCGTGGTGGCGTCGTAGGTCTTGGTCGGCGCGCCGACGATCTGCACCGTGATCGGCGCCGGGGTGATTGAACCCACCCCCGAAGCGAGCGTCGGCAGCACGTAGTTGGTGAGCTTGGTCGCCCCGAAGCCCACGAAATCCGACGGCGCCAGAAAGGCGGTAATAGCCTCCGACCCGGCGTTGGGCGAGGCGTAGCTCAGCCCGGCCACCTGGTTGATCGTCGCGCCCTGGCCGCTAATAAAGCCGCTGATCGTGTACCCCGACGACGCCACATAGGCTTGTGTCGTCCCGTCGTAGACCTTGGTTGGCGTCGCCGTGATCGCCGCCGTCAGGGCAACCGGCGTGATGTTCGCCGACAGCCCCGAAGGCTGGGCGAGACTGTAGTTTCCCGCGCTGGCGCCGGTGAGCGCGAAACCCGACGCGGATACGGCGATGCCATTGCCGACATCCGCCTGGGCGAACGCGCCGGTGACGCCGCTCGTGGAAAATCCCACCGTGTCTCCGGCGATGACGCCCGTCAGCGAGCCGGCGGTATTCAGGGTGGCGACGGTCCCGCCATCATACGCCTTGTCGTTGGCGGTGATCCCGCCAAGGCTAAGCGGAGCCGGCGTGATGTTGGCGACGAGGCCGGTGGGCTGGGCCAGTGAGTAGTTGGCGGCGCTGGAGCCGCCGATGGCGAAGCCCGAAGCCGTGACGGCGACAGACGAGCCCACGTTCGCCTGCGCGAAGACGCCCATGGCCGCGGCCGTGGACAGCGTAACGGTGTCGCCCGGCAATACCCCGAACAGGCTGGCCGAGCCGTCGGCGAGGGTGTCGGCCGTCGTGCGGTCGTAGACCTTGCCGGTCGCTTGAACACCGGTGATCCGCAGCGGCGCTGGGGTGATCGTTCCCAATCCAGTCGCCGCGGTCGGCAAAATATAGTCAAAGAGGTTGAGGCCGCCGCTGGCGCTGAAGTTGGTCACGCCGAAGGTGGCGTTGATCGATATGTTGGCGCCGGCGTTGGCGCTCGCATAGGCGACGGAACTGGGCTGGTTCACCGTCAGCGTCCCTGAGACGACGCCGCTGACCTGGTAGTTGGCCGAACTCAGGGTCGCGGTGGTGCTCTGGTCATAGACCTTGGTCGGCGAGCCGATGATCGACGCCGTCAACGGCTTGGGCGTGATCGCGCCGACGTTGCCGGACGCGGTCAAAACGTTGCTGGTGAAGCCGTAGACCGGGGCGGCGCCGTTGGTGACGGTGATGCCGGTGGTTGACACCCGCAGCCCGGTAGCGACGTCCGGCGTGGCATAGACGCCGGTGACCGCCACCGTGTCGCCGCCGAGCACCCCCGACGCCGTCAAGTTGGCCGGCGCGATCGTCGCTGTTGTCGTTCCGTCGTAGACCTTCGACACCGTGCCGTGGAGCGACAGATTTATTGTCTCGAAAGCGCTGTAGATCAGACCGTTGCCGGTCGGCTGAGCCACGGCGGCGGGATAGGTCGCGTGGTACTGGATGAAGCCCGGGACAAGTCCGCCCAGAGTGTTGCTTGCCGGGGTCGTGGAATAGACCAGCCAGCGTCCGCCGCCCGAGGAGATCGCGCCCGCGCCCGCGGTGTTGATGAAGTTTGCCGAGGCCGCGACGGTGACGCCGTTGGTCCCCGAGACAGACCCTGCCGCTCCGATGGTGACATTGCCGCCGTTCGCCACCAGCGACACCGCGGAAGCGGAGACCGGCGCGCCAAGGGCGATCGCCGAGCCGGCGGTGACGTTGAAGCCGCCCGCGCCGCCGATCGCCGCGGTGATCGTCGCGGTGTGATAGGCGTTGAGCGTGAGCGAGCCGGCTCCGGTCCAACTAATCGGCGCGGCGACGATGATGTCGCCCGGTCCGGGCGCGGTGGTCCCCGCGCCGCTGGGATCGACGACCGTCGAGGCGGTGGTCTGTTCGGTGACGTCGGTGCCGCTGTTCAGGCTGGCGACGATCGCCGTCGCGGCGGGCGTGTCCAGGGTGAGGTCGGTTGGATCGGTCAGCCAATGGCCACCCGCGCCGGCGGTGACGGTGGCGGCGCCGAGGGTCATCCGGTGACCGGACGTCTCGATCGAGCCGCCGCCGCCGGGACCGCCCGCGAGGATTTGGGCGCCGTCGGCGATGGTGGTCGTGTCGGCGAGGCCCGTCCGCGGGGCGCTGACGCCGACGAGGATTTCGCCGCCCCGGCTTCCCGCGGCCGACAGCACCGCCGTCCCCTTGATCGCGACATCCTTGCCGCTGGCGACGATCCTGCCGCCGGAACCATCGGCGTTCACCGCCGACGCCGCGCCGGCCGCGCTGACCGCTCCGTTGGGCGCCGTGAGCCACACCTGGCCGTCGATCGTCGCCGTGCCGCTCGCCTCGATCAGACCGGTCCGGTTGCCGGCGAGGGTATAGACGTTGCCGCCCGCGGAATTCAGCCTCACCGCCGCGGCCTGGATCCGGCCCGCCTGGGTCACGTCGCCGGACGCCTTGGCGTCGGCGGCGACATAGACGCCGTCCAGCCCTCCGACCGGCGACATCAGCACCGTGTCCGCGGCCGCCAGATCGACCAAGCCGGCGGCCGCGCCGATCGAGCCGGCGTTGGCCGCCGACTGCCCGATCAGCACGACATCGCCCCGGCTCGAGCGGATCTGGCCCTGGTTGACCACGGCGCCCGTCGAGGTTCCCGAGGCGATCAGGCTCCCACCGCCGAGAAAGCTTTGGTTGGCGATGTCGCGGCTGGACAGCACCACCGCGCCGCCGCCCAGCACGCGGCCGCCGGCGCCGACCACGATCCCCTGGGGATTGACGAAATAGAGCGAGCCGGTGGCCGTCAGCGCGCCGTCGATCCGCGAAAGCTGGCCGCCCGTCACCCTGTTCAGGGTCGCGCCGGAGCCGTTGGCGATCGAGACCGTCCCGCCCTGGCCGATCGAAAAGCTGGTCCAGTCGATGATGCCGCGGCCGCTGGACTGGACGATGTTCAACGAACCGTTGGTCGCCGTCCCCACCACGCCCGCGCCGGCGAGGAACTTGCCGCCGGTCGGAAGAACGGGCGACGCCGCGCGCGCCGGAGCGACGAGCAACGAGATCGCCAGAAGGCTCGCGCTCGCTCCCAACCTGGCGCGTCCCTGTTGTCCACGAGCAGTCCAGGCCGAGGCTCGAACGCTGACCGCGTGCTTACGATCATTACACTCAAACGCCATCTCGACGCCCGATCCGACGGGTTCAGTGACGACGTTCGAATGCACCGTGTTCTAAGCCCCGCCCTCACAACGGGGTCGACGTAGCATATGTTATGTTCGGCTTTATAAGAATTTTACATTTTGATCTGCGTCAATTCATCACGGGCGCATCCAAGGCATCGCGGTCTGACACTCAGTTGTTCAACGTCGGATCCGGCGCGATCTGGACCAGGGTTTTGCCGAAGTTCGCCCCGCGCAGCATGTCGGCGAAGGCTTGCGGGGCATTCTCCAGGCCGTGGCGCAGGTCTTCGCGGTAGATCACCTGGCCCGCCGCGACCCAACGACCCATCTCCTTGAGAAACTGAGCCTCGTGGTCGGCGACGAAGTCGCCCACGAACAGGTCGCGCACGGTGACGCCCCGCTCCCGGAATATGCTCTCGCCCCGCCGCATCAGAGCGGCGCGCGCGTCGGCGCCGTCCGGGTCGCCGTAGTGGGCAATCAGGCCACAGATCGTCATTCGCGCGCCAGGGTTGAACAGCGGCAGGACCGCGTCGAACACCGGTCCGCCGACATTCTCGAAATAGACGTCGACCCCTACGGGACAGGCGGCGACCAGATCGGCCGGGAACGTCGGGCTGAGGTGGGAGACGCAGGCGTCGAAGCCCAGGGTCTCGGTGACATAGCGGCATTTCTCCTCGCGTCCGGCGATGCCGACGACCCGTGCGCCGCGCAGGCGCGCGAGTTGGCCGGCGATCTGGCCGACACCGCCCGAGGCGGCGGAGACGACCGCCGTCTCTCCGGCGCGGGGCCGCGCCATCAGCAGCATGCCGGCGTAGGCGGTCAGGCCCAGCATTCCCAACACGCCGACGGCATGGGAGATCGGTCCCAGCACCGGATCGAGCTTGCGCGGGATCATGTAGGCGGGCCTCTCCACGCCCTCGCCCATCAGGCCGTACTCGGCCCAGCCGTTGGTGTTGAACACAAGGTCGCCGGGCGCGAAGCCGTCCATCCGGCTTGTCACGACCTGGGCCACCGTGCGGGCGTGGCAAGGCGCGCCCTTCTGCTCCACGCCGCGGCGCTTGTAGCCCCACTGGTAGGGATCGAGGGAAACGTAGAGCGTCCGCGTGAGCGCCTGGCCGGGCGCCGGCTCTGGGATGATTGCATCGCGAAGCTCGAAGATGTCCGTCTCCGGCCACGGCGGCAGGGGTTTGTCGGAGAGCGTCCAATATCGGTTCGGCAAGGCTCTCTCCTCTTCACGGTGATCGAAGGTCGCGCTTACCTAACGATCACCTCCAGCACGACCTCGCCCTGGTCGCGCGCCACCACGGTCGTCACCAGGCGCTCTTCCATCGCCCGGCGCACCCGCTTTTCGACGCGGGGTTCCTTGCTGTGGAAGTGGTGCATGTGGCCGTGGAAGTCTTCCAGGACGAAGCCGGCGTAGTCGCCGAAATGGTTGTAGATGATGGCGTCGATCTTGCCGGTGACGCCGCCCCAGTCGCGATCGTCCCGGTCGTGATCGTGATCGTGGTCGCGTCCGCCGTGGCCGTCTCCGCCATGACCGCCTTCGCCGCCGTGGCCACCTTCGCCGGGGTGGTAGGGGTGCTGCCAGACTCCGGTCGGCGAGGGATAGACCTTGCCGGGATCGCCGCCCATGTAGGTCACCCGTCCGCCGAGCTGCTCGAGGTAGCGCTGGAACACCGGCCACCACCGGCTCTTCTTCGGGATCGAAGCCCCGATCCACTTCATGATCGACAGGCGCTGTTCCTCCTTGGGCAACAGCTCGCCCTTGGTGGAGACCGGGATGGTGACGTTGAACTGGCCGGTCACGCGCCGCCAAGGATGGAAGCTGCGCTGGGACGCCGCGGTTTCGGCCGCCACGGAGGGGATGTTGCCGCGCACGCCCACCGCCTGGATGCCGGCGCTGGTGACCTGACGGATGGTGACGTCGAACTTTTCGCCCTTCTTGATCCCCGCCGGCAGATCGACGCTGAGCAGGCCGGCGTAGTTGACCACCGAGCCCTGCGGGATCGGCACATAGCCCACCGTGCCGACAGGCATCTGGACGGTGTGGGCGTCCAGCGCGGTCAGGCGGTGGGTGAGATAGAGCCGGTTAGCCCAGGCGATGATCTCAGCCGCCGACACCGCCGGCAGGTAGATCTGCGCCGTGCTGCCCGCCGGCAGCCCGCCCCAATGGATCACCAGCTCGTCCGGCTTGTTGTCGGGCAGCAGGATGGCGGGGGACGGCTTGATCTCGAAGGTCTGCGGCGCGACGCGGGAGGCCGGGTGACCCGGGTTGGGCACGTTGACGAAGGTGAGGTTGCGCTGCGCCAACTTGTTCGAGGTCGACGGATCGCTGCCCGGGTCCGGCGGATCGGGCAGGTAGGAGATCTCGGCGATCAGACACTGGTGGTCGCTGCGCGCGAAGGACTGGATCGACACCAGCGGACCGTCATTGGTGAACGGACCGGCGGCGTCGCCCTGAACGAAGGCCGGGAAGACGTTGGAACTCGGCTGGTTGATGTCCAGCCAGCAGCCGAAATAGGTGTGGACCTCGGCGCCCAGCGGATCCGGCCCGATCGAGGCCTGGACGTTGGGTGGATCGGTCTGGTCGGCCATGGTCGTCGCTCCGCCTACCGCGACACGGGGCGTGGCGAAGAACGGAATGGTGACGATCTCGTCGTTCTGCACGCCAAGCACCGGGATGCGATTGGCGCCCTTGGCGCGCGAGGCGTAGGTCGTCGAGGTGTCGAACACCGCGTTGGTCTGCTGCGCGGCCCACATGCGGAAGAACACCCGGACGTCGGTGGCGGCGGCGGTGTCCTGGGTCCGCACGCGGGCGAGGGCGAAGTTGTAAACCGGGTTGGAGCCGTCGGCCGGCGCGAGGTTGAGGGTCGCGACGTCCGCGTCCTCGGCGATGGCGTCGAACAGGCCGTCGGCGACGGCGCGGTCGCCGTTGAGGTTGGCGATCACCTTGGCGATGTAGGTCGTGGCGTCGGTCACCGCGTCGCCGGTGTTTCCCGGGCTCGCGCCAAAGCGGTGCTGGCCGGCCTCGATCTGGAACACGCGCAGGTCGGTGCTGAGGTACCAGGCCTGCTGCACGTTGGGGTCCGTCGAGGACGTATCGTTGTGCAGCAGGAACGGGTTCGGCGTCTGGATCAGCTTGATCCGCGCGATCGCGGTCAGCGTCGTTCCGCCAGGGGGGTTGAAGGTCGCCGAGATGGTGACGTAGGCGGTCTGCTGTCCCGGCGGGAACAGGGCGGGGTCCGTGAACAGGCTGTCGTCGACGAACGAGACCTGAAACGGGAACAACACCTGCTGCGGGCCGGCGAAGCTGAGGTCCTCCGGCTCCGCGGCTCCGTTGTAGGTGTAGGTGATCCGCGAGTCGCCCGAGTGGACCGTCGGCTGATTGCCCGGGTGCGAAAGGCTGCCGACATCGGTGATGCCGAGGTCGGACAGTTTGTAGCCCTCGATGGCGACGAACAGGGCGGCCTGATAGACCGCCGGCGCCCCGGCGAGATTGATCTGGGCCGCGATCTGGCCGCCGCCGAACTCCGGCTCCTGCAGCAGGAAGCTAATGTTCTGCGTGCCGATCTCGACCACGATGGGATCGGACGGGATGCCGTTGGCGATGGCGACGAGGTTGTAGGCGCCGGGCGGCGTGGTCGACGGCACGGTCACGCTGGCGGTGACCGATCCCGGCACGGCGACGCCGCGCGAGGAAAAGTCCCGCGTCTTCAGGTAGTAGACCGCGCCGGAGGTGGTGTCGGTGATCTGCACGATCGGATAGTTGGTCGGCATCTGGGCGTCGTCGCCATAGCTGTTCGCCTGCGACTTTCCGTTCAGATTGGTCCCCGTCAGCAGATAGCTGTGGCCGATGATCAGCGTGCTCGGGAAGGTGGTGATCACCGGCTGCCACGCCGCCTGATAGCTGCCTTCCGACGACGGCGGCGTGTAGATGTAGACCTGCGACTGCTGGGTGCTGAGCAGGATCTGGCCGGTCGGCAGGAGCAGGAACCGCGAGGTCCAGGTGTCCTGGCTGGTGGCCGTGCTGGGCGGCTGGTCGGTCAGCGCCACGATAGTCCCGGCGGCGGAGTCGTACTGGCAGACCTGAAGGTTCTTGGAGTAGAAATCGACCGGCGGCCCGGCACGCCGGTAGAGAGTGCCGGCGGTGGTCAGCATACGGCCGTTGGCCTGCATGACGGCGGGGGAATCGCTCAAGGTCAAAAAGCCGTTCGCCGAAATCACCTTGTTGCCGTTGCTGGGATCGCCGGGATCGGCTGGGAAGCTCGGTCCTTGAGTCCAACTATCGGTGGCGGGATCGTAGATCGCCGACAGCCCGGTTCCGCCGAAATAGATCGCCTTGCCGTCGTTGCGCAGCAGGGCGGGACCGATCTCGAACACGCCGACCGACGTCGGCGGCGTCGTCGTGGTGTCGCTGATCGTGGTCAGCGGAAGGGTGATCGGCAGGGCGCCGGTGGCGACCCAGATATCCTGCGCCGGGATGTAACGCTCGGCGCTGGTCGGCGACTGCGCGCCGCCGATATAGACGTTGACCGTCAAGACGCTGCCGTCGGGCAGAAGGACCCAACTTTCCTCGTCGCAGGAACCCTGCTTGGTATCCGCCTTGGTTCCGAACGCGGTGCCGGCGACGGCCCAGGTGCTCGATTGCGGGGACCAGACCGCCGTCTGGGTGCTGCCGGTGTTGGCGCTGCCGAACAGGACCCGGCCGTCGGCAAGCACCATCGAGGCGCCGTCGCTGCCGACGAAATTGACCGTGGCCGGCTTGTCGAGCGCGGTCATCTGCGTCCAGCCATTGCTCACCGGATCGTAGATCTCGCCGAGCGGGGTGCCGCTTCCGGCGTTCGAGACCTCGCCGCCGATGGCATAGACCCGGCCGTCCTGCAGCACCCCCGTGCTGAAGAACTGCCGAGTGTTGGTCATGTCGGATTCCGACGCCGAACCGTCCGGCAGGTTCCAGGCGCCGCCGGCGTAGCCGTTGTTCGGATCGGGCGTGAAGCGCAGCCACTCGGCCTGATAGGCATTGTGGACCAGGACCGTGCCGTCGGTCAGCAGCAGCATGGTGTCGGCGCTGAACGTCCCCGAGGTGACGCTCGGCGGCAAGGCAATCGCCTGCCAGTTCGACATGGTTCCCCACCCTCTCGACTCGGCCGGCGAACGCGAAGTCTCGCTCGCCGCCTCCCCAGCACAGGCTCGGACCGATCAACAAATATTGGTCAGCCCGCGAACGAGTCTTAACACGGCGAAGACTTGGCCGAACGTAACGATTAAGTGAGTGACGACTTGGGCGATGCTGATACGCACAGATCGGTAGTCGGCTTCAGGCGGCGACCTCGTCCATGAACCTGGCCAGCGCCACATCCTTCTCGGTCACGCCGCCGGCGTCGTGGGTGGTCAGCACAACGTCGACGCGGTTGTAGACGTTGGACCATTCGGGATGATGGTCGGCCTTTTCGGCGGCAAGGGCGACGCGGGTCATCCAGGCGAAGGCGGCGTTGAAGTCCTTGAACTTGAAGCTTTTGCCGATCGCGTCGCGGCCTTCGACCTTCGACCATCCCGCGAGGTCGGCCAAGGCCTTGTCGGCGCCGATGGCGGCGGGGCGTTTCATGCGGCCGGCTCCATGAGCGTGAGCCCGGTCGCCCGCTGCAGGTCGGCGAGGGCCTGGGCCTCTGTGACCACCTTGATCGCCGTCATGCCCAGCGCCGCCGCCGGTTTGCAGTTCACCCCGAGGTCGTCGAGGTAGACGCAAGCCTCCGGCTTCACGCCCAGCAGATCGCACATCATCAGGTAGATTCTGGGGTCCGGCTTGCGCACGCCGGCTTTGGAGCTTTCGATCACCGCGTCGAACAGGCCCATGATCTCCGAGGTCTTGGTTGCGCCCAGCGGGCTGGCCGACATGCCGGGACCATGGCCCTGCGCCATGTTGTTGGTGATGCAGCCGACCTTGAAGTGCTGCTTGCACAGGCGCAGGGCCGCGACCATCGCCGGCCTGACGTCGCCCGACAGCAGGGGCAGGACGTCGGCGCCGCGGACGGGGTGGCCGCGCGCGGTCGATTCCGCGAGGAACCTCTCGTCGAAACCGCGCGCGTCGATCTCGGCCCGCTCGAACAGCGCCCAGGCATTGGTGTCGGGGTCGGCGGCGTTGATCGAGCGGATGAGGTCGGCCGGTAGGCCGTTGGCCCGCTCATAGCGGCTGAACGCCTCGAACGGCGAGGTGGTGAACACTCCGCCGAAGTCCCAGATCACCGCCTCGACCGTCACGCCGCTTCCCGTTCGTTGTCGCTTCGCCTGAAGGTTACGCGATGCCGGGCCCCCGCGACAACACGGCCGAAGGCGCCGGGTGGATCGGCCCGACGCCTCCAAGCCGTGTTCGACGAGCGGTTAAGGATCGTTAGTGCGGGTGCTCTTCGTGGGCGCCGGGCGCCGGGGCGGGATGCGCCTGAGGCTGCGGATGGGGCTGTTGCGGCGCGGGTCGCGGAGCCTGGGGCGGCGGGCGCATGGCCTGCGGGGCGGGACGCGCGAACTGCGCCTGCGGCGGCGCGGGGCGGGCAAACTGCGCCTGCGGCGGCGGCCGGTCGAACCGCGGCTGCGGCCCGGGTCCCTCCCGGGTCTGCCTATCGAACGACTGCGGCGGACCGCCCTGTTCGGGGCGGGCGAACTCACCCTGTTGCGGACGGGGGCTCGGCCGCTCGCCGTTCGGCCGGTCGAACGGTTGCGGCGGACGGCCCTGCTCCGGACGAGCGAACTCGCCCTGCCGCGGACCGGGGCCGGGCCGCTCGTTCGCGGCGCCCGGACGGAAGCCGCTCGGCGGGCCGCCCGGACGTTGGCCGCCATACGGCTCGCCGGGCTGGGGGCCGGGGCGGAATTCCCGGGCGGCGGGGCCGGCGCGGACAGGCCCGGCGCCTCGGGCGGCGACCACGCCCGGTCCGCTGAAGCCGCCTGGACGGGCGGTGGCGGCGATCGGTGGGGCGCCGTGATTGAACGACGCGCGCTGGGAAGGCTGCGAGCGGGCGAGCTGGATATGTTGCCGCTGCATCGGCGTGAACCCGATGCGCGGCCCCCGGCCGACGGCGATCTGCTCCGGCGTCGGCCGCGCCTGTATTCCGCCGCGCCCGCCGTTGAAGCTGGTGCGGTTATAGCCATTGGCGTTGGAGAAGTTACGCTCGTAGACGTTGTCCCCGCCGAGGCTGCGGACGTTGTTGGCCGAGCGATTGTAGTAGAAGTGGTTCCGCCGCCACTCCCCGCCGAAATAGCCGAAGCCGTTATAGCCAAAGCCGTAATTGATGCCGCCATAGTAACCGATCTGCGGCCCCCAATATCCCGGATTGAACAGATAGGCCCCGTCATCCCAGCCCCAGTAGCCGGGCGTCCAGAGATAGCCGACGCGCGGCGGCAGCACCCAGGCGCCGGGAACCCAGTAATAATCCTCGTAGTCCTGGTCCCATGCCCAATAGCCCGGGGTCCAGATGTAGCCGTCACCCGGGATGCGCGGCTGATCGTAATACGGCAGCGGCGGCGGCGCGAAATTGGCGCTGATGTCGACACCGACATAGGCCGCGCCGGCGGTCGGAACGCCGGCGGCCATCGCGCCGACGCCCAGCAGGAGCGCGAGCGATGCGGTTGATGTAAGAGAACGCATTGTTGTCTCCACTGTTGAGATTTGAGCAATCGCGTCGGGGACGACGACTCCACGAAAGGTGGTTCTAAACTGGTGCGCCCGGCTAGCTGAACCCCGTGCTCGTCGCGCCGTTCAACGGCGGTTCATCGAAACGAAGGAGCGGCCCTTCGAGAGGATGCACATCGACCTCGTTGAGCGCGATCCTGTCGCCGTCCATGACCACGAGGTCGAAGCCGAGCACATAGGTCGCCACGGACGTCGACGGTCATCGCCGATGGGATACCCTTCTTCTAACCCATTATAATACGTTCTTTACCATCGTCCCGCACGAAGCGACGCGCGGCGGAGCCTGGACGCGGATCCTGCTCAGCCTCACCGGGCGAGATCGCGAACAAATCCCTGTCTGCGCGTTGCGAAAGGTGGGTGGAGAGATCGGGGCGGATAATTGTCGCGGCCATCTTCAAGCAAAGACGTCCGCCGAAGACTTGCGTGATGTCTTGGTTTCTGAAACCTTCAGTTTGCTCGAACGGGGGTTCGAGGCTCTGGTCGGGCGACATGGCGGACGGGTCTGGTCAACAGGAGGCGCATTACAGCGCCTTTATCAGCTACAGCCATCGCGACGCCGCTTTCGCGCGGCGCCTTCACCGTCGGCTCGAAACCTACCGCTTGCCGCGTCGGCGCGGGCGGCAGACGAATTGGCAGGGCGGGTTCCGCCGGCTGCGGCCAATTTTTCTCGATCGCGAGGAATTTAGCGCCGAGCCCGATCTGACGGAAGCGGTCCGCGCCGCAATCTTACAATCGAGCCACCTGATCGTCGTCTGTTCGCCCGCCGCAGTTGTTTCCGAATGGGTCGACATCGAAATCCGGCTCTTCCGCGACTTGCACGGCGAACACGGTATCCTTGCCGCCGTATTCCAGGGAGAACCCGCGGCGGTCATCCCGCCAGCCATGACCGAGGGCCGCACGCTGGGCGGTCCCCAAACCCACCCGCCGCTCGCCGCCGACTTCCGCCGCGAAGGCGATGGCGATCAACTCGCTCTCCTAAAGCTCGTGGCTCCTCTGGCTGGGGTCGGTCTCGACGACCTTGTTCACCGCGATGCGCAGCGGCGAGTTCGTCGTATGAGCGCGATCGGTGCCGGAGCGCTTGTCGGCGTCGGGGTCGCCGGCGCGTTGACGCTTGTCGCCATCCAGGGCCGGATCGCGGCGGAGCGCGAACAGGCCCGCAGCCAGGGGATGGTGAACTATTTGCTCACAGATGTACACGGAAAGCTAAAAGGCGTTGGTCGACTTGATATTCTGGACGCTGTCAACAAGGGCGTTCTTCGGTACTGTAATATCAAGAACATTGTCAAGCAACCTTCCGCAATCCAGATTGCCTGCGCGAAGAGCGACCAAGCCGATGGGGATTCGGCCGAAAAAAGGGGCGACTACGCCGACGCGCGCAAAGACTTTGATGACGCCTCAAACATCACAAATTCACTTTATCGTTCGCACCCCGCCGACCCGGCGGTGATCTACGCTCAGGCGCAAAGCGCCTACTGGAACGGGTTCATGTGCTGGCGCACCGGCGACGACGCCGGGGCATTGGCGGACTTCAAGGCCTACGCGGAGTTAGCGAAGAAGCTGCCGCCGATCCCACATCATAACCCCGACTACCAGCTCGAACCCGCGAACGCGGAGAGCGACCTTGGAATCTTCGTCCTCCGCCAATCGATAGATGTACGCGACGCCCGCCGGCACTTTGAGGACGCGCAGCGCATCTACGACGTCGCGGGCCGCGAGCGACCCGATGATCACGACGTCCAGATTGCCATCGCCGATGGGCGCGCCTGGTTAGCCGATACCGATCGCCTCGGGGGGAACTTTACCGACGCCCTCGCCGAACGCATGCGTCAGCGAGCCACGCTCCATAACCTACTCGCGCGCGATCCGCGCGACTTTGAGGCACAATCCGCCCTCGTGGGCAACGACCTAGCGGTGGCGCGCATTTCGGCTAGTCGCGGGCACCTTACCGAAGCCATTGGGAAGTTGAAGATCGCGCACCGCGAGGCAACGAGGCTGGCCTTCGACGACCCAGACAATAAAGCAGTTGCCAAGGAGGCGCGGGTCATTGAGCTTTTCGAGGCGCGCGTATGGCTCGCGATGCCGCCACGACAACGGCCACCCGATCGAACCATCCGAAATGCCGTTGGAGATTGCGCGCAGGAAGCTCTTAAACCCCGCAACGCCGAACTGGCGGCGTTCTGTGAGATCGTCGACGCGCAAAGAACGCGGTGGAGCAAGAGTGAACCCAGGAGTCCGCGGGTCGAAAACGCGATCGCCCGTCTGCGTGGGGATGGAGACTACAAGCTTACGCAGCGGTGGTTAATGGACTTAGAAGATGAAACTAGTTTTTAGCGGACGTAGAAATCCAATGAGGAGATAAATTCATGATTTTTCACCGGATTACCTGCATGCTGACTGTTCAAGCAAAAAACATGCCCTGGTATTCAAATCGTAGAATATTAGCTAATTTGTTTGGATACACGTTGCTAAGCGTAGGTCTTTCAGTCGGGCAAGGGGCTGCTGCTCGCGCAACGGCTCGGCAGCTACGGAGTCCACCTGACGGAACGGTGAGTATCAATACCGTAACCTCACTAAAAATCCCTGACACCTGTACGGGATTAACAACGCAAAACGTCGCAGCCGTTTTTAGGGTTGTCATCAAGAAAGAATTTGACGTATCAGATCCGAGGGATCGAGATGTTATGTATAAACTAAAAGGTGATCCTTCGCCGTTACCAGACAACGATGACACGGGACGACCAGATGAGCCTGCGGCCGGCCCAATCGTCAATCCTTATCACGTCGATATGACAGTTTTTCCGACCAACAGCGCCGGCACATGGGCTCAAATCCGAGTGGTGCTCAGAGACGACCACTATAAATTTGCCGAAGTCGCAAATCCACTTGTTACCGGAGAACTACTGGAGGGGCTGACTGTAGGGGGTAAGACCAACCCTGGGAACTTTTGTGGGCTTAGCGTTCGAGCAGACTCAACTCAAACAGAAAAAGACGCAAATGTGCGGTCCTTTTTTGTTCCAATCGTGATGACGCCGATGAAACCCAATCCCACGCCCTACCCATTCAACATCATTCTAGTACCAAAAGTAGCTAACGAGACACCAATCGTCGTTGATCCAAAAATCGTCAATAATGGATGACATGGGTTGTCATCCATTAATAGTAAGCTGTTCGTTGTGACCGGCCATTCTATACCTACTACTTACTTCATCGTCGCGGTCATACCCGCCTCAACATGGGGCGGGCGGCCGAACTGGCTCCATCGCGGTGGGCAAGGCGGCGGACCTGGTGCTGGTCGACGGCGATCCGTCCCGCGACATCGGCGATCTGCGCCACACCCGCACGGTGATGATGGACGGCAAGCTGATGAACGCCGACGCCCTGCGCGCCGCGGGCGGCTTCGCCGGTCGTCCGAAGTTCGCTGATTGAAGCTCAGTTCACGGTCTCGCTCTGGCGCCTCGGCGCCGGGCTCATCCCCTCCCGCAGCCGCCTCACCACCCGGGTGAAGCCATCGCCATACACCCGGAAATAGGAGAAGACGACGCCCTTCGGCGGCAGGTGTTCGGCCAGGTGGGCGAGGCTGTCAGGAAGGCTGGTTTCCGGCGCGAGGAAGCCGGTCTCTCGGGGGCAGGCGACCGGCTCGGCCATCGTCGCGCGCAGGTGCGGGCAAAGACGAACGGCGCGCGCGGCGCACGCGGCGTGTGTCGGCGGCATATGGCTGGCGTAGCGCGTGCCCGCTTTTACCCGGATGAAGGCGCCGGTCACGGTGGGGAAGATCCAGCGATCCACCGCCGTCGTCGCGCGGCCGCAGACCTGGCACAGGTGAGCGTTCACCCCGCGACGCTGGCGCATGAGATTCATGCCCTGAAACCGCGGGAGGCCGACACCGGGGTCTTCCAACTGAACAAGTTCCCGAAGACCGGGAAACATCTCCGAAGCCTCGAGCCGGAATTTGGCCTCGCCGCTCCAAGGCGCGGTCCACGGAACATTTTCCCCGATCCGCCAGGACTGCGGGGTCGGTTCGGGTTTGATTTGCTCAGCCATTACGCATCCATGATACGCAGGCGGGCGCCAGATCGGATCACTCGTCGGTCGCCACGCCGCGCGACAATTCGCGCATTGGCCGGCGGGCGAATCAACCTCCAACCTACCGCTTCTGGAGGTGGCGCATGGCGGTTGAAGTGACGACGATCGACTATGTCGAGCGATACATCGAAACGGCGGACGACAGGCGCTGGCCAATTTCGGACTTGTTCAACAAGTCCGGTCTGGCCACGCTTGATCCGGACGATGCTGTCCTGTGTCTCGCGGGCGAGCCAGGGGCGTGGATCAGCGTGCGGCTATCCGATTTCGAGAAGCACCGGTTACAATGAGGGCGAGGCCCCTCACCTTGCGGTGAGGGAGCGGGCCGGCGCGGTCAGTCCCTGGACTTGATGTAGATCACCTTCGCGCCGCCGCTGTTCATCAGCATGCCGGCGATGAATCCCGCGACCGCCGCGACGCCAAGCGCGGCGTAGGGCTGCTGACGAACCATTGGATCGACCTTGCCATAGACATCCTTGGCCTGGTCGGTGACCTTACCATACGTCTCACGGGCTTGATCGGCGACCTTGCCATAGGTGTCCTTGGCCTGGTCCGCCACCTTGCCGTAAGTGTCCTTGGCCTGATCGGCGATCGTGCCCGCTATCGCCTTGGCTTGATCGGTCACCTTGGCGGCGGCGGTCTGCGTCGCGCCGACGGCCTGTTGAGCCTGCCCATGGACCTGAGTTTCGGCGCCGCGCGCGCGGACCTCGCGGTCGTCGAGCGCCTCCCCGGCAAAGCTCTCCGCCTTGCCGACGCCTTCCTTGACCTTACCGGCTACCGTGTTTTCATTCATCGACATAGGGAATCTCCTGTTCAGTGGTGGTGGGGGGTCAACTGCTTGAGCCGGACGGCGCGAAGCTTCTTTTCCGCTCGCTGGCGGCTCTTGTCGGCGCGTTTCCTGGCTTTGAGCGCCTTTTCCTCCCGCCGCCGGGCCTTGAGCAACTCAGCCTCGCGAGGGTCGGGCGCGATGCGATCGTCGACCCTTACGATACGCTCGGTTCGCGGGCTGATCCGCAACGCCTTGTCCTGGCGCTTGAGGCGGCGGCTGAGCATGAAGTCGCTCGCCAGACCCAAGGCCGCGATCCCCGCCTCCGTGGCGGTCGCCAGGGTGCGCTGATCGAGCTTCGGCTTCAACGCGGCGAGTTCGCGCTTTTTCGGGGCGAGCCTTGGGACCAGAAAGGCCAAAGCGGCGGCGATCACCGCGAATACGAGAGCCGTGATCGCCGAGGCGCCGGCGACCGACCAGCGTTCCAACAGGGCAAACAGAGCGTAGGCCAGCGCGACGAAGGCTATGCCGCCGGAAAAGGCGGCGAGGATGATCGCCGCGGCGCCGGCGCCCAGTTTCTGAAGAACGTCCTTGATCACGATCTCGCCGCCCGACCCTTTTGCGTATAGCCAAACACGCCGAAAAAGGGGAGCGCGACGGTCGCGCTCCCCGGTTCCACACGCTAACGGTTAAATGGGCCGCGATGTTCCGTCGTCGCTCTTCGAGCGCCCCGCCGCCGTGGTGTCGTCCACCTCGACCTCGGTGTGCCGAACGGTGTCCCGCACCTCTTCGGTGCGCTCCGTCGCGTCCTTGCGGACGACCAGCTCCTCGCGGACGACGGCGTTCTTCGCAACGACGGCTTCCTCGGCGGTTTCGGTCATCGAGATCTCGCGATCCTGGAAGGTGGCGTCGGCGGCGTTCACGGCGCGGTCGACCGGTCGGCGCTCGATGCTGACGTGTTCCTCCCGCAGGCCGATCGACTCGCTGACCGGAGTTTCCACGATGTAGGACCGAACCTTCACGCCTCCGCGCTCGACTTCGCGCTTGCCGACGACGAGGGTTTCCTCGACGATCGGAATGACCTGTTCGTCCCCAGCTTTCGCGGAGGCGGCGGCGCCGGTCCAACCTTCGCTACGCCAGGCGTCCTGAGTGCGGTCGAGGTCGACCGCGTCGGAGTCCTCGAGAATACGCGAGGCATGATCCGCGTGGTCGTCCGGTACATTGGCGGTCAGTAACGTATGGCCGCGGCTGATACCCTCGTTATAGGCATGGGCGTCTTCGTGGCCGCCGAAGAAGCCCTTCACCTTGTCCATGAAGCCTTCACCGTGCGTGGCCTTGTCGTGGAGATCGACATCGCCGGAGACGCCGGCGCCAGTGAGGTCGTTGCGTGCTCGCTCGGCGTCGTCGCGCGATGTGTAGAGCGAAGTCAGGGTGCGATCGGTCATGAGGGTTGTCTCGCTTGTTCGGGGGTGATGGCGGGAGTGTCGGTGGACTGAGCTGGCAAATCTCCCCGTTCGATGGAGGCGTGTTGCCGGCGCAACGCCACTGTCTCGCTGAAAGGCGCCAGGGACCGGTTTGGGGTGATCCTGATTTCTTCGCGAAGCAGCAGGCGCTTGACCAGCACCTCTTCCATGACGGGGTAGACGGTACTTTCCCCTTCCGTGCGCACCTCGGGCGACACGTCGACGAACCGGCCTACTGGCCTGCGCTCGACAAGGTACGCCTCGGTCAGGAGTTCGCCCGATAGAGTTTCGGTGTGTTCGCGCGTCCTCGATCTTCAGGGTATCGGAGGATGTCTCCACCACCCGACGTTCGAGCCACGCCCGTTCCTCAATGAGAGGAATGACCTCGACGTCATCTTCGCTAATCATGGTTCGACGGCCTCGAGGGGACGTGGCGTTAACCCTACCGACCGGGAGGCGTTCCCAACAATTGTGTATTTATGTCACCGCCGCTCAGGGCGCGAAGCTGGACCGGATTTTCACGCCCCAGTGGCCGTTTCTCGAGAGTG
>CBDIDP010000007.1:0-8608 GCA_965277785.1 Caulobacteraceae bacterium
CTGGTCGAGCCCGGGCGGGCGCGCAATCTCGTGTCGCTCGCCGTGGCCTCCAGCGAGGAGGCTTCCCCACCGTTGTCGAAGACGCGGATCGGCCCGGCCGATACGGTGGTCACTTTGGCGGTGCTCGCGGAACGCTTCGACGACGAGGCGCTGTTCCTCCAGCAATGCCGTCAGTTGCTCGATGTCGTCGGTCGGACCGTGCCTTTCGACGCCGCGCCGAACGCCGTGGGTCTCATCGCCCTATTCTGGAAAACCGATCCCGCCGTCGGCCAACTCAAGGTCCCGCAGCCGACGCCACAACCCGACCTGATCTACGGCGACCTCGTCCATGCGAAGGCGTTGCTGGATGCGGCCAACGTCGGTCACGACCGAGCGATCGTGCTGATCAACTTCAATCGCCGCGGCGGAGCCGGCGGCAATCCGGACTATCCGGCGTGGGTGACCAACACCTCGTCTGCCACCGACACCTGGGAGCAGGTGGCGATTCACGAACTCGGCCACGCCTTTGGACTTGGCGACGAATATCAGAGTCAGGGACCGCCGAACATCTCGCCGACGCTGGAGCCCAATATCAGCGACAGCGCCGACCCGCTGGCGACGCCGTGGCGCGATCTGGTGACGGCGCCGCCGGTGTCGACGCCGACCGCGGCCACCGGTGGCGGGTCCGACCTCGCGACGCTGGTCGGGACCTTCGAGGGCGCTCGGTATCGGCCGACGGGTTTATACAGGCCCTACTTCACGTGCATGATGCGCAATACTCAAGCGCCGTTCTGCCCGGTGTGTGTGAAACTGATTCGCTCGCGATTGGGTATGGGCGCCTAGAGGAGCCGCGGTGAAGCGGCGCGGCCGCCTTGCAGCCCCCTCCGTCACGGCGCGAGAAGGAGCGCCGCGCCACCTCCCCCGTAAGAGGACGGGTGAGGAGTAGGCTAAGCCAGACTTCAATCCTCCCACGCCCGCTTGCGGGGGAGGTGGCGCGCGCCCTCTTGCGCGTAACGGAGGGGGCGCAAGGCCACACCTCGGGAGCCGCCGTTTGTCCCTGCGCGACCTGTTCCTCCTCGTCGTCGTCTGCCTGGTGTGGGCGGGCAACAGCGTGATGAGCAAGCTGGTGATCTCGGGCCTCGGCGCGCCGCCATTGTTCTATGCGGCGGCGCGGTTCGCGGTGGTGGTGCTGGTGACCCTGCCGTGGCTGCGACCGGCGCCGCGGCCGTTGTGGCGGATGATCGTGGTCGGGCTGTTGATGGGCGGCGGCAACTTCGCCTTGACCTTCCTCGCGCTGAAGACGGTGACGCCGTCGGCGCTCGGCGTGGTGATCCAGCTCGGCGTGCCGTTCTCCACCCTGCTGTCGGTCACCATGCTGGGTGAGACGATCGGCTGGCGCCGGGGCTTGGGCATCGCGGTGACCCTGACGGGAGCGTTGATCGTGATCGTCGATCCCAAGGGTCTCACCCTCAGCGCCGGCATGCTGCTGGTCGCCGCCGCGGCCTTTGCCGGGTCGTTGGGCGCGGTGATGATGAAGCAGATCGAGGGGGTCAGTCCGCTGCGCTTCCAGGCCTGGGTCGGTTTCTCGTCGCTGTGGCCGCTGGCGGCGCTCACCTTGATCACGGAGCATGGCCAGGTGGCGGTGCTGCGCGACCACCTCGTTCCGTTCGTCGGGGCGGTGCTGTTCTCGGCCCTGATCGTCTCGGTGCTGGCGCACACCGCCTACTATTGGCTGATCGGGCGCTACGAAGTGAACCTGCTCCAGCCGCTGACCCTGATGACGCCGCTGGCGACGATCGGCCTCGGCGTGCTGATCACCCACGACCACTTCGACGCGCGCATGGCTGTGGGGTCGGTGATCGCGCTCGCCGGGGTCCTGATGATCGCGCTGCGTCCCAACCACGTCGCGCCGCTGCTGCTCCTGTTGCGGGCGGCGCCGCGATGAAGCCGATCCTTAGCGCCTCGCCCAACTTCGACGCCCGCACGGCGCCGCCGGACATGATCGTCCTGCATTACACCGGTATGCCGACCGGAGAGGCGGCGCTGGCGCGGCTGCGCGATCCGGCGGCCAAGGTCTCGGCGCACTATCTGGTGGAGGAGGATGGCCGCGTCTTCGCCCTGGTGCCGGAGGAACGCCGGGCCTGGCACGCCGGAGTCTCGAGCTGGCAAGGGCGGACCGACATCAACGGCCGCTCGATCGGGATCGAGATCGTCAATCCCGGCCACGAGTTCGGCTACCGTGACTTTCCCGACGCTCAGATCGCCGCCGTCATCGCGCTGATGACCGACATCCGCTCCCTCTGGACCATCCCCGACGCCCTAATCCTCGGTCATTCAGACGTAGCGCCGGAGCGCAAGCAGGACCCCGGCGAGCGCTTTCCATGGAAGACGCTGGCCGCCGCCGGCCACGGCCTGTGGACGGACCCCAGCCCCGCTCCGGGTCTCGCGCTAAGGATGGGCGACGAGGGCATGGGCGTCCTGGTCCTCCAAAACGCCCTGTCCCGTCTAGGCTACGCCCTCTCCGCCACCGGCCACTTCGACGAAGCCACCCGCGCCACCGTAACCGCCTTCCAACGCCACTGGGCGCGGCACCGGGTGGACGGCCTGGCGGACGGCGCGACGCGAGCGCGGCTGATGGCGCTGTTGCGACTGCAAGCGGAGGAAGAGAATTGAACCACCAAGAACACCAAGTTCACCAAGCGCCTCGGCGGAATTGGATGCGCTCGCTCGGGCGGTGGTGGACAGCGGACTGATGGTGCATCGGGCGCTTGGCCCGGGTTTGCTGGAAAGCGCCTAAGAGCATTGCCTCGCTCACGAGCTTTCATTGCGAGGCATAGCCTCGCGAAGACAGGTGGCCTTGCCTCTTACCTATAAGGGAACGACATTGGACGCCGGCTACCGGCTTGATCTTCTGATCGAAGATCAGATCATCATCGAACTCAAGACACATGACTCCATCCTGCCGATCCACGAAGCCCAAATCATCACCTATCTTAAATTATCAGGATTGAAGCTCGGATTTCTCATGAACTTCAACGTGACCTTGTTCAAAAACGGCATCCGCCGTTTCGCGGTCTGACTTGGTGTCGTTGGTGGTTCATTCCTCTTGTGCCTTGACCAACCAGACGCTCGCGGTCACGATAATGCCGGATCAGACGGCCGGGCGGTCGCTCTTGCGTTCGCGCGCGGGGGAGGAAAGTCCGGGCTCCACGGCGACAAGGCGGCGGGTAACGCCCGCCGGGGGCGACCCCAGGGATAGCGCCACAGAAAGCAAACCGCCCAATCGCTTCGGCGTGACGGCAAGGGTGAAAGGGTGGGGTAAGAGCCCACCGCGGACCGGGCAACCGGGACGGCATGGCAAGCCCCGCCTGGAGCAAGACCGAATAGGGGCGCCGCGCATTGCGCTCGCGTGAAGCAGGCCGTCGCTGGCCGAGGCGCCCGGGTAGGTCGCGAGAACCGTCCGGCGACGGACGGTCCAGAGGAATGATCGCCTATGTCTCCGGAGCGATCCGGGGACGGCACAGAACCCGGCTTACAGGCCGTCTGGTCCACATCTCCCAAGCGTCGCTGGAACCAAAACCGGGTCGCCCGCGATGAGGAACATGGCACTGGACACCGGAGACCTTGGAACCGCGGCGCGAGCGCTCGGCGCCCTGCGCGATCTCGTGCCGAAGATACAGGCGATGTCCGGCGAACTCGACCGCGACGGCGCCTTTCCCAACGACGCTCTGGACCTGTTGGCCGGGGCCGGAGTGCTGGCGGCGTTCGGCGGCGGCGAGGCCTCGGCCCAGGAGCTGATGGAGGCGCTCCGGCTCGTCGGGCGGGCCAATCTCAGCCTCGGACGGATCTTTGAAGGCCACGTCAACGGCGCCCGCCTGATCGACTGGTACGGCTCGGATGAACAGCGCCGCACGCTCGCCGGCGATCTCGCGGCGGGCCGGGTGTTCGGGGTGTGGAACACCGGCGCCAAACCGGTGACGATCGACGACGATGCGCTCGTTGGGTCCAAGACGTTCGCGACCGGCGCCGGCCATATCGACATCGCCATCGTCACCGCCGACGTTCCGGGTGGCGGCCGCCAGATGGTGCTGATCGACGCGGCGCAACCCGGACGATGCGATCCGAAGTCGTGGCCGGTCAGCGGCATGAAGGCGACGCTGAGCGGGACCTACGACTTGACCGGCCTTTCCGCGGCCGGGGATGCGCTTCTAGGCGCGCCGGGCGACTACGAGCGGGAGCCGAGGTTTTCCGCCGGCGCGTGGCGGTTCACCGCCGTGCAGCTCGGCGGCATCGAACGCATCCTCGGCCTGCTGCGCGATCACCTCGTTTCGACGCCTTCCGGCGACAACCCGATTCACCGCGCGCGCTTCGCCCTAGCCCTCGCCGAGACCCGGTCGGCGGCGCTGTGGGTGCGCGAGGCGGCGCGGCGCGCGACGCGAGACGACGCCGGGTCCGCGCAGATCGCCCTGGTGCTGATGACGCGCGGCGTGGTCGAGCGCGCCGGGCTGGCGGTGATGGAAGCGGCGCACCGTTCGATCGGCACGCGCTCCTATTTCACCGACAGCCCCGTCGATATGGCGTGCCGCGATCTCGGCCTCTACCTGCGTCAGCCGGTTCCCGATCAGGCGCTGGACCGCGCGGCGGCCGCCTTCCTCGCCGCCGATTGCTGGACGGACGATCCGCTGTGGTGAGCCCACTCGGCGGGGAGCGCTTCGAGAGGCTGCTCGCCCGTTCGGCGCCGCTGGATGAGGCGGACCTTCGGCGGCTGGCGCCGATGCTGATCCTCTCGCCGCACCAGGACGACGAGACGCTGGGTTGCGGCGGCCTGCTCGCCACGGCCGCCGCGCTCGGTCTCCGCCCCCGGGTCGCCTACCTCACCGACGGCGGCGCCTCGCATCTCGGTTCGAGCTACTGGACCCGCGAGCGGCTGGCGCGGTTGCGGATGGAGGAGGCGGTCGCGGCGTTGGGCGTTCTGGGCGTACCGCCGGACGACATCCTGTTTCTCGGCTGGTGGGACGCCAAGCCGCATCCGGTCGGCTCGATCGAGCACGACAACACCGTGCTCGGGCTGAAGCGCTGGACGGCCGACCGGCCGCCGGCGAGCATCTGGTCCGCCTGGGCGGGCGAGGCCCATTGCGATCACGCCGCCGCCGCCGGCGTCGCGGCGGCGTTGCGCGACAGCATCGATCCGCGTCCGGCCGGGTTCTCCTTCATCGTCTGGGGCTGGAAAGAGGAGTCGCTGGAGGACGCGCCGGGCCCGCGCTCGCTGTTCTGCCCCGGCACGGTCGAGACCCGCACCCGCGCCCTCGCGCGGCATCAGAGCCAGACGACCGATGTAATCAGCGGCGCCGCGCAAGCCTTCACCCTGCCGCTGGAGGTGGCCGCGCTCACGACGCGGACGTCCGAGATCTACCTGGAGCTTCCATGAGGAAGACGGAGAGCCTCGACGCGGCCTATTTCGACGGCCTCTACGCCGACAAGCCGGACCCGTGGGACTTCGAAACCAGCGACTATGAAGCGAAGAAGTACGACGAGACCATCGCGGCCCTCGGCGACGAGCGCTCGGAGCGCGGGCTGGAGGTCGGCTGCTCGATCGGCATCCTCACCCGGCGTCTGGCGCCGCTGTGCGGCCGGCTGGTCGCCACCGAGGTCTCGCGCGCCGCGCTCGAGCAGGCGGAGGCCCGCTGCGCCGACCTGCCGAACATAGAGTTCCGTTTGGTGAGCGGCGCCGCCCACGGGTTCGACGGCGCCTACGATCTGATCGTGTTGTCTGAGGTGGTCTATTATTGGGACGACGCCGACCTCGACCGCGTCGCCGACGGCATCCTGCGAACGCTGGCGCCCGGCGGACGCGTTCTGCTCGTCCATTACGTTCTCGAAACGAACTATCCCAAATCGGGCGACGACGCCGTCGGCGCGCTCGGCGCAAGGCTCGGGGAGTTCGTTTCCGTCGAGATCAGCCGGCGAGCCGAGGCCTATCGGCTCGATCTGTGGCGGCGGCCTCCACCCTGAGCGAGGCGGCAATCCGGCGCGCGCCCACGGTCTCGGCGATCAGCGAGGCGAAGGACACCGACCCGCCGGAGACGGAGGTTACGCCATGAATCGGTTCGTCATCAGTCTGGCGCCCCCAAAGCGCCAGGGTATCGCTGGCGCCGCCCGGGGCGCGGCCCTCCAGGCGGGCCGAGGTGGTGACCCGGACATCGGTGGGATGGCGGACGCGCCCGCCAGCCTGCCGGATGGCGTCGAACAGCGCCTTGTCTTCGCCGACAGCCGGCGTCGGCGCGCCGCCGGTCCGCCGGTAGGCGGCCAGGGTCGTCGCGATGCTCGCGCCGCCTTCATAGAAGTGCCGCGGCCAGGGTTCCTCGGCCTGGGTTCGGGCGCGCAGCCTGGTCATGGCGTTCTCGTGCTTCTGGATCATCGCCAGCCGTCGTCGGTGGTGGCGATCGAAGCCGCGAAGGTCCCTGGGGTCGAGGCGCGCCAGCCCCGCCACGGCGTCCCAACCGTCGTCAAGGTGATCGAGGGTGCGGGAAAGCCAGTTCGCCGTCACCAGCGTGTCCGCGTCCGTGCTCATCAGAACGTCTGTGTCGGCGCGGAGACGATTGGCGGCCGCGTCCAACGCCAAGCGCCGCGCCCAGCCGGCGTTGGCCCTTTCGGCGGGCAGGTCCAGGGCGATCGCCTTGCAGCGTGGCCCATAGGCGCCGGCGATGCGCGCGGTGTCGTCGGTGCAGTTGTTGGCCAACACCACGACTTCGAAGGAGGAAACGCGGGTATCGGATCCAAGCGCGAGCAGCCGGTCCAGACAGGTCGCGATGCGGCTCTCTTCGTTCCTTGCGGGCACCCCGACGGCTACTCGACGCTTCACGTTCGCATGCTCCAACCTAGGTTGTTTAGCCGAATTCAAATGACAGACCATCGGAGAAGTTCCCGGCGCTCCCCGGTCGTCATGACACATCGTCGCCGTCTTTGTTCTGTGTATGTTCTGTTGATGACTTGCGTGTGAGCCTTTCAGCAGTCGAACCTAACCATTTCGCCGTGTTTGAGTCATTGTCTCCCAATCAATCCCATGTTAACCCATTTGTGTCGCGGTGGTCCTTCCGGCTGGGCGCGACGGCGTCCGGGTGGGGCGCGCGGGAATGCGGCGCGGTGTTTCTCTCGACCGTCGAGAAACAACTGGATGCCAAGCGGCGCATCGTGTTGCCGGCGGACTTCCGCGCCGCCGCTTCCGGTCCGTTCGACGGCGTGTTCTGTTTTCCGTCGATCGAGGCGGACTGCGTCGAGGCCGGCGGTCAGGCGCTGTTCGACACCTACGCCGCGGTGATCGACGAGCTGGCGTTCGGCGACCCGCTCCGCACCGCGCTGGAGACCTGCGTCTTCGGCGGCATGGTCAAGCTGGCCTACGACACCGCGGGACGGATCACGCTCCCTGAATCCCTGTGCCAGATGTTCGGTTTGACGGATCAGGTCGTCGTCGTCGGCATGCGCGATCGGTTCCAGATTTGGCCGGCGGACGGGTATCGCGGTCACATCGCGCGGCAGCGCGAAACCGCCAGGGAGGGCCTGCCGCTCCTGCGCACGCAGCAGCGCGCGGCGGCGCGGGCATGACCACTACGCCCCACGCACCGGTGATGCTGAACGAGGTCGTCGCGGCCTTAAAGGCTGGAGATGGCCGCGTGATTGTCGACGGAACCTTCGGCGCCGGTGGCTATAGCCGCGCCTTCCTCGACGCCGGTGCGACGGTTGTGGCGTTCGACCGCGATCCGACGACGCGGCGCTTCGCCGAGCCGCTGGAGGCTGGCGGCCGGTTCCGGCTGATCGAGGCGCCGTTCTCGAGGATGAACGCCGAGCTGGGCGACGGCGGAGCGGACGGCGTGGCGCTCGATCTCGGCGTTTCGTCGATGCAGATGGACGAGGCCGATCGCGGCTTTTCCCTGATGCGCGACGGCCCGCTCGACATGCGGATGGGCGATTACGGCCTGACCGCCGCCGACCTGGTCAACGAAGCCGAACCGGCGGAACTCTCCCGCATTTTCAAGGTCTACGGCGAGGAGAAACAGTCCCGCCGCATCGCCGGCTTCATCGTCCGGCGGCGGTCGGAAACGCCGTTCACTCGCACCCTCGATCTCGCGGAAGTTGTGGGGAACGCCCTCGGCGGCCGAAGGGGCGCGCGAATTCACCCCGCGACCCGGGTGTTCCAAGCCCTCCGAATCGCGGTCAACGAAGAGTTAACCGAACTTGAACAGGGCCTGGTCGCGGCGGAGCGGACCCTGAAGGCAGGAGGCCGTTTTGCAATTGTTAGTTTTCACTCGCTAGAAGATCGAATTGTGAAGTCCTTTCTTACCGAGCGCTCTGGACGATTGGGAGAAGGGTCGCGGCACGCGCCGCCGCGCGTGGTCGATCGGCAACCGAGTTTCGAGATCGCGCGCGTCGGCGCCGGCGCGCCCGGCGCGGATGAAATCGCGCGCAACCCTCGCGCCCGATCGGCCAAATTCCGCGCCGCCACTCGAACCGAAGCGCCGGCCTGGAAGGTGGCGGCATGAACCCGCTGGCCATCTTCACCCAACGCGTGCGCGGCGTTCGTGTGCTCGATCTCATGGCCGGCGTTGTCCTGCTGGTGCTGGCCGTCGGCAGC
>CBDIDP010000008.1:0-56012 GCA_965277785.1 Caulobacteraceae bacterium
TAGCGAGCGGAACGACGGTGAACAGATCCTTGGGCGGTGGCGGATACGAGGCCAATAGACTGAGCGGACTTTCGCCCGCGTCCGGGACGAACCCGTCGACATAGACCAGCGCCTTCACGTTCGGACTACTTGTCGATGCAACGCTGACGACGGCGCCTCCATAGGAGTGGCCGACCAAGATCACCGGGCCGGGGATAGACTTGACGAACGTCCCGATCGTCGCCGCGTCGGAGGCCAGCCCGCGCAGCGGGTTGGCCGGGGCGTACACCACATATCCGGCGGCCAGCAGCCGCGCGACGACGCCGTTCCAACTCGAGGCGTCGGCCCAGGCGCCATGCACCAGGACAATGGTCGACTTCGCCGCGCTGGACGCCGCCGGCTGGGCCGTGCTCTCGATCGGCATCAAAGCGAGCGCGACGAAAAGCACGAGTGATCTTGTCGGAAAGACACGATCCAAAGCGGAACGCGAGCAGATTTTGTCGAACATATCGATCGTTCCTCCGAGGCCAGATTGACGAACGGCTATCTTGCCGGTTCGCGTAGCAGCAGCCCCAAGGGCCATAGCGGCCCTATGGGGATCAATTCGAAAGTCATCATGTTCGCTTGTCCGAGCGGCAGGGCTTCGAGCAACGCGTGCGCCTCGGCGAGATCGGTCAGGTTCATCAGGAACACCGCCCCCGATCCGTCGATCTTGGCGAACCACTGGTCGATCTTTCCGGCTAGCATCAAACGCATCGTTTCCCGCGCCTCGAAAGGCATAACCGCCGGTCGGGCTTCAGCCGTGGCCTTCGCGGTCCAGGCGCCGATCGCCAGCACCTTGGTCGTCAGGGTCTGAGCGGCTTTCATTTCGGCGGCGATCGTGACAGTCGCGTCGTCGGACATGGCATGGGTCCTTTGATTGCGGGGCAATCTTTACGCCTTCGGAAGACATTATCTCAGGTCGTTTTTGCCACCATTTATGCCGTGACCGGGTAAGCTGAAGACTGGTGCGCGGGCGTTCAACCCGACGAGGGGGCGACAATGCACAGGATCGGTTTCGTTGTTCCGCCCGACTTTCAGATCATGAGCGTCGGATCGCTGGGCGCATTCGAAATGGCCAACCTGCCGCCGTCCGTTACTCACTATCGCGTCAGCCTGTTGTCGGAATTCGGCGGACCTGTTCGATCTTCCAGCGGTTTCGGCATCGAAACCGAACCGTTCGGCGAGGCTGAGTTCGACACCATCATCGCCGGTGCGATCTCGGCGCTCGACCTGACTCCGTCGAGCAGAGGGACGGTTTCATTTCTCCAAGAGGCCGCCAAGACCACGAGGCGGATCGCCGCGATCTGCACCGGCGCCTTTTTGCTTGCGGAAGCCGGGCTTCTCAAGGGGCGCCGCGCGACGACGCACTGGTATCACGCCGATCGTTTCAAGACGAGGTTTCCGGATGTCGAGATGGAGACCGACCGCCTCTATATCAACGATGGTCCGATATGGACGTCGGCCGGAATGACCGCGGGAACCGACCTCGCCGTGGCGATGATCGAGAGGGACCTGGGTCACGAAGCCGCGAAGGAGGTCGCCAGGCTTCTTGTCATGGACCAGGCCCGCAGGGGTGGGCAACGGCAGCGTTCGACCCTCGTCGACATGATGCCAAGATCGGATCGCATCGATGCCGTCCTAATCCACATCAGGCAAAACCTGAAGGGCGTGCTGTCGGTCGAGCAACTCGCCGCGATTGCCCGGCTCAGCCCCCGTCAGTTCAGCCGCGCCTTTCTTGCGGAGACCGGAAAATCACCCGCGAAGGCGGTTGAACAGCTTCGGCTGGAGGCCGCTCGATTCATGATCGAGGAGGGGCGGCACTCGGTCGACGTTGTCGCGCGAGAGACGGGCTTTAAAGATCGTGAGCGGATGCGCCGCGCGTTTGTCCGCGCCTTCGGTCTGCCACCACTCGGTTTGCGCCAGACGGCTCGTCTCGAGAGGCCGACCCATAGAAAGGTCGGGTGAAGTATGGCCGCAGGTTCGCCGCAAGATGTCACTAAACGTTGTTCGCCAAAAGATTTGTCGCTCCTCCCACACCGCGTTCGATCGAAAGTACGCCGGTGCGGGAAAGCTCGACAAGTCCAAGCGGCCGCATCAGTTCGGCGAACTTGTCGATCTTTGAAGGCGCGCCGGTGACCTCGAAGATGAAGCTGGCTGTGGTGGTGTCGATCACATGGGCGCGGAAGATGTCGGCCATACGCAGGGCCTCGGCGCGATCGGCGCCTTCGCCGCGCACCTTGATTAGGGCGAGCTCCCGCTCGGCCCCGTTCGGGTCGGCGGTAATGTTGTGCACCCGGCGGGTGGAGACCATCTTCTGCAGTTGAGCCTCGATCTGCTGCAGCACCTGCGGCGTGCCGCGGGTGACGATGGTGATGCGCGACAGATGCGCGCCGCGGTCGGTCTCGGCCACCGTCAGGCTGTCGATGTTGTAGCCCCGCGCCGCGAACAGACCGACGACGCGGTGGAGAACGCCCGGCTCGTTGTCGACGATGACCGCGAAGGTGGCGACCGCCTCGGCCTCCTGCGCATGGCCCATGTCATAGGCCGACGCCGGCGCGTCACGGACATCGGTCATACGAGGCCCTTTCCCGCGGCGTCGATCGCTTCGGAGAGGTCGCCCTGATCGTCCGCCAACAGCATCTCGTTGTGCGCCTTGCCCGACGGGATCATCGGAAAACAGTTCTCGGACCGCTCGACGCGGCAATCGACGATCACCGGGCGGGGCGTATCGATCATCTCCTCGATGACGTCGTCCAGATTGGCGGGGTCCTCGACCCGCAGCCCCACGGCGCCGAACGCCTCGGCCATCTTCACGAAATCCGGCAGGCTGGCCGAGTAGGAGTGGCTGTAGCGCTCGCCGTGGAGCAGCTGCTGCCACTGGCGGACCATGCCCATCCATTCGTTGTTGAGGATGAAGACCTTGATCGGCAGATCGTGCTGGATGGCGGTGGACATCTCCTGCATCGTCATCTGCACCGAGGCGTCGCCGGCGATGTCGATCACCAGGGCGTTCGGGTGCGCGACCTGCACACCCACCGCGGCCGGCAGGCCGTAGCCCATGGTGCCGAGGCCTCCTGAGGTCATCCAGCGGTTCGGCTTTTCGAACGGGAAGTACTGCGCCGCCCACATCTGGTGCTGGCCGACCTCGGTGGTGATGTAGACCTCGCGGCCGGCGGTCATCGCGGCGAGGCGCTGGACCGCCAGTTGCGGCTTGATCAGGGTCGCGGACGGCCGGAACTTGAGGCAATCGCGCGCGCGCCACGCCGCGATCTGCCGCCACCACGGCCGAAGATCGTCCGGGCCGCGTGATCGCGCGTGGCCCTTCAGCGCCTCGATCAGCGCCTCCAACGCCGCGCCGGCGTCGGCGACGATGCCGAGATCCGCCCGCACCACCTTGCCGATCGACGACGGATCGATGTCGATGTGGATTTTCTTCGATCCCGGCGAAAAAGCGTCCAGCCGCCCGGTGACGCGGTCATCGAACCGCGCGCCGACCGCGATCATCACGTCGCAGTCGTGCATGGCGTGGTTGGCCTCGAAGGTGCCGTGCATGCCGACCATGCCGAGCCACGCAGGATCGGACGCCGGAAACGCGCCGAGCCCCATCAGGGTCGAGGTCACCGGCGCGTCGGTCATCGCCGCGAGCTTACGCAGCGCCTCGCTGGCCGCCGGACCGGCGTTGATCACCCCGCCGCCGGTGTAGAACAGCGGGCGCTTGGCCGCCGCGATCAGCGCCGCGGCCTCGGCGATCGCCCGGGGGGAGGGCGAGACGCGAGGATGATAGTCGTGGATCGGCGCGACCTCGACAGGCCCCTGATAAAAGCCGCTGGCGAACTGCACGTCCTTGGGAATGTCGATCACCACCGGACCAGGACGGCCGGTGGTGGCGATGCGGAACGCCTCGTGCAGCACGCGCGGCAGGTCGGCGACCGACTTCACCAGATAGTTATGCTTGGTGCACGGCCGGGTGATGCCGACGGTGTCGCATTCCTGGAAGGCGTCGGTGCCGATCAGATGCGTCGGCACCTGGCCGGTGATCACCACCAGAGGGATCGAGTCCATCAGGGCGTCGACGATGCCGGTGACCGCGTTGGTCGCGCCGGGTCCCGAGGTCACCAGGACCACGCCCGGCTTACCGGTGGATCGGGCATAGCCCTCGGCGGCGTGGGTCGCGCCCTGCTCGTGGCGCACCAGGATGTGCCGCAGGCGCGGCTCGTGGAACAGGGCGTCATAGATCGGCAGCACCGCCCCGCCCGGATAGCCGAACAGGTCGGTGACGCCCTGATCGACGAGCGACCGCACCACCATCTGGGCGCCGGTCATGGTTTCCAACTGGGTCTCGGCCTTGATCGCGGTGTGGGCTGTCATGCTGGGCTCTGTGGAGTTTGGAGCAATAAAAAAGGCCCTAGAAGGGCCTGTGTAGCGCGCGATCGAGGTCGAAGCAGCGAGCCGCTAGGCCGCCACCGACTTCGATCGCCGACTAAGTACGATGTGCGCGAGGAGTATCACATTATTCTCCATTTAGTGCGTTGTCTCTAGGGAAGGAGCGTCACGCGGTCAATAGCCGTCCGCTACCCAGCAGTGTCTTGCGCTAATATCATCTACGTCGTGCGTTAGGCTTGCGATGGCCTCATTCGCACGACGGCCCCTGGCGGGGTCTTAGACGCGGATCGCAGACGCGAGAGCCGCAAACAACAATATAATTGCACACTTATAGGTGCTTTGTCAATTGGCCGAGGCCAATTCCAGCCAATACAAGGCTGCGGATTTTCTTTAAATTTTGAGGGCTTACCGGTGAAAAATGGTAGATCCTCCTGCCGGCGTGGTCCTTGCCGTGTCGGATGAAATCAAGACGGTGGAACCCTACAACCGAAACCATATCGCCCTTGACCCAAATTCCGTCGCTCGACAATGAAGGTGGCAGTCGCGGGCGGATGTCGATTTGGCCGTGATATTGCTGCGCTGGGCTTGGGGCCGACGTGCTCAGACATACAACGGTGCACAGGCCGGGCCGGGCCGCGATTTTCGGACTAATCACCACCACCGGCCGCCGCTTTACCATTTCTGGCGGTTTGAAGCCTGTCGAGAAGTCGCACATCAGCACGGTGCCTATGGCCGGATGCTCGCGGATAGGCATCAGACCTTCAGCTTCCCGTACGTTCCAATTTCAGTGGGCTTTGGAGCACGAGCCTCGATCACTGCCACAGTAGTTTCCGTCGACCACGTCCTGTCGATCATTCCCGCCGCCTCAAGCCACATCGCCCATGTGCAATGGCAAAGGCGCAACCGCTCGCGGCATGGCGAGCAGGGTCGGGATGACCTCCTCGATGCGGTCCACCGCCTGCCAGCACTCGCCGAACGCGACCGGTACGAGGCGGGCGGCGATGAAGCGGCGGAACAGGTCGAACAGCGGGTCCCAGAAACCGGCGGGGTTGTGAAACACGATCGGCTTCGCGTGCAGGCCTAGACGGCGCCAGGAGATCAGCTCGACCGCCTCTTCCAGCGTCCCGATGGCGCCCGGCAGCACCACGAAGGCGTCGGCCTCGTCGAACATGCGGATCTTGCGCTCGTGCATGGTGTCGACGAACTCCGTCTCCACCTTCGACGCGGCGTGTTCGCGGCTGATTAGGAACCGCGGCATGACGCCCAACACCCGCCCGCCCGCCGCATGAGCCGCGTTCGCGCACGCGCCCATCAGGCCGACTCCGCCGCCGCCGTAGATCAGGCGAAGATCGGCCGCCGCGAGCGCCGCGCCAAGCGCCGAGGCGGCGGCGAGCCACTCTGGGTCCGCGTCGCCGGACGAGGCGCAGTAGACGCAGATGGATTTGAGCGGAGCCGGCGTCGTCGGCATCTTCGGCGGAACTCCGAGCGTCAAGACGGCCGCGTCCATGGTGGCGACGCGCCCGTGGTGTAACCATGTGGCGACAATGTTGGCGAGCCTCAAACCTACCACATACCGGCGTGGCGCCGTCCTTTTCGTGGTTTTCGCCGCGACCCTCGCCGGATGCGGCCGGACGGCGCCGGCGGTCGGCGGTGGCGGCCGAAGCGAGGTTCATCGGGCGGCGTCGAACGAGAGCGCCTACCATCTGGCGCCCGCCGTGGATGGCGTGGACCGTGACGCTGGGCGGGTCGCCATCGTCGGCCGGGCTCAGCCGGGATCGGCCGTACGCCTCGCCACCCCGGACGGCCGCGTCGTGTCTGTCGTCGCCAGCGCCGCCGGCCGGTGGCGCATCGAGCTGACGCCATCGTCCGACCTTCGCCTGTTCAGCGTCTCCGCGCTCGACGGCGGGCGGGCGGTCCAGTCGGAAGGATACCTGGCCGTGGCGCCAGACCTCGCGGCCCAACTCCGCGCGGGTTCCGGGGCTCTGGTCTATGGCGCGGTCGCGGAAGCGCCGCGCATTCTCGCGATCGATTACGATGGCAAAGGCGGTTGCGTGATCTCCGGCGTCGCCGGGTCCGGCCGCGTGGTGTCGGTGCGCATCGACGGCGCCGAGCGGGGCCGGGCGCGGGCCGACGCCTCGGGCCGATTCTCGCTGGCCCTCGATGAGCCTGTCGCCTCGGGGCCGCACGATATCGCCATTGCCGATGGCGGTCAGACGGCCGGCGAACGCGTCGACATAACGCCCGCCGATCCGATGCCGGCGATCCCACTCAGGGCGGAGCGGCTGGGCGCCGGCTGGCGCGTGGATTGGACGACGCCGGGCGGCGGCGTCCAGACCACTCTGCTGTTCCCCCCTCGAAGACCATCCGGAGATCCCGCGTGAGTTTCACCCATCCGGCCACGCGCCACACCGCCGCGCCGATCACCGAGCCGCCGACGTCGCACTTCAGCTTCTGGAGCTCGATGGCCGATCTCGTGCGGCTGGTGCTGCGCTCCAAGGCCAAGGGCCTCAAGTCGCGCCTCGGCGTCGCCCTGTTCCTGGTCCTGCTCGGCAAGTGGACCGGGGTGATCGGGCCGCTGTTCATTTCCCGCGCCATCGACCAGCTCAACGTCGGCAAGCACGGCGCGGCGCCGGTGTTCACCGCCTTCGCCGGCCTCGCGATCGGCTGGGTGCTGCTGCGTTTTGTCGCTGGCGTGACGCCCTATCTGCGCGAGGCGATCTTCACGCCGGTGTCGCAGATGGCGCTGGCGCGGTCGGCGATGGAGACCTTCGGTCACGCCTTGTCGCTGTCGCTCAACTTCCACCAGGGCAAGCAGACCGGCGGTTTGGCGCGGCTGATCGACCGCGGCGCGCGGTCAACCGACTATCTGCTGCGCAGCGTGGTGTTCAACCTCGGGCCGACCCTGCTCGAACTGATGATGGCGGCCTATGTCCTGACCAGCCGATTCAACTGGCGCCTGGCCCTCGTCGCCATCGTCACCATCGTCGTCTACATCGCCTTCACCTTCAGCATCTCGAATTGGCGGATCAAGCATCGCCGGACGATGAACGACGCCGACTCCAGCGCCGCCGGCTTAGCCGTCGATGCGCTGATGAACTACGAGACGATTAAGACCTTCGGCGCCGAAACGCGCATGGTTTCGCAATACGACGGCGCGCTGCAAAGCTACGCGCGGGCCGCGGTTCAGGCGAACACCTCGCTCCAGTTGCTCAACGGTATCCAGAGCGTGGTGCTCAACATCGGTCTGGTCAGCGTCACCCTGCTGGCCGGAATGGAGGTGCTTCACGGCCGGATGAGTCTCGGCGGGGTGACCGCCTGCATCCTGATTCTGCAGCAGGTCTACGCGCCGCTGTTCAGCCTGGGCATGAACTACCGTGAAATCCGCCAGGCCTTCATCGACATGGAGCAGATGCTGGAGCTGATGGCGATCACGCCGGAGATCGTCGACGCCCCGAACGCGCGCGCCTTGCCGCCGTCGCGAGGGCGCGGCGCGGAACTGCGTTTCGAAGGCGTCGGCTTTCAGCACACCGCGCGCTCGGTCGGCCTCGACAATGTCGATTTCATCGCGCCGCCCGGAACCACGACGGCGCTGGTCGGTCCGTCCGGCGCGGGCAAGACGACGATGGTCCGCCTCGCGCTGCGCCTGATTGATCCGCAGGCCGGGCGCGTGATGCTGGATGGCGTCGACCTGCGCGACGTTTCCCAGGCTTCGCTGCGCCGCGCGGTGGCGCTGGTGCCGCAGGACGTCGCCCTGTTCAACGACACCCTGTGGGCGAACATCGCCTTCGCCGATCCCAAGGCGTCCTCCGAAGCGGTGTGGGCGGCGGCGGAGGCCGCGGAGTTGGCGAGGTTCATCGACGCCCTGCCCAACAAGATGGAGACGCAGGTCGGCGAGCGCGGCCTGAAGCTGTCGGGCGGCGAGCGCCAGCGCGTCGGTCTTGCCCGCGCTCTGCTCGCGGGTCCGCGTCTGCTGGTGCTGGATGAGGCGACCAGCGCTCTCGACGGCCCGACCGAGGCGGCGATCCAGGCCACCCTGCGCAAGGTCCGCGCCGGCCGCACCACCCTCGTCGTCGCTCACCGCCTGTCCACCATCGCCGACGCCGACCAGATCCTGGTGATCAGCGGCGGCCATGTCGTGGAGCGCGGCCGGCATGAGGAACTGCTGGCGCGGGACGGCGTCTACGCCGGCCTCTGGCGTCGCCAAACGCGCGGCGAGGGGCTCGAGATCGTCAAGCTGGAGTCGCTCTCCGCCTAGAGCTTTTGGCTCTCCGGAACCCGGCCGCGCCGGCGATGTTGAACCGCTGGCTGGCGGAGAGCGGATGACCGGAATTGACGACACTGACGGGCCGGCCCCGCGGGCGGTGAAGGGTCTCGTCGAACTCATGCTGGTGGCCGCCGTGACCGGCGGTCTGACCTATGTGCTCGGCGTCGGCCGGCACGGCGCCGTGGCAACGCCAGCCGGCGTAACGGGTCGAGGGCAAGGCGCGCGGCATCCCGGGGCCATCCCGGCGCGGGGGTGGCGCGACATCCTCCGCCGCACCTTCGCCGAGTTCAACGCGGACCACATCACGGTCATCGCCGGCGGCGTGACCTTCAGCGTGCTGCTGGCGATCTTTCCGGCGCTGGCCGCCTTCGTGGCGCTTTACGGGTTGGTCGCGAACGTCAACGACATCCCGCACCAGCTCCAGACGCTGGGCGCGGTGTTGCCGTCGGAGGCGGTGAAGTTCGTCGGCGGCGAGATGACGCGAATGGCTCAGGCGCGGCACGGCGGCCTGTCGCTGGCGCTGATCTTCGGCGTTGTGCTGTCGTTCTGGAGCGCGAACGGCGCGATGAAGGCGCTCTTTGTCGGTATGAACGTCGCTTACGAGCAGCCGGAGAAGCGCGGCTTTGTCAGGCTGAACCTGCTCACCCTGACCTTCACCCTCGGCCTCATCCTGTTCTTCTCGCTGACCGTCGCGGCGCTGGCGGCCGATGCGGTGGTCGCCAAGCTCGTCGGGCCAACGGCGGGCATGGTGGTGTCGCTCGCCCGCTGGCCGATCCTGCTGGTGGGCTTCGGCGGTGGCCTTGCCCTGCTGTACCGCTACGGACCGAGCCGGGGGCACGCGCGTTGGCGATGGGTCAGTTGGGGCAGCGGCGTGGCGACGCTGTTGTGGTTGATCGCTTCGCTTCTGTTCTCGGTCTACACCTCGCATTTCTCGCACTACAACCGGACCTACGGCTCGCTGGGCGCCGTGGTCGGGCTGATGATCTGGATCTGGATCTCGGCGATCATCGTGCTCCTGGGCGCCGAGCTGAACAGCGAGATCGAGCACCAGACGGGCGTCGCCACCCCCGACACGGCCGGCAAGGTGGGAATGGCCGCGCCCGCGCGCTAAGCGTCGCCGATGATCCTGGTCATCCTCTTTTGCGTCGCGGCGTGGGCCGGGGCGCAGAACGCCCTGGCGGGCGGCGGCTCCTTCGTCACCCTTCCGGCCCTGATCCTAAGCGGCCTGGATGCCCGGGCGGCGAACATCGCCTCGACCATCGCTCTGTTTCCGGGACAGGTCACCACGGGCCTCGTCGGCCGCGCGAATGTGCGGGGCGCCGCGGGCTTGAGCGTCCGCGCCCTGATCGCGATCAGCCTTGCCGGCGGCGTGGTCGGCGCGGCCCTGCTGCTGCTGACGCCGTCACGCTTCTTCGCCCGCCTCGTGCCCTTCCTGGTGCTGTTCGCCACCGTCCTGTTCGCCTACGGCAGCTTCTTCCGCAAACCCGCCGAGGACGGCAAACAGTCGCTGAGCCCCCGTATCGCCGGCGGGCTGCAGTTTCTGATCAGCATCTACGGCGGCTATTTCGGCGGCGGCATTGGCTTTCTAATGCTGGCCGCGCTCACCGCCGCCGGACTCGCCGTGCGCAACGCCGGCGCGACCAAGAACATGCTGGCCTCGGTGATGAACGCCGCCGCCGTCGCCGTCTTCCTGTTCACCCCGCGCATCCCGTGGTTGCGGGTCGCCGTGGTCGCGGTCGGAGCGATCGCCGGCGGTTATGGCGGGGCGCTGCTGCTCAAGCGGGTCAACGAGAAGCTGATCCGGGGCGGCGTGGTGGTGTTGGGCATCGCCCTGACGATCGGGCTGTTCGTGAGAGGCGCAGGGTAGGCGATCCCTTAATCCTCGCCCGCAAGAGGGCGGGTGAGGAATAGATTCATCACTCCTCGATCTGCGCGCGCAGCACTGGGTCGCGCTCGATCCCGCGCACCAGCAGGGTCTGGGCGCAGAGCAGGCCGATCCCCGCGGCGTAACCGGAAAAAGCGCTGCCGGGATATTTGCCGCCGTGTGCGCCGACGTTGATCGACCAGAAGATGAACCCCGCCACCGCCAGTAACACCCCGATGCCGCCCAGCACCGAGATCACCGTCTGGCCAAACCCGGTGCGATAGCTCAGCCACAGGTGCTTGATGAGATAGCGGCGCACCGGCGGCGCCAGGAAAGCCAGCAGGAACGACAGGCCGAGGAACATCCCCGGAAACAAGGCCGTGCGCTGCAGCTTGAGCGCGTTCGGGCCGGGCAGCACCCGCCAGGCCTGGATCACCGCCGCGGCGTAGATCAGCCCCGCCGTGGACAGGCACGCTCCCTGCATCCGCCGAAACAGCCGCCAGGATCGCGTATGGGTCATCGATTGGAGATAGTCGACCGGCGGCCGCGATGAACCCTCAATGGCCGCCGAAACTCACCAACGAGAGCACCTCGACGCCCGCCGCTCGCAGGCGATCCGCGCCGCCGAGATCGGGCAGGTCGATCACGAACGCCGCCGCGACGAGCTCAGCGCCGCAGCGCCGCAGCAGTTCCAACCCCGCCAAAGCCGTGCCGCCGGTGGCGATGAGGTCGTCGATCAGCAGCACGCGCTCGCCGGGATTCACCGCGTCGAGGTGGATCTCCAGGCAGTCGACACCGTACTCCAGTTCGTATTCCACCGAGTGACGGTGGTGCGGCAGCTTGCCCTTCTTGCGCACCGGCACGAACCCCGCGCCGAGTTGCCGCGCCACTGCACCGCCCAAAATGAAGCCGCGCGCCTCCAGGCCGGCCACCTTGTCGATCCTCATCCCGGCATAGGGCTCGGCGAGCCCGTCCACCGCCGCGCCGAACGCCGCGCCGTCCGACAGCAAAGTGGTGATGTCGCGAAACAGGATGCCAGGCTTGGGGTAGTCCGGAATGGTGCGGATGGCGTCGGCGAGGTTCATGAGATTTCCTTAGGCATTTTCGACACATTCCAACAAGGAACGTCCTCGCCGGGCGTCAGTCCCGGCGATCCATTGAACGCTGACCGCGGTGTGGCCGCCGCGGCGGCGGCCAATGTGCTGATCGCGCCGAATGGGTGGCCGGGACTGACGCCCGGCCATGACGGAGAGTGAAGGATTGCGGAGCGAGGGATCGCTATGCTTAGCCCAGCACCCGCCCCGCCACCGCCGACAGGCGCTTCACCATCTCCGGATCGCGGGCTCCCGGGGCGGTGATGATCGCGCCGTCGAGCGCGGTGTCGATCGGCGACGGCGCGCGCTCCGCCGGCAGCGCCTCCACCAACCGCCGCACCAGCCCGCGCGCTTTGCCGGCGTTGGCGTTCATCACCTCCAGGATATGGCTGACCTCGACCGCCCCGCTCTCCTCGCGCCAGCAGTCGTAGTCGGTGACCATGGCGACGGAGGCGTAGGGCAGCTCCGCTTCCCGCGCCAGCTTGGCCTCGGGCATGGCGGTCATGCCGATCACGTCGCAGCTCCACGACCGGTAGAGGTTGCTCTCCGCTCGCGTCGAGAACTGCGGGCCCTCCATGGCGAGGTAACAGCCGCCCTCCACCACGCGCGCGCCGGCGGCCCGCGCGGCCTCGGCGGCGAAACCGGACAGTCGGGGGCAGGTCGGGTCGGCCACCGAGACGTGGGCGGCGAGACCGGCGCCGAAGAAGCTCTTGTCCCGGGCGAAGGTGCGGTCGATGAACTGATCCACCACCACGAAGTCGCCGGGCGCCAACTCCTCGCGCAGGGAGCCGACGGCGGAGATCGACAGGATGTCGGTGCAGCCCGCGCGCTTGAGGGCGTCGATGTTGGCGCGGGCGTTGATGCTGCTCGGCGGCAGCGGATGGCCCCGGCCGTGACGGGGCAGGAACACCAGCCGCGCCGCGCCCATCTCGCCGACCAGAAAGGCGTCGGAGGGCTCGCCGAACGGGGTTCGGACCCGCTCCCAGCGTGGAGTCTCCAGCCCTTCGATGTCATAGAGGCCCGACCCGCCGATCACGCCCAGCACCCAACCCGTCATCCAGACTCCCGGCGAAACCGCGCGCGCCTTATCGCCGAGACCTGGTCGCTTGGCTATCGTCGCCGCATGGGGCGCGGTTCGATCCTACTGTTGACGTTCGCACTCGGCGGTCCGGGCCACGCGGGATCGACGCGGTGCTGGATCGACCAGGGTGCGGTGGTCGCGGCGGCGTCGTTCGGCGATATCGCCGGCGACTTCGTCATCGACACCGGCGTGCCGGTGAGCGAACTGCACGACACCGCCGCCAATTCCCACGGCGTCACCGACGACAGCGCGACTCGGCCTCTCGTTTTCGCCGGACGGCGCCTCGCGTCGGTGCGGATGGCGGTCGCCGACCTTGACGCCTTGCCGCCGGCCGACACCAACATCGCCGGGGTGATCGGCGCGGACGTGCTGTCGCGCTATCCGCTGAAGATCGAGTTCGCGCCCTGCCGGCTGACCTGGGGGCCATCGCGAGCGCCGCGCGGAGCGTTGCGCCTGCCGGTGACGACCGGCGCCGGCGTTCCCGAGATCGAGACAACGGTCTCGGATGGCGTCCGCTCGCGGCGAGGTCCGATGATCGTCTCCACTGGGCGGACGGAGACCCTGGTTCCAAACGCCATCCTGACCCGCACCCCGAAGCCCGGATCGTTCGCGCCGGTCCGCTTGCGCGCCGTCGTCCTTGGCGGGCGGCTGCTGGAGCAGGTTCCCGGCGGGGTCGCGGAGGAGCCGTCGGGGTCGATCGGCACGGGCGTTTGGCGCGGTTGGAGCGCGATGCTGCTGGATGTGAGGCGCGGGGAACTGGAGCTCGCGCCTTGGCGCGAGACCCATGGTCGGCGGAGCGGACCCCCTACCGCTCGCTGACGCGAGTCGCCTCCCCCTTGGGGGAAGACAAGCAAAACTCGGACAGCGCTACTGTTCGTCTTCCCTCCAAGGGGGAAGCGACTCGGCGTCAGCCGAGCGGTAGGGTGTCTACCATCTTGACGGACCCGGGCGCTGACTTCGTCCAATCTAATCCAGATCCTGCCCGTCCATCCCCGCGTTCTTGCGCGCCTTGGCCATCATCTCCGCCACGATCGGGCCGAGCAGGTTGGGGTCCTCGACCGGTTCCACGGTCGGGCCGCGGTGCCAGCCCTCGGCGATGGCGAGGGTGCGGCCGCTGGCTTCGAACATCCGGCCGGTGACTTCGGCGGACTCTTCGCTGGCCAGCCACACGGCGATCGGCGCGACCCATTTTGGGTCGCCGGAGCGGCGGCGCTCCTCGGTGATCGGGCCGCCGAGGTCTTCTGTCAAACGGGTGAGGGCGCCCGGCGCGATGGCGTTCACCGTCACGCCATAGCGGCGCAGCTCCCGCGCCGCGATGATGGTGAAGGCGGCGATGCCCATCTTGGCCGCGCCATAGTTGGTCTGGCCGACGTTGCCATAGATGCCCGAGACCGACGAGGTGTTGATGATCCGCCCGCCGACCATCTCGCCGGTGGCCTTGTTGCGGTCGCGCCAATAGGCCGCCGCGTGGTGCGCGGGGCCGAAGGTGCCCTTGAGGTGCACCTTGATCACCGCGTCCCACTCCGCCTCGGTCATATTGACCAGCATGCGGTCGCGCAGGATGCCGGCGTTGTTGATCAGCACGTCCAGCCGGCCGAACGTCTGGACCGCCTGGTCGATCATGCCTTTGGCCTGGTCCCACTCGGAGACGTCGGCGCCGTTGGCGACGGCCTCGCCGCCCATCGCCTTGATCTCGGCGACGACCTCGTCGGCGGGGCCAAGATCGGCGCCGACGCCGTCACGGGCGCCGCCGAGGTCGTTGACCACCACCTTGGCGCCCTCCTGCGCCAGCATCAGGCAGTATTCCCGCCCAATGCCGCGCGCGCCGCCGGTGACGATCGCCACCCGCCCTTCGCAAAGTCCCGTCATCCGTCGCTCTCCCTAAAAGCCGGTCCGCGAGCCGCTTGTGCTTTGAAGACTCCGCAAGATCTCACGCCCAAAATCCGTTTCCCCCGCGAAGGCGGGGGCCCAGTGCTCTGCATTGATGCGCCGTTTCGAGATTGTTTTCGGTCTCCTCGATGGGCCATGTAGCAATGCAGAGTACTGGGTCCCCGCCTTCGCGGGGAAAGCGAAATCGACGAGTCACGCCCCTTGTCGCCGGCTATTTCGTCAGATCCTTCACCAGCACGAGGTAGTAGTCGATCGCCGGCGGAATGTTGGCGATGGGGACGCGCTCGTTCAGGCCGTGGCTGAAGTCCTCGGAGTCCTTGATGAACACCGGGCTGGCGCCATAGCTGGGCACGCCGGCGTGGCGGAACCACATGCTGTCGCTGGCGCCCGACGACATGCTGGGGAACACCGGAACGCCGGGATAGACCGCGGCCATCGCATCCTTCACCGCGGCGACGAAGTCCGGCCGCATCGGCGAGGCGTCGGTGCGCACCGAGCCTTCGGTGACGTCCTTGAAGGTCACGGCCGGATCGCTCGCGGCCGCCGACAGTTCGGCCATGATGTCCGCCGGCGCGTGGCCGGGGAAGATGCGGCAGTTGATGTTGGCCTGGGCGCGCTGCGGCAGGGCGTTCAGGGCGTGGCCGCCGTCGATCATTGTGACCACGCAGGTGGTGCCGATCTTGCCGACCATCGAGGGGTTCGCGGCCAGGACGGCGATGGCGTGCTCGTCGGCCGGGTTGGCGGCGAAGGCGCGCATCGCCGCTGCGGTCTCGGCCGGCTCGTACTTCGCCGCGCTCTCGAAATAGGCCCGGGTCAGGTCGCTGACCTCCGGCTTGAAGCGGTGCGCCTGAATGCGCAGCAAGGCGGCCGCGAGCCGGTCGATGGCGTTGTCCCGGCGCGGCGCGGAGGAGTGGCCGCCGGGGTTGGTGACCGTGAGCTGGAAGTCGGCGTAGGTCTTCTCCGCCCCCTGCCAGGTGAAATAGGTCGGCGCGGCGGTCTTCTCGTCCAACGTGCCGCCGCCGCCGTCGATGTTGAGCACCAGCTCGGCGTTGGACAGCGCGCCCGCGATCGCGGCGCTGGTCTTCATCGTCGTCTCCTCGTCGCCGGAGAATTCGATGATGATGGTCCGGCGCGGCGCATAGCCCTCGCGCTTCAGCTCGATCAGGGAGGCGATGGCCAGGGTGCCGTCGAGCTTCATGTCCGTGGCGCCGCGGCCGAACAGATAGCCGTTCTCCACCACCGGGGTGAACGGATCGCGCTTCCAGTCCGCCGGCTTGGCCTCGACCACGTCCATGTGCCCGGAGATTACGAGGGGCTTCAGCGCCGGGTCGGACCCCGGCCAGCGCGCGATCAGATAGGCGGTGTCGCCCATCGGCGTGATCGTCACGTCGCGATCGGCAAAGCCGCCGCCGACCAGCGCCGCCTTATAAAGCGCGGCGACCTCAGGGGTCTTGTTGCCCGGCCCCGCGACCGATCGCAACGCGATGGCCTTTTCCGCGAGGTCGAGAGCCTGCGCCTCGGCTTGAGGGTGAGGTTGCGGGCCGGCATGGGCGCCGCTCGCCATCGCCGCCGCGACGAGCGCCGCGAGAACCATCGACCGCATTGTTGAACCTCCATTAAGGACCGGCGTCGCCGAGCCCCGCGGTTTTTTCGCCATCGGAATACACCTCCCATCGCCGTCATCCCGGACGGCAGCGCAGCGCAGCGGAGTGACGATCCGGGATCTAGGTGACCGGGCGCGATGTCGCGGCTGGGGACGCATCCAGTCCCCTAGGTCCCGGGTCTCTGTTCCGCTTCGCTTTACGTCGCCCGGGATGACGGCGGGAGGGGGGTGCAAGTCTATCGCAGCCGACGCTAGCTCAGTGCCCGATCTTCTCCCAAACTCGGCGATAGCTCATGTACAGCAGTCCCGTCATGGCGATCAGCACGATCATCACCGCCAGGCCCATGCGCTTGCGCTGTTCCATGTGGGGATCGGAAGCCCATTCCAGGAAGGCCGCGACGTCCTTGGCTTCCTGGTCCAGCGTGGCTTTGGTGCCATCGTCGAAAGACACCCGGTCGGGGATCAGCGGCGGGGGCATGGCGATGAAGCCGCCGAGCGGGATCTTGTGCGGATTGCCGTGCCAGCTCGAACTCATGTCGCCCGGCATATAGGGGTCGTAGTACTTGCCGTCGGGAACCGTCAGCCCCTTCGGCGCGTCCGTGCCGTCGCCGGTCACGATGGAATAGATGTAGCGCGGACCGCCTTCGCGCGCCTTGGCCAGCAGGGACATGTCGGGCGGCAGCGCTCCGCCATTCGCGGCGCGGGCGGCGGCGGGGTTTGAGAATGGAGCGGGCATGTAGTCGGCGCTGGTTCCCGGGCGCTTGACCGTCTCGCCGGTCTCCGAATCGATATCCGGGTACTGGAAGTCCTTGGCGATGGTCTTCACCACCGGATTGTCGTTCGGATTGGGGTATTTTGGATCCCAGAACGGGCCACCCGGATCGCCCAGGTTGCGAAAGGCGACGAAGTTCATCGAGTGGCAGGCGGAGCAGACCTCCTTGTACACCTTGTAGCCGCGCTGGAGCTGTTCCTGATCGTAGTGGCCGAACGGCCCCTCGAACGACCAGTGCACATCCCGCAGCGGCGCCTGGGTGCTCGCGGCCATCGCCGGTTCAATGCTCGCGAGTCCGACGGTGAGGCTTGCGGCCGCCGTCAGAGCGGCGAGACCGCGCGCGATCGACATCGAAAACCTCATTCGGCCGCCATCGGAACGCCGAGCCCGGCGTGATCGGACGGCAGCACGGGGGTGTAGAGCGAATTGGGGACCGGCTTCGCCTTTTCGGCGAAGCTGAGCACGGCCAGGATGCCGTAGAAGCCGAAGTAGTACAGCGCGGCGATCCGGCTGGCCCAGGTGACGGTGTTGATGTCGTAGTCGATGAACACCGGTCCCGAGATGCCGGGAATGAGCTTGCCGTCCGGCTCCTGCGATCCGCACCAGCCGAGGACGATCACCGCGACGATCCAGACAAAGAAATACAACCGGGCGGTCGGCCGATAGCGCATCGACCGCACCGGATGGCGATCGATCCACGGCATCAAGAACAGCATCCCGATCGCGCCGGCCAGGGCCAGAACGCCGATCAGCTTGTCCGGAACCGCGCGCAGGATGGCGTAGAACGGCAGCAGGTACCATTCCGGCACGATGTGCGCCGGCGTCACCAGCGGATTGGCCGGGACGTTGTTGTCGACCTTGCCCAGCGCTTCGGGCAGGTAGAACACGAACACCGCGAACATGATGGCGAACAGCGCTACCGCGAAGGCGTCCTTCACCGTGTAGTACGGGTTGAACGGCAGGGTGTCCGAGGTGCTCTTCACGTTGACGCCGGTCGGATTGTTGTTGCCTGGCACGTGCAGCGCCCAGATGTGCAGGGCGACCACGGCGGCGATGACGAACGGCAGCAGGTAATGCAGCGAGAAGAAGCGGTTCAGCGTCGGCTCGTCGACGGAAAAGCCGCCCCACAACAGGGTGGTGATGGTGTTGCCGATGATCGGCAAGGCGCCGATCAGATTGGTGATCACCTTGGCGCCCCAGAAGCTCATCTGGCCCCACGGCAGGACGTAGCCCATGAAGGCCGTGGCCATCATCAACACATAGATCACGCAGCCGAGCAGCCACAGGATCTCGCGTGGCGCCTTGAACGAGCCGTAGTAGATGCCGCGCAGGATGTGCAGGTAGACCGCGACGAAGAACATCGACGCGCCGTTGGCGTGGATGCCCCGGATCAGCCAGCCGTAGTTGACGTCGCGCATGATGTGCTGCTCGACGCTGCTGAACGCTCCGGCGGCGCTGGGATCGTAGTGCATCGCCAGGGTGATGCCGGAGACGATCTGCACGCCGAGGCAGAAAGCCAGAATGCCGCCGAAGGTGTACCAGTAGTTGAGGTTCCTGGGCGTCGGGAAGCTCATCAGGTCCGCGCCGAAGCGGACGATCGGCAGGCGGGTGTCGAGCCAGCGCTCGATCCCGCTCTTGGGTTCGTAGGTTGACGAATGGCTCATCGATCAGCCGATCTTCACTTTAGTGGGACTGAGGAAGGCGTAGTCCGGCAGGTACAGGTTCTTCGGCGCCGGGCCTTTGCGGATGCGCGCCGCGGTGTCGTAGACCGAGCCATGGCACGGGCACAGCCAGCCGCCGTACTCGCCCTGGGCGAAGGTCGGCACGCAGCCGAGGTGGGTGCAGCTCGCCAGCACGATCAGCCATTCCTCGTGGCCTGGCTTGACCCGCGAGGCGTCGGTCGCCGGATCCTTCATCGGCGCGTGGTCGTCGGCCTTGGCCGCCGCGATCTCCTTGGGCGTGCGGTGGCGGATGAACACCGGCTGCTTGCGCCAGGCGATGGTCACCTCCTGGCCCAGCGCGACCTTGGACAGGTCGTACTCCAGAGACGCCAGGGCCAGGGTGTCGGCCGCGGGATTGAGCTGGTCGATCAGCGGCCAGGCGACCGCCCCGACACCGCCGACGACGGCCGCGCCGGTCAGGATGTAGATGAAGTCCCGGCGGTTGGGATCGGACGCGCCGTGGCCGTCCGCCGCGACCGTGGCGGACCCCGCATGCGTCAATGTCTCTGCCACCTTGAACCACACCTCTCGAACGACGATCCGCGACGCCGGAAACCCGGCCTTCGCCACGGCTTCGCTTAGAATGCGCCTCGCCCTTTTTCAACCGGACATTCCGCAAAACGTCGGCGCGGCGATGCGCCTGACCGGCTGCCTGGGCGTACCGCTGGACGTAATCCTGCCCTGCGCCTTTTCAATGGACGATAGGGCTATGAAGCGCGCCGCGCTCGACTACGGTCCGCTTGCGCACGTGACCCGGCATGCTTCGTGGACGGACTTTCTCGCGGATCGCGAGGGCGGCCGGCTCGTCCTGATGACCACCAAGGCCGAACACCTCTTCCCCGATTTCGCCTTCCACCCCGACGACACCATCCTCCTCGGCTCAGAAACCGCCGGCGCCCCGCCCGAGGTCCACGCCGCGGCGGCGGCGCGCCTGCGCATCCCATTGGTAGCCGGGGCGAGGTCGCTGAACGTGGTGACGGCGGCGGCGATGGCGCTGGGGGAGGCGTTGCGGCGGACGGAGGCGTTTCCGGCGGGGTGAGCGCCTTGCGTCTCCAACTTTGACTCAACGCAGATTTCCGTTATACGGAAAAATGAAGTTCGTCTTCGACCCGGAGAAGAACGCGCGAAACATCGAATTGCGCGGACTTCCCTTCTCCCTCGTCGAACGCTTTGATTTCGACGCGGCGCTCATCGTCGCGGACGATCGCCGGGATTATGGAGAGACCCGTTTCGTGGCTCTTGGACCGATCGGCCGCCGTCTACATGTCGTGGTTTACGTTGATACCGACGACGGCGTCCGGGTCATCAGTCTCAGAAAAGCGAACGCCCGCGAGAGGAGGCGATATGGAGATGAATCCTAATCCAGAGATGACCGACGAGGACAATCCCGAATGGACGGAGGAGATGTTTGCGAGGGCGATGCGGATCGGGGACTTGCCCGAGGGCCATCGGCAAACTCTACGGGCAGTGGGTCGGCCGAAAAAGCCCGATGCCAAGGTTCTGATTTCCCTACGTGTCAAGCCGAGCTTGGCCGACGCGTATAAGGCGAAGGGAAAAGGCTGGCGGCTGGAGATGGAAAAGGTGTTGGCCGAGGCGTTGAACCAATAGAGGCGCCAGCGCATTCCGCTTGTCGCCGTGGCGAGGTCGCTTAATGTCGTGACCACCGGGCGCTGGCGCGAGGCGCCGCGTCAGGCGGGGATTCCGGCGGAATAATTCCGGACGGACCTCGCAAATGTCTTGACGTCTGTGATCGCAATATGCAAATATGTGCGGATGACCTCGGCTTCGGACATCCAGTCTCCAGACCCCACCATCGAGATCGCCGAGCGGCAGCTCGCGATGTTGGGCGAGTTGGCGGAGATGGCGATGGTCGCGGCGCGGGCGTTCACCGTTTCGGCGGTGGCCTCGGCCAAGGCGGCGGAAGCTATCCTCGACGACAAGTATTTCGTGCCCGAGGTCGGAAGGGCTCACGCTTGCGGGGCCAAGGACGCCGCCGAGTCGCTGCAGAAGGTCACCCGCGCGGCGCGCCTGACCCTGATGCTGGAGATGAAGGTGGCGGAGATCGCGCGGGACATCCGCGCGGGGGTCGTCACCTATCTTAGCGGGACCGCGCACCGCAAAGATGCCGGCGGGACGCCGGCGGTCCTGGGCGGCCTTCTGGACCGCCAGAGCCCGCCCCGGCCGTCGAGCCGGGGGCTCGCCGGCTCTTGTTTGAAGGACCGCGACCGGGATCGTCCCGAGACCGAGCGAGCTGAGTTCGAACGCCCCGACATCATCCCCCGCGCGGCGTTCCGCGACACCGTCGAGGTGATCTGCGCCGACGACGGCGCGACGGTGGACTGGAGCGAGTGGACGATCGAGAAAGCGGAACCCGAATACGAAGACCTTCAACCGAAGCCGACCGCGATCCCCGCAACCGGCAATCGGGAAGCCGCACTATCGCCTTGACCCGGAGGGCGGTCGTCCCGACCGCCTACTCGAGACGCGGTCGAGACGACCGCCCTCCGTGAGCCGCCTTGACGAAATGCAGAGACGCCGATCACCCCTCCGCGAACGTCTCCGCCAACAGCCGCCCCTCCGCCGCGCGGGTCGATCCGGCGCGCCAAGCGACCACGATTTCGCGGGTGGCGTGCTCGGCTTCGAGGCCGCGGACGGTAATCTGGGCGGCGCGGGCGAGGCCGGCTTCCACCGCCATCGCCGGCAGGAAGGAGACGCCGAGGCCGGAGCCGACCATCTGCACGAGGGTCGCCAGCGAGGTGGCGGCGAAGCCCTCGTCGCGGGCGTGGCGGCCGGCGCCGAAGCCGCAGGCGGTGAGGGCGTGGTCGCGCAGGCAGTGGCCGTCTTCCAGCAGGATCAGCTCCTCGCCCTGGAGCTTGTCCGGCGAAACCCTGCCGGCGCGGCTCAAGGGGTGGTCGGCGGGGAAGGCGGCCATCAGCTCGTCGTCCTCGACGTGGGCCCACTGCAGTCCGGTCATGTCGTAGGGCAATGCGATCAGGGCGGCCTCGAGCGCGCCGGACTTGAGGTCGGTGACTAGGCGGTGGGTGAGGTCCTCGCGCAGGAACAGACGAAGCTGGGGGAAGCGCTCGCGCAGCCGGGGCAGGGCGACCGGCAGGATGAACGGGGCCACGGTCGGGATGACGCCGAGGCGGAAGCGACCGGCCAGCGGCTCGCCGGCGCCGCGCGCCTCGCGCACCAAGTCCTCGGTCTGGGCCAGGATCGCCGCGCCTCGCCCGACGACCTCCTCGCCGGCGGCGGTGAGGATCACGCCGGAGCGGTTGCGGTCGACCATGGCGGCGCCCAGGATCTTCTCCAGCTCCTGGATGCCGGCCGACAGGGTGGGCTGGGTGACGTGCGCCGCCTCCGCCGCCCGGCTGAACGAACCGTGGTGGGCGAGCAGCTTGAGATATTGGAGTTGGCGTAGGGTGGGGAGCATGGCCGCCCGACTTGGGTCAGGCTGCCTCGAACCGCAATGGCGCGCCCCAGAACCGCTCGACCAGTCCGTTCTGCATTCCCGGCGCCCCGGTGGTCAGGAACCGCCGCGCGCCGCCCGATCCGGCGTCGTACTCCGGTCGGCGGTCGAGGTAGCGCGCGACCGCATCGGCGGTGGCGGCGGGTTGGTGGATCAGGGGCGTGCCGGGCGGCAGGGCGCCCCGGAACAGGTCGGCGGTGATCTCGTAATGGGTGCAGCCGAGGATCGCCCGGTCCGGCGCGCGGCCGATCCGGCGGGTGAGAGCGGCGACGTGATCGGCGATGTCGCCGGCGAGTTCGGCCTCCGTTGCGCCGGCCTCGATGTTGCGCGCCAGGGTCGGGCAGGGTTCGGAGAACACCGCGACGTCGGCGCGGCGCTTGTCGATCTCGATTTCGTAGACCCGGCTCGCGCTCGTCGCCGGGGTGCTGAAAATACCGAGCACGTCCAGCCGCTCGATCTTGTCGCCGCGCGGTTCGGGAGGATGGTCCCACGGCAGGCCGGTCGCCGCCTCGATGGTCGGCACAATGATGCCGAGAACGTTGAGCGCCCGGCCTCTGGCTCCGCGATAATCCGGCAGCCAGGTCTGCTGCAGCCGGCGCAAGGCCACCGACGCGGAGGTGTTGCAGGCCAGGATAACAAGGTCGCAGCCCTCGTCGAACAGCCGCTCGCACCCGGCGCGGGTTAAGGCGACGATCTCCTCCCCGCTCTTGCCGCCATACGGCGTCTCGGCCTGGTCGGCGAGATAGACGAAGTCGGCATCGGGCAGCCGGCGGACCAGCGCGTGGTGAACGGTCAGGCCGCCGACCCCCGAATCGAACACGCCGATGGACATGGCTGCGGTCTAAACGGCGTCGGCGCGGGCGTCCATCATCGAAACCTCTTGTCCAGAGGGGTTTCCGCATCTACATAAATTGATGCTCGTGGAGTTCGATCCGGCCAAGGACGCTGCGAACATCAAGAAACACGGCCTCTCGCTAGGCGCCTTCAAAGGCTTCGAAGCAGAACCTGCCGTCATGCGAGACGAGCGTTTCGACTACGGCGAGACCCGCTACAGAGCCTTCGGTCGAATGGCGGGACTCGGCTACTGCCTGGTGTTCGCGCTCAGACGAAATGTTTTGCGAGCGATCAGTTTTCGCCGCGCCCATGAGAAGGAGATGGCCAAGCATGAAAAAGCAGCCCCCACCTGACGGCTTCGACGATAACCCCGAATGGACGGACGCTGATTTCGCGCGAGCCCGACCCGCCTCACAGGTTCTGCCGGCCGCCGCCGCCGAGGCGCTGCGTAGGCCGGGACGGCCCGTCGGTTCCGGATCGTCTCACCGCAAGCAGGTGACCCTGAGGCTCCCGCTTTCCGTGATCGAGCACTTCAAGGCCGCCGGACCCGGCTGGCAGACGCGCGCCGTCGCCGTTCTCGAACGGGAGTCGCGACGTGACCAAGGTGTTTGATCCGAGAGGGTGCTCGTAGTTTGACCCCGTCAAGCCAACCTCTGCTCGCCTCTTGGACCGGCGCCCACAACGGCGCGCCGCCGTTCGACCGGGTTCGGGTCGAGGATTTCGAACCGGCGCTGATGGCGGGGATGGCGGAGCAACGGGCCGAGATCGCCGGGATCGTGGCGGCCGCCGGCCCGCCGACCTTCGACAACACCATTGCCGCGCTGGAGAGAAGCGGCCGGGCGCTCGCCCGCGCTGGAGCTATCTACGGCGTCTGGGCCTCGACGCTGAACGACAAGGCGATGCAGGCGGTGGAGCAGGCGATGTCGCCGGTCTTCGCCGCCTTCGACGACGAGGTGATCCAGAACGCCGCCCTGTTCCGCCGCGTCGAGGCGGTCTTCGACGGGATGGGCGCCGCGGGCCTGACCGACGAGCAGCGCCGGCTGACCGCCGTGGTCTATCGCCGTTTCGCTCGCCACGGCGCGGCTCTCGGCGACGCCGCAAAGGCGCGGCTGGGCGAGATCAACCAGCGGCTCGCCACCCTCACCACCACCTTCAGCCAGAACGTCCTGGCCGACGAGGAGGGCGCGTGGCTGACACTGGAGACTCCCGACGATCTGGCCGGCCTGCCGGGGTCGCTGGTCGCGGGCGCGGCGGCCGAGGCGGCGGAGAAGGGTCTCGCGGGCAAGTGGGTGATCACCAACACCCGCTCGTCGATGGAGCCGTTCCTGATCTACTCCCGCCGGCGCGACCTGCGGAAGGCGGGCTGGCGGCTGTGGGTCAAGCGCGGCGACAACGGCGGCCCCCACGACAACAACGCCGTCCTCGTCGAGATACTCCAACTGCGGGTCGAGAAGGCCCGGCTGCTCGGCCAACCCAGCTTCGCCCACTGGATTACCGACGATCAGATGGCCAAGACCCCCGACGCCACCATGGCCCTGATGATGAAAGTCTGGGCGCCGGCGAAGGCCCGCGTCGCCGAACAGGTCGCCGAACTCACGCCCATCGCCGCGCGCGAGGCGCCGGGGACGGCGATCGAGCCGTGGGACTATCGCTACCATGCCGAGATCCTGCGCCGGGCGAAGTACGACCTCGATGAGACGGAGGTGAAGCCGTACCTCCAACTCCAGAACATCCGCGAGGGCATGTTCTGGGCCGCCGGCCGGCTGTTCGGACTTGAGTTCGCCGAGGTGCGCGATCTGCCAGTGTACCATCCGGACGTCCGCGCTTTCGAGGTCCGCCGCCGGGGGCGGCAGGTCGGCCTGTGGTACTTCGACCCCTACGCGCGGCCGGGAAAGAGTTCCGGCGCCTGGATGAGCGAGTACCGCGCCCAGGAACGCTTCGACGGCGAGGTCACGCCGATCGTGTCCAACAACGCCAATTTCGTGAAGCCGGCCCCCGGCGATCCGGTGCTGATCGGCTGGGACGACGCGGTGACCCTCTTCCACGAGTTCGGCCACGCCCTCCACGGCCTGCTGTCCAGCGTGAGCTATCCCAGCCTCGCCGGCACCTCGGTGGCGCGGGACTTCGTCGAATTCCCCAGTCAACTGTTCGAGCGCTGGCTGCCGACCGCCGAGCTGCTCGGCCGCTTCGCCCTTCACCATGAAACGGGCGAACCGATGCCGGGCGCGCTGGTCGCCAAGATCAAGCGCGCCCATACGTTCGGCAAGGGTTTCGACACCGTCGAATACCTTGCCAGCGCCATCGTCGATATGAGGGCCCATCTCGCCGTCGAGCCGATCGATCCGTCGGCCTTCGAGACGGCCGTGCTGGCGGAGATCGGTATGCCGCGCGAGGTGACGATGCGCCACCGTCTCCCCCATTTCGGGCACATCTTCGCCGGCGAGGGCTACGCCGCCGGGTACTACGACTACATCTGGGCCGACACCCTGACCGCCGACGCCGCCGACGCCTTCGCCGAGGCACCCGGCGGGTTCTACGATGAGGCGCTGGCCGCGCGGTTAAACAACAACATCATGAGCGTGGGCGACACGGTTGACGCCGGCGAGGCCTTCCGTAGATTTCGCGGACGGGACGTCGCCATCGACGCGCTGATGCGCGACCGAGGGTTCCCGATCGCGGACTAGGGAGATCGCCGACTTCAGTCATCGCATCGCGATCATCGGCAACTCGGGCGCCGGAAAGTCCACTTTGGCCCGAGCCCTGAGCGCCCGGCTCGGCATTGCTCACATCGAGCTGGACGCTCTCAACTGGCAACCGGGATGGGTCGGCCTGCATCAGAGCGATCCGGAACTGTGGTCGCGAACGGTCGCCGAAGCCGTCATCGGGGAGTCATGGATCACCGACGGCAATTACAGCCGGGGCGCCCAACCGCACATCCTCCCCCGCGCCACCGACGTGATCTGGCTGGACTACCCGCGAAGGGTCCTCATGCACCGGGTCGTCCGCCGCTCGTTCGCCCGCGCCATATCCGGCCGGGAACTCTGGCCCGGGACCGGCAACCGCGAGGATTTCCGCCGCTGGCTCGAGAAGGAACACCCGATCCGCTGGACATGGGACACCTTCGCCGAAGCAAGGGCAAGTCGGGAAGCTCTGTTCGCCAGCGAGGCCCTATTCGGTTCCGCTCGGACCGCTCTCGCGAGGGTGAAACTGACGTCGATTGATCCGGCCTAGACGCTACTCCGCCCACAAAACCCGCGGTTTGGCGCGGTTCTGGCGCAGAAGCGTCGCGATCGGCGGCGTGTAAGACAAGTCCGACGAGACACGCTCGATCACCGCGCGCTTCGCGGCGCCGGTGATGAAGACGACAATCAGCCCACTTCGGAGAATGGCCCGCGCCGTCAGGCTGATGCGCGGGACATACGGCTTTTCGCTAGACATCGCGACGCCGACGACGAGTCGACCTCCCTCCGGATCGAGGCGAGCGGCAAGATCGGGGTCGCCGGGAAACAGCGAACAAAAATGGCCGTCGGCGCCCATGCCAAGCAGCGTCGCGCGCACCGGGGGCAGGCTGCCGATCCTCGGTTCGGCGTTGTCGGCGTCTTCCTCCGGCGTGGCTCCAGTCCCTTTCAGGGGAAGAAAGGCGGCCGCCGCGGTGCGATCGACCAAAAGCCGTCCTCGCAGCAGCGGCTCGTTGCTGTCGGGTGACTTCGGATCGACGAAGCGATCGTCGGTCGGCGCGATCGTGCAGGACGCCCAATCGAGGTCCATGCGGGAGATGCGGTCATAGACCGGTCCCGGCGTCGTGCCGCCCGTCGCCAGGAAGCTCTTCCGTCCGGGCGCCGCCAGCGCTGCGGCGACGGCCTCCGCCGCGGCGTCGGCGTGAGCTTCGCGGCTATCGAACAGTTCGAGGTCACTCATCCAGCCACTCCCGCCCGGATCGTTCGAGCAGGGCGAAGGCGCCGTGCGGTCCCCAGCTTCCCGCGGCGTAGGAGCGGGGCGCCGCGCCGATCTCCGCCCATGAGCCCTCCACCGCGTCGATCCAGTCCCAGGCGAGCTCCACTTCGTCGCGCCGCACGAACAGGCCCTGGTCGCCTTTCATCATGTCGAGGAACAGGCGTTCGTAGGCGATGCGTCGCCGGCCGCCGTCGTCCAGCGACAGGCTGAGCGGCATCGCCTTCAGCCGCGTCCCGGTGAGGCCGGGGCGGCGGTTCATCAGCAGCAGCGTGATGTCTTCGTCCGGCTGCAGATCGATGACCAGGCGGTTGGCGATGAGGTCGTCCTGGACCGCCGCGCCGAACATCGAGTGCGGCAGCGGCTTGAACTGGATGGCGATCTGGGTGCGCCGCTCCGGCAGGCGCTTGCCCGTGCGTAGGAAGAACGGCACGCCGGCCCAGCGCCAGTTGTCGATGTCGGCGCGCAGGGCGACGAAGGTCTCGGTTGCGCTCTCGCCGCCCTTTTCGTCCGTGTACGACGGTACGGACTTCCCGCCGACCACGCCGGCCTTGTACTGACCCCGCGCGCTCATCGATTGGACATCGCGCGGCGTCATCCGGCGCAGCGACTTGAGCACCTTGACCTTCTCGTCGCGGACCGAGTCCGGGTTGGAGTCCGCCGGCGGCTCCATGGCGACGAGGCACAAAAGCTGGAGCATGTGGTTCTGCACCATGTCGCGCAGGGCGCCGTATTCGTCGTAATAGCCCCAGCGCTCGCCGACACCCTCGGTCTCGGCGATGGTGATCTGGACGTGGTCGATCGCCAGGTTGTTCCACAACGGCTCGAACAGGGTGTTGGCGAAGCGCAGCGCCACCAGGTTCTGCACCGTCTCCTTGCCGAGATAGTGGTCGACGCGGAAGATCCGCGCTTCGTCGAAGACCTTGGCGACTTCGTCGTTGATCGCGCGCGAACTGGCGAGATCGCGCCCGAGCGGTTTTTCCAGAACGATCCGGCAATCGCCGCAGGCGAGGCCCGCGTCGTCCAGACTGGCGCATGTCGCGCCGTACACGGACGGTGACAGCGCGAGGTAGAATATGGTCGAAGCGTCTTCGCCGAGCAGCTTTGCCAGATCGCTCAGGCCATTCTTTCCGGTGACATCGGCGGCGCAATAGTCGAGGCGGCCGGAGAACCGCTTCCACACCTCGACGTCGACGCCTTCCGGCCGCGCCTTGAGGCTTTCGTGAACCCGCCGGGCGTAGGCGGCGCGGTCCATGCGCGTGCGCGCCGAGCCGACGATCTTCAAATCGTCGGGCAGCAACCCGTCGAGGTCGAGGGAATACAGCGACGGCAGTAGCATGCGCGCGGCAAGGTCGCCGGTCGCGCCGAAGATGACGATGTGGTCGATCGGCTTGGCGGGTGGTGTCATATGCAGCCTAACGCGTGGGGGCCGATGTCGGAGGCGGCGAGCCGGGCTTTAGTCGTCGAATGCCGAGTAGACCAGCGTGCGGAGCTGCCGGCGGATTGGATAGGTGCTGGACGGCAGGAGCTGGGTCATGAACACCACGATCAGGTCCTCCGCCGGATCGATCCAGAACGCCGTGCTCGCCGCGCCGCCCCAGTAGTACTCGCCGACGCTGCCGGGCAGCAGCACCTTGGCGGGATCGAGGTTGACCGCGAAGCCGAGGCCGAAGCCGATGCCGGCGTTGGTCGCCTCGCTGAACAACGACCTGGACAGCACGGTGAGGTCCGCCCCGCCCGGCAGATGGTTGGCGGTCATCAGGGCGACGGTTTTGCGGCTGAGGAAGCGCCGGCCGTCGGCTTGGCCGCCGTTCAGCAGCATCGAACAGAATTTCAGATAATCCGACGCCGTCGACACGAGGCCGCCCCCGCCGGAATAGAAGGTCGGCGGCGCGAGATAGCTGCTCTTGACCGGATCGTCCTGTAGCGCGAGGGCTCCGTCCGGACCACGATTGTAGCAGGCGGCGAAGCGCGAGGCCTTCTCGGGCGGCACATGGAAATCGGTGTCGACCATCCCGAGCGGCTGGAAGATGCGGGTATGCAGGAAGTCCTGGAACGGCAGGCCGGAGATGGTCTCCACCAGATAGCCGAGCACGTCGGTGGACACCGAATAATTCCACGCCTCGCCCGGTGAAAACTCCAGCGGCAGGCGGCTGAGCTGGTCGATGAACTGCGCCAGCGTACCCCGCGTCTCCACCTCGCCGATCCCGGCCTTGCGATAGGCGGCGTCGACGTTTGTCCGGCTTTGAAAACCGTAGGTCAGGCCCGAGGTGTGACGCAGGAGGTCGACGATCTGCATCGGCCTATCGGTGCGCGTGGTCACGCATTGCGGCGGGATGCCGGCGGCGAACACGCCGAGGTCTTTCCACGCCGGGATGTAGGCCTCGACCGGATCGTCCAGCGCCACCTTGCCCTCCTCCACCAGCATCATGAACGCGACGCTGGTAACCGGTTTGGTCATCGAATAGATGCGGAAAATGGTGTCGTTCGCCAGCGCCGCGCCGCGCTCGAAGTCCGCCATGCCCACCGCGCCGAAATGCGCGACCTCGCCATGGCGGGCGACCAAGGTCAGTGCGCCGGGCAGCTTGCCGGTGTTGACATAGGACTCCTGGAAAAAGCGGTCGATGCGCTTCAGGCGGTCGGGGACAAGTCTCGAGGTTGCGGCTTGCGGCAAGCGTCGTCTCCCGTGATGATCGGCGGACACACAAAGCCCAACCCGCGGCGCGGGATCAACTCATACGGGAGACGACGATGGCCTGGGACTTCGAAACCGATCCCGAATTCCAGAAGAAGCTCGACTGGATCGAGACCTTCATGACCGACGAGGTCGAACCGATCTCGCACCTCGGCATGGCGGTGTGGGGCTCGGCCGGCCGCGAGAAGTTCATCAAGCCGCTGCAGCAAAAGGTGAAGGATCAGGGCCTGTGGGCCTGCCATCTCGGCCCCGAACTCGGCGGTCAGGGCTTCGGTCAGGTCAAGCTCGCCTTGATGAACGAGAAGCTGGGCCGCAACAACCTCGCGCCGTTCGTGTTCGGCTGCCAGGCGCCCGACACCGGCAACGCCGAGATCATCGCCCACTACGGCACGCCCGAGCAGAAGGAGCGCTGGCTGAAGCCCCTGCTCAACGGCGACATCCGCTCGGCCTTCTCGATGAGCGAGCCGACCGGCGGCTCCGACCCGCTGACCTTCAAGACCCGCGCCGAACTCGACGGCGACGACTGGGTGATCAACGGGGAGAAGTGGTTCTCCAGCGGCTCGCGCCACGCCACCATCCTGGTGGTCTACGCGATCACCGATCCGGAGGCGAAGGACCCCTATCGCCGGACCTCGATCTTCCTGGTCCCGAAAGACACGCCGGGCGTCGAGACCATCCGCAACATGGGCGTCGGCGCCGAGGGCGAGGGCGGCCACGGCTACATCCGCTACACCGATGTCCGGGTGCCGAAATCGGCCATGCTCGGCGAGCGCGGCGGGGCCTTCATCATCGCCCAGACCCGGTTGGGCGGCGGCCGTGTCCACCACGCCATGCGCACCGTCGGCGCCTGCCAGCACGCCTTCGACCTGATGTGCCGCCGGGCGGTGTCGCGCCAGACCCGCGACGGCCGCCTCGCGGACCTGCAGATGGTGCAGGAGCAGATCGCCGATAGCTGGATCCAGCTCCAGCAGTTCCGCCTGCTGGTGATGCGCACCGCCTGGCTGATCGACAAGCACCACGACTATAAGCTGGTGCGCAAGGACATCGCGGCGATCAAGGTCGCCATGCCGAAGGTCTATCACGACATCGCGGCGGCCGCCCTGCACATCCACGGCGCGCTCGGCGTCTCCAACGAGATGCCGTTCATGGGCATGGTCACCGGCAGCTTCGTGATGGGCATCGCGGACGGCCCGACCGAGGTGCACAAGGTCACCGTCGCCAAGCAGGTGTTGCGCGACTACACGCCGGACAACGACCTGTTCCCGTCCTACCACATTCCCAAGCTGCGCGAGGCGGCGCGGGACAGGTACGGCGCCGAGCTGGACGAGGTGAAGGCGCGCCACGCCGCTCGGTCCGCCGAAACCGTGAAGGCGTGACCGCCGCGCCCCTCGTGGTCGGGATCGGCGGCACCGTCCGGCCGGGGTCGACCAGCGAGATGGCCCTGGTCAAGGCGCTGGCGGCGGCCGAGGCGGCGGGGGCGCGGACCATCTTGTTCGGCGGTGCGTTTCTGGCGGCCCTGCCGCACTACGATCCACGCTGCTCGGCCGATGTCGGTGAGCGATCGCGCATGGTCGAGGCGGTGCGGCGCGCCGACGGCCTCATCGTCGCCACGCCGGGCTATCACGGCTCGATCTCGGGGCTGGTGAAGAACGCCCTCGACTGCCTCGAGGATCTGCGGGAGGACGCCCGGCCCTATCTCGAAGACCGCGCCGTGGGCTGCATCGTGGCCGCGGCCGGCGCCCAGGCCGGCGGTTCGACCCTGGCCGCGTTGCGCGGGATCGTCCACGCCCTGCGCGGCTGGCCAACCCCGTTCGGCGCGACCCTCAACACCAGCGGCGGCCTGTTCGACGCCGAGGGCGGCTTCAGCGACACCCGCGACAGCGCCGCCGTGGAGATCATGGCGCGGCAGGTGGTGGGTTTCGCGGCGAAATGGGCGAAGTGCGACGACCGATAGCTGGGATTTAACTCAGCCGGGCAAAACAGCGGCTCCAGTTGTAATTAAACGTGGATACGCTAATGATCAAAATCGAGTTCGATCCCGCGAAGCGCGCGCTGGCGCTCAAGGTCCATGGCGTTGACTTTGAGGACGCGTCGGAGTTTTTCGAAGGTGAAACATTCGACCGTCACGATAATCGACGAGACTATGGAGAGGTTCGAATAGTTTCTTTTGGGTTTCTGCGAGCCCGGATGTTTGTCGTCGTTTGGACAGAACGAGGCAACGTCCGGAGGATTATTTCGATGAGGAAGGCAAATGAGCGAGAACAAACGCGTTTTGGGCAGCGATTTCGCGAAAATTGACGCTTATGAGTTGACCGCCGAGGACTACGCCGAAATCCCCGAACTCACCGACGACTGGTTCGCTGGAGCCGTGCTCCACATCGGTGGCAAGCCGGTTAAGCGCGGGCGGCCGAAACTCGATGAGCCCAAGAAGGTGGTGAACCTTCGGCTGTCGAAGAAGGTCCTCGACACCTTCCGCTCGGGCGGTCCCGGTTGGCAGACGCGCATCAACGCCGCCTTGGAATCGTGGATCGGCGATCATCCCGATGGCAACGTCGCCTAGGCCGCGCGGCTCGGCGTCATCGCCGGCGCGTTGAGTCCGGTGTCGGCGGTCTGGGCAAGCGCCTCGTCTCGCAGCATCCGCGATCGGCGCCAGCCGCCGTACTTGTAGTACACGCTGGTCATCGCCGCCGAGGCGATGGTGCCGACCGGAAAACTCCACCAGATCGCGTCCGCGCCGAACCGCGGCATCAGAAAGGTCGCGAACGGAATGCGGATGCCGACCATGGAGATGGTCAGGATCAGCAGCGGCCACCACACCGCGCCCGTCGACCGGACCACGCCGGACAGCGAAAAGGTGATCGAAAAGAAGATGAAGCCCCACAGCACCGTCTTGTTGATATGCCGCGCCAGGGGCGTCGCCGGCGAGTGGCTCGGCAGCAGCACGCTTAGGACCTGGTCGTTAAAGACGTAGAGGATCAGGGCGATGCCCGTGGTGATGATCAGGCCGGAGATCACGCCGGAGCGGGCCACGGCGGCGACACGGTCCCACTTGCCCGCGCCGACATTCTGCGCCGCCATCGACGACACCGAGGCTCCGACCGCCATGGTCGGCATCTGCAGATAGCTCCAGATGATCGCCGAGATCGAATAGGCGGCGCTGGTCAAAGCTCCGTAACGATTCACCAGGCTGATCATCACCACCGCCGCGCCGCTCATCACCAGCATCTGGATGCCCATCGGCAGACCGCGCACGACAAGCGCGCGGAGGATCTCGAAGTCCGGTTTCAGGAGATGGAGGTCGCCGCGCCGCAGCATGATCACGCTCTTCTTGCGATAGAGATAGATCAGCATCGACAGCAGGCTCACGCTCTGTCCGATCAGGGTGGAGAACGCGGAACCGGCGATGCCCAGTCGCGGGAAGGGCCCAAGTCCCCGGATCAGGCAGGGGTTCAGGGTGATGTCGATCGCTATGGCTAGCGCCATGAACCAGAACGGCGTCGTCGAGTCGCCGGCGCCCCGCTGCGCCATCTGCATGAACATGAAGAAGTACATGAAGGGTACGGAGGCGAAGATGATCCGCAGATAGATGATGGCGTCGTCGCGCGCGGACGGCGGCGTCCCCATCATGTCCAGGATGCGCGGCGAGAACACCCCGCCCAAAATGGCGACGCCCACGGAAAGGGCGAGGAAGAAGGTCGTCGCGGTCCCCATGACCCGCGTCACCAACGCCAGATCGCGGCCACCCACAGCCTGGCCGACCAGGATGTTGGCCGCCATGCCGACACCGAAAATGACGCCCAGCATCAGCATCATCACGATATTGGCGTTGCCGAGCGCGGTGATCGCCACCTCGCCCAGCGTGTGGCTGACCCAGATCTGGTTGACCGTGCCGTTAAGCGACTGCAGGGCGTTCCCGCCGAGCAGAGGCAGGGAAAACAGCAAGAGGGTGCGGGTGATCGGGCCTCGGGTAAGGTCCTTGCGCGCGCCATGCCTCGGCGGCGCAACCCGCTCCGCCGGCGCGTCGGCTTGATCCTTCATGACTCCATACTAGGGAGTCAGCATGAAGATTCCCACCGTTCCAGACAATCTGACGGCCCCATCGATTGGTATCTGGCGCTTTGATCAACCGTCCCCATCTAGTCCATGAACGCCGCTGTGTGTGTGCGTGTGTATGGAGAGCGAGATGGCCTATCATCCGGACCTTGTGAAAATCCGCGCTAGCGTCGATCGCATGGGCCGCCTGTCGGACAGCGTCGTGCGCGTCGGACCCATGAGTCTGGGGCTGGACGGCGTGTTGAGCTGGATTCCCGGCGTCGGGGAACTCTACAGCGCCGGCGCCGCTGTTTTTCTGATCAGCCAAGGGCTGCGGGCGCGCGTCGACACTGGCACCCTCGTCGTCTGCGGCGCCTTGATGGCAAGCCGGACGGCGATCACGGCTATTCCCTTGGCCGGCCCGCTCGCGTCGGACCTGCTGACCATGCACAAGTGGTCGGCCAGGTTGATCGTCGCGGCGATCGACCGCAAGCTCGCGCGGGGCGCCTCGGCGCCCGCTCCAGCCCCGGCCGCTGCCACGAACTACGGCCGCCTCGCCGCCGCCTAGATTCTCACTGCTCTCAAAATCTATGGGCTTGTTACAAAGCTGACCAAGATTTGTCCTTCTCCCCTTGCGGGAGAAGGTGGCCCGCGCAGCGGGTCGGATGAGGGGTCGACGTAGCGCCTGAGCTTCGTCTTGGAACATCGCGGCGAACGCGGATAGGCCGCGTCGACCCCTCATCCGTCGGCTGCGCCGCCACCTTCTCCCGCAAGGGGCGAAGGACGCAAGACATTTACCTGCTCAGCACTCGCACCAAATTCTCGTTGAACCGTTGAAACGGCGCATTGACGAAACCCTCTTTACCCAGCCCCCAGGCCCACCGAACACTGGCGGCGTTGAACACCTTCGCGCCGGCGGAGGAGACATAGTAGGTCGCCTCCGCGAGACCGGGCTGGCCATCCGCGCCGGTGGCGTGGCCCTGGAACAGCACCTTGACCGAGGCGGGGTCGATCCTGGGATTCGCTCCCGGCGCCAGCAGGTGGCGGCCGTCGCCGTCCGGATCGCGATTGTCCCACTCATAGCCGACCACGTCGGCGGCGTTGTCGCCGACCTTCCAGCCGGTTCCCTCGAAGAAGGGCAGGTCGGTCCGCGCCACCGTGTAGGCCGGCCGTTGCGTTCCGCCCGGTTCGAACCAGTTCTGATAGGCGCCGCCGAGGAGCTGGGTTTCCGGCCGGCGTCCGTTCGCGCGGAAGTTGTCGGTGACCAGCAGGTGCGAATCCCCGATACGGGAGGCGATCGGGTCGAAACTGGTCTTGTAGCAGACTAGCTGACGGCCCTGGTCCGCTCCGGACGGTGGCCAGTTGAGATCGCCGTAGCGCACCTGGCAATAGGCGGTATTGGCGCCGAAGAAGGCGGTGTTGCGTCCGAGCTGGAAGATGCGCCGCTCGAAGGCGCCGAACTCGACGTCGCTCCAGTATTCGTCGTGGGCGCTGGTCACGACCAGGGGATAGGCGTCGATCAGACCGGGATTGTGATGGACGTCGAAGTTGCAGGCGTAGTCGACGCCGCCCAGGCCGGCGAGGCCCTCCAGCCATCGCACCAGGAAGATGTCGTACTCGAAGAAGTCCGGCGGCGTCGGACGGTCGAAGGAAACGATCAGGCCGCGCGCTTCATCGTCATCGTTGGGATAGAGGCTGTGGCCGCCCCACGGGTTGTAGGCTTGATAGGCGTTGGTTCCAAGTCGGCACAAGACGCGTCCTGATCGTCCGGGGTTGGTGACGATCCAGAAGAACGCCTTGACGTCCCGCGTCGCGGTCGTCTGCTCGACGATGTCGGCATAGTAGCAGCCGGGCGCCCAGCCGGAGGTTGCCGTCACCGTCCAGCTCGGCGGCCAGCCGGGACCGACCGCCGCCGCCGAGGCGGTAGCCCCGCGATAGCCGACCGCGACGAATTCGCTCCGCCACACGGGAACCGGTTCCGCCGCGCCGACGCGGAACACCTCCAGCCTGACCTGGCGCGGTGGCTGCCCCGGCCCGCCGGCGGCCATGACGTTGAACGATTCACCGGGAGCGAAGCTGTGGCGATCGATATAGGCCCAGACGCGCTGGCCCTTGAAAAACTCGATCCACACCGTCGAGGGGGCGGGCCGGGGTGGAACGACGGCGCCGCCTTCCGGCGCGGCGGCGAGCGCCGGCAGGGGGGCGACGGCGAGTCCTCCCCCGGCGAGCTGGAGCAGGACCCGCCGCGGAATTAAGAACCGTGGGGTCAACGCCGGCGACGGAAGAACAGGAAGGACGGGCCGCTGGTGATGCCGAAATAGAAGCCGACGTCATAGGGCACGCTGGTCGAGCCGGTCTCGAACATGTGCCACGGCCAGGGAATCACGCCTGGCAGGAAGCGGCGAATGACCTCCACCAGAAGGGTGAGCGGGGCGATGATGCCGTGCCAGAAGCCAAGCACGAGCTGGGAGACGAGACCGGCCGACGCGGCCTGGCTGGCGTCGGAAGTGCCGGCGGCGCAGCCGGCGAGGAGGAGCAGCGCGGCGGCGCCTCCGATCAGGCGGACGGACTTCATGTACGGTCTCCAGTTTTATGAGGTGATTATACGCCGACCTCCGCGCGGCTGACCAAACCCCGTTCGCGCTTGGTTTGCTCCAACACGGTCGGGCTGCTACCGCAAGCCAGTGAGTCGGAGCACGCGATGGCCGAGGCGGTGATGACTGTCGGCGGCCGGAGCCTTCCGCAGCCATCGCTCCAGGCGGTGGCGGCGGGAGCCCTGACCATTGTGGCGGCGCTGTTCGGCGGGGCCAGCCTGAACGCCCGTACTCCGTTGATCATCGTGGAACTCGTCTCCCTGCCCGTCGGCGCTCTGGCGCTTCGCCGGCTCGCCGAGCCCGGTCGTTGGCGCGGGGCGATCTGGCCGCTCGTCCTGATCGCTGGCCTGTTCGCCATTCCGCTGATCCAGTCGATCCGGTTGCCGCCGGAGATTTGGCTGAGGGCGGCCGGACAGGAGCCGAGGTTCACGGCCCTGGTATTGTCCGGCGCCAAGCTCGGCTGGGCGCCGCTCAGCCTCTATCCGGCGGCGACGCTGGCGGCGATCCCCGCTCTGTTTCCACCGGCGGTGATGGCGCTAATCACTCTCGGCCTCGATCGTGGAGAACGCCGCTGGATCGCGGCAATCTGGATCGTCGCGGCTTTGGCCGGGGTGTTCCTCGGTCTTGCGCAGCTCGGGCAGCCCGACGGCGGTTGGGCCTATCCGTACAGCAGCACCAACCCCGGCTCCCTGGTGGGCTGGTTCGCGAATCGCAACCATGAAGCGGCGATGCTGCTGGCGCTGATCCCGATCGCGGCGACGCTCGCCACGGGTCGAGACGCCGCCCGGTGGATCGGCGGCGCCTTCCTCGTGATCGGGCTGGTGGCGATCGGCGTGGTGCGATCCCGGGCCGGCATTCTCCTCACCGCGCCGATGCTGATCCTGACGGCGGCGATGCTCGCGCGACAGCACGGCCTGGCGCGGAGAAAATGGATCGTCGCTGGTTTCGCGGCGATCAGCCTGATCTCGATCGGCGCCGTGGCCGTCTTCGCCCTGACCCCGATCTTGAGCCGGTTCGGCGCCGACTCGCTGCCCGAATTCCGCTATCGGGCATGGCCGCTGATCTGGAGCGAGTCGTTGCGGCACCTGCCTTTCGGCTCCGGCGTCGGCTCGTTCGACCGCGTGTTCCGGGCCATCGAGCCGGTGGAACTGGTCGCGCCAGCCTACTTCAATCATGCCCACAACGACTACCTCGAAGTCTGGCTCGAGACCGGCTTAATGGGCGCGGCGGCATTGGTCGCCGTGGTGGCTTGGTTCCTGCCGGCGACCTGGCGCGCGTGGTCACGGGAAGGCTCCAGCCTCGGCCGCGCGGCGAGCCTCGGGGTGTTGACCCTGGCCGCGATGTCGTGGACCGACTACCCCCTGCGAACCGAAGCGCTCGCCGTTCTGTTCGCCTTTCTGCTGGCGGCGATCACGCCGAGCGCGGATGCGCGCTCGCGGTGAACGGCGCGCCGGAAATCTCCTGCATCGTGCCGACGTTCGAGAGCGTGGACCTGGTCTCCGCCTGCCTGGCGTCGATCCGCGCCCAGACGGGCGTCAGGGCCGAGATCATCGTCAGCGACGATTCCCGAACGAACCGCATTCGCGCCCACGTGTCGGGAGCGCCCGATCTTCATCACGCCATCAGGTATTTCGAAGGGGCGCGGACGGGAAATCCGGTGGACAATTGGAATCACGGTCTGGCGCGGGCCCGGGCGGCCTTCCGCGTGTTGATCCATCAGGACGAGAGTCTCGTCGCCTCGGACTACCTACGCGACGCCGTGACCCGCCTCGCCGCGCCGGGCGTTGTCGCGGCCGTCGGACGGACGGTGGTCGAGGGCGGTCTTCGTCCCTCGCGCCATGCCGCCGTCGCGGCGATCGGCCGTCGGCTGCCCGCCGCGCCGCGCTTCCTGCCGGCGATCAACTGGATCGGTCCGACCGCGGCCTTTGTCTTCCAGGGCGACCACCGCTTCGACCCGTCGCTCGTCCAACTCGTGGACGTCGAGTTCTATATGAGAGTGCTGAAGACTGGCCGCCATGTCGTCTTGCCGGGTCCGCGGGTGGGATCGCGGGGCTATCACGCCGATCAGATCACGGCGCGGATCGATCCGGTGAGCCTCGCCTTGCAAGAACTCGATGCGCTCGCCGCGCGCACGCCGCCGGCGATCGGCCCGATAACCCACGCGGTTGGGAAATGGGCGATGAGGGCGCGTCGATGGAGCCGCTGACCGCGCCGCCGCGGCCAGGGCGCCTCGCCTTCACCTGCCTGGTCCCGGTGTACGGCAAGGACAATCCCGCGCACTTCGTCGAGGCCATGCGGAGCATCGCGCGCTCTACCCTCAGGCCCGCCGAAGTCCTGATCGCGCTGGACGGCGACCTCCCAGCCCCGCTTGCCGCCGAGGTGAAGGCCTGCATCGCCGCGGGCGCGCTGTCGACCCGAAATCCGGGACAGCGAGGGCTGCACCACAATCTGAACCACGCCCTGCCGGAGGTGCGCACTCCGTGGATCGCGCGCGCCGACGCCGACGACATCAACCTTCCCGACCGGTTCGCGCTTCAAACGCGCTTTTTGGAGGAAAACCCCCCGATCGACGTCCTCGGCGGCGGCATAATCGAGTTCTGGCCCGACGGGCGGACGCGGGAAAAGCGCATGCCGTTGACCCACGATGCCATCGTCCGCTGGGCGCGGTGGCGCAACCCGATCAACCACATGACCGCCTTCGCCCGGACGGACGCCATCATCGAAGCCGGCGGCTATCCCGACCTCGATCGAAAGGAAGATTACGCCCTGTGGCTGACGATGATCGGTCGCGGCAACCTGTTCGCCAACCTGGCGGCGCCGCTGGTCCGCGCGAGGCTCGGCGCGGACTTCCATGAGCGGCGGGCGGGTCGGCGCAACCTGACCTCTGAACTGGGTATCTTCCACATCAAACGCGGCGTTCCCCGCATTGGCGCGGCCCGCGCCGGGCTGGCGATGGCCGCTCGGGCGGCGATCCTGACCGGCGCCGGACCCGCGCGCCTTGTCTATGAACGGCTGTTGCGCCGGTGAAGACGGTCAAGATGCAGGGCGGCCTCGGCAACCAACTCTTCTGCCTGGGCTTCGCGCACAGGGTGGCGCGGCTCACGGGCGCGAGCGTCGCGCTCGATCTCGCCTCGTTCGGAGCCGACCGCTACGGCCACGAATTCGACCTGCTGCCTCTGGCCGAACGGCTCGGGATGCCGCTCGTCCGTCGCCCGTTGCTGTCGTCGCGCCCGGTCACCGCCGCCGTGCGGCTTTTTCCCGTGGGCGGCTACGTCAGCGACCGCGCCCCTCCGCCAGCCGATCCGGCCCGGCTGGCGGCCCTGGTCCGCGGGGGTCACTATTTCAACGGCTATTGGCAGAACGAGGCCTGGCTCGACCCCGCCTTCCGCGACATCGCCCGCGCCTTCCTGCTGACCAGGGCCGGACCGGGGCCGTCGCCGACCGTCGTCATTCACTGCCGGACCTACAAGGAGGAGGTGCGCCCCGAACGCCGCGCCACGCCGGACTCCGCATGGTTCGCGCGCTGCCTGGATCGGCTCGAGGCGGCCGGTGTCGATCTGAGCGACATCGCCCTGATCTCCGACGATCCCGCCCTGGCGCTTGCCCGTATCGGCGATGTCGGCCGGCCGATCCGAGCGGCGGCCGGCGGGACCGCCTGGAGCGACATGGGCCTGCTGCTCCGCGCCCGCGCGCTGATCCTGACCAACTCCAGCTTCTCCTGGTGGGGCGGTTGGTGCGGCGAGGCGAAGACGGTGCTCTATCCGGCGAAAGGCGCGCTGTTCCACTACGCCGCGCCGGCCGGGCGGTTCATCGTGGTGGGGTGACTCGTTGCAGCTATGTGGCGGCCTTGCGCCCCCTCCGTCACGGCGCGAGAAAGAGCGCCGCGCCACCTCCCCCGCAAGATGGCGGGTGAGGATTAAACGAACTCAAATCCTCCCACGCCCGCTTGCGGGGGAGGTGGCGCGCGACGCCCACTTGCGTCGCGTGACGGAGGGGGCGCGGGGCCGCCACTCCGCCTTCAGAACGTCAACGCCCGCACCTCCTTGACGTGCGGCAAGGCCTGGATCTTGCCGATCAGCGCCTCGCCGGGGGACTGGTCGATGCCCACAAGGGCGATGGCGTCGTCGCCGGCGGCGACACGGCCGAGGTTGAAAGTGGCGATGTTCACGCCCGCCTCGCCCAGCAACACGCCCAGCGCGCCGATGAAACCCGGCTTGTCGAGGTTGTTGACGTAGAGCATGGCCGGGGCGAAGGCGGCGTCGAGTTCCATGCCCTTGACCTCGACGATGCGCGGGCTGCCGGCGACCACCGTCCCGGCGAAGGCGCGGCGGCCCATCTCCGTCTGGATGGTGACCCGCATCAGGTTCTCGTAGACCGGCGAGTCGTCCTGGCGGGACTCCGAGACGGTGACGCCGCGCTCCTTGGCCACCGCCGGCGCGGAGACCATGTTGATCTCCGCCAGCATCGGCCGCATCACCCCGGCCAAGGCCGCGGCGGTCAGCGGCTTGACGTTCAGCCGCGCGACGTCGCCCTCGAAGGCGATGTCGACGCCCCGGATGCCGGTGTCGACCATTTGCCCGGCGAAGGCGCCGAGCTTCTCCGCCAGCGCCACGAACGGCTTCAGCTTCGGCGCCTCGTCGGCGGTGATCGATGGGCTGTTCAGGGCGTTGGTCACCGCGCCGGTCAGCAAATAGTCGCTCATCTGCTCCGCGACCTGAAGGGCGACGTTCTCCTGAGCCTCCTCGGTCGAGGCACCGAGGTGCGGCGTGGCGACGAAGCCCGGCGCGCCGAACAGCACGTTGGCCTTGGCCGGCTCCTCGACGAAGACGTCGAACGCCGCGCCGCCGATACGGCCGCTGTCCAGGCCCGCGCGCAGGGCCGCCTCGTCGACCAGACCGCCGCGCGCGCAATTGACGATCAGCACCCCCTTCTTGGTCGCCGCCAAGGCCTCGGCGGAGAGGATGTTGCGCGTCTTGTCGGTCAGCGGCGTGTGCAGGGTGATGACGTCGGCGCGGGCGAGCAGCGCGTCCAGTTCGACCTTCTCCACCCCGATCTCCACCGCCCGCTCGGGCGACAGGAACGGGTCGTAGGCGATGACCTTCATTTTCAGCCCGTTGGCCCTGTCGGCGACGATGCCGCCGATGTTGCCCGCGCCGATCAGGCCGAGCGTCTTGGCGTAGAGCTCCACGCCCATGAAGCGGTTCTTCTCCCACTTGCCGGCCTGGGTGGAGAGGTCGGCGGCGGGCAGTTGCCGCGCCAGGGCGAACATCATGGCGATGGCGTGCTCGGCGGTGGTGATCGAATTGCCGAACGGCGTGTTCATCACCACGATGCCGGCGGCGGTGGCCGCGGGGATGTCTACATTGTCGACCCCGATGCCCGCGCGGCCGATGACCTTTAGGTTCCGGGCGACCCCGATGACCTCCTTGGTCGCCTTGGTCGCCGAACGCACGGCGAGGCCGTGGTAGTCGCCGATGACGGCGAGCAATTCATCCTTCGACAACCCCACCTTCACATCGGCGTCGACCCCGCGCTGGCGGAAGATCTCCACGGCGGCGGGAGAAAGGGAGTCGGCGATGAGGACGCGAGGGGGCATGGTGGATTATCCTTGTGAATGGTTCCTTCTCCCCTTGCGGGAGAAGGTGGCCGCCGAAGGCGGTCGGATGAGGGGTCGACGGGACATCTCCGCCGCCGTCTCGCCGCTTCAACGTCTGCTCGCGGTTGAAGCGCCGGTGCGACCCCTCATCCGACCCGCTTCGCGGGCCACCTTCTCCCGCAAGGGGAGAAGGGAGGTTAGGCGGAAGCCATCTCCGCCGACACGGTCGCGAACGCCCAGTCCAGCCACGGGGTCAAGGCGTGCAGATCGTCGGCTTCAACCGTGGCTCCGCACCAGATGCGCAGGCCGGGCGGGGCGTCGCGGTAGCCGCCGATGTCGAGCGCGACGCCTTCCTTCTCCAGCAAAGACGCCAGGCGTTTGGCGAAATCGGCCTGGCCGTCGGCGGGCAGGGCGGTGATCACCTTGTCCACCACCTTCAGGCAGACCGAGGTGTTGGAGCGCGACGCCTTGTCTTCGGCCAGGAAATCGACCCACGGCGTTTTGGAAACCCACGCCTCCAGCACCCCCAGGTTCTGGTCCGCCCGGCGCTTCAACTCCGCCAGGCCGCCGATCGACGCCGCCCACTTCAGGGCGTCGAGATAATCCTCCACGCACAGCATCGACGGCGTGTTGATCGTCGCGCCCTCGAAGATGTCGGCCGCGAGCTTGCCGCCCTTGGTCATGCGGAACAGCTTGGGCATCGGCCACGGCGGCGAATAACTCTCCAGCCGCTCGACCGCGCGCGGCGACAGGATCAGCACGCCATGCGCCGCCTCGCCGCCCAGCGCCTTCTGCCAGGAGAAGGTGACGGCATCGAGCTTCGGCCAGTCCAGCTCCTGCGCGAAACAGGCGCTGGTGGCGTCGCAGATGGTGAGCCCGGCGCGCTCCTTGGCGATGAAGTCGCCGTTCGGCACGCGCACGCCGGAGGTGGTGCCGTTCCAGGTGAACACCAGGTCGGCGTCGCCGCTGACCTTGGCCAGGTCGGGCAGCTTGCCGTACGGCGCGTCGAGCACCTCGGCGTCGAGCTTGAGCTGTTTGACCACATCGGTGACCCAGTCCTTGCCGAACGATTCGAAGGCGAGAAGTTGGACCTTGCGTTGGCCCAGCAGCGACCACAGCGCCATCTCCAGCGCGCCGGTGTCCGACCCGGGCATGATGCCGATCAGATAGTCGGCCGGAACCTGGAGCACGGCGCGCGTCTGGTCGATCGCCAGCTTGAGCCGCGTCTTGCCGGTCTTTGAGCGGTGCGAACGCCCCAGCACGGCCGATGTCAGATTTTCGGGGGCCCAGCCCGGCCTTTTGGCGCACGGGCCGGAAGAAAACTCGGGACGAGCCGGGCGCATGCCGGGCTTGGCGAGGTCAGTCATAGCGATGTCTCCCATCCTTGCAGATGGACTGCGCCCCGTTGGGAGGGCGTGGCCCGCCGCGCTTGGACCCTTTTTCGCGGCGTGGCGCAACCCTATTTTCGAGGCCCACCCAGGCGAGGAGACATCCCATGAAGTACAATCAGCTCGGCCGCACCGGCCTCTACGTCTCCGAAATCTGCCTGGGCGCGATGACCTTCGGCCAGCTCCCCGGACGGTTCGCCGCCATCGCCGGGCTCGGCCAAGCCGACGCCGACGCGATCATCGGCCGCTCCCTCGAAGCCGGGGTCAACTTCATCGACACCGCCGATGTCTACTCCGTCGGCGACTCCGAAAAAATGGTCGGCCAGGCGCTGAAAAACCTCGGCGTCCGCCGCCAGGACGTGGTCATCGCCACCAAGACCTTCGGCGAGATGGGACCCAAGCCGAACGACCGCGGCGCCTCGCGCGGCCACATCATGGATTCGGTCCACGGCAGCCTGGAGCGGCTGCAGACCGATCATATCGACCTCTACCAGATCCACGGCAACGACTCGGTTACCCCCGTCGAGGAGACCCTGCGCGCGCTGGACGACCTCGTCAGCCAGGGCCTGGTGCGCTACATCGGGGTCAGCAACTGGGCGGCGTGGAAGATCGCCAAGGCCCTCGGCGTCAGCGCCGCCCGCGACTACGCCCGCTTCGAGACCTTGCAAGCCTATTATTCCATCGCCGGCCGCGACCTGGAACGCGAGCTCGTCCCCATGCTGACCGAGGAAAAACTCGGCCTGATGGTGTGGTCGCCGCTGGCCGGCGGCTTTCTCTCGGGCAAATACGACCCTGGCTCGACATCCAACGAAGGCCGCCGCGCCGCCTTCGATTTTCCGCCGCTGGATAAGGAGCGCGCCTGGGAGATCGTCGCCGAAATGCGAAAGATCGGCGAAGGCCGCGGCGTTTCCGTCGCCCGCGTCGCGCTGGCGTGGCTGCTGGCGAAACCCTCGGTGATGAGCGTGATCATCGGCGCGAAGACCGTGGAGCAGCTCGACGACAACCTTGCCGCCGTCGATGTGACCCTGAGCGCCGACGAACTGAAGACGCTGGACGACGTCAGCGCCATCGCGCCGGAGTACCCGGCGTGGATGTTCACCCTGCAGGGCGGAAACCGGGTGCCAAAAGCCTTCGCCCCCACCAAGCTCGCGGCTGAATAAAAGCGTCCGCTTCCCCCGACGAGAGAGTTTGTGAAGAAATCGTCGGCCAGCAAGTGGCCGTCCTTCTCCCCTTGCGGGAGAAGGTGGCGGCGCAGCCGACGGATGAGGGGTCGACGCGGCCTATCCGCGTTCGCCGCGATGTTCCAAGACGAAGCTCAGGCGCTACGTCGACCCCTTGTGTGTTGGGAATCGGGCAAGGTGGTGGTTGCCGCCGATCGGGTCATGACCCGATCGGCGGCGGCGATCGCGAGCCCGTGACCCCTGGGGCCGGCAAGCCGTGGATGAGCTGGGGCCGCGATCGTCGTCTTCATCAACCCGAACAGTTGCAGGGGGCAAGACCCCGCACGCAAGGATGGGAGTGCGAAGATGAGTGACGATGAAGTGTTGGTGGGTATCGACGTGTCCAAGGCGGTGCTGGACGTCGCGATCCTGCCGACGAACGAGGCGTTCCAGGTGACCAACGACGAGGCCGGCTGGGCGGCGCTGACCGCGCGCGTGGGCGCCTTGGCGATCAAGGCGGTGGGACTGGAGCCGAGCGGCAAGTACCACCGCGGCGTGGTCGCCGCCCTGCGCCGCGCCGGCTTGCCGGTGCGGCTGGTCGACCCGTACCGGGTCAGGCAGTTCGCCCGGGCCTTCGGCCGGCTGGCCAAGAACGACCGGATCGACGCGGCCACGATCGCCCGCTTCACCGGCGAGCTGAAGCCGCGCCCGCTCAGGGACAACCCCGTCGTGGAGCAGATGGCCGAACTTGTGAGCGCTCGGCGCCAACTCACCGAAGACAAGGTCCGCCTCGGCAACCAGCTGGAACAGATGCGTGATCCGGTCTTGCGCCGCATGGCCGCTCAGAGGCTCCGCCGGATCGATGCGGAGATCCTGCTGATCGCCAAGCGCCTGGCCCAGATCGTCGCCGACGACCCGGACCTGGCCGCGAAGGACCGGCTGATCCAGTCCATGCCCGGCGTCGGGCCGGTCCTCAGCCACACCCTGCTCGCCCTGGTTCCCGAAATCGACGACGCCGACCGACGAGAACTGGCCGCCCTCGTCGGCGTCGCGCCGTTCGACGACGACAGTGGAAAGCGCGCCGGCAAACGCGCCGTCTGGGGCGGTCGAGCGGAGGTGAGAAAGGTTCTGTACATGGCCGCCCTCAGCGCCGGCCGCTTCCACCCGACGCTCAAGGCCTTCCGCACTCGCCTGATCGCCAACGGCAAAAGCCCCAAAGTGGCGATCATCGCCGTCGCACGCCGCATGCTCGGCATCATCGCCGCCCTGTTGCGCAACCGCCGCGAATGGAGCCCCGCCCTTGTCTGACAAACACAGTTGCTCATCCGACCCGCTACGCGGGCCACCTTCTCCCGCAAGGGGAGAAGGACGAATTTGTGCGGCTCGGCGATTGCTTTAAACGTCCCTTTGCCAGGGAGGCGGCCTAGCGAGCGTCCACCTCCACCGCTTCGGCCCTGTCCGCCCCGCCGCTCACCGCCGCGCGGAACGGCGGCGCGAAGTCCGAATCGTACACCGTCTCCGGATCGGCGCGGACGCGGGCGTCCAGACGCTCGGCGTCGTCGCCGACCAGGATGCGCCAGCGCTCGGCCCTGACGCCGTCCAGGATGATCGTCGCCGCCTCCGCCGCCGAGGTCGGCGCGTTGTCGCGGAAGGCGTCGGCCATGGCCTCGATCGTCCGCTCGATCTCGGCATCGCTCATGGCGGCGGGGTCCATCCCCGCTCGCGATAGCCTTTGGCGAGCCCGGTCGAGATCATCGGCGGACATGGCCGCCTCGCTCCCGCCCGTCAGCACCCGGCGGGAGTTGCGCACGATCTCGGTGCCGATGTGGCCGGGCATCACCACCGAGCAGGTCACGTGCGGCGCGTTGAGCCGCAGATCGGTGATCAGCGCCTCGGTGAAGCCCTTCACCGCGAACTTGGCGGCGCTGTAGGCGGTGTGCGGCGTCGCCGGCCCAAGCGAGGCCCAGAACCCGTTGACGCTCGACGTATTGACGATGTGGCCCTCGTCCGCGGCGACCAACGGGGGCAGGAAGGCCCGGGTCATCAGATAGACCCCGCCCCAGCATACGTTGAAGGTGCGCTCCCACGTCTCCCGCGCGTCGGTGAACAGCGAACCGCCGCCGCCGATGCCGGCGTTGTTGATCACCAGATGGACGCGGTCGGTGTCGTGCTCGCGCAGAACCTCGTCGCGGAACCGCAGCACCTGAGCCTCGTCGGAGACGTCCGCCACATGGGTGGTGATCCGCACGCCCTGCGGCGCGCCGTCGGCCTCGATGATCTTCCTGGTTTCAGCCAGCGTGCGCTCGGAAATATCGCAGAACGCCACGCTCGCCCCCGCCGCCACCAACTGCCGCGCCAGCTCCCGCCCCATCCCCGACCCGCCCCCGGTGATCACCGCGATCCTGCCGTTGAAGTCCTTCATGGGTGGGTTCTCCGATGAGCGCCTTGCGCTTTTCCGAATGATGCGGCGCGACCGGCGAGGGAACAAGCCTCCCTTTTCCTAAGGTCGGTTTCGGAGCGGCCGCCAAGAGCGATCAGTTACGAAGCTGCCCCGTCAATCGATGCCGCGTCACCTCATCCAAACTCGATCGCCGTTGCCGCTCGACGTTCCGCCCCTGAGCCGCCGCCAGATCGAGAATGCGATCGGCCGATTGCAGCAAGCCGGCGGTCTCCAACGCGCGCAGGAAATCGCCCGTGCTGATCAGCGTCGCCCTCTCGTCGATGATTGCCCGCCGTCGCTCGATTCCGGTGTCCTCGAACAGAAGCAGGGCTTCGGCTTTCCGGTCGGACGCGAGGAAGCGCTCCACCACTTCCACAGCCGCCTGTTCCCCAAGCCCGCGCGTGGAGCGGCCATCGTCGATTCGGCGCATCTGGTCGATGCCGATCTCGGTCGGCACGATGCGAACCTCGTCGAGGTGGTCGTTGATCCATTGCACGATGCTCTCGGCGCCCGGAGCGCCACGCGCGCGGGTCGCTTCAAGATAGACGGCGTCCGGGATGCTGACCGGAAGCCCGGCGCGCAACAGCGCATTCAGGGAGTCGGCCAGAACGAGCGTGATCAACGGCGAGGTGTCGGTCACCACCAGCCGAAACGGCCGGTTCACGACTTATCCAAGCCCGCCAGATGCTCGCGCAACAGCGCGAGCCCACGCCGGCGCGCCTCGACGTTGGGCCCGATCATCCGCGCCATCGGCGGCCGAAGGCCAAGTTCTCCAAGGCCGCCCAGCACTTGGATGTAGTCCTCGAATCCGAGATCTTGGAGTTCGCGCCAGGTGATTTCCGACTTCGCATAAGCGCGGAGGAGGGAGTCGCGGTCAGGGTCCAAAGGGCGATCCATGATTGAGCATATCACGAAATGGCGTGGACGCTGGTAGACAGCCGCGAGCCGGGCAACCCTCCGTCGCGCGGCGCCCCTTTGCTACAATCCAGTACTCCTGCATCGTAGGAAATCGTTGACTACGAAAGCACCGAATGCACGGACCCGACATCCTCGTTCGCACCCTCTCCCGGAAAACACGTACGGATCGTGACGGCAATCGCTGGCAATATCATTCGCGCAGCGACCATCATTCAAAGGTCGCATGTTGGGGAGTGGTGTTCGATCTTCTGCGCACATGCCCTCTGCTCAGACGTCAGATCGAACACGGAAAAGTCGGCTTTGGCATCAACCACGAGATGCGGGACTTCGTTCACGACAGGAAAAAGAACCTGGATGTCGTGCTTTGCACGCCCGCGAGCGGTGCGGAGCGATCGAAGACCACTTTCGCCGGCCTTGTCTCCGACTATGAAATCGACCTCAGTCCCGCCGAGGCGGTCGAGCTGAACACGCTGCCAATCCTGAGCCGTAGTCCCGTTGGAGCAGTCTTGATGGCGCTTGAAGCGAAGGCGGCGATGACGGCGCACCAGCGCGCATTGCCACGGCTCTACGATGAACTGAATTCGTCGCACGCCACGGTTCACGGCGCGACCGAACAGGCAATCGCCGCGGGCTTCGTCATGGTGAACATCGCCGCTAATTACCTGAGCCCGGACCTCAACAAGGCGAACCGCGCGGTCGACCCTAGGTGGAGCGCCCACAATCAGCCGCGCGACGCATCGCTTGTGGTTCGAAAGATCGAGCAACTGCCCAGACGCGCCAAGGTCGGAGACACCGGCTATGACGCGCTCGCCATCGTGGTCGTGGAGGCCGCGAACGACGGGAGCGACATCGAGCTTGTGCGTTCCACGCCCGCGCCGCAACCCGGCGACATTCATCACTATGCTGCGATGATCGACCGGCTAGGTCACATTTGGGCGACGCGTTTCAAGGATCTTTGAGAGCCGCCCCGCCGAACTGTTCGCGTCGCATTCCCACACGATCACGACCCTGTAGCCCATCGCTCGCAGGGCGCGGATACTTTTCGCGTCACGACGGCGATTGGTCGCGAACTTTTCGAGCCAAAATTCCCGATTGTTCGTGGGCGTCGTCGCTCGATGGCATCCCGTGTGCCGGTGCCAGAAACACCCGTGGACGAACACCGCCCACTTCTTCGACTTGTTGGCGAAATCCGGCGACCCGGGTAGAGTTTTGACGTTCGACCGATAGCTGGCGCCGAGCGACCGGAGCGCGGTGGCGACCTCGGTTTCCGGCTTGGTCCCGCGTTGACGGACCCGCCCCATCAGGGCGCTACGGGCGGCGTCCGGCTTTACGACGAGCTTCACTCAGCGGCGTATAGCAGAGCCCTCGGTTCAGGGGATTCCACCATTGCCAGATGGTCTCGGAGACGCTCGCGGAATCCGGGAACAAAGCGCAGACAGCCCCTCTCGGTTCGACCGAGAAAACCCCGCGTCGCCCGAGGCGATAGGGGCTTACCCGGCCAGCTCAAAAATTTCGCCAAGGGCGCGCGGTTTCGCCACACCGGATACGGGCCTATCCGAACCGTGTGACGGTCGGCGCCGTCGTATCGCGCGGCTCGGGGCCAGCGCCGTTCCAGGTTCAAAGGCGCGTCTCGATCCGGCTCGTAGTGTCCCGGCTCTCGAAGACGGCCGCCCAACCACTCCGCGACGGGAGCCGTGACCGCGTTTCCCACCAGAGACCATCGAGCGGAAGGTCGCGCGACTTGCTCGGCGGGGAGTGTCCAGTCGGCCGGGAATCCCTGAAGGCGTTCGGCGTCGCGAATGTCCGGCGTGATCACCGTTCCGTCCGGGAGCAGGATGGCCGGCGGCGAAGCGATACCGACTGTCGATCCGTTCTTCAGTGTCGGCACCGCGTCGGGGGCCCAGCCCAGCCCCCGGACGCCTTCGGTCCAGTAGAACCCGTGGGCGTGAGTGCCGAGCCGTGTCTCCACCGTAGGCGGCGCCACGTCATCGGCGAAGAGCACGTCGGCGGGGTCGTCATCCGTGTTGGTCGCGAGAAACAGGACCCGTTCCCGGCGTTGCGGCAGAAAGGCGAGGCTGTTCACCACCCTGTAAGCCCAGCGGTAACCCCGTTCTTCGAACGCCTCCACCAAGGTCGCGAGCGCCCGCCCTCGATCGAGTTGCAACATGAAGGAGACGTTCTCCAACAGCACCCAGGGGACAGGCCGCTCGTCGATCAGATCGAAAACCCGGCCGACGAGACCCGACCGGCCTCCCGCAATGCCGGCGGTCAATCCCGCTTGGCTGAGGTCCTGGCATGGAAAGCCGCCCACCAGCAGTTCTGTATCGCCGGGGAGCGACCGGAGTTCGAGGATGTCCGGGTGGCAAGGCACACCAGGAAACCGCTCGGCCAGCACTGCGCGCGCGGCAGGTGAAATTTCGCAGAACAAGCCGGCGCGATGATTGGAAGCGGCGAGGCCGACCTCCAGACCGCCGATCCCGGCAAACAGGCCCGCGACGCGCAATACTGTCTCTCCGCTAAGCCGAGTCGGCGTGTATGCCAGAATGCTCGAAAAGCGGAGCCGACGAAAGCCCAATCGTTCACCTAATGTTCTTTCGCGGTCGCGCGCGCTGCAAGTCGGCAATGTGGACGTCGATCCGACGTTGGCGCCGGTACGCGGAAGGGTGCAACGGACGATTTTGCTCGAGCGGCCCTTGGAACTCGACGTGACCTCACCGAAAGCAAGTCGACACCATGTCAAGGCCCCACGACTGTGGGTTTTGGAGTGACCCCCTCGAGTGAGACCGCATGAAGGGCGGCGAACGTCTCGCAGTCCTCGCCCCTACCTCCGCCCCATCCCTGCGCGTAACGCCGCGTTGATCCGCGACTGCCAGCCCGGTCCGCCGGTGCGGAAGTGATCCAGCACATCGGCGTCCAGTCGAATCGTGGTGGAGACCTTGGGCCTCGCGCTCCGCGGCCGGCCGCGCGTGACAGGCGTCGCGTCGAGCACGGCGCTCCATTCCGGCTCCGCCAAATCCGGCGCGTCGTCGGGATCAATCCAATCGGGGGCCATAGGCTGTTTGCTCGCGTTCATTGGCTTTTCTCAGGCTTATGATCCGACGCGTTCCGGAGCGCGGCGTCCAGACCGCTACGACCATTCGGTCCTCCAGGCGGCCGACGGTGATGAAACGCGGCTCGCCGTAGTCCAGTCTATCGTCTGCGACGGTGATGACGCTCCCTTCGAAAATCCGGCCCGCTGACGCCATGTCCAACCCGCGATGTTCCAGGGTGGTCCGTCGCTTGATCGGATCGAACGTAATCTTCAAGATTTTCTGTTACTACGAAAACAGCTTAACCGCAAGTGCGCGTTCCTGACGCGCCGCGACCTGGACCTCGCGAGTCGAAGCCGACGTCGTTCGCAGCGCAGGATAAGCCTTTACACAGACATTGCATTATGCGATAGTCGTGCTCATGTCATCCGACGCCTCCGCCCTCGAAACCAATCCCGATGTCGCCGCCGCCATCGCGCGCGCCGAGGCGCGGCGCGGCGTGTTGGAACGGATCGTCGTGGTCGGCATGGAATTGGTGGAGGATATCCGCGAGCGGACCGTGAATGCGCCCGGTCATCCGGAGCCCCGGCATGACCCGGCCCGCGCCTTCGCCCACGTCTCGCGCGCCGTGCGGCTGACCCTGGCGTTCGAGGCCCGGATCGACGCGGATATTGCGATGCGCAATGGCGATACGACCTCACCCAGCAAGTCCGGCGCGGGGAGCCGTTGCGCCGCGCCGTCCAAGCGCGCGGCGGAGACGCCGGCCCGCGCCTACCCCACGACCCTGGCGCTCGGCCCGGAAGGCGTCCGCGTGCGCGACGCGGTTGGATCGGCGATCGAAGCTGAATTCGACGCGTTCGACGGCGCCATGGGCGCGCTCGACGAGTTGCACGAACGTCTGGTCGATTACGAGAGGCGGGATAGCTTCGCCGAGCGGCCGTGGCGCGACTGCGTCGAGGCCATCTGCGCGGACCTCGGCCTCGAACCCGACTGGAGCCGGTGGTCCGACGCGGCGGGGTTCGCCGGCCCGGTCGGCAAGCCCGATGTCAAATGGACCATGCTCTGGCGCTACGACCCCAAGCGGGCCGAGGCGCGGCGGCGGGGGAAGGCGGAGCGGCCGGGGATTATCTGCGCGGAGGAGCACGCGAGGTGTCCTTCTCCCCCTGCGGGAGAAGGTGTCGGCGCAGCCGACGGATGAGGGGTCGCGCCGGCCTATCCGCCGCGACTTCGGCAGATCGGGCGGAGAGAGATCGTCGACCCCCTCATCCGACCCGCTGCGCGGGCTACCTTCTCCCGCAAGGGGAGAAGGGGCGCCATATTCTACTCCGCCGCTTGTTTCGGCGTGTAGCCGAGGACGGCCTTGACCTCGAGGTATTCGGTAAAGCCGAAGTCGCCCCACTCGCGGCCGTTGCCGCTCATCTTGTAGCCGCCGAACGGGGCCATCATGTCGCCGCCGCCGCCGTTGATCGAGACCTGGCCGGCGCGGAGCTTGGAGGCGACGTCGCGCACCTTGGCCATGTCCGTACCGCTGATGTAGGCGGCGAGGCCGTATTCGGTGTCGTTGCCGACCTCGATCGCCTGATCGACGGTGTCGTAGCCGAGGATGGAGACCACCGGGCCGAAGATCTCTTCCTTTGCGATGGTCATGTCGTTGGTGACGTTGGCGAACACGGTGGGCTTCACATAGAAACCCTTGTCGAGGCCTTCGGGACGGCCTTCGCCGCCGGCCACCAGCGTCGCGCCTTCCTTGATGCCGGCGGTGATCAGCTTCTGGATCTTGTCCCACTGGGTCTTGTTGACCACCGGGCCGAGCTGGGCGTTGCCGTTGGGATCGCCGACCGTGGTGCTCTCGGCGGCTTCCTTGGCGATAACGATAGCCTCGTCCATCTTGGCGGCGGGGACCAGCATGCGGGTCGGCGCGTTGCACGACTGGCCGCTGTTCTGCATGACGTGCTTGACGCCGCCGCCGACCGCCGACTTCATCTCGGCGTCTTCCAGGATGATGTTCGGGCTCTTGCCGCCCAGTTCCTGCGCCACGCGCTTGACGGTCGGGGCCGCCGCCTTGGCGACCTCGATGCCGGCGCGGGTCGAGCCGGTGAAGGACACCATGTCGATGCCCGGGTGGCTGGCGATCGCCGCGCCGACCTCGGCGCCGGTGCCGTTGATCATGTTGAACACCCCGGCCGGAACGCCGGCGGCGTGCATGATCTCGGTCCACAGATAGGCGGAGAACGGCGACTCTTCGGACGGCTTCAGCACCATGGTGCAGCCGGTAGCCAGCGCCGGGACAACCTTGCAGGCGATCTGGTTGATCGGCCAGTTCCACGGCGTGATCAGCCCACACACGCCGATCGGCTCCTTCACGATCCGCGTCGGCCCGCGGTCTTCCTCGAACTGGAAGTTCTTCAAGACGGCGATGCCGGTGGCGATGTGGGCGATGCCGATCGGGGCCTGGGCGCGCTGGGCCAGGCTGGCGGGGGCGCCCATCTCCTCGGTGATCGCGTTGGCCACGTCGCCGAAACGCTTCTGGTACTCGGCCTGGATACGCTCCAAGAGGTCGATGCGCTCTTCGCGGCTGGTCAGGGAATAGGTCTTGAAGGCCTCCTGAGCGGCCTTGACCGCGAGGTCGACGTCGGCGGCGGTCCCGGCGGAGACGTGGCCGCAGACCTCCTCGGTCGCCGGATTTATCACGTCGAGGCTTTTGGCCGCGACCGGATCGACCCATTTGCCGTCGATGTAGAATTTCATGTAGTCGCGCATGGCGGGCTCCCTGGAAAGTTGAATGAGGCGGACCCCTGCCCGGACGAGCGAAGTCTCTTCAAGCCCACATTACTGAACGCGGATCACTCGGGGAAGGGGTCGCGCCAACTGATTCACTTCCCCGACCCGCTTCCCCGACGAAAGTCGGGGCCTAGCGTTCCGCATTGTTATAGTCTCGCCCCCGATCTGGGTCCCGACTTTCGTCGGGAAAGCGGGTGGCGAGTCTCGCGCGCCGGTTGCCACTTGGGTCCGCTCTGCGTACAGCGGCGTCGAACAGTCTTGGAGACAAGTTTTGGAAGCCATCGCCGTCGTCCTGCTGTTCGTCGTCGTGCTGGGCGTGCTCAACCGCATCGAGTTCGGCAGCTTCGATTGAGCGGGGCGGGCTGGGCCCTCGTCACCGGGGCCGCCCGACGGATCGGCCAGGCGCTGGCGCTGGCCTGCGCCCGCGCCGGCTACGATGTGGTGGTCCACGCCCGGGGACCGGAGGCGCCGGACGAGACCGCCGAGCTGATCCGCTCGATGGGGCGGGAGGCGCGGATCGCCCTGGCCGATCTGGCGGACCCGCCGGACTGCGCCGGGCTGATCGCCGCCGCGCCGGGGCCGCTGACCTTGCTGGTCAACTGCGCCTCGATGTTCGAGGACGACCGCGTCGAGACGCTGGATGTGGAGCGCTGGGACGCGACGATCGCCACCAATCTGCGGGCGCCGGTGATCCTGTCGCGGGCGTTCGCCACGGCCCTGCCGGCGGGTCGCCACGGCCTGATCGTCAACGTCGTCGACCAGAGGGTATGGCGGCTCAACCCGCAATTCTTCAGCTACACCCTGAGCAAATCCGCGTTGTGGGCCGCGACCCAGACCCTGGCCCAGGCGCTCGCCCCGCGCATCCGGGTCAACGCCATCGGGCCGGGACCGACGCTGGCGTCGGTGCACCAGACGCCGGAAGCCTTCGCCGCCGAGGCCGCCGCGATCCCGCTGGAACACGCGGCCGGCGTCGCCGAGATGGGCGAGGCGCTGGCCTATCTCATCGGCGCGCGGTCGGTCACCGGCCAGATGATCGCCGTGGACGGCGGCCAGCATCTCGCCTGGCGCACGCCGGATGTGCCCGGTGACTGACGACGCCCGCCCCCTCTCGACCACGGTGTTCGTGCGCGGCCTCGCCGTTGCCGCCCGCATCGGCCTCCACGCGCACGAGGAGGGCCGCGACCAGCCGCTGATCGTCGACGCCGATCTGGAGATCGAGACCGACGGCTGGAGCCGCCTCGCCGACACGGTCAACTACGAACGGGTCGGCGTTCACGCCCGCGCCATCGCCGAGCGGGGCCACATCGGCCTGGTCGAGAGCTTCGCCCACCGCCTCGCCGTGGCCTGCCTCGCCGAGCCCCGGGTCGTGCGGGTGCGGGTGCGGGTGGAAAAGCCGCTCGCCCTGGCGCCCCACGCCTCGGCGGCGGGGGTGGAGATCGTGCTTTGCCGAGACTACGTTGCGGCGGGTAGGGGAGCCGCGCCATGACCGATCAGCCGCCGCCGACATCCGGATCGTTCTTCCAGCAACGGCCGAGCACGCCGCCGGAGCCGGTGTTCACGCACCGCGGCGACGAACAGACGCTGCCGCTCGTCATCTACATCCTCTATCTGATCCCCGTCGGCGTGACCCATATCGTCGGCCTGGTGATGGCCTATGTCGCCCGCGATGGCGCGCCTGAATGGCTGCGCAGCCACTACACCAACCAGATCCGCACCTTCTGGATCGGCCTGCTTTACTTCTGCATCGCCGGGATGTTGTGCGTGATCCTGGTCGGCTTTTTGATCCTGCCGGTGGTCGTGATCTGGTTCATCGTCCGCTGCGCCCTTGGCCTGGCGCGCCTCGCCCAGCATCAGCCCTACCCGAACCCGCAGAGCTGGACGATCTGAGTGTCAGGCGTACGCCTTCTGCCGCCGCACCAGCATGGCGTAGTCGTCCATCAGCGACAGGGAGATATTGCCGGGCCTGAAGGCATACTCGCCGATCTGGCGCACGGGCGTGACCTCGGCCGCGCTGCCGACGATGAAGCACTCGGAGAAACTGCCCAGTTCCTCCGGCAGGATGTGGCGGACGACGACCTCGAAGCCGCGCGACTTGGCCAGATCGATCACCGTCTTGCGGGTGATGCCGTTGAGGAAGCAGTCCGGGTCCGGCGTATGGATCACCCCGTCGCGGATGAAGAAGACGTTGGCGCCGGTGGCCTCGGCGACATAGCCGCGCCAGTCCAGCATCATGGCGTCGGCGAAGCCCTCGCGCTCGGCGGCGTGCTTGGAGATGGTGCAGATCATGTACAGGCCGGCGGCCTTGGACGCCGTCGGCGCGGTTTCGGGCGATGGGCGGCGGTACTTGGCCCAGGTCAGGGCGATTCCGCGGGCCTTCTCCTCCGGCTTGAAATAACTCGGCCATTCCCAGGCGGCGATGGCGACGTGGATGG
>CBDIDP010000009.1:0-109434 GCA_965277785.1 Caulobacteraceae bacterium
GGCCTCGCCGCCGTACTGCAATTCGAGGCAGTCGTGCGGGGCTTCCATCACCTCGAGGGTCTTGAGGCCGTCGTAGCGGCCGATGCCATGGTCGATGTGGACGACGAGGTCACCCTGGGTGAGCGCCGTCGCCTCGGCGAGGAAATTGGCCGCCCGGCGCTTGCGCCGGGGCCGCGCCAAGCGGTCGCCGAGGATGTCGGTTTCCGAGATCACCGCAAGGGAGTCGGTCTCGAAGCCGTTTTCGAGGGGCAGCACGGCGCGCTGCGGTTTCTTGGGGTCCGCGGCCTTGGCGGCCTGCCAGTAGTTGGCGAGGGATATTCCCTTCAAGCCGTGATCGGCGAGCATGATACCCAGCCGATCGGACGATCCCTCGGACCAGGATGCGAAGATCACCCGCTTCCCCGCCTCGGCGAGATCGCGGGCGTGATCGGCCGTTGCCTCGAACAGATTGACGCTGTCCTGCGCGCGCTCCGAGGCGAACACTCGGCCGAGCTTGGCGCCGAAATCGAGGCTTCCAGGTCCTGGCTCGGCCTGGGACGGGCTGAACCGGCGGGAGGGTCTCTCCGCGAGCTTGGCGTCCCACTCCTCGGCTTCGAGATAGAGTTTGCCCGGCGGCAGGGCGCGATAGTGCGTCTTGCGTTCGGTGGTCTCCCGCGCGTCAAAAGCATCGTGAATCAGGTCGAGCCGTTCGTTCCGCGCTTCGGTCGCCAGGTTGTCGACCGCGATCAGGGCGTCCTTCGGCAGATAGTCGAACAGGGTCTCCAGGCCGCCATAGAACAGCGGCAGCCAATGCTCCATGCCGGCGCGGCGGCCGCCCTCGCTGACGGTGGCGTACAGTGGATCGTCGCCCGGCGCTCCAAAGGCGGCGAGGTAACCCTGGCGGAAGGTCTGGATCGCAGCCTCGTCCAGCAACGCCTCGCTGACGGGCAACAGATCGACGGAAGTGTGCTGGCGGGTGGAGCGCTGGGTCTCCCGGTCGAAACCCCGGATCGACTCCAAGGTGTCGCCGAACAGGTCGAGCCGCACCGGCTCTTCCGCTCCCGGCGGAAAGACGTCGATCACCCCGCCGCGCACCGCGAACTCGCCCTGTTCGGAGACGGTGGAAGCGCGCTGATAGCCGTTGACGGCGAAGTAACGCTCCAGATCGGCGATTTCGACGGTCGAGCCGACCTTGGCCGAATAGCCCGCCCCGCGCACCACATCGCGGGGCGGTAGGCGCTGCAACAAGGCGGCGGCGGTCGTGACAAGGATGGTCTGCGTTTTCGGATCGTCATCGCGCGCGAGGCGGCTGAGCGTCGCCATGCGGTCGGCGGCCACGGCGGCGGAAGGGCCGACCCGGTCGTACGGCAGGCAATCCCAGGCGGGAAATTCGACGACCCGCAGCTCGGGGGCGAAAAAGCGCATTGCCCCGACGAAAGTCTGCGCTCGCGAGCCGTCCCGGGCGACGAACACGGTCATGCCCCCGCGCGCTCGGACGATGTCGCTCATCACCAGGGCGTCGAACCCCTCCGGGGCGCCGGACAGCAAAAGAGCGCCGGGAGCGTTGGCCGCCAGCTTCAGGTCGTTGGTCGAGGTCAGGCGGTTACTCCGGAAATCAGCCGCCCTGCCCCACCGGTGGGCGGAAGGCGCGAATGTCACTCATCAACTCGTCGTCGAAATCGGGTGGAACCGCGGTCGATCCAATGATCCAGGCGTATAGGTCGTGATCGGACTGTTCGAGAAGGCGCTCGAACCGCTCCAGTTCCGCTCTCGACATGGAAGGTGCGCGAGCGTCCGCAAACGGGCCCAAAATCAAATCCGCCTCGCGGAAGCCGCGCCGCCAGGCGCGAAAGCGAACCCGCCCGACGTCGGTCGACGGTGGTGTTGGATTGAGTTCCCGGGTCAGCTCAGGCCTCCGCCGCGTCGCGGAAATAAGGCTCCACCAAACCCTGAAGCTTGATCGTCATCGCCTTGCCGTGGCGGTCGACGGTCGTGCCGACGGTCAGTCGCACCCAGCCCTCGCTCACGCAGTATTCGTCGACATTGGTTTTCTCGACACCCTTGAAGCGCACGCCGACGCCGCGCGCGAGAACGGCTTCGTCATGATGGGGACTGGCCGGGTCGGTAGCCAGTCGGTCGGGCGGCGTATCGCTCATCGAGTCTTGTCCGTTGCGTGGGGCGCCTTGTTAGCGGCGCTGCGCCCGTTCGGCGAGAACGATTTACCCGCTATGGTCACGCGGTGAGACCGGAAATCCTGTTCCCCCTCTTCGCGCCGATTGAATCGCTGAAGGGCGTGGGCGACCGCGTCCGACCCCTGCTCGACCGCGTCGCCGGCCCTCTGGTGCGGGATGTTCTGTTTACCGGCCCGACCGGCGTCATCCGGCGCACGGTGGCCAAGGCCGCCTCTCTCGTCGAGGGCGAGGTGCAGACCGTGACCCTGACCGTCGAGTCGCATCGAAAACCGGCGAGGCCGAGCCATCCGTGGATCATCAGGGGGTTCGACGACACCGGCTTCGTCAATCTGGTGTTCTTCAAGAGCTGGGGCGACCGCCTGGCCGAACAACACCCCGTGGGAACCCGCCGCGTCTTTAGCGGCAAGGTCGACCGCGACTACAACGGAACCGTGCTCCAGATCGTCCACCCGGACTACCTCCTGCCAGTGGAACGCGGCGGAGAAATCCCAACGCTTGAGCCGGTCTACCCGGCCACCGCCGGTCTGCCGTCCCGCGCCATTCGCCGCTTCGCCCAGGCCGCTTTGGCGAAGGCGCCCGAGCTCGCCGAGTGGCAGGACGCCGCTTGGCTCGCGCGCGAGGGCTGGCCGTCTTGGCGGGAGGCGTTGGCCCAGTGGCATCAACCGCGATCCGAGTTCGACCTCGCACCGCAGGCGCCCCATCGCCGCCGGCTGGCGTACGACGAACTCCTCGCCCACCAGCTCGCGCTGGCCGAACGCAAGCGCGCGCGCCGCGCGGTTCCGGCCAAGGTGGTCCGCCGTGGTGAACTGTCGGAACGGGCCGAGGCCGCCCTGCCCTTTCGCCTCACCGGCGCTCAAATCCGGGCGCTGATGGAGATCGGCGGCGACCTCGCGTCGGGGAATCGCATGACCCGGTTGGTCCAGGGCGACGTCGGGTCGGGCAAGACGGTCGTCGCCATGCTGGCGATGATCGACGTCTCGGCGGCCGGTGGACAGTCGGTACTGATGGCCCCCACAGAAATCCTTGCGCGCCAACATGTCGAGACGATGCGGGCGCCGCTCGAGTCTGTCGGTCTGCGGGTGGTGCTGCTCACCGGCCGCCATAAGGGCGCGGCGCGCGCCGAACGGCTCGACGCCCTGGCCAGCGGCGCGGCGCACATCGCCGTCGGCACCCACGCCCTGTTCCAGGACGACGTGGTTTATCACGATCTCGCCTTTACCGTGATCGACGAGCAGCACCGCTTCGGCGTGTCCGAGCGTGGGCGGCTGCGCGCCAAGGGCGAGGCGGCGCACCTTTTGGCGATGTCGGCCACGCCTATCCCCCGAACGCTGGAACTGACCCAGTTCGGCGATCTCGATATCTCGCGGCTAGATGAGAAGCCGCCCGGCCGCACGCCCGTTTCGACCCGCGCCACCCCGGCGAACCGCCTACCCGAGCTGATCGATCGGCTGCGCGAAGCGGTGGCAAAGGGAACCCGGGCCTTCTGGATTTGCCCTCTCGTCTCCGACTCCGAACAGCTCGACGTCACCGCCGCCGAAACGCGGTGGAAGGCGCTTGCCGAGGTCTTCGGCGACAAGGTCGGCCTTGTCCACGGTCGTCTTGCGGCCGCGGAGAAGGACGCGGTGATGACGCGGTTCGCCGAGGGAGCGCTGTCCGTGCTGGTCGCCACCACGGTGGTCGAGGTCGGCGTCGACGTTCCGGCCGCGACGATCATGGTCATCGAGCATGCAGAGCGCTTCGGTCTGGCCCAGCTTCACCAGCTCAGGGGCCGCGTGGGCCGTGGCGCCGGCGCCAGCAGTTGCGTCCTGCTGTACGATCCGCCGCTGTCGGAGATCGCGCAAAAGCGGCTCGACATCCTAAGGCGCACCGACGACGGCTTCGCCATCGCCGAGCTCGACCTCGAATTGCGCGGCGGCGGCGATCCGCTCGGCTTGGCCCAGAGTGGTTTCCCGGCATACCGCCTCGCCGATCCAGTCGCCCACGCTGACCTGATCCGGGTGGCCGCCGACGACGCCCGGATGATCCTGGCTCGCTCGGGTGATCCGACCTTCGCCCGGCGGGAGTCCATCGAGGTTCTCCGCGCCCTGTTCGACTGGCGCTACGACGCCGGCGCCGGCGAGGCCGCGTGAGCGCCGCGGTCCGCCTCCCAAGCCGCCAGACGCCGGGAGGCGTCCGCTTCGAGGTCGCCCCAGAACAGATTGAACGGCGGCTCCTTCAGCCGATCCGCCCAGCTTCCAGCCGGACTCAGGCTTTGCGAACGCGGCCGACTGACGCGCAGGATGCCGCCAACGCAATTGGCCGAGACCTGCCGCGCCATGAAGCCCGGCCTCACGCCCAACTCCAGACCCGTAGCGTTGGCCGCTCCGACGTTGGAGCGCGCCTCGGCTCGTTCGTTCGTCGCCCTGCCAAGAACTGGATTGACGCACAGGATTTCGCGTCCCGCCAAGCTGACGAGGTGACCGTCGCGGTTCCAGACGCGCGTGCGTTGCCGGATGCGTTCGGCGCGGACGAAATCCAGCCGATCCACCGGCATCCAAGCCAATACGCAACCCATCTGCGATGCTATTGCGCAAGCCGGGACCACGCTCGCGACCGTGTACTCATCCGCCGGAACGGTCGTGTCGATCAGGTAAGCGGCCACGAGGCGGCGGCGCAGGATCGGATCGGGCGCGATCTCATCCCTGAGCAGCCGGGCGGCGAGCACACCGCCCTGCTCGACACCGACAACGATCAGCGGCCGGTCAGCGCTAGATAGCTCCCGAAATCGGCGAAAGCCGGCGAGGACGTCGTTGTAGGCGAACTGCCGCGCCTCGATCGCGTCGTCGAACAGGGTAAGCGACGTGTAAAGGCTGGCCTGCCGGTAAAGCGGTGCATAAAGCCGTCCCAACGCCGCGAACGGCCCGGCATAGTTCGGCAGCATGACCCGGCGCAGCGTGCGGAGCGACGCTCGATCCGTGATCGGCCCGTTCCAGTCCCGGCCGCCGTCGAAGGTTGTCGGGTGGACGAAGAAGACATCCGCTGGCCCCGCGGCGTTCGCGGGGTAGCCCGGTGGCAAGGCCCACGCGCTGGGGCTGCGGTAGTCCGGCGCCGGCGACGGTTTGTAGACCGCGTAGGGTATCTTCGGGTCGAGGAGAGCTTCGAGTATGTCGTCCCGCCAGATCGCCGCGACAACCAATGCTAGGACGGTGACCGCGGCCACCGCAGCGATCCAGTACCGCCGCGCCGTCATCGATAGCTATCGTCTCGCGACAGAAACCGCCTCGCATAGTCGTCGACGCCTTTCTCGATGGAGGCGAACGGCGCCACGTATCCCGCCGCCCGAAGCCGCCCGAGGTTGGCTTCGGTGAAATACTGGTAGGCGGCCACAAGATCGGCCGGCATGTCCATGAAGGCGACGCGCTCTTTCCGCTCCGCCGCGCTGAAGGTCGCCCGCGCTAGATCGACGAACGTCCGCGCCACGCCTGAGCCGACGTTGAAGATGCCGCTGACCTCGGGGTGTTCGACAAGCCAGGACACCACCTTCGCCGCGTCGCCGACGTAGACGAAGTCCCGCTTTTGCCCGCCGTCCGGATAGTCGTCGCGGTAGGACCGGAACAGGTTCACCACCTCACCCGCCGCCGCCTTCGGCCATATCCCCGCGACGACCGAGCGCATCGACCCCTTGTGGTATTCGTTGGGTCCATAGACGTTGAAGAACCGCAAGCCCGCCCACTGCGGCGGGGCACGGCCGCGCGCCGCCTGTCGAACGGCATGGGCGTCGAACAGCAGCTTCGACCAGGCGTAGGGATTGAGGGGACGCAGGGCCGCGAGCACATCCGGCGAGGGGTCGTCGTCGAAGCCGAGCGCGCCGTCACCGTACACCGCCGCCGACGAAGCGTAGATGAACCGCTTCTCATTGCCCGCGCACCAGTCGAACAGGTCGCGGGAGAGGGCGAAGTTAGTGTGGACGACGAGGTCGGCGTCGACTTCGCGCGTCGAGGAGATCGCGCCCATATGAACCACGGCGGTCAAGTCGTCGGCGCGCGTTTCCAGCCAGCCGAACAGCGCTTCCGGCGCGATGAAGTCGGCGATCGCGTGTTTCGACAGGTTGCGCCACTTGCCGCCGGCGGACGTCCGCAGACGGTCGCAGACGACGATGTCACGCTCGCCGCCGACCAGTTCGGCGACGATGTTCGATCCGATGAAGCCGGCGCCGCCGGTGATCAGGAGGGTTGCGGTCATCAATCCCCCGCCGCCGCCCGACGCAGGGTGTCGGTGGTCGAATATCCGTCGACGAATGTCGCGAGCTTCACCTCGCCGCCCCAGCTCCGCACGAGGTCGCCGCCGACGACCATCTCCAGCGCGTAGTCGCCGCCCTTGATCAGAATGTCCGGCCTTGCCGCCTCGATGAGCCGCAGCGGCGTGTCCTCGTCGAACCCGACCACGAGGTCCACGCACGCTAGCGCCGTCAGCACCGAGGCTCGCGCTTCGAGGGGATTGACCGGGCGGCTCGGCCCCTTGGCGGCGCTCACCGAGCGATCGGTGTTGAGGCCGACGACAAGCCGGTCGCACCAGGACCGCGCCTGAGCCAGGTAGGCGACATGCCCTGAATGAAGAATGTCGAAACAGCCGTTGGTGAAGCCGACCCGCAGCCCTTCAAGTCGCCACCGCGCCACCTGGGCTGCCATCTCGTCCAGCGATGCGACGCCACCGACACTCACGCGGTCGGAGGAAAACGCGGCGTCGATGATCTCCCGCGCCGAGACTGTCGCCACGCCCGCTTTTTCCACCACGACGCCGCAAGCGATCAGCGCGAGTTCGACGGCCGTTGCGTGCTCGGCGCCCGCCGCCAGCGCCAGGCCAACCAGCGCCAGAGCGGTGTCGCCGGCCCCAGCGGTGTCGAACACCTCCGCCGCTCGCCGCGAAAAATGCCTGATCGGCTCGCCGCGAAGCGCCATGGACATGCCCTTCGCCGCGCGGGTGACAAGGATGCCACCAGCCTCGCAAACCGTCAGAGCCGTGGTGAGCGCCGCTTCGATATGCGCGTCAGTCTCGGTCGGCAGATCGGTCGCCCGCGCCAATTCGGCGGCGTTCGGCTTGATGAGGTCGACGCGCCCGTAGCGATCAAGCCCCCGGGCTTTGGAGTCGACGATCAGGATCGCGCCCCGCGACGCCGCCGCTCGGCAGGCGGCAACGACCGCCGTGGTGACGACGCCCTTGCCGTAGTCGGAGAGAAGGATCGCCCCGCATCCCTGGGCTGCATTGTGAACCGCGGCGACGACACTTGCTTCTATCTCGCCGGCGATGGGCTCCGTTGCTTCGTTGTCCAGACGCAGGAGCTGCTGGCCGCCCGAAGAGAAGCGCGTTTTCACCGTCGTCGGCCGGTTGGGGTCCGCAATCAGATGGTTTTCGACATCGGTCTCCAGGCCGACCAGACGCGCCGCCTCCGCCCCGGGTCCGTCCTCGCCGAGCACGCCCACCAGCGCGGCGCGCCCGCCGGCGGCCGCGACATTGCGCGCAACATTCCCGGCGCCCCCCAGCATGGCGCTTTCGCGGACGTGGGCGAGGACCGGGACCGGCGCCTCGGCCGAAATGCGGCTGACCTCGCCATAGACGAACCGGTCGAGCATGACGTCGCCGACGACGACCACCCGCGTGCCCGCCAGCCGCTCCACCCATGAACGCACGTCTTTCGGCGTCACGAGCGGCTTTTCGTCAGCGCGTCATGGGCGAGCAGGTCGGCGATCAAAGCCTCGATCTCACCAAGAGGAACCATGTTCGGGCCGTCGGACGGGGCGTTGTCGGGATCCTCGTGCGTCTCCATGAACACCGCGGCGACGCCGACGGCGACCGCCGCCCGCGCCAGAACACCGACGAACTCGCGCTCTCCACCGGAGCGGTCGCCCTTCCCACCCGGCTGCGCGACCGAGTGCGTGGCGTCGAACACCACGGGGCAGCCGACCTTGGCCATGATCGGTAGGGCGCGCATGTCGTTGACCAGGGCGTTGTAGCCGAACGAGACGCCCCGCTCGCAGGCCATTACATTCACCCCGCCGGCCTCGACCGCCTTGCCGATGACATTGGCCATGTCCCACGGCGCCAGGAACGGTCCCTTTTTGATGTTCAGCGCCTTGCCGGTGCGGGCGGCGGCGACGATCAGATCGGTCTGCCGGCTGAGAAAGGCCGGGATTTGCAGCACGTCCGCCACCTCGGCCACGGGCGCGCATTGATCGATTTCGTGGACGTCGGTGATCACCGGCAAGCCGAAGGTTTCGCGGATCTCGGCGAAGATCGGCAAGGCGTCACGCAGGCCTATGCCGCGCGCGCCGCGCGCCGAGGTGCGGTTCGCCTTGTCGAACGAGGATTTATAGACGAGACCGATGCCGAGACGCCGCGCAATTTCGGACAGGATGCCCGCGGTTTCCAGCGCGTGCGCGCGGCTCTGCATCTGACAGGGGCCCGCCAGGATGGTCAGCCGCTCCCGGTTGCCGATCCGGACCGTTCTCCCGCCGGGCGCGGAGAGTTCGATGACGGGGTTGGGCGTCAAGGGCACCTCTGATCTAGGGGCGGTTTGGGTGCGTACAACTGAATACAAGGTGTGTCCGGCGCAAGGCCGACGTCTGAGTGGGGCATTGCGATGTCGGGGCGGGGTTCACCCATTGTCGTCTGGCTGCGCAGGGACCTGCGCCTCGCCGACAATCCCGCGATCGCCGCCGCGGCCGCCACTGGTCGCCCGGTCGTACCGCTCTATATACACGATAACGCGGGGCCGCCGCGCGCGATCGGCGCGGCATCGGCATGGTGGCTGGACAAGTCGCTACGCTCCCTCGGAGCGGCCTTGCATGAGGCAGGGGCGGATCTGGTTCTGAGGCGCGGCGATTCCTTGGAGACGCTGCTTGATCTCGTCGCGGAGTGTAGCGCGACCAGCGTCTTTTGGAGCCGCCTCTACGACCGCAAGTCCATCGACCGCGATCAGTCTGTCGCGGCGGCGCTCGCGAAGGTCGGGGTCGAAACCCAGTCTTACAACGCTGGCCTGCTCAACGAGCCAGAATCCGTTCTTACCGGCGCGGGCGCCCCCTTCCGTGTCTACACTCCCTATTTCCGCGCCGCGTCGAGAAGCGCCGGCGGGGTCGCGCCCGAGTTAGCGCCCAGCCGCATCGAAGGCGGCGCATCGGCACCGCGATCCGACGACCTGGACTCTTGGGGTTTCCAACCGACGAAGCCGGACTGGTCCGGTGGCTTCAGCGACTGGACGCCTGGAGAGGCCGGCGCGCGTGGCCGGCTCGATGTCTTCCTCGGCGGCGCGGTGAAGGCCTACAGCTACGGCCGCAACATGATGGGTGAACGGGGCGTCTCGCAACTGTCCCCGCATCTCCATTTCGGCGAAATCGGACCGCGCCAGGTCTGGGCGGCGGTTCGGTCGGCGGCGGACCACGGCGACATCCCGCACGGTGAGGCGGAGACCTATCAGAAGGAGCTGATCTGGCGGGAGTTCAACTACAGCCTGCTGTTCCATAATCCGCAAATCACCGACCGCCCGTTCAACGCCGCCTTCGCCAACTTCAAGTGGCTCGACGACGCCGTGGGGTTCCGCGCCTGGACCAGAGGGCTGACGGGCTTCCCGGTCGTCGACGCCGGCATGCGCCAGCTTTGGTCGATGGGCTGGATGCACAACCGCGCGCGGATGATCGTCGCCTCTTTCCTGGTCAAGGACCTGCTGGTCGATTGGCGCAAGGGCGAAGCCTGGTTCTGGGACACCCTGGTCGACGCCGATCTCGCGAACAACGTCGGCAACTGGCAGTGGGTGGCCGGCTCGGGCGCGGACGCAGCGCCGTTCTTCCGCATCTTCAATCCCATACTTCAGGGCGCCAAGTTCGATCCGAACGGCGATTATGTCCGGCGCTGGGTCCCCGAGCTCGCCAAGCTGAGCGCCGCGGACATCCACCAGCCGTGGGTGGCCGACACATCGACGCTCGCGAGCGCCGATGTGGAGCTGGGCGTGACCTACCCCAAACCCATTTTGGACCATTCCGCGGCGCGCAATCGGGCGTTGACCGCCTACAGGGGGCTGTCTTGAGCATTCAATTTTCCAATCTTTCTGAAATCGATCTCGCATTTTCAGGTTCTCGCCGCTCGGGATCTCACGGCCGCGCCGTGGTGACGGCGAACGATCCGGAGTTCAGGCGGGCGCCGGCGGCGTTCCGCACCGCCGTTGCGATCTCGCGGCGCCAATGGGAGCGCGGCTCGCTCACCATGGAGTTGCCATCGGGCCGCGAAATTCACATCAAAGGCCGTTTCGGCGGCCCGTCGGGCCGGCTGATCGTCCGCGATTTCAAATTCGTGAGTCGGGTTCTCGCCTCGGCGGACATCGGCTTCGGCGAAGGCTATGTGGCCGGCGAGTGGGATACGCCCGATCTCGCCGCCCTGCTCCAGGTATTCACGCTCAATTTCGACCATCTCGAAAAACTGGTGGCCGGCAATCCTCTGATGAGCGCGCTAAATACTCTTGCTCACGCTCTCAATCGCAATTCGAAAAGCGGGTCGCGGCGCAACATCCATGCCCACTATGATCTCGGCAACGAGTTCTACTCCGGGTGGCTCGATCGTTCGATGACCTACTCGTCCGCGATGTACAGTCACGCCAGCGAAACCCTCGAGACGGCGCAGGAGAACAAATACCGCGCTCTCGCCGACACCATCGATCTGCGTCCGGACGAGCAGGTGCTGGAGATCGGTTGCGGCTGGGGCGGCTTCGTCGAACACGCCGCCAAGATACGGGGCGCGCGCGTCACCGGGGTGACCATTTCCCGGGAGCAACACGATTTTGCCCGCCGACGCGTCTTCGAGGCCGGGTTGGCCGAACGGGTGAACATCCGGCTACTGGATTACCGCGACATCGAAGGGCGCTTCGACAAGGTCGCCTCGATCGAAATGTTCGAAGCCGTCGGCGAAGCGTACTGGCCCGCGTTCTTCCGCAAGGTCGCCGACGTGCTTGAACCGGGCGGCCGCGCCGGCCTGCAGATCATCACCATCCGCGACGATCTGTTCAAGACTTACCGACAGAAATCTGATTTCATGAGAAAATATGTCTTTCCAGGTGGCATGTTGCCCAGCGAGGAGCGGCTTCGCAAGGAAACCTCGCGCGCGGGCTTGGGCTGGTCGCAACTGACAAGGTTCGGCCAGGACTACGCCCGGACTCTGTCCGAATGGACGGCCCGGTTCGAGACAAGCTGGACTTCGGATGGGGCCTTGGTGTTCGACGATCGGTTCCGGCGGCTATGGCGCTTCTACCTCCGCTATTGCGAGGCGGCGTTCCAGACAGGCCGCACCAATGTCATCCAACTGGGATTGTCCAGGGCCTAATACGAAGAGGCGCATCCCCTGTTTGGGCTTGCGTCGGGGTCAAAGCTCGCGAAGAAGCGAGCCATGGTCGCCCCCTTCGGTCTTTCCGGCGTGATCGACGCCATCGGCGGGACGCCCCTAATCCGGCTCCGCCACGCCAGCGACGAGACCGGTTGCGAGATCCTGGGCAAGGCGGAGTTCCTCAACCCGGGACAGTCAGTGAAGGACCGCGCGGCCCTCGGCATCGTGCGCGACGCCGAACGGCGAGGCGCCCTGCGGCCCGGCGGCAGGATTGTCGAGGGTACGGCGGGCAATACGGGGATCGGCCTCGCCATGGTCGGTCGCGCGCTCGGCTACACCGTGACCATCGTCATTCCGCGCACCCAGAGCCAGGAGAAGAAGGACGCCATCCGGCTGATGGGCGCGGAACTCATCGAGGTAGACGCCCTGCCCTATTCGAATCCCGGGAACTACCAGCATGTTTCCGGCCGCTTGGCGGAAGAGCTGAACCGCGCCGAGCCGCTCGGCGCGATCTGGGCCAACCAATTCGATAATGTCGCCAACCGCGCCGCGCACGAGGCGACCACCGGACCGGAAATCTTTGAGGACACCAATGGCTTGGTTGACGCCTTTATCTGCGCGGTCGGCACGGGCGGCACCCTGGCGGGGGTGGCGGCGGCCCTGCGCGCGCGCAAGCCGAAGGTCGTGATCGGCCTCGCCGACCCGTTCGGAGCCTCGCTGTATGATTGGTATGCCCACGGCGAGCTGAAGGCGGAGGGCTCGTCGATCTCGGAGGGCATCGGGCAGAGCCGGATCACCGCCAACCTCGAAGGGTTGGTCGTGGATCGGCCCTACCGCATCGACGACCAGACCATGATGCGGGCGATCATCGACCTGGCGGACGAGGGAATGGTCATGGGCGGCTCGACCGGGATCAATGTCGCCGGCGCGGTCCAGCTCGCCCGGGATGTCGGTCCTGGGCACACCATCGTGACCATCCTGTGCGATTACGGCTCGCGCTATCAAAGCAAATTATTCAACCCCGACTTCCTGAAGGAGCGCGGCCTGCCCGTGCCGCCTTGGCTGTGACCGACCCGATCGTCTCCACGACGTGGCTCGCCGAGCGCGTCGGCGACCCCGCGGTCACGGTGCTCGACGCCAGTTGGCACATGCCCGCGGCGCGGCGGAACGCGGCGGCGGAGTACGCCGGCCGCCATATCCCGGGAGCCGTCTTCTTCGACATCGACCAGATCAGCGACCACGCCGCCACCCTGCCCCACATGCTGCCGCCGCCCTCGGAATTCGCCGTGGCCGCCCGGCGCCTCGGCGTATCGGCGTCCTCGACCGTCGTCGTCTACGACTCCGTCGGCCTGTTCTCCGCGCCCCGCGTCTGGTGGATGTTTCGCGTCATGGGTCACGACGCGGTGTTCGTCCTCGACGGCGGCTTGCCGCGCTGGATCGCCGAGGGGCGTCCGCTCGAGACCGGCTGGCCGATCCCCGCCCACGGCGGCTTCAAAGCCCGCTTCCGGCCGGAATTGGTTGTAAGCCTCGGAGAGGTGTCGGCCGCCTTGCCCGACCCAACTCGGCAGGTGCTCGACGCCAGACCGGCGGCTCGCTTCACCGGCGAGGCGCCCGAACCTCGCGTCGGCCTGCGTTCGGGGCACATGCCTGGCGCTCGGAGCCTGCCGTTCACCGCCGTCGTCGAGAACGGAGCCCTGGCGTCCTCCGAGCGGCTGCACGACATCCTCCCGGATAGCGGCGTCGACCTCGTCAAGCCGACGATCGCCACCTGCGGCTCAGGGGTGAGCGCGGCGGTGATCGCCATCGCCTTCGCGCGTCTCGGCCGTGACGACGTCGCGATCTACGACGGCTCGTGGTCCGAGTGGGGCGCGCGGCAAGAGACAGTGGTGGTCACGGGACCTTGAACACGCCGCGAAAGTTCCGCCCCTCGACCCGGCTGATCCACGCGGGCGACTTTTCGGCCAGCCTCCCCCGAACGGTGGGGCCCGCCATCCAGCGCGGATCGACGGTACTGCTTCCATCGGCCGACGCTCTCTACGACGAGTCGAATCCGACTTACGGCCGGGGTGGACTGGGAACTCAGGAGGCTCTGATGAGCGCCCTGGCTGACCTCGAAGGCGCGACAACGGTCCGGCTTTTCCCTTCGGGCTTGGCGGCGCTGACTGGTGCGATGCTCGCTGTCCTGAAGGCCGGAGACGACATCCTGGTTTCCGACGGGGCCTACAAACCGACCCGCCGCTTCTGCGACCACGCGCTGCGTCGGTTCGGCGTCCAGGTGCGCTACTACGATCCGGCGACCTCGGCGGAAGAGCTTGCGGACATGGCCACGACCGCCACCCGCCTCATCGTCATGGAGTCGCCGAGCTCCCTCACATTCGAGGTTCAGGACGCGCCGGGCATCGCCAGACTGGCGAGGGAGAAGGGCATCCTCACCCTGGCGGACAACACCTGGGCCGCGGGCGTGCTGTTCAAGCCGCTGGACCACGGCGTCGACATCTCGGTTCAGGCGCTCACCAAATACGTTGGCGGCCACTCAGATGTCTTCATGGGGTCCGCCGCGACGCGCGACGCCGCCCTTGGACGGGCGCTCGATCAGGCGATCTGGGACTTCGGCTGGTCGGTGTCTCCGGACGACGCCTATCAGATGCTACGCGGCCTGCGCACTCTGCCGGTGCGGCTGGAGCGGCATGGCGCGAGCGGTCTGGCCGTGGCGCGGTGGCTCGCGGAACATCCGGCGGTGGCCAAGGTCCTTCACCCCGCGCTGCCGGGCTCGCCGGGCCATGGGTTCTGGGCGCGTGACTATTCAGCCGGCGCTGGAGTGTTCGGCGTGGTGCTCAAGACCCGCGACATAGCGAAGACCCACGCCGTCCTCAACGCCCTCCAGCTTTTTGGCCTCGGCTTTTCCTGGGGCGGCTTCGAAAGCCTCGCCCTCGATAGCGGGCCGCAACTCGAGGTGCGGCGGTTTCCCACCGATCTGAGCGGCGCGCTGGTGCGGCTCAACATCGGGTTGGAAGATCCAGCCGATCTGATCGCCGACCTCGAACAGGCGCTCGCCCACATCGACTGAATATAGCGAGGCAACGGAATGACCCCGGCGCCGTTCAAGCTGGTAAGGTCAAGCTGGAGTGTTGCATGTCGGTCGATAATCCTGGTCCCGGTCACGCCGATCTCGACGCGACCGACGCCCGGTCCGGCCGGCCGGGCGTTCCCGTCCTCTGGGTCTTGGTTATCTCGACCGTCGTGGCGCTGCTCGCCGTGGCGGTGATCTGGGCCTTCTTCTCGAACGGTTTCAGCGGTGGGGGCGGCTCTCGCCAGATCGTCACGCCGGCCCAGGCAAAGAAATTCGACACGCCGACGGTCCCCGCTTCCACCCAGCCGTCCAACACCAAACCCTAGAATGGCTGGCGACCCCGGCTGGATTCGAACCAGCAACCGTCCGCTTAGAAGGCGGATGCTCTATCCGGTTGAGCTACGGGGTCGATTGTCACCATCGGGGTTTTCTCGGCCCACCGTTTAACCCTTGTTCTGGCGGCGTTCCAACGGAGGCCAACGTTGGAGGTAAGTCGCCCTAGCGATGGGCCAGCAAGAAGGTCGCGGCCAGCACGGCGGCGCCGATCAGTCCGCCCGATCCAATCACGCCGATCACGAGAGCTATCCACGGATAGTAGCGGGCCTCCTTCTCAGCCTTGGCGGCTTGAGCGTTGGCATTGCGGGAATCAGCCCGTATCTGAGTCAGTATCGCCTCGACACGGGCGCGATGGTCTTCCGCGCTATCGTCGATCGCGGCGTCCGTCGGCATGGGTGGTCCTCTCCGGGTGGGCTTATACGACGACGAGCCGAAACCGTCGATGATCTCGCGCCTTTGGTTGAGCCGGGCTTGAACGCCGAACTCCGAGTTACGGTTTTGGCGGTCACGCTCAGTGCGTCCACGGCTGCTTGCGGCCGAAGGCGAAGTTGTCGGCGTAGGCCTTCACGACCTTCTTCACCTCGGGCTCCGGCACGATCTCGAACGGCATACCCTGTCGTTGGGCGAAAGCGACCGCCTCCTCCTTGGTATCGAAGGCGATCTGGACCTGGCCGCGGGTGTCTGTCGTCTGGGTCCATCCCATCAGGGGATCGGGCCGTCTGGCGGCGGCGGGTTCGAAACGCAGCAGCCACTCCTGCGTCTTCGCGGCGCCGGACTGGGTCGCCGTTTTCCCGGGCCGAGAGATTCGGGCGAGCATGGCTGGAGTCCTCTCAACGGGCGGTCGCGAGCTTTCGTCCGATGGTCGGGGCGGCAGGATTCGAACCTGCGACCCTCTGCTCCCAAAGCAGATGCGCTACCAGGCTGCGCCACGCCCCGTGGTCATCGGCGGATAGCGGCTCTTGCCATGCCGGGCGGCGCCTCGCAACGATCAGCCGGTCCTCGCCGTCCGCCGCATCAGCTTGAACACCCCCGTCGCGCGGGCCAGATCGCGGTCGCGGACGCTGGCGTGGCCTTCAACAAAGGCTAATTCGGAGGTCACCCGCGTCACCCGCGCCTCCCCCATCACCCACGATCCGGCGCGGCCCATGCCGAGGTAGTCGACCGACAGGTGAACGGTGACGGGAACGGCGTGGGTCCGTATCGCCACCGCGGCCGCCAGCAGCCCATCGAGAAAGGCCGACAGCATGCCGCCGTGGATCAGGCCGATGCCGTTGCAATGCCGCGCTTCTGCGAAAAAGGCCTGCTCCGCACCCCACTCCGCCGCGCGGTGGAAGAACGGCCCGTTGTGGGTGGTGAAGGGGCCGCGTTCGGTGGACCGGACGAAACCCTCGGGGGTCGTGTCGGCGCCGCTCACCGCTGAAAGATGCGCTCGCGCACCTCGTCACCGGGCTCGACGCCGATCTCGGCCGCGCGCCCGCCACGCAGTTCGAGTACGCCGACGATCGGTCCGTCCGACGGGATCAGCGCCTCCGACATCGGCTTGGCGTTACGCGCGATCGAGACCACGTGGCCGTCCTTGGCAATGAACACCATGTCGAGCGGGATCAAGGTGTTCTTCATCCAGAAGGTGACCGCTTGCGGCGCGCCGAAATCGAACAGCATGCCGCGGTTGGGCGCCATGCTCTTGCGGAACATCAGGCCCGTCTCTCGGGTCTGGTCGGTGTCGGCGACCTCCACCGTGAAATGCCGCGTCCCCGCCGAGGTGACGATGTCGAGCGGCTCGGTGCGCAAGCTTTGGCCGGCCGACCAGGCCGCCGAGCCGACCGACACCACCGAAGCGAGCAGCGCAACGAAACCCGAACGCATCAAGGCCTGGAACTCCGGTGATCGCGAAAAGATCAACCGTGGACGAGTTCGATCTCCGCCACAACCATGCCCTTGGGGCCGTCGCCGAACCGCACCCGGACATCGTCGCCGGGCTGGAGATCCTCCAGCCCGGACCGCCGCAGGACCTCGATGTGGACAAAGATGTCGCCGGCGGAGCCGTCGCGGATGACGAAGCCGTAGCCTTTGGCGCGGTTGAACCACTTGACCTTGGCCATCTCCAGCGGCCCGCTCGGCTGCGCCGCGCGGCGCGGCCCGCGGTCCATCACGTCGGGAGCGTGGCCGCCGCGGTCGCCGAACCCGCCGCCCGCCGGTGGCCGGCGCCGATCGAAGGCGTCGTGACGATGACTGTCTTGGCCGTGAGAGGCGTGCCGGTGATCCGGTCCGTCGTCGAAGCGCCTGCGGGGCCGTTCCTCCATGGATGTCGCGACGCTTTCGTCGAGCTCGACGATCTCCGAAACCTGCCAGCCCTTCGGCCGTTTGACGACGTCGCAGACGATCGTCGATCCCTCGGCCGCGCCTCCGCGCCCCGCGTTGCGCAGCGATGTCACGTGAAGCAGGACATCGCGCATTCCGGTCCGGCTGTTGTCGTCCGGAACGATGAAGCCATAGCCCTTACCGGCGTCGAACCATTTGACGCGCCCGCTGATCCGGACGCATTCATCGACCGGATCTCGGTTTGCATAATCGTAGTCGGACATCGCCCCCTCACCACGCCCACGCCTACCTGATGGCGAGAGAGTACAGAGAGTGCGCCCACCGGACGCCGAGCGTCAATAGGTCGCGCGAATCGCGTACGGATTGGCAGGCCCTAGGGGAGTCGAACCCCTCTTCCCAGAATGAAAATCTGGTGTCCTAACCGATAGACGAAGGGCCCAGCGCGAAGAACGCGGGGTATATCCGCGCCTCCCAGGCCGCGCAAGCGGCGGGAGCGGCGGGGGAACCGGTCGCCTAAACACGCCAATCTAGGGCGCCGCCGGAGCGGTCGGGTCGGCCGGCGCGGTCGCCGTCGCTCCGTCGGCGGTCTCGCTGATGTGGATGTCGACGCTGCGGTTGCGCTGCTTACCCTCTTCGGTCGCGTTGGTCGCCTTGTTGACGCTCTCGCCCGCGGCCTGCTTGACGAACCGCTTGGTGTCGACGCCATCGGCGACGAGCGCCGCCTGAACCGCCGCCGCGCGCGCTTCGGACAGCGCCTGGTTGTGGGCCGCCGAACCGGTCGTGTCGGTGGTGCCCAGCAACGTCGCGGTCGCGTCGGGGTGGGCCTTCAACTCCGCCGCCGCCTGATCGACGTACTTTTGCGCGCTGGGGGTGACCACCGCCTGGTCCGTATCGAAAAGGACGTATTTGTCGACGACGGTCGCCGGCGCGGCGGCCACGGGCGTCGGGGGCGCGACGACCGGTTCCGGCGGCGACGGAACGGCGGCTGTCGGCGCCTGCTGGCAGCCGCGGCTGAACAGGATGAGCGCCAGGACCAGGAGGGCCAGCGTCGGCGCGAGCAAAACCCACCAGGAGGGCGATCCGTCACCCCGCTCGGGCAAGCGTCGGATGGGGCGCCCCGAGGGCCTGAAGAGGTTGTAGGGTTCGCGGACGACTTCGTAGTTGCGGCGGACAGGGCCGCCTTCGTTAGGGCGAACGACGCCCTCGCCTTCGTCGGTCGGGGCCATGGGTTCCTCCAGCGGCTCCGCGGCGGACCACTCGCGGGCTCTCCATGAGTGTCAACGCTAAACCCAAATCGCGCGACGAGGAACCGAAAAAAGTGAGAGTAGCAATGGGGGACGGGAGTAAGGTTTTCCGGCGCAATCAAAGCAACTCCAGCTGCTCCACGGCGAAGACCCTTGGTTTCCGTCCGGGCGCACGCTTGGCGATGGGCGCCGAGGATGCGTTCCAGTCCGGCGACGATCGAGCCCAGCTCGTCGGTGTGCAGGAAGTGCGTGCCGGTGCAGTTCAGCGCCCCGCCCTCGTCCTGCAGGATCGGCTCGTCCGCTCCAGGTCCCCAGTAGAACCGCCGGCGCATGCCGAGGGTGTCGCCGTCGTACTCCGCCACGACATGCTGGCCGTCGTAGAGGAACTGGGTCTTGCCGAACACCGGGCTGGCGGTCTGGTAAAGCCGCCCCAGCGGATCGTAGGTCAGGGTGGTCCCGCCCGAGGTCGAGGCGCTCACCAGCTTGTTCTCGGCGTCGTACGCGTAGCTGTTGGTCCCGTCGCCGGTCAGGTTGCCGTTGGCGTCGGGCGTGCCACGAAATGGCAGCGCATGTCCGAAACAAGTAGGGAATATTGCTCCTATCCCCATGTCTTCCCGTATCTCCGTCAATCGGGTGGGCGTAGCCCATGCGACCGGCAAATGCGCCGTTGTCCACAACTGCCGCGAGCTTGGGGTTCAAACCTGTTCGGCTGGCGGAGCTTCAAAGGCTGGGGAACACCCCATGACGGGGGCCAGATCACCGGCTGAGTCTCGGCCGCGCGCAATAGTCAAGCTTTTCACACCCGCCGCCACAAAAGCTATCCTGCCCTCCACCCTCAAGCCGCCGATCGCCACGGCCAAGCCGGCGAGCTGTGGCGTAGGCCCGCCGAGGCGCCGCGTTTAGCTTTTCCTTATGATCCTACGCACAAACGCAAGCAGCACAGCGACCGCGCCCGAGACAATTGCAGCATAACCATACAATCCTCCGGGCCTGCCGCCCTGTACGCTCTGTAAATAGAGTAATATATAGATTCCACACGCAATAACAAACAGCATCACCGCCCAACTTACTACTGTTCCGCGACGTGTCTGGGCATGAGACTTCGCGCCCGATTCAGCTCCAGGCTTCTGTCGAAGCCGAAACGCAACATAAAATTGAACAAAAGTAAGCAGAATCAATATTGGTTCAAATGGCCGATAACCATCAAACGTTGTAGATGCTTGCGCTAGAAAAATTCCTATCGCCAGCGTGACCATGCCAGTAGCAAGCAACGACCCTCGGAGCGCGTTTCGACCGCGGTCAGTGACAAGCATTTCCTTCTCCTGCCATAAGGTCTGCGGCGCGGCCCGTGGCTTGGTCGATCAGACCATTCGCCAACTCGGTATTTCTCGCACCCACGGGAACGTGTGCGACTCCGGCCAACGCGGATCCCGCGCCAACAGCTATTGCTTGGCGCCAATTGCCGGTGCTTGCCCCGTAGATGAGCGCTGAAGCGGCGCCAGAGAAGGTGCCTACGCTTCCGAAAAAGCCGGCACTAATTAGTGCCCCACCCGAAACCACGTCAGCGGCTGGGTCCTCCGGCCCGAGGCCTAATATCTGCGCCCCGCCGGCCACGCTCAGGCTCGCTAGGGCGGCATTGTCGTTTCCTGCTCCGAACTTGCCGAGGTCCTTCGAAAACCCTACAGCCGCCGCCTGAAAGGCTGAGCACCCCTTATTCTGCGGCATTTGCTTCTGCGGCATTTGCGGTGATCGAGATCTCGCTGGCTTCTTGTCCGTATAATCAAGGAGGCTCCCTGCATTGTTCCCATAAAATGCGGAATAATCAATAACTTCTGAACAAGCAAACGTGCTGAATCCAGTGAGAACGGGGTTTCCGTTGGCGTCAGTGGATAACGTCGCGGTGAACGACCTACTACAGAAAGTGGTTTGTCCGCTGGGATCGGTCCAGTTGATCGGATCGTTATGGGCGTAGGCGTACCAGTTGGGACCGTCGGCGTAGCCAATGTGGTCGGTCTGCATGAAGCGGCCGAGGGTCGGTGAGTAGAAGCGGGCCTTGTAGTAGTCCATGCCGAGGTCCGGGATCCAGGCTTGGCCGGTGTATTGGTAGCGGCCCCAGTTGGCGGCGCCCGGGATGCCGTGCTCGTCGTAGGTGTCGACGTTGGTGCGGTTGCCGTAGCAGTCGGCGACGGCGACGATCGAGCCGAGGTCGTCGGTGTGCAGGAAGCGTGATCCGGTGCAGTTGAGCGCCCCGCCCTCGTCCTGCAGGATCGGCTCGTCCGCTCCAGGTCCCCAGTAGAACCGCCGGCGCATGCCGAGGGTGTCGCCGTCGTACTCCGCCACGACATGCCGGCCGTCATAGAGGAACTGGGTCTTGCCGAACACCGGGCTGGCGGTCTGGTAGAGCCGGCCCAGCGGGTCATAGGTCAGGGTGGCCCAATCCGCCGGGGATCGGCGCCGTCTTCGATCTCGAGCTGCGCGCCGTCGGCGCCGTTCCAGTCGTCGCGCTTGAGCTTGCCGGCGAGGTGGAGCGAGCCGGCGCCGGCGAGCAGCCGGTCGCCGAGCGCTGTGCCTTCGGCGCGCCAGGCGATGGCTTTCAGCCGACCGCCGTTCAGGTCACGCAAGGTCGTGCGGATGTGGCCGCCGCGCACGACCATGGCGTTCTCGCAACTCACGTCGGGCAGGGCGAAGACCGGCTCCGGATTGCCGGGGCCGAACGGATCGAGCGCCTCGAATTCGCGCAGCAGACCTCGCGCCGCGCCGGGCGTGGCGAGCACGTCGATGTCCAAGGCCTCGGAGGCCGCGGCCGCGGTCATTTCGCCGGCCAGCCTTTCGCACAGAAAGGCGCGGAATTCCGGGATGTCGTCCGGCCGAATGGTCATGCCGGCGGCCATGGCGTGGCCGCCTCCGGCCATCAGCAGCCCCTCGTCGAAAGCCGCCTGCACGGCGCGGCCGAGGTTGACGCCGGGATGCGACCGCCCCGAGCCCTTGCCGATGTTCGCCGCGCGGTCGATGCCGATGACCACCACCGGCTTGCGATAGGTCTCCCGCAGCCGGCTGGCGACGATGCCGATCACGCCCGGATGCCAGCCTTCGCTGGCGACGACCAGCACCGGCGCGTTCGGATCGAGGTTGCTGTCGTGTTCGAGGGCGGAGCGGGCCTCCCGCGCGATCGCCGCCTCGACATCCTTGCGCTCGGCGTTGAGCAGGTGGAGCTGAACGGCGAGATCGTCGGCCTCCGCGAGATCGTCGGTCGCCAACAGACGGGCGCCGAGATCGGCGCGCCCGATCCTGCCGCCGGCGTTGATCCTGGGTCCGAGGACGAAACCCGCCTCGAACACGCCGGCGCATCCCATCCTGGCCCCCGCCGCGCGCATCAGCGCCGCCAGTCCGGGATTGCTCCACGCCGACATCGCGCGCAGACCCTGCGCCGTCAGGGCGCGGTTGAAGCCGGTGAGCTGGGTGACATCGCAGATCGCGCCGAGCGCCGCGAGGTCGAGCCACTGGCGCGGATTGGGCTCCGGCTTGTCCACGAACAGCCCTCGCCCGCGCGCCTCGCGATTGAGCGCGGCCAGGAGGACGAAGGTCACCCCGGCGGTCGCCAGAACCCCTTGCCCGGAGCCGCAGTCGGCCCGGTTGGGATTGACCAGGGCGGTGGCGGCCGTCGAGACTTCGCGCATCAGGTGATGGTCGACCACCACCACGTCGAGGCCGATCTCCGCCGCCGTGTTCAGGGCGTCGGACGCCGCCGCCCCGCAGTCGACGGTGATGACCAGCTCGACTCCATCCGCCTTGAGCCGGCGAAACGCCATCGGGCTCGGGCCATAGCCCTCAAGCAGGCGGTCCGGCACATAGACCGGCAGGTCCGCTCCCATGGCCCGGAACCAACGGATGAGCAGGGCGGCGCTGGTGGCGCCATCGACGTCGTAGTCGGCGAACACCACCGTCGGTCGAGCGGCCACAAGCGCGTCGACGATAAGCTTCGCCGCGAGGTCCATGTCGGCGAAGGAGGACGGATCGGGAAACAGGGCCTTGAACGTCGGCCGCAGGTAGTGCTCGCCGTCGTCGACTCCGATCCCCCGCGCCGCGAGCGCCCTGGCGATCGGCTCGGCAAGCCCGAGCCGCGCCTGGTGACCGCGCGTGATCTCCGGATCGGCCGGCCGCTCGCGCCAGCGCCGGCCGCTCAAAGAGCGGTCGACGCCGAGAAAGGCCTGATCGCGCTCAAGGAGGGTCGTGGTCACAGCCGCCGTTTCATCCGAACTTCGCGCACGGTCTTGCTGGCCGAGTTCATCACCACGGTATGAGTGTGGACGAACCCGTCTCTGAACTTGACCCCCTGCAGCAGGGCGCCGTCGGTGACGCCCGTCGCCACGAAGATGGCGTCGGCGCGGACCATCTCGTGCAGGTCGTATTTCTTGTCGAGATCGGTGATGCCGTGGCTTTTCGCGCGGGCGCGCTCGTCGGCGTTGCGGAACACCAGGCGGCCTTGGAACTGGCCGCCGACGCACTTCAGCGCCGCGCACGCCAGCACGCCTTCAGGCGCGCCGCCCTGTCCCATGTAGAGGTCGATCCCGGTTTCGGGGTCGGCGGTGTTCATCACTCCGGCGACATCGCCGTCGGTGATCAGGTGGACTCTTACGCCCGCCTCGCGGAGGGAGGCGATGATCTCCGAATGCCTCGGCCGATCGAGGACGCAGGCGGTGATCTCGGTGATCGCCACGCCCTTGGCCTCGGCCATCGCGCGAGCGTTGTCCGCGGCGCTGGCGTCGAGATCGAGCATGCCCTCGGGGTAGCCGGGTCCGCAGGCGATCTTGTCCATATAGGTGTCGGGCGCATGGAGCAGGGTTCCGGTCGGCGCCCAAGCCATAACAGCCAGGGCATTGGCCATCGCCTTGGCGGTCAGCGACGTGCCTTCGAGAGGATCGAGTGCGATATCGACGGCGGGTCCGCCCTTGCCGACCTTCTCACCAATATAGAGCATCGGCGCCTCGTCGCGTTCGCCTTCGCCGATGACGATGGTTCCGTCGATGTCCAGATCGTTCAGAGCCGTGCGCATCGCGTCGACCGCGGCCTGGTCGGCCGCCATTTCGTCGCCGCGGCCGGCCAGCGCCCAGGCGGCGATGGCGGCGGCCTCCGCCACGCGGACCGCGTCCATGACCAGGGAGCGGTCTAAAACCTGCGTTTCCATTCAGTCCTCGTTCCAAGCGCCGATCATTGTCGGCGGATTCTCAGATGCGCGCGATCAAGATCACGCGCGGCGGCGCGATCAGCGCCGGCAGAGCCGCCATCCGGGCGACCGCCCGGTCTAGCGAGATTTCCGAGGCCGGGTGGGTCGTCATCACGATCGGCACGCCGCCGATCCCCTCGACCGGCCGTTGCAGAAAGCTGTCGATCGACACGCCGTTCTCCGCGAGGATCTCAGTGACCCGCGCGATCACCCCCGGCTCGTCGCGCACCAGCAGGCGAACATAGGCGCGGACGGGCGCGTCGTGAGACACCGCGGCGCAGGCGACCAGATCGGCCGCCGGTTTCTGGAACACCGGCCGCGAGGCGCCGGTCATGATGTCGGCGATGTCCGCCGCGACCGCCGCCGCGGTGGGGCCGCCGCCCGCTCCTGGCCCCTGAACGAAGATCCGGCCGATGCGCCGGCTCTCGATGAACAGGGCGTTGAGCGCGCCGCCGGTTTCGGCGAGCGGATGGCCGAGCGGCGTCAGCGCCGGGCCGACGTCGACCGACACGCCCTCCCCCGTCCGCGCCGCGCTGGCGATCAGCTTGATGCGATAGCCGAGCGCCTTGGCCATCTGGATGTCGAGCAGTTCGATGGCGTCGATGCCGGTGATCCGCGCGGCGGCGAAAGTCGGCGCGCAACCGAACGCCAGCGCCGCGAGGATGGTGATCTTATGCCCGGCGTCGAAGCCGCCGACGTCGGTCGTCGGGTCGGCCTCCGCGAAGCCGAGCGCCTGGGCCTCGGCGAGAACGTCGGCGAACGATCGCCCGGTCTTCTCCATCTCGGTCAGGATGAAGTTGCAGGTCCCGTTGAGGATGCCGGCCACGGTCCGGACCTCGTCGCCGACCACGGCCTCGCGCAGCATTTTCACCGCCGGCGCGCCGCCCATGACGGCGGCTTCGAACAACAGCGGGACGCCCTTGGCCTCGGCTGTCCGCGCCAGTTCGGCGCCATGGCAGGCGATCAGCGCCTTGTTGGCCGTGACCACGGGTTTGCCGGCCGCCAGCGCGACCTCGACCGCTGCTTTGGCCGGGCCTTCGGCGCCGCCGATCAGCTCGACGAAGATGTCGATGTCCGGCGATGCGGCCAAGGCGACGGGATCGTCGAACCATGCGGCGCCCGGCGCGCGGGCGGGGTCCCGGCGCCGCGCGCTGACGCCGGTGATGATCGCGGCCGCGCCGCCCGGGGCGAACTTCGGGCGCTCGGTCAGGGCGGAAACCAACGCTCCGCCGACCACCCCAAGACCGGCGACACCGATACGCCAGGTCTGCTTCACCCGAGAGCGCCCGCCGTCGTGCGTTCGCGCGAGAGGATCTGCCCCGATTGGTCGATCAGCCGCTTCACGTTGCGCGCGGCCTGGCGGATGCGGTGTTCGTTCTCGACGAGACCGATGCGGACATAGCCTTCCCCGGAGTCGCCGAACGCCACACCAGGGGCGACGGCGACGCCGGCCTCCTCGATCAGCAGCTTGGCGAAACGCATCGAACCGAGCGCTCTGAACGGCTCCGGAATCGGCGCCCAGGCGAACATCGACGCCGGCGGCGAGGGGATGTCCCACCCCGCCCGCGCCATCGCGGAAATCAGGCAGTCGCGGCGCGACTTGTAGGTCGCGCGGATTTCGTCGACGCAGTCCTGCGGCCCATTCAGCGCGGCGGCCGCGGCGACCTGGATCGGGGTGAAGGCGCCGTAGTCGAGATAGGACTTCACCCGCGCCAGGGCCGCGCACATCCGCGCGTTGCCGACGACCATGCCCACCCGCCAGCCGGCCATGGCGTAGGTCTTTGAGAGGGAATTGACCTCAACCGCCAGCTCGCGCGCGCCATCGACTTGCAGGATCGACGGCGGTGGGTTGTCGTCGAAATAGATCTCCGAATAGGCGATGTCCGACAGCACCAGCATGTCGTGCCGCTTCGCCAAGGCGACGACCTCGCGGTAGAAGCCGAGATCGACCCACTGCGCGGTGGGGTTCGAGGGGTAGCTGACGATCAGCACCGTCGCCGGCGGGACCGACCGGCTGACCGCGCGGCTGACGCCCGAGAGGTACTCCTCCGGCGACAGCGCCGGCACGTGGCGGATCACCCCGCCGGCCATGATGAAGCCGTAGGCGTGGATCGGATAGGCGGGGTTAGGGCAGATGATCACGTCGCCGGGCGCGGTGAGCGCCTGGGCCAGATTGGCGAAGCCCTCCTTGGAGCCGAGGGTGGCGATCACCTCGGTGTCCGGGTCGAGAGTGACGTCGAACCGGCGCTTGTAATAGCCGGCCATCGCCCGGCGCAGGCCGATGATGCCTTTCGACGCGGAGTAGCGTCCGGCTTTAGGATCGCGCGCGGTCTCTACCAGCTTGTCGACGATGTGTTTCGGCGTCGGCATGTCCGGATTGCCCATGCCGAAGTCGATGATGTCGACGCCTTCGGCGCGCAGGCGGGCCTTGAGGCGGTTCACTTCCTCGAAGACGTAGGGCGGCAGGCGCCGGATGCGGTGGAATTCGGGGGTCATGGTCGGTGATCGCGGATAGTAGGTTTTCGGCCGCGCCCGGCGGCCGTTCAGCGGGGATGCTTGGGCGGGATCGCCGTGGCCCGGGCCGCCTTCGCGAAGGCCTCGGCGTCCGCCTCGCTCGGCGTCGTCATGGGAGGCGGGGGCGCCGCCTCGGTGATAGCTCGGCCCGCGAATCCGGCGGTGTCGCCCAGGGTGAAGGTCGACGGCGCTGTGGCGTCGACCACGTCGCGTCCGGCCAAACGGGTGTCGAGCACCTCGGCATGGACGGTTGCGGGGCTCGCCACGTCACGCGGCGCGGGCGGGATCGAGCAGAACGTGGGATAAGTCGATGGAGCGACGCACGCCGAACGCGGCGCCGCCAGAACGCGCTCGCCGGCGCCGATCATCGCGATGACAACGATCGTCATTGAAATATGGCTTGGCAGGCCCTTCATTAGGCGACAGGTCATAGGGCAGGACGCGTCCCAGAGAAAGGGCGCGCCTCGGCCAGGGAGAGTCCCATGAGCGCCGACGAAGCGTCCCAATCCGCGCGACCGGGCAAGGTCGGCGATGGCCTGCCCGACATGATGAGTCTGATGTCGGCGGAGCACCGCGCGGCGCTGGAGGCGATGTCCGCCAACCTCGCCGAAGCCACCCTGTCGGCGCAGAAGATGATCGCCGCCTCCGCCGCCCGTGCCGTCGAAAAGCCCGCGGCGCTGAATGCCGATCCGATGCACGTCGCCGGCGCCCTCGGCGAGGTGATGACCGCCCTCGCCGCCCAACCCGACAAGCTGATGAAGGCCCAGGCCGACCTCTACACCTCCTACATGGAGCTTTGGCGCAACGCCGCCCTGACTGTCACGGGGCAGGCTCCGGTCGCGCCGGTCGTCGCGCCGGCCAAGGGCGACAAACGGTTCGCCGATCCGGACTGGACCGCCAACCCGGTGTTCGACGTTATCAAACAGTCCTACCTGATCACCTCCAACTGGCTGAACGATCTGGTCGCCGGGGTCGAGGGCGTCGACCCCCTCACCCGCCGCCGGGTCGAGTTCGCCACCAAGATGATGACCGACGCGGTCTCGCCGACCAACTTCCTGATGTCGAACCCGGCCGCCCTGCGCGCCGCGATGGAGTCCAATGGCGAGACCATCGCTCGCGGCATGGCCAACCTCTCGGCCGACCTGGAGCGCGGCGGCGGCACGCTGGCGATCAGCCAGACCGACCTGACGAAGTTCGAAGTCGGAGTGAACGTCGCCACCGCGCCCGGGAAAGTGATTTTCCAGAACGAGTTGATCCAGCTTCTTCAGTTCGATTCCTCGACCGAGCAGGTGCGCGAAATCCCCCTGCTGATCTTCCCGCCTTGGATCAACAAGTTCTACATCATGGATCTGCGGCCCGAGAACTCGATGATTCGCTGGCTCGCCGCCCAAGGCTTCACCGTCTTCGTCGCCTCCTGGGTCAACCCGGACGCGCGCCTCGCGCACAAGACGTTCGAGGACTACCTCGAGGAGGGGATTTACGCGGCGGTCGACGCCGTCGCGCGGCAGACCGGAGCGGCGACGGTGAACACCGTCGGCTACTGCATAGGGGGCACCCTGCTGTCATGCGCCCTCGCCCATATGGCCGCGCGCGGCGACAAGCGGATCGCCTCGGCGACCTTCTTCGCCGCCCAACAGGATTTCTCGGAGGCCGGCGACCTGCTGATCTTCACCAACGAGGACTGGCTGAAAACCCTCGAAGGCAAGATGGACGCCGGCGGCGGCGTCCTGCCCGGACAAGCAATGGCCGACACCTTCAACGCTCTGCGCGCCAACGATCTGATCTGGTCGTCGTTCGTCAACAACTACCTGCTCGGCAAGGCGGCCAAGCCGTTCGACCTGCTGTTCTGGAACTCCGACCAGACCCGGATGCCGAAGACCCTGCACCTCTACTACCTGCGCAAGTTCTATATCGAGAACGCCTTGGCGAGAGGAATGCTCGACCTCGCCGGCGAGCATCTCGATTTGAGCAAGGTCGAGACGCCGATCTTCGTGCAGTCCTCGCGCGAGGACCACATCGCGCCGGCCAAGTCGGTCTACAAGGGCGCCAAGCTGTTCGGCGGCCCGACCAAGTTTACCATGGCCGGCTCGGGCCACATCGCCGGCGTGATCAACGCCCCCGCCGCCAACAAGTACCAACACTGGGTCAACGACGCCCTGCCGGAGACCTTGGATGAGTGGCTGGAGGACGCGGTGGAACAGCCGGGCTCGTGGTGGCCGCACTGGTCGGCATGGCTCAAGGAGCGGTCGGGTGACGAAGTCCTGGCGCGCGATCCGGCGGCCGGGCCGCTGAAGCCGATCGAGGACGCGCCCGGAAGCTTCGTGAAGGTGCGGTCGTGACCTATTCATGAACTTCATCGGCGACTTGCCCGTAATTCAGGATCGCCACGAGGGCGACACCGCCGATGATGTTGCCGATGACGGTCGGTACGAGAAACTCGCCGAGGTACTGTCCGATCGAGTGCCGGCCGATGGCCACCAGATAGAAGCCTTCCACGGAGCCGGCGATGCTGTGCGTCAGCCCCTGCAGGCCGACCAGATACGTCATCAGGATCACCACCCAAAGCCTCGCGGCGCCCGCGGCGGGTAGAAGCCAGACCATCAGCGAGATCATCCAGCCGGCCATGCCGGCGCTGAGCAAGGTGTGGCCGAATGTCTTGCCGTAGAGTTGCTCGGCGAGCTGCGCGAAGGCGGCCTTGGTCGCTGGTTCGAAAACGTCGGTCTTGGCCAGGAAGATCGCGAAAAGGCACGTCGCCACGATGTTGGCGAGGAAAACCAGCGCCCACAGTCTCGCCACGTGTCCAAGGATCGAGAGCTTCCTGTGGAACAGCAGCGGCAGGATCGGCGTGAGCGTATTTTCGGTGAAGAGCTGTTGCCTGCCCAGGATGACGATGAAGAACCCCGTCGAATAACCGAACGGGACCACCAGGGAGCGCCATGGCGCGTCCGGCAGATGCTGTTGGAGGAGGCCCATGGTGATCAGCGACACGCCGATCGACAATCCCGCCGAGAATCCGGACAGGGTCAGCGACAGGTTGGATCGGGCGAGTTCGGCCTCGCCCTCGGCGCGGATCGTCTCGTGGACCAGCGCCGCCGACGGCGTGCTGTGCCGGTCGATGGTGCGCTTTTCCTGCTCCGAGAGTTCGTCCAGCTCGCCCGACGGGGTAAGCTTATTGTTGGCGGCCATGATCCCGCGCAATATTTTCAGCGGCGATGGCGCGGCACAGCATGGCGCCGACGACGCCGGCGTCCGGAATGCAGCGCAGCATGGGTTCGGCCCTGAAGATCGTCCACGGTCGGGCGTGGGGCCACAGTTTCGGATAGAGCATCCGTTGTCCGCGCTTCAGCCGAACGGCGAGGTCGCCGGTATGGTCGCGGTGGACGCGAATGCCGATATGCTCGATCGCCGCGAAGGGAATCTCCAAGGTCGCCTGAAGGGCGATGCCATAACGCATCACGATCCGGTCATCCTCGATGGTGTAGCGCGTCGTCCTTCGGGTCAGCCAGGCGAGCAGGATGAGGCCGCCGAGCGCGGCGATGGCGATGGCGAGCAGTTTGGCGTCGCCGCTCCACGCGCCGGATGACGCGGACGGATAAGCGAAGGCCAGGCGAGCGCCGTCGGCCAGCAGCAGGGTGAAATAGACCGCCACCACCCGCACCTTCCAGATGCGGATCGCGGCCGAGCGCCAGTCTGGCCGCCCCTCCCAGTAAACGGCGCGGTCGACGGGGCGGACCGTCGCGAGCTCGACGGGGGTGATCGCGTTCACGCGAGCGTCCTTTCACCGTCCCTGTGGCGGAAGAACCGGCAGCCGGCGTAGAAGGCGTTCACCCGGTCCTCTTCCCTGGCGGTAATGACGTCCGGGTCGACCAGGCGCGGGGCGTCGGCGAACTGGGCGGCGCGGATCGCGTTCGACTTGATGACGCCGCGCCGCCGTTTGATGTCGGTGTAGTGCAGGGGCAGAAGCGCGCGCCTCGCTTCCGGACCGCCTTCGATCTCGACCTCGAGATAGCGCAGGATCTTCACCGAGCGGTCGATCCAGAGGTCGCGCACAACGCCCGCCGTCGCCCCGTCCGATCCAATCACGGTCATGCCGCGCGGATCAGGATCGCCCTCGGCCAGCGACCAACCCGACAATGTCCGCATCGGCGCGACCTGAATACCGTCCGTCGCGTGCCGCAGCGGAAGCTCCCGGCGAAGAGCGAAGGCGGCGGGACCCACTCCGTCCGCCAGCGGATCACCGGTCGGAGTGAGCGGCGCGCCGGGAAAGGGAAACAGCCGCCGGGCGGCGAGGTCGCGTTCGCGCTCCGGATGGGGCGCGGTGACGATGGTCCCGTCGGGCAGCAGGAAGGTCTTGGGCTCCGGCAACGGCGGAAAGCCCACCGACGGCGAGCCGTCGGCCGGATCGACCAGCGGGTAGCCCTCGCGCTTGTCCTCTTGGCGCAGGTGGTAGACCAGGCCGAGGAAGAACAGCACGAAGGCGGCCACCACGAGCTGGGCGATATCGATGTCTCCGATGATGGCGCCCTGCTGCATCATCGTCTTCCTCTTCAGCGGCCCAAGGGGGTTGTCGCGGAGGCGGCCGCGACGCGGGTCGCCGGCGGCTCCGGCGCGGTCAGGCCCGCAAAACCTTGCGCCATGGCCGCGCCGCCGAGGGGTTTGGGCGCGCCGTGGTGGCAGGTCGCGCAATCGGCGAGACCATTGCCCCGTTGCGGCCCCTGATCCTTGTTCGGCAGGCTGAGAACGCGCCGATTGCCGGGAAGCCAGCGGCTTTCGGGCAGGAGATGGGCGATCTTCAGGAGGTAGTCGCGGTTGATGTCGCGCGTCATCTGGATGCCGGAGTATCCGGTCCAGCGCGCCGGCGTGCTCTGGCGCCAATCGGCGAATGCGCGCGAGTTGTGGCAATAGCCGCAGTTCACCCCCATGCCGTCCGACATCTGCATCATCGACTCGTAGAGGCGCTTGACCTCGACCGCCGAGGCCGGGCCGCCGGTCGGCAACGCGGTGCGCGATTGGCCCACGGCGGGTGTCGCCTGCAGCAGGTATTCCTCGTAGCCCTCGTTCGGGAAGAAGTTGCGGACGGTCCGAGCGGCTTCGTTCCAATCTTCCTGCTTGTCGATCATCGGCTTGGGCGCGCTCGGAGAACTCTGGAACCAGATCTCCGACGGGACCGGCTGTCCGCGGTGGCAGGTGTAGCAGGTGACCCCCCCCGCGCCGACGTGGCCGCGCCACGCCGCGTTGATGTGTCGGGTCATCGCGAACATGACGCGGGCGGCCTGTTTTTCCGGCTTGGCGTCGGAGGCGTAGTCCGTTCCGGCGTGGCAGAAGCCGCAGCCTTGCTTGGGCGAAACCCAACCGGTCATGGCGTAGTGCAGCCGCATGAACTCGCCCGCATTTATATCGGTCAGTACGCTGACATTCTTGAACGCCGCGCCCACGGGACGGAAATCATCCGGAACCGCAGGCGAAAGCGGCGGCGGCCGATTCGTGGCGGCCTCGGCCTGCGTCGGATTGAACTGGATCATCGACGAGGCGCGGGAGCCGAGCTGAGTCCCCCCTCCCGGCAGCCGCCATTGCGGGACCAGGATCACGAACAGCAGGAAGAGGACGCCGGCGACTCCCAAAAGGATCGGACCGGCGCGCATCAAGGGGCCGCCGTCATCGGCGGTGGCGCGGCCGGCAGGCCACGAACCTCGGGGTAGTCCGGCGCGATGCCGTGCTTGACGCCCCAGAGGTACCAGTTGTCGACCACCGTGCCGGTGAGCAGGATGCCGATGCCGCCGGTCAGGGTCGTCAGGGTGGCGAACCAGAAAATCCAGCGGTGGATCGATTCAAAGGTGGCGTTGAAGCCCATGGTCCAGCGCCAGAACAGCGCCGAACGCTCCTGAGCGGACGAGCGGTCGACGATGTCCTGACTCTCGCGCTCGCCGCCGAACTTCGCCACCGCCAGTATAGTGCCGGCGTGCATGCAGAACAGCATGGTCGAGCCGTACAGGAAGACGATCGAGAGCATGTGAAAGGGATCGTAGAACAGGTTGCCGTATCGGACCGAAAAGGTCGCGGTCCAATTCAGGTGGCTGATCACGCCGAACGGCACCGCCTCGCACCAGCAGCCCATCATCAGCGGACGGATGAATCCCAGCACCAGGTAGAGCCAGATCGCCGAGGCGAAGCACCAGCAGATATGAGTGCCCATGCCCAACGCCTTGGCCCGGCGGTACATCCGCGCCCACCACAGCAGGATCGCCGCGGTCAGGAAGAAGCCGGCCAACAGCCACCAGCCGCCGTCCTGCAGCGGCGGCAGGGACAGGCCGTATTTCGGCGGCGGCGGCTCCAGCGACAGGAACGGCAGCATCTTGACGAACCGGATCAGGTTCCAGTCCACCGAAGCCCACATGTTCAGGCCGATGATCTCGATGGCGATGAAGCCGCAGATCAGCGACGCTGTCCCGAGGACGCCGAGATAGGTCGGCAACACCTGCATCTCGCCGATCCGGCCGAGCCAGCGCGACTGATAGGCTTTGCCCACCCGCGCGAAGGACCGGGGGCCCAGATCGATCCCGGGGTCGTCGGGTCCCCGGACGGCGACGGCGTTGTAGAGGGTATGAAACTGCGCCATCCGCCGCGCGCCTAGAGATCGTTCCAGACGGGAATGTTCAGCCACCAGTCGTACCAATAAGGCCAGCCGTGGGTCCAGAACGGGCCGGAGATGATCATGCAGATCGCGCTCCAGATCCCGGCGTTCAGGGCCAGGAAGAAGCCCAGCCGATGGATGCCGAGCTCGCCGATCGAATAGGTTATGGTGTCGCGGAAATAGACGCTCTCGGCCTCGCCGGCCTTCACCGGCAGTTGCTCGCCCTTGCGGTTCTTGCCGGGATTGACGGCCGACAGGATTTCGCCGCCGTGCAGGCCGACCGCCAAGGTGGTGGTGAAGAAGAAGGTGACCGCCAGCATATGGGCGGGATTGTAGTGGAAGTGCAGGTACTGGTAGCCGACGTTCGACACCCAATCTAAATGACTCATGATCCCATAGGGAAAGCCATAGCCCCACGCGCCCAGCAGCATCGGCCGGATCACCACCAGGGTGGCGTAGGCGAAGATCGCCGCGCCGAAGCCGATCGGCACATGATAGCCCATGCCGAGCTTGCGGCAGATCTCGACCTGGCGCAGCGCCCAGGAGATGAAGGCGCCCAGGGCGCAGACGGTGATGATCTGCCAGAGGCCGCCTTCCTTCAGCGGCGCGAGGCTCAATCCGTAGGCGATCGGCGGCGGATCGATGCTGATCCTGAACAGCGCCCATGTCGGCCCGATGGCGGCGCCGTAAATGATCAGCACAGTGCCCAGGATCGCGAATATCGCGGACGTGACACCGAAGAAACCGACGTAAAAAGGACCTATCCAGAAATCGAACAGTTCTCCGCCGACCAGGGTCCCGCCCCGGATTCTATACTTGCGTTCGTAACTAAGCATCGACATCGTTGTCGCCGCTCACAATAATACTTGCCGAGGGCGAGGTGCTCGCCCGCTCACACGTCAATATCGGTGGACACTTTTTCTGTCAACGATTATGGACATCGATTGAGCGGCTGGAGCCGGTGATGGTGCGCTGGAGGCGCTGATGCGACGGTCGTGGGCTTCCATGGCGGCGGTCTTGGTTGGAGCGGCTGTTGCGTCACCGGCGACGGCGGCGACGGCGACCCTGAACTGGTCGACCTTCCTGCGGGCCGGGCCGGGCGCCGAATTCACCGCGATCGACGAGCTCCAGCACGGCGCGCCGGTGGACTTGGGCGCATGCGCCGGCCGGTGGTGCAGGGTCTCCGACGGCGCCGCGGCCGGCTGGGTCGACAAGGATTCACTGCTGCTGCCCGCGACGCCCACCGGCGGGAACGCGGGCGCCCAAAGCTGCTTCAGGTCGGCGCAAACGAGCTATAAGGGACTTTGGTCCACCCGGTTCTGCGCCGCCGCGCCTGCGACCGGAATGTCGTCCGGCAAGTAAGTCCCGATCGGCGCCGGGCCGTGGCTCGCGCCGCGTCGATCGACTATGCTCGCCAAATCGAACGTCGAGGTCTCCGCATGTCGTCGAGCGGCTCGCTTGCGGACTACGAACTCCCGCCGATCTTCGTGCGGCCGGCGCTCGACGCTTGCCGCCTGTTCAACACCACCCTCGACTGGATGTTCTATGACGCGCCGACCCTGTCGCGCTCCCTGCGCGATCGTGGCGACGAGATCGTAACATCGGATCCAGCCAATGCTTCGGCGCCGAAAGACATCGTCGATCTGAGCGCGGACACCGACCCCGAGGGCTCTCTGCTGGTCGTCGACCCGACAACCCCGCCGTATGTGACGGTCTGGAAGAATGTCGCCGCGTTCATCGCCGACCAGCGGGGAGCGCCCGAACCGATCACCGTCGCCACCATCACCGGGGTCGGCAGCTCGGCGCTCGGCAGCGCCGCCCTGGCCTGGAACGTGGCGACCGGACTGGACAAGCCGGTGCTGGCGATCGTCCCCGGTTACGGCGTCGCCGACGCCGTGCTCCAGGGACTGGGCGGCTGGTTCGGCTTCGGTGTCTATGACGCCCTCAACGCCAAGTCCCACGTTCAGGATTTCCTGGCTTTGACCCAGCCAAAGACGGCGGCGATCGGGCGGGGCCTGTCAGCCTCCGCGCCCGATCCCGCGATGCTGAACGGCGCGCCGGTATTCCGCACCGGGTGCGGCTCCTCCGATGTGCTGCACGCGCTGATGGAGGCGCTGCGGTCGATCACCTGCGTGGTCGGCCACAGCAAGGGCGCCTTATCGATCTCCAACGCGCTTCACGCCCTGCCAACCGGCCGCCTGGACGGTGTAAGGGTCGTGACTCTCGGCTGTCCGGTCGTCGAAGATTTGGCTGGGGTCGCGTACCGCCAGTTCCTCGGGCGCTTCGACGCCCTGGGCGCGCTGAACGCATGGGGTCACCGTCCGGACACCTGGACCTTGACCGATCACAGCACCAACACCGCGCTACCCTTGAGCATGATCGTCCAGCAACTGGCGCGGTCATAGAAGATCAAGCGCCCGCGCCCGCGCCGCCGCGTCGGTTCGGTTTCTAGCGCCCAGCATGGCCTGGATAGTCGCCAGATGGGTCTTGATCGTCGCCGGCGCGAGCCCGAGCGATATCGCGATCTCCTTGTTGGATTGGCCGTTCGCCGCGAGACGCAGAACGGAGAGTTGCCTGTCGCTCAAAAGAGTCGCCGCGGACCCGGGGAGCGAGGTCCGCGCGGAGCGGGGCGGTTCAACGAGGCGCGAGGCGGCGATGTCCGCCAGGCGCTGGGGAAGATAGCGGCCGCCGGCGTCGATCAGCCGCAGCGCGGCCTCGATGATCGCGCCGCTTGCGGTCTTCGGGGCGAAGCCCGCGATGCCGAGATCGAGCAGATCGAGCAGCAGCCGGTCGTCCTCTGTCCCGGTGACCACCAGAATGGCCATTTCAGGAGCGGCGCGCCTCAATTCGGCGATCCCCACTAAAGGATCGGCGCCCGGCATCATCAGGTCGGCGATGCAACAGTCATGGCCCGGCGCGGCGGCCCAGGCCGCGGGAAAGTCGTTGGCGGTGGTGATCGCCGCGCTCGGCCAACCCAGCCTGAGAGTCCCCGCCAACGCTTCGCGGACGAGGGCGTGGTCGTCGCAGATCAGGCACGACTTCACGCGACGAGCCTTCCACTCGCGTGGCGCTCGGCTGGGCATTCGCGACCATCAGCCGGAAACTCGAGGTAGAACGCCGCGCCCCGGAGCCAGCGCGCATCGAGCCCGGCCACGCCGTCCATCAGCGATGCGAGCCGCCGCGCCGACGCCAGTCCCAGTCCGAATCCGCCGAGCGCGACGCCGTGTTCGCCCGATCCCTGATAGTAATCCTCGAAGATATGTTTCGCGTCGATCCGGCTGACGCCCACGCCGTCGTCGATGACCCAGATGCGAACGGAGCTCCGCCCGTGGCGGCGGGCGGCCAGCAACACGCGGCGGCCGCGGCTGTGCGTGACGGCGTTGGTGATCAGATTGCCGATCGCCCGATCGATCAGGCTGGGGTCCAGCGAGAGGGCAAGAGGATGGGCCGCGACCCTGAGCGTCATGCCATGTTCCCGCGCCGAAGGCTCGTGCCGAGCCGCGACGCGTTGCAGGAGAGCTTGCAGGTCGACGTTCGACCGATGCGGCTCGACGGCGTCGGCTTCCAACCGCAGATGCCCGAGCATGTGCGACAACAGCTCGTCGGCGGCAGCGAGCGCGTTGCGGACACCGTCGACCGCCGCCTCTCTCATCGCTCCCTCGGGGGCGCGAAGGGTCTGGTCGAAGAACAGCGCCACCGCCTGCAGGGGCTGACCCAGATCATGGGAGGCGGCGGCGATGAACTTGGTGCTGGCGTCGCGCTGGGCCGCAACCTCGCCCAGCATCCGGTCCAGCTTCACCGCCGCCGCGTCGCTGGCGAGGCGTGCTGTCACCGTCTCACCCACCGTCTTGTTCAGGATGCCGGCGAGCACGAACATCACCGCGCCGAACCCGACGGCATAGACCGCCGCCAGGTGTTCGGCCCGCGAGGGGCGGGTGGCCAGGAAGAGGGCAAGCGAGCCCAGCAGCGTGATCACACCCACCCGAATGGCGGCGCTGTTCTCGGGGCTGACGATGATTTGGGTCGGAATGCAGGTTATCACCATAACGGTGATCATCAGTTGGGTCGTGGTGGAGGCGGCCGGCATCACCAACCAAATCACGCCCACCGCCGCGGCTTGGCTGCCCAGAGCGATACCGATGGCAATCCAGCGCCAATAGGTCACGCGCTCCTTCGGAGAGGGTCGGCGAAGCGCCATGATCAAGGTCGCCGCCAACCACCAAGCCACGAAGGCGCAGATGTAGACCATCACACCGACCGTCCCCGGGCCGGACCTGTCCTCCACACCGACATAGATCAGCGTGCAGACTAGGCTGAACAGGCACAGCGTAAGGACGCTGGCCCGCGCGAGCGGACGCAGCGGATGCGTGACCGCATAGTCCTCGCCGGTCGCGGGCGGACTCTCCATGAGCGAGCTTCGCCGGGTCTTCAGGTCCGGTCAATCAGCCGCCTGGTTAAGCCATCCGGTTCCCCCATCCGGCCGATGCGCGGCAGCGGCGATTGAACAATGTTGTGGCCCTGAACACGATTTGGCCCCCACCGCGTTAAACGGAGTTTTCAAATGCTCTCCCACCGACAGCTTCTCGCAACCGTTTTGGCCGGGGCCGCGTTCGCAGCCGGAGGCGGCGATACAGCCGTGCTTTACGACAACGGACCTTCGACCTATCAGGCGGCCGCGTATTCGATCGCCGGCGGCAACTACGCCGAAGACTCGTTTACGATTGGAGCGAGCGCGATAGTCACCAGCGTCGATTTCGCCGCGTGGAACTATCCGACCTCCTCGACCACCACCACCGTCGACTGGGCGATCTTCAGCGGCTTGCGGACGCCCTATTCGGCTGAAGGACCCTTGATCGCATCAGGCACTTCGCTCGTGATGAGCAGCTATATCTTGACCAATACCAGTGGCTACGCCGTCAACACCGACACCTTCGCGATTGCACCCACGTCGCTGGCAAGCGGAACCTATTCCCTCTACATTGGAAACGCTTTCGATACCTACGGCGGCGGCAACATAGGGTGGGACGTGAACGGCGGACCTTCAACGGCCCTCGTCCACACCAATTTCGGTCCGTTCGAAGCATACCAGGCGTCGAACACGTTCCAGATCCTGGGCAGTGCGGCGGGCGCTATACCCGAGCCGGCGAGCTGGGCGTTGATGCTCTTCGGTTTCGGCGGTGTGGGCGCGGCCCTACGCCGATCGCCTCGAAGGGAAGTGATCGCCTGACCATCCAGATCGGATCACGCCGCGACGAACTTCAGCGCCACCCCATCGTTGCAATACCGCAGTCCAGTGGGCTTCGGTCCGTCATCGAAGACGTGGCCCTGGTGACCGAGGCAGCGGGCGCAGTGATATTCCGTGCGCGGAATACCGAGGGCGAGGTCGGTCTTCTTGATCACCGCCCCGGAGATCACCGTGTAGAAGCTTGGCCAGCCGGTGCCGGAGTCATACTTCCATTGCGACTTGAACAAAGGCAATCCACAGCCAAGGCAGGCGAATGTCCCGGCGCGATGCTCGTTCAGCAGCGGGCTGGTGTACGCCGTTTCGGTGCCCTCATGACGCAGGACGGCGTAGGCTTCGCTCGGCAGCTTGGCTTTCCACTGAGCGTCGGTGAGTTTCCGATACGGCGAATTGCCCCAGACATCGGCCGCTAGCGCCGGTGAGTACGCAGCCGCGGTGACGGCCGCTGCGCCCAACAACAGCCGACGACGATCGAAAGATGATTTTAAGTTCGACATGCCCCTTCTACGCAAAGCTAGAGTCGGCGGTTACGGCGCGCACCTCACGATCCGGTGATCACAACCCCATGCCTTCCGCCGCGCCAAGCGCGATGTTGAGGCTCTGCACCGCCGCGCCCGCGGCCCCTTTGCCGAGGTTGTCCAACACCGCCGCCAGTCTCGCCTGCCCGCCCGCTACGTCGCCGAACACGTACAGCTTGAGGCTGTTCGTGCCGTTCAGCGCTTCCGGGTCGAGCTGAGGACCCGCCATAGATTCTTCGCGCGACGCGACCTCGACAAAACGCTCGTCCGCGTAGGCGGCGCTCAAAACGCCATGGAGGTCGTCAACCGTGACCCGCCTTGGAAGGGCGTCAAGGTGCAGCGGAACCTCGACGATCATGCCCTGGGCGTACCGGCCTACCGCCGGCGCGAATAGCGGCGGGCGGGTCAGGCCGCAATGCGCCTGCATCTCCGGTACGTGTTTGTGCTTCAGGGTGTTCGCGTAGGTACGGAAGCTGGCCGTCGTGTAGGCGGACGATGAAACGTCCTCGAATTCGGCGATCATCGCCTTGCCGCCGCCGGTGTAGCCGGAGACCGCGTGACTGGTCAGCGGCCAGTCCGCCGGAACCAGCCCTGTGTTCACCAGGGGCTTTACGAGAGCGATGAAGCCCGTCGAGTAACAGCCCGGATTGGAGATCCGGGTCGCGGCGGCAATCCGTTCGCGCTGCCCCTTCGCCATCTCGGGAAAGCCGTACACCCAGCCGGGCGCGACGCGGTGCGCGGTGGAAGCGTCGATCACTTTCACCGCCGGATTGTCGATCAGCGCCACCGCCTCGCGCGCCGCGTCTTCGGGCAGGCACAGGATGACCGCGTCGGCGCCGTTCAGGCAATCGCGCCGCGCCGCCGCGTCCTTGCGCCTCTCGGGATCGATGGCGACGAGGTGAATATCGGCGCGACCTTCCAGACGATCCCGGATCCGCAACCCGGTCGTCCCCGCCTCGCCGTCGATGAAAACCTTGAACATGCTTACCACTCTCTGGCAGCCCATTCCCCGACACCGTCATCCCGGGCGGAGCGCAACGAAGTGGAGCGGAGACCCGGGAGCCAGCTCCGCTTTATACTGAAAGACCGGGCCGGATCCCGCATCTCCGCTTCACTGCGTTACACTGCATGCGGGATGACGGCGAAAAGTGAAGATATAGCCAGCCCGAAAGTGCTATCGCTTCGAGAACTGGAAGCTGCGTCGCGCCTTGGCCTTGCCGTACTTCTTGCGCTCGACCACCCGGCTGTCCCGCGTCAGGAAACCATGCGGCTTCAAGAGCGCGCGCAGGCCCGGCTCGTAGTAGGTCAGGGCCTTGGAGATGGCGTGGCGCACGGCGCCAGCCTGCCCCGAAAGCCCCGAGCCTTCCACCGTTGCGATTACATCGAATTGGCCGACGCGGTCGACGACCTGCATCGGTTGGGCCAGCATCATGCGCAGGACCGGACGGGCAAAATATGTTTCCTGGTCCCTGCCATTGATGGTGACGGCGCCCTTGCCGGGCTTCAGCCAAACGCGGGCGACGGCGTTCTTGCGCTTGCCAGTGGCGTAGGCGCGGCCCTGCCCGTCGATCTTGGGCTCCGCGGGCGCCGCCGGCGCCGGATTCGACGACAGGCTCTGGAGTGCTTCCAGTCCGTGGGTGTCGCTCATGACTATTGGCTCCGGGCGTTCTTGGCGTTCATGGCGATGAAGTCGATCGTCGTCGGGCTCTGCGCCTCGTGTGGATGATCCGCGCCGTTGTAAAGTTTCAGGTGGGTGAGTTGCCGGCGGGCGAGCGGACTTTCCTTGGGCAGCATGCGTTCCACCGCTTTCTCCAGCACCCGCTCGGGGAAACGGCCGGCGAGGACCTTGCCCGCGGTGGTTTCCTTGACGCCGCCGGGGTGGCCGGTGTGGCGGTAGTAGGTCTTTTGCTCCAGCTTGCGGCCGGTGAACTTCACCTTGTCGGCGTTGATCACCACGACATGGTCGCCGCAGTCGACGTTTGGAGTGTAGTCCGCGCGGTGCTTGCCGCGCAGGCGCATGGCGATGAAGGTGGCGAGGCGGCCGACCACCGCGTTCTCGGCGTCGATCACGATCCACTGTTTGCCGGGCTCGGCGGCCTTCACATAGGTGGTGGTCTTGGTGTTCATGCTCGTCACTTCAGGGCGCGGCGAAGCCGGGCGTTTCGATGGAGGCGGGCTCGTACAGGCCGCGGGCGCCGCTGTCAACTTCGTGTCGAGCATATCATCGAAAACGTTGTTAAATCAGAATTTTAGGCTATTGGTACCATAATACCGTTCCGCCGCGAGGTCCACGCCAGCGCGGTTGCGCAGCCCAGTAGAAGGCAGGCGGTGACCTGGTGTCCGAGGGCTAGGCTCAGCGGCACTCCGCCCAGGAGAAGCGCGACGCCTAGGCAAATCTGGATGACGATTATCGCGACGATGACCGCCACAAGCGTCCTGGTCGGCCTGGACGTCGAACGCGCGCCGGCGACCGCCAGACCGAGCGCGAATATCGCGAGGCTATAAGCCAGCAGCCGGTGGTGAAACTGAACGGCGGCGAGACCGTGGACGAGGGTCGTCCAAACGCCGCCCCGCCAATAGTCGCTTGGAAACACCCGGCCGGACATCAGCGGCCAGTCGGCGTTGGCGAGGCCGGCGTGATTGCCCGCCACCAGAGCGCCGAGCAGACATTGCAGGTAGACGAGGCCGAGAAAGACAAACGTCACGATGGCCCACCGCGACCGCGCCAGCGGCTTCCGCCCTCCCCATCCCGCCTCCAGCGCGGTCCAGATCAGGGCGCAGAACAGGATCAGAGCCAGGCCGAGGTGGGCCGCGAGGCGTTCAGGCGCGACATACACCCGCGTCTCAAGCCCGCTCGCCACCATCCACCAACCGACGAGACCCTGCAGCCCGCCGAGAACGAACAGACCGACGCACGGCCAGATAAGCCGCTTCGGCAACCTGCGCGTGGCCAGGAGCACAAGAAACGGCGCGGCGAAGATCACACCCAGAACCCGGCCGATCAGTCGGTGCGCCCACTCCCACCAGAAGATCGACTTGAACGCTCCAAGCGTCATGCCGGCGTTGATGAGGCGATACTGCGGGATCGCCCGGTAGCGGGCGAAGAGGTCGTCCCACGCCGCGGCATCGAGAGGCGGGAGCGCGCCGGTCAGTGGCTTCCACTGGGTGATCGACAGGCCCGATCCGGTGAGGCGGGTGGCTCCGCCGACGACCACCATGGCGATCACGCAGACGGCGACGGCGAACAACCACGCCGCAGCCAAACGTGACCGCTCCGGCGGATCGCGGACCGTCGCGGTCGAGGTGTTCAGGTGGGCGACGGCATGGGGAAGGCCGGTCATGGATCCGTCGAGAAATGATGGTCGGAGCGACAGGATTCGAACCTGCGACCCCTTGACCCCCAGTCAAGTGCGCTACCAGGCTGCGCCACGCTCCGAAGGATGCGGCTTATAGGCAGGGGCCGGCCGCTCGGCAATCGCTAATCGGCCGCGGCTCCGGGCCGCCCTATCGCCGCGACGAGCCGATCCCTCGCCGCGGCCAGATCATCGAGCGCCGATCGCAACCGAGCGGCGCGGGTGGGTTCGCCGGCGTCGGAACGACTGAGCCTCGGCGGGTCGACGATCTTCAGGCCGCCCTCGCGGTTGATCTTTAGAATATCCTCGACCGAGCGCTTCTCGTCGCCGATCAGCCGCTTCAGCTCGCGCAGCATGGCGATGTCGGCCGGCCGATAATAGCGCCGCCCATCCGGCCGCTTGACCGGCTTGACAAAGGGGAACCGCGTCTCCCACGCCCGAAGGGTGTGCTGGCGCACCCCGACCGCGTCCGCCACCTCCGAGATGCCGCGGAAGGCCTCCGGCGTCTTCACGAGCGAGGCCGACTAGCCAGACGGCGCGCGTTCGACCCGCGCCTTCATGATCTGCGACGGACGAAATCCGATCACCCGCCGGGAGTCGATCTTCGCCGGTTCGCCGGTTTTTGGATTGCGGCCCATCCGCTCCCGCTTCGAGCGGACCTGGAACACGCCGAACCCGGACAGCTTGACCACCTCGCCGCGCTCCATGGCCTCGGCGATGAGGGTCAGGGTCCGTTCGACGAGGACGGCGCAGTCCTGCCGCGTCAGGCCGATCTGTTCGTGCAGCGCGTCGGTAAGATCGGCGCGGGTCAGTGTCTTGTCGGTCATGGCGAACCCCGGGCGGATCGAATTGATGGTCGTCAATAGCGCGCGAAGTCAACGGCTTCCGATACGTCAAAGCCGCGCGACCACCGCGCCCCAGGTCAGGCCGCCGCCCATGGCCTCCATCAAAAGGAGGTGTCCAGGCTTGATGCGCCCGTCGGTCACGCCCTGGGCAAGCGCCAGCGGTATGGAGGCGGCCGAAGTGTTGGCGTGGTCGGCGACGGTGGAGATCACCTTGGCCGGATCGATGCCGATCCGCTTGGCGACCCCGTCCAGGATGCGCTGATTGGCCTGATGCGGGATGAACCAGTCGACGTCGGCGACGTCCACGCCGGCGATTCTGGCGGCGTCGAACACCGCCTCGCTGATGTTCACCACCGCATGGCGAAAGACCTGGTTGCCCTGCATGCGCAGGTGGCCGATCGTGCCGGTGGAGGACGCGCCGCCGTCGACGTAGAGCAGGTCGCGCTTCGAGCCGTCGGCCTTGAGCGAAAAACCGAGGATGCCCTTGTCGGCGGTGGTCCCCTCTCCGCTTCCGGGCTCCAGCACCACCGCCCCGGCGCCGTCGCCGAACAGGACGCAGGTGCCCCGGTCCGTCCAGTCGAGCAGGCGGGTCATGGTCTCGGCGCCGATCACCAGGGCGCACCTTGAAAGGCCGCGCACGACGAAGTTGTCCGCCACGGCCAGGGCGTAGACGAAGCCCGAACACACCGCCTGGACATCGAAAGCGATGCCGACCGGCGCGCCGATCTTGAGTTGGACGATGGTCGCCGTCGCCGGGAATGTCAGGTCCGGCGTCGTCGTGGCGACGACGATGAGATCGACCTCCGCCGCGGTGCGCCCGGCCGCGATGAGCGCCTTCCTGGCCGCCTCCGCCGCGAGATCGGAAGTCGCGATCTGTGGCGGCGCTCGCCTGCGCGAGCGGATGCCGGTGCGCTCGACGATCCACTCGTCGCTGGTCTCGACGAGGGCCGCTATGTCGGCGTTGGTCATCACCTCCGGAGGAAGATGACCGCCAACGCCGGTGATCAGGCCGCGCGTGACGGTCACGCCGAAACGCCGCCAGCCATCGACAGCAATCCCCGGCGCGCCTCGCGCTGGCCGAGATCGCGCTCGATCGCGCTGGTGAAGTCGGCGCGGGCGAGATCGATCGCCATGGTCACCGCGTTGGCGAAGCCGCCGGCGTCGGCGCCGCCGTGGCTCTTCACCACGATGCCGTTCAGGCCGAGGAAGGGACCGCCGTTGACGGTCGACGGATCGAGCCTGCGGCCCATCTCGCGCAGCGCGCCCTGAGCGATGAAGGCGCCGACCCGCGAGGCGACGGTCGAGGTCAGCGCCCGCCGCATCTCGGCGCGAAAGAAGCGCGCCAGCCCCTCGGCGGTCTTCAGCGCCACGTTGCCGGTGAAGCCGTCCGTCACCACCACATCGACCGTGCCCTTTGCGATGTCGTCGCCCTCCACGAAGCCATGGTAGTCGACATCGAACCGCGATTCGCTGAGCAGCCGATGGGCGCCGCGCACCTCGTCGTGGCCCTTTTCCGATTCCACCCCTACGTTGAGCAAGCCGATCAAAGGCCGAGCCGTGCCATGCAGTGCGCGGTGGAACGCGGCGCCCATGATGGCGAACTCCACCAGACGGTCGGCGTCGCACAGGATGTTCGCTCCGACGTCCAGCACGGAGGTGACGCCCCTCGAGGTCGGCCAATTGGCCACCAGGGCCGGCCGCTCCATGCCGCCGACCATGCGCAGTTGCAGGCGCGAAATCGCCATCAGCGCCCCGGTGTTGCCGGCGGAGACCGCCGCGTGCGCCTCCCGCGCCCGGACACTTTCGACGGCGTTCCACATTGAACTTCCCCGGCCTCGCCGCATGGCGTGCGCGGGCTTGGCGTCGGAGGAGATGACGCTGGTCGAGGCCCTCGCCTCGCTCACCGCCGCGACCGCGGGATGGGCGCGGAAGCACTCGGCCAACTCAGCTTCGTCACCATGCACCAGGAAGCGCAATCTGGAAGACGTACTCGACTTGAGCACCCGCGCCAGCGCCGGGACGATGACCTTGGGTCCATGATCGCCTCCCATCGCGTCGATCGAAATGATCAGCGGATCGGTCACGTCGGCGAAACACCTCGATGGGAAAGCGCTTGGGTGGCGTCGACGGCTGCGGACGGCGCTGGGAGTCCAGCCGAGGCCCGCCTGCAATACGCGCGGTCGCCTAGCCGTCGCAAGTCCGGCTTCTTCGGTGGCCCGGCTCGCCGGCCGGCCTAATCTTCGTTTTCCGCCTTCGCCGCCATGAACGAGAGGACGTTGAACGGCGACGTCTCGGGCTTGGGATCGACGAAGTCGAACACGGCGCCCGGCGCGCGTGGAAAAGGCTCCAGACCCAGTCCAAGCGCTTCCACGACATAGGCGCCGAGATCAACGCCGGCGGCGGGCGCCAAGTCGGGCGGATCCTCGGCGTCCAGGGCGACGATCAGTTCCGCTTCGGGTTCGGGGGCATTGGGACTGCCCTCGGGAACAATCTTCACCTCCAGCTCGGTGTCGACCCGCTCAACAAAGGGCTCCAGAGTGACACCGCACAGTCGGCCGGCTTCGGCCTCGACCCGACCGCGAATACGCACGCCATCCAGCCATGGCGCATAGTCGATCGTGGCGGCCAAGGACTCCAGCGCTTCAAGGTCGAGGCGTCGCGCGATCGCGGCGCGGCGCCCGGCGTCCACGGTGATCGTCTCCCGTCCGCCGGCGCGCAACGATCCCCAGGCGCGAACGTCGCTCCACGGCTCAGCGGTCATCGCCCGCCTCCGCCAGCAGCGCGTCGTCAGCGACGCGGTCCAGTCGCTGCTTCTCCTCCATGAGATACGCCGCCAGCGCTACCGCGCTTGCATTCGGACGTTCCGCGAGCACGGTGCGGCCGACGAGCGACTCCAAAGCGCTCGCCTCGCCCTCGGCGAACGCCTCCCGATAGGCGACCGCCCGGCCATAGAACAGGCGGCCGAGACTCTTCATGCGCTTGCCCACCGCCAGGTCGCCCACGCCCATCTCCCTAAGCGCGCCGTCGAGGTTGCGGACGTAGAGGTCGAACAGCATCTGTCCCACCGCGCGGCCGCGGTCTCCGGCGTCGTTGAGCCGCTCGATCAGCAGGATAATATGAACCGTCAGCAGTTCGAATCGGCCTTCGACCGTGTCCGGCGCGCCCATGCGGGCGTAGAGATCGGGATTACGCGAACGCTGCACGGCGTCTTCGTAGAAACGCTCGACCTGCGGTTGCCCCGGCCTGGTCCGCGTCCGGAATTTGAGCATCGCAACTCGCCTCGAATTCGCCGCGCGTCTAGGATTAGGAGAAATCGTGGAGGCCGCGCCGTCCATCGCGCGGTCTCCCTTGGAGAAAATGATGCCCATGTCTCTTCGTGGCAAGTCAGCCGTCATGTTCGCCGCCGCGGTCGGGACGGTTCTCGGAGCCGCCGGCTGCACCCCGGTCAGCTCCTATTCCGGCTTCCAGGTCGTCGACCAGGCGCCCGCCGACGTGAAGGTCGGGGAGCCGCGATCGGCGGTGCTCGCCCGGCTCGGCACGCCGACGGCCAAGTCGACCTTCGATAACGACACCTGGTATTACATGTCGCAGCTTTCGAGCCACACCGCCTTCTACCATCCCCGGGTGAATCGCCGGGACATCACCGCGATCAACTTCGCCAAGGGCGAGGACAAGGTGGCGGCGGTGAACACCTATTCGTTGAAGGACGGCCGGGTGATCGCCTTCAACGGCCGCGAGACGCCGACGCGCGGCCGCGAGATGACCGTGCTCGAACAACTGCTCGGCAGTATCAGCGCCGCCGGCGTCCTGCCCCCCGATCAGAACCAGACCCCCGGCTCGCACGGCGACACCAGCCGGCCGGGGCCGTAGAGGCGCTCTCACCCGCACGATACAGAGGTCACCAGGCCGGTCCGGGCGTCGAACAGCACGGTCTGACGTCCCGCCACGAAGTCCTGCGAGCGCGGGCAGGTTTCGCAGACCACCCTTCGACGGCCGGGCTCGAGCGGAATCGGGATCTCCAGCCTCGATTTGCCGACGACGCCGCGCAGCTCGTTCAAGGCGCATTGATCGGGCGCGGGGCGTGGCTGCGGCGGCGCGGCGGGCTGGGAGGCGTCGCTGGCGACGACCGGGGCCGGGCCGTAAGCGGCGGCCGCCGCCGGCGGAGGAGCCGACGGCCGCCGCGAGCCGCCGGCGCAGGCGGCCAGCGCCAACGTGAGGGCGACGAACGCGAACCGTCTCAAGCCTGCCGTGTCCATCCTCGGGCCTCCTGCTGGCGCCAGTAGGTCACCGCCGAACCGGCGGCCTTGTAGGTCGACCACAGCCGCCGGGCGCGCGCCAGGGCGACCTCGTCCGCGCCCTCGAACAGCACGACGCAGCGCTCGTAGAGATCGAGCCCCGAGGGAGGTTCGTCGAGGATGAACAGGGCCTCGGCTTCGTTCTCGCGCTCCTCGCCCTCGGTCAACATGATCGGCTGGCGGGAGGCGTTCGGCTCGCCGCCGCGCCCGTGAGCGAGGAAGGACTCGTCGCGATAGGTCCATAGCCACGCGTCGAGATGGTCGAGCATGGCGGGGTCGGTGGAGCGCACCATCGCCCGCCAGCCCCGCGCCAAGGTCTTCTCCAGCAGTTCGGGCAGCGCCTGATCGATCGAGGCGTGTTCAAGGTGGTAGAACCAGGCTTCCGTGGGGACCTCAGCCTTCGTAGGCATCCGCCACCAGCCGGTCGAGCAAACGCACGCCAAACCCGCTCGCGCCGCTGGGGATGGTCGGCACGGTGGAGTTCGGCTTCCAGGCCGTCGAAGCGATGTCGAGGTGGGCCCAGGGCAGGCCGTTGACGAAGCGCTTGATGAACAGGGCCGCGGTGATCGAGCCGCCGTGCCGCGTGCCGAGGTTCTTCATGTCGGCCTGGGGCGTGTCGATCAGCTTGTCGTACTGCGACGGCATCGGCATGCGCCACAGCGGCTCGCCGGTCGCCGCCGATGCAGCGAGCAATTTGGCGGAAAGGTCGTCGTCGTTGCTGAACAGGCCGGCGATGTCCTTGCCGAGCGAGATGATGATCGCCCCGGTCAGTGTCGCCAGATCGACCATGAACTTCGGCTTGAAGCGGTTCTGGCAATACCAGAGCGCGTCGGCGAGGACGAGGCGGCCCTCGGCGTCGGTGTTGATCACCTCGATGGTCTGGCCGGACATGCTGGTGACGATGTCGCCGGGGCGCTGGGCGTTACCGTCGGGCATGTTCTCGACCAAGCCCAGGATGCCGACCACGTTCGCCTTCGCCTTGCGCGAGGCCAGGGCGTACATCAGGCCGGTCACCGCCGCGGCGCCGCCCATGTCGGTGATCATCTCCTCCATGCCTTCGGCCGGTTTGATGCTGATGCCGCCGGTGTCGAAGCAGACGCCCTTGCCGACGAAGGCGATCGGCTGGGCGGCGGGATCGACCGCGCCGCGCCACTGGATCACCGCGAGCTGGCTCTCCCGCCGGCTGCCCTGCCCCACCCCGAGCAGCGCGCCCATGCCGAGCTTGGTCATCTCGTCGACCCCGAGGATCTCGACCTCGAGGCCGAGACGTTCGAGTTCCTTCACCCGGCGGGCGAACTCGGCGGGATAGAGGATGTTGGCCGGCTCGGAGACGAGGTCGCGGGCAAATAGGATGGCGTCCGCCAGTTGCGATTCCCGTTCGAAGGCGGTCTGGGCGGCGCCTGGATCGTCGACCGCGAACTGGATCGTCTCGATCGACGGCTTCTTCTCCGCCTTCTCGGTCGTGCGGTACTTGTCGAAGCGATAAGCCGCCAGCTTGATGCCGAACGCGGCGCGCGCGACCAGCGGAGTGGGCTCGCTCGGCAATTTCAGCATCAGCGTCTTGGCGCCGCTGGCCTTGGCCGCCTGATAGGCATGCGCCGCGCCGAGCTCGACAGCCATGGCGTCGACCTTGTCCAGCGGTCCGACGCCAACCAACAGCAGCCGCGCGGCGTCGAGGCCATGCGGCGCCACGATATCCAGGGTCTGTCCCGCCCCGCCTGTAAAACGAGAGCCGGCCACGGCCTTCGCCAGCATCCCGTCGAGCTGTTGGTCCAGGGCGGCGGCGGCCGAGCCCAAGGCTCCTTCGAAGGCTGGGACAGCGAGCACCGCATCGGCGCCGGCGGCGGTCTCGGTGGGAACGAACTCGAACTTCATCGGAAACTCCTCGGAAACAGCACTAACGCGCGAACTCTCGTTATCACGCGAACTCCGCCAGCACGTCGTCGGCGGCGACGCTGTCGCCGGCCTTGGCGCCGACGGTCTTAATCGCGCCGTCGCGTTCGGCGCGGATAATGTTCTGCATCTTCATCGCCTCGAGGACGCAGATGATCTGGCCGGACTTGACCTCCTCGCCCTCGGCCACGTCCATCGACACCACCAGGCCCGGCATCGGCGCGACCACCAGGCGCGAGGTGTCCGGCGGAGTCTTTTTCGGCAGGCGCTTGTGCAAGTCGGCGGAGGCGGGGGTCAGCACCATAACCTTACAGCGCGCGGCGCGGTGACGAATGACGAAGCCCTCCGGCGCCCGCGACACCGTGGCGCTGAACGGGCGGCTGTCGAGTTCGCCGCGGAAGATCGCCGCGCCCGGGCGCCAGTCGATGTTCGACAGCACGCGCTCGCGCCCTCCGAAGGCGACGGTCAAGCCGGCGGCGCCGCCGGTCAGATCGACCTCGGTCGGCTCGTCGTCGATTACTACGATCCAGCGCGAGCGTTCTTCGGGCGCTGTCCGGCCGCCGCGATCCATGGCGCGCCGGGTCAACGTCAGGTGCATCGAGGCGGCGACGGCGGCCATCAGGTCTTTCTGATCGGCGGTCGCGGCAAGACCGTGGAAGCCGTCCGGGAACTCGTCGGCGATATAGCGCGTGGAGAGCTGGCCCGAGGCGAACCGCTCCTGGTCCATCACCGCCGAGAGAAAGGCCGTGTTGTGTCCCGGCCCCTCGATGTGGAAGTCCTCCAGCGCCCGGGCCATGCCCGCCACCGCGCCGGAGCGGGTCGGCGCCCAGGCGCACAGCTTGGCGATCATCGGGTCGTAGAAGGTGGAGATCTCGTCGCCTTCGCGCACGCCGGTGTCGTTGCGAACGACATAGCCGCCCTGGTCGCCCTCCGCCGGCGGGGCGTAACGCGACAGGCGGCCGATCGAGGGCAGGAAGCCGCGATAGGGGTCCTCGGCGTAGATCCGGCTTTCGATCGCCCAACCGTTTATCGCCAGGTCTTCTTGAGCGAAAGTCAGCGGCTCGCCGGCCGCGACGCGGATCATCTGTTCCACCAGATCGACGCCGGTGATCAGCTCGGTCACCGGATGCTCGACCTGAAGTCGTGTGTTCATCTCCAGGAAATAAAACGACTTGTCCTGCCCAGCGACGAACTCGACGGTGCCGGCCGAGTCGTAACCGACCGCCCGCGCCAAGGTGACCGCCTGCGCCCCCATCGCGGCGCGGGCCTCGGGATCGAGCAGCGGCGACGGCGCTTCCTCGATCACCTTCTGGTTGCGGCGCTGGATCGAGCACTCGCGCTCGAACAGGTGGACGACGTGGCCGTGCTTGTCGCCCAGCACCTGGATCTCGATGTGGCGCGGGTTCTCGATGAACTTCTCGATGAAGATGCGGTCGTCGCCGAACGCCCCTTTCGCCTCGGCGCGCACCGCCGGAAAGCCCTCCTCCACATCCTGCCGCGACCAGGCGACGCGGATGCCCTTGCCGCCGCCGCCGGCGGAGGCCTTGATCATCACCGGATAGCCGATCTCCTCGGCGATGCGGATCGCGTGCGGGGTGTCGGCGATCTCGCCCTTGAAGCCCGGCACCACCGAGACGCCGGCCGCCGCCGCGCGGTTCTTGGACTCGATCTTGTCGCCCATGGCGTCGATGGCGTCGGGGTTTGGGCCGATGAACACCACGCCGGACGCCGCGCACAGCCGGGCGAAACCGGCGTTTTCCGATAGAAAGCCGAAGCCGGGGTGGATCGCCTCCGCGCCAGTCTCTTTCGCCGCCGCGATGATGACGTCGCCCTTTAGGTAGGACCGCGCCGCCGGCGACGGGCCGATGAACACCGCCTCGTCCGCCAGCCGCACCGCCAAGCTGTCGGCGTCGGCTTCGGAATAGACCACGACGGATGCGATCCCGAGGCGGCGGCAGGTTTTGATGATCCGGACGGCGATCTCGCCGCGGTTGGCGATCAGTATCTTGGAGAACATTCTGGTTGGGGTCGCCCGCGTTCGCATTATCTAGTGTGGGCCTAAACGCGCCGTCATGCGTTTACAACCACACGCCATCAGCGAGGACCTCATGAGCGAAACCCTCCATACCCAACATCTTTCCCCCTCGGGTTTCGACCTCACCGCGCCCTCCCCGGACGAGCGCAAGCGCCTCGAGGCTGGCCTGACCCGCGCCGAGCGCGACGTGCTGCTCCACCACGGCACCGAGGCGGCGTTCTGCGGCGGCCTCTTGGATAACAAGCAGGACGGAGTCTACGCCTGCCGCCTGTGCGGCCTGCCGCTGTTCCAGTCCACGACCAAATTCGAGAGCGGCACCGGCTGGCCGAGCTTCTTCGCCCCGTTCGACAAGACGCACGTGCTCAGTATTCGCGACACCAGCTACGGCATGGTCCGCGTCGAGACCCGCTGCGCCCGCTGCGACAGCCATCAGGGACACGTCTTCCCCGACGGCCCGCCGCCGACGCGGGACCGGTACTGCATCAACTCGGTTTCGTTGCAGTTCGTGATGAACGGCGAGCCGCTGCCCGATCCACTCGGGCGGAGGGATCGGTTGCGCGGGTAAGCTCGTTTCGTCTAGGCAGGGCAGGCATCCCGCCCGTATCTTGCCGATCAAAAGAAGCGGGCGAGACGCCCTCGCGACGAGAAGATTCCGGAATCGAATATTCGCTCTCGCCCGGAGACGATACTTTCCACGCGTTCCAGTCGACGATGGCGCCGAGGTCGCCGCAGATCTGGTCGACGGTGTCGCGGAACGGCGCGCGGGGCAGGATGTCGGGGCGTTCGATGTCGATCAGGCGTTCGGCGTGGGAGTCGCGCGACGGGCGGTCCGACTCGCCGTGGCCAGAGCAAGAGCCGGCGGGACCCTGGCTCGAAGGCCGGGGTAGGCTCTGGCGGACCTGATGACCGCCTTCGTCCGCCGGCGTCCCGCCGGCATCTTTGTGTCGGGCAAATCCGCCGATGTGGGTGACGACGCCGGCGCGTATATCCCGCACGATCTCGGCGACCTTCATCTCCAGCATCAGGGTCAGGCGCACGGCGCGGGTGACCTTCTGCAAGGACTCCGCGGCGTCTCTGGCTCCGCAGGCGTTAGCCCGGCCGACCTCGGGCACGAAATACTTATCGTCCAGAATGGCTTCCGCCGCCTTGGCCGAGGCCACCGCCGAAGCGGTGAACGCCCGCGCCGCCGTCATCGCCATCTCCGCCAGCTCGCCCAGCATGGCGAGCTGGCGCTCGGCGATAGCGAGGGTGGGGTCGTTGGTCGAATTCATACGTTGATGATTGCATTATGCGATACAATGGTCAATATCCATTTTGGCGTCGCGACCGATCCACGATCAGAATATTCCGTATTTCGTTCTAGGTGCCCCGCGCCCCCTCCGTCACGGCGCAAGAAAGAGCGCCGCGCCACCTCCCCCGCAAGAGAGCGGGTGAGGAGTAGAAATCGCTTAATCCTCCCACGCTCTCTTTGTTCAGACCGGGGACAAGGTGGACGGGTGTTCGGGGACATGGTGGACGGGTTTGACCATGGTCTGTCGCAGGTCGAGTTGCGAGAGCACATGGCGGCGATAGCAGAGGTCATAGACGCCGTCCTGTGCGGTGGCGCGCAAGGCGAGGCGCCGGCCGGCGAAGGCCTTGGGGCAGTTGACGACGCGGCCCTTGAAGCTGAACCAGCCGCCGGGATCGACCTTGCGGGTGGGAAGGCCGGGCTCATACTCGGGTGGTCCGATGCTGTCGGGCATGGCGCGGGGGCTCATGCGATAGCGGGTGGCGGGTGTCGCCATGCCGATGGCTTCGTGGGGCCGCTTGACGTTGTAGACCTCGCGCCAGGCGTCGAAGGCCGCTTGGGCCTGGCCGAGGTCGTCGAACACCCGGTCGCCGAGAACCTCGGCTTTCATGGTCTTGTGGAAGCGTTCTTCCTTGCCCTGGGTCTGGGGATGATAGGGGCGGCCGTGGCTGACGGGAACCTCCAGGTCGAGCAGCCAGACGGTGAGCGGGGTGTGGCGCTGGTCGGAGCCGGAGCTTCCCCACGGCGAGCCGTTGTCGGCCAGGATGCGCCGGGGCAGGCCATGGCGGCGGAACACCCGCGTCATCCGCTCGCGCACGGTGAGCGTCCGTTCGTCGGCGCAGGCGCCCAGCTCCAGGCAGTAGCGCGAATGGTCGTCCAGCATGGTCAGCGGGTGGCAGCGGCCCTCGGCCATGGCGATGTGGCCCTTGAAGTCCATCTGCCAAAGATCGTTGGGAGCCTCGTGCTCGAAGCGCTGGACCGCGCGCGGCTCGCCGGCCCCGGGACCGTCCAACAGTCCATGCCGTCGCAGGATGGCGGTGATCGTCGAAGCCGAGGGCGGCGTCTCCAGCCCCGCGTTCTGGAGAACCTTGCGGATCTTGCGTCCGCCCCACGCCGGATGCTCGCGGCGCACGCCGAGCACCCGAGCCTCGATCGCGTCCACGGTGCGCGCCGGACTGCCGAGCGGCCGACGCGACAGATCGCCCAACCCCGCCTCTCCCGACGCCGCGAAACGGGTCAGCCATTTGTAGCCCGTCTCCGGAGACACCCCGAACCGCCGGCAAAGCTCCCGCTTGTTCGCCCCCGGCTTCGATCCCAGCCGGCAAAACTCCCCTCGGCTCTCCACAATGGAACACTCCTCGAACGGCATGATCGGTCCCCCGCTTCATGCCAAAGTGTCCACCATGTCCCCGAACATCTGTCAGCCATGTCTCCGGTCCGTACATCTCTTGCGGGGGAGGTGGCGCTCGACGCCCTCTCGCGTCGAGTGACGGAGGGGGCGCAAGGCCATATTCCTCAAGCCAGCCGCCCGTCCCTCAGCGCCAGCACCCGATCCATGTGCTTGGCCATCTCCAGGTTATGCGTGGCGATCAACGCCGCCACGCCGGTGGCGCGGACGAGATCGTGCAGGTTCTGGAACACCGCGTCCGAGGTCGCCGGGTCGAGATTGCCGGTGGGTTCGTCGGCGAGGAGGAGGCGCGGCTGGTTGGTCAACGCGCGCGCCACCGCGACGCGCTGCTGCTCGCCGCCGGAGAGCTGGGCGGGCTGATGGTCGAGGCGGGCGCCGAGGCCGAGGTCGGTCAGCAGCCCCCTCGCCCGGTCCCGAGCCGCGCCTTGCTTCCGTCCCGCGATCAGGGCCGGCAACGCCACATTGTCCAGAGCGTCGAGTTCGGGGAGCAGGTGGTGGAACTGGTAGACGAAACCGATGGTCGAAAGGCGGATGCGGGTGCGCGCGGCGTCGCTCATCGCGCCGCAGTCGCGGCCATCGATGATCACCTGGCCGCTGGTCGGATGTTCGAGCAAGCCGGCGGCGTGCAGCAGTGAGGATTTACCAGAGCCGGAGGGCCCGATGAGGCCGACGATTTCGCCCGGCGCGACGGTGAGGTCCGCGCCCTTGAGCACCTCCAGCGGCCCGGTCCCCGTCTGATAGGTCCGGCGAAGGTCGCGCAGGACGAGGACCGGCTCACTCATAGCGCAGGGCGTCCACCGGATCGAGACGCGAGGCGCGCCAGGCCGGCAGCAGGGTGAAGGTGAAGGCGGCGCCGAGGCTCCAGAGGGTGACGGCGACGACCTCGTTCCAGTCGATCTTCTCCGGCACGTGGCTGAGGAAATAGACGTCGGAATTGAACACCTGGACGCCGGTGATCCACTCGATAAACGCCTGGACGGCGTTGATATTCCAGCAGAACAGCAGGCCGAAAGCCAAGCCCGCCACGGTGCCCGCCAGCCCGATCATGGCGCCGGACATGAAGAAGATGCGCAGGATCGCGCCCTGCCCCGCGCCCATGGTGCGCAGGATGGCGATGTCGCGGCCCTTGTTCTTCACCAGCATGACCAGGCCGGAGATGATGTTGAGCGCCGCCAGGGCGACGATGAACATGAAGATGAAGCGCATCACGTTGCGCTCCACCTCCAGCGCGCCGAAATAGGCTTGGTTCTTCTGGGTCCAGTCGGTGACCTCCGCTCCCGGGCCGGCGGCGCGGGCGAGCGCGGGTTTGAGTTTCGCCGCCTTGTCCGGGTCGTCGAACTTGACCTCGATGAAGTCCACCGCCTGGCCGCGGCCGAAGAAGAGCTGGGCCTGGGTCAGCGGCATGTAGATGAAGGTCTGGTCGTATTCGCTCATGCCGACCGAGAAGACGCCGCCGACGGTGTAGGTCTTGCGCGGCGGCAGCGTGCCGAACGCGGTGTCGCCGCCGCTGGGCGAGATGATCGAGATCGGGTCGCCGACGGAAATCCCCAGCGTTTGCGCCAGTTTGTCACCGACGATGACCTGATCGCCGCCGTCCTCGCCCTGGCCGAAGCCGCGCAGGGAGCCGGACTTGATGTTGTTCGCGATGATATGCGTTGCCCGCAAATCCGCCGGGTCGGTCCCCCGCACCACGGCGCCCGCGGCGGCAATCGGGCCTTGGACAAGGGCTTGCGACTCGATCACCGGCTCGGCCTCGACCACGCCGGGCACCGCGCGGATGCGGCGGATGGCGGCCGCGCGCTGTTCGGGCGACATCTCGCCGCCGACAACGAAGGCGTGGCCGTTGAAGCCCAGGATCTTCGACGACAACTCCTGCCGGAAGCCGTTCATGATCGACATGGTGATGATCAAGGCTGCGACGGCGAGAGCGATGGCGCTCAATGAAATCAAGGAGATGAGGGCGACACCTCCGTTGCGACGCTTGGTGAGCAGGTAGCGGAACGCAATGGAGCGTTCCCAGGCGGAGAATGGAATCATGCTTGAGATCGATGCGCCCAGCGGTCTTGCGCCCCCTCCGTCACGGCGCGAGAAAGAGCGCCGCGCCACCTCCCCCGCAAGAGGACGGGTGAGGAGTAGAATAAGCTAAATCCTCCCACGCCCCCTTGCGGGGGAGGTGGCGCTCGACGCCCGCTTGCGTCGAGTGACGGAGGGGGCGCAAGGCCACCATCCATCACGCCGTGATCTTCCCCAACGCCGCGTCCATCGACAGCACTTGGCGCTCCCCCGTCGCCCGCCGCTTCAGCTCCACGGTTCCCTCCGCCAACCCCCTCGGCCCGACGATCAACTGCCAGGGCAGGCCGATCAGGTCCATGGTGGCGAACTTGCCGCCGGGGCGGTCGTCGGTGTCGTCGAGGAGGGGTTCCTTGCCGGCCGCCGTCAGGGCGGCGTAGGCGGTCTCGCAGGCGACGTCGCAGGCGGCGTCCCCGGAGCGCAGGTTGACGATGCCGACGCCAAACGGGGCAACGCTGTCGGGCCAGACGATGCCAGCGTCGTCGTGGCTGGCCTCGATGATCGCGCCGAGCAGGCGGGAGACGCCGACGCCGTAGCTGCCGCATTGCGGGAAATGCTCCGCGCCGTCGGCGCCTTGCACGCCGGCGCTCATCGAGCGGGTGTATTTGTCGCCGAAGAAGAAGGTCTGGCCGACCTCGATGCCGCGCGCGGTGATGCGCTGATCTTCCGGCGTTTCGGCGAGGTAGCGGGCCTCGTCGTGGACATCCTCGGTGGCCGCGTAGCGGTGGGTCCACTTGTCGACTATGGGGGGCAGGTCGCCGAGATAGTCGACATCCTCGCCAGGGACCTCGAGGTCGAGGATGCGCTTGTCGAGGAAGACGGCGCTCTCGCCGGTCTGAGCCAGGACGTGGAACTCGTGGCTGAGGTCGCCGCCGATCGGGCCGGTCTCGGCGCGGATCGGCACGCCCTTCAGCCCCATGCGCGCGAACATCCGCAGATAGGCGACGAACATGCGGTCGTAGGATTTGCGGCCCTCGGCCTCGTCGATATCGAAGGAATAGGCGTCCTTCATCAGGAATTCCCGTCCGCGCATGACGCCGAACCGCGGCCTCTGCTCATCGCGGAACTTCCACTGGATGTGATAAAGATTGAGCGGCAAGGCCTTGTAACTCTTGACGTAGGCCCGGAAGATCTCGGTGATCATCTCCTCGTTGGTCGGGCCGTAGAGCATCTCGCGCTCGTGGCGGTCGGTGATGCGCAGCATCTCCGCGCCATAGGCGTCGTAGCGCCCGCTCTCGCGCCACAGGTCGGCGAGTTGCAGGGTGGGCATCAGGAGTTCGACGGCGCCGGCGCGGTCCATTTCCTCGCGCACGATTTGTTCGACCTTGCGCAGGACGCGGTGGCCAAGCGGCAGCCAGGCGTAGATGCCCGCAGCCTCCTGCCGCAGCATTCCGGCGCGCAGCATCAGCCGGTGCGAGACGATCTGCGCCTCGGCCGGGGTGTTCTTGAGCACGGGTAGGAAGTAGCGCGACAGGCGCATGGGGTTCGGGACTCCTTGGAACGGCCGAAGTCGGCCGGATCAGCGCGACGGTGAGAAGGTCGGCAGCCTGATCAGATGGAAGTGCAGGATCGCCCACAGGATGGCCCAGACGATGGCGGCGACCCAGGTCGTGGTGATGAACTTGCGCTTGAGGTTGGGATTGACCGGCGCCGAGGGATCGCCGCCGCCGGGGACGGGCTTGCCCTCCTCCGCATAGCTGCGAACCCCCAGCGGCAGGATGGCGAACAGAGCTGTCCACCAGATGGTGAGATAGATCGCGATGCCGCTGCCGATGTTCACGCGTGAGTCTCGGTTTTAGTATGAAAGGGGGGCTCGGCCATCAACTCGATCAGCACGCCGCCCATGTCCTTGGGATGGACGAAGATCACCGGCACGCCGTGGGCCCCGATACGCGGCTCGCCGGTTCCCAGAATGGTCGCCCCCTTGGCTACGAGGTGATCGCGCGCCGCGATGAGGTCGGGCGCCTCGAAACAGACATGATGCTGGCCGCCCTTCGGGTTCTTGGCCAGAAAGGCATGGATCGGCGAGGCGTCGCCATAAGGTTCGATCAGTTCGATCTGCGCATTGGGCAGGTTGACGAAGGCGACCCACACGCCCTGTTCCGGCAAGGCGCGCTTCTCGGTCGCCGAGGTCGCCCCCAGCATGTCGCGGTACATGGCGACCGACGCCTCGATCGAGGGGGTGGCGATGCCGACGTGGTTGAGCTTACCGATCATGGGCCGCCGCTTATCACCCTTCCGGGATCGGCGGAACGGTTCTCGTCGCCGCCCGACCTTCGCTCACGCGAAAGCCGGGACTCGCGTTCCCTGGAAGTTCAGACCGTCGCCACTCGACGACGGCGCGCGACGGCGCCCAGACCGCCCAGGCCGACGAGCATAAGCGCCCAGGTCGCCGGCTCGGGGACGGCGGTCTTGCTGAACGTCTCTTCGGCGACGACGATGTCGGATCCCGAAGAGCCGCCCTTCGGCGTGTACGCCTGGATGACGAGAAAGGTCTCGTTAGGAACGGAGACGCTCTGGGTGACTCCGCCCGTGCCGGGCGAACTCAAGGTGTCGAGCAACGTCAGCTTGGTGATGTCGAGCGTCCCGAGGCCGCCCGTATAGGAATAGATTTTCGCGCCTTCGCCCGTCTGGATCGATTCGATCGCCAGCGTGGCGGTCACGTAGCCGGCGGCCTTGGGCGCGGAGTTGTCCAGCAGGAGCCAGGTCGAGGTCGTGACCTCATAGTCCGAGTCCGACGGTTTGGGATAGGTGTCGCTTTCGCCGAGGCCCGTCTCGCCGCCATTCCCGCCGAAGGGGCCCGGCTTCTGGGTCGTGTAGGCGACGGCGTCGGCCGCGTTGTAACCGATCGCCCCGACACTGACGCCGCCGGTCGTGAAGGTGTTTTCGCCCAGTGTGCTCAGCACACAGTTGCTAACGCACGGCGCGCCGCCATTGGCGCCGATCAAACCGAAATCGAAGGTGAGGACGGCGGCCGAGGCGCCCGTGGCGGCCAAACACGACATGGCCGCGGCCGCACCGACGACTTTCATCGACAGAGTCATTTCTTACCCCTGGTTTGCCCAGCCGAGGTACAAAACTCTTGCGCCGCGATTTTTGCTCGCCGCCATTTGCCGACCCCAAGCTACTCAACACTGTTATCCGCATGCGGAGGCGGTAACAATCGGCCCAATGTAAAGCTTTATTAGGTAGCTCAGGTCGTGTTTCTTACGTCGACTGTCGCCGACTCGCATTTCCGCGATGAGCGGGCCGTATAGGAGCTGGACGATCAGAGCCGCAAGACCGTCGTCTCCACCACCGGGCGGCGCTTCCAAATACGGAAGGCTTCCTTCTTGACCGCGCGGGACAGGGCGGCTTCGACGTTGCGGTCATCGTCGCGATCGTCGGCGGACATGCGGCGCAGCGCTTGGCCGGCTTCATCGGCAAGATCGTCGGTGGCTTCGCGGACGGTGTAGTCCTCGTCGCCGGGCAGGCCGAGGGCGCGGACGGTCGGGCCGGCGGCGAGCTTGCCCATACCGTCGAGCGCCACGCTGACGGTCAGCATGCCGTTGAACGACGCGTGGCGGCGTTCGCGCAGCGCGTCGCCGTTTTCCGGCGTCACCACGCCGGCGTCGATGTAGAGCCGGCCGGCGGGAACCTCGTCGATGATCTGGGCGGCGCCGGGCGCGAGGCGCACCATGTCGCCGTTGCGCGGCGCGATGGCCTGCGAGACCTGGAGGTCCTTGGCTAAGGCGGCGTGTTCGAGCAGGTGGCGCCGCTCGCCGTGGGTCGGCACGGCGATCGTCGGCCGCGCCCACTGGTACATCCGCTTGAGTTCGTCGCGGCAGGGGTGGCCGGAGACATGAATGCCGGGATGGTCGCGCTCGGTATATAGCCGCACACCGTGGTCGGCGAGGCGGTTCTGCAGGTTGCGGATCGGTATCTCGTTGCCGGGGATGATGCGCGAGGAGAACACGCACGAGTCGCCCTTGCCCAGCTTGACGTGCGGGTGGGTTCCATCGGCCATCCGCGCGAGCGCGGCGCGGGGTTCGCCCTGGCTGCCGGTGCAGAGGTAGAGGATTTTGTCGCCAGGGAAGTGCTTGGCCTCGTTGTCCGACAGGAAGGGCGCGACGCCTTCCAGCAGGCCGACCGAGCGCGCGGCCTGGCTCATGCGGATCATCGAACGGCCCACCAGGCAGACCCGGCGGCCATTGGCCTCGGCGGCGCGGATGATGGTGTCCATCCGCGCGACGTTGGAGGCGAAGCAGGCGGCGGCGACCTTACCCTTGAGCGTCGGGAGCAGCGCGCCGAGGGTCTCGCGCACCTCGGCTTCCGACCCTGCCTCGCCGTCGACGAAGACGTTGGTGGAATCGCAGACCATGGCCAGCACGCCTTCGTCGCCCAGGCGGCGGATGGCGTCCTCGTCGGTGGCGTCGCCGGTCAGGGGATCGGGATCGATCTTCCAGTCGCCGGTGTGCAGGATGGTCCCGAGCGGCGTCCGGATGGCGACGCCGTTCGGTTCCGGGATCGAGTGGGTCAGGGTGAGAAGCTGCATCTCGAACGGACCGAGCGTCAGCGTGCCCCGCAGCGGGATCTCGGTGATCCTCGCCTCGTCGAGCAGCCCGCGCTCGCGCAGCTTCTCACGCAGCAGGAAGGCGGTGAACGGGGTCGCGTAAAGCGGCGCCTTCAGGCGCGGCCACAGCCAGGCGACGGCGCCGATGTGGTCCTCGTGCGCATGCGTCAGCACGATGCCCAGGACGTCCTTGGCATATTCCTCGATGAAGGTCGGGTCCGGCAGGATGATCTCGACGCCCGGCGTGGTCTGATCGCCGAAGGTGACGCCGAGATCGACGACGACCCACTTGCGATCATGTGGCGGGCCGTAGCCGTAGAGATTGAAGTTCATGCCGATCTCGTTCGAGCCCCCAAGGGGAAGGAAAACGAGTTCATCGGAGGGGTCGGGTGATTGTCGTTCGGAAATGGGAGTCAGGCTTTCGCTGGGCGCGGATTGCGGCGATGGAGTTCGAGCAGTCCGCTCAAAGTGAGGTCGGGGTCGAAGCGATCGATCGCCTCGGTCGCCCCCTCAAATAGGGCGGCGACGCCGCCCGTGCCGATCACCGTCATCGATTCCGCGCGATGCGCGAAATATTCCGCTTTCATTCGGCCGATGAGCCCCTCGATCAGCGACACATACCCGAAGAAAACGCCGGACTGCATGGCCGAAACGGTGTCGGTGCCGATGGCGTGGTCCGGCTTGCGGATCGCCACGCGCGGCAGGCGCGCGGCCGCCTCGTGCAGCGCCTGCATGGAGAGGTTGATCCCGGGCGCGATCGCCCCTCCCTCGAAGGCGCCGTCGGCGGCGACGACGTCGAAGGTGGTCGCGGTTCCGGAATCCACCACCAGCAGGGCGCCGGAGTACGTCAGATGCGCGCCGATGGCGTTGACCAGGCGGTCGGCGCCGGCCTCCGACGGCTTCTGGATGCGCACCTCGATGCCGAGGTCGACGTTCTCGCCGACGATCAGCGGTTCGACGTCGAAATAGCGCCGGGCCAGGTTGCGCAGGTTGAAGATCGACTGCGGCACCACGCTGGAAACGATGCAGCCGCTTAAGATGCCCAGCGACAGTCCGGCCATGGCCAGAAGCTGGGAGAGCCACACCGCGTACTCGTCGGCGGTGCGCGACGCCTCGGTCGCCGCCCGCCACTGGGCGATCCAGCGCTGGCCATCGTGGACGGCGAAGAGGGTGTTGGTGTTGCCCTGCTCGATCGCCAGCAGCATTCGGTCCCCTCACCCAAAGAAAACATCGCCCGCCGTGATGCGGCGAACGGACCCATCCGGCAGGCGCAGCCGCAGCGCGCCGTCGCCGTCCAGTCCTTCGGCGATCCCTACCACCGTTTCGGCCGGCAGGCGCGCGGTGCAGGTTTTGCCGAGGCCGTGGGCGCGGGCGGTCCAGGCCGCGGCGATCGCCGGGAAGCCGTCCGCGTTCCACATCCGCAGCCAGCGCTGAAGCGCGTTGTCCAACAGGGTGAGCGCGGCCGACGGAGATGGAGGCTCGATCCGCTCGGCGCGGAAGGAGGTCGGCGTGATCGCGGCGCCCAGGGCGGGTTCCGGCGCGACGGTCAGGTTGACGCCGATGCCGACGGCGACCCAGAGGCCCGAAACGGTCTGCCCGGATTCGACCAGGATGCCGGCGGCCTTGCGGCCGTTGATCAGGAGGTCGTTCGGCCATTTCAGTGCGATCCGAGGGGCGCGGTGACCCCCTACCGCTCGCTGACGCGAGTCGCTTCCCCCTAATGGGGAAGACGAAAGTGGTGCGGCGGCCTCTCCTTCTTCCGTCTTCCCCCCTCGGGGGAAGCGACTCGCTTCAGCGAGCGGTAGGGGGCCTTGTCCAGCTTGGCGCGCCACATCGTGCACCGCGAGCGCCGCGACGAACGACACCTGCGCCGCCTCTCCAGGCGGTTTGGCCGTGGTGAACAGATACGTCGCCGCCAGGTTTCCGGTCGGGCTCTCCCACACCCGACCCCTCCGCCCGCGCCCGGCCGTCTGCCGCCCAGCGGAGAGCCACAGCGGCCCCACCTCTCCCGCCTCCGCGCGGCGGCGGGCCTCGGCGTTGGTGGAGTCGATCTCGTCGAATTGAATTACGCGCGAGGCCGTCACCTTTCGTGAGGCGGCCTTGCGCCCCCTCCGTCACGCGGACAAAAGGGTCCGCGCGCCACCTCCCCCGCAAGAGGGCGGGTGAGGAGCGGAGCCTCGATTATTTCTACTCCTCCACCGCTCTCTTGCGGGGGAGGTGGCGCGGCGCTCTTTCTCGCGCCGTGACGGAGGGGGCGCAAGGCCGCCGCGCCAACGCGGCTAGGCTTTCGCGCGACGCTTCCCAAGCTCAACGCGCGGGCTTGGCGCGGTCGATGCCGAGGTCGCTCAGCCGTTTGCGCAGGGTGTTGCGGTTCAGCCCGAGCACTTCCGCCGCGCGCATCTGGTTGCCTCGGGTCGCCGTCAGGGTGAGCTGGAACAGCGGTCGTTCGACGTCGGCGAGCACCCGGTCGTAGAGGCCGACCGGCGGGATGCCGCCCGGCTGGCCGGCGAAATAGCTGGCGAGATTGCGCTCCACCAGGGCCGACAGGGTCGCCGGCTCCTCGTTAGGCCGCGCCGGCGTGTGGCTCGCCAATTCGCGCTCGACGATCCGCGCGCCGATCGTCTCCTCGCCATAAAGCGCGCAGACCCGGCGGATGAGGTTCTCCAGCTCGCGCACATTGCCCGGCCAGTCGTGCAGCTTCAGGCGGTCGAGCGCCGGCTGGTCGATGGTCTTCGACGGCAGGCCCTCGCGGCTGGCGCGGATCAAAAAGGCGCGGGCGAGTTCCGGGATGTCGTCGATGCGTTCGCGCAGCGGCGGCACGCGGATCGGCGCGACGTTGAGCCTGAAATAAAGGTCTTCGCGGAACAGGCCCTGAGCGATGAGTGCGCGCAGGTCGCGGTTGGTCGCCGCGATCACCCGGGGGTTCGGCTTGCGGCCGGTTTTGGGATTGATCACCGGGTCGGCGCCGTCGAACACCCGCAGCAGCCGGGTCTGGGCGTCGAGCGGCATGTCGCCGATCTCATCCAGGAACAGAGTGCCGCCGTCGGCCTCCGCCAGCCGGCCCATGTCGTCGGCGGACTCGCCGAAAAGTTCACTGTCGACCCGTCCGCGCGGGATCGCCGCCAGGTTCATCGCCACGAAGCGGCCGTCGCGACGCCGGCCGAGATCGTGCAGGGCGCGGGCGACGAGCTCCTTGCCCGAACCGGACTCGCCGGAGATCAGCACGGTGAGGTCGGCGCCGACAAGCCGGGAGATGGTGCGATAGACCTCCTGCATCGGCGTCGAGCGGCCGATCAGCGGCAGGCGCTCGTCGCGGGTCGCCATAGCCTGGGCCTTGACCACCTCCTTGTCCGCCGGCTTGGCCAGGGCCCGCCTGGCCAATTCGGCCATCTCGTCGAGATCGAACGGCTTGGGCATGTAGTCGAACACGCCGACCTCGGCCGCGCTGATCGCGGTCAGCAGGGTGTTCTGCGCGCTCATCACGATAACCGGCAGCTTCGGACGCTGCTTGCGGATGCGGGGCAGCACGTCGAACACGTTCTCGTCCGGCATGACGACATCGGTGATCACCAAATCGCCGTCGCCATCGGTCACCCATTTCAACAGGGTCGACGCGTTACCGGTGGCGCGGACGTCGTAGCCGAGTCGGGAAAAGGCCTGCGAGAGGACCAGGCGGATCGACGCGTCGTCGTCCGCGATCAGGATCTTCTGGTTTGGAGCGGCCATCTTTGAAACCCCCGTTTACTAATGCGCCGTCGCCGGGACGGTGGGAAGCAGAACGCGAAACACCGTGCGGCCCGGCTCGGACTCGAAGTCGATCATGCCGCCGTGTCCGGCGACCACCTTCGCGACGAGGGCGAGGCCGAGGCCGACGCCCTGGGCCTTGGAGCTGACGAACGGTTCGAACAGGTGATCGCGGATTCGGGTCGGCACGCCGCCGCCGTTGTCCGTCACCTTGACCTCCAGAGGCGCGCCGCCCAGCAAGCCGCCGTCGGCGCCCCTGATCTTCACGCCGTGGCGGTAGGCGGTGGAGATGGCGATCTCGCCCCGGCCATCGCCTCGCGCGTGGGCCGCCTCCGCCGCGTTCTTGGTCAGGTTGAGGAAGACCTGGATCAACTGGTCCTCCTCGCCCCAGGCGTCCGGCAGCGAGGGATCGTAGTGTTCGCGCAGGGAGAGGTCGCCCGCGACGCCATTGGCCGCGAGGGCGCGAACGCGGTCGAGCACGCGATGGATGTTGACCGGCGAGCGCGACGGCGGGTCGTCGCCGCCAAACGACTCCATGCGGTCGATCAGGCGCTTGATGCGGTCGGTCTCGTCGACGATGAGCTGGGCCAGCGGGATGTCGTCGGCCCTGGCGCCGAGCTTGAGTAACTGGGCCGCGCCTCGTATTCCGGCCAGCGGGTTCTTCACCTCATGGGCGAGCATCTGGCCGAGACCCATAACCGAATGAAGCCCCGCCGGATCGGCGTTCCGGTCGACCCCGAACGTCGCCGAACGAACCCTGAGTGTGACCAGCATGCCGCCATCAAGGAACGGCGCCGCCGCCGCGTCGGCGATGAACGGCGGATAGCCAAGAACGGCGATTTGGACGCCGCGTTCACGCACCGTGCCGTTCTGCGACCGGCAACGCTCGACGAGCGCGGTCAGGCGAGAGGCCGGCGCCAGCACCGTGGCGAGACGTTTGCGGCCCAGAAGAGGAAGACTTTGGCCGAACAGCTCCTCCGCCGCCTCGTTGACCGAGACGACCACGCCGTGCCCGTCGAGCAGGAGCGCGGCTTCGGGCCACAGGTCGAACGCCGCCGCGCGCAGGCTGTCGGACGCCGCTCTCACGCGGCGAGCCGCAGGGGTTCAGCGACCCAGCGCGCGCGCAACGCTCCGGCGATCTCCCGCTCGTCGTCCATCCGGCAAAGATTGGCGCGCGCGGATCGGCGCGGCGCGGGATCGGACGGCCACGGAGCTGCGTCGACATAGGCGGCGAGATGCTTGCGGAACATCTTGCCGCCAAGGTCGGCGCCATAGAACGCGATACTGGCGCGGCGATGAGCGAGGACGAGGTCGAAGCGCTGTTCGGGATCGGGCGCCGTGAACCTTTCGCCCTGAAGTCCCGCTTCCACCTCGGCCGCCAGCCAAGGCTGGCCGATGGCCGCGCGGCCGATCATCACGCCGTCGGCGCCGGAGAGCGCCAGGGCCCCGGCCGCCGACCTCGCATCGACGATATCCCCGTTGATGATGACCGGAACGGTGACCGCCTCTTTAACCGTGCGCACCGCCGACCAGTCGGCGCGGCCGGCGTAGAACTGCTGCCGGGTGCGACCATGAATTGTGAACGCCCGCGCGCCGGCGGCCTGCAGGTCGCGGGCAAGTTCCGGCGCGTTTCGAGAGGCGTCGTCCCAGCCGAGACGCATCTTCACCGTGACCGGAACGTCGACGGCGTCGCTCACGGCGGCGACGAGCTCGGCCGCCAGGCCGGCTCGCCGCATCAGCGCCGAACCACAGGCGACGCCGGTGACCGTTTTGGCCGGGCAGCCGAAATTCAGGTCGATGATCTGGGCGCCCGCTCGCACGGCGGCGACCGCGCCCGCCGCGACCGTCTTCGGATCTCCGCCGACGAGCTGAACGACCATCAGCGGCAAGCCCTCGCCGATCGCGGCGCGGCGGACCATGTCCGGCCGCGACTGGGCGAACTGCTTGCACGCTACCATTTCGGTGGCGACGTAAGCCGCGCCCATCGCGGACGCGAGACGGCGGAACGGCAGGTCCGACACGCCCGTCATCGGGGCGAGCCAAACCCGTCCGGGAACCACGACGTCGCCGATGTTCAGACGATTGCTTAAATTTTGATCGGTCACGATGACCGTGATTTAGGCAATTCCGCAGCACAGGTAAATATCACGTCGCCTCGAGCGCCACCTGCTCCGGCATCGCGTGCACCCGCCACAGCGGCGAGATCATGCCGATCAGAGGTCCGAGCATCAGACCGGCGATCGCGATCTCCAGCGTCGCGCGGACTCCGATGGCCTGAGCCAAGGCTCCGCTCGCCAGGGCGCCGGCGATCCCGACTGTTCCGGCCATGGTGCGGAAGGTCGCGCCCACCCGGCCGAGGACGTAATGCGGCATCAGGCTCTGCTGCAGGCTGGCGCCGAGGATCAGGGGAATTGTCCCAAACAGGTCACCGATGAATTGGGAGACGAACAGAGCCAGGGCCGCGGCGCCTCGGGACGCCGGAGACACGACGAAGATCAAGGTCCCGAGCGCCGAAATCACGCCGGTGAGGCAGAGCGTCGGCCCCACGCCCAGCCGTCGAGCCATCGGCTGGACCAGGGCCGTGCCCAGGAGAGACCCCACGCCGCCGCAGGCGATGCCGAGGCCGAGGATCACGGGCGGCAAGTCAAGGGTGCGCAGGGCGAACAGGATGTAGAGCGCGCTGAACGCGCCGCCGAACAGACCGCCGACGCCGCTCATGATCAACAGAACGCGGATGCGCGGCTCGGCCCAGGTGATACGCGCGCCGTCGATCACGTCGCGGATCCGGTTGCGGCGCCCTGGTCGGGGCGCGGGCGCCGGTTCCGCGCCCTGGATGCGCCCGAGCGCCATGGCCGAAGCGATATAGGTGACGGCGTTGAGCAGCACGGCGAACGGCGCGGTCAGCCATTGGAACAACGCCCCGCCGAGCGCCGGGCCGAGGGTCTCGGCGATGGACTCGGTGGCGCTCAGCTTGGCATTGGCCTCCGTCACCGCCTCTCGCCCGACCAGCGTCGGCAGGTAGGCGAGCGCGGCGATATCGAACAGCGCGCTGCCCGCGCCGACGAGGACCGCAATGACGCAGACCTGGATGACGGTCAGCGCGCGCCACAGCGCCGCGAGCGGGAGAGTCAGCAAGGCCGCCGCGCGGAACAGGTCCATCGCGACCAGCACCGGCCGCCGCCGCGACCGGTCGACGAATCCCCCCGCCGTCAGCCCGATCAACAGCGGCGACCCGCGCGACAAGGCGGCGAGCAGGCCGAGCGCCGCCGGGCCGCCGCCGAGGCTGAGCACCGCCATGATCGGCAGCCCCTCGCGGCTGATCCGCGCCCCAAATTCGGAAATTGCCTGCGCGGTCCACAGACGGGAAAAGTCGCTCCGAGAGGAGCGCGTGGTGATGGAGATCATGGAATTCGGCGCCGAAGAGGTGCGGGCATAAGGCCGCGGGTCGTCAGCCGCCTGGGCGGACGAGGCTTAAGGGTGGAAGTTTTTGATCGCCGCCGCGCCCACCTCAGCTCAAAATCTACTTTGGCTGATATTGAGTCAAGGCGACTCGCCATCGAGGAGACGGCCTTGCGCCCCCTCCGTCACTCGACGCGAGAGGGCGTCGAGCGCCACCTCCCCCGTGAAGAGGCACAGGGAAGGATTAGAGTACTTCCTACTCCTCCCCCGTCCTCTTGCGGCGGAGGTGGCGCGGCGCTTTTCTTGCGCCGTGACGGAGGGGGCGCAAGGCCGCGCTCCGGCTGCTTCGCCGATGAGCGCCAGGGCCATCTGCACGATGCCGTCGGCAACGTCATCGGCGGCCGCCATCACCTCCGCCGCCGATACCCGGACGACGCGGTAACCGAGACGCTTCATGAAACGGTCTCTCGCTTCGTCGTGCAAGACCTGAGCCTCCTCGCCATGCCCCGCTCCATCGATCTCAATGACGAGCCGCGCGGCCGAACAATAGAAATCGGCGATGTATGGGCTGATCGGGTGCTGCCGGCGAAAGCGAGGTAGCCCCGGATCGCGGTGTCGCAGACGTAGCCACAGGAGAACCTCGGGCGGCGACAAGCGAGAGCGCAGGGCCTTGGCTCGGGCGTGCGTGACGCTGTGGGATCGGATGGGTTGTGTTGTAGCGGCCTTGCGCCCCCTCCGTCACGCGACGCGAGAGAGCGCCGCGCGCCACCTCCCCCGCAAGAGGGCGTGGGAGGATTAAGGTACGTTCACTTCAATCCTCACCCGCTTTCTCGCGGGGGAGGTGGCGCGCGCTCTTTCTTGCGCGTGACGGAGGGGGCGCAAAGCCGCGCTCCGGCTCTTCAGTGGGTGAGCGCCAACGCCATCTGGATGATGCCGTCCGCGATTTCGTCCGCGTTTGCCATCACCTCCGCCGCCGAAATCCTCACGACGTGGTAGCCAAGTCGTTCCATGTATCGATCTCTGGCCGTGTCGTGATCCCGTTGAGCCTCTTCGCCGTGGGCCGAGCCGTCAATTTCGACGACGAGCCGCGCGGCCGAGCAGTAGAAATCGGCGATGTACGGGCTGATTGGATGTTGCCGGCGAAACCGCGGAAGGTTGGATTCGCGGCGGCGGAGCCGTAGCCACAGGAGAACCTCGGGTGGGCGACAGGCGCTTACCGCGCAGCGTCGTTAGTCGCGGGTATGCGTGATGCTGTGAGACCGCATGAGTATCGTTGTCGCGGCCTTGCGCCCCCTCCGTCACGCGACGCGAGAGGGCGCCGCGCGCCACCTCCCCCGCAAGAAGGCGGGTGAGGATTAGGATCCCTTCACGCCGCGATGCCGCCCAGGCGGCTGATGTTGCAGTGGGCCCACAGCGTCTCCAGCGCCCCGACCAGATCGTCCATCATCTTATCGGTGTGGAACGGTGTCGGGGTGAAGCGCAGGCGCTCGGTGCCTCTTGGAACGGTCGGGTAGTTGATCGGCTGGACGTAGATGCCGTGGTCGTGGAGCAGCATGTCCGAGACCATCTTGCAGTGCACCGGATCGCCGACCATCAGCGGCACAATGTGGCTGACGGAGGGCATCACCGGCAGGCCGGCGGCATGGCCATGCGTCGCTTCAGGGCGGCGGCGCGCTCCTGGTGGCGGGCGCGGACTTCGCCGTGGGCTTTCAGCCAGCGGATGCTGGCCAGGGCGCCGGCGGTGAGCACCGGCGGCAGCGAGGTGGTGAAGATGAACCCGCTGGCGTGGGAGCGGATGGCGTCGACCAGATCGGCGTCGGCGGCGATATAGCCGCCCATGACGCCGAACGCCTTGCCGAGCGTGCCCTCGATGATGTCGATCAGGCCGGCGACGCCGTCCCGCTCGGACACGCCGCCGCCGCGCGGCCGTAGAGGCCGACGGCGTGGACCTCGTCGATATAGGTCAGCGCGCCGTGGCGTTCCGGGCCAGAGCGGCGGTGGCTCCGACGTCGGAAATGTCGCCGTCCATCGAGTAGACGCTCTCGAACGCCACCAGCTTCGGCGCATCGGCGGGCGCGTCCCGCAGCAGGCTTTCGAGATGATCGAGATCGTTGTGGCGGAACACCTTGTACGGCCCGCCGCCGGCGCGGATGCCGGCGATCATCGAGGCATGGTTCAGGGCGTCGGAAAAGATGATCAGGCCGGGCAGGATTTTGCGCAGCGTCGCGAGCGTCGCCTCGTTGGAGACAAAGCCGGAGGTGAACAGCAGGGCCGCTTCCTTGCCGTGCAAATCGGCGAGTTCGGCCTCCAACTCGACATGATAGTGGGTGGTGCCCGAGATGTTGCGCGTGCCGCCCGAGCCGGAGCCGGCCTCATCCAACGCGCGGTGCATGGCGTCGAGGATGACCGGATTTTGGCCCTGGCCGAGGTAGTCGTTGGAGCACCACACCACGACCCTGCTCGCGGTCCCGTCGGCTTGAGTCCAGGTGGCGTGGGGAAAGTCGCCGCGATGGCGCTTGAGGTCGGCGAAGACGCGGTACCGCCCCTCGCCGCGAACCTGGTCCACCGCGTTCCTGAAGGCAGCCTTGTAGTCGATCACGTCCTAAAAAAACTCCGGCGCCGGCTAGCCGAGATCGGCCAAAGCCCCGCGTATCATCTGTAATATGGCCGAGAAGTCCCGATTACCATAGCCGAGGCCTTCGAACAGGGCGTACAGCCCCTGCGCCTGGGCCCCCATCGGCGTCGCCGCTCCCGCCTTGGCCGCCGCCTCCTGGGCCAGCTTGAGGTCCTTCGACATCAGGGCGGTGAGGAAGCCGCCCTGGTAATCGCGGTTCGCCGGGGCCGTCGGGAACCAGTCCCGGCCACGGCGCGTAGGTGTCCAGCGACCAGCACCGGCCGGAGGACTGCGAGGCGATGTCGAAGAACTTCTTCGGCTCCAACCCGAGCTTTTCCGCCAGGGCGAAGGATTCGCAGACTCCGAGCATCGAGATGCCGAGCAGCATGTTGTTGCAGATCTTGGCCGCCTGTCCCGCGCCCGCCGCGCCGGCGTGGAGCACCACCCGCGCCATTGGCTGCAGCACCGCCTCGACCTCGGCGAAATCAGCGTCCGGACAGCCGACCATGAACGCCAGCGTCCCGGCGTCCGCCGCCATGATCCCGCCGCTGACCGGAGCGTCGGCGCAGCGGAATCCGGCGGCGACCGCTTTATCCGAGACGAAGCGGGCGCTCTCGACATCGATCGTTGAGCAGTCGATCAGCAGCGCCCCCGGCGCCGCGTTGGGCACGATCCGGTCGCTCCACACCGAGCGGACGTTGGCGCCGGCGGGCAGCATGGTGATCACCGCCTCCGCGCCGGCCACCGCCTCTTCGACCGACGCTTTCGCCTCGCACCCCAACTCTCGGGCTCGCGCCAGCGCCGCTTCGCTCAGATCGAAGGCCCGCACCGTGACGCCGGCCCTGACGAGGTTGGCGGCCATTCCGGCCCCCATGTTGCCGAGGCCGATGAAGGCGACCGAACTCATCGAAGGATCAGGGCTTGCGGAAGATATAGACGAACTGATCGGTGTGGCCCTTCACCTTCGGATCGAACACCAACTTGGTGCGGTCGTCCGCCGGGTTGCGCAGGGCGTTGCTCTCCTTGACGAAAACAAAGCCCGCCGCCTTCATATCACTCTTTACCCGCGCGCCGTCGATGCGATGGGTGGTGTTGGTCGCCGCGAGGCCCGAGCCGTCCGGCGCCGAGTGGTCGATGACCACGAACAGTCCGCCGGGCTTCAGCGCGCTGAACACCGCCTTGTTGAACGCCGGCACGTCGGACGGGCCCATGAACGGATCGTAGAGATCGTGATAATTCTGACGGATCCACACGACGTCGGCCTTGGTCGGCAAGGTGAAGGTATTGGCCGTCGTCGCCACGACAAGAATATTGGGATGTTCGGGATAGGGCGCCGAGCCCGCGGCCGGCGTGGTGTCGTGCTCCGCCTTGTCGGCCTCGGTCAGGTGAACGGCGTAGACCTTGCCGCCCGGCCCGACCACGTCCGCGAACAGCCGGTCCCAATAGGCGCCCGGCCAGACGTCGGCGATGGTCTGACCGGCTCGCGGGTCGATCGCGGCGAGGATCTCGGCCGGGTGACGCGCCGCGTCGAGGTCGCGGTCCTTGTCCGGGCGGGTGGTGTCGGCGACGGCGGCCGCCGGATCCATCGGCGCGGCGTGCGCCACACAAGCCGTGAATGAGATCGCCGCCAGGGCGATCGAGGCGAAATAGGCGGTGCGTGCGGTGTTCATGGTGTTTCGTTCCCTCCGTTTGCGCGACCTTAGCCGAGCTTGATCGCGCTGTCAGGGCTTGCGCGCGCCGCGCCGCTGGCGGCAAAGCTGGACGATGAGCCGAGCCCCCCTCGCCCCCTACCCCACCCTCCGCCTGCGCCGGCTTCGCCAGGCGGACTGGACCCGGCGGCTGGTGCGCGAGAGCGCATTGACGCCGTCGGACCTGATCTGGTCGATCGTCGTCCACGAAGGCGCCGACGCGATCCCCGTCGCCTCGATGCCCGGGGTGGAGCGGCTCACGATCGCGGGCGCGGCTGCGGCGGCGCGCGAAGCCAAGGCGCTCGGCATTCCCGCCATCGCCGTCTTTCCGCACATCGACGGCTCGCGAAAAGATGCGCACGGCGGCGCGGCGGCGGACCCGGATGGCCTGATCGCCCGGGCGGTGAAGGCGATGAAATCGGCGGCGCCCGAGGTCGGAATACTCTGCGATGTCGCGCTCGATCCGTTCACGGATCATGGTCACGACGGGCTGATCCAAGACGGCCGCATCCACAACGACTCGACCATCGAGCGCCTGGTCGAACAGGGTCTCATGCAGGCATTAGCCGGCTGCGACATCCTCGCGCCGTCGGACATGATGGACGGCCGCGTCGGCGCCCTGCGCCGGGCGCTGGAGGCGGAGAACCTCTGCGACACGATGATCATGTCCTACGCCGCGAAGTACGCCTCGGCCTTCTACGGCCCCTACCGCGAGGCGATAGGTTCCGGAACGCTGGGGAGCGGTTCGATCGTCAACCCGGCCGACAAAGCGACCTATCAGATGGATCCCGCCAACGGCGACGAGGCTTTGCGCGAGGTCGCCCTCGACATCAGCGAGGGCGCCGACATGGTGATGGTCAAGCCGGGCATGCCCTATCTCGACATCCTCCGCCGCGTCGTCGAGGCCTTCAGTGTGCCGACGTTCGCCTTCCAGGTCTCCGGCGAGTACGCCATGATCGTGGCCGCCGCGCGCAACGGCTGGCTGGCGGAGGACCGCTCGATCCTGGAGAGCCTGCTGGCGTTCAAACGCGCCGGCGCGGCCGGCGTGATCACCTATTTCGCGCCAAGGGCGGCCCGGCTGATAGGCTAAACTGTTCCGCCGGCGTCCCGCCGGCATCTTGCGTGAGAGCCGGCGGGACGCCGGCGGACCGAAATGAAAATACTTATGGGAAGACGGGATTTTCCGCGGTCACCAGGAAGTCGCAGCCCGGCAGGTCGAGGAACGTCTCCTCGTCCGGCCTGATCCGGGCCATGTACTCCGGATCCTGAAAGACCGCCGCGATGCCCGCGACGTCGTCGAACCACAGTTCGGTGACGCCGTCGTATTTGGCGGGCGGCATTCCCGGCAACGCGATGTCGAGGGTGTGTTGCTGAACATACCGCCGCACGTTCGCCTGGACCGCCTGGACCGACATGAAGAGCGCGGCGTGGACCGTCTTGTGGTGTTCGACAAACGCCTCCCTGGTGAGCGACGGCTTGCGGCGCATCATAATGGTAAACTTGATCATTGAACCTCCGAGGGCGGCGCACGCGCCTAACCCCGCGCGGCGACCCTTGTTCCGGCCACCGGCCTCCGGAGGACTCTCAGTTCGGCGAGTCCGACGACGCGCCGGCCAGTTTCTGCGCCGCCAGCAGCAGCTCCACGGGCATCATCGCGACGATGGTGCTGTTGTGCTCGACGCCGATCTCGGCCAGCGTCTGAAGGCGGCGGAGTTCAAGCGCGCCGGGCACCGCGCCGATGGTCGCCGCGGCTTCGGCGAGCTTTTGCGAGGCTTCGTTCTCGCCCTCGGCCTTGATGATCCGGGCGCGCTTCTCGCGGATGGCCTCGGCTTCGCGGGCGATGGCGCGCTGCATCTGTTCGGGGATGTCGAGATCCTTCAGCTCGACCGCCTCGATCTCGACGCCCCACTTCGCCGCTGTCGCCGACAGCACGCCCAGCAGCCGCCGGTTGATCGCGATCCGATCCTTGAGCATCTGGTCGAGATCGCTCTGGCCGATCACGTCGCGCATGCCCGTCTCGGCGGCCTGAATGACGGCGGACGAGAAATCGCGCACGGCGGTGACGACCATCGCCGGATCAATCGCGCGATACCACAGCACGGCGTTGACCCGCACCGCGACGCCGTCCCGCGTGATCGTCTCCTGGGTTTCCAAGGTCACGGTGATGGTGCGCAGATCGACCTTCACCGCGCGGTCGACGATCGGCAGCAGCAGGAACAGGCCCGGCCCCTTGGTCTCGCCGAGCCGTCCCAGCCGGAAGAAGACCGCGCGCTCGTACTCCTGATTCACCCGCACGGAGCGGGACAAGACGATCAGAATGATGATCGCGACGACCAGCGGGGCGATGGCATAGGGCATGGCAAGGTTCCTGTTCGGACGAACGAGGAACCGGTCTCGCGGCTTCGATGTTCCGCGCCTCAGGCGCTGAATCGGGCGGTGATAATCTGGCCGTTGCGCTCGATCGCCAGCGCCCAGCTTTCGGTCGGCGCCGCGAGCAAACGCTGCAGCTCTCCGGTGCTGGAGATCGGCTGGCCGTTCACCGCGCGGATAAAGTCTCCGGGGCGCACCCCGATCGACTCACCGTAACCGTTGCCGGCCTTAGTCACCAGCACGCCGTGGGCGGCGAACGGATCGAGGCGGCGGCGGTAGGCTTCGGCGGGGGAGACGTTAGCGACGGTGGCCCCGCTGAGCGGGTTGCGGCCGGTGAGCAGGCGCGGGTCGGCCGGCGGATCGCTGGGCGGCGCGTCGACGTTGAGCTTCACCGCGCGCGGGCTGGAGCCGTGCACGACCGCGAGCGTGATTCCATCGCCCAGGCGGTGCGCGCCCACCGCGAAGGTCAAGCCCCGGTCGTCGTCAATAGTGGCGCCATCGACGGACTGGATCACATCGCCGCGCGCCAGGCCGGCGCGGGCGGCGGGTCCCGTCGGCCAGACGTCGGTCACCACCACGCCGCGCACCGAGGCCAGGCCGAGGCTGCGGGACATCTCCGGCGTCAGTTCCTGGGTCTTGGCGCCCAGCCAGGGCCGGACGACCTCGTGGCCGCCGCTGGTCGCGGTCTCGATGACCTGCCGCGCGACGGCGGCGGGAATGGCGAAGCCGACGCCGGCGGAGGCGCCCGAGCTGGACACGATCGCGGTGTTCACCCCGATCAGGGAGCCGGACATGTCGACCAGCGGGCCGCCGGAGTTGCCGGGGTTGATCGAGGCGTCGGTCTGGATGAACGAGGCGTAGTCGCCGGCGCCGATGTCCGAGCGCGCCTTGGCCGAGACGATGCCGTTGGTCACCGTCTGGCCGACGCCGAACGGATCGCCGACCGCGAGCACCAGATCGCCGACCTGAGGATCGGCGCCGTCGTCGACCCGGATCGTCGGCAGGCGCTCGCCCTTGGCGTCGATCTTGAGCACCGCCAGATCGGCGCGGGCGTCGTCGAGCAGGACCGTCGCGGGCCACTCCCGTCGGTCGGCGGTCACCACGCGGATCTCGGTGGCGCCCTCGATGTTGTGGTGGTTGGTGAGCACCAGCCCGTCGCCGCGCACGATCGAGCCGGAGCCGAGCGACTGCTCCACCCGCTCGCGCGGCATGCCGCCGCCGTTGAACATCGCCCAGAACGGATCGACCTGCTGGCGCACGACGCGCTTGGAATAGACATTGACCACCGCCGGCGCGACGCGGCGCACGATCGGCGCGAACGACATCTTCATCGTCGCGGCGCTCGGTGGGACGACGTCGCTCTGCGCCCGCGCGCCGGCGCCGGCCAGGACCAGAACGGCCGCCAAGGCCGTGGCGGTAGCGGTTTTCATCGACGCCCTCCTCTTAAAACTCGGCGAAATCTCGCTTGATGTTTCGGCGCAATGATGACGCCACCCGCGCCATTGTCAGGCGATGGCGGGCTCGGCCAGCGGCGGGACCGGCCGCGCTGTCCAAAGCGCGATGATGAACGCCAGCCCGAGCAGCGACGCGGCGATCAGGATTGCGAGACCGGGCGGCGTGCCCGCGTGCCTCAGCGACCAGGCGAACGTCAGGCCATACAGTGGAGGCCCGATGATCGATGCGATGCCCATGAAACTCTGGTTGACGCCCTGAAGCCGGCCCTGATGACGCGGCCCGACCCGGCGGCTCATCAGCCCCATCACTCCCGGCTGGAGGAAACCGACGGTTGCATAGAGCGGGATCGCGGTGAGGTAGATCACGCCAGTGGGCGCCAGGGCGTAGACCAGGAACCCCAGCGTCCCGGACGCCGCCCCGAGCAGGGCGGCGCCGCGCTCGCCGATTCGCCTCACCACCGGCCCGACCAGGACCATCTGTACCGTGATCTGGGCGATGCCCGTGGCCATGAAGGTGAAGCCCAGGATTTTCGGCGTCCAGCCGTAGCGATAGCCGGTGTAGAGCACGAAGATCGTCGGTAGGACGGTCTGCGAGAGCTGGAACAGGAAACCCACGGCGGCAAGGCCGATAAGGTGGCCGTTTTCACGAAGGAAGATGATCGAACTGAGCGGGTTTGCTCTCGACCAAACCACCTTGGCCGAGCGGTACTCCCGCGCGAGCGATTCCGGCAGGACGAAGATGCCGTACAGTCCATTGACCAGGCATAGTCCGGCCGCGGCGATGAACGGCAGCCGCAGGTTATGCTCGCCGAGGACGCCGCCGATGATCGGGCCGATGATGAAGCCGAAGCCAAAGGCCGATCCCATCCAGCCAAAATAACGAGCGCGCCTGTCCGGCGGCGTGATGTCCGCGACATAGGCGTTGGCGGTGGAAAAGCTCGCCGCCGTGACCCCGTTCAGGATCCGCCCCAGGAAAAGCCACCAGAGTGTCGGCGCGAAGGCCATGAACAGGAAATCGCCGAACAGGCCGAAGATCGAGATCAGCAGCACCGGCCGCCGCCCATAACGGTCGGACAGCATGCCGAGCACCGGTCCACAGAAGAACTGCATCAGGCCCCAGGCGCTGGCGAACAGCACGTTCCATTCCGAGGCGCTCGCGGTGTCGCCGCGGGTGAATTGCTTGATCAGATTGGGCAGGATCGGGATCATGATCCCGAACGAAACGGCGTTCATCAGCGCGCTGGCGAAGATGAAGCCGAAAGCCGCGCCGCGCCTGGGATTGATCTCGGCGATATCGGTCATAGCGACGCCTTGTACGACGACAACAGCGTCCGCCACCACTCGCCGTGCCGACGCAGGAAAAGCGTGGCGGGAAAGCCGTGGCGCGCGACATGGCCGGCGGGGACCGTGTCCCAGCCGTGGTGTTCGACGGTGACCCGAGTTTCGTCACCGACGGCCTCGAACTGAACCTCGACGCGGGTGTCTTGGCCCGGGGCGAAGGTCGCCTGCCGCCAGCCGAACGCCAGCCGGTCCGGCGGCTCCCACGCCAGCACCCGGCCGATCTCGAATACCTTGCCGGACGGCAGCGTCTCGATCAGCCGGCCGCCCGGCCCCGGCTCGAACGACAGAATGCCGGGACTTCGCGGGGTGAACGAAAACATCGGGTTCGGTCGCCACCATCGACCGATCTCGGCGGTGAAGGCGTCGAAGGCGCGCCTCGGTGTCGCCTTGATGCGGATGGCGACGATTACGCGGGAGGTCACGTCTCCGGTTCGCTTTCGAGGTGGTCCTTGAGGGCGGCGAGTTGCTCCGTCCACAGCGCCTCGGTCTCCCGCAGCCAATTTGCCAGTTCTCTCATCGGTCCGGCCTCCAAGGCGTAGATACGAACCCTGGCGTCGAAGGCCGGGTGGGACTCACGTACAAGTCCGCTGTCCTTGAGCGTCTTGAGGTGACGGCTCATCGCCGGCGCCGGGATGTCGAGGCCGCGGGCCAGATCTCCCGCGGCGCGCGGCCCCCGAGAGAGAAGGTCTACCGCCCGGCGCCTCTGAGGGTCCGCCAGGGCGGCGAGGGTCAGGTCCAGGCGCGCGGCCGTCACACCCATCCTGTGATCTTCAGCCCGCTGACGCGTTCGGCCTCTTCCCGCGACACTGTCTCGATAGTTTGGGCGATCGTCCAGATGTGCCCCTCCGGATCGACGCAGCGATAGCTGCGGTCGCCGTAGAATTGGTCGGCCGGCTCTTGCGTGATCCTCGCCCCAGCGGCGCGTGCCCGCTCGCAGTGCGCATCTATCGGTGCGTCGATCTGGATGTGAACCGACTGGGTATTCTTACCGCCGACCGACGCGGGACTCTTGTGGGCCTCGTCCCACTCGGACACGACCATGACGTACGCGTTGCCGAACTCGACCTGCGAATGGACGAGTTTGCCGTCGGCGTCCTCAATCAGCATGGCGATTTCGAACCCGAACGCCCGCTGGAGCCAGGCGATTTCGGCGCGTGGATCGTGGCATACGAGAGCGGTGGAAAGCGTCGATTTATTCGCGACCATGGAAGACCTCGATCGATTGTTTGAGATCGAAATATTTGCGCAACTTGCCAATTAGTCAAGTGGCACGCCCGCGAATCAGGCCCGCGCGTTTAGGTGTCCCATCGGGCGTAGCTGTTCGAACCGTCCAAACGCCTGGTCGCTCAACTTGGCGGTGATACTCACGCGGCTGTCGTGTTCCTCGCGGCCGACCACCCGACCGTGTTGATAGAGCCACGCAATGCCTTCGCCGTCGCCGATCGCGAGGTCGAACACCCTCTCAGCGTCGGGGTCGACCTGTTCGGCGACCCGGCGCAGGAGTTCGGGTAGGCCGTCGCCGGTGGCCGCCGAAACGGCGACCGCCCCGCACGCGCGGGCGCGATCCTCGACGGCTTCGCGAGCGGGACCGTCCATCAGGTCGATCTTGTTCCACACCTCGATCAGCTTGCGCTCGCTATCGGCGCCGACGCCGATCTGGCCCAGCACGCGTTCGACGTCCTCCGCCTCGGCCTCGGTGTCCGGACTGGAGATGTCGCGGACGTGGAGGATGACATCCGCTTCGCCGACTTCGTCCAAGGTGGCGCGGAACGACTCCACCAGTTCGTGGGGCAAGTCGGAGATGAAGCCGACGGTGTCGGACAGGATCGCCGCCCGCCCGCCCGGAAGCTGAAGCTGGCGCAATGTCGGATCGAGGGTGGCGAACAGCAGCGCCTGGGCGAGCACCTTGGAGTTGGTCAGGGTGTTGAACAGCGTCGACTTGCCGGCGTTGGTGTAGCCGACCAGGGCGACGATCGGATGCGGCGCGCGCTTGCGCGAGCGGCGCTGGAGTTCCCGCGTGCGGCGGACGTCCTTCAACTCCAGCTTGAGCTTGGCGATGCGGTCGCGCAGCAGCCGGCGGTCGGCCTCGATCTGGCTTTCACCGGGGCCGCCGAGGAAGCCGAAGCCGCCGCGCTGGCGCTCCAGGTGGGTCCAGGTCCGCACGAGCCGGGAGCGTTCGTATTCCAGCCGCGCCATCTCGACCTGCAAGCGGCCCTCGCCGGTGCGGGCGCGACGGCCGAAGATCTCCAGGATCAGGCCGGTGCGGTCGACCACCTTGGTCTGCCAGGCTTTTTCCAAGTTGCGCTGCTGAACCGGGCCGAGCGCATCGTCGACGACGACGACATCGATGTGCCGCTCCTTACACAACGCCGCCAGTTCCTCGACGCGGCCGGACCCGAACAGCGTCGCGGGCGACGGACTGCGCAGCGGCGCGAGAATCGCATCCTCGATCCGCAGGTCGAGCGCCTCGGCCAGGCCGACGGACTCGGCCAGCCGCGCCTCGTCGCCGCGCAGACCGGAGCGGTGTCCTCGGACCGGATGGATGACCAGCGCGGTCTGAACCGGCGCCGCGCGATCGACAGCCCCGGTCTTCACCCAAGAAGCCTTTTCAATCGTCGCCGTCGTCGAAATCGGGTTCGTACAGTTGCACGGGGCCGGACGGCATGATCGTCGAGATGGCGTGCTTGTAGACCAACTGCGCCTGACCATCGCGGCGCAGCAGGACGCAGAAATTATCGAACCAGCTCACCACGCCCTGCAGCTTGACCCCATTGACCAGAAAGATCGTGAGCGGTGTGCGGGCTTTCCGCACGGCGTTGAGAAAGGCGTCCTGAAGATTTTGTTTCTTGTCGTTGGACAACGGGTTCCATCCTTAGGTGGCGGCGTGCTCGTCTCGCTGAGCCGCCTCGATATAGAGCCGACGTAGCCGCTTCGCCACGGGACCGACCTCGCCATCGCCGATCAGCGCGCCATCGATGCGCGTGATGGGCGTCACCAGCGATCCGGCGCCCGTTATGAAGGCTTCCCGCGCCGTCTTGGCCTCGGCGATGGTGAACGGCCGCTGTTCGATCTCGACGCCCTCCCGCGCCGCGACCTCGAGCAGGGTCAGGCGGGTCACGCCGCGCAGGATATTGGCCTGAACGTCCCGGGTGCGAAGGCGACCCTCGGCGTCGACGATCCAGGCGTTGCTGGAGCCGCCCTCGGTGACCAGGCCGAGATCGTCGACGTACCAAGCCTCGATGGCGCCCGCCTCGCGCGCCGCCTGCTTGGCCAATACGTTGGGCAATAGGCCGATGGTCTTGATATCGCAGCGGCCCCAACGGTTCTCCGGCGTGCTGATCACCGCCGCGCCCTTCATCGCCCTGGCTTCGGCGGCGGCCGGATCGGTCCGCTTGGCGGTGATAACGATCGCCGGCGGCGGCGGCGGATCGGGAAAGACATGGTCGCGCGGCGCCACGCCTCGGGTGATCTGCAGATAGAGCAGTCCGTTCTTCAAGCGGTTACGGCGAACCGCCTCGGCCAGCACAATGCGAAGCGCGGGCTCGCTCATCGGCATGGCGATGCGCAGTTCACCGAGGCTGCGTTCCAGGCGAGCGAAATGTCCGCCGGGATCGGATAGCCGCCCGTTCATCACCGCCCAGACCTCGTAGACACCGTCGGCGAACTGATAGCCGCGATCCTCGATGTGCACGGCGGCCTCGGCATGCGGAACAAACCTGCCGTTGACGTAAGCTACGCGGGGCACGGCGCACCGTTCCTTCCGGAGCGCGGGCTCCCAGCCCGCATCTTGCGAAAGAGCGGGCTGGGAGCCCGCGCTCCGGAGAGTTTCAAACGCCCTCCTCCTGGAGCTTCGCGCCGCCGAAGCCGAGCGACTTCATCTTGCGATGCAGTGCCGAGCGTTCCATGCCGATGAAGGCGGCGGTGCGCGAAATGTTGCCGCCGAAGCGCATGATCTGGGCGTCGAGATATTCCTTCTCGAACAACTCCCGCGCCTCGCGCAGCGGCAGGGCGATGATGCGCTCGGTGCCCATGCCGCCGGCCGGTGGGCTGGCGCTGGCTTCGGGCGGCAGCATGTCGGCGGTGATCGGCTGGTCCGGATCGCCCGCCGCGAGGATCAGGATGCGTTCGACGACGTTGCGCAACTGCCGGACGTTGCCCGGCCACGACTGGACTTGCAGCGTGGCGAAGGCGTCGTCGGCCAAGCGGCGCCTGGGCAGCCCCGACGCGGTGCTGAGCCGATCGATGTAGTATTCGATAAGCTTGGGTATGTCCTCCCGGCGTTCCGCCAGTCCGGGAACGCGCAACGGCACGACGTTGAGACGATGAAACAGGTCCTCGCGCAGCCGGCCGGCGGCGATCTCCTCGGCCAAGTCCCGCGACGTCGAGGACACCACGCGCACGTCGACCTGGACGTCCTGATCGCCGCCGAGCCGGCGGAAGCGCTGCTCGACCAAGACGCGCAGCACCCGGCTCTGGCTCTCGCGCGGCATGTCCGCGATGTCGTCGATGTAAAGCGTGCCGCCGTGGGCGCGTTCGAACACCCCGATCCGCGCCGGTCGGCCCTCGCCGCCCTCCTCGCCGAATAGCTCCAGGTCGATCCGTTGCGGCGTCATCCCCGCCGCGCTGATGGCGACGAACTCGCCGCGCGCGCGGGGGCTGGCGGCGTGAATCAGGCGCGCGGCGGTCTCCTTGCCGGCGCCCGGCGGCCCGGAAATCAGTACACGGCTATTGGCGGCGGCGACCTTGGCGATCATCGAGCGCAGCGCCTGGGCCGCCGCCGAAGCCCCGACCATGCCGTCCGGCACGATGGCCTGGGTGCGCAGACGCCGGTTCTCCCGCTTTAAATCCGCCGCCTCGAGGGCGCGCTGGACCATGAGCAGCAGCCGGTCGGACTTGAACGGCTTTTCGAGGAAGTCGTAGGCGCCCCGCTTGATCGAACTGACCGCGGTTTCAATGTTGCCGTGGCCGGAGATCATGATCACCGGAAGATCCTGGTCGAGGCCCTTCAGCACGTCGAGCAATTCCAGCCCATCCATGCCGCCGCCGGTCATCCAGATGTCGAGCACCACCAGGGCCGGCTTGCGCGCCTTAATGGCGGCGAGAGCGGTTTCGGAATTGCGGGCGGTGCGGACGGAGAAACCCTCGTCCTGCAGGATGCCGGCGACGAGCTCACGAATATCCGCCTCATCGTCGACCACCAGAATGTCACTGATCATGCCTGCGCCTCCGCGCGCGTTCGGGATTCGGACGAGACATCCGCCTCCAGGGGGAACGAGAGAACGACCCGTGCACCCTGCCCGGCCAGCCGATCGGTCAAGGTCAACCGCCCGCCGTGTTCCTCAAGGATTCGTTTGACGATAGCGAGGCCGAGCCCGGTGCCCTTTTCACGGGTCGTGACATATGGCTCGACTAGGCGGTCGCGGTTTTCGCGCGGCAGGCCGACGCCGTTGTCTTCGACGACAACGTCGATGCGGTCGTCGCTGTCCACCAGCGTCACGTCGATCCGCCCGGCGAGATCCGGCTCCTGAACCTGACGCGCCGCGATCGACTCGCCGGCGTTCTTCAGCACGTTCGCCAATGCCTGCCCGACGATATCGGCGTCGCAGTCGATGGTCCGAGGCTGGCCCGCGTCGAGCGCGATCTCCACCGCCGGATCGGCGACGCGCTGGGCGAACGCCGCCGCGCGCACCAGTTCCGACACGTCGCGCAGCGCGAACTTCGGCGCCGGCATCCGGGCGAAGGCGGAGAATTCGTCGACCATCCGCCCGATGTGGCCGACTTGGCGGATGATGGTGTCGGTGCAGCGGTCGAAGGTTTCCGGGTCGGATGTCACGCCCGGACGGTATTTGCGCCGGAGGCGTTCGGCGGAGAGCTGAATCGGCGTCAGCGGATTCTTGATCTCGTGGGCGATGCGCCGGGCGACGTCCTTCCAGGCGGCGTTGCGTTGGGCGGCGACCAGGCCGGTGATGTCGTCGAAGGTCAGCACGACGCCTTCGGCGCCGTGGCTCGCCCGCGCGCGCAGGCGGCGGGTTTCGCCGTCGCGGGTGACGTTGACCTCCTCTTCGGCCTCGCCGGCGCGCGAACCCTTGGCCGATTGCGACGCGCGGTCCGCCACCGGCTCCAGTTCGGGCGCGATATCCGTCAGGCGGCGGCCGAGGCTGACGTCCGGGCTCAGTCCCAACAGCAGATCAGCCTGACGATTGATCGCCGACACCCGCCCGGTCGCGTCGAGCCCGATGACCCCGGCGCTGACGCCGAGCAACACCGCCTCGGTGAACGCCCGGCGCAATTCGGCGTCGACGTGGGCGTCGCGCAGCGCCTCCTGCTGTCGGCCGAGGTCGAAGGTCATCCGATTAAAGGCGCGGGAGAGCACGGCGATCTCTTCGGGATCGCGGCCGGTCTCGACCCGCGCGCCGAGATCGCCGGCGGCGACGCGGCCGGCGGCCTGCACCAGGCGCGCGATCGGCTGGGCCAGGCTCGCGGCGGCCGACATGCCGAGCCAAACCGCGCCGACCAGCACGAGCAGAACCGTCTCCAGATAGCTTAAGGCGAAGGCGGCCTGGATGCGCAGCCGGCTCCGCTTGGCTGTGCGGTAGTCGGCGAGGGAGGCTTCGGTCTCGCGCAGATGGCTGAAGATGCCGTGATTGAGCGGCTTCACGGCATACAGATACGCGTCGGGATAGCTCTTCAGGCGATAGAGCGCGCGCAGCAGGTCGGCGGATTCGAAGGTGCCGACCGAGACGTCGCCCTCGTCCGCGGCCTTGAAGGTCGACGCCGGCGGGATCAGCAGCCCGGGTCCGCCCGGCCGGTCGGCGCGGGCGAGCACCCGGCCCTCGCCATCGATGACGTAAGCCGCGGAGAAGCCGTTGTCGGCGGCCAGGTCACGCAGATAGCGGCTGTAGGCGACGGGCGAATCCGCCAGGGTCGGCGCGGCGTTGTTGAGCACGCCGGCCATGGTGGCGACATGAGCGCCGATCGAGGTCACCTGCTCCTCGACATAGCTGCGCGCCACCGTGGTCGAGTTCTCCACGACGCTCTGCACCCGCGCGCCGAACCAGGCGTCGACGCCGCGGGTCACCAACACGCCGAAGAACAGCGCCACGATCACCGCCGGCGCCACCGCCGCCAAGCCGAACATGGCGACGAAACGAACATGCAGCCGCGCCCCGGGATCGGTCGACCGGGCGCCGATCAGGCGCAGCACCCGAAACCCGAGGATTGCTCCCAGCGCCGAAAGAAGCATGAGCCCGAGGACAAGAAGGACCAGCACCGGCGGACTGGCCGGGCCGAGCGGACCCATGATCTTCGGCGACGCCCCAAGCGCGACGGAGGTCACCGTCAGGACCGCGGCCAGAGCGTAACCGACCCCCATCACCGCCCGGGAGCCGAGAAGCTGGCGCCACTGCGTTGGGGCCGATCGTGCACTGCCGGAAAGAGTCAACGCCATCGCCGGCAGATTAGGTCGCGGTGTGCCCTGAAATCAACAGCTCAGTGGCTTTGATGTCTCTCCGGAGCGCGGGCTCCCAGCCCGCTCTTTCAGAAAAGGCGGGCTGGGAGCCCGCGCTCCGGAGACATCCTTAAGACGATTTCGGATACGGGCTCGCGCCGCCATCGGCGACAAACCTGCCCACCCGTGCGGTCAGCACCGGTAGCGGGACCGAGCCCAGGCTCAGCACGGTGTCGTGGAAGGCGCGGATGTCGAAGCGTGGCCCGAGCGCCGCCTTGGCCTTCGCCCGCGCGGCGAAGATCGCCTGCATGCCGAGGTAGTAGGACAGGGCCTGCCCAGGCCAGGAGATATAGCGGTCGACCTCGGTGCCGACCTCACGCTCCGGCAGGGCGGTGTTGTCGCGCAGGTAGGCGAGCGCCCGGTCGCGGCTCCAGCCCATCGTATGCACGCCGGTGTCGACCACCAGCCGCGCCGCGCGCCAGGCCTGATAGCTCAGCATGCCGAAACGGTCGTAGGGCGTGTCGTACATGCCCATTTCCTCGCCCAGCCGTTCGCAGTACAGCGCCCATCCTTCGCCGTAAGCGGAGATGTAGCCCTTGCGGCGGAACTCCGGCTGAGCTTCGGCCTCGTCGGCCAGGGGGATCTGAAAGGCGTGGCCGGGCGCCGATTCGTGCAGCGTCAGGGCGGTCAGGGCATAAAGCGGGCGGGACGGCAAATCGTAGGTGTTGAGCAGATAGACGCCCTGTCCGCCCCGGCCGGCGGTGTAGAACGGCGCCTGGTCGTCCGGCACCGGGCGGATGGTGAACCGAACGCGCGGCAGCCGGCCGAACCAGTCGCGCGCCTTGCCGTCGAAGGTCTTGCAGATCCAGGCGGCGCGATCGAGCAGGTCCTGGGGTGTCTTGGCGTAGAAGCGCGGATCGGAGCGCAGGCTGACCAGAAAGGCGCCGAGGTCGCCCGTAAAGCCGACCTCCTTCATCACCTCCAGCATCCGCCCTCGAATCGCCGCGCCCTCGGCAAGGCCGATGGCGTGGATTTGGTCCGGGGCCAGGTCGGTGGTGGTGAATTCCTTGATCTTGGACTGATAATAGGCCCGGCCGTCCGGCAGCGACGAGGCCGCCAACGTCGTGCGCGTTTCCGGGATGTAGGTTTCGCGCAGGAAGACCAGCAGCTCGGCATGAGCTGGAATGACTTGCTCGCGGATCGCAGCCTGCCCCGCCTCGCGAAGTTCCGTCGCGAGCGCGGGGCTGAAGTCCGCCGGCATGTCCGCGAAGGGTTTATAGTAGATCGTCTCCCTCGGCGACGACGCTGCCGCCACCGACGCCGCCGAGCCGTCGCGGCCGGTCAGGGTGACCTTCGGCGGGGTGAACCCCCGGGCGAGGCCGGCGCGCATCTGGCCGACCTGTTCGGCGAAATAGCGCCGCGCCTGGCGCATCTGGGCGATGTAACTGCGGTAGTCGGTCTCGGTATGGAAAGTGCGCCGGCAGACGCCGGTCAGGTCGCCCCAGAACGAGCTGTCCGAGTTGAACGGCATTTCGTAATCGCGGAACGCCTGCGACGCGGCCAGGGTGTCGATCTGGTCGCGGTAGACCGCGAAGTTGATGCGATCGCCCTCGGACAACTTGGAGACGTCCAGAGCGGCGAGCTTGGCCTGCACATCGCGCCATCGCGCCAGTCGCGCGTCCTGGCTCGCCTGATCGGCCTTGGGCAGATAAGGCGCGATCGGCTTTTCCGGATCCTCGTCGTCGGGAAACTCCGCCTGCCGCCACGCCCATTCGGAGGTATAGATGTCGCGGAACGCGGTTGTGGCGTCGGACGCCGCCTTCGCCAAGCCCGGAGCGGCGGCGAGCGCCGCGATGCCCGTAAAGCCGCGACGTGTCAGCTTAAATTCCATCGCAGAGTAGACCCCCTTCCGCTCGCTGACGCGAGTCGCTTCCCCCTGATGGGGAAGACGAGTTCAGCATCTGTTTCGTCTTCCCCCAAGGGGGAAGCGACTCGCGCCCCGCGCGAGCGGTAGGGGGTCAACGCGACGCGCCGGTCAACGCAACGCCAGCGCCCTAGCAGCCAAGGTCGCGGCGGGGTCGAGCCAGATCAGGGCGATGAGCACACCCGGGAAGGCGAAGGCGGCGCAGGCATAGGTGATGACGCTGCCGGTGCGGCCGGGCGAGTCGGTCGGGCCGCTCGCGGTGTCGAACCACATCCGCCGGATGAGCTTGAGATAGTAGAACGCCGCCACGACGCTGCCGACCAGCGACAGCACGGCGATCGGCGCCAGCCCGGCGGCCAGCGACGCCTTGAACACATAATACTTGCCCCACAGGCCGCTGAACGGCGGCAGGCCGAGCGAGGACAGGGCGAAGAAGGTCATGGCGACGGCCAACGCCGGCCGCTCCCGCGCCAGCCCGGCGAAATCATCCAGGGTCTGCATCGGCTTGCCGCCTCGGGTCAGCGCCGACAGGCAGGCGAAAAAGCCGGTGACGTCCACCACGTAGAGCACCATGAACATCAGCATGGACTGGATGCCGACCACGCCGCCCGCCGCGAGGCCGACCAGGGCGTAGCCGATGCTGGCGATCGAAGAATAGGCCCACAGCCGCTTGAGATCGGTCTGGGCGAGACCGGCGAAGGCGCCGACGGCTACCGAGATCAGCGCCATGGCGACCAGGATCTGGCGCCACTGGAACACCGCGCCGCCAAAGCTTTCGCTGAGCAGGCGGGCGAGCAGGACCATGGCCGCCAGCTTCGGCGCGCCGGCGAAGAAGCCGACCACCGGAGTCGGCGCGCCCTCGTAGACATCCGGCGTCCACATGTGAAACGGCGCGGCCGAGACCTTGAAGCCGACGCCGCAGATCAGGAATACCAGGCCGAACAGCGCCCCGCCGCCGGCGCCGTGGCTCATCGCGACGGCGATGTCGGAGAATCGCGTCGAACCGGCGAAGCCGTACACCAGGGAAGCGCCGTAGAGCAGGATGCCGGACGACAGCGCGCCCAGCACGAAATACTTCAGGCCAGCCTCCGACGACTTGCCGTCGACGACCACGCCGGGCGTGACGTTGTTCTGGAAGGCGGCGAGGATGTAGAGCGCCAGCGACTGCAGCTCGATCGAAACGTAGAGCGCGATCAGGTCGCCCGCCGAGACCATCATGCCCATGCCGAGGGCGGCGATGATCACCAGGATCGGAAACTCGAAGCGCACGATGCCACGCTGGGCGAACCAGCGGCTGCCCAGCGGCACGGCGACGGCGCTGGCGAGATAGATGACGATCTTGGCGAACACCGCGCCGCGGTCCTCGATCAGGCCGCCGTGGAAGGCGATCCCCAGCGGACCGATCGCGGCCACGATCGCCGCCGCGACCAGAGCCGCGACCGCCGCCCCGGTGAACAGGATCGACGGCGCCTTCTGGAACGCGCCCCACACCAGCAGCAGCAGCGCCGACAGGACGAGGAGGAGTTCGGGGGCCGCGAGGGCGACCGGTGACACAGCCGTCATTGGTGGAACCACGTCCGGCCGTTCGCCGCCTGGAAGGTATCCGCCAGGTGCCGCGCCGCGCCGTCGGTGACGTGGAAAACCACGCCGGGATGAAGTCCCAGATACAATGTGGCGGCGATCAGCGGCAGGAAGGTCAGCATCTCGCGCCGTTCCATGTCGCCGATCGTCGACAGCGCCGGATTGGTCATCTCGCCGAAAACGACACGCCGATAGAGCGTGAGCGCATAGACCGCCGACAGGATCATGCCGAGCGCCGCGCCAATCGCGGTCCAGGTCGAGGCGCCGTAGGTCCCGGTCAGGGTCAGGATCTCGCCGACGAAGCCGCTGGTGCCGGGCAGTCCGACATTGCCCATGGTGAACAGCATGAACACCGCCGCGTAAATCGGCATGCGGTTCACGACGCCGCCATAAAAGGCGATTTCGCGGGTGTGCATCCGGTCATAGACGACGCCGACGCAGAGGAAGAGCGCGCCGCTGATCACGCCGTGGCTGAGCATCTGGAACAGGGCGCCCTGCTCGCCCTGCACGGTGCCGGAGAAGATGCCCATGGTGACGAAGCCCATGTGCGCCACCGACGAGTAGGCGATCAGCTTCTTCATGTCGGTCTGCCGGAAGGCGACCAGCGAGGTGTAGACGATGGCGATGGCCGACAGCGCGAATATCAGCGGCGCGAATTCCCAGCTCGCCTGCGGGAACATCGGCAGGCTAAAGCGCATGAAGCCGTAGCCGCCCATTTTTAGCAGAATGCCGGCCAGGATCACCGAGCCGGCGGTCGGCGCCTCGACGTGGGCGTCGGGCAACCAAGTGTGGACCGGCCACATCGGCATCTTCACCGCGAACGAGGCGAAGAATGCCAGCCACAGCCAGGTCTGGGTCGCCGGGCTGAAACGGTAATGCATCAACGACGGGATCGAGGAAGTGTGGGCGATGCCGATCATGTAGAGGATCGCCGCCAGCATCAGGACCGAGCCCAGCAGGGTGTAGAGGAAGAACTTATAGGCCGCGTAGACCCGGTTTTTGCCACCCCAGATGCCGATGATCAGGAACATCGGGATGAGCTGGAACTCGAAGAACAGGTAGAACACCAGAAGGTCGAGCGCGCAGAACACGCCGACGACCAGGCTTTCCAGCACCAGGAAGGCGATCATGTATTCGACCACGCGCAAGGTGATCGATCGCCAGCTCGCCACGATGCACAGCGGCATCAGGAAGGTGGTGAGGAGGACGAACAGCACCGAAATGCCGTCCACGCCCATGCTGTAATGCAGCCCGGCGAACCAGGCGGCGTCCTCGCCGAACTGGAAGCCGGTCTGTTTCGGGTGGAAGCCGGCGACCATGACCACCGAAAGGGCGAAGGTGGCGAGCGTCGTCGCCAACGCGATCCACCGCGCGGCGTTGGCGGTTTTCGGATCGTCCTGCACGGCGAACACCCGGAGCGCCAGGATCGCGGCGACCCCAATCAGCGGCGCGTAGGTCGTGAGGGAAAGGATGCCGTTCATCAGGCGCACTCACCCACATCGGTGGGTACCCTCCCACCCACCGTCATCCCGGGCGAAGTGGAGCGTAGCGAAGCGTAGACCCGGGACCCAGTTCCGCTCTCTCCGGATAAACGTGACTGGGTCCCGCATCTCCGCTCCGCTTCGCTACGCTGCGTGCGGGATGACGGTGAATTGGGGGTCGAAAGCGGGCGGTTCATCCGAACGCCCACAGCGCGTAGGACAGCAGCCCCGCGACGCCCAGCAACATGACGAAGGCGTAGTGGTAGACGTATCCAGTCTGCGCCCTGCCTGTCCCGCGTCCGATGGCGTAGGACACCGTCGCCACCCCGTCGGGGCCGAGGCCGTCGATCAGGGCCTTGTCGCCGCCCTTCCAGAACAGGTCGCCCAGAGCCTTGGCGCCATTGACAAAGATGGCCTGATAAATCTCGTCGAAGTACCACTTGTTGTAGAGGAAGCTCCACACGATGCCCTTCTGGGCCGCGATGCGCGCGCCCATGTTTTCGTGGCGGACGTAGGCGTACCAGGCGGCGAACAGGCCGATGGCCGTCACCACCAGCGGCGCCCAGGTCACCCAGGCCGGCAGGGTGTCGAGCTGGCTCAGCACCGAGCGGCCGCTGAGGTTGAACAGCACGCCGCGCCAGAACGACCCGCGCTCGGGTCCCACGAACATCTCCACGAACACGGCGCCGGCGGCGATTGCGCCGATGGAGAGGAGCACCAGCGGGGCCAGCATCACTGGCGGGCTCTCACGGGGGCGCAGGTCATGGTCGCCATGGTCGTTGGACGAGACATCGGGTTCGGAGTGGGTCTCGATCTGAGCGTGGCTGGTGTGATCGTCGACGAGATGTTGGGCTTCGGGATGTTTCCATTTGGCCGTGCCGTGGAAGGTCATGAAGATTAGGCGCCACGAGTAGAACGAGGTCAGGCCCGCCGCGAGCAGGCCGGCGACAAAGGCGAAGTTGGAGACGCCGTTCGTCTTTCCGGCGATGAAAGCCGAGTTGATGATGGCGTCCTTCGAGTAAAAACCGGCAAACCCGAGGTCGACGCCTGGAATGCCGACGCCGGTGATCGCCAGGGTGCCGATCAGCATGACGGCGTAGGTCACGGGCAGCAGCTTCCACAGCGCGCCCATCTTCCGCATGTCCTGCTCGTGGTGCATGCCCTCGATCACCGAGCCGGCGCCGAGGAAGAGCAGGGCCTTGAAGAAGGCGTGGGTGAACAGGTGGAACATCGCCGCCTGATAGGCCCCGACGCCGGCGGCGAAGAACATGTAGCCGAGCTGCGAACAGGTCGAATAGGCGATCACCCGCTTGATGTCGTTCTGCGCCAGCCCGATCGTGGCCGCGAACAGGCAGGTGACGGCGCCGATGATGGTGACCACGGCCTTGGCCACCGGCGCGTATTCGAACATCGGCGACAGCAGGCAGACCATGTAGACGCCCGCCGTCACCATGGTCGCGGCGTGGATCAGGGCGGAGACCGGCGTCGGGCCTTCCATCGCGTCCGGCAGCCAGGTGTGCAGGAAGAACTGCGCCGACTTGCCCATGGCGCCGATGAACAGCAGCACGCAGGCCAGATCCATCAGGTGGAAGCTCTGTCCGGCGAAGCTCCAGGTCAGGTGGGCGCGGGCCGCGACCTGGGGGAAGATCTCGGCGAAGCGGATGGTGTGGAACGACCAGAACACGGTCATGATGCCGAGGGCGAAACCGACGTCGCCGACCCGGTTGACCACGAAGGCCTTGATCGCCGCCGCATTGGCGGTCGCCTTGTAGTACCAGAAGCCGATCAGCAGATAGCTCGCGAGACCGACGCCTTCCCAACCGAAGAAGAGCTGCATGAAGTCGGACGCCGTCACCAGGGCCAGCATCGCGAAGGTGAAGAAGCTCAGGTAGGCGAAGAAGCGCGGCTTGGCCGGATCGTGGGCCATGTAGCCCCAGCTATAGAGGTGGACCAGCGCCGAGACGCTGGTCACCACCACCAGCATCACCGCCGACAGCGAGTCGATCCGGATCGACCAGTCGGACCGGAACGCCCCGACATCGATGAACGGCGCGATCTCCACCGTGAACCTCGCCGGCCAGCCGCCCCAAATCACCTGGATGAAGGTGGTCCACGCCAGGGCGCACGCGACGAACAGCAGGCCGGTCGTCACCAGCATCGGAACCCGGTCGCCGAACCGCTTGCCGCAAGCGCCGGCGATCAGCGCGCCGAGCAACGGCGCGAAGACGAGGCAGGTGACGAGGAGCTGTGGGGTCAAGCGCCGAAACCCTTCGGAGCGCGGACTCCCAGCCCGCCCTCACCGCAAGATGCGGTCTGGGAGCCCGCGCTCCGGAAGACCATAGACGCCACCCTCAACCCTTCATCATCGAGGCGTCGTCGACGGCGATGTCGCCTCGCCAGCGGAAGAAGGTGACCAGGATGGCGAGACCGACGGCGGCTTCGGCGGCGGCCACGGTGAGGACGAACAGGGCGAAGACCTGCCCGGCGACCTGGTGCAGGAACACCGAAAACGCGACGAGGTTGATGTTCACCGCCAGCAGGATGAGCTCGATCGACATCAGGATGACGATGACGTTCTTGCGGTTCACGAAGATACCGAGCACGCCGATGGTGAACAGGATCGCGGCGACCACGAGGTAATGGGTTAGGGAAATCACAGCTCGATACTCTCGCCCGGCTTGATCGAGACCATGACCATGCCGCTCTTGGTGTCGCGCGCGACCTGGTCACCGACGTTCTGGCGGCGAATGCCGGCGCGGTGCTTCAGGGTCAGCACGATCGCCCCGATCATCGCCACCAGCAGCACCATGCCGGCGGCCTGAAACAGGTAGACGTAATCGGTATAGAGCACGAAGCCGATCGCCGCGGCGTTGCTGAAGCCGGCGACCGCGCCAACGGGTCCCGTCGAGGCCGCCGCCGCGCCATGGGTCGCGACGGTACCGGCCACGATCACCATCTCCACGGTCAATACGCCAGCGACGATCGCGCCGATCGGCAGGTAGCGGGCGAAACCCTGGCGCAGAGCGGTAAAGTCCACGTCCAGCATCATCACCACGAACAGGAACAGAACCGCGATGGCGCCGACGTAGACCACGACCAGGATCATCGCCAGGAACTCCGCGCCCAGCAGCACGAACAGGCCTGCCGCCGAGAAGAAGCAGGTGATCAGGAACAGGACCGAGTGCACGGGATTGCGCGCCGAGATCACGGCGAGGCCCGCGACCAGGGTGGTCGCGGCGAGCAGGTAGAAGGCGATCGCCTGCAACACCATGGTACTACGTCAAATCTCCGATGCCGGGCGAGCGGCGGTGTCTTTAGGCGAAGCCCGCTCTCAGCGATAGGGCGCGTCGAGTTCCAGGTTGTGGGCGATCAACTGCTCCCAACGGTCACCGTTGGCGAGGAGCTTGTCCTTGTCGTAATAGAGCTCCTCGCGGGTCTCGACCGAATACTCGATGTTCGGTCCCTCGACGATGGCGTCGACCGGACAGGCTTCCTGGCACAGGCCACAATAGATGCATTTCACCATGTCGATGTCGTAGCGGGTGGTGCGGCGGGAGCCGTCGTCGCGCGGCTCGGCCTCGATGGTGATCGCCTGGGCCGGGCAGATCGCCTCGCACAGCTTGCAGGCGATGCAGCGCTCTTCGCCCGAGGGATAGCGGCGCAGGGCGTGCTCGCCGCGAAAACGCGGCGACTGCGGACCACGTTCGTTGGGATAGAGCACGGTCGCCTTGGGCTGGCCCATGTAGCGCAGGCCGAGGCCGAAGGCGCCGACGAAATCCATCAGCGCGGCGCCGCGCACCGCCTGGCTTATCCGCCGCATGAACGACATCTATTTCGCCTTTCCGCCGACGCAGAGATAGCTGTCGAGCCGGCGGCCGTCGTAGCCGCTCCGCAGCTTCACATGTCCGCCGTCGGCCTCGCATGTTCCGGTCGCCGTGTTGAGCGCGTCGTAGTTGGCGTCGCCGCCGCCGAGTTCGTACGACGGCGCGCCGAGATCAGCGCAGCCGGCCAAGGTCGCCGCCGCCATCGCCAGCATCGTCTTCACGCGGATTGCCCTGGTCCGAACATCCGCCACGCCGCGACCAGGACCACGGCGACGATCGACGTCGGCAGGAACACCTTCCAGCCCAGGCGCATGAGCTGGTCATAGCGGTAGCGCGGGACCAGCGCCTTCACCATGGCGAACAGGAAGAAGAAGAACAGAAGCTTCGAGAAGAACACCAGGAAGCCGAAAAAGCTCAGCGCCGTGGAATTCCAGTGCGCGGCGAAGCCCATCGGAAAACCGGGATTCCAGCCGCCGAAGAAAAGCACCGCCAGCATGGCGCACATCAGGACGATGTTGGCGTACTCGGCGATCATGAACAGCAGGTATGGCGTCGAGGAGTATTCGACCTGGTAGCCGGCCACGAGTTCAGACTCCGCCTCCGAGAGATCGAACGGCGGGCGATTGGTCTCGGCAAGGGCCGAAACGAAGAAGATGAAGAACATCGGGATCATCACCAGCGCCGCCGGCAGATCGGCAAGGGTCCCGCCGCCCAGCACGTTCCAGTGCCAGAACCAGCCGGCCTGATGGGCCACGATGACGTTGAGGTTGAGCGAGCCGGTCAGCAGGATGACGGTGACGATGACGAAGCCGATCGAGACCTCGTAGCTGACCATCTGCGCCGCCGAGCGCAGGGCGCCTAGGAAGGGATATTTCGAATTGGACGCCCAGCCGCCCATGATGATGCCGTAGACGCCCAGCGACGACACCGCGAAGAGGTACAGCACCCCGACGTTGATGTTCGACACCACCCACCCCGGCGCCAGCGGGATCACCGCCCAGGCGCCGAACGCCAGGATGAAGCTGACCAGGGGCGCGAGGAGGAACACCGTCTTGTCGGCGCCCGCCGGGATGACGATCTCCTTCAGCACGAACTTGCCGAAATCGGCGAAGGACTGGAACATACCAAACGGCCCGACCACGTTCGGCCCTTTGCGCAGCATCACCGCCGCCCAGATCTTGCGGTCGGCGAGCAGCAGGAACGCCAGCGAAAGCAGGATCCACACTAGCACCGCGACGATCTGACCGACCGTCAGCACCGTCCAGCCGATGGGAGAGCCCCAGAAATCGGTCATGGCTAGGTGACCCCCGACATCACGGCGGCGGCCCTGCGCCCCCTCCGTCTCGCGCGGGAGGGCGCGAGCCACCTCCCCCGCAAGAGGGCGGGTGAGGAGTAGCGTGGTTCTAATCCTCCCACGCGCCGCTTCGCGGGGGAGGTGGCGCGCGGACCCTCTTGTCCGCGTGACGGAGGGGGCGCAGGGCCCCCGCCGAGATGCCGCAAGCAGACCATCCCCCTACTCCGCCGCCATCTTCATGCCGGACGCCAGTGAGGCGCACTCGGCCATGGTCACGCTGGCGCGGGCGATGGGATTTGTGAGGTGGAAGGCGTGGATCGGCGAGCGCAGCGGAGCGTCGGAAAGTTCGCCCTCGGCGCCCAAGCCGCCAAGGTCAAACGACGATACGATGGAGCCCGGCGCGAGGCCGATCTGGCCGAAGGTCGGGTGGTCGGCGAACAGCCTGTCGCGGAGCTGGTCGAGGGTGTCGTACGGCAGCTTCTTGCCGACGACCTCCGATAAGGCGCGCAGAATGCTCCAGTCCTCCTTGGCCTCGCCCTTGGGGAATACGGCGCGTTCGCCGCGTTGCACCCGACCCTCGGTGTTGACGTAGAGGCCGGCTTTCTCGGTGTAGTCCGCGCCCGGCAGGATGACATCCGCGCGGTGGGCGCCGGCGTCGCCGTGGGTTCCAAGATAGACCACGAAAGCGTCGGTGCGTGAGAGGTCGATCTCGTCGGCGCCGAGCAGAAACAGCACGTCCAGCCCGCCACGCTCGACCATGGCCTCGGCCATCTTGCCGCCATCGCGCGGCAGGAAGCCCATGTCGAGGCCGCCCACCCGCGCGGCTGCGGTGTGCAGGACGTTCCAGCCGTTCCAGCCCTCGCGGACAACGTTCGCGCCGCTGGCGAGATTGGCCGCAGCGCGCAGGGTCGCGCCATCGTTCAACGCGCCCTGACCCACGATAACGGCAGGAAACTTCGCCTCCTTGAAGGTGGTGGCGAAATCAGAGCCGTCGTCGGCGAAGCCGGCAATCGCCTTGGCGTCCGAGCCGAGGTGCTCGTAGCGGTAACCGAAGTCGGCCGCCTCACCGATGACCCCGAAGGCGGCATGGCCGGTCAGCCATATCTTGCGGAAACGGGCGTTGAGAACCGCCGCCTCCAGACGCGGATTGGTCCCGATCAGCAGAACGGCGTCGGCCTTCTCCAGCCCGGCGATGGTGGAATTCAGCAACCAGCTTTCCCGCGGTCCTCCGCCCAGCGTCATCCCGTCCTGACGACAATCCAGGTTCGGCGAGCCCAGCGCGCGGAACAGGTCCATCGTCGCCTTCATCGACTCGGCGTCCTGCAGATCGCCGGCGATGGCGCCGATCCGATCGGGCGCGGCGGCTTTCAGCTTTTGGGCGACGACGGCGAAGGCCTCGTTCCACGATGCCGGCGCCAAGCGTCCATTGCGGCGCACCATCGGCCTGTCCAGCCGCTGGCGGTTCAGGCCGTCGCAGGCGTAACGGGTCTTGTCGTCGATCCACTCCTCGTTGATCTCGTCGTTGGTGCGCGGCAGCACGCGCAGCACCGCCGGCCCCCGCGAATCGACGCGGATGTTGGCGCCGAGCGCATCCATCACGTCGACGCTCTCGGTTTTGGTCAGTTCCCACGGCCGGGCGTTGAAAGCATAGGGCTTGGAGGTCAGGGCGCCGACGGGGCAGAGGTCGATGACGTTGGCCGACAGCTCGCTGGTGACCGCCTTGTCGAGATAGGTCGTAATCTCGACATCCTCGCCGCGCGAGATCAGGCCGATCTCCGACACGCCGGCGACCTCGGTGATGAAGCGGACGCAGCGGGTGCACTGAATGCAGCGGGTCATGACCGTCTTGATCAGCGGCCCCATGTATTTCTCTTCGACCGCCCGCTTGTTCTCGCCGTAACGCGTGGCGTCGCGGCCGTAGCCCATCGACTGGTCCTGCAGGTCGCACTCGCCGCCCTGGTCGCAAATCGGGCAATCCAGCGGGTGGTTGATCAACAGGAATTCCATCACGCCCTTTCGGGCCTTCTCGACCATGGCCGAATTGGTGATGATCTCCTGACCCTCGGCGGCCGGCAGGGCGCAGGACGCCTGTGGCTTCGGCGGCCCAGGCTTCACCTCGACGAGGCACATGCGGCAGTTGCCGGCGATGGACAGCCGCTCGTGGTAGCAGAACCGCGGGATCTCCTCCCCCGCCAGTTCCGCGACCTGCAGGACCGTCATCCCAGGCTCGAACTCGATCTCGACGCCGTTTACCTTGGCTTTGGGCATTACAGGGGAGACCCGGCGTTAAAGCCGCCATTGATGCGGTCAAGCGTCTCGATCGAGCGTGTCAGGCTCGCGGCGATGTCGCGAATATCGGACCTGATCAGGTCGAGCTTCGCCTCAATCCGCTTAAGCAGCTGTATTGCGAGATCGGTTTCGTCGGCGGTCATGCTGCGCTCGCGATAGCGCCCTACTCCGCCGCGAGCAAGGCGGCGCCGGGGTGGTTGGCGCGTCTTGTGCGGTAGTTCGCGATCCTCGCCTCGATCTCGGGACGGAAGTGGCGGAAGAGGCCTTGGATCGGCCAGGCGGCGGCGTCGCCGAGGCCGCAGATGGTGTGGCCTTCGACCTGGCTGGCGACGTCGAGCAGCATGTCGATCTCGCGCGGTTCGGCCTCTCCGGTGACCATGCGTTCCATGATCCGCCACATCCAGCCGGTGCCCTCGCGACAGGGGGTGCACTGGCCGCAGCTCTCGTGCTTGTAGAAGTAGGACAGCCGCGCGATCGCGGCGACGATGTCGCACTCCTTGTCCATCACAATCATCGCCGCGGTGCCGAGGCCGGACTTGCGGGCGGCGAGGTCATCGAAGTCCATCAAGGCGACCTCGCACTCCTCGGCGGGGATCAGGCGCACCGACGAGCCGCCGGGGATGATCGCCTTGAGGTTGCCCCAGCCGCCGCGGATGCCGCCGAAATGGTCGTCGACCAGTTGGCGGATCGGGATGCTCATCGCCTCCTCCACCACACACGGCTTGTTGACGTGGCCGGACGCGCTCATCAGCTTAGTGCCGGTGTTCTTCTCGCGGCCGAATCCGGCGAACCACTCGGCGCCGCGGCGGAGGATCTCGGGACACACGGCGATCGACTCGACATTGTTCACCGTGGTCGGGCAGCCGTAGACGCCGGAGCCGGCGGGGAACGGGGGTTTCAGGCGCGGCTGGCCCTTCTTGCCCTCCAGGCTCTCGAGCAGGCCCATTTCGTCGCCGCAGATATAGGCTCCGCCGCCGTGGGTGACGCGGACGTAACAGTCCCATCCGTGGATATTGCCGGTCCCGATGAGCTTGGCTTCGGTCGCTTCGACCAGGGCCGCTTCGAGGCGCTCGCGCTCCAGGACGTACTCGCCCCGGATGTAGATGATGCAGTTGTGCGCGCGGATGGCGTAGCTCGCCAGCAGGCAGCCTTCGATCAGACGGTGCGGGTCGAACCGCATGATCTCGCGGTCCTTGCAGGTGCCGGGCTCGCTTTCGTCGGCGTTGACCACGAGATAGTGCGGTCGTTCGCTCTCCTGCTTGGGCATGAAGGTCCACTTTAGGCCGGTGGCGAAGCCCGCGCCGCCCCGGCCGCGCAGACCGGACGCCTTGACCTGGTCGCAGATCCACTCCGGGCTCTGCTCCAGCATCTCGACCGTGCCGTTCCACACGCCGCGCGCCTTCGCTCCCTCCAGCCGCCAATCGCAGAAGCCGTAGAGGTTGGTGAAGATGCGATCGCGATCCTCCAGAACGCCTGTCATGATTTTACTCTGAGCATGGAGAGCGCCAGCAGGCCCCAGCCGAACACGATGATGGAAACTCCGACGTATATAAGGACGGGCGGGACGCCGTGGATGTAGCGACCCGACAGCATGACGAGGACGCCGATCAAACAGGCGACGAAACCCGCGTTCCGGGTGGGAACCCGATGTCTTCTCCCAGAGGGAGAAGAAGGGGCCCGGGCCTCTTCGGCGTGGGAAGATGAGGGGTTAGGATGCGGGCCGCGTAGCCCCTCACCCTCCCAGCTTCGCTGGGCCCCTCCCTCTCCCTCTGGGAGAGGTGTGAAGTTCACGGACGCGCTCACGCCGGCTCTTTCGCGGGGACGTTCGGCAGGGCGCGCTTCTCGGCCCGCGAACCGTCGTAGAGCGTGTCGTCCGTAAGGGTCAGCGGTCCGCCTTCCGGCGCGCAGCCTTGCCGTCCGATCGCCGAGCCCGGCGGCGGAACCTCGCCGGCGTCGAGCCTATCGAGAATCGCGGTCAGCGACTCCGGCGTCAGGTCTTCGTAGTAATAATCGTGAATCGCCACCATCGGGGCGTTGGCGCAGGCGCCCATGCACTCGACCTCTTCCCATGAGAAGCGGCCATCGGCGGTGCGGTGATCCTTCAACCCGAAACGGTCGTGGAGCACGGCGCCGAGTTCCCGCGCGCCGCGCAGCATGCACGGTGTCGTGCCGCAGAGCTGAACGTGGGCGACCGAGCCTACCGGCTCTAGCTGGAACATGGTGTAGAAGGTGACGTTCTCCAACACCCGGATCACCGGCATGCCGAGCAGTTCGGCGACGACGCGCAGCGCCGGCTCCGGCACCCAGCCTTCCTGCTTCTGGACCAGCCAGAGCAGCGGGATGACGGCGGATTGCTTGCGGCCCTCGGGAAACTTGTCCATCCACCAGCCGGCAAGCTTCAAAGAGTCGTCGCTGAATGCGAAGGAGGCCGGCTGGTCCTTGGCGAGGCGGCGGACGCTCACCGGTCGATCTCGCCGAAAACGATGTCCAGCGACCCCAGCACGGCGGCGACGTCGGCCAGCATATGGCCGCGGTTCATCCAGTCTATCGCCTGGAGGTGGGGATAGCTCGAAGCCCTTATCTTGCAGCGGTAGGGTTTGTTGGTGCCGTCGGCCACGAGGTAGACACCGAACTCACCCTTGGGCGCCTCGACCGCCGCGTAAATCTCGCCCTCGGGTACATGGTAGCCTTCGGTATAGAGCTTGAAGTGGTGGATCAGCGCTTCCATCGAGGTCTTCATTTCGCCCCGGCGCGGCGGCGTCACCTTGTGATCGGCGGCGAGGACGAGGCCCGGCGTCTTGCGCAAGAGATCGATACACTGGCGCATGATCCCCACCGACTGGCGCATTTCCTCGACCCGGCACAGGTAGCGGTCGTAGCAGTCGCCGTGGACGCCGAGCGGAATGTCGAACTCCATCTCGTCGTAGCACTCGTACGGCTGGTTGCGGCGCAAATCCCAAGCCACGTTTGACCCGCGCAGCATGACGCCGGTGAAGCCCCAGGCCAAAGCTTCGTCCTTGCTGACCACGCCGATATCGACGTTGCGCTGCTTGAAGATCCGGTTGCCGGTGACCAGGCGTTCCAAATCGTCGAGCACCTTGGGGAAGGTCGTGGTCCAGGTCTCGATGTCGTCGATCAGCGCCGGCGGCAGGTCCTGCCGCACGCCGCCGGGGCGGAAGTAGTTGGCGTGCATCCGGGCGCCGGACGCGCGCTCATAGAACACCATCAGCTTCTCGCGTTCCTCGAAACCCCAGGTGATCGGGGTGAGCGCGCCGACGTCCATCGCCTGGGTGGTGATGTTGAGGAGGTGGTTCAGGATGCGGGTGATCTCGGAATAGAACACCCGGATGATCTGGCCGCGCCGCGGAGCCTCCAGGCCGATCATCCGCTCGATGGCCAGCACGAAGGCGTGCTCCTGGCTCATCGGCGAGACGTAGTCGAGGCGGTCGAAATAGCCGATGTTCTGGGCGTACGGCCGCGCCTCGATCAGCTTCTCGGTGCCGCGATGGAGCAGGCCGATGTGCGGATCAACCCGCTCCACCAGCTCACCGTCGAGTTCCAGGATCAGGCGCAGAACGCCGTGGGCGGCGGGGTGCTGAGGGCCGAAGTTGATGTTGAACTTGCGGACCGGAGTTTCGGGAGTAGGCCCGGTCTCGGGAATGAACTCGGTGGCTGGAGGCGACGCGGCTTCGGTCATGGCAATCCCACCGTCCGGAGCGCGGGCGTCCCGCCCGCGGCAACGTTAGCCGCAACCGAGAAGTTCGCGGACGAGACGTCCGCGCTCCGTAAGAACGTCGCCGGCATCATTTCGCCTTTTCGTCGCCCGGGAGTTTGTAGTCGTAGCCCTGCCCCGGCTTCTCGTAATCGGCGCCCTCCCATGGCGAGAGGAAGTCCCAGCTCCGGAACTCGACGGCCTTTACCGGCTCATAGACCACCCGCTTGAGGTCGTCGTCGTAGCGGACCTCGACGTAGCCGGTCATCGGGAAATCCTTCCGCAACGGATGCCCGTGAAAGCCGTAGTCGGTCAGCAGGCGGCGCAGATCCGGATGGCCGGAAAAGAACACGCCGTACATGTCGAAAGCCTCGCGCTCGTACCAGTCGGCGGCTGGAAAGACGCCGGTGATCGAGGGGACTGGCGTATCCTCGTCGGTCTGGACCTTGACCCGGACGCGGCGGTTCTTGGTCATCGACAGCAGGTGATAGATCACGTCGAACCGCAGCGGGCGCTGCGGATAGTCGGCGCCCGCAAGGTCGATGAGCTGGTGGAACTGGAGGTCGGGGTCGTCGCGCAGATGCGTCATCACATCGACGACGCGGTGGGCCGGCGCGGTGATGGAAAGGTCGCCGTAGGCGACATGAAAGCCGCCGACGGCCCCGGCCGAATTGGCGACGATCCGCTCGCCCAGAGCGGCGAGGTCCTCGTCAGGCACGCGATAGACGCTCACCGCTCTATCGTCCCGGTGCGCCGGATCTTCTTCTGCAACTGCAGAATGCCGTAAACCAGCGCCTCGGCGGTCGGCGGACAGCCGGGGACATAGATGTCCACCGGCACGATGCGGTCGCAGCCGCGCACCACCGAGTAGCTGAAGTAGTAATAGCCGCCGCCGTTGGCGCAGCTGCCCATGGAGATGACGTAGCGCGGCTCCGGCATCTGGTCGTAGACCTTGCGCATGGCCGGGGCCATCTTGTTGGTCAGGGTGCCGGCGACGATCATGATGTCCGACTGGCGCGGGCTGCCGCGCGGCGCGACGCCGAAGCGCTCGATATCGTAGCGCGGGTTGGCCGCCTGCATCATCTCCACCGCGCAACAGGCGAGCCCGAAGCTCATGAACATGAGCGAGCCGGTCCGCGCCCAAGTGATCAGGTCGTCGGCCGCCGCGGTGATGAAGCCCTTGTCGGCCAGGGCGCCGGACACGCCGTCGAAATACGGATCGTGCGCCTTGGGATCGTAGCCCTCGACGGCCACGCGGCCGGCGGCGAACGCCGACCTCGTATTCGCCGCGGGCGTTGGAACGATCACTCCCATTCCAAGGCGCCCTTCTTCCACTCGTAGACGAACCCCACGGTGAGAACGCCCAGGAAGCCCATCATGCTCCAAAAGGCGAACTGGCCCGTGGCATGCGGCAGCTTCATCAGCGCCACGGCCCAGGGAAATAGGAAGGCGACTTCGAGATCGAATATGATGAACAGGATGGAGACGAGATAAAAGCGCACGTCGAACTTCATTCGGGCGTCGTCGAAGGCGTTGAAGCCGCACTCGTAGGAGCTGAGTTTTTCCGGGTCCGGCGCTTTTGGCGCGATGATCGCCGCCGCCAGGATAAAGGCGAGTCCCAAGGCCGCCGCGATCCCGAAAAAGATCAGGATCGGCAGGTACTGAAGCAAAAAGGCGTTCATCAGGCTTTCGATTGTGCGCGCGCGAAGGGGTTCTAGCGCAGAGAGCGACGGGGTTCAAACGATCAAGCTTGAGATTTCACCGGAGTTCCGCGCGGCGGGGAGATCCCGCCAAGACCTCAGGCGTGTAGCTCTCCTCGACCACGCTGAACGGCGTCCCGTCGCGCGTGAATAGCACGGCGCGGTGGCGAAGGACGAACGGCTCGCGCGCGTGACGGCCGGTCAACGCACCCAGGGTCACCTCGATCGTGCGGCGCGTGAACCCCAAGGGTCGAACGACGACGCCGAACGGCGTCCGGGTGTTCTCCAGCGCCGCGTTCATCGCCGGCGTCAGCCTGTCGGGACGAAACCAGTTGTCCGCTCGGGAGAGGACGCGAACGCCGCATTTCAGATCGACGCGACGATACTTCACGCCATCCGCGGGTGCGCCGCCGAGGAGGGCGAGTATCGCCGCGTCCGGAGGTTTGTTCACATCCGGCTGTCTGACCGCGACGATCCGCGGGTCAGTGGCGAGATGGTGGTCAGCGCACCAATCTGTCAGGGTCTCGGTGGCGCTGGGCCGACTGAGAAGCTCGGCGTTCAAAGCCAGCACCTCGGCTCGGCGAGTTGCAATGCTGTCCTTGGCGAACGCCGAGGAGCACGTGAGGAGGGCGGCGAGAGCAGCGACCGCCACCGCCGCCGACAGCAGAGGCTTGCGTTCCGTGTCGGTTGGGATTGAACGTGTCGGCAAACGGGAGATTGCGCGCATGCCTTATGTCGAAGATCGCGTCGTGCACGACGCCGACTCTCATCTCATGGAACTGGACGACTGTCTCGACCCCTGGTTCGACAAGGCGTCGCTGCGGGCGTTCCACGACCTGCCGGCTTACCGGCAGAAGAAGAGCGACGCCGCCTGGAAGCGCAAGGTCCAGGACCGCCACGCCGACGTGGCGTTCCGCGCCGAGGCCGACGGCGCCATCCTCCTGCGCAAAAATTACGAGGCGATGGGCTCGTTCCGCAAGGAGGACCGCCCCCGCGCCCTCGACCTGCTCGGCTTCGCCAGCCAGCTCGTCTTCACGACCTTCTGCCTCGGCAATTTCGGGCTGGACGAGGCTGCGGACACCGAACTCGCCTATGTCGCCGCCGACGCCCACAACCGGATGATGACGGATTTCTGCTCGGTCGACCGCCGCTTTCTGGGGACCTGTTACGTCCCGCTAAGCGACTTCGATCGGGCGCGGGCGACGGCCGAACTGGCGATCGAACTCGGCGCCAAGGCTCTCCTGATCCCGTCGCGGTGTCCGCCGTCGCATTCGCCGAGCCACGTCGGCTTCGATCCCGTATGGGCGCTGGCGCGGGACGCCGGCATCCCGATCCTGTTCCACGTCGGCGGCGAGGATAAGATGAAGCCGGCCTATTTCGAAAACGGTCTGCCCCGGGTGAAGGATTTCCACGGCGGCGAGGAGAACTTCACCTCCGTCAGCTTCATGGCCATTCCGGGATCGGTCATGCAGACGCTGGCGGCCCTGATCATCGACGGCGTGTTCGACCGCTTCCTCGGGTTGAAGTTTGGCGCCATCGAACTCGGCGCGTCATGGCTGCCCGGCTGGATGCGCTTCATGGATTCCGCTCACGCCGCCTTTTACAAAAACGAGGAGCGGCTCCATCGCCTCTCCGCGCCGCCGAGCGAGATCGTCCGACGGCAGCTACGCGTCACACCTTACCCGCATGAGGACGCCGGCTGGATCCTGCGCGAGGCCGGCCCGACCACCGGCCTGTTCTCGTCCGACTATCCCCACGTCGAGGGCGGCCGCAATCCGCTCAAGCGCTTCGACGACAGCCTCGCCGGCTCTTCTCCGGCCGAGAAAGACGCCTTCTACGCCGGCAATTTCATCGACCTGATGGGAGAAGGTCTGGCGGCGGATTTGCGACGGCCCGCTCTCGCCCGCGCGGCGTGACTCCGGCATGAGCCACGCGCACATCCATGATCACCATGGACATAGTCACGGTCACGACCACACGCCCACGGCGTTCGGGACGGCTTTCGCGATCGGCATCGCGCTCAACGCCGCCTATGTCTGCGCCGAGGTGGTCTATGGCGTGCTCGCCAACTCCGTCGCCCTGATCGCCGACGCCGGCCACAACCTAGGCGACGTCCTCGGCCTCGCCGTCGCCTGGCTGGCGGCGTGGCTCGCGCGTCGATTACCCTCCGACCGCTACACCTATGGCTTGAGAGGCTCCTCCATCCTGGCGGCGCTCGGAAACGGCGTGGTTCTGCTCGTCGTGACCGGCGGCATCGCCTGGGCGGCGATCCTGCGCCTGCTCCACCCCGCGCCGACCGGCGGCATGACGGTGATCGTGGTCGCGTTGGGCGGCGTCGCGGTGAACGCAGTGACGGCGATGATGTTCGCCTCCGGCCGCAAGGGCGACCTCAACATCCGCGGCGCCTTTTTGCACATGGCGTCGGACGCCCTCGTCGCGCTCGGCGTCGCGGTATCGGGAGCTCTGTTCCTGCTGACCGGCTGGACCTGGATCGATCCCGTGGTCAGCTTGGGAATAGGCGGTTTCATTGTCTTGGGCGCGTGGTCGCTGATGCGGGAGTCGCTCGACCTGGCGTTGCAGGCGGTGCCGACCGGCGTCGACCGCGCCGGGGTCCTCGGGTACCTTCGCGCGTTGCCCGGGGTGAAGGAGGTCCATGACCTCCACATCTGGGGCATGAGCACCACCGAAACCGCGCTCACCGCCCATATCGTGCGGCCCGGCGGCGCCATCGACGACCAACTCCTCCACACCGCCTGCGCCGATCTGCGCGCCCTGTTCAGGATCGACCACGCAACCCTTCAGGTCGAATCCGGCGGCGGCGCGCGACGGTGTGAATTAGCGGCGGACGAGGTGGTTTGAGGGGCGCCGTGTTATCGCGGGGAACGCCGAGGGTCAGGTCGAATTTGCCGCCGCTAAGATTGCGGTGACCGCGCCTTCCCGCTCATCAACGTTCATGATCGCGGTTGCCGGAAGACGAAGAACGCGAATACCACGCTCGTTCAGCCAACGGCTCCTCGCATCGTCACGCCTTGCTTGTTCCGGGTTGGCGTGTCCTTCGCCATCAACCTCGACCGCGAGCTTCGCGACTGGACAGAAGAAGTCAAGGATGTACGAGCCGATCGGATGTTGCCGCCGAAATCGCAAACCGCCTAATCGCCCCCCGCGCAATACATCCCACAACACGACTTCCGGCGCGGTCATCTCGCGCCGAAGCCGGCGCGCCCGCTTGAATGTGAGCACCTTGGCGCGCATGATTGCTGTCATCCTCCCCCATTCTTCATGGGGGAGGGGGACCACGAAGTGGTGGAGGGGGCTGCCACCGCCGAGATCCCGGATGTTACATCGATGCCAGTCTTTGGGAGTTCCACTCCTTCCCCTGCCCCCTCCACCACTTCGTGGTCCCCCTCCCCCGCTTCGCGGAGGAGGATGAAGAGGATGGTACCACCTCTCGGGCTCGAACCGAGGACCTCTAGATCCACAATCTAGCGCTCTAACCAACTGAGCTAAGGCGGCGTCTCATCGCGGGGACGACGGTTTAGGCGAGTGCGCCGGGCGGTTCAAGACGTGCGAAGGCCGCCGTCCTGGTCGGAACGGCGGCCCCGGATTTCAAGCCCGTGAGTCCCTAGCCCTTGGCGATCGTGAAGCGGATCGGGATGTTAATCTTGGCTCCGCCGACCGGCTGGCCGTCGCGGGTCTGCGGACGCATCTTGAAGTAGCGCGTCAGCTTCATCGCGGCGGCGCCGAACTGCTGGTCCGCCGGATCCTCCGAGACTACCGCACAGTTCGAGACCGTGCCTTTCTCGGTGACGGTGCACGATAGTTCCGCCCGGCCGCTGACTTCCATCCGTTGCGCGCGATCGGGATAGACGTTGTTGATCTCGTCGCCATTCGGGCGTTGCAGCCAGTCCGGATTGGTGATCACCGACGGACGCGGCGGCGGCGGAGCGGGGGAAGCGACGACCGGCGGCGCGGGCGGCGGCGGTTTAGTCGTCTCCACCGGCTTGATGAAGAGCGGCGGCGGCGCCGGCACGTTCAGCGGTACCGCGACCGGTGGACGCGGCTGCACCGGGGGCGGGGGCGGCAGATTTTTCGGCGGGGGCGGCGGCGGCGGCGGCGGGGGAGGCGGCGGAGGCGGCTTGATGATCTGTGCGTCCGTCTTCTCGTCCGCATAGGTCTGGTACTTGGCGGCGAACTTCCACTGATAGAGGTAGAAGCCGATGATGCCGTGAATCAGAAGCGTAAAGACGATGGCGATGATGACGCCGTTGTTTCGGCGCGGACGCGGCACATCGAACGGATTGTGCGACGGGTGAGCAATGTCGACTTCGGGCGGCGTGGTCGCGGATTCGGTCAAGACCTTTTCCCCGACTTGTCTTCACCCACCAAAGCCACGCTGTAGAACCCCGTGTCCTGAAGCTTGTTCATCACGTCCATGAAGTCCTGGTACATCACATCCTGGTCGCCACGAATGAAGATCCGTTCGTGACCACGGGCGCCGACCGCGGCTTCCAGGTCGGTTCCGAGGGAGTCGAGATCGGACTTGTTGTCGCCGACGTAGACCGAGCCGTCCTTTTTCAAGGAAATATAGACCGGCTTCGGCGGGGTCTTGGACGGCTTGGCCGCCGCCGGGGGCAGAGCGACCTTGATCGAAACGCTGGCCAAGGGCGCGGCCACCATGAAGATGATCAAGAGGACCAGCATGACGTCCACGAAGGGCGTCACATTGATCGAGGCGTTCTGCGACACGTCATAGCGGCCGCCGCCGGCTCCTCCGAGTTTAGCGGCCATGCGGACTCAAGCTCCCTTGTCGAGCTGGCGGGAAATGGCGTTGATCAGCTCGGCGACGAAGCCTTCCGAGCGGGCGCCGTAGCCGGTGATCATCGTCTGGAACAGGTTGTAGAAGATAACCGCGGGAATGGCGGCGAACAGTCCGATGCCGGTGGCGAGCAGGGCCTGGGCGATACCGGGCGCGACGACGGCCAGGTTGGTGGTGTTGGTGTTCGCGATGCCGATAAACGAGTTCATGATCCCATAGACGGTGCCGAACAGTCCGATGAACGGCGCGTTGGCTCCGACCGAGGCCAGGAACTGCATGCCGCCCGACAGGCGTCGTGCGAGAGACGCCTGAACGGCGCCGATGGCGGTGGAGGCGCGGCTGATCGTCGAGCCGCGGTGTTCGCCCGCGACATTGAGACCGGCCTGCCGGGAGAGTTCCACCTCGGACGCGGCGGCCGCGGCCATGTCGGCCATCGGGTTGCCGGCGAACTCTTCGCTCTCGGCGATGCGCCCCATGTCGTTGATCGACTTGGCGCCGCGGAAATTTTCGAGGAAGGCGTCGGAGGTGCGGCGCAAGGTGCGGAACTCGACCAGCTTGATGACCAGGAGAGTCCAGGACAGGATCGAGCAGGCGAGCAGGCCGATCATGACGATCTTCACCACGAGGTCGGCCTCTTCAAACATGCCGATCGGCGTCAGCTTGCCGGCGTGCTTGCCGCCGACCTTCATGCCCTCGGCGCTTTCCGCCGGCGCCGCCGTGGAGTCGGCCGGCGCGGCGGCGTCGGCTCCGGCGGCCGGAGCCGACGCCGCCGGGGTTGCGGCGGCGGGCGCCGGCGTCTGAGCGTGGAGCGGCGCGGCGGCGAGCAACGCCATGGCGCCGAGCAGGCCGATGATGGGAGCGGATCGTTTCGTTTCGAGCATCTGTCGGCGGTTCCTGCTTGGTCGAACTGAATGATGTCCAGGCGTCATCGACCTCGTCGATCAGCGTGCCTGGCCTTACCGTCTTGTTAGACTTGGGGCCGGCCCCCTTTGGCAACCCATTTTTTTACCGTCAAGCGGAGGGTCCGCCCAACTCGCGAGTGCGGCTTATCTACTATCGACGATCATATTGCGGCGCATCAAACACAAACGTTTGTCGACAATCGTGTTTTGATCGGTATTAGGACAAGTGATATTGCGGCGCAAACAATTGCGAAGTTCCCGCTCTTACGCCGTGTGTCCGCGCATGCCTAAAACACACGCGATATGGCGCGTCGTCGGGCCGGCCGGAATATCGGAGGGAAATGGTGCCTGGGGGCGGATTCGAACCACCGACACGCGGATTTTCAGTCCGCTGCTCTACCAACTGAGCTACCCAGGCCTACCCCGCGTGTCGCGGGAGGGGCGCGGTCTACAGCAGCGGCGCCCGGCGTGTCCAGAACCGGCGAGCCTCTAGTCCTCGGCATCAGGGCTGGAGTTCGCGGAGTCCTCCTGATCCGGATCAGCAGCCGGGATCGCGTATCTTCCGACAAGCCATCGCTGGAGGTCGACGTCGGCGCAGCGGCGCGAGCAGAACGGACGATAGGCCGCTTCGCTCGGCCGGTGGCAAATCGGGCATTTGGCCATCAGATCCGGGTCACGATCGGAGACGCGGGCGGAACGCCCGAACTCGGCTGATATGGTGACGCGTAAGCCGACGCGTTCACTCAGGCGACCAATAGCCGGAACCGCCGCGGACGCGATCTCCGGGGGCGGCGCGAGCTTCGAACCGCCCTCCCCGATCCGACTCCGCCTCGCGTTCGAGCGCGCGCACGAGATCTAGAGCGCGTGTGAGGGCGGACGGCCCGCCGGTCTCGTCCGTCAGGATTTCTACGGATGGCCTGACGCGTCGAGGCACGGTGAGTTCGAGCGCGCCGAAGCGGCTGATCGCCGCAAGGGCGACACCCGGGTTGTCGGGAGCGAAGGCGTTGCGCGCCGCCGACAGCAGGGCGGGCGCGTCGTGCCCGCGGCCCACGAGGTCGAGCACAACCAGGCCGCCAAGGCCCTTGAGCCGCAACAGGCGCGCCGCGGCGGCTATCGCGGCGAAGTTGGCCGCCCGCGCGGCGCGCTTAACGTCGGATCCAGGGCGCTCGCCGAGGTCGACATCGACGGCGATGAGCGCCCGCGTCGGCTCGATGCTGATCGTGCCGCCGCCAGGGAGACTGTAGACAGCGCCGAACACCTCGTCCTGAGCGCCGTCGGCGACCGAGCGGGCGATCGCGCCGCTCAGCGGGGTCACGCCGGGGGCGAAAGCGGCGAGGCTCTCCTCCAGCGATGGTGGCGGGTTCAGCATCCTTGGCGCGCCTTCCGCGGGGCCCACGAAACGCGTGACCGCCGACTTGCCGCGCCGGGCCTCGGACCTGACCTCGACTTCGATCGCCGCGCCTTCGGTGAGGCCGTGGGTCTCCGGTCCAAGGTTGAGCAC
>CBDIDP010000010.1:0-53729 GCA_965277785.1 Caulobacteraceae bacterium
CCCTCTCGCGGTCGCGCTCCAGGCTGGCGTCGGAGGCCTCCTCGTCAGTGGTCGCCTGATCGCCAGCGCGAACGAGGCTCGGGCTGAACCAGGCGAAGGCCAACAGGCCCGCCAGCAGCACGGTGTTGAGCAGGAACGGCGCCGGACCCCAGCGGCCGTAGAGCAGGACGAATAGGGGGGCGACGACGACGTTGACCCCGTTGACCGCGGCGATGGCGCCGGCGGCGCCGGCCTGTTCCGACTGGCTCACGGCCAGGGAGGCGCCGGCGGTGAAGCCCGGCCGCGCCAGGCCATAGCCGAGGCTCGATAGGGCGTAACCGATGACCACCAGGGAATAGGTCGGCGCGAAGGCGACGACCAGATTGGCCAGGGCCGCGACGCCGGCGCCCCAGCGCAACAGGTCTTTCGGCGTCATCCGGAACACCCGGATCAGGCCCCATTGGGCGAGCAGGCCGGTCACCGCGCCGGCCATCATGGCGACGGCGGTGTAGCCCTGCGCCTGCATCGGCGGCAGCCCGAGCTTGTCGATGATCAGGAAGCCGAGAGTCTGGCCCTGGGCCGTCTGGCAACTGGCGAGCAGGAAACCGTAGATCAGGAAGGGCATGAGCCGAGGATCGCGAAACAGCGGTCCTGGCTTCTCGCTATCGATCGGCAGCGCCGTCGGCTCGATGGGCGCGCGGGACGCCTTCGGCTCGGGCAGGTAGCGGACGACGACGGCCATCATCGCGGCGGCCACGATCGCGAAGGCGAACATCGGTCCGGCGAGACCGACGACCGGCAGGACGAACAGGGGTGCCACCGCCGGACCGATGATCGTGCCCAGACCGAACGCTCCGGCCAGGCCGGCCATGGCGTTGGTGCGCTGGTCGCGATCGGTGCGCTCGGCGACATAGGCCTGAGTCGCCGGATTGGACGCCGCGCCGAACAGGCCGAACAGGGCGCGCGACAACAGGAAGAGAACGAAGATCAGAATGGGGGCGGCCAGATGCCGGACGCCGGCGCCGACCACGACGCCGCAGCAGATCATCGACACCATGAAGCCGCCCAGGCCCACCAGCATCAGCGGCTTGCGCCCGCGCCGGTCCGAAGCCTTGGCCCAGAACGGAGAACTGAACGCCCACAGCAAGGCTGACAGCGAGAAGATCGCCGCGATCATGTAGTCGGGAAAGCCGATCTGCCGACCGATGGCGGGGAGCACCGACTGCATCCCGGTGTTGCCCACGGCGGTGGCGAGGGAAACGCCGAAGATGATGGCGAACACCTTGGGCGGCAGTCGCGGATTGACAGGTTCGGCCATCGCCGGGTGTTAGCCCCTATCGGACGAAGGTCAAAACGTGATCACGGAACCGTGATGAAGCTCTTGCGTTCGATCACGAACCCGCGATAAATCGTCGCCGCGCGTCGAAGACGGGTTGGCTGTCTCCTAGGCGAGTTTGTTTTTGCGTCGCACCCCTCCCCCAAAAAGGAATTCCTTCATGACCGACATCTTCCGCAAAGTCCTGATCGCCGGCGTCGCCGTCTCGGCGCTCTCCGTCGCCGCCTGCTCGAAGCCCGCCGACAAGTCGGCCGACGCCGCCGCTTCCTCGGCCGACGCCGCCGCCGCTTCGGCCGACGCCTCGAAGACCGCCGCCACCGACGCCGCCGCCCCGGCCGCCGCGACTCCGGCCGCCCCGGCCGCCGACGCCGCCGCGACCTCGGCGAACTCCGCCGCCATGTCCGCCGACAGCGCGAACAAGGCCGCCATGGACGCCAAGGCCGCCACGGGCGACGCCAAGAAGCCAATGTAAGCTTCGCGTCATTTCTGACGTGGTTGAGGGCCGTCCCCAAAAGGGGCGGCCCTTTTCTTTTGACTGAAGGTTGCTCAGATCGTTAGGCCGCCCCTCACGCCTCCCGATATCGACCGGACGTCCGGCGAACCGCCGCGCTCCCGGACGTATGGCGACCTCTACTTCTCGCGCGAAGACGGCCTCGCAGAGTCGCGCGCGGTGTTTCTCGCCGGGTGCGGCCTGCCGGAGACATGGCGAGGGCGGCGCCATTTCACCGTCGCCGAGCTTGGCTTCGGCACGGGACTGAACATTGTCGCCTTGCTCGACCTGTGGCGGCGCGCGCGTCCCGCGAACGGCAGGCTCAACGTCTTAAGCGTCGAAGCGCATCTCCTCGACCGCGGCGAAGCGGCGCGCGCCCTGTCGGCATGGCCGGAGGTGGCGGAGACCGCAGCCTTGCTTCTCGAGCGCTGGCCGCGCCCCGTCAGCGGATTCCATCGCATGGCTCTCGACGATATCGGAGCGACCGTCGACATCGCGATCATGGAGGTTGAAGAGGCGCTTCACGCCTGGAGCGGCTCCGCCGACGCCTGGTTCCTCGACGGTTTTTCTCCGGCGCTCAACCCGGACATGTGGCGGCGCGAGGTCATCGAACTCGTCACCGCGAGAAGCGCGCCCGGCGCGCGCCTCGCCACCTACACCGTCGCCGGCGCGGTGCGACGAGACCTCGCGGCCGCCGGTTTCCAGGTCGAACGCAAGCCGGGGTTCGGCCGCAAGCGGGAGCGGCTCGAAGCCCGCCTCGACGATGGCGTCGCAGGCGATGAGCCGACCAAAAGTGTCGCAATCATCGGCGGCGGCATCGCCGCGGCGTCGCTTCGTCGCGCCTTCAAGGCGCTTGGGGTCCAGGCGAGGGTGTTCGCCGGCTCGCCCGACAAACCATCGGCTTCCGCGGCGCCGGCGGCTCTCGTCGCACCCCGTCTCGACGCTGGGCTCGGTGCGCACGCCGCGCTGTTCGCCCAGGCTTTTCACCGCGCTGTCGATCTCTATGAAGCCTTGCCGGACGCCGTCATCGCGCGCGGCGCTCTTCAGCGCGCGGCCGACGTCGAGGACAGCCGACGCTTCGCCAAAATCGCGGGCGGCGCGCTGTTCGATCCGGCGAAGACCCTTCTGATCGGTCCGGCGGATCTCTCGGCGCGAGAGCCCGCGGACGGTCTGCTGTTCGATGACGCCTTGGTGGTCGAACCCTCCCGCATTCTGGACAGGTGGCTCGGCGACGATACGGCGGCCGAGACGGTGACCTCGATCCGCCGCGGCGCTCTCGGCTGGTGTCTGGCCTTGGAGGGCGGCGGCGGCGAGGTCGCCGCGGACATCGTGGTGATCGCCGCCGGATTCGCCAGCGCCGCGCTCGTCCCCGAACTCCGCCTCGGCGCCGTGCGCGGACAGGCGAGCTTGACCGGCGGCGAGACTATCGAGCGCGCCGTCCTTTCCAGCGGTTACGCCATGCCGACGAGGGACGGCGTAATGTTCGGCGCCACTCATGATCGGGGAGATGACGGGCTCGACGAGCGCGAGCGCGACCATGCGCGCAACTTGGCGACCCTGCGTGGTCTCTTGCCCGAACTCGCCGCGAGAGTGTCCGGCGGGACGCTAGTCGCCCATGTCGGCACGCGGGCGACGACCAAGGACTTCATGCCGCTCGCCGGGATGGTCGATCCGGAGCGTCCCGAGTTGTTCGTCCTCACCGGCCTCGGCTCCCGCGGATATTGCCTCGCGCCTCTGCTGGCCGAGCACGTCGCCGCGTTGGCGGTTTGCGCGCCTTCGCCGCTGCCGCTCCATCTGGCCGCTCTCACGGACCCGCAACGACTCGCCCGCCGCGAACAGCGCGCGCGGAGCCGCCGCGACTAAAACCACGCCGGCCGGAAACAATTCGGTGAACGGGCGTTTGGGCTGTCCGGCGAAAGCCAAGAGCGTGTGAGTGAAGTGATGAGGACCTTTGAAGGCCCTGCGTGTAACGAAAGCATCGAGTCCAGCTTCGAGTCCTTCATCCGCGATCGCGACTTTCCCTGCGTCGGCGCCAAGTCGGCGTTGTCGCGTGGACAATTGCGCGTGGTGAAGGCCCGCGATCTGACCTCCTCCTGGAACGACGCCGAGATCTATGGCGAACTCTACGCCTTCGCCGCGCGATACCGCACCGATCCAAAGCTTTTCCAGAGCTTCGCCGTCGCCTTCGAGGGTCCGATCGACCTCGGCGAAGCGGAGTTCGAGCACCATCTGTGGAAACGCGTTCAGTCGCTGACCGACAAGGACGGCTGGCAAGGCGTCGCGTCGGATCCCCGTGTGAACAATTCTCCGGAAAGCCCGCATTTTTCCCTGAGCTTCGGCGGCGAAGCCTTTTTCGTCGTCGGCCTGCACCCCAATGCGAGCCGGCCGGCGCGCCGGTTCCAAGCGCCCGCGCTGGTGTTCAACCTGCACGACCAGTTCGAGCGGCTGCGCGAGGAAGGCGGTTACGACAGGCTGCGCGCCGCCATCCTCAGCCGGGACGAAGCGTTCAGCGGTTCGGTCAATCCGATGCTGTCCCGCTTCGGCGAAATTTCCGAAGCCCGACAATACAGTGGCCGAGCGGTTGGCCCAGACTGGGTGTGTCCGTTCCAGCCTCGCACGCGCCAAATTCCCCAGATCGCAGAGGAAAACAGCGAGGATGCGGCCGACGGGCTCGATCTGGCCGCTTGAGCGATGGTGAATGTCATTCCACCGCGCTCCGGCGTCGCCTTCACCTTGGACAAGGGGCAGCGGCTGACGGTCACCGATCCGCGCGGCGAGCAGGTCGCCGATTTCCTGGCCTATAACCGCGCCGACACCCGGGAGGCGCTGTCGTCCGGGCGGACCCTTGACTACGCAGGGCGGATCTATCTCACCGCCGGAGACCGGCTGTACTCCAACCGCAGCCGCGCCATGCTCCGTATTGAGGAGGACACCGTCGGGCGTCATGATTTCCTGCTGACGCCGTGTTCGGCCGACACCTTTCGCATCCTTTACGACGACCTCGCGCCGCACCCGGGCTGTTTCGGCAATCTGGCGGAGGCGCTGGCGCCCTACGGCATCGAGCCGGACAGCATCCCGGTGGCGTTCAACATTTTCATGAACGTTAGGCTTGACGGTGAAAGCGGCGTTCTTTCGGTCGCGCCGCCGCTCAGCAAGGCCGGCGACCACGTGACCTTCGTGGCCGAAGACGACCTCATCGTCGGATTGACCGCGTGCTCGGCCCCGCAGTCCAACAACGGATCGTTCAAGCCGATACATTACGCGATCGATGCCGAGCCCACCTTTTCACGCCACCCGGCATGACACCGGCGCCACGCCCGTGCATGAAGCGGCATGACGTCCGCCCACCTCTCGACCCTCGTCGCGCACTTCGGTTATCTCGCGACCTTCGTGGCCGTCATGCTGGCGAGCGCGGGCATTCCAATCCCGGCGGGCGAACTTCTCATCGCCGCCGCGGTCTACGCCGCCGACACCCACCGACTTGAGCTGCCGCTGCTCATCCTCGTCGGCTCGCTGGGAGCGGCGATTGGTGGCGGCGGCGGCTACGCGATCGGCCGGCTGCTAGGGGCGACGGCGTTGGAACGCTATGGCCGGTACGTCGGCCTCGACGCCGCCAAGGTTCGCCTCGGCCGCTACCTTTTCGCGGTACACGGCGGCAAGATCGTATTTTTCCTGCGCTTCATCGCCCTCGTCGGCCCGTTCGGCGGCGTGCTGGCGGGCGCCAATCGCATGGCCACTGGCCGCTTCATCGCCTTCAACATCATGGGAGCGGTCGCCTGGACCATCGTGTTCGGCGCGGGCGGTTACCTGTTCGGCTCGTTCTTTGAAGCGGTCGGGCGCACGGCTGGTATCGTCGCCGTCGTCATCACCCTGGCGGTGATCGTCGCGGCCGCGCTCTACATCCACAGACGTGGCGCGGAACTGCAGGCCAAGGCCGACGCCATGATGGCTGGCGACCCCGGGGCGCAGGCTCTGTAACATCAGACGCGAGTTGGGGCGCGCGCCACGAACGGCCGTGCAGGGCTGAGACTCTTCAAGCATCAGTCGATCCATTGACTCACATGAAATATCCACGTTAATGGAACTATGGAATCAACGTTAGCGATCAAGCGGCTGTCGGCTTTGGCGCAGGAATCGCGGCTCGCCGTATTTCGGATGCTGGTGAAGGCCGGACCCGCCGGAGCCGCCGCTGGTGAGATCGCCCGATCTTTGGCGATCACGCCGAATACACTCTCCTTCCAGCTCAACGTTCTGGCGAACGCCGGGCTGATCGCCAGCCGCCGCGACGGTCGATCAATCATCTACGCCGCCGACTACGACGCCATGAGCCGGCTGCTGCTCTATCTCGTCGAGGACTGTTGCCAGGGGCGAAGCGAGGTCTGCGTACCGCTCGCCGACGCCACCTCGCGCGCGGCGTGCTGCGATCAACCCGAAGGATTACGACAATGAAACGTCTGCACGTCCACGTCGCGGTGGATGATCTCGCCGGTTCGAAACGCTTTTACGCCACCCTATTCGGTTCGGAACCGACCGTCGTGAAGGACGACTATGCCAAGTGGATGCTGGACGATCCGCGCGTGAACTTCGCGATCTCGGATCGCGCCCGCGCGCCCGGCATCGACCACCTGGGCATCGAGGTCGAGAGCGGCGAAGAACTCGCCGAACTCGCGGGCCGCCTGAAAGCCGCCGGCGAGGTCACTCGCGATCAGGAAGCAACGACCTGTTGCTACGCCAGGTCGGACAAGGCGTGGGTCGACGACCCCGGCGGGGTGCGCTGGGAGACCTTTCACACCCTCGGCGACGCCGTTGCTTACGGCGAGGACGAGCCGGACGTCGTGCTGAGGTCCGCCAAGCAATCCTGCCGCGGATAGAGGCTGGTCGCGATGACCAGCCACCCCGGCCCGCTCAACGTCCTTTTTCTCTGCACCGGCAATTCCGCGCGATCGATTTTGGCCGAGGCGATCATGAACCGCGTCGGCGCCGGCAAGTTCAAGGCGTATTCAGCCGGGTCGATGCCCAAGGGATCGGTGCATCCCGGCGCGCTCGCCACGCTTCGGCGCCACGGCTTTCCGACCGATGGCTACCGCTCCAAGAGTTGGGAGGAATTCTCCACTTCGGATGCGCCGAAGATGGATTTCGTATTCACCGTCTGTGACAACGCCGCCGCCGAGGTGTGCCCGATTTGGCCCGGTCAGCCGATGTCCGCCCATTGGGGCGTTCCCGACCCGGCTGAAGCGGTGGGCAACGACGCCGAGATTGCCCTGACCTTCGCCGATACCTTCCGCATGTTGAGCAACAGGATCGGCATCTTCGTAAATCTGCCGATGGAGGGTCTCGACCGTCTCTCGTTGCAGAAGCGGCTCGATGCGATCGGGCGGACGGACGACGCGCCACATCACTCATGACGGACGCCGCGAACGGCAGTCTGGAACCGCCGCTGCAGCCGTTCGATCCCGCCAGGCAATTGGCCGCCGAAGGCCTCGGCACTGCGCTTCTGCTCGCCATCGTGATCGGTTCGGGGATCATGGGCGACCGTCTCGCGGGCGGCAATGTCGCGATCGCCCTGCTGGGCAACACCTTGGCGACCGGCGCGGGCCTCACGGTGCTCATCTCTATCTTCGGCCCCTTGTCCGGCGCGCATTTCAATCCCGCGGTGACGCTGGTCTTCGCCGTTCGGCGGGAGATCGCCTGGAAGCTCGCCGTCGCCTATGTCGCCGTTCAGATCGTAGGGAGTGTCGCCGGTGTGTGGGTGGCGCACGCCATGTTCGCCGAACCGCTGATGCAGGTTTCCACCAAGCTTCGTGACGGCTCGTCTCAGGTATTTTCGGAGTTTGTCGCCACCTTTGGCTTGATCGCGACGATCTTGGCGGCTCTGCGCTTTCGACCCGAGGCGACGCCGGGCCTGGTCGGCCTCTACATCGCGTCCGCCTATTGGTTCACCGCCTCGACGTCGTTCGCGAACCCCGCCGTGACGATCGCGCGATCCTTGTCGAATACGTTCGCGGGCATCGCACCCTCGTCGGCTCCGGGCTTCATCGCCGCGCAGATCATCGGCGCGGTGACCGCCGGTCTAGCCATTGGCTGGCTCCTGACGGAGCGTCCCCGCCGCTAGGATGCTTGGACCGGCGGAACATGACGGCCATTGATTCTTGTTTTGTTCTGTTGCATACTGCAATACATGAACCACTTCCTGAAAAACCCGTGATCGGCTATCTCGCGCGCCTGCTCGACACCAGTCTGCTGGCGCCGCACGGCTTCTGCTTCCTGTGGCGGCCGGAGCTGTTGTGGACCCACGTCGTGGCCGACGCGGTTATCGGCGTGTCGTACATGACCATTCCCATCGCGCTGATGGTGATCATCCTTCGGCGCAGGGATATCCCGTTCAGTTGGGTGGTGTGGTGCTTCGCCACCTTCATCCTGGCCTGCGGCATGACTCATTTCATGATGATCTGGACGCTGTGGCGGCCCTACTACGGCGTCGAGGCGCTGGTGAAGGTCGTGACGGCCGTCGCCTCGATCGTGACCGCGGTCCTGCTGTGGCGGATGATCCCGTTGGCGATCTCCCTGCCCTCCCCGGCCCGCCTGCGCGAGGTCAACGCCAGGCTCGAGCGCGGCATTATCGAACGTGACGGCGCCATCGTCGAACTCGAGCGCGAGCGGGCCGAACGGCACAAGGCCGAAGCCGCCCTGTTGCAGGCGCAGAAGATGGAGGCCCTGGGCCAGCTCACCGGAGGCCTCGCCCACGATTTCAACAACCTGCTGCAGGCGGTGCAGGGTTCGCTCGAGCTGATCAGCCGCCGGGCGGACGACCCGATAAAGGTCAGGCGCCTCGCCGAGGGCGGCCTCGGCGCGACCCAACGCGGCGCGGAGCTGACCGCCAAGCTCCTGGCCTTCGCCCGCAACAAGCAGCTCCACACCGAAGTCTTCGCCGTCGAAACCATGATCGCCGACATGCGCGAGATCCTCGTGCGCACGGGCGGGACGTCGGTAGAGCTGCGCTTCGAGCTTTCCAACACCGGCCTCGGCGTCGACACCGACCGCACCCAGGCGGAGGTCGGCCTGCTGAACCTCGTCAACAACGCGCGGCAGGCGACACCATCGGGCGGCCGGATCGTAATCGGCGCGACGCGCTACGAGGCGTCCGCGGCCGAAACCGGTCTGGCGCCGGGATCGTACGCCCGCATCACCGTGGCCGACACCGGATCGGGAATGGACCCCGAGGTCGCGCGCAAGGCGTTCGACCCCTTCTTCACCACCAAGGACGTGGGCGAGGGCACCGGGCTCGGCCTCAGCCAGGTCTATGGTTTCGCCACTCAGTCCGGCGGCGCGGCCCGGATCGACAGCACACCGGGCGCCGGAACCACGGTCAGCATCTTCCTGCCGCTGAAGACCCGGATCGGCGGCGGCTCCGATTGGGCGCGGGCGGGACACGGAAAGGGGGGCGTGACTCCCTCGACGATCCTCCTGGTCGATGACGACGACAATGTCCGCGAGGCGGCGAGCGAGATGCTGGGCGATCTCGGCCTCGACGTCTTCAAGGCGAGCAGCGGCTCGGAGGCGCTGGAGATCGCCCTTCCCGAGCGGGTGAGCGTGGCCGTTCTCGACTACGCCATGCCCGGCATGACCGGCATCGAACTCGCCCGGCATCTGCGTTCCCGGTGGCCGGGCCTGCCGGTGATCTTCGTCACCGGCTATTCCGACATCGGCGACCTGCGCAGGCCAAACGGCGAGCGGGAAACCGTGCTGCGAAAACCCTATCGCGAGGAGGAGCTACGCAAGGCGATCGGTGTCGCGCTGGGCGCCGCCGGAGTGGGCTCCTGGACGCCGGGCTGAGCCGTCTGGGACTCTGGCGTCGGCAAGGCGGGCGCCGGGCGTCCGGGCGGAATCGCGGTGATCGGCAGGTGGCGCAAGGCGACGGTCATGAAGCTCCGCCAGGCTTCCGCGGGCGCGCCGCCCCCGGTGATGCCGCGCATCGCCGAGCCGTCGTCCCGCCCGAGCCAGACCACGGCGGTGAGGTTGCCGGTGTAGCCGCAGAACCACGCGTCCTTGAAGTCGCTGGTGGTTCCGGTCTTGCCCGCGAGGTCGAAGCCCGGGAGTGCGGCCTTCGTCCCGGTGCCGAACGACAGCACGCCGCGCATCATCTGGTGCATTTCTTCCAGCGGTGGATTGTTGATCGCCGGGGCGAGCGGGATTAAGCGATGCTGATAGACCACCGTTCCGATCGCCGCGCGGATGCGCTCGACCCCGAATGCCTGGACCCGGTTGCCGCCGTCAGCGAAGGCGTCGTAGGCCTGGGCCATCTCCAGCGGCGTCACCAGGGTGGTGCCGAGCGCCATCGCCGGATCGGTGTTGACCGCCGAGACGATGCCGACACGGTGCGCGGTCTGGGCCACCTGAGGCCGGCCGACATCGTCCGCCAGGCGCGCCGCCACCGTGTTCACCGACTTGGCGAGCCCGGTCGCGAGGGTGATTTGGCCGAGGAACTCCGGCTCGAAATTGCGCGGCGACCAGCCGTTGATGGTCACCGGCTCGTCGACCACCAGGGTGTCGGGCGTCCTTCCGCTCTCCATGGCGGTCAGATAGACGAACGGCTTCCACGCCGAGCCGGCCTGGCGATGGGCGTCGGCGGCGCGGTCGAACTGGCTGGCGGCGTAATCGGTTCCGCCGACGAAGGCGCGGATCCGGCCCGAACCGTCCAGCGCCACAACCGCGCCCTCGGCGACGCCCTGGCGGGCGTGGCGCGCGGCGGCGGAGCGCAGAGCTTCGGCGGCGGCGCTTTCGGCGGTGGTGTCGAGAGTGGTTTCGACCACCAAATCACGGGTCAATGTTCCGCCGAGCTGCGACGTGTGGCTCGCCAGGTAGTCGATGAAATACTGCGCCGGCGCGGTGGGCGCGTCATGCCAGACCTTGACCGGCGCCGTCGCCGCCTTGGCGCGCTGCGCCTCGCTGATCGCGCCGGTCTCGACCATGGCGGCGAGGACGAGGTTGGCCCGCGCGGCCGCTGCTTCGGGATGTTCGGCCGGATCGTAGTTGGTCGGCGACTTCGGCAGCGCCGCCAGCATCGCCGCCTCGCGCAGCGTCAGGCGCCGCGCGCTCTTGTGGAAATACCGCTCCGACGCCGCCTCGATGCCATAGGCGCCGGAGCCGAAATAGATGCGCGACAGGTACAGGCCGAGGATCTGCTTCTTCGAATAGGTCTGTTCGAGTTGGGTGGCGTAGACCAGCTCCTGGCCCTTGCGCTCCAGCGTGCGTTCGCTCGAGAGGTAGAGGTTTCGCGCCAGTTGCTGGGTGATGGTCGAGCCGCCCTGCGCCGCGCGGCCCTCGGTCAGGTCGCTGACCACCGCCCGCGCCATCCCCATCGGGTCGAACCCGCCGTGGGAATAGAACCGCCGGTCCTCGATGGCGACGAAGGCGGCGGGGACGTAAGGCGGCAGCTTGGCGATATCCACCGGCGGCCCATAGCGCCCGCCCCGCACGCCGATCACCACGCCGGAGCGGTCGAGATAGGTCACCTGCGGGTCGCGCCGGATCGGCGGCAGCGGCGCCGACAGGTCACCGAACGACAGAGCGGCGATCATGGGAAGCACGGTCGGGGCCTCTCAAGAAATGGGAGCGACACGGGGCGAAGGCTCCATCGCCCGCCCAGTCGCGGAGGCCAACATAATTCGCGGTAATCTTGACCGTTCGACGGGCGGCGCCAGCCCTATCGTCGCGGGTCGGAGGCTGGGAGATGCGCACGCTTGAGCACCCTGCTTCCCGACGTGGCCACTCCGTGGGAGGCAGGATATAGCTTCTCTCCATGAGACAGCTCTCCATACCCACCCCGGACGGCGACGCGCGCGCCTATTCCTTTGCCCCCGAACGCGGCGCCGGGCCGTGGCCCGCGGTGATCTTCTATATGGACGCTCCCGCGATCCGCCCGGCCCTGCTCCAGATGGCCCAGCGCCTCGCCGACCACGGCTATTTCGTCCTGCTGCCGGACATGTTCTGGCGCATCGGCCCCTACGAGCCGATCGACCTCAAGGCCGTCTTCGCCGACCCGGACAAGCGCCGGGAGGTGATGGGCAAGTACATGGCGTCGACCGATCCGCGAAAGGCGATGCGCGACACCGGCGCGTTCCTCGACTGGCTGTCCAACCAGCCCGAGGTCGCGGGCGACAAGGTCGGCGCCACCGGCTATTGCATGGGCGGCGGCATGGCCCTGCGCGCGGCGGGGACCTATCCCGACCGCATCGCCGCCGCCGCCGGCTTCCACCCCGCGCGCCTGGCCACCGACGAACCCGACAGCCCGCACCTGCTGGCGCCCGGGATCAAGGCCCGGATTTACATCGGCGGCGCCGACAAGGACGCGGGCTTCCCGCCGGAACAGGCCGACCGCCTGCGCGACGCCCTCACCGCCGCCGGCGTCGACAACGAGGTGACGATCTACGACGGCGCCCTCCACGGCTACGCCCCGCCCGACATGCCGGTGTACGACGAGCCTGCGTCGGAACGGCACTGGCGCGAACTGTTCAAACTGCTGGACGGAGCGTTGAAGGCGGGGTGAGGAAGACGCACGAGAATTCCATTTCGCGACTTCCTGGCAATCGCCGATGGCTTGGCGGCCGACGACATCGCGGTCGCCGGCGCGTCGTCGCCCGGCTCTCAGATCGCGCGATCCGGAACGAGTTCGGCAAGCTCCCCCAGCCAAGGCTCGTAAGGCCGCCAACGCTCGACCGACGTCCGATAGATGGGCTGGCGGACCTGCCACACGCTCGCCGTCTTGACGACCCGTTCGTTTCGTTCCGGGGCAAGGCAGTTGTCTTCCCAGGGTAGCCCGGCGAATTCGACCATCCGGCGGATCTCGACCTCGGGATCGACGACCAATTCCTCATAGTCGACCTCCAGCAGGCGATCGGGAGGCAAGACACCACGCCAATGCCGCATGAGCCGGCGGTACTGTTGGTGGAAGTAGGCGATATCGCTCCGGTCGAACGCGAACCCTAGGCTGCTCGAAAACTCGGTGAAGTAGATCGACAGGCAGGTGTCGATCGGCTGCCGCCGGCAATGGATCACGCGGCAACTCGGCAAAGCCGACATGACGAGGCCGAGCGTCTCGAAATTGAGAGGGGCCTTATCCGCGACGCGCGTTGCGCGCGGACCAATCTTATTCAGGAGCTTGATGTAGTCGTCGCCAGCCCGTTTCAGCGTGGATGGGTCGCGCCAGGCATGGGGAACGCGGTCGATTTCTACCGATCGAAGTCTCCAGTATTGCAATTCTCCGCCAGCGGCGACGGCGGTGTGGGACGACAAGATCTGTTCGACCAGGGTCGTGCCGGACCGCGGCAATCCAACGATCAGGATAGGCGATCCGCCGTCCACACGAGCGCCGCTCTCTTCGACGTTTCGCATCAGCCGATCAAGGCTGGCGGCGTCATAACGCGCGATGATGTCGTCGTACCGCCGAGCCAGCGCCGCACGATCGAAGCGCGCGGTTTTGCGCCTGAGGGCGTTGGCCGCGTCATAAAAAGCAATCGCTTCTTTGTAATCGCCGAGATCGTCGTGGGCCTTGCCGAGGCCGTAAAATATAAGGGTGCGATCTTCGGCCCCGAGCCCGACTTCTTCCGCTTTAGAGCGCATGCGTTGCAACAGCGTACGTTCGCCGGCCGTCATGCGTTGCGCGGACGCGTATTTGTGAAAAGCCGAGGGGTGGGTTTCCAGCGCAAGTCGCAACTCCGTCGCGGCCTCCTCGAATTTGCGTTGGTCGATCAGGACCTGGCCCAGAAGACTTCGGATGCGGCCGTTGGCGGCATCGATCTTCAGCAGTCGGCGCAGTGTCGCTTCCGCTTTTGGTAGCTCGCCCCTGAGTATCTGGGCCTTGGCGCCGTAGTGAAACTTCCGTTGGGGATCGGCGGAGTTCCGGCTCAGCCTGTGGTATATGACGCTCGCCTCGGAATTGGGTCCAAGATATTCCAGCGTGTGGGCGAGTTGCACCAGCGCCTCGCGGAAACCGGGCCGGAGCTTCAGCGCCTCGCGAAGGCTCTCGGCCGCTTCGGCGTATCGGCCGCAGCGGATGTAAGCGACCGCGAGATCATAGTGGGCGTCAGCGTTCTCTGGCCGAAGCCGCGCTATCTCTCTCAACGAAACGCTCGCTTCGAGGAACCTTTGCGCGGTGAAAAATTCGAGCGCGGCGCGTCTCAGCCCCTCCAGCCGCCGGGCATCCGGCGGCGCCACGCCGCTCGACGCTTGAACGACTGGCTTCGCCGCCGTTTGGCAGCACTGTTTGAATTTCTTCCCGCTGCCGCATGGACAGGGATCATTTCGGCCAACGTCCATTCTGGCCTTTTAGATCAGGCGCCGGAGATTTGGCATATTTGAATGAACGTTTCGGCGGATCCCGCGCCGCCGCCGCCGCGCCAAAAAAGGAAAGGCCGCCCGTGAGGCGGCCTTTCCACTAGTCGTGCGGTGGCTGATCGCCGATCAGACGGCGGCCGAGGCCATTCCGCGAGAACGACGGACGGCCATCCCCAAACCACCGAAGCCGAGCAGCATCAGCGCCCAGGTCGAAGGCTCGGGAATGCTGTTCACCTGAAGCACACCCGGCGCGCCGAAGGTCTCGTTATAGACGATGCCGACCTGACCGGGGAAATTGCACCCGGGGCAAGTGCCGGTTTCCGTGATCGGCGAAGTCGGGCTCGCCGTGAACCCGGTATAGAGCGGGCCAAAGATGCTGCCGTACGGAACCTCGATTCCGTCGTCATGGGTGACCGTCAGCGTAGGCGCGCTTCCGAAGACCTCGTCGGTGTAGAACAGCCACAGCGTATTGTCCAAGGTGTCCCCGGCGAGCGGCCCCGTGTAGTTGAAGCCGCCGGTGGCGAGCCAGCTACCGATCGTATAGTCCGAGCCGCCGTTGCTGTTGAAGTTAACGGCTGGAACGTCGCCGATAAAAACCGCCGACGAACTCAGCGCGACGTAGTTCGCCGCCGAAGCTACGTCACCGGTGTAGTTTTCGATGACGGACGCCTCCCACGTCGTGGCGCTGGCGACACCGGCCGCGCCCAGTCCTGCAACAAGCGCCGCAGCGCCCAAAAGTAATTTACCCTTTAACATTTGATAGCCCCTATCGTTAAAGTGTCGAATGCCTTGTTTTGATCACTTTTTCGACGTCGAGACAAGACTCCCGAGGACCAAACCTTCCTCTGTACGATTTGATTCACAGAGACTGTTAAGTAATGTAAGACGAACACTCAATGCGAATGCGGCGTCGAGCGCGGTTGCCGTAGGTCAGGCTGCGTCAACTGATGACTCGAGAGATGCCGCCGAGCACAAATGCGGTAAGGCTGTCGCGAGCGTCGGAGCAGCCGCCGCGCCGGGGGCCAAAGAAGAGAGCGCCGGCGCGTTACGCCGACGCGTGGCGGGTCTTCAGCTCACGCCCATGCCGATCGTCTTCATCATCAGGTGGGACAGTTCGACCTGGCCCCGGGCGCCGGTCTTCTCCAGGATGCGCGAGAGGTGGAAGCGCACGGTGGCGATGCCGATGCTCAGGCGCGCGGCCGCCTCGTTCGGCGAGAGACCTTCCAGCAGGCAGACCGCCACCTTGGCTTCGCTCGCGGTCAGGCTGAAGAGATCGTGCAGCCGTTGTTCCGGCACGGTGACGCCCGCCTTGTGGTCGGTGACGCAGACCACCACCGCCGGGCCGTCGATGATCGGCGACGCGCGGTCCGCGGCCAGGGGCGCGACCATCACCGAAAGCTCCAGCCCGCCGTCTTCCCCGCTCACGGCCATGGAGCCGCCGGTTCGACCCTCGCCGTCCGATAGCGCGGCCCGACCGATCAGTTCGCGCAGGCGGCGCTCGTCATCCCGCCGCGCCGCCGTCAGCCTTCCCCGGAACACGGACACGCGCCGGCCCCTGGCGAGCGACCGCTCGGCGGCTCGGTTCATGTGGCGGACGCAGCCATCGCGGTCCAGAAGAACCAGACCGTAGGACGAGCGGTCGAGCACCTCGGCCAATCCTTCGCCCAGTCCGCGCAGCGCACCCATGCGCTGACCGAGCCGCAACGCGCGCGTGAGGTGGGGGTATAAGGCGAGGCAACGCTCGACGTCGTCGAATGCCCAGTCGCCTCTTTTCGACGAACGCAGCACGTTCACGTTTATATTGTACAAGCCGACGCTACCTAGCGCGATCGCAAGATCCGAATGTACATTGAAGATTCTAAAAAAGTCATTGTAGAATTCTGATTTAATAAAATCCGCCTTTGGCACTCGATCAATATCTCGAAAAACAGGAATTGCGGAGTTGTGCAACCTGTGACGCGCCAAAGCATCTGATGAATTTACGGGATTGAGATACTGATAGTAGTCCACAAACGGCCTAATCATCGCCGAATCTACGCGGCCGATTATCTTTTGTCCCGTTAAGGTCCGCGGAATCAATCTTGCGCAACACGGCCATATCGCCGCCAAGGCTGTCGCAAAGCCGATCAAGTACGTCGCGCCAACGGGTCTCGTCGATCGCGGCCTCGTAGACCAGGTCCAAAAAGTCGTCCGCGACCGCGAGCGCACCCATCGCCCCGCTCCCACCACCCACCGCGAATTATCAAAAAATGTGGGGCTTGGACAAGCGGGACCGAGTCGATGCGTGGCTTACCAGTGCCGCCGTGTTCCATCTTTTCCTACGGGGAGCACCCAAAAAAATTTACGTACCCTTCAAATGACGGGCGCGGCGTCTCCCGGCGCACGGCAGTTTCGACCGATCAACTTTGGAGACGCCACATGCAACAGGTCAAATCAGTCGCGGATATCCGCCGGAGCCTCGACACCATCCTCGAACGCGCGCGAGGAGACGAGGCCTTCGGGAACAAATTGAACACCCAGCCCGAGGAGACGCTTCGCGAGGCCGGGCTTCACTCCTTGGCCATAGGCGAAGTCAGCCAGGAAATCAGGCTGTTCCTCGATGGGAAAGGCGGCTGGATCGAATTCGAGCGGGTGCGTCCACATCGCATGTGCGACTTCACGACCTGCTGGATCAGCGCGTGCGATCATTGGGGGACATTTATCACGAGCCCCAGGCCCTGATGCTGAGTACGTCCGTCGATTTCGCGTCAAGGGGCGTGGAGAGCTATCGAAGGCCCGCATGCGACGGGGCGAAAGTCCTGGAGGAAGGCCGCTTTCAAAACATCATCCAGGAAGCACTTCACGAAGACGACTTCACCCTCGAGGTCGGGGCGCGGTGGACGCAGGTATGGTTCTCGGACGCGCCGCCTTTGCCCCAACAGGGCTGGAAGCTCCACGTGTCCGCCTACCCGGGCAATGCGGCGGAGGTTCTGTCCCGCTCGCTTGCGGTGTTTCGGCTGCATCGCGCTTGCTTCAAGGTCGCGGTGTCGCCGAGCGCTCTCGAAGTCTTGAACGCCGGCGCCGGCGGCGCGACACAGATCGGCAAGTTCATCACCGTGTATCCGGTGAGCGACGAGCAGGCGGTGATCATCGCGCAAGCTCTCCACACCGCGACGGTTGGGATGGCCGGGCCGCGCGTCCCGTCCGATCAACCGCTCCACCCAAGCAGCTTGGTTCATTATCGTTTCGGAGCGCTCACTTACGGGACGCTGATCCAACTCGCGGACGGCACGGTCGCCGCCGCGCTTGTCTCCCCGTCCGGGGTCATGGAGCCCGACGAGCGTCGTGTCTATTTCCAGCCGCCCGCTTGGGTCGAAAATCCGTTTCCCGACCACGGCTCCGAGGCAGTCGTCACCAGGACTTTAGCTGTCCACCCAAGGTATAGAGTCTTAAATCTGGTCACCGACACCGGCCGCGGCTCGGTTTGGCTGGGCGTCGATCTCGACGCGAAACGGCGCTGCATTTTCAAGACCGAATCCCGCGGTCGCATGGACGGTAGACCGTCGACGGGACTGCGACGCGAAGCCAATCTCCTCAAGGGGTTGCCGCCGGAGGCGGGAGGCCCGGCGGTTTACGACCTGCTCGAAACACCCGACCAGCTCATTTTGGTCATGGAGGACATCGACGGAGTTCCGCTTGACGAGCACCTCGCCATACGGTCCGCCACCGGCACGCCCCTTCGCGGCCGGGACCTGCATGGCTTGGTCGAGCAACTGCTGAGCGCCGTCGAAATGCTTCATGAGCGAGGCATCGTCCACCGCGATCTCAAGGCCTCGAACATCCTTGTCATGGAAGATGGGCGGATACGCCTCGTCGACTTCGAACATGCCAGGCCGGTCGGAGAGGTCGGGAACAGCGGCGGCACGCGCGGCTATGTCTCTCCACAGCAGCGCGCCGGGCAAGCCGCCGATCCCACCGACGACGTTTACGCGCTCGGCGCGTTGCTGATCCTGCTGTCGACCGGCGCCGAGCCATCTCACGCGCCCAACGCGCAGGACTTGCTCGCGCGACCCATGACTCTGCTCAACCCGGATGTCGCGCAAGGATTTGCGTCGGCTGTCGAGGGCTGCCTTGCGCCCGACGCGCGTGAACGCATGTCCGGCATCGCCGCAGTGCGCGCCGCCCTGACCAGACCCGACGCCGCACGCCGAGGGCGTGCTCGATCCACGAGGGACACTCCCGACCCGACAGGACGCGCCTGGCGGATGCTGGACGCCTTGTGCGAACGATCGATCGACGCCGGCGACGGCGCGCGAACCTGGGTCAGCACCGCCCCCCGCACGCTGCCGATACCCTATCGCCAGATCAACAACGGCGTCCCGGGGCTCATCGTGTCTCTCGCGATTGGTTGCCGCGCCTTCGGCTCATCGCGACACGCGGAGACCCTCGCACGGAGCGCCCGCTGGCTCGCGCGAAGCGCGGAATTGCCGGGAGCGAAGGTCAGCGGGTTGTACGCCGGCGAGGCGGGCGTGGGCGCGGCCCTGTTGTACGCCGGCGGAGCGCTCGGCGACAACGAATTGCTCGCCGCCGCCTACGACTGCGCCAAGCGGTTGCGAGCTCATCCGTTCGGGTGCGAGGATCTGTTCAGCGGCACGGCGGGTCGGTTGCGCTTCCTGGTCATGTTGTACCTGGTGGCGAACGACAAGGAGGTGCTTTCGGACGCGCTCGATTGCGCCGATCACATTCACCGCTCGGCGATCGTTTCCCGCGAAGGCGAGGCGCATTGGAAGATCGCGTCGGCCAATGACGAGGTCTTGGAGGTGGCGAGCTATGCGCATGGCGCGTCCGGCATAGCGGACGCGTTGCTGGACCTCTATGAAGTGACCGGCGACAACCTTCACAGGAAACTCGCGGTCGAAGCGGCGAGATGGGTTTGCGACCAGTCTATCGTGACCTTGCCAAGCCGGTCCGGTTTGGATTGGGGAAATGGCGGCGCCTTCAGCGGCCTTTGGTGTTACGGGGCGAGCGGCGTCGGAATTCTGTTCATTCACCTCGCCCAGTTGGGTCTGCTCAGGGATGCGACCCGCATCGCGACGGCGGCCGGGATGACCGCGGCGACGGCCTCGCGCTCCGCCCCTCCGGGACTGTGCCACGGTCTCGACGGCCCTCTGCATTACATCCTCGATCTCCATCAGCTCACTAGGGACCCGGAGTGGTTGCGACAAGCGAGCGATCTTGCGAAGCTGCTCGACGCCTTTCACGTCGATGACCCCCGCGGATACCCAGCCATCGTGGAGGCCGAGAGCGACATCTCCTTCATGGGTGGCGACGCCGGAGTGGCCACAACCCTGATCCGCCTCGCGGACCGAGGCCGGACACCGCCGCCTCTTGGCTTAGCGTCGATCAGGGACGTGCTGCATCGGGACAGGGGCCAGCGGCCCGATGTCAGCGGCGCGACACACGCACATCGTAGAAAAAGTGCTTTCAGTCTCATTTATTAGCTGGACTGTCAGCTCACGCCCATGCCGATCGTCTTCATCATCAGGTGGGACAGTTCGACCTGGCCCCGGGCGCCGGTCTTCTCCAGGATGCGCGAGAGGTGGAAGCGCACGGTGGCGATGCCGATGCTCAGGCGCGCGGCCGCCTCGTTCGGCGAGAGACCTTCCAGCAGGCAGACCGCCACCTTGGCTTCGCTCGCGGTCAGGCTGAAGAGATCGTGCAGCCGTTGTTCCGGCACGGTGACGCCCGCCTTGTGGTCGGTGACGCAGACCACCACCGCCGGGCCGTCGATGATCGGCGACGCGCGGTCCGCGGCCAGGGGCGCGACCATCACCGAAAGCTCCAGCCCGCCGTCTTCCCCGCTCACGGCCATGGAGCCGCCGGTTCGACCCTCGCCGTCCGATAGCGCGGCCCGACCGATCAATTCGCGGAGGCGGCGCTCGTCGTCCCGCCGCGCGGCCGTCAGCCTACCCTGGAACACGGAGAGGCGCCCGCCCCTGGCCAGCGACCGCTCGGCGGCCCGGTTCATGTGGCGGACGCAGCCATCGCGATCGAGAAGAACCAAGCCATAGCGCGAACGCTCGATTACCTCGGACAATCCTTCGCCCAGCCCACGTAGCGCACCCACGCGCTGACCTAGCCGCATTGCGCGCGCAAGGTGAGGGTAAACGGCGGCGCAACGCCTAACGTCCTCCAAGGTCCATTCGCCTCGTTTCGGCGAACGAAGCACATTCACTGTTATTTTTGTCTGGCCTAATTTACACAATCCTATCGCGAGATCCGCGTGTAAATCGAATACCTTCAAGAAGTCATTATAGAATTCTGATTTCAGAAACTCTGCTCTAGGTACTCGATCAATATCGCGGTCGATAAGACTTGCCCGCGCCATGGCAGCCGGTGAGCTTGCGGGATTTCGATACTGATAATAGCTGACATAAGGGTCGATCATAGCCGTATCCAAGCGACCTATGATCTCGTTGCTTGTCCGCTTGACGGCATCTTCCTTGCGCAGCGCGATCATGTCGCCGCCGAGATGGTCGCAAAGACGGTCCAACACGTCGCGCCATCGGACCTCGTCGACCGCGGCCTCGTAGACCACGTCCAGAAAGTCGTCCGCGACCGCGAGCGCACCCATCGCCCCGCTCCCACCACCCACCGCGAATTATCAAAAAATGTGGGGTTTGGGCAAGTGGTGGTTCAGCCGACGCACATATCGGCCGGTAACGTCTTGGCCGATGAGCGGCGGAACAGCGCCGAAAATTCAGCGACGATCCGGCGGGGCGACCTCCTCCTAATCCGGCGCTGGCCCCAAGCCCTCTTGGCCCATAAGTCCAAGAGAGCCCGGCCAAGCCGTGCTCGTCGCAGGGCGGCGAGTCGATCAGGCGGCGATCGCCTCCCGCCGGTTCCGGAGCGCGCCGCCGACGCCCCCTAGCCCGAGAATCATCAAGGTCCAGGCGGCCGGTTCCGGCACTCCGCCGCCGCCGGACGGGTTGAAGTCTAGGGTCGCCACCTCGTGAAAATAGCAATTGTAGCAGCCGCTGTCGCCGCCTGGGCCCAACCCCAGGAAACTGACCAAGTCCGTTGGAACGTCCAGCGCTGGGTAGACCAGCCCCGGGTCGGCCGCCGTGAAATAACCTGGCACCGGCGTCGAACTGCCGGCCGTCAGGCTGTAGACCGAGTGCGACCCTTGGAGGCCGTTAAAATGAACGAGGACGTGTCGTTCACCCCGCCAGCGCCGTCACTGGTATCCTTGACGCCGGTCAACTCGAACAGGCCGCCGGCGTGGTGGCTCTGACCGTCGTCGGTGACGCCGGGAATGAGGATGTAGGTGGAATTGGCGGCGATGGTCGGAAGGGCGAAGGAGTCCGAAGGCGACGTTCCGATCACCTCGAACGTCCCGCCTGCGATGGGCGCCGAGCTGGTGTTGACAAAGGCAAACAGGATCCCGTCGCTTGAAACTCCCGGGTTGGCCGCCAGGGCCGCGTCCACCGCTGCGTTACCCGTCGCGCTGCAGGTGTAGCAGACGAGAACATCGCCCACCTGAGTTGGCGCCGCCGAAGCCGGCGTGACCGCCAAGGCCGTGACGAAACCGGTTGCCAGAAGAGCGACGCCCGATAAGGCGCCGATGCCCGCCTTCATACTGTTGGTGTTCATGGTAACCTCCCTTTGACTTCGGATGTTCGAAGCCAGGGCGGGTTACCGGTGCGCGACCCGCTTCGCGCCCGTCATTTGACGGGCGTCGCGCGGAAATCGAACCGGCGCCCTTAAGGCCGTCCTCCGGGCGATGATGATGCGCAGCTTCGGCGTTGTCGGCGCGCTCGTCAGGCGCGGAGCGGTTAGCAGCGGCGCCGGACTAGAACGAGTAAGAGCTCAGGCCAGCAACTGTTCGATCCGGATCGGCAGGTCGCGGACGCGGACGCCGGTGGCGTTGAACACCGCGTTGGCGACGGCGGCGTTCATGCCGACGATGCCGATCTCGCCGATGCCCTTGATCCCCATCGCGTTGACCCTGTCGTCGGCCTCGGGGAGCATGATGACGTCCAGCTCGGCGATGTCGGCGTTCACCGGCACCAGGTAGTCGGCGAGGTTGTCGTTGACGTAGCGAGCGGCGCGGGTGTCGATCTCGGTCGCCTCGTGCAGGGCCGCGGAGATGCCCCAGACCGCGCCGCCCATGAACTGGCTGCGCGCGGTCAGCGGGTTGACGATGGTTCCCGCCGCGAAGGCGCTGACGCCGCGCTTGACGCGGACCTCGCGCGTCAGGTCGTGCACGCGGACCTCGACGAAGTGGGCGCCGAAAGCGAAGGCGGTCGCCGTCTTGCGCGAGGTTCCGCCGACCATGTCGGACCTGCCCAGGTACAGATCGGCCACCGCCGTCGGTTTGGCGTCCTCCGGCGAGAATTCGACGTGAGTCTCGAGATTGCCGCCGGCGACGCGCGCCATCGCCTTCGCCAGCGGCTCGCGGGCGCCGGACCGGCCGACCAGGGCGCGGTCGGCCAGCTTGAGGGTGGCGGGATCGGCGCCATGGAAGACGCCGCCGCCGTCCCGCGACGCCGCCGCCGCGATGCGCTTGCGAATGTCCTCGCACGCCAGGCTGGCGACGTTGGACGTCGTCGCGGCGTTGTTCGATCCGCCGGCGACGGTGACCGGCGGAAAAGCGCTGTCGCCCATCAGCACCTCGACATCCTCGATCCGCAGCCCGAGGCGGTCGGCGACGACGATGGCCACCACGGTGTAGGCGCCGTTGCCGATCTCGTGCGCCGCCAGCTCGATCTTGGCGCGGCCGCCGGGGCTGAGCGACAGGCGGGCCGCCGCCGGTCCGATGTTCGACGGGTAGCACGAGGTCGCGCAGCCGTAGCCGATGCGCCAGTCGCCGTCGCGCCGCGCGCCCGGCCGTTTGTCGCGGCCGCTCCAGCCGAACGACCGGGCGGCGGCGTCGAAACATTTCATCAGCGAGCGGCTGGTCCACGGCTTGCCGTTGACCGGATCGGTCTGGGTGTCGTTGATCCGGCGCAGTTCGACGGGATCGATGTCGAGTTCGTGCGCCAGCTCGTCCATCGCGCATTCCAGGGCGAACATGTACGGCGTCTCGGCCGGCGCGCGCATGAAGCCCGGGGTGTTGCGGTCGGCGTGGACGACATTGACCGCCGTGGCGATGTTGGGACAGGCGTACATCCGCGCCGTCGCTTCGACACCGGAGACCGCGTAATCGGACGGCCGCGAGGAGACCTCCCAGCCTTCGTGGGCGAACGCGGTGAGCTTGCCGTCGCGGCCGGCGCCCAGGCGGACGTGGTGGCGGGTCTCGGCGCGGTAGGTGGCGATGGTGAAGCCCTGCTCGCGGGTGGCGACCAGCTTGACCGGACGGCGCAGCCGCCGCGCGGCGATGGCGATCCACACCGTGCGGTGGGTGATCGACCCCTTCGAGCCGAACGCGCCGCCGACATAGCGCGATACGGTTCGCACGTTGGCGGCGTCGATGCCGAGCTGCTTGGCGACGGCGGCCTTGAGACCCCACATCGTCTGGCTGGGCTCGTAGATGGTCAGGTTTGGGCCGTCCCACGCGCAGGTGGTGGTGAACAGTTCGATGGGGTTGTGATGCTGGGTGGGCGTCGAATAGCGGCGGTCGATCTTCACCGGGGCGGCGGCGAAGGCGCCCTCGGCGTCGCCGACCGCGGGGAACTTGTTCTTCTCGTCCCGCGCCTTGGGCGCCTGGCTGACGCCGGGGCTGTCGAAGGTCGCCGCCGGGGGCGATCTTTCGTAGCCGACCCGCACCTTGTAGCCCGCCTCGCGCGCCGCCTCGAAGGTCTCGGCGACGACCACGGCGACGATCTGGCCGTCGTGCCATACTCTGTCGCCTTCGATCGAGGTGGTCGTGGTCTTGCCGTCCGGCCCCGGCGGCGTCTTGGCGTCGGCGCCGACGTTGTCGTGGGTCAGGATGTCCAGCACGCCGGGAACCGCTTTCGCGGCGGCGAGGTCCATCGAGGTCACGCGCCCGGCGGCGATCGAGCTGGTCACCAGGCAGGCGTAGGCGGCGTGGCTCAACGCCTCATCGGAAGCATATTTCGCCGCGCCGGTGACCTTGGCCACGCCGTCGATACGTACGGCGGGTTTGCCGATCAAGGGGCCGTTGCCGTCCGCCATCTTCAGACCTCCATCGCCGCGGCGGTCATCAGCGCGCGTGTCACGGTTCGCCGGCCGAGTTCTGGTTTGTAGCCGTTCGCGCCATGAACGACCGCTTTCGCGAACGCCAGCCGCCCGGCCGCGTCGGCGGTGGCGACCGTGAGCGGCTTGCCTTGCAGCGACGCCTCGGCCTCGCGCGCGCGCCAGGGCCGATAGGCCACGCCGCCCAGGCCGATCCTCGCTTGCCGCACCACGCCGCCGTCCAGGTCCAGCGCGACCGCCGCCGAGGCGATGGCGAACTCGTAGGATCCCCGATCGCGCACCTTCACGTAGGTCGAACGCCGGGTCCAGCCGCCGGCGGGTACGCGGAACCCGACGATCACCTCTCCAGGCAGAAGGGTGTTCTCTCGCTCGGGTCCGTCGTCGACTGACCGGTGCAGGGCTTCGAACGGGAAAACCCTCGGCCCCGCCGGACCGATCGCTTCGACATCGGCGCCCAGGGCGATCAGGGCCACGGCGAAGTCACCGGGATACTGCGCGATACACCGGTCGCTGACGCCCAGGACCGCGTGGTTGCGCGTCACCCCGCCGATGGCCGCGCAGCCCGATCCCGGGCTACGCTTGTTGCAGGCGGTCCACTTCAGATCGCGGTAATAGACGCAGCGGGTGCGCTGCAGGACGTTTCCACCCAGACTCGCCATGTTGCGAAGCTGGGCGCTCGCCGCCAGCGTCAGCGACTGGGCGATCGCGGGATAATCGCGCTGGATCGTCGGATCGTCGGCCGCTCGCGCCATGGTGACGAAGGCGCCGAGGCGGAGGCCATCCGGCCGCGCCTCGATGCGCGCGTGGCGGTCGGCGAGGGCGCCGATGTCGACCACATTGCGCGGCCGCAGCACCTCGATCTTCATCAGGTCGATGAGCGTGGTCCCGCCCGCGAGGTACTGGGTCGGCGCATCGACCTGACCCTGACCGGTGTCGGCGCCGGCCTTGAACGCCTGGGCGACATCGGCGGCGCGCGTGTAAGTGAACGGGAGCATCAGACGGCGCCCATCCGGCCGCGGGCCTGTTCGACGGCGGTGACGATGTTGGGATAGGCGCCGCAGCGGCAGAGATTGCCGCTCATGTATTCGCGGATCTCGGCGGGCGTCCGCGCGTGGCCTTCGTTCACGCAGGCGACCGCCGACATGATCTGACCGGGCGTGCAATAGCCGCACTGGAAGCCATCGTGCTCGATGAACGCCGCCTGCATCGGATGCAGGCCGCCGCCGGCGCCATGCAGGCCCTCGATGGTCGTGACTTTCCCGCCCTGGACCGCGATCGCGAGAGTCAGGCACGACAGCACGCGGCGCCCATCGACGTGAACGGTGCAGGCGCCGCACTGACCCTGGTCGCAACCCTTCTTGGAGCCGGTCAGGTTCAGATGATCGCGCAAGGCGTCCAGTAGGGACGTGCGGACATCGAGCACGACCCGGCGGTCGCCGCCATTGACGTTGAGCAGGATCGGGACCGACCCCGTCGCCGCCGGGCTGGTCCCCTCCCCGGCCGACGCGGCCGCGATCGTCGGCGCGGCGGCGAGACCGGCCGCCGCCTCGAACAGGCGGCGGCGCGTGGGTCCTGGTCGGCTGGGGGGATTATCGTTCATCGAGAACCTTGCGAGCCGCGGAAACCGTCGTTCACCGAAATTCCGCGCGGAGCTTTTCGTTCAATGCGACGAGCGTGGCATGGCAAGGGACGGCGGCGCGGCGAACCGACGGAAACGGCCGCCATACCCGTTCCAATGCACGTTACCGCGTGCGATGCCATGCGGGGCGGTCTTATAGAGAGGTAGTTCATGAGAAACCTAGTTTTGGCTTTGGCTTGCGCCGGAGCCACCCTGGCGGCGGTGTCTTCAGCCGACGCGGCCGGCGGCTGCGGCCCCGCCTTCCATCGCGGACCTTACGGCCACTGCCGCCCCAACGGCGGGCCGGTGGTCGTCGGACCCGGCGGTCTGGTTGTCGGGGTGTTCTATCCCGGGCGTGGCTATTGGGACGGCCGCCGCTATTGGCACAACCGTTACCGCTGGCACGGCGGCTGGCGCTACCGCTGAGGCGGCTTACGGCGATGCGCTCGCGCGATCCGATCGCGGGAGCGCGTCGTCAGCCCTGAATCGGGCGGACGCGGGTTCCGGCGAGCACGACCGAGCCATCCGCGTCCGTCAATCCACGAACCTTCGCCGCCGCGAGAACCGCCGCCGGGTCGCGCGCGGTGACGTCGAAGCCGGCGAGACCTTCGCCCCGGCCGTCCTGGGGTGTGACGAAGCGGATTTCGCCGCCATTGAGAGCAAGGCGCCAAACGCCGCCCGTTCCGTCGCGCTCCAGCCCGAGGACATCGGCCCACCGCCGCGACATCGCGGCCGGGTCTTCGGCCTGGATTTCGGCGCCGACGATGCCGGTGCAGACTTCGGTGCGCGCCGCGGCCTCCCAGTTCGGGCCGCCCCACTCCCATCGCTCCGGCGGCGTCATTTGATCGAACGAGATCAGGGCGCCGCCGGTGTCCTTGGGGTGAAGGTGGCTGGCCGCGACGCCGTCGGCGCGGTCGGTGGTCCATACGAAGCGCACGCCGTGGCCGGCGGCGCGGGCGCGAGCGGCTGCGATGTCGGGAACCTGGAAGATGGTCATGTAGCCGCCGTCGCCGCCGCGTTTGTCGAGCAGCCGGCCGGCGGTGGTGCCGTCCTGCTGGGGCGAGACGACTTCGAGGAAGGTGTCGCCGATCGGCCAGACGGCGTTCTCCAGGCCGAAGTGGCCGACGCCGGGATCGGCGTAGTCGGCGCCGAGGCCCAGCACGGCGACGATATCCGCGCGGGTCTTTTCCAGGTCGTGGGCGACCAGGGCGATCTGTCGAAGCCGCATGGAGTTCCTCCCGTTGGGGAATGAGCTTATTCCTGATCGCGAAGAGGGCGCCAGCGCCATGACGAGGAGACGACGATGACGACAAGGGACACCGGAACCGAAGACCTGCTCTCCGATCTCGACGGCGGGGTGCTGACCCTCACGTTAAATCGTCCGGCGGCGCGCAACGCCATGAGTGGAGCGATGAACGCGGCGTTGGGCCGCCAGCTCGCCTGGGCCGAGCTGGCGGCGGAAGTTAAGGTCGTGGTGCTGACGGGCGCCGGCCAGGGCTTCTGCGCCGGCGGCGACGTCAAGGGCATGAACAGCCGCAACGCCGGATCGGGCGAAGGCCTAGGGATCGACGAGGCGATCCACCGCCAGCGGGTCGATCAGCGCGCGACAGCCGGCAAGCTGTTTCACATGCCGAAACCGACCATCGCCGCCCTGCCCGGCGCGGCGGCCGGCGCGGGGCTGTCGCTGGCCTTGGCCTGCGACCTGCGGATCATGGCGAGGACCGCGATCATGACCACCGCCTTCGCCAAGGTCGGCTTTTCCGGCGACTACGGCGGGACCTATTTTTTGACCCAACTGGTCGGCTCGGCCAAGGCGCGGGAGCTGTATTACCTCTCGGAGCGCGTGACCGCCGACGAGGCGCTGCGTCTCGGCCTGACCAACTGGGTCGTGGAGCCGGACGAGCTCGTGGCGAAGACCCGGGAGGTCGCGGCGAGGCTGGCGCGCGGGCCGACGATCGCCTTCCGCTACATGAAGGAGAACCTCAACCGCGCGATGGCCGGCGAGGCCCTCGATTGCCTGGACCTGGAAGCCACCCACCACGTCCACTGCGGGCAGACCGCCGATCACAAGGAGGCCGCGGCGGCCTTCGTCGCCAAGCGCGAGCCGGCGCTCACCGGACGATAGTCGTTCGGGGCGCCCATCAAATCCGGGCACAGGTCTGGGTCATGGTCTTGGTGTAGTTCGCCGTCGGACCCAGGGTGTCGGCGAGGATTTTCAGGCCGGCGGCGCAATCGGAGCGCGCCTCGTCGAGGCGGCCGGCGCGCGCGAGCACCGTGGCCCGGTTGACCAGCAGGTCGCCGTGGTTGGGATGGATCTTGCCGTAACTGACGTCGTAGTTGTGTTTGGCGTCGTCCATATTGGACAAGGCCGCCTTGAACTCTCCCCGGTCGGACTGGACCAGGGCGAGATAGACTTCGCCGATCCCGATCATGAAGTGCGGCTTGCCGAATTCCTTGCGGTAGATCGCGGCCGACTGGGCGAGGGCTGTTTCAGCGTCCGGCAGCTTGTGTTCGCCCTGGAGAATACGGCCCTCGAGCTGCAGGGAGGCGGCCATGATGTCGTTGTCCGGATCCAGGACGCGCCGCTCGATGGCGAGAGCATGATCCACCTCGGCCCGCGCCGCCGACAGACGCCCCGCGGAAAAGTCGTTCAGCGCCAGGGCATACCAGCTCTGTCCGGTGTCGAGATGCTGCTCGCCGAGCACTCGGCGGTTGATCGCCAGGGCTTCGGCCAACGGCGCCTCGGCGGCGGCCAGGTCTCCGTCGTCGTTGAGTAGCAGACCCCGGCTTTCCAGCGCCACGGCGATCCGTCGCCAATCCTTCTTCGGGGCCGAGCGGTAGAGCGCCAGAGCGCGGTCGAAGGCGGCTAGGCCCCGCGCGGTGTCGCCCTGCTTCATCCGGATCTGGCCCTCGATGATGGCCGCCTTAGCGCGCTGGTCGATCGCCGCTCGACGATCGGGGCCGAGCGCCGTCTCCGCGCGCCGCGTCGTCGCCAGGGCGCGGTCGAACAGGCCCTGCAGAAGGTAGCTGTCGGCAAGGGTGAGTTGCGCCGGGGCGCCCTCCGGGCCGGCGCGCAGCACCGCGGGCATGGAACGCTCCACGGTATCCCGCGCCTCGGGATAGAGGCCGAGGTTGTTGTACGCCTGGGCCAGGGTCGCGATCAGCCGCGCCTGCACGACGGGCTGGTCCGCCAGCTCGACGCGGGCGCGGTCGGCGCCGAGTTTCAGGATGGACAGAGCGGTGAGGGTCCGAGGGTTTTCGGTGGCGGGATTGACCAGCGCGAACGACCCGACCAGGAAGTCCGAGGTCGACCGCGCCGTGGCCGACTCACGCTCGGCGATCCGCCTTTGCTGGTCGGCTTCGACGCGCCGGGCGTCGGCATAGATCGCCAGGCCGGCGGTGAGCACCATGCCGGTGGAGGCCGCGGAGGCGACCACGACGAGCCGGCGCATGCGCCGCTGCTCCTCCCGCTGCACCAGACTGGCGAGAGGCAGGGCGGTGAGTCCGGCGACCAGCTTCAGCTTGGCCAGGCGCCGGCCGTCGGATCCCGGGCGAAGGTCGGCGGCGACGGGCTCGGCGGCGGTGTCGGACAGATCGCCGCCGGGCCCGAGCTGAAAGCGCAGGGCGCGCGGAAAGCATTCCCGCGCTTCCTCGCCGGGGCTGTCGGAGGCGAACGGTTCGCCGGCCACGATCATGGCGAGCACGCGATCCTCGCCGTGAAGGCGCTTGAATACCAAGACCTCCTCGTTGACCCACCGCGATGCGGCCGCGGCGGGCGAGCAGATCACGATGAGAAACATCGACGTCTCCAACGAGGCCGTGAGTTCCCGTCCGAGGTCGCCCGATGCGGCGAGCTCGTCCCGATCGCGGAAAATCGGCGTCAGCCGCCGAGGGGCCGGGCCGACATGGGTTCTCTTGCCGACGAGGCGGCTCGGAAGATAATAGGTTTCAAGTGCGTGATGCAGCCAGGCCGCGCGCGCCTTATCGTCATGGCTGTAGCTGATGAACGCCCGGTATCGCGCCGGGGCGGCGGCCATCAGGCCCTGTGGGGCGTCACGTCTCCCCTCTCCACCAAGCGGCGCCGGCGACGCAGGACGGCGCCGAGCAAAGCGGTTCCGGACACCATCAGGCTCCAGGTCGCCGGCTCGGGAACGGCGGCCAATTGCAAGCTGAGAACGCCGTTCTGGAAGGTGGGATAGTAAAAGGCGAAGCGTTGGAAAGTGAGGCCGGAGATCGGGTCACCGGGCATGAAGCCGTTCGCTGCAAAAGCCGACGCAAACGCGCTCGGCTTGATCGGCATCGAACCACCGATCGGATCGCCGAAGGTCGAATAGGCGAGCAGACAGCCGTTTTTCGTCAGATGGAAGCAGTCGGCCCGCGAGTAGGTCTGAACCGTCGTCTGATAGGTCAAAGTCGCCGACTGGTTCGGCGCCAGGGTCATCGCCCCCGGAAAGGCGACGTTGATGTCCGTGGCCTGCCAGTTGAAGCCGTGTTGCGACTGGCTGCCCGGCGCCGTTTGGAGTTCGAAACCATCGAGGGCCGCCTGCGCCGACGCGATGTTATCGACGAAGACGTTGGCGCCCGTGGCCGGGTCGTAAACCAAGTCGACCGAGGCGGTGAGATCGTAGATCGTCACGCCGTTGCTTAGAATGCGAAAGTCGACCGAGGAGCCGGCCAGTTTGTCGGTCAACGGCGCGGCCGTGGTGTCTGGCGAGAACGATTGAAAGTTACCGGATCCAGTGTATTGGGGACAAGACGTCAACTTCTCGAGGCAGAGGGAACTTACGTAAACGCCAAGACCCGCCGGAAGGATCTGCGATTCGAGTTGCGGCGTCACGGGCGCGGCGGTGTTGTTGGTGAACGTCACGTCGATGTCTGTTTGCGAGTTCAGATAGGCGTAACCGCCCGAGGAAGCGTTGCCGTTCTGGAAGGCGATCATTCCGGGAACCACCTTGGCGGTCGAGGCGAAGGCGCCTCCCGAACCCAAGCCGACGTCGCCGAGGGACGCGGCGATCTGGTTGCCGCTATAGTTGTAGACGATGTTGCTCCCGCTGATATCCGGCTTGAAGGTCACCGTCGCCGTGCTCGAGGTGACCACCCCGGTGACCTGCGCCTTCGCGCCCGCCCCCGCCAGAATGGCCGTGGCGATAGTCAGGACAAACAAGGCCCGCATGAACCCACCCCCTCTTGCCGGACGCCGCCGACCGATATCGATAACTGTCGGCCGCGATGCGTCTCGAAACACCCACCTTCCTTCAAAGCGCAGACGATTGGGTTGTCAAAGCAATTTCTCGCCCGCCGGCAAGCGTCCCACGAATTGAAACCGCCGCCCACGAATTGGCCTCCCTTTTGGGCGGCGACGCGGGCGGAGCGCACCCTGTCTCGATCGGAAAATGCTGGACGCCGCCTCCGCGCGTCCTAGAGTGTCGGCAGTAACGGGAGGTCGACGTGAATAGACGTTTTCTTCTGGCGGCCGGCTTGGCGATCTTCGCGCCCGGCTGGGTCTTGGCCCAGCAGGCCGACGATAAACGCGCGCCATCGGGCGGGCCGGGCGGCGGGAGGCCGGGCGGCGGCCCGGGACAAGGCCGCCCTCCCGGGGGAGGACCGGGGCAAGGCCGCCCTCCCGGAGGAGGGCCGGGACAAGGCCGCCCTCCCGGGGGAGGACCGGGGCAAGGCCGTCCGCCCGGCGGCGGGCGCCCACCGGGCGGTGGTCCGCCGTCTGGAACCCGTCCGCCGGTCGAAACGCGTCCTCCGGGTGTTCGTCCACCCGGCGAAAATCGGCCTTCGCCTCCAGCCGGCGGTCGGCCGTCAGGCGGTAACCGGCCGTCTCCCCCCGCCGGCGGTCGCCCGCCCGGCGGTAACCGCCCAACCAGGCCGGGTGACCGCCCGGGCTGGGGAGGGCGGCCTCCGTACGGCGGCCGGCCGCCCGGATCCGGCCGTCCGCCGGGCTTCCGCCCCATCCACGGGAGGCCGTACCGCTATCCGCACGGCTATCGCTATCGCCGCTGGGCGATCGGCGCGGCCTTGCCGCTGCTGTTCCTTTCGTCGGCGTACTACTTCAACGACTATGGGACGTACGGCCTCTACGCGCCGCCTTTCGGTTATCGCTGGGTGCGTTACGGGCCGGACCTCCTGCTCGTCCAGATCGGGACCGGACGGATAGAAGACGTCATCCACGGCGCGTTCTACTAAGGCGGCTCTCCACCGGGAGTGTCGCCCAAAGCGCCACCATCCCGCTGGCGAGCACGCCGAAGCTGAGCGCGCAGCCGGTCCAGCCGACGTAGAGCACGCTCGACCATAGGATATAGAGCGCGCCGCCGATGAGGATCGAGACGCTCACCGGCAGCAGCGGCGCGCGGTATGGGCGCGGCGCGTCCGGCTGCCTGATCCTCAAGACCACCACCGCGACCCCCGCCATGGCCAGGAACAGCCAGTACACCGGCGCCATGTAGTCGACCATCGCGGCGAAGCCCCGGCGGCTGATCGCGCCCCAGCCGACCAGCAGGATCGAGATCGTCGCCTGGAGCCAAAGCGCCGCGCGGGGCACGCCGCGTTTCAGATCCCACTCGGCAATGCGGGCCAGCTTGGGCTGGTCCGCCGAGGCGGCGTAGAGGGTGCGGCTGCCGACGATGACGAGCGCGTTCAGCGACGACAGGCTGGTCGCGGCGACCACCGCCGCCATCGCGGCGCGCCCGACGGGCCCGAAGGCGCGGGCCATCAGATCGGCGGCGGGAGCGTCGGAGGCGCGCAGGCCGGCGAGGCCCAGACCCTGGAGATAGGCCCAGTTGACGACGAGATAGAGCGCCGTCACCAATCCCATGCCGCCGACGAGGGCGCGGGTCATGTCGCTGGGCTTGCGCACCTCGGCCGACAAGGTCGCGGAGTCGTTGAAACCACCGTACGCGAGCATGACAAAGACCATCGCCGCTCCGAAGCCGCCGACGGGGTCGGTCACGCTGGCGGCGGACGCGTCCGGCGCGGCCGTTCCGACGAGGGCAAGAACGCTTCCGGCGACCGCGAGGGCGACCAGGGCGCTGACGTCGAGAGTGACCAGAGCCATTTGACCACCGGTGCTCGACCGGACGCCCCGCGCGTTGAGCAGGGTCAACGCCAGGATGAGCGCGATCGCCACGCCGGCGCGGACGACCCTGCCCATGGGCACGATCTGCGCGATGTAGTCGGCGCCGACGAAGGCCAACATCGCCGAGGACGCGGTGAAGATGATCGCGAACCGCGACCAGGCGAACAGGAAACCCACCGTTCCGCCGAACGCCTCGCGCAGAAAATGGTACTCGCCGCCCGGCGACGGAAACGCCGTGGACAGCTCGGCGTAGCAAAGCGAGGCGGCGATGGCGAAGACTCCGCCGAGCGCCCAGGCGATCAGCACCGCCGCCTCGCTGGTCAGGGTCTGCGCCGCGAGCGCGCTGGTGCGGAAAATACCCGCGCCCACCACCATGCCGACCACCACCGCCGACGGCTGCCACATGCCGAGCAGCCGCTTGGGCTGGACGGCGTCGGCGGTGTCGTCATCGATCAACTTACTGGTCAAGGCGAGGCCCCCAAGCCGACGATAGCGACGGTGAGGGAACAGTCACCGCCTACCCTCGAACATCCTTACACCAACGGGAACCCACGACTTGCGCGCGCTCGAACATCGCGGTCTTAAGGGCTTTGTGACGGGAGCGTGAACCGTAAATGGCCAAGGTCGGCGCGTTGGTGCTGTTTGTCGCGGTGCTGATCGGAGGACGGGATTTGGCTCAGCCGGCAACGCCGCCCGTAGCGGCGAAGAAGCCCCACCTTGTCGCCTCGCCCAACGGCGACCGTAACGATGACTACTATTGGCTGCGCGACGACACCCGGAAGAACCCGGAGATGCTCGCCCTGCTGAAGGCCGAAAACGCCTATGCCGACGCCATGCTGGCGAAGACGAAGCCGCTGGCGGACAAACTCTACGGAGAGATTGTCGGGCGCATCAAGCAGGACGACAGTTCGGTCCCGCTGCGCGAGCGCGGCTACTGGTACTATACGCGGTTCGAGCCGGGCGCCGACTATCCCATCGTCGCGCGCCGCAAGGGCGAGATGACCGCGCCCGAAGAGGTTATGCTCGACCAGCCTAGGATGGCCGCGGGCAAGGGCTTCTTCGCCATCGGCGCGAATACGGTCAGCCAGGACAACCGGTTGCTGGCCTATGCCGAGGACACCGTCGGCCGTCGGCAATACGTGCTGCGGATCAAGAACCTCGAGACAGGACAAACACTGACGGACGAGGTGCCCGACGTCGAGCCCGACCTGATGTGGGCCGACGACAATCGGACGGTTTTCTACATCGAGAAGGATTCGGTCACGCTGCTGTCGAAAACGGTGAAGGTCCACGTGCTCGGCACACCCGCCAGCGCCGACAGGGTCGTGTACCACGAGAGCGACGACAGCTTTTACATGGATCTGTTCCGCACCCGGTCGGACAAGTACCTGTGCATCGGACTGCACAGCACGGTCTCCAACGAAGTCCGTTGCGCCGACGCCGCCGACCCCACGGAGTTCAAGGTCTTCGCGCCGCGCCTGCGCGACCACCGCTACGCTATCAACCACCTCGACCGCCGCTGGGTGATCCGCACCGACTGGAACGCCAAGAACTACCAGCTCATGACGCTCGACGATCGCCAGCCCTGGGGCGATCGGGAAGCATGGCAGACGCTGGTTGCGGCCAGCCCCGAGACCTTCATCGGGGCCTTTACCCTCTTCCACGGCTCGGTCGCGATCGAGGAGCGCTCTGGCGGGCTCAAGCGGGTCGCGATCCGCCCCGATGTGGGGACAACCCGGTTCATCAAGGCGGATGACGCCGCCTACGCCATGTCGCTGGTCGACAACGGCGACGCCGACAACCCGGCGGTCCGCTACGCCTACGACACCCTGATCACGCCGACCATTACCTACGAGACCAACCTCGAGACCGGCGAACGCACGCTACTGAAACAGCAACCCGCGCCCGGCTACGATCCGGCCAACTATGTCACCGAGCGCGTCTGGATTGCCGCGCGGGACGGCGCCCGAATTCCCGTATCGCTGGCGTACCGCAAGGGTTTCGTGAAGGACGGCAAGGCGGCGATGCTGCAGTACGCCTACGGCAGCTATGGGCTCTCGATGGATCCCGGTTTCTCGCCGGTGAACCCCAGCCTGATGGATCGCGGCGTGGTCTATGCCCTGGCGCATATCCGCGGCGGCCAGGAGATGGGCCGCGCCTGGTACGACGACGGCCATTTGCTCGCCAAGAAGAACACCTTCACCGACTTCATCGACGTGACGCGTGGCCTGGTCGCGCGAGGCTATGCGGCAAAAGAGCGGGTGGCGGCCATGGGCGGATCGGCCGGCGGTCTGCTGATGGGCGCCGTAGTCAATATGTCGCCTCAAGACTATCGCGTGATCGTCGCCCAGGTGCCGTTCGTGGATGTCGTGACCACCATGCTGGACGAGAGCATCCCGCTCACGACCAACGAGTTCGACGAGTGGGGCAATCCGAAGCGGAAACCGTTCTACGACTACATGCTAAGCTATTCGCCGTACGACAACGTTAGCCCAAAAGCCTACCCGGCGATGTTCGTCTCCACCGGTCTTTGGGACTCCCAGGTGCAGTACTACGAGCCGGCGAAGTGGGTTTCCAAGCTGCGCGCGATGAAGACCGACGCCAATCCGCTGGTCTTTCGCATCAACATGGAGGCCGGCCACGGCGGCAAGTCTGGCCGCTTCCGCAGGTTCCACGATACCGCGGAGTACGACGCCTTCATGCTGGAGGAACTCGGCGTCGACAAGTGAGCGACGACTCTCCTTAGACATCTTTCCGCAAAGTTTAGAGCGCACGGAGGGAGGTGATCTTTCAGGAGCGGCTCATGTCCCTTTTATCCGCCGTCACGCTTGCTTCCACTATCACGCGTCGTCGGTAAGCGATGGAACTTGATCGCCCTCACCTGGCGGGCTCGGCGGCGGGTCTCGGCCATCGGGAGGAACCGCCCGCCCGTATTCTGGTCGTCGACGACGACGCCGGCATTCGCACCCTCGTTTCGGAATATCTCGCCGAACACGGTTATGAGGTCGATGTCGCGGCGGACGCCCACGCCATGGCCGTGAGCACCGAGCGGCGCATGCCCGACCTCGTGGTGCTCGACGTGATGATGCCCGGCGAAGACGGTCTGGCGATCTGCAAGAGAATCGCCAAGGCCGGTGGCCCGTCGATCATTATGCTCAGCGCCATGGGCGAGGAAGCGGACCGGGTTATCGGGCTCGAACTGGGCGCCGACGACTACCTGCCGAAGCCCTGCAATCCCCGTGAGTTGCTCGCGCGTGTCCGGGCGGTGCTGCGCAGGCGCGGAGAGCACCGCGACCAGCCGACGACCCTGGGCTCGACCTGCGAATTCGACGGTTGGCGCCTCAACCTCACGCGCCACGAGCTGCGGTCGCCCGACAACGCGGTCGTCAATCTGACGACGGGCGAGTACCAGCTCCTGCGCGCCCTGGTCGAACATCCGCGCCGGGTCCTTTCCCGTTTCCAGCTCCTCGAATACGCCCGCGGGCCCGACTCCGAAGCTTTCGACCGCGCCATGGATGTTCAGATCAGCCGCCTTCGGAAGAAACTTCAGGACGGACGACTGGCTGACGCCGCCGGAGAAGAGCTCATCCGCACCGTCCGGAATGAGGGCTATATCTTCGACGCCAGGGTGACCCGGATCGCATGAGGCGCCTGCCTCCCGCGCCGCTCTTCCTGCAAACACTCGGTCTGGTTTTCGCCGCTCTGGTGGCGGCGCAGGTGGCCACCGCCATCGTCCTGTTCAACCTGCCGCCGCCTTCAGCCGATGTTTATTCGGTGGAGGATGTCGCCGCGATCATCGAAAACGCGGGAAGTCCGCCGACCCGGCGCGGCGGAGCGCTTCTCGCCGAACGTCGGCGAACGCCTCCGCCCGCGAGGGTGGAGAGTCGGCGACGTTCCGCCTTCCGCGCCGAACTCGCCCGGACCTTGGGTATCGATCCGAGCCGCGTCATCGTTTCGCAGCCGGGCCGGAGCCCGCTGCCATTCGACCTTCCCCGGCACAGGCCGCCGTGGGGGCGCCCCGGTGATCCCGGTCATCGGTTCGAGCCGCTGATGTTCGGCCAGTTCGCCGTCGGCGTGCGACAGACCGACGGTTCTTGGCTGGTGGTCCATACCCGCGAACGCCCTGGCATCGATCCCTGGCAGCAGCGTTTGCTGCTGGTGTTCGGCATGGCGATCTTGGGCATCTCTCCTCTGGCGTGGATTTTCTCGCGGCGGCTCACCGCGCCGATCGCCCAGCTCTCCGCCGGCGCCCAAAGGCTGGGGCGCGATCCTAACGCGCCGCCGCTGACCATCCGCGGCGGATCGTCCGAGGTCGCCGGTGCGGTCGCCGCCTATAACGAGATGCAGGCGCGCCTGCAGAGCTATGTTTCCGAGCGCACGTCGATGGTCGCCGCGATCGCCCATGATCTCCGCACTCCCCTGACCCGGCTTCAGTTTCGCGCCGAGCGAGCGCCCGCCGAGCTGCGCGATAAATTCACCGCCGACATCGAGCAGATGGACGCGATGATCGCCGGCGCGCTGAGCTTCGTTCGCGACACAGCGCCGCCCGCGCGCCGAATACGGATCGAACTGGCGTCGCTGGTCGAGACCGCCATGGATGACGCCGCTCAACTCGGCGGACGTCTGACGTTCGGCCCTCTGGAGCGCGTCTATGTCGTGGGCGATCCGCTCGCTCTCAAGCGGCTGCTGGCCAATCTCATCGATAATGCGCTCAAATTCGGCGGCTCCGCCTGGGCGTCGGTCTGCTGCGGCGACCAGATGGCGGTTGTTCGGATCGAAGACGAGGGGCCGGGCATTCCCGAGCACCAGCTAAGGGCGGTGTTCGAGCCGTTCCACCGGCTGGAGACCTCGCGGAACCGCGACACCGGAGGAACAGGGCTCGGCCTCGCGGTGGTCCAGGCGCTCGCGGCGTCTCACGGCGGCGAGGTCATGCTGAACAACCGGCCGGGCGGCGGCCTTGTCGCCGAACTGAGGCTGCCGCGCCTGCCGTCGAAGGGATGAGCCGCGACTTTCCGGGTCGGCGCGATCCTTTAAGGGGAGCTCGCTTCAGAAGGGCGTCGAGGTCACCACGAGGACGCGCGCGTCCACGCTGAGTGCGTCGAGCGCCCAGGTTTCGCCCGGCGGAATGACGAAGGCGTTGGCGGGTCCGACGGCATGGCGCGCCTGGACCTCGACCACCGCGGAGCCTTCGAGCATGAAGCCAAACAGCAGTTCGCCGGTGTTGGTCGCGGGCGCGAGCCTATCGGCCTCACCCGGCCGCAGCACATAGGCGTCGGCGATGCCGCGCGTGGCTTGACCGACGCCGGTGTCGCGGCGCGCAAGGCCGCCTTGCGCCGTCCACGGCATCTGTTTCCCGATATGACGGAGGAACACCTGTCCGCCGAATTCGCGGCCCGGCAGTGTCCGCGCCGTCGGCAGCTCCATGTCGTGATCGGCGAGGGTCTCGTGCAGGGCGGGGCAGCCGATCTCCACGACCTCCAGCCCTAGCGAACTTTCGAGGACTCGATGGCGGATGCGCGGCGGCTGCAGCACGCAATCGCCGGCCTCCAGCACGAACGGCGGTCCTTGGTCCTCGTAAACCAGCCGCACCCATCCGCGCCTGCAGAAGATCACCTGGAAGCGGACGTTATGGAAGTGCGCCCAGTCGGCGACCGGGCCGCCTTCGGGAATCGAAATGTGCGAGGCGATGTATCGTCCGCCGAGCCGGCCGGGGATGAGGTCGCGGTAGATCATGCCGGCCCGGCCGACGCCCTCCGACGGACCCTCCCCGCGCCGCGTGATCAGCGATTCGGGTCGAAACGGCGGGTTGTCGAGAGGCGGGTCACGATCGACCAGTTCGACGCGCGCGCCATTGGGAGCCGTCAGTGTGCGCGCGGGTCCATCGTACGGCAGCCTGATGACACCCGCGTCGCCGCCGCCGGGCTCCAGTCGCAGACGCAGGCCATGACCCCACAAGCTGGCGGTATGGGGATCGTCCGCCGGGAAGATGGTGTCGACCCGGAAACCGAGTTGGTTGACGAAGAAATCGAGCGTCGGCTGAAGCGGAGCGCAGGCCATGCGCATCTCGGCGAGGCCGACGCGGGCGAGATCGAGCGGCGGCAACGGGTCAGGCGTCCGCGACAACGTGGGCGCCGGACGTGTCGACGGGGGCCTTGGCGGGCATGATCGGTTCCTCCGTCTCGGCTCGAGACCTCACCTTGATGTTCGTCCTATATCCGAGGAAGAAGGCTTGATCGCATGGCCGCCATGATCGAACCTCGCGGCGGGAGGTCGACGATGACGGAGTATTTCACACCGGAGCGGAATCCACCGGCCGGTTTCGACCTCGAAGCCCACATGGCCCGGCTCCGGACCGACGGCTACACGATCATCGAGGATTATGTCGGCGAGGAGCAACTCCGCCGCTTTCGCGAAGGCCTCGCGCCCCATCTGGGCGCGTACCGCGGCCGCAACCCGTTCGAGGGCCGGGCCACCGAGCGGGTCTACACCCTGGTCGGGCGCGGCGAGGTCTATGAAGAGATTGCCAGCGACCATCGGCTCCTCGCCATCCTCGATCGTCTGCTGCTGCCCAACTACCTCCTGAGCGCCGACCACGCGATCTGCATCTATCCGGGCGAGGCGGCGCAGGCGCTGCACACCGACGACCCGTTTTACCCCTTCCCGCGTCCGCGCCCCGCCATCAGCATCTCCACCATCGGCGCGATCGACGCCTTCACCGCTGACAACGGCGGCACCGTGATGTTCCGCGGCAGCCATACCTGGCCGAGCGAACGGATCGATACGCTGAGGTCGTCTCTGGCGCGCGGAGATGTTACCGAAGACACGGCGCGGGGTTTTCGGTTGACCATGCCCGCCGGCGCGCTCTGCGTCTTTCAAGGCACCCTGGTCCATGGCGGCGGCGCCAACGTCGGCGATTCGCCGCGCCTCGCCTTCACCAACCAGTATTGCGAGCCGTGGGCGCGGCCGCAGGAAAACTTCTTCCTCGGCATCCCGAAGGACAAGGTGCGACGGATGAGCCGCGAGATGCAGATCCTGCTGGGCTACGAGTTGCGCCGGCCCGGCGACATCATGGGTCAGGTCGGAGGCTACCACCCGGTGAAGACGCTCGATCCCGGGTTCGTGCTGCCGGTTCTGCGGTCTGGCGCCGAATGACTTTAGGGCGAGGATCGCGTCAACCACGGTCTTGCCAACCCAGCGAAAAGCGGACTGGAATGTCCGCCTTGCCGATCGCCGCGGGTTTTCAGGAGGAACAATGGACTCTCAGGTCACCGAAGCCCCGCGGCCAACCGCTAAGGGCTCTCCTTCCGGCGAGAGCGACACGGAGCACTTCGACGTTCTGATCGTCGGCGCGGGAATTTCCGGGGTCGGCAGCGCCTATCACCTCAAGACGCAGTGTCCGGACCGTAGCTACGTCGTCCTGGAATCGCAGGCCTCGTTCGGCGGCACCTGGCTCAGCCATCGGTTTCCCGGCATCCGCTCCGACAGCGATCTCTACACCTTCGGCTATCGCTTCAAGCCGTGGGTCGGGCCACCCATCGCCGCGGGAGCGGAAATCCGCAAATACATGGGCGCGGTGATCGAGGAGAACGAACTCGCCCGCCACATCCGCTACGGCCACAAGGTGCTGTCCGCCGCCTGGTCGAGCCGCGACAGCCGGTGGACGGTCGTCGTCCAGGTCGCGGCCGATGGCCGGATCGCGCGGTTCACCGCCAACTTCCTGTGGATGTGCCAGGGCTACTACCGCCACGAGGAAGGCTACACGCCCGACTGGCCGGGTATGGACAGCTTCAAGGGGGTCGTCGCCCACCCCGAAAACTGGCCGGCGGATCTGGATTACAAGGGCAAGCGGGTGGTTATCGTCGGCTCGGGCGCGACGGCGGCGACGATGGCGCCGGAGATGGCGAAGGACGCCGCTCACGTCACGGTTTTGCAACGCTCGCCGACCTACTACATCGCCCAGCCGAACAGCAACGAGTTCCACGAACAGCTCAAGCCGCTCGGGCTGGACGAGCTGCTGGTCCACGAGATCGTCCGGCGCAAGGTGGTCGTCGACATGGACCAGATCACCCGCCGCAGCTTCGAGGAGCCGGACGCCCTGAGGCAAGAACTGCTGGCCGGCATCGAGGCCTATGTCGGACCCGAGGCGGTGACGAAGCACTTCACGCCCTCCTATCGCCCGTGGCGGCAGCGCATCGCCATCCTGCCGGACGCCGACATGCTGGAGGCAATAAGGTCGGGGACGATCAGCATGGTCACCGACCACATCGACCGTTTTGTACCGGAGGGCATCAAGCTGAAATCCGGCGAGGTCCTCGAAGCCGACATCGTCGCCACCGCCACCGGCTTCAACCTCAACGTCCTGGGCGACATCGACTTCTCGATCGACGGCGAGCCGCTCGCCTTCCACGAGACGGTCACCTACCGGGGCGTGATGTTCACGGGCGTGCCCAACATGGCCTGGGTATTCGGCTACCTGCGCAACAGTTGGACCCTGCGTACTGAGCTGATCGCCGACTTTGTCTGCCGGATGCTCAACCATATGACCGAAAAGGGCGCCAAGCGCGTCGAGGTCGCCCTGCGGCCCTCGGAGCACAATATGCCGCTCGGGTCGTGGATCGACCCGGAAAACTTTAACGCCAACTATATCATGCGCGGCCAGCACCTGCTGCCCCAGAGCGGCGACAAGCCGGAGTGGCGGCATACCCAGGACTACTGGAGCGAGAAGGACGAATTTCCCACCATTGATCTCTACGACGAGGTGTTCAGGTACGCCTAGATGAGGCTAGCGTAGCGTGCCATCGCGAGATCGCCGAGATCTTAGCGATGGAGGTGAAGCCGTCGACGCTGCGCCCATTTCCATCACCAACCTCAACATTTTTTATGTAGAGAGTTCAGCTTTCGGCCTGATCTTTGCAAGCTTGCAAATAAATTAGGATCGTCAATGAATAACAAGCGCTACGGTCGCTATTGTTAAACACTGCGGCTGTGTTGACACGCCTATCTTCGGCCTTAATAGGACGCGACGCTTGCGCCGATGTGGTTCAGGCCATTAGGGGAGACAAATTGATTATGACGACAAAATTGATTGTGGCCGCGGGCACGGCCGCGTCCGCTCTAATCCTCGCGGGAGGCGCTCACGCCTTTCCGGCTTTTGGCAATGATACTATGGGTCCGACGATCCTGATCACCTTCGGTCCAGGCGGGACCGAGTCGATCACCCAGGCCACGAGCCAGGGTCCTTACGACGGCTCCGACGACACCTATGTCGGCGTGGTCAACAACAGCGGCAGTACGATCAACTCTTTCACTGTCTCGTCCAGCACCGCCAACATTTTCGGGTTTGAAAGCGACGGCATCGACACGTACGGCGCCGTCGAAAACCCTGGCAATCCCGACACCACGGGATACGGTGGACCGAACGGCTACTTCACCAACATCACGACGGTGGGATCGACGGTATCCGGGACGGTGAATTTCCTGGGTGGAATTCCGGATGGTGGCACCGACTACTTTTCGCTGGAAGAGTCGTTGACGGCATCCAGCATCGGCGGATCGGTTCCGGAACCGGCCACCTGGGCCTTGATGCTAATTGGCTTTGGCGGGATCGGCTTCGCCGCTCGCCGCCGTGGCGGCTTTTCGGCCCACGCGGTCTGAACGTACCTCCAAAACACGCCTGGAAAAAGCCGTCGAAAGGCGGCTTTTTCTTTGCTTTTTCGTCTGGATTGGGCATCGGTTGCCGCCATCGAAACCGCTATGCGGCAGACTTCCAATGAAGGTCTTGCGCAGTCAGAGGCCAGAAAGAGAGACAGCCGGTTGGTCCGCGGTTTTGCGCCAAGCCGTCGCGCATCACCGCGCCGGCGACCGGGCGACGGCCAAGCGGCTCTATGAAAAGGTTCTCACAGTCCGCCCAAGCCAACCGGACGCCCTAAATCTCTCCGGCGTTCTCGCGCTCGAACACGGGCGCTTCGAACACGCTATCCGCCTGATCTCCAAAGCGGTCGCCGCCGATCCGGCCAACGCCGACGCGCACAGCAATCTCGGCAATGCATTGCGAGCCGCCGGCAGGTCCGCCGAAGCTCTCGGCAGCTATGAACGCGCGTTGGCGTTGAAGCCCGATTTCGCGGCGGCCCACTGCAATCTCGGTGTGCTTCGCCTCGACGCCGGAGAACTGCCGAAAGCGATGGAATGCTTTCGGATGTGCCTGGCGCTCGACGCCTCTCTCGTCGAGGCGTCGCTTGGTTTGGCGACCGCTCATCGGGCTCGCGGCGAGTTGGCGGCGGCGGAAGCCATCCTCCAAGGCGTGATCAAGAGAAGACCCGAACTGTCCGAGCCCAAGGCCGCGCTCGCGTCCGTGCTGGCGGACCGAGGTGACTTCGAGGCGTCGTTCGAACTCCACGCGAGCGCGATCGCACTGAAGCCGGGATTGCGTCGATACCGCGTTCAATTCGCCAGAGACCTCGCGCGAGGTGGCAGGTTCGACGAAGCGGCGCGAACCTACCGTCACGCGCTCGATCTCGATCTCCAGGACGCGGCATGCTGGAACGAGCTTGGCCGGGTGCTCCGCTCCCTGGGCGATCTGGCCGAAGCGCGTAAATGCTTCCTGCGGGCGATCGGGTTAAAGCCGAGCCTGATGGACGCGCACCGCAACTTGGCTCTATTCGCCGAGCGGGAGGGAATCGCCGAACGCGTCGACCATCTGCGCTCCACCGTCCACTCCGGAGCCGCGAAGGAAGACATCGCCCTGGCGTCGTTCGCCCTGGGTAAAATTCTGGACGACGAGCGCCGCTTCGACGAGGCGTTCGAAAGCTACGATCTGGCGAACCGCCTGACGAGCGACATTCACCGCGTGACCGGGCGCAGCTTCGACATCGCCGCGCTTCGCCAGTTCGTTAATTCAAAAATCTCCGAACCGGCCGCGTCCCCGGGGTCGTTCACCTCGTCGTCGGAACTCCCGGTGTTCATCGTCGGCATGCCTCGGTCGGGAACGTCGCTGGTGGAACAGATCGCCGCCAGTCACTCGATGGTTCATGGCGCGGGGGAACTGCGCGCCCTCGGTTCCTTAGGCACGGCGCTGTCGATCAAGGACGAAGCGGCGATAGAGCGCGCCGTCCACGCTCATCTCTCACACCTCAGACGGCTCGGCGGATCGGCTACCCGCGTCATCGACAAGATGCCCGACAACGTCTTCCACCTCGACGTTATCGCGGCGCTATTCCCGAACGCCCGCGTGATCATTTGCGAGCGAGAACGGCGTGACGTCGGCCTGTCGTGCTATTTCCAACTCTTCTCCAGCGGAAACGAGTTCTCGTACAACCTCGAGACCTGCGGCCGGCGCCAGGTACAGACCGCCCGGATCGCCGAGCACTGGCGCGCCAACTCGCGACTTCGGATTCTTGAGGTGTCCTATGAGAAGCTCGTCGCCGATCTCGAAAGAGAAAGCAGACGGCTGATCGATTTTCTCGGTGTGGGGTGGGAGCAAGGGTGCCTGCAGTTTCATGGCACGCGACGGGTGGTGGCGACGGCCAGCGGATGGCAAGTCCGCCAACCCCTCTATAATCGATCGGTCGGTCGTTGGCGGAACTATGAAGCTTGGATCGAGCCACTCACTAAGGCGATCGCCGACGAGATGTCGACGCACACGTCCGAGCCGGCGAAGGTCAGACCCGCCGTGCAATCTTGAACCTGAGCGGGCGACGGCCAGATAATCATCATCTTCACTCTACCTTGTCGTTCAGCAAGCCGGCGCGCTTAAGCGCCGCCCGCTGCCGCGTCGCGAGCGCGTCCTCCGAGAATCCCTCGAGCGACGTCTCGAACAGCCGGCGCCAGTTCTGCTCGGCGCCGAGGTGCAGAAAGGCGCTGCCCAGGCCGATGGCGGCGCGGTCCATGAAGACGAACTCGCGGGGGATGGTGACCGGACCCTTCTGCTCCAGCGCCTGCTTGACCTGAAACGCTTCGCGGCGGCCGTAGTCGCCGGGGGCGACACCGTCGGCGACGGTGCGGACGCGGTCGTCGAGCAGGGGGCCGTAGATGAAGCGCGCCCAGATGCCGAGGACGTCCATCAGGTCGTCGGATAGGCCTTTGAAGCCCCAGGCCTCGTAGGCCGCGCGCTCGCCGGCGCGGTCGCCGGCGACGATGGAGCGGTGCAGCTTGACCACGCCGCCGACGAAGCTGGGCGGAAACACCCGGATGCAGCCGAAGTCCAGCAGGTTGAGCCGGTCGGCCTCGCCGGCGAAACTGTAGTTGCCGAGATGCGGGTCGCCGTGGATCACGCCGATCTTGATCAGCGGATCCCACCAGCCCTCGAACAGCAGCTTGGCGACACGGTCGCGGGTGGTCTGGTCGGCGGACTTGAACGCCTGCAGCCCGCGCCCGTCCAGCCACTCCATGGTCAGCAGGCGGCCGGTCGACAACTCCGGCTCGCTGGCCGGCACCGCGATGTCGCTCCGCCCGGCGAAGAAGTCGCGATAGAGCGCCATCGCCTTGGCCTCGTGATCGTAGTCGAGTTCCTCGCGCAGGCGTTCGCTGAGTTCGCCCAGGACCTCGCGCGTATCGATCGACCCGAACATCCGCCGACCGATCGCCAACATGGTGCTCAATTGGCCGAGATCGCTCTCCACGGCGCTCTGCATCTCCGGATACTGCAGCTTCACCGCCAGCGCCTTGCCGTCGAGGGAGGTGGCGCGATGGACCTGCCCCAGAGACGCCGCCGCCGCGGGCTCGAGGTCGAAGCCGCCGAAGCGCTTGGCCCAGTCCGGTCCCAGCTCCGCCGCCATCCGCCGCCGCACGAATGACGGACCCATGGCGGGGGCGTTAGTCTGCAACTCGGCGAGTTGAGCGGCGAATTCGGGCGGCAACAGGTCGGGCACCGTGGCGACCATTTGGGCCACCTTCATCAGCGGGCCCTTGAGCTGGCCAAGGGTTTCCCGCAGCGCCCGGGCGTTGCGCGCCTCGGCGTCGCCCCGGCCGAACACCGCGTTGGCCCCGAACGTCGCCGCCGCTCCGCCGAGCCCGGCCCCCACCCGGGCGAACCGCGACAGGCGTCCGGAAAGGCGGTCTCGTTCAGGATCAACACTCATGGGGCGTCATATAGGGTCGGCCTCGCTCCACGCCCGGCTCTCCGCGCGGATGCGGACGGTGAGCACGACAAGGTTCAACACGAAGAAGACCGCGGCGAAGAGCGGCAGGCCAAAAGCCAGGGGCAGGACCGCGATCTCGGCGCTGACCACGGCGTAGTTGGGATGAGAGATGAAGCGAAACGGCCCCTTCCGGACTCGCGGAGCGTCAGGAAGCACGATGATCCGGGTCGTCCACCGCCCACCGAGGGTGGCGATCACCCACACCCGCAATGCCTGCAGCACGACGAATACCGCCAGCCAGAACAGGTCGACCGGGCGGTTCCGGCCCAACAGCCACAGGCCGAGCAACCACGCCGCGTGCATTGTAACTATAAGTGGATAGTGTCCGGCGCCATGCTCCTTCGCGCCCATGGCCAGAAGCCGGTGGGTATTGCGTCTGGCGAGGACCAGCTCCCCCGCGCGTTGCGCCGTGACCAGCGCCAGGACGATGATCGAGAGAGTCACACGGCCTAGATCACGCCGACAGCGCGACGGTGCTGGCGGTGAACCCAGGCCCCAGCGCCGTCAGGATCAGGCGTCCGCTGTCGCCGCGCTCCAATACCCGCTTCAGCACGAACAGCGCGGTGGGCGCCGACATGTTGCCGTGTTCGCGCAACACCTCGCGCTCGACATCGAGGGTGCCGTCGCCGAGTTGGAGGGAACGCTCGATCGCCTCCACCACCTTGGCTCCGCCGGGATGGCAGACGAAGCGGCCGACCTCGTCCGGCGCGACGTCCATGCCGGCAAGCATGGTCGCCATGCCACCGCGCAGCTTCGCCGAGGCGAACGCCGGAATCGAGCGGTCGAAGATAACGCCGAACCCCTCCGGGTCGACGCTCCAGCCCATGATCGCCAGGGTGTCCGGCCAGGTGTGCTCCGCCGAAGCGTCCAACACCGCCAGCGCCGCGCCTTCGGTCGAGATCACGCAGGCCGCCGCGCCGTCGCCGAACAGGGCGGTGGCCACCATGTTGGCGCTGGTCAGCCCGTCCAGCCGCACGGCCAGAGTGCACAGCTCGACACAGACGAACAGCACCTTCGAACCCGGCGCGGACCGGGCGAGCCGGGCCGCCAGGGCGAGGCCGGTCACCCCTCCGGCGCAGCCGAGGCCGAACACCGGGATCCGCGAGACATCGGCGCGGAACGGCATGTGCAGCATGGCCCGCGCCTCCAGGCTGGGCGTCGCGATGCCGGTGGACGAGACGGTGACGATGGCGTCGATATCCGCCGCCGTCAGTCCAGCGTCACGCAGCGCGCCCTCGGCGGCGGCGATGAAGAGAGCATCCGCGCCCTCGAGATAAGCGGTGGTGCGTTCCGGCCAGCCGTGGGTCGTGAGGTACCAGTCGAGTGGCTTGACCGACTGGCGCGTATCGATTCCGGCGTTGGTGAACACCGGAGACAAGCGGTCGAAGTCGCGGAACCGCCCGGCGAACTGCTCGCGCGCCGCCGCCGCGACATCGTCCTGACGGATGACATGCGGCGGCGAGGCGGTCGCGACCGATATCAGGCCGGCTTGGGGGCTCAAGTGCGTCTCCGGGTAAGGAAAACCCATGCCTTAGGCGCACGGAGCGTCAAAGGTTCCTCCGTGGTCAGTCCTCGTCGCCGGTTTCGGGTGAACGCGGTGACCGCCGCGACCGATCTTCTTTCTTGGCCTTCCCCGCGATCTCCTTCAATTTCACGGTCTGCAGGATAGAGAGCGCCTGCCCCGGCGCGCCCTTCTCCGGGTCGCCGAACGCCCGGCCGAAGGTCTCCAGCCGCTCCTTAACGGAACCCAGGAACTCGCCTTCCCAATCGGAAAGCTCCACTCCCGCCCGCTCGGCCGCCCGCTTCGCCCGGCGCAGGGCGTTGAGCGCCTGACGCTTGGCCGCGGTGCGAGGATCGGGACGGGATTTTCGCTTCACGGCATGGCCATGGCCGACATCAACCCGAGGCGCTCGACGAACGGATCGAAGTCACGGTCGAGGTACAACAAGGCATACCCATCGGCGATACACCGCGTGGCGATTAGGCAGTCGATGGTCTTGCGAACCGTGACGCCAGATCGGCGCAACGATCGAAAGTTTCGGGCCGCGCGCACAGCGATCTCCACACCGCCGATGGTTATTGGCCGTAGGGCCTCCAACGCCTTGTGCGCGCGAACAAAGTCGACTTCCTCCCTAAAACCTTGAAACACTTCGGCCATTACCAGGTCGCCCGCGATCAGCGAGTATGCGGTCGCGAGTTCATGCAAGCGCTGAGTTTCGCGGGTGGTCGCTCCTCTGAAAAAGTCGATCCAAACGCTCGAATCAACGAAGATCAATCGTCCGTTCTCATCGCGTCGAGATCACCCTCCCAATGGAGAGCGCCCTTCAGCTTGAGAATTTCTCGCTGCCGCTGAATGCGCACGAAGGTCTTCAACGCCACATCCACGATTTCACGCTTTGTCCGCAACCCACTCTCGCGCAGGGCCTCGTCCATAAGGGCGTCATCGATCTCGATATTGGTGCGCACGTGTGTATCCCTTCGAACGTCTTGCACATAAGCCACGCCTGGCGCGGCTCCAACAGCACTACGCGTCTAGCCTTTTTCCCACCATGTATCTTCCGCGGCGTAGTCGAACCAGGGATCTCCATACGCGACCAAGCCGGGGAAAGCGCCTTGCCACGCTCGGCCCCGCGTGCGCTCGACCACATCGAGACAGAGCTCCGCCACGGCGTCGGCGTAGGACGTCGCCGGAGAGTAACCGGCCGCCTCGGCCTTCCCGGTGTCGATCAGCAGCGGACGCGGCACGCTCCATGGCGTGGCCCCGACGGTTCCCTCCGGGTGTTTGGGCAGGCCGACCAAGTCCCAATGGTGGCCCATCGCTTCGGCGATGAACCCGCCGATCTCGCGGACGCTCGGCGGCTCCGGGTCGCCGATGTTGAACACGCCCCGCGCGCTCCGCTCCACCACGACGCGGCAGAGTTCGGCGATATTCGACGCGGCGGTAGTGTGAAAGCGACTTTGGCCGTCATAGGCGACAGGCACGCGCGTCCGGCCGTCGAGCGCGCGTTTGACGAACCACCATTCCCGAGGCGCGTTGCAGCCAGGTCCGTGAATCGCGCCCGGGCGGAGGATGGCGACGGGGCGGTCGATGGCGCCGAGCGCCTGTTCCAGCGCGGCCTTGCGCGTGGAGTAGGTCTCCGGACCGGGCGCGACCGTCGGCTGGGTCTCGGCGATCGGACCAACGAACCTCGGGAAGCCGGTGTCCCGCGCCTCGTCCAGCGTTCGGCCGTCTTCGTCGCGATAGACGCTGCACGAGCTGATCACGACGAAGGCGCCGACGCGGTCCTGAGCCGCCCGCAGTTGCTCCGCGTCCTCGGGCGAATAGGCGATGGTGTCGATCACCGAGTCCGCGCCGTCGCCAATCGCGGCTTCGAGCGCACCGGGCATCGACCTGTCCAGGAACACCTCGGCGACACCGATTTCGCGCAGGGCGCGCGGGAAGGCGCCGCCGCGCCGGTGGCCCATACGAACGGACCACCCCTCCTCCGCGAACCGCGTCGCCGCCGCCCGCCCGATCTGGCCGGACCCGAGAATGAAGATAGACTTGCCGGCCACGGATCCCTCGCGAACCGCTCCCCCGCGGAATGCGTTTCACCTTTTCAATCGCACGGGAGGACCGCCATGGCCAAACTCGCCACCAAGACCCGCAACGCCGAACCGAAGGCCGTGTTCGCCTTCGCCAAACAGCGCAAGGAGCCGCTGGAGGACGCCGGTCACGTCCGCAACGCCATCGCCCGCTTCAGTCAGGTAAAAGACGTCACCGATGGCGAGCGCGACGCGGCGTGGAAACGCATCAGGACCGCGGCGAAGAAGTTCGACGTCAAGGTGGACGAGAAGAGTTGGCGCGAACTCAAGAATTCATAGGCGCTACAGTCCCCCGATCGCTGAGATGTAGAGGTCGACCAAGGCCTCTTCCTCCTGACGCTTGGCGGCGTCCTGCTTGCGCATCCTCACCACCTTGCGCATGATCTTGGTGTCGAAGCCTTCGCCCTTGGCCTCGCCGTAGACTTCCTTGAGGTCGGCGGCGACGCCCGCCTTGTCCTCTTCCAGGCGCTCTATCCGCTCGATGAGGCTCTTGAGCTTGCCCTGGGCGAGGTGGGTCGCTTCCATCGCTTCGGGGAGTCCGGCGCCATCGGCCATGGTTCTGAGATCCTCGCATTGTCAGGCTTGAATGCCGATCTTAAGGAACGGCCGCCTCCCCGTCTCGCGGGGTCGCCGCTTGTCCACAGGAAGGATTACCTTGACCCGCAGTGCAGTGACCCAGGAGCAGGCCGAGGCCGCCGTGCGCGTTCTGATCGAATGGGCCGGTGACGATCCGGACCGCGAGGGGGTGATCGACACGCCTGCGCGGGTGGCGCGATCGTACCGGGAACTCTTCGCCGGCTACGCCACCAACCCGTTCGAATATCTCGAGCGCACCTTCGAGGAGGTCGGCGGCTATGACGAGCTTGTCGTGATGCGGGACATTCCCTTGGTGAGTTTCTGCGAGCACCACATGCTGCCGGTGACCGGCGTGGCCCACGTCGGCTACCTGCCGACCTCGCGCGTGGTCGGGATCTCGAAACTGGCGCGGGTGGTCCATGGCTTTGCCCGACGCCTGCAGATCCAGGAAAAACTAACGGCCGAGATCGCCGGGGCAATCGACCAGGTGCTGAAACCCAAGGGCGTCGGCGTGGTCATCGAGGCGGAGCACGCCTGCATGACCCTGCGCGGGGTGAACACACCGGGCGTCACCCTGACCACCAGTCACCTGACAGGCGTCATCCGGGACGATGCCCGGACACGGCAGGAGTTTTTGAGATTGGCGCGGTCCTGAGGACCAGATCCGAAGTCAGCCCTGGCGGGCCTTGAACCTCGGGTTGGTCTTGTTAATCACATAAAGGCGGCCTTTGCGACGCACGAGTTTGCAGTCGCGATGGCGCGTCTTCAGCGTCTTCAGCGAGCTTCTGACTTTCATGGGGCGGCGTCGTTCTTAGGCAATGGGCAAGGCGCGGTCGTATAAAGGGGCGGCCCCCTCAAAGTCAAATCTTCGGAGCACAACCCTGGACCGCCGCCACTTCCTCCTCGCCACCGCGGCCATCGCGTGCATGGCGCAGACCCCGACGCCTTCGCAACTGCTGGGCGCGGGAGGCGACGCCTATTTCACAGATTGGCTCGACGGCTTCTACGCCCGCGCGCTGGCCTCCGGCGCGCCGCGCCCGGTGCTTGATCGAGAGCTATCAGGCCTTTCGCCGGACCCCCGCGTCATCGCCGCGGACGGGCGCCAGCCGGAGTTTGCCAAGCCGGTCAGCGACTATGTCAAGGGGGCTGTCACCGAAGGGCGGGTCAACCTCGGCCGCGCCAAGGCGGCATCGATCCCCCAGTTCGCCGGCATCGAAGCCAGGTTCGGCGTGCCCCGCGCCATCCTGATCGGGGTGTGGGCGATGGAATCCGGCTACGGCGCGCAGCAGGGCGATCTCGACGTCATCCGCTCGATCGCGACCCTGGCCGCGACGGGCCGCCGGCGACCTTGGGCGGAGGGCGAACTGTTGGCCTGCCTGACCATCATCGGTTCGGGAGAGGCGCCGCGCGATCGGCTCAAGGGCTCCTGGGCCGGCGCCATGGGTCAGACCCAGATGCTGCCCTCCACCTTTCTGGGTTCGGCGGTGGACGGCGATGGTGACGGCAGGCGCGACATCTGGACCTCCGCGCCCGACGCGCTAGCCTCGGCCGCCAGCCTGCTCGCCAAAGGCGGCTGGCGCCGCGGCGAGGGCTGGGCGCGGGAAGTCATCCTGCCCGCCGGCTTCGACTACGGACTCAGCGAAGGTCCCGAGCAGACACCCGACTGGTGGAAGGCAAAAGGCGTACGACGGGCCGACGGCGCGCCGTGGACGGCGGCGGACAGCGCGGCCGGTTGGGTGCTCCTCCTCCCATCCGGCGCGGCGGGACCGGCCTTCCTCGCCGGGCCGAACCACTACGCCATCCGCAAGTACAACAACTCGGTGGCCTACGCCCTGTCGGTCGGCCTGCTCGCCGACCGCATCGGCGGCGGGACGGGACTGGTGACGCCGTGGCCCCACGAAACACCTCTGTCCTTGAGCGACCGCATGGCCGCGCAGCAGGCCTTGGCGTCCAAAGGCTTCAACCCGGGGACGATCGACGGCGTCGCCGGGGTCGGCACCCGTCAGGCATTGCGCGCCTGGCAGCGATCCCAGGGTTTGCCGGCGGACGGCTACCTTTCGCCGGAGGTGATCCGACGGCTGAAGGCGTCATGAGGGCTATGCTCTCTTCAGCCCCCCCGCCGCCCGCGGCAGATAGCCGTCCAGCCAGTCGGCGATCTTGTAGTCGAGTTCCTGGATCGGCTGAGGCAGTTCGTCGAAGGGGACCAGGTCCGGGTGGTGCTTGCGGCGATCGTCGCGGACGGTGCCGAATCTCCAGCCGTTGAGCTGGCGATTGGCGGCCCAGCGCCGGTGCTCGAGGACGGCCGCGGCGCGCCGGTCGGCTTCATCCCGGAACAGGGGTTCGCCGGGATCAAGCGTCATCGGCCATGACCGATCCTGTTCCGGCACGCGAAGCCAGGGTTCCAGATCGAAGCCCAGGCTGGCGAGCTTGGCCGGGACGTGGCTGACTACCCGGCGGTTGCTCGCCCTCATCTCTTCGGAAAGCTCCGCCCAGGCGGTGTCGGCGAACGTACCCACGCCGCTGTAGCCGGCGTGCACCGAGCGCGCGGCGGCGTCGGGGTCGTCCAGCAAGGCTCGCGATCCCGCCGCGGCGTCGGCGAGGGAGGCGAAACCGTAGAGGCTGAGCGGCTTCAGATCGGCGACGCCGTCGGGCGCCGGCAGCAGGCCGCCCGACCTCAGCCGCACGAAGATCGGTCCTTGCATCGCCTCGTACCGGCCCGCCCGCTCACGGAGCGTCACCGCGGCCGCCAGCGCGTCCGCCGAATGGCTGACGCAGATGTAGGCGGCGCAGACCGCCGCGATGCCGCTGGGCGCGCTCGCCGCCAGCCGGCCGTCGTCCAGGTCATGCACCGCCTCGAAATCGCAGATTTGCGGAAACTCGGGATGGCGGTGAAGGAAGTCGCGGGCGTGCAACGGTTCGTCGTCGATGACCGTGATCATCGGCCGCCCCTGATCGGACACAAGACTGGTCAGGACGAGGTCTCTCGCCAAGGCCTGACCAAGCCAGTTGAAGCCGACGATCACCACGTGAACCGACGGCGCCCCGATTTTCCGCGCCAGCAGGAAGGGCGGGTGCCGGGCGAGGACGCACCGCGCGGCCGCCTGCGCCTCCGAAAAGGCGAACAGGTCGATGCCGCCGGCGACATGATGGATCAACTCCGCCGTGGCCGGGTCGTCGAGGTGGACCGCCACGATCGAACTTTCGGCCGGGCCGGTCTTGGTCGGATTGCGGGCCTGTAGCGCCAGTTCGGCCGACGCGCCCAGATCGCGCTCGGCGATGATGACCCGCCGCGCGCGATCGGCGTGACCGACTTCGAGGGAGTCGACGCCCGTGGCTCTGGGGATGGTGATCAAGCCGCCGTCCGAGTGGATGCGCCCCGCCTCGTCGCTGACATGAATGATCGGTATCCTGTGTTTGAGCGCCTCCTCGATGAGGGCATAGGCCATCTCGTGATCGCC
>CBDIDP010000011.1:0-238977 GCA_965277785.1 Caulobacteraceae bacterium
TCCAATCGGCGGGTTCGACGGGCGTGATCCGGGGTGTCGACAGGCGCATGGGCGTTTCCTTGAGCCGGCCGGTTTGATCCCCGGCGCGCCGGGAGATCATAATAGGGTTGCGCCGCCTCGGCGACCCGTTGGTCGTCGCCGCCATCGAGCGTCCGCGGCCGGCTACGGTATTCAGATGGCGCCGGCGCTCGCCAAGCTCGCCGCGGCGCTCGTGTTTGACCGGCCAATCCCCGCCGACATCGCGGCGGAAGGCGTCACGCGCAAGCATGTCGCTTCCAGTCGCTAAGCGCTGAACCAACTCAAGGTGACGAACTCCCGCGCCTCGGGAGGGTTGCTCGACTCCCAGTGACTGTGATTTGAGATCACGTTTCGCTCTGGAGATCAGCCGAATATGTCCGGTTTCATTGCTTCGCGGCTGATGACCGTGGCCCTGCTGGGCTCGACGCCGCATGGCTCGGTTCGCGCGGAGGATTCTGCGCCCATCGTGAGATGGACGCCCGACGGGCCGATGGACGGCGGCAACGATCGGGTCAACTACTTCGATCACGTGCGCATCGTCCGGCGAGGAGACCACATCCGCGGTCTCCCCATGGCGGCCAGGCAGATCGCGCCGACTTACGCGTTGCAGGGCAAGACCCTACACCGTCGACGACTTCATGAAGACCTACAACGTTTCGGGCGTGATGGTCCTCGTGAATGGCGAGATCGTGCTGGAGCGCTACGCTCAAGGACGGCAACCGACCAATCGGTGGATTTCCCAGTCGGTCGCCAAGTCGGTGACGTCCCTGCTCTATGGCGCGGCGATCAGGGATCGGAAACTGAAGCTGACCGACACGGTGGATCGGTACGTGCCAGAACTCAAGGGGTCGGCGTACGAGGGCGTCACCATTCGCCAGTTGCTGACGATGAGTTCGGGGGTGAAGTGGACCGAGAGCTACACCGGCAATACTTCGGACCTCACCAAATACTACTTGAGCGCCGCCGTGGGCGATCCGGTCGTGGACTTCCAGAGCAAGTTGCCCCGAGCCCAACCGCCGGGAACGGCTTTTCACTACGATACGGCCGAGACGCACCTAGCCGGCTTCGTGTTGTCTCGCGCCGTCGGCATGCCGGTGTCACAGTACCTTTCCGAAAAGATTTGGAAGCCGTTCGGAATGGAGCGGGACGCCGCCTGGCGCGTCGATCATCAAGGCCGGGAGTTCACCGGCTGCTGTCTGTTCATGACGCTCGCCGACTACGCGCGCCTGGGGCAATTCGTGCTGGAGGATGGAGTCGCGAACGGCAAGCGCGTCACCGCTCCGGGGTGGATCGCCGAATCCACGCGGCGCCAGATCGACAACGGCCGCGCGCCGCCGGCGGGATATGGGTATTATTGGTGGATCGGACCCGAGGCGTTCGAGGCTTCCGGAATCTACGGTCAGTCGATCCTCGTCTGGCCCAAGGAGAGGATCGTTGTCGCGATCAACTCGCAGTGGCCCACGCCGGACGGCAAGGCGATGTTCGACGGGCTGATGGCTTTTCAGCGCGCCGTCCGTGAAGCGGTGATCGCCGCCGGCGCCACGCCCTCGAGGGCGCCCGCTCTTTGATCGGCGAAAGTCCTATTCGGCCTTCGTCGCCGCCAAGGCGTGAACACGGCCGTTCAGATAGAGATGAGTCGCCCGGCCGGTTGCGCCGACATCCATGAACATCAGGCGCGGCGCGTCGGCCCCGTCGCCCATCGCATAGGCCTCGCCGCCGAGCGGGCGTAGCACTTGCGGGTCGCGATCGTACGCCGGGGCGAACAGCGCGTCGGGATCGGCGCGGATCACGCCGCCGGTTTCCAGGTCCTCGACGTCCCAGGCCAGATGCAGCCGTTCGTACCGCCCGGCGTAGGCGATCTTCCGCTCCTGCCCGCGGGCCGGTTCCGCGGATCGCGCGCCAAGCCGGTCTACGATGATCCCCTCGACCAATGGGAACAGGCGCGCGCCGGCCCGGTTGGAATTGCCGGCGGCGACCACGGCGAAGTCGTGCTCCGGCGCCACCATGAGCAGGGCCTGCTGTCCCACGGTGTCCCCGTCATGACCGACCAGGGTAAGGTCGCCCCACTGGTGGACGGCCCAACCGAGTCCGCGCGCGACCGCGCTCCTGTTCGAGAGCACGGGAACGCTCACGCCCAGAGTCCGCATCCGGCGTTTCCACTCCCGACCAAGTACTCGGTCGTCGGCATCGAGGTGCAATCGCGCGAGCTTCAGAACATCGGGCAGTGCCGCGATCACGCCGCCCACACCGGGGCTGAGGTCGATCCAGCGCCAGCGGGGGCCGCTGAAGCCATCTTGACCGGCGCGCCGGACGTGACCGAGCGCAAGGGGGTGGGCGACCGCGCGCTCGAGGCGCGTCTCGGTGGATGGCGCCCCGAGCGGTTGTAGCAGCCGACAGCGTAGAAGGTCCGAGAAGGGTTCGCCCGAAATCAGCGCCAGCACTGCTTCCAACAAGCCGTAACCCGGGTTGGAGTAGCTGTACGCCACGCCCGGCGGCAGCACGCCGCGGACATCCTGGAGGGCGTCCAGGAACGCCGCCGCCGCGCCCTCCTCTCCCTCCGAGCGGAAGTAACGATCCCCATCCAGCCCGGAGCTGTGCGTAAGTAGCTGGCGGGGCGTGATCGGTTGGGCAAGGTCGGGATCGGCGGTGACGAGGCGGCCGTTCGGCAAATAGCGCGAAACAGGCGCATCGAGGTCCAGTTGGCCGGCTTCGGCGAACATGGCCGCCAATGTCGCCGTATATATTTTCGAGAGCGAGCCGATCTGCCACAGCGTATCGACGGTCGCGGGTTCGCCGGTGGCGAGATTCCGAACGCCCGCCGCCGCGGCAACGGTTTCCGCCCCGTGCAGCACCGCCACCGCCGCGCCCGGGACCTCGCCCTCGGCCACGATTTCGGCGAGTCGCGCGTCCAACTCCGCCCGATACGAGGCGAGCGTCACGCGCGCATCCTCGGGTAGCTGACCGCGCGATCGGGCGGAGCGCCCTTCCCGAGCGGCCACATGCCCGTGTCCAGGTTACGATAGGCGAGCGCGTGAACATCGAGCGACGCCGCGCCAGGACTGTCCACGCGGAGGATTTCTCCCGCGATTTTCTGAAAGCCGCCGACGAAGTGCTGCATGGACTTGACCAGCAGGACGCGCTTGGCCCGTGGATCGATGCCGAATTGCTGGAAGGCGCGGCGGTGATAGCACTGACACCGTACGCTGGTCAGCACGAGATCGAATTGCGATCCGGCCCGCACCACCGCGATGTCGCCCAGCGGCAGCCGCTCGCGCCCTGGATCGTGCACCGCCTCGCGCTCGGTAAGAAGCACCTCCACATCGAGGTCCAGAGGCTGGCCGGAGCGGGCGCTAGCCTTGCCTCCCACGCGTAGCGGAAGCCGCGCCCCCGTCCCCGCCGCCATGGCGATCTGCACCGCGATCGGATCAAAGACGAAGGCGGCGCCGGCCTCGGAGATCCCGGCCTCAAGAAGCGGACCGAGCAACAGCGTCGAGTCGCCGGGCGCGCCGCCGCCGACGTTGTCGGCGGTGTCGGCCAGCACCAGCGGTCCGGGGCCGGCCCAGGCCCGCGCGCGGGCGACGGCCTGTTCGGGCGTGACGAACGGGCCCGTCGTGTGTCCGCGCGTCTCGACGACCGCTCGCCCGATCCGCTCGGCGACTGCCTGGCCGCGGGAGACGTCCTGGTCGGTATACACCAGGACCTTGGCGCCCGCCTCCGGCACGTCTCCCCAGGGAAATCCGTGCGCCAAGGACACCGAGAGCACGCCCGGAACCGCCTCGGCTTCGCGCATCATCCGCACAAGACCGGCCGAGGGCTCCATCGTCGTGAAGAACATGGTGAGCATGCGGCAGTCGTAGACCGTGGGGACGGGCCGCACCCGTCCTCGAGCCGTGTCGAGCACGAGACGCCACAGCTCCTCGGCCCGTTCGAAGCTGTCCGTATGCGGATACTCCTTGAAGGCGATCAGCACGTCCGCGGCGCCGAGCATCGCCGCGGTGAGATGGCAGTGCGGGTCGAGCACAGCGCCCACCGCGCAAGCCGGCCCCACCAGGCCGCGGATCCGGCGGAACAACTCGCCCTCGCAGTCCAGGCACCCCTCGGCGACCATCGCGCCATGGAGGTTCAGCAGAACCGCGTCGATCTCGCCCGCCGCCGCGAGGTCGGACAGGAGCTGGTCTCGCAACCTCCGCCAGGTCGCTCCGTTCACGATGCCTCCGGGCTCCGCGCCGGCGCAAACGCCCTCGATCAGCGTCCAGCCGTTCGCCGCGCACTCGCGGCGCGCCGGGGCGAAAACGCTGGTGTAGAGGCTCAGCCGATCGGGCAGCGCCCCCGCCGCGAAGAATTGGTGCGAGAAATCCTCGTCGCCCGATCGCCACGGCGAGAAGGTGTTTGTCTCTGTCTGCAAGCTTGCGCAGAAGACCCGCACGTCAGGGCGCCTCATCGAAGCTCAAGGTTTGTATGGCCCCGGCGGGTCCTGGCGCGAGCGTCACCTCGCCGCGGACTAAGCCGCGCTCGCACGCGATGGCGAAGCGTCCCGCAAGCGCGTGGCGCGCCTCGACGCCCTTGAGCCGTCCAGTGCCATGGCGCAGTTTTAGCGTTCGCAGGATCTCGTCGAGGTCGATCGCCGGGGTGTCGAGCAGCAGATTTTCGGCGAGCGGATCGGCGCGCTCGACCTCGCCGGCTTCGTAGGCCGCCGCAACGCGGGCGGCGGCGGCGGCCAGCGCGGCGGAGACCTCCGGCGCGCGGCGCCGCCAAACGCCCGCGCCCCGCAACGCCAGAGCCGCCGCCAGGTTCGCGCGATCCGCCGGCGCATAGGTGCGGTTCGCGAAGACGAAAAGACCGAGGCCCGTGTCGGGCGAAACAAGGACATGCGATCCGTACCCCGGCAAGCCGCCAAGATGATGGAGGTAGCGGCCCAGCGTCGGATCGGTCGTGCTCACCATGCCGTAGCCGTAGGCGCTCGCGAGCGCTTCGGGCGGCCCGGCCGTGTCACGCATCCGCGCGGCCAGAGGGAAACCGTGCGACTGACCGAGTTCGCGGATCGTCGCCCGCCTCACCGGCCCGGGATCGGGGTCGTCGCGCGCCGGCCAGGCGGATGTCAGAAGCGCGACGTAGCGGGCGTAGTCGTTGGCCGTCGTGACCAGACCGCCCATGGCGCCGAACTCTCCGTCGGGCTCCGCCCGTTGCGGCGTCCAGCCCTTCGCTCCCCACCGATAGCCGACGGCGCGGTCGCGTTCGGGAACGGCGTAGTAGTCGAACGTGGTCGAGGTCATGCCGAGCGGCGCGAATAGCGACTCCCGGAGGAACTGCTGATATGGCCTCTCCGTCACGTTGGTGACGGCGCGCCCGAGCAGAGCGTAGCCCAGATTGCTGTATTCGAACGCGATTCCCGGCGGCTGAGCGAACAACCCGCCGTCGCGGACCACACGACTGAACTCCTCGGAACTCATCCCGAGCTGGCGGTCGCCCCATGGGTCGTCGGTCACGAAGCCCGCCGAATGGTTCAGCAGGTCGCGAAGCGATACATCCCGGCTGTCGGTGGTCGGCGCCGCGACCTTGGCGAACTCCGGCACGTGAATTCGTAGCGGGTCGTCGAGGCGCAGATCGCCCGAGTCGCGGAGCATCAGGACGGCGAGCGCGGTCACGCTTTTCGTCATCGACGCGATGCGAAAGCGGGTGTCGGCGGTCGCCGATCGGCCGGCGCCGATGTTCGCCATCCCATGCGTCACGAGGTGAACGAGGCCCCTGGCGTCCACCACGCCGGCCACGAGACCGGGCGCATGCTCGTCTCTCGCGAAGTCGGTGTAGATCTCGTCGACGAAGGCGTAGGCGCTCATCGTTGGGAGCCCGCGTCGCCAAGCGCCGGAACGCGCCGCCCGGAATCGTCCTCCAGCGGATGTTCGAGGTGCGACGAGCCGCGCTCGAGCGCGGAGCGGGCGAGCGCCTGGGCGTTCAGGAGATGGCGTTCGGCCCAGGCCACGAAGCGACGCACCGGGCGAGCCTCCGAAGCCGGTCCCTTGCTGACGATCCAATAAACCGCTCCGGGCGCGGACTTGGCGGAAGCGGCCACCAAGGCGCCGGACCGGAGGCGGCCGCTCGCCAACGCCAGTCGCCCCATCGCGACCCCGCGGCCGGCTGCGGCCGCGTCGTAGGCCAGGGCCGCGAGGTTGAATCGCTGATCTCGCTGGATCGGGACCGGCAAGGGACCCGCTTGGGTTTCCCAACCGTCCCATTCGATGTTCTCGGGCGCGCCGATCCAAGGCGTGTCGTCGTGGAGCCGCACGACGGGACGACCGACGTCGGCGAGATAACCTGGCGCGCATACCGGCGCGACCTCCTCGGGCACGGCGGCGAGCTTGATCACTCCCGGCAGCGGGTCCGGCGCGTACCGGATACCGATGTCGAGGCCCTCGTCCGAAATACGGGCGGCGGTCAGGAGCGCTTGATCGGCATAGATGACGAGATCCATATCGGGGTGTTCGACATAGAAGTCGTCGAGCGCCGGGACCAGCCATTCACTGGCGAGCGATGGGGTGCAGTTCACGCGAACCGTATGCCCGCGCCCCGGCTTGAGATCGCTTACGGCTTCGCAAACATGATCGAGACCGTCACGAACGGCGGAAGCCAGCGGCCCACCGCGCTGCGTCAATGTCAGGCCTTCGCGACCGCGCACGAACAGGGCGCATCCCAGACGCGCCTCCAAACGAGCGATGCGCTGGCTGACCGCCCCTTGCGAAATCCCGATCCGGCGTCCAGCAGCCGCCATGCCGCCGGCGCGGACCACTTGGTCGAAAATATGCAGATCGGACAATAGCTGGGAGTCCAGCCGCCGCCCGGTTCTGTCGGAGGCGGAACCGCCGGATGTCATGGCACGGTTATCCGTCGGACCCTCCGGACGATCAAGCGGGCGCAACCAGCGCCTCGAATTCAACGTCCGGCAACAAGGCGCCTCCCGTCGTCCAGACGACGTGAGTGGCGGTGGCCGGCGGCCGCTCCTGTTCAGAGGTCCGTGCCCGCAAGAACGGCAGAACTCCAGCCAAGCCGGCGGCCGCGCTGGGTTCGAGGCGAAGTCCTCGCCGCTCGTGGGCCCGGCGCACCCACCGGAGCATCTCCGCATCCGTTGCGCCCACCGCGGCGTCGATAGCGTCGCCGACCAGATCGAGGACGAGCTGCGAGGCCTTCGGCACCGCGAGGCCGTCCGCGACCGTGCGATTGTCGAGACCCAGTTCGTACACGCTTCGCGCCCGGCCGCCCCCGACCAGAGCCACCATCACGCAGGCGGATACAGTCGGCTCGACCCAGACCACTGAAACGTGCTCACCGTAAATGAGCTTGAGACCGGCGGTCACGCCGCCAGGGGCCCCCCCGACCCCACAGGGAAGGTAGACGATCAAGGGGCAGGCCGCGCCGACCTCCACGCCGCGAGCGGCGAGTTGGTCGGCGAGCTCGCGGGCAGCGGGCGCGTAGCCCAGGAGAAGACGCCGGCTGCGTTCGTCGTCGACGAAATAAGCGCCGTCGCGATCCGCGCTCCGGCGGGCGGCGGCGACGGTATCGGAGTAGTCGCCGTCGTGCTCGATGACCTCCGCCCCCAAGGCGGCGAGCCTCGTCTTTTTCCAGTCCTTGGCGTCGCGCGACATGTGGACCTCGGCCGCCGCGCCGAACGCGCGCGCGAATCGCCCAATGGAGAAACCGAGATTCCCCGTGCTCGCCACGACGACCTTGTGGCGGCCCAAGCGCCGACGAACACCCTGCAGCGAAACGTGGATCGGCCCGTCCGCGTCGAACAGGAAACCCGTCCCGGCGACATCCTCGATCCAGCACAGAACCTCGTGCAGCCCGCCCCGCGCCTTTATCGTGCCGGTGATCGGGAGCTGATGATCCGCTTTGATGAGGAGGTCCGGAAGGCCGTCGCCCGGGTCGCGCCACTCCAGCAGGGGAGATACAATGCGGCCGTCCCAGGACTCATCCGGGAAAAGAGCCGACAACACGGATGCGAACCGGTCGAACCGCGCCCGCGCGTCGGCGATCTCCGCTTCGGTGATTTCCGAAACCCGCGCCGGCCCGCGCGAGAACCAGACGACCGTTTCATCGCGACGAAGGCGCGCGATGATGTCATTCGTCCGCGCGTTGTCCTTCATCGAGTGGAGCGCCTCGCCCCCCATGGCTTATTCACGCTCCAGCCGACCCTGCCGGTCCAACAAATAGACGCAACCCGCGTGGACGCCGCCTATATTGATTTCTAATGCGCCGATAAGCCTTCGCTCACCGTCGGCTAATGACCCCATTAGCGAATAGCGTCTCGCCGCACGTCATCCATGAACCTAAGCTTCCATCACGAGCGCCATCGGACGCTGTCGGCGCGGCTATTCAAGAGGGGCGCAACGACGCGCGGGGTGCGATTCTCAAGTCATGTATGGGTTTCGCCACCACCGATCTCACCACCTCAAACTTGACACACCTCGGACGACGTCGAAATATGTGATCACAATAATACCGACAGAACCGGGAGCGTTCTCCGGCAAAAAAGTGGGGTTCAAGAGATGCGAAAAATCTGGCTGGCGACGTCGGGCCTGAGCTTGATCTTTTTGGCCGCGGCCGCGCAGGCCCAGACCGTTCAGCCTGGGCAGCCGTCCGAGCCGCCTCAGCCGGGCGCCGCCGCCAGTTCCACCCCGAACGGAAAAGTCGCGCAGAAGAAGAGTGAGTTCGAAAGGAGGACGAATGACAATAACACCTCCGTGGGCGAGGTGGTCGTCACCGGCTCGCGCCTGCAAACCACCGTCCTCGACTCGCCGAACCCGATCTCGGTAACAACCGCGACCCAGATCGCGCAGACCGGCACCGACAATCTCGAACGCGTCCTGACCCAGCTTCCCGCCATCAATCCAGGCTTCACCGACACCAATTCGGAGAACTTCTATGCGGCCGCCGGACTGAACCTGATCGATCTGCGCCACCTAGGCTACACCCGCACCCTGGTGCTGGTGAACGGAAAGCGCCAGGTGCCGGGCGACATCAGCTCCAACGCGGTCGACCTCAACACCATCCCGGCCGAGATGGTGGACCGGGTCGAGGTGGTCACCGGCGGCCTCTCGGCCATCTACGGCGCCGACGCGGTGTCGGGCGTGGTGAACATCATCCTCAAGAACCACTACGAAGGCTTCGACGTCCGCGTGCGTGGCGGGATCAGCGGCTACGGCGACGGCGAGGAATGGGGGGTCGGCTTCATCGCCGGCCACAACTTCCTGAACGACAAGGCCCATGTCACCGCCGCCTTCGACTGGGACAAGACAGAAGGCGTTCCGGCGTTAGCCCGGCCCTGGGGCCGGGACTCGATAAGCGTCATCGTCAACGAACATCCCACGGGACCCAGCAGCCCCGCCTATCTCACCCAGCACTACGCCTTGTTCAACGACGTCACCTCGGGCGTGAGCCAGCGCGGGCTCGTCTCCATCTACCCGTTCAATCCGACGACGGACGAGTTCACGCTGATCAACAACGGCTCGGCCGTCCGCCCCTACGATTTCGGAAACTCGAGCCGCCAATCCATCGCCAACACCCTCAACAACGGCGTGCAGGTCGGCGGCGACGGCGACTACTTCCGGCCATACGACAACCTTTCGCTTCCGCTGCATCGCTATTCAGCCTCGCTGAATTTTACTTACGATCTCGCGCCCCACGCCGAGTTCTTTCTCGAAGGGCGCTGGGCAGAGAGCTGGGTCAAGGACCGATGGCAGCCGCCGGCGGACTTCGAGTACGGCGCGTTCTTCGTTCCCGCGACCAATCCCTATGTTCCCGCCAATCTCCAGCCGATCCTCGCCGCGGCGGGCCAGAACGGCTTTTACTTCGGGCGAGAGTACGAGGACGAGGGTCGCCGCGGCGCCAACAACGACCGGTTCATGCAGCAATACACCACCGGCATTCGCGGAACGCTCGCCGACCGGTTCAAATACGAAGTCTTCGTCGGATGGGGACAAACCGACCTAAACACCACCCTGGTCGACGCTCGAGATCAGACCAAGTTCCTCCAGAGCGTCGACGTTTCGCTGATCAACGGGCAGCCGGCCTGCACCGACCCGGCCGCCCGCGCCGCCGGATGCCAGCCGTTCAATCCCTTTAATCCGCTCTCGACGCCAGCGGGCGCCGCCTACTCGCGGCTCACCAGCCCATTCATGGCGCGCGAAGATCTGGCCATGGGCGGCGCCGACATTTCCGGCGACCTGTTCAACGACTGGGCCGGCCCGGTCAGCGCCTCGATCGGCGCGGAGGGCCGGCGGAACGGCAACAGCAACTCCGCCGGCGTCTGCAACATCCAGATGCTATGCTCGGCGCCCTATAGTGGCCATTCCGACGTCGCCGAGGTGTTCGGCGAGACTCGTGTTCCGCTCTTGAAGGACCTCCCCCTAATCAAGGACCTCTATTTCCAGGGCGCTGTCCGCTATTCCGACTACAGCAACAACGGCGGCCACGTGTCGTGGAACCTCGGCGGCGTCTACACCCCGGTCCAGGGCGTCAACCTTCGAGTCATGCGGTCGCGCTCGGAGCGGGCGCCGAACGTGAGCGAACTCTTCTCCAGCCAATCCCAGGCCTATCAGAACCTGAACGACCCCTGCAGCGTCCTAAACCTTCCTCTCAACCCAAACCGGGCGACGAACTGTGCGGCGCTAGGCATTCCCGCCACCTTTGCCCAAACCGCCATTTCGAAGGCCACTTACTCCGGCGGCAACCCGAAGCTGAACGTCGAGACCGCCGACACTTGGACGGGCGGGGTGACGCTGGCGCCACCCTGGATCCCACACCTAGCCGTCACCCTCGATTATTATTCGATCAATCTCACCGATGTGATCGGGGCTCTCGATCCTCAGACCCTGCTCTACACCTGCACGGATTCGCCGGAACTTCCGAGCGCGAACTCGGCCTGCGGGGCGATCACCCGCGATTCGACGAGCCATCAGATCACGGGCGTCTACAGCTTCAACCAGAACTTCGGGAAGCTCTACACGGCCGGGTACGACTTCACGGTCTCCTACGCGCCCCCGATCGCCGACCTCTGGCATGAATTCCCGGGCGCCTTGACGCTCGACCTAACCGGAAACCGCCTGGTGCGCCTTCGCCAGTTCGACAACGCGGCGGACCCTAGCAGCCAGCACCAGTTCGAAGGATTCCTCGGCCTGCCGAAATGGAAGCTACTCGGCAGCGCCACCTACTCACTCGACAAGGTGAGCGTCACTTGGCGCGTCACCTATTATTCGAGCACCTCGGTGTTCGGTTCACAGCTTGTCAGCTCGCCCACGGCGAGCAACATCTTCGACGTGCAGACAACCGGCACGGCGATCTACCATGACCTGTCGGTCGCCTACCGGTTCAATCCGGCCACCCTCTTGCGGCTAAACGTCGACAACGTGTTCAACACCCCGCCACCCCAGAACACCGGCCTCTTCAACCTGAACGAAGGAATCTCCTACGGCTCGCCCTACGCGGCCGCCGGAATTTATCGCAACCTCGGAACTATGTTCAGCTTGGTGCTGGATCACAAGTTCTGACCGGCGCCCAGCCTGATCCGAAGCGCCGCGCAAAGCCGTTGGCGTGAGTCGTCGCTCGGACAAGATCGATCTTCGCGCGTCACCCTGGGACCAATCCAGCCCATGACGCAGCGCACCACGGCGTCGAGCGCCGCAGCCATCCCGCCTCTGCTCGAAATCGAGAATCTGTCAATCAGCTATGGCCGCGAGAGAAGGACCGAGGTCGTTCGCGGCGTTTCGCTCCACGTTGGCCCGGGCGAGTGCCTCGGGGTGGTGGGCGAGAGCGGCTCGGGGAAGAGCCAGACTTTCCTGGCCGTGATGCGGCTGCTGGCAGAGGAAGCTGCGACCACCGGAAGCGTTCGGCTGGAGGGCCGGGAACTCCTCGGCCTCGAAGAGCGGGCGCTCAATAAGCTGCGGGGCGCGCGCATGGCGATGATCTTCCAGGATCCGCTCACCGCGCTGTCGCCGCACGTGCGCGTCGGCGAGCAGATCGCCGAGACCCTGCGCGCTCACCGCGGGCGGGCCCGGCGCGTGGCGCTCGACGAAGCGCGCCACTGGCTCGAGCGGGTCGGCATCCGCGAGCCGTCCGCGCGCGCGAGGCAGTGTCCGCACGAACTCTCCGGAGGCATGCGCCAGCGGGTGATGATCGCCGCCGCGCTCGCGGCGAAGCCGCGGCTCCTCATCGCCGACGAGCCGACGACCGCCCTAGACGTCACGGTGCAGGCGGAAATCCTCGACCTCCTCGACGAACTCCGCGGCGAAACCGGCGCGGCGCTGGTGCTGATCACCCACGACATGGGCGTCGTGGCCCGGATGGCCGACCAGGTCTGCGTCATGCTGGCCGGCGAGATTGTTGAGCACGGTCCAGCGGAGCGGGTGCTTCAGGCGCCGGCGCAATCCTACACCCGCCGCCTCCTGGCCGCCGTTCCTCGCATCACGGGCGAGGGACGTCCCGGGCGGTCCAGGCTAAAACCCGCGGTGGCCGGCGCCGAACCCGTGCTCGAATGCGCCGGGCTCAGCGTGACCTATTCACTTCGCGGCGGCCTGTTTCGGCCGGGGCGCGCATTGCGCGCGGTCGACAACGCGAGCTTCACGGTTGGCGCGGGCGAGACTCTGGGCGTGGTCGGCGAAAGCGGGTCCGGCAAATCGACGCTCACACGGGCGGCTCTCCGGCTGTTGCCGGCGGACACCGGATCCGTGACCCTACTGGGCGAGCCGCTATCGGCGCGGGATCGGCGCGGCCTCCGGCGCGCCCGGCGCGACTTGCAAATCGTATTCCAGGACCCTTTGGGAAGTCTCGATCCGCGCCTCAGTGTCGGCCAGACCGTCGCCGAACCCATCGTCACCCACCGGCCATGGCTTTCCCTCGCCGAGCGCCAGCGCATTGTCGAGGCCTGGCTGGAGCGTGTGGGATTGCCGCCGGAGATCGCCCGGCGCTACCCCCACCAGCTCTCCGGCGGACAGGCGCAACGCGTCGGGATCGCCCGCGCCATGGTGCTCGATCCGAAGCTGGTGGTCTGCGACGAGGCCGTCTCGGCCCTCGACGTGTCGATCCGGGCGCAGATCATCGATCTCCTGATCGCGTTGCAGGCCCGGACAGGGATGGCCATGCTGTTCATCAGTCACGATCTGGCCGTGGTCCGGGAGATCTGCCATCGCGTTCTGGTGATGCGGGAGGGTCGGATCATCGAAGAAGGCCCGGCCGAGGACGTCCTGCGGGCCCCGCGGCATCCCTACACCCAGGCCCTCCTGAAGGCCGTGCTGGAACCCGATCCCCGAGAGCGCGACCGCCGACGCACGGCGCGTTTATCGCCAAACTCCTCGACGCCTGAAGAAACCACCCGGGGCGACTTCGCCTCGACAGCCGATGGCCCGCGATGATCCGCTTTATCGCGCAACGGTTGCTCGTGGGTGTGCCGACGCTCCTGGCGATCGTGATTCTCAGCTTTCTCATGATGCACGCCGCGCCGGGTTCACCCTTCACCTCCGCGCGGAAGCTGCCGCCGGAAGTGGAACGGAATCTGAGGGCGCGCTACGGACTCGATCGGCCGCTTCCCGAACGACTGCTGCGGTACGTGGCCGGCGCGGCCCACGGCGACCTCGGGCCGTCGCTGAAATACCCCGACAAGACAGTGGCGGAGCTGATCGGCGACGGCCTGCCGACCAGTGCGACGATCGGAGCCGCCGCCCTCGTGATCGGCGGTGGCCTCGGCGCCGCCTTGGGTGTGGCCGCCGCGATGCGCCGCCGCCGGTGGCCGGATCACCTCACCAGCATGGCGGTGTTCGCCGGCCTTTCCTTGCCGACCTTCGTGACCGGCCCGTTGCTCGTCCTGCTGTTCGCGTCCCGACTGGGATGGCTGCCGACGGCGGGCTTGGGCGACTGGCGCAATCTGGTCCTGCCCGTGATCGTTCTTGCGCTTCCCCTATTGGCGGCGGTGTCGCGCCTGACCCGCGGCGGCATGATCGAGGCCCTGCGCTCGAACGCGGTCCGAACCGCGCGAGCCAAGGGATTGTCGCCGACACGCGTCATCCTCGTGCACGCGCTGCCGCCCGCGCTCCTGCCGCTCGTCAGCTTGCTGGGACCCGCCGCCGCCGGACTGCTCACCGGCTCGCTGGTGGTGGAGCAACTGTTCGGCTTGCCGGGCATCGGCCGCGCCTTCGTAATCAGCGCCCTGCAGCGTGACTACACCGTCGTGATGGGCGTGATCATCCTTTATGCGACACTGCTCATCGCCCTGAACCTTGTCGCCGACCTGCTCTACGCCGCGCTCGACCCGCGGGTGAGGCTTGACGGGTAGTGGCGAACGCGGCCCCAAACGCCGTCCCGGCGGATACGCCGTCGAGGGCGGCCTGGAGGCGGTTCCGCGCGAACCGCGCCGCCTGCCTCGCGCTCGCGGCCGTCCTCATCGCCCTGGTGGCGGCCCTGATCGGCCCCGCCCTGTGTCCGTTCGGCTACGACCAGGTCCGCAAGGGCGACATCTGGGCGCCTCCGCTAAGCGGCGGCCACCTGCTGGGAGCCGATCTTCTCGGGCGCGACCTGCTCGCGCGCCTGCTGGTCGGGCTGCGCATTTCGCTTCTCGTCGGCTTGGTCGCGACCGCGGTGGCATTGTTGATCGGCGTGACCTACGGCGCCGCTGCCGGCCTGATCGGCGGCCGCATCGACGATGTCATGATGCGCGCGGTGGACGTGCTCTATGCGCTTCCGTTCATCTTCCTGGTCATCCTGCTCACCGTCGCATTCGGCAGGAGCTTGTTGCTTATCTTCCTGGCGATCGGTGCGATCGAGTGGTTGACGATGGCCAGAATTGTCCGGGGCCAGACCTTGTCGCTGAAGACACGCGAGTTCGTCGAGGCGGCGCGGGCGATCGGCGTCGGCCGGCTGGCGATCCTGCGGCGCCACATTCTGCCGAACCTGGCGGGTCCGGTGGTCACCTACGTCACCCTGACGATACCAAGCGTCATCATGTCTGAGAGCTTCCTCAGCTTCCTGGGGCTGGGGGTGCAGGATCCACTGGCCTCCCTGGGCACGCTCGTGCTCGACGGATCTCAGCAGATGGAGGTGGCGTGGTGGCTATTGGTCTTCCCGGCCGGGACCATGGCGGTGCTGCTCCTGTGCTTGAGCGTGTTGGGCGAAGGCCTGCGCGAGGCTTTGGATGTCGCCGAGAACCCTTCATGAGGCTCACCTTCCTTCTCGCCTGCGCGGCCTTCCTCGGCCTTTGGGCCTGCGAGCCGGGATCGGCCCAGACCTGCCCGCCCGGCAAGACCTGCATCCGCGCCGGCAACCTCGCCGATCCGGGAACGCTCGATCCCGCCCACACCTGGATCAAGGAGGAGCAGACCGTCCTCGACGATCTCATGCTGGGCCTCACCACCTTCGACGCCGAAGGGCGACCGGTCCCAGGAGCGGCCGAGAGCTGGAGCGTCAGCGTCGATGGCCTGGTCTGGACCTTCAGGCTGCGTCCCGCAACCTGGTCGGACGGCGCACCGGTCACGGCGGACGACTTCGTCTTTTCGCTACGCCGCCTGGTCGCGCCGGCGACGGGCGCGGCCTACGCCGTCCTCGCCTTTCCGGTCGTGAACGCGGAGGCCGTCAACAAGGGCCGCGCGCCCGCCGAAGCTCTGGGAATCCGCGCCCTGGACCCGCGGACCGTGCAGATCCGGTTGTGGCACCCAACACCCTCTCTGCCGACCCTCCTCGCTCACTACGGCGTGCTGCCCGTCCCCGCCCACGCCGTGCGCAAGTGGGGAGAGCGCTGGTCGACTCCAGGGCGGTATGTCTCGAACGGTCCTTACCGGCTCGTCTCCTGGCGGCTAGGCGACCGCATCGTGCTCGAGAAGAATCCCCGCTTCTACGACGCGGCAAGGGTCTGTGTGGATCGGGTCGAATACTTCCCGACCTCCGACATCATCTCGGCCGAGCGGCGGGTTCGGCGCGGCGAACTCGACATGAACTTTCCCATCGACTCGACACGGGTGAAGTACCTGCGGACCACGGGCATGAACGCCTTTATCCATGTCGCGCCATGGACCGATGTGAATTATCTCGTCTTCAACCTGAAGGATCGCATCATGCGGGACGAGCGAGTGCGCCGGGCGCTCGCCATGGCCATCGACCGCGACTTCATCGCTCTTCGCCTGCTGGGCGCGGGTCAGGAGCCGACGGCCGCGCTCACGCCGCCCGCCGTCGGAGGGCTGCCCGCCGCCCCGGATTGGGCGCTCCCGCCGTTGCGTATTCGACAGGCGCGCGCCCGCGCTTTGCTGGCGCAAGCGGGCTACGGACCCGCTCACCCTTTGAAGTTCGAACTCCGCGTCCCGATGACCGGCCTGGGTATTTTCATCGCGGTGCAATCCGACTGGCGCGACATCGGAGTGGAAACCACCCTCGCGCGCGAGGATGTCGCCGTCTATTTCAACGATCTGCAGCGAGGTGACTTCCAGGTCGGCTTCACCGACTACATCGCGGACTATCCCGATCCCCAGAACTTTCTGGATTCGCTGCGCAGCGATCGAGGCTCGGTGAATTATGGATCCTATGCGAATGCGGCGTACGATCGTCTGCTCGATCAAGCGCAGCAGGAACTCGACCATGGCCATCGTCTGCGGCTGCTCCAGGCGGCCGAGCAACTGATGCTCGCCGAAGCCCCGATCGCTCCACTTTACGTCAATCCGAGCCTTAACCTGGTCAACCCCGCGATCACCGGCTGGTCGCCCAACATCAACGATGTTCATCCGATGCGCTGGATCTGTCGCCGGAGCGAAGCGCGGGCGGATCTGGGTCGAGCTCCAGCCGGGCGTAGCCCTCGCGGCTCGGCGGCCCCGGGCTGACCCAGCTCTCGATCGGGCTGCTCCCGCCGTTCAGCTCGGAGATCATCGAGCCCGTTGTAAACCCGATGAGGCCGGCGTCCGGCTTGTATTCGCGAGAGACGGGATGACGCGGGTCGTCGCACGCGGAAAGCGCGGCCCGGATCGCCTCCAGGTCCGGTTCGCCCCGCGCCAGGCGGGTCGTGAGCGATAGCAGCCGCCTGACGCTGTTCTGGCGCGCTTCCGCTGTTTCCGGGGCGCCGGTCTCCTCCGAAAGCGGATGGTTGGTGTGGAAGACGCGCGCGGGATCGGGCGGCCGGTATTCCGTCACGCCCGCGGCGCTGCACTCGAAAGAGCGCACCTCTCCCGCCTCGGCCAGCAGGTAATGCTGATTCGTGGCATGGGGCAGTGATCGCACCCAATCGGCGGCTTCGTTCACGCCGCGCGCCTGCAAGAGCTTGCGGATCATGAAGGCCACCGGCACACCGGTCCGACCGTTCGGGAGCTGCGGCAAGGAGTTGACGCAGACACCCACGCCCGCGGCGTTGACGCCGAGCAGGGCGACCATGCCCTCCGCCGTGAACACGAGCGCGCCGGAACGCTCGCCGTCCGGGGCGATCCGGAGCACCACCTGGTGACCATCCGTATAAGGACCGAGATCCATGTTCTGACCGATCCACGTCGGGCCGCCCGGCGTCACAATGGCGACGCTGCTGCATTTCTCGCGGGACGGAGCCTCGGCTCGGTGACGGCCGCGGTAGGCCCATTCCTCGTCCATCAGTTGCAGAGCGAACAGGAGGTCCGGATCGATCTTCGCCCCCTCCGCCATCCCCACCACTTCGTCCAGAAGGTCCGGGCAATGCGTTCTCAGCGCGGTTCGAAAGTCAGTGTCGCGCAGGAGATCGCGCGCATGAGCTTCGCCGTCGCCCACTCCGCTCTGGGTCAACGAGGTCAGCCAGTCCGCGAGGAGGGCCCGAATACCGGGGCCCAGGGCGATACCGGCCGCGAGGCCCCGAGCGCGACCGTCGCCGCTCAGCGCGACAAGCCGGATCCGCGGCGTTCCAGCGGCCTCCATCAGGAGTGACATCCTCGTCTCCAATTTGTGATCACAAATAACATTCATGGCGTTCGGCGCAACGCGGACTCGTTCAGCGCTCCAGCGCCTTGAGCAGGTTTACCGCCGAACGCGCGATGTCGTCGGCGATAGCCTGTCGCGCCGCCGGGCCGTCACCCCTGCGACAGGCCTCCACCGACGCCCAATGCTCCGGCATCGAGGCCAGCAGGCTCTCTCGATCCGGCATCATCCGTTCGACATAGGGCCCGATGCGAAGCCAAAGACTCTCGATCAGCGCCACGAGGGTCTCCATGCGGCTGGCGCGATATATTGAGAGGTGAAGCGCCCAGTTGGCGCGCACATATGCGTCGCGCTCGCCGGCCTCCGCCGCCGTCTGCATGACGCGGCAGTCGCGCTCCGCCCGCCTGAGTTCGGGCCTGGTGATACGCTCGGCCGCCCGTTCGGCGGCGAGTCCCTCGAGAGCGATGCGGATGTCGCGGAGCTCGGCGTATTCCGACGCCGACAGGGCGGGAATCTCAAGCGTGCGCTTGCTGCCGCGCGCGACCAGCGCTCCCTCGACTTCCAACCGTTGCAGGGCGGCGCGGACCGGCATCGGGCTCACGCCGAGCGCTTCCGCCGCCGCGCGGATGGTGATCGCCGCGCCCGGCTTGAACACTCCGCCCATGATCGCCTTGCGCAACTGCTGATAGGCCTGAGCCTGCAAGGTGACCCGGTCCAGCGGATCGAACGGCGGGAGACCGGGCTCGATGGACTTCGGTCGAAGGGCTCGAGTCGTCATCCGTCATCCTCCGCGGTCGGCGCTCAGAGCGCGGTCTAGGGCCGTGACAAGCATGTCGACGTGCTGTTGTGCAAACACGAGCGGCGGGCGGATCTTGAGGACGTTCGCGCCCGAGCCAGTGCCGCTGATGAGCACGCCGTCTTCGCGCATGCGATTCACCACTGTCGAAGCGAGGGCGGCCGCGGGAGTGCGACGATCGTCCCGTAGCTCGACGCCCACGAACAAGCCGGCGCCGCGCACCTCGGCGATCGAGGCGTGGCGGCTCATCAGTCCCGCGATCTCAGCGCGCAACGCCGCGCCGATGTGCTCGCTGTTCTCGGCCAGCCGCTCGCGCTCGATCACCCGCAGCACCGCCATCCCGGCCGCGCAGCTCACCGGGTTTCCGCCGAAGGTGTTGAAGTAGCGGACGCCGTTTCCAAAGGCGGCAACGTCGGCGGGGCGGCCGACCACGCCCGCGATCGGATGGCCGTTGCCCATCGGCTTGCCGAGCGTGACCAGATCAGGGCCGAGGCCGTGTCGCCGAAAGCCCCAGAACGCCGTCCCCGTCCGGCCGAACCCCGCCTGAACCTCGTCCGCGATCAGCAGCGCGCCAGCGCGCCGCGCCAGTTCCGCCGCGGGGCGGAGAAATCCGGGCGGGTCGGCGAAGACGCCGTCGCTCGAGAAGATGGTGTCGATCAGCAGGGCCGCCGGTCTGACGCCGGCAGCCTCCATCCCAGAGAGCGCCACGCGAACTCCCTCGGCGAACCGAGCCGCGGGATTGGACCCCTCGGACAGGCTGACGGGCGCGGGCGCAACCCATACGTGAGGGCCGAGCGGATTGGACCGTCCCAGCGAGGGCGAGACCGCCGCCACCGCGGCGGTCACGCCGTGATAGGCCAGCGCGGTGACGATCACGCCCGTGCCGCCCGTCGCCGCCCTGGCGATGCGCAGCGCCAGGTCGTTGGCCTCGCTGCCGGTGCAGGTGAACATCACGTTCGAGAGTTCGGACGGGAAGGTCGCCAGCAGCGCTTCGGCGTAGTCGACCACGCCCTCGCTCAAATAGCGGGTGTGGGTGTTCAGCACCGCCGCTTGCCGGCGGATCGCGTCGACGACCTCCGGACGACTGTGACCGACGGAAGCGACGTTGTTGTAGGCGTCGAGGTACCGACGGCCCTCGGCGTCGTAAAGCCATACGCCCTCCCCGCGCACGATATGCAGTGGTGTCTCGTAGAACAGCCGATAGGCGGGGCCGAGCACCCGTTCCCTCCGAGCGAGAAGCGCGCGGTCGGCCGCCGACAACCCTTCGGCCTGTCCAGCGTAGGCGTTGACCATGCTCACGGCCGAACTCTCCGCACCGCGGAGCGCAGCGCATCGGCGGAGCGCGCGGCCGACTCAGCCGTCAGTCGCCGAAGTCCCTCCAGGGCGGCAGGCTGGTTGCGAAGAATATAGGCGCGGTTCCGCGGATGGCGCTCGGCTCGCCAGGAGGTGATCGCCACCGTCATGGCGAGCCGCCCGACGATCAACGCGGGCAGGCGCTCGATCTCGGCCTCTTGCAGCGGCGTCACCTGGTCATAGCCCCGCGCCAGCGCCGCTGCGCCGGACAGAGGGTCGTCCTCGGTTCCCATCTGATATGCGGCGGCGACGGCCAGTTCCTGGATCAAGGGCGCCCGGACAGCGTCGCCGAAGTCGATGAAGCCGCTCACGCGGGGTGCGCACCGCGCGACAAGGATGTTGTCGGGGTTGAGGTCGTTGTGGATCACCTGACGACGGAGGCCGCCGCCACCCGTCGCGGCGAGCAGCCGATCGAGACCGCGTTCCGCAAGCGCGCGATGTTCGGCGTCGCCGATAGCCGGGAGCAGGCGAAGGAGCCGGTCGGCGTGCTGCAAATCCCAAAGCAGCTCATGTCCATCGGCCGGGTGGTGAAAATCCCGCAGCGCCCGGTCGAGCCGGGCCATGTCCTCCCCAAGCTGCTCGAGGTCGTCGCCCTTCAATGGCCGGTCACGAAGCGGCGCGCCCGGCAGCAGCTCCAGAAGCCGCGCCACCGACTGGCTCCCATCCTCTCGCGTCCACAGATATTCGGCGTCTCCATTCAAGGAGCGCCGCAGCCTGGGCGTGGGCAGGTCAGGCTCGCGCGCTTCGAGATAGAGCAGGATCGAGGTCTGAAGATTGCTCACCGCCGGATCCTCGGCGGAGTTGCTGAGCTTAAGGATGAATTCCTCGCCGCCTCCATCCGTCAAGACGTGGAAGTTCGCGTCCCGCTCCCCCGTTAGCCTGACCGCGTTCCCCGAAAGTCCATAAGCCTCCCGAAGGACGTTTCTCACCTTGCTCAGCGTCACGCGCTCGTCGGCGTGTTCCAGCACACATCGCTCCCGCCGACGACAAGAACACCCTTGCCGGCCGCGTTCTTTGTGATCACATGAGACGTCGCCGCGCAAGCCTCACCATTACACTGCAAATCGGATGCAGGCTGGTGCGGGCGGTCGGGGTCGAACCGACACTCCTTTCGGAACCGGATTTTGAGTCCGGCGCGTCTACCAATTCCACCACGCCCGCGATCGCGTGTCTGGGCGCTCGAGATGCCACAGGACGGCGAAATGCGCCACCCGCCGCGGCGCGGTATCGGGCTGGATCAACCGCCGGCCATGGCGCCAAGGGCGTCACGCAGGCCGTGTAGCTGTTCGGCGTAGACCTTCCAGGCGTCGATCGCGCGTCGGTTGATCGGCTCGCGCACCGCGCTCTGGCTCAGCGTGGTCACGGCGCCGGCTTGGTCGTGCGGACGAAAGCACCCCGCTTCCGGCTCCAGTCCGCAGCGCCCGAGGAGGGCGCGAATGTTCGGTTCGGGGTTGGTGACCAGGTCTTCGTACCGCACCTCGATGAGATCGGGGCCGAACGCCGCGCGCCAGTGATCCATCAGCCGACGGTGATTGAACCAGTGCGCGGCAAGATCGGACTGAGTCCGCGTCCAGCCATACCAGCCGCCGAGAGCGAAGGGGTTGCGATGCGCGCTCCATAGCGACGCCATCGGCTCGCGGTTCACCAGCACGATATGCGCGCCTGGAAGCGCCAATCGGATGGCGCCGGCGAGAAGGCTGTTGAACGGGAGTTTGTCGACGACCCTGGCGGCCCCGCCCGAAAGACCGGATATCTCGCTAAGGTAGGCGTCGCCGGCTTTCGCCCAATCGGCGTTCACCGCCGCCTCGATGGTCGGCGCCGTGATCGGGGAGGTGACCGGAACGCCGGCGGCCTTCCTTAAAGCGAGCGGAAAGAACGGCGCCTCGCCCAGATCGGTGACCCGGCTGTGCGCCGATAAGATACGCTCCACCAGGGTCGTGCCGGTGCGCGGCAGTCCGACGATGAAAATCGGCTGGGGCGACGCCGGCGAGGCCGCCCGCCGCGGGCGGGGGCCGAACCGCTCGGCGGGGAAAGTCCGGATCAGCGCATCGATGAGGGCGGCGTCCTCCGTGGCCGACCAGGGCGCCAGCGAGGCCGCCGTGCGGCTGGCGACGTCCAACGCACGCCAGGCGTCCGCGTGCCTGCCGAGATCGTCGAGCTCCTTGAACAGGGCGTAGGCCAGCTCCACGCGCGCTTCCGGATCGTGCGTCGCGTCGAGGCGGGAGTTCAGCCTCGCGACGTGGTTGCGCTCCGCGGACCAGCGCCGCAAAGCGGCGAGCCCCGCGTGGGCCTGCGTCAGCAACGGCGCGATCGTGATCGCCTCTTCGTACAGGCGTTCGGCGGCGTCCACCCGTCCCACGCCGGCGGAAACCCAGGCGAGATCCGCGCGCATGCCGCCGTCGGCGGGACGCTGATAGGCGGCGAAGCTCAGGTGCGGAATGGCGCGGTCCAGCCGTCCCGCGGCCGTGAGGGCGAGGCCAAGGCGGTGACGGAGGTGAGTATCCGAGGGTGGCTGTGTTTCCGCCCGCGCCAGAGTCTCCAGGCCTTCGCGCCACCGTCCCAGAGCTATGAGGGACCGACCGAGCTGGATATCCAGCATGACCCGTTTGTCCGGCTGGTCCCACGGATGGGCCGCGGCGGTTTCGAGCGGCAGGATCGCCTCGATGAAATCGCCCGCTTCGGCCGCCGCGACGCCCCAAAGCACCACCGCCTCGATCGGCGAACCAGGACTGGAGGCCACCCGGCGCGCCATGGCCGCGGCCGCCCGCGGATCGCCAGCTTCGAACCGTCGCCGCGCCGCCGTCAGGCCTGTCAGCGGCCGCGCCCGCCCGTTCAGCGCCTCGAACTTTCCGCCATCAACCTTCTGCTTGAGCGGGAGGTCGGCCATGTCGACGATGCGGCGCTCGGTCATGGGATCATGGCCTCCATTGATGCGATCGAGATGAAGCGCCGCTTTTGGGCAGTCTGAAAGTGCGAGGAGCGGACCTCCCGAACAGCCAAACGGGGTGAGAAGCGTCTACTGCCCATGACGCGGGCGATGGAACGATGATACGCACTGTCGTAAGCCTCGGTCGCGTTCTCAAAGTCATGACGGTGCTCAAGCCGCTCGCGCGTTTGAGTCGATCCCTGGAGATCCCACTCCTGGCGCCGAGCCGCCGTACGACGTCGGCGCCCCATCAGCCCAGAAGGAACTGTACTTGGTCAGCGGCTTGATCGAGGTGTTGTCCGTGCTGGAGAGCAACGACGCCGATGGAGCGCCCGCCGTGCCGGGCCACGCTCCGGGCGTAGGCCGGGTCGTAGTGCGTCTCGACGAGTTCGCGAGCGAGCTGGGCCAGTTCACCGCTTGCGAGGAGACTGCGCCACCGCTCCACGTCGGCGCGCGAGATGTGGCGCGGCAGACGCTCCAACGCGTGGCCGATTGCGGCGAGGCGATCCGCGTCGGGGACGTAGGACCGCACCAAGCGTGCGATACGATCCTCGATCGGCGCGCGCAGTTCGATGACCGGAGCTTGGCGCATGCCGGCCCAAAGAACCGGCGGCAGCGTAACCTCGCCGATCCTGCTCGCCTCGGCCTCGACCAGCACGAGCCGGCTCGGGTCTAGCCCGGCCAGCGCCTCCGCCAACCGGCTCTCGAACATCTTCTGCGAAGGCTGGTCGCGTCCGGGCAAGGCGCCGAGCAGAGAGCCGCGGTGTCCGGCGAGGTCCTCCAGATCGAGCACCTGCGTCCCCCGCCGCGCGAGATGAACCAATAGCTCGGTCTTGCCGACGCCGGTCGGGCCGCCGAGCAGGACCAGCCTGGCAAGGGGCTGCCCGGCATACAGCGCGCGAACCACCGACCGGCGGTAGGTCTTGTACCCGCCATGCAGCACCGACGCGCGCCAGCCGATCTGTGAGAAGACGGTCGCCATCGCGCCCGAGCGCTGGCCGCCGCGCCAGCAGTAGACCAGCGGTCGCCACGCCGGCCCCCGCCCCGCCAGCGGACCCTCCAGATGCAGGGCGATGTTGCGCGACACCAAGGCCGCGCCGAGCCGTCGCGCTCGGAAGGGGTCGTCCTGGACGTACAGGGTCCCCACCTCGGCGCGCTCCGCGTCGGACAGCACCGGCAGGTTCACGGCGCCCGGAACATGGTCCTCGGCGAATTCCGACGGGCTGCGGACATCGATGATCTCGTCGGCCTCCGCCAACGCGGCCGGACCGGCGTCCTCCACCATCCGGATCATTCGGGTTCGGCGAGGCTCGTGATCCGGGCGCGGCCGACGCCCCGCTCGATGCGGCCCACCGGCCGCGCCCACGCGAAGCCTCGACGGCGCGCCAGCGCCAGAACCGCCTCCGATCGATCCGCGGCCACGGCGATAAGGAGACCGCCGCTCGTTTGCGGGTCGCAGAGCAGGTCGCGGCGCCACACCTCGAGACCGGACGTTCCGGCGACCTCGTCACCGTAACTCGCCCAATTGCGCCCCGAAGCGCCCGTCACCACGCCCTCCGCGGCGAATGTTTCGACACCGGGAAGCCAAGCCGGCCCCTCGGGCGCGATCACCGCGTCGAGGCCCGAGCCGCGGGCCATCTCCAGCGCGTGGCCGAGAAGGCCGAACCCGGTCACATCGGTGACGGCGTGCACGCCCGCCTCGCCGCCGAGTTCGCGGCCCAGCGTGTTGAGCTGGGTCGTTGAGGCGATCAGGGCGGCGTAGCCCGCCTCATCGAGGATGCCCTGCTTGTACGCGGCGCCGAGCACGCCGACGCCGAGGGCCTTGGTCAGGATCAGGACATCCCCGGCCCTCGCGGTCCGATTGGTCAGGATCCGATCCGGATGGACCAGGCCGAGCGCGACCAAGCCGTAGATCGGCTCCAGGCTGTCTATGGAGTGGCCGCCGGCGACCGGCACGCCGGCCTCCGCGCAGACGGCGGCTCCGCCTTCCAGCACGCGCGCGATGGTGGCGGTCGACAGACGGTTCACCGGCATTCCGACGATGGCGAGCGCCAGTATGGGCGATCCGCCCATGGCATAGACGTCGGACAGGGCGTTCGCGGCGGCGATCCGGCCAAAGTCATATGGATCGTCCACCATTGGCATGAAGAAGTCGGTCGTCGCGACCAGCGCCTGCGTATCACTGAGCCGCCAAACGGCGGCGTCATCCGAGGTCTCCGTTCCGACGAGGAGATTCTCGAAGTACCCCATGGCCGGCGTCCGCGACAGCACCTCGCGAAGCACCGCGGGCGAGATCTTACACCCGCAACCGCCACCATGGGCGAGGGAGGTCAGCCGGGGCTCGATCGTGCTCACACTGGGTGCCTAGCACGCGCATTACGGAAACGAACCTCTGGTTGCCGCGCCATATTTCTTACCAACCATCGCTGGAGATGACTCATGTGGTCCGAGGGCCAGCGTCAACGCGGGTTGGAATCACGCGACTGCAATGTCTTGCATTTTCGGTGTCACGCCAGGAATTTGCAGGCAAGCGCAATCCACGAATTTAGGCTTCGTTTGATGCCGACTTCCGAAGACGTTCGCCGCCTCGCTCTGGCGCTACCGGAGTCCTATGAGGACACACACCGTCGCAGGCCGGCTTTTCGCGTGAACAAGCGAATCTTCGCAATGCTGGGGGTTGAGCGGCCCGCCGCCTCGCCAGGCTTCTTCGCGCCCCTGTCGGGCAAGCGGCCGGTCGCCAGTCTAACGGTTGATCGGGAAGACCAGCTTAACTTTGCCGCGGCTTATCCGGAGGCATTCGAGCCGGCGGGCTCGCACGGCTTCAGCTACATCTGGTTGGACGTTATCGAACCTGGCCTTCTGGCGCTTTTGATCCGGATGTCGTGGACGAAAGCCGCGCCCAAGCGACTCACGCTGTCGCCAAGCGACTGACATGACCGCGGACGCCTCGCGCTTCGATGCGCGCGCTATCGATGTAGCTTTCGTCGAACGCTTGATCTCTGCCCAGTTCCCGCATTGGGCGGGTCTCACGATTCGTGCGGCCGAGCCTCAAGGCAACGACAACCGCACTTTCCGCCTCGGCGAGGTATTGTCCGTACGGCTGCCCAGCGCCGAACGCTACGCGATGCAAATCGAGAAGGAGCAGGCGTGGCTGCCGAAACTCGTCCCACACCTGTCGCTGCCCATCCCGGCGCCAGTGGCGCAAGGAGCGCCCGGCGAGGCCTATCCTTTCGCTTGGTCAATCAATCGCTGGCTCGAGGGAGAAGCCGCGCGAACCTCGCGAATTGTGGATCGCGTCCAGTTCGCCGTCGACGTGGCGGCCTTCCTGGGTGCGCTGCGGGGCGTCGATTCCGCCGGGGCGCCACGGCCCGGCCCTCACTGCCTTTGGCGCGGCGGCCCGCTCTCGGCTTACGACGGCGAAGCGCGCGAGGCTGTCCTCGCGCTGGGCGGCACAATCGACGGAAAGGCGGCAATGGAAGTCTGGGAGGCGGCGCGGGCATCAACCTGGCGCGACGCGGGGGTCTGGTTCCACGGCGATGTGGTGGCCAACAACCTTCTCGTCGGCGCGGATGGCCGGCTATCCGCCGTGATCGACTTCGGCTGTTCCGGCGTCGGCGATCCGGCTTGCGACCTGACACTCGCCTGGACCTTTCTAGACGGCGAGGCGCGAGACGCCTTTCGAGACGCCGTCGCTCTCGATGCCGCGACCTGGGCGCGCGCGCGAGGCTGGGCGCTATGGAAGGCGCTCGTCCTCTGTAGCGGCAACCGCTGGCATCCGGAGCAGAAGCGCTCGCCGCACGTGATCGACGCGGTTATCGCCGAGCACCGGCGCACCTAGCGGCGATACTCGCAACACCCCATGCCCGCGACCTCACAGGCGACGCCGCGTCGACCATGCCGCCAGCAACAGGCAAGATCCCGCGGTCGCGCTGGCGACGAAGAACGGCGTTCCGAGCCAGATCGGCGCGGGCGCGCGCGTCGAGACGGCGGCGAACAGGTTGGTGAAGGCGATCGGCGAGGCGATGCCGGCCACGGCGAACATTCCGCTGAGCGCGCCCGAAAGTCGGCCCTGCTCGCTCGGGCCGACCTTGCTCGAGATCAGCGCCTGCCACGCGGGCCCGGCGATGTTGCCGACGCAGATCAGGGGCACGCCGAACCAGAACCGGGCGCCGTCGCGCGCCAGGCCGAACGCGATGAGCGCGCCGATCTGGGAGGCGATGCCGGTCAGGGCGATGCGCCGCTCGCCGGCCCATCGCACGAGGATCGGTACGAGCCACAGTTGGACCACGCAGTTGGCGCAGCCGAGCGTCGCCATCAGCACGCTGATGTCGAGCGGCCGCCAGCCGTAGCGGAACCGCGTGTAGACCACGAACAGCGGGTTGATCCCCTGCCAGGTAATCCCGGAGAGGAAGGTGACCAGCATCATGGCGAGGAGGCCCGGGTAGCTGCGGCCGAGATAGATCAGGGCCCCGACGGGATTAAGCTGGCCCAGCCGCACCGGAGCGCGGTTCTCCGGCTTCAGCGACTCCGGCAAAACGATCACACCGTAGAGGCCGTTGGCGAGGCTGAGCCCGGCGGCGGCCCAGAAGGGCGCGCGCGGGTCGATGCCGCTGAGCACCCCGCCCAGCAACGGCCCCAGGACCACGCCGACCGAGGCCGCTCCCCAGATCCGGCCGAAGCCGCCGGCGCGATCGCCGCCCGCGGAAACGTCCGCGATATAGGCCGACGCGGCGGGAAGGCTGCCCGCGGCCGCGCCCGAGATGACCCGGCCGACGAACAGCCAGGCGAGGTTCGGCGCGAGGGCCATCAGCAGGTAGTCGAAGCCCAGGCCGAAGTTGGAGCCGAGGATGATCGGCCGCCGCCCGAACCGGTCCGACAGCGCGCCCTGGATCGGCTGAACCAGGAATTGCATCAGGGCGAAGACGGCCGCGAACACGCCGAATATCCGCGCCACCCGTCCGGGCGATCCACCGCCGAGCGATTGGATGAGCTGCGGCAGGACCGGGATGACGACGCCCATGGCCATGAAGTCCAGGGCGATGGTGACGAAGATGAACGCCGCGGCGGCGCCGCGGCCCTTCGTCCGATCAGGCGGGGCGTCGGCGGGGAGGATGGACTTCGAGTCGGGCATGGGAGGTTTCGCGGAAACGATGGGACGAGACGGGTTGTCGGCTGAACATCTCGCGCTCGTTCCGCATGGGACCTCTCCTTGACCGCGAGCCTTGTAGGGCCGAGCTTGGGGATTGGCTAGGCTCTGCTGTTACGTGGATGGGCTCGCAGCCCGTGACCGGCCGTTTTGCTTCAACACTCAAGAAGTCCGCGGACGACAAGCGCCACCCGTTCGGCTCGCGCGCCGTGCCTGATCCGTCCCGAGCGCTCCAGCTCGGCGAGTCCGTGAAGGGCCGCCCAGAACGTCTCGGTCGCGACTTCGACATCGGCGCTCGACGGCGCGATGACCGCCGCGAGCGCCTTGAAGGCCTCCCTGAGTTCCGATCTGGTGTCGGCTTCCGCGAAGCGTAGGCCTGTCGGCAGGGTGAACATCGCCTCGTAGAGAGCCCGATGCCGTCGAGCGAAGGCGAGATAGGCCATGGCGGCGTTCTCGAGCGCATCGCGAGGATCCGTCGATTTGCGCGCCGCCCGCTGAAGCGCCATCGTCATCTCTCGAAAACCCTCGACGGCGACAGCGGCGACGATCGCCTCCCTGTTGGCGAAGTGGGAGTAAAGGACCGGCTGGCTGTATTCGATCTCGTCAGCCAAGCGGCGGATCGTGACGGCGTTCCACCCCTCGCCTTCCGCGATCAGGCGCGCCGTCGCGATTATGCGGTGCTCGCGTTCAGAACGCTGCCTGTCCTTTCGCTCGACGACTCCCAACCTTCGATCTCCCGGCGTCGAACGGCAGACGCGCCCGGATCATAAACACGCTTGACAATATAGCAATGCTAGAATAAATACCAACCTTAAGATGACGATTCACTGGCTTGCGATTGGATTGGCGCTGCTGCTGGCGCTTGCGATTATCGTGATCGGCGCCCGGTATGTGGCGAGCCCGATCGCCGCGACACACAGCTTCGGCCTGCCGCTTCCCGAGGAGGGAGCGAACATCGCCTGGTGGCTTCGGCTCAAGGGGGTGCGCGATATCGTCTCGGGACTGGTCGTTCTGGCGTTAGCGGCATGGGGCGGGTTCAGAACGGTCGGCATCGTTCTGTTGGTCGAGGCGATGATCCCCGCCAGCGACATGCTGCTCGTCCTCGCCGCGAGAGGCTCGGCCAAGAGGGCTTTCGGCATCCATGGTCTAACGACGTTGCTGATGGTCCTCACGGCGATCGTCCTGCTGACGGCGGCGCCCTGAGATGCCGCACGCCCTCTGGATTTGGCTTCTCGTCGCCGGGTTGTTCAACGCCAGCGGCACGGCCGCGACGCAAAGCAGCTTTGTCCGCTGGGGTTTTCCCCCGTGGTGGCGCCGGTTGAGCGGCGGGCTGGAGATCGCGAGCGCCGTGACAAGGCCGCGCTTCGCAAGGTCGCAAATGAGCTTCCGAAGCCCGGCCGTCTCCGATCTTCGAAATATTTTGTCACTCGGTCTCACTTGACGCGCGGTCACATAAGGAAGAAATTTTACCGCTTCGGACATGGAGCGTCGCAATGGAAATCGGTGACTGGGTCGCCACGGAGGATCTGAACGACCTCTATCGCGACATCCGCGCCCACGGGCTGGAGTCGAATCTCGCCGAGCTGGAGGCCTTCGGCTTTACCGTGATCGAGGGCGCGCTCTTGCCGGAGACGACCAAGCGCCTGCGCGACGCGGTGCTGGAGGCGGCGGCGGGCGACTTCGGCCGGCCGCTCGACCTGGAGAATGAGACCGACCACAAGGCGATCAAGCTGATCCCTTACCTCCTGTACCGCGACCCGGTGTTCGAGGAGGCGGTGCTCAATCCCAAACCCTTGGCGCTGACTACCTATCTGCTCGGCCGGCACTGCCTGCTTTCCAGCATGACCTCGCACCTCAAGGGTCCCGGCGGCGGCGGGCTGCTGCTGCACAGCGACACCGGCAACGGCATACCCCAGCCGTTTTCCGCCTATTCCCACGTCACCAACACCAACTACGCCCTGACCGACTACACCGAGGCCGGCGGAGCGCTGGCGATGATCCCGGGCAGCCACCAGCTTCATCGCCAGCCGACCGTTGTCGAGCGCGGGCTGGACGGCAACGAGCGCAATCCCAACGCCATCCCGATCGAAGTCCCGGCTGGCAGCGCGATCATCTGGCACGGCAACACCTGGCACGGCTCCTTCCCGAGGAAGATTCCGGGCCTGCGCATCAACCTCGCGGTCTATTACTGCCGGCAATACCTGCAGCCGCAGGAGAACTACCGGGACTATATTCCGGACGGCCTGCTGGAACGCCACGGCGGCGAGGACGGCCGCCTCGCGACCTTGCTGGGCCGGAAGACCACCTACGGCTGGCGCTACGAGGGACCCCCGCCAGCGCAGTTCGAACGCCGCGCCTATGTGGGGCGAAGCTGGCAGGCGTGAAGGGAGGTTCTTTTCCGTCCTTTGTCTAACTTAAACGCCGTCATGCCGCACGAAGCGGAGCGGAGATGCGGTATCCAGCTCGGAACTTTCCGGAGAAAGCCGCTTGGTTCCCGCGTCTCCGCTTCACTGCGTTACGCTGCGCGCGGGATGACGGCGTGATGGGTTTGGCTCGGCCGGGCTCGGCGCACAGGCGCGTCGGCCGTATCAATAGCCCCGCTTCGCCGTCAGTTCCTCGAGGATCAGGGCGTGGCGGCGGCGGGTGAGGTCATAGCCGAACATGATCGAGAGGCCGGCGAGGAGCACGATCAGCAGGCAGGGGCCATAGGCCAGGCCGAGCCGGGTCACCGCGTCGGCCGACGGGGTCAGGATCGACGGCGGCCGGGGGAAGCGGATCGCGTCGAGCAACAATCCCGCCAGCACGCCGCCCAGCCCGATCGACGCCTTGCTGGAAAAGGCGATCGCGCCGAAGAACAGCCCCTCGGCCCGCGCGCCATAACGCAGCTCGTACTGATCGGCGATGTCGGCGAGCATGGCGGCGGAGAACACCGCGCTGTTGGCGCCCATGATGCCGTAGCCGAGGTTGCCGAGCGCCACGGTCGCCAGGGCGCCCGGCTCGCCGTGATGCGGAACCAGGCCGGCGAGGCGCAGCAGGATGGGAACCGTCATCAGGACGCAGGCCGAACCGACACAGAGGCAATAGGACCACTTCTTGTCGAGCAGCCGCGCCATCGGCGCGCCCAGCGGCAGGCCGGCGACGAAGCCGAAGATCTGCGCATAGAAGGTGAACTGCGACTGCTGCGGCGTCAGCCCCCAGAAATAGGTGTTCATGTGCACCGTCAGCACGCTCTGGGTGCCGGCGAAGAGGTACATGATCAGCAGCGAGAGGAAGCAACGGCGGAAGTTGGCGATGCGCATCGCCCGGACGAACCGCGCGCCGATCTCGCGCCACGACAGGCCCACGGTGACGCGAGGCGCGCGGCGGCTTAGCTGACCGATCACCCGCCGCTGGGTTCCCAGCGCCGAGCCGACGATGAAGACGATCACCAGCGCCCCGCAAAACAGCGAGAAGCCCGGATAGACGGCGGGATCGAGCTGCCCGTTGCGAAACCCCGGCTTGGGCACGAAGAAGACGGTGAAGGCGGCCAGCAGACACAAGGTCCGTCCGCCTTGGGTGAACAGCATCCGCCGGGCGCTGAGCCCGATGCGCTCGTCGTATCGCTCGGAAAGCTCGGCTCCCAGCGCTAGGTGCGGCACGTAGTAGAGCGACATCGCCACTCGGCACATCAGGCTGAACGCCAGCAGCCACGCGAAGAGTAAAGTCGGCGCAAGTCCGTGCGGCGGATTGAACAGGCAAAAGATTCCGACCGCCAGAGGGAGGGGAGCGGCGTAGAGGAAGGGATGCCGGCGGCCCAGCCGGGAACGGAGATTGTCGGACCAGCTTCCGACGATCGGATCGGTGGCCCCGTCGATCAAGAGGGCAAGGAACAGGGCCAGCCCGCACAGCGCGCCCGGCATGCCGACAACCTGGACATAAAAGAACAAGAGGAAGGTCTGCAGCGCGGTACTGTTGACGCCTTCGGCCCCTTCACCGGCGCCGTAGAGCAGCTTTTCCCAAAAGCCGAGGCGCGGTTCGGCCGCGCCGGCCGTCGCTCTCGGCGCCTCGATCGTCGGGACGTCGTGTACGGCTTCTTCCACCTCGCCTCCCGGCCTGCCCGCCATTATCGCGACCAGATCACTTTTTAGGCCGGTTAACAATATTTTGCTCACCGTGCTCGCAAGTAGCCTCCACTGGCGTGGCGCGGGGATATGGGGGATGGTCGACTCGGCTATCGCCAAGTCAGAGACGACGCAGGGGCAGTATGAAAGAGTCGCTTCGCCAACGTAAAAAGACGCGTACGCGTCGCGCGATCTTTGAAGAGGCCAGCCGCATCTTCCTCGAAAAGGGCTTTGAAGCCACCACCCTCGAGGAGATCGCCGAGGCCGCCGACATACACAAACAGACGGTGTTGCGCTATTACCGTTCCAAGGAGGAGATCGCCTTCGGCCTGCGCATTCGCATCTATGAGCGGTTCGTCGAGCGGCTCGCGGAACGTCCGGGCTCGGTGCTGGAGTATTGGCGGGCCTATATCACCGAAACCTCGTCGGCAACGTCGCCGACCAATGAGCTGGCCGAGTGGTTCGCCTTCCTGGACTCCGATGTGCGGCTGTTCGCCTTTCAGTTGCGGCTGAACGAACGCTATCAGGAGGTTCTGGCCGAGGCTTTCAGCCGTGAAGCCGGAATAGACCCCGACCACGACTGGTTCGCCCGCTCGCTGGCCGCCTTGCTGGTCGCGGGCAACTCCAACGTCGCGCGCATCACCATCAAGAACGGCGAGCCCCGCGATCTGACAAGGAACCTGCTGGCCGTCGTCGATCTGGCGGCGCAGTTGGAGCGTCCGCCCGCGCCCCCACCCCAGCGAAAACGAAAAAAGGCGGCGACTGGCGCGAAGGCGGTCGCTTGCAAAGGAAAAGATACGAAGTAACATTATCGTACCGCGCTCGGGTGTCATGGCGCGGCGCGTTGATCGAGGATGTTACGAGATGCAGAGCCCGAAACCCGACGAGCGGCGGCCGGCCTTCGTCGATCCGCTGAAACGGCCGGGGTATGAGTCGACACCCTTTCTGGCGCAGCGCCGGCGCGTGGAGCACCTGTATCCCGAACTGCGGCGGCTGGGGCTGGAGGGTCATATCGCCGATCTGGCGATGCAGGGTTACACCATCGTCCCGCCGGAAAAGGTGGCGCCCGCGGCCTATGTCGACACCTTGCGCGAGGCGGTGCTGGACGTCTCCGAACGGCGGACCGGCGTCAGGCCGGACTACGACGCGGGCTCGACCCATACTGGGCAGGCCCATCCGCTCGGCCAGTTCATGCGCTATGTCCTGTTCGAGGATCCGGTCTTCGAACCGCTGCTGACCAATCCGGTTCTCCTCGGCCTGATGACCTATCTGGTCGGCTACGACGCCCTGCTCAGCCTGTACGATGCGATGCTCAAAGGACCGGGCGGCGCTCCGCTCAATCTGCACAACGACAACGGCGACAAGATCACGGCGGTCTACGCCGACCAACCGCAGACGGCGAACATCAACCTGCTGCTCAACGACTATGACGAGGCGAGCGGGCCGATCGCCTTCCTGCCCGGCAGCCACGTCTTTCGCCGCGAGCCCACCCCGTCGGAGATGCGTGAGCTGATCCCCCTGATGACCCCGATCGTGGCGCCGGCCGGATCAGCGGTGATATGGCCGGCGAACACCTGGCACATCGCCCTGCCGCGCACCGCGCCCGGTCTGCGCGCGACCGTCCTGCTCGATTTCTGCCGGGGGCACCTGCAGACCCAGTCGCCGTTCCGCGCCGACGTCACCGAGGTGACCCTCGCGCGCAATCCGCCGCGCTTCGCTCAGCTCATGCACCAATACGGCGCCTTTCCCTTCCGGGTGGAAGACATCGACCGCCAGCGCGCCGCCAAGGGCGCCGAGCACCACAGCCTGTTCGACTGCCACCCGATGTGGAAGCCATTCTTCGGTTTGGATTGAGCGTGCGCTGCCGGCGGCGTCCCTGACGCCTCAGAGCTTCGCCGGCGCGACCTCCTCGACCCACGGATCGACCCGCTCGCTGGTGACGAGGCCCTCGAGGCCGACCTGCACCGGCGCCAGCGCGGCTTCGGCGGCCAGGGTGCGCAGGTTCTCTTCGTGGGAGACGCGGTCGATTTTATAAAAGGCGAGGCAGCTCAGCGAGATGCCGTAGAGCACGAAGGCCATCGGGAAATAGGCCAACGCCAGGTGTTGCGGAATCTTCGGATCGAGCGTCGCCGGGTCGGCGTGGGCGGGGAACTTCGCGACGGCGAGCAGGATAGTCGCGGTCAGGACGCCCATGCCGGAAAGCGCCTTGAGCATGAAGGCGTTGGCGGAGAAGAACAGCCCCTCCGAACGCCGGCCGGTTTTGCGCTGGCTGTCCTCCACCACGTCGGCGATCATCGAGGCGATGGTGATCTGGCAGGAGATCGAGGTCAGCACGCCCAGAATCTGGAAGAAGGCCAGCAGCGGCACGAGACGCGGATCGTGATTGGGCGGAAAGAAGCCCAGCAGCCGCGCCGCCATCGGAAACCAGTAGAAGAAGGTCGCCACGATCCACAGGGTGATCGCGGCCCGCTTCTTGCCGACCCTCGACGACAGCTGCGGCGCCAGGAACAGGGCCGCGACCGGCGACAGGATGCCGACGGTGCTGAGCAGCAGGATCTGAAACGACGTCAAACCCCAGAAGAAGGTGTTGAAATAGGTGTTGAGCGCGGTCAGCGCGCCGGCGGCGATCGAGGAGAACACGCCCGAGACCAACAGGACGATGAAGTTGCGGTTGTGGAAGGTCTGGAACATCTCGGCGAGAGCACGCCTGATGGTGAGGCGCCGCTCCGGCGGCCGGCTGAAGTATTTCACGAAACGTTGGGTGCCGACGGACGAGACCAGAATGGCGACCACCATGATAATGGCGGCGGTGATTGAATAGTTGACATAGCCGGCGGGGTTGAGCTGGCCCTGGGGATATTTCGGCGTGGCGTGGAAGAACACCCCGAACGCCAGAAGCGTCATCCCGATGCCGCCCACATTGCCGAACAGGAACCGGAAGCTGAGAAAGGAGGTGCGCTGGTCGTAATCGGGCGTCAGTTCGGCGACGAGCGCGGAACTGGGAATTTCGTACATGGTGATGAAGGTGCGCACCGCGATGATGATGCCGACGAGGTAGAAGAACAGCATGCCGGTCGAGAGGTGCGGCGGGTTCCACAGGAAGAAGTAGCCGATCGCGACCGGGATCGCCGCGGCGTACATGAACGGGTGACGCCGGCCCCAGCGGCTGCGCAGGTTGTCGGAGATCTGGCCGACGATCGGATCGGCGAAGGCGTCGACCGCCAGGGCCACGGCGATCGCCTCGCCGACCATCGCCGAGGAGGCGCCGAGCACCTGATTGTAGAAAAACAGGAGGAAGTAGGCGAAGCCCTGATCCTTCACCCCGAAGGCGATCGAGCCGAAGCCGTAGGTCAGCTTGGTCGACAGCGAGCCCATTCGCTTCAGGTCCGGGTCGGCGGCCGCTGCCGCGGATGCGGGGGTGGAGACCATGGCGCCGTTCCTCTCCTTGAACAGCCGTCTCGATGGCGGCCGGCTCTTGCCCGGACTTGAGGCGTTTTGCGCCGCCACCGCAAGACACCTTGAATACCGGCCGGTCAAAATTCTTGTTGGACGCCGCGCTCGTCCGCTCGCGCACGCTTGACACGCCTTTCCGTCGTCATATTCTAGACCAGGTACAAAAAGAAACCGGGAAGCATTATCGGCTTTCACGGCAGAATTCGCGATGGGAGAGGCGCTCATGACGGGTGTGCGTTCGAGTCTGGCGTGCGGGTCGGCGCTCGCCTCCATCCTCGCCTGCCTCCACGCTTCCTCCGCGTTCGCCCAGGCGCGGCCGGGGCCTGGCCCAAACAGCGCGGCGGTTGCGCGGCGCGCTCCGGCCGAACAGACGACCATCGGCGAGGTGGTGGTGACCGCCCGGCGGGTCGAGGAAAACCTGCAGAAGGTTCCGGTGGCGGTCACCGCGATCGGCGCCGACCAGATCACCCGCGACGCGGTGATCGACCCGACCCACGTGCAATTCGTCGCCCCCTCGGTGCAGGCCTACACCACCTACAACCGCCTGGTCGGCGGCTATTCGGTGCGCGGCATCGCCGGCGCGGGCTCGTATTTCGCCGAGGCGCCCGGCGGCCCGACCTCAGTGCCGTCGGTGCCGTTCTACGACATGGGATCGATCCAGGTCCTCAACGGCCCACAGGGCACGCTGTTCGGCCGCACCAATATTTCCGGCGCCGCGCTGTTCGAGCCGGTCCGGCCGCACCTCAACGGCTTCGATGGCTTTGCCGACGTATCCGTGGGCGGCCTCGGGCTGAACCGGGACGCGGTGGCTCTCAATATTCCGATCATCGACGACCACCTCGCGGTGCGCGTGGCGGCCGAGCGCTATCACCTCGACGGCTTCACTAAGGTGATCGGCAGCGACACCGCGCTTAACGAGACCAACAACTGGTCGGCCCGGGTCGGCGTGCTGTGGAAGCCGGGCGACGGCCGGTTCACCGACTATGCGGTGTTCAACTACCTGCACGCCGACGAGTCGTCCTCCGGCTGGGTGCTGTCGGCCTACAATCCGAATATCGCCGAGTTCCACCTGCCGGCGAACATCAACGCCCCGGGCGGACTGGCGGCCGGCACGGCCTATTTCGGCGGGCCGTGCGCGACCGCGGTCGCCGCCGGCATACAGTCGAGCTTTAACGGCTGCATCGACCAGCGCCTGCGGCTGTCGGCGACCTGGTTGCCGGCCCTTCAGGCCGAGCTGGCCCGGATCGACGCCGGCGGCAATGGCGCGGTGCGCTACACCGGCGGCCCGGCGGACGCGGGATTGCCGCTGCACGAATTCCTCAATCAGTTCTTCTTCGTCAATCAGGCGTCGTACGACTTCGGCAAGCTCGGCTTCACCACCCTCACTCTGAAAAATATCTTCAGCGTCAACAGCGCCAACGGCAGTTCGGGCTGGCAGATCGACGGCATCGGCGGCTCACTGTTCTCCGCCCTGTCCGGCGGCGGCGGCAACTTCTTCTTCTCCAACGCCGGCAACCAGACGTCGCACCTCGATGCGCCGGCCACCGGCTACTTCACCGACAGCCCCTATGTCACCACCTTCACCGACGAGATGCAGGTGCGCGGCGTCATCGGCCATGATCTGCTGTCGTGGAACGTCGGCGGCTTCTTCTCGGACCTGCCCCTGCCGGTGAACACGACCGGCATTCAGAACATCGCCCGCATCTTCGGCGGCACGTTCCAGCCGACGCTCGGCTTCCAGCCGTCGTTCTTTTTCCAGAACGGCGGCGACATCAAGGAAGAGGCGGTGTTCTCCCAAGGCACCCTAAACCTGGGTTGGTTCGGACACTACGTCGGACTGAAGGGCCTGCACTTCACCGCCGGATTTCGCGACACCTGGGATCAGACCGACGAGCACTTCCTCGATCACAAGGAGAACATCACCACCGGCCTGTACTATCCCGGCGGGATGGTGCCTTCGGCGAAGACGTCGAGTTCGGGAATCAACACCACCTTCGCCCTGGACGCCCAGGTCACCGACAACCTGCTGATCTACGGCACCACTCGAACGGCCTATGTGCCCGGCGGGGTGAATACCGTCGTCGGCGCGTCGAGCGTATTTCCCAACTACGTCCCGACCTACGCGCCCGAGACGGTCACCGACTATGAGGCGGGGGTGAAGACGGATTTTCACTTGGGTCCCGTCGCGGCGCGGCTCGACGCGGACGTCTACCGGCTCGACTTCGCCGACATCCAGGAACTGCTGTTCGCTTCCGGCGGCGGCATCACCGCGACCTTCACCGTCAACGCCGCCGGCGCGCGGATGCAGGGCGCGGAACTCCAGGCCCAGGCGATCCTCGGCCCTTTCCAGGGACAACTCACCTATGCCTATACCGACGCCAAGTTCACCCATTGGCAAGCGAGCGACCCCCTCGGCCTGATCGGACCGGGCAGCCCGCAATGCCTGCCCTCCTCGCCGCCAGGGGAGTGCCTGCTCGACCTCAAGGGCAGCGCCTTTCCCAACATCCCGCAACAGAAGGTCAGCGCCTCGCTGACCTACACCCTGCCGGTCCGCCAGGAGCTTGGCGTCCTGTCGTTCACGGCGTCCGGCAGCTACCAGACCCGGCAGTTCTTCAGCGTCCAAGGCACGCGCAACATCCAGGCGTTCGGGCCGGTGATCGGCTATCGGGAAGTCGAGAACTCGCAGAGCCAGGGGCCGTACGGCATCGTCAACCTGCGCTTCGACTGGAAGAACATCCGAGGCTCCAGAATTAGCGCCGCGGCGTTTGTCAACAATCTGGCGGATTACAACTATGCGATTTCCAGCGTGTCTGTTCTTCAGTCGCTCGGCACGGCGGTGAACCTGTATGGCGACCCGCGCACTTTCGGCGTCCAACTCCGCTATGAATTCGGCCGCTGAGCATTGTCAACAATTAGGTATGCTGGTTTAATCCTCTAGCGGCCGTGAACGACCGAACACCTCACCATAGGAGAGACAATCATGGACGCCGTCCTAGAAAAACAGGTGGCCCCACCGGCCGCCGAGCCCGCCCAGCAGACGATCGTCGACAAGGAGGCTCTCGCCAACCGCCCGATCCTAGGCCAGACGCCGGTCGGCGCCGGCCGCTGGACGCTCGAGCAGCTCCTCTCCCTGACCCAAGAGGAAGGCATCGCGCTCTGGCGCACCCTCCCCTCGCCCACCCTGGAGGAGATGAACGGCCACTACATGGGGATCGGCCCCAATGCTCAGGACCCCAAGACCCAGGCCGGCTACGCCGCCTATATGTTTGATGAACGCTCGCCGCGCGGCGCCTGGCAGGGCAAGGCCTTCCGCCCGCTGAACGCCACCGACGGTGAAGGCTACAACCGCTGGCGCTTCACCGGCGGTCGGATCGAGCGCAACCTGCGCATGGCCACCCGCGTCGCGCCGTCGATCAGCGACGGCAAGCCGTGCTACGTCCTCGACTATGGGGCGATGAACGCGGGCATGACCCTGTACGACGAACTGCGCAAGCTCGACGATGGCGTGCTGATCGGCACCGCGACCGTGGCCAAGAAGGACGGCTCCCGCACCGACCTGTCGATGTTCGTCCTGGTCGGCCCCACCGACGAGTGGGTCGGCGAACCCTACGGCGGCCACAAGCCGGCTTGAGCCGGCCGACCGCCGCGACGCGGAGGGCGCTCGGCCTCGACGCCGGGCGCCTCAAGCGGATCGACGCGGTGCTGCAGCGCCATGTCGACCAGAGCGGGATCACCGGCGCCGCGTTCGCCTTCAACCGCGACGGCAAGCTGGCGCACGGCGGCGCCATCGGCTTCGCCGATCCGGTCGCGCGAACGCCTCTGCGTCCGGACGCGCTCCATCAGATATATTCCTCGACCAAGGTCGTCGCGGCTGTGGCCTTGCTGATGCTGATGGAAGAGGGCTTGTTCAGACTGTCCGATCCGGTCAGCCGCTATATCCCCGAATTCGAGGACGCCAAGGTCGCCGTGCTCCGCGGTTCGCCGAGAGCCTTCGTTCCGCGGCGTCCCGGCGAGCCGCCCCCGCCCTTCGATCTCGTCCCGGCCAAACGCGACATCACCGTCCAGGACCTGATGACCCACACCGCCGGTCTGATGACCAGCGACCCAATGCGGGTGGGCATGTCGCCGCCGCCGCGCGCGAAAGGCCAGAGCCTGCTGTGCCACGCCAAGTCGATCGGCCCGACCCCACTCGATTTCCAACCCGGCTCGCGCTGGAGCTACAGCCCCCTGGTCGGGGCCGACGTCATGGCCGGCCTCGCCGAACTCGTCACCGGCGAGGACTGGGACTCGCTCCTGCGGCGACGCATCTTCCAGCCTCTGGGCATGACCGACACGGCGTTCAACGTCCCGCTTGCCGACCAGCACCGCCTGCTTCCCGTATTCCACCGCGTCGGCGACCGGTGGGAGCGCACCTTGCCGGCGTGGACCACGGAGGCGGCCGTGCTTTCCTGGTCCAATCCGCCCGCCGCCTCCATGGGCCTAGTCAGCACGGCGGCGGACCTGCTCAGGCTGCAGCAGATGCTGCTCGACGACGGCCGCGCGCCGGGCGGGGAGCCGCTGCTGGGCAGCCGCACCGTGGCGCTGATGCGGACCAATCTGGTCGGCGACCTCTACCGGGGTGAAGGGGCCTACGCCAAGCCGATGTACGGCCACGGCTTCGGCCTTCTGGTCCAAGTGCTGCTCGACGCGCCGCGCGGCGAAACCGGCCGTTCCAACGGCGCCTTCGGCTGGGGCGGCTACCTCGGCACGATGAACTGGACCGACCCGGCGGAACGCATCGCCGGGGTGATCATGCTGCAGCAAAACAATCGCGAGGCGCACATCGACTACGAGCGCGCCATCCGTCAGGCGATCGTCGACTAGGGGCCCGCCATGATCCGTCTGTTGTTCATCCTCTATCTTGGAGCGATCGTCATGTCCGACACAGCTTTGGCCCAGGCGCCGGCCTTCGACGGCATGGTCAAGTTCGCCTCGATCTGGGAGCAGCCCGGTGACAACGCCGCGCTCGACCGCTGGTATCGCACCACCCATTCGCGAGAGGCGATGCTGTTCGTCGGACCGTGGCTACGGCGCTATTGGGCCTATCGCGGCTTCGACGCGCCGGCCGAGACCAACGTCGTCGGCGCGAGCCGGTATCGCCTGACCGAGATGTGGTACGGCAACGCCGCCGAACGGCGCGAGGGAACCAGCGCGTGGTATCCGCTGAGCCCGCCGCCGCGCACCATGGCCGATCCCACGCGGACGCGCATCACCCAGATCTGGGTCCCGGCCGTGCCAGACGAACGCTACAAGGACGGCTGGCCGCGCGAACAGCCGGAGTACCTGCGCTGGGTGTTCTTCATGCGCTATCCCGCCGGCGTCGACGAGGCGGCGGGGGAGGCCTGGTTCCGCGACCACTTCGCCCCGAGCCTCGCCGCCGACCCGGCGGTGAAGCGCTTCGTCTGCGCCCGAAGCGTCGATCCGCCCGCCGATCAGCGGAGTTGGCGGCGGATGTGCGAGGTGTGGTTCGACGACTATCCGGCGTGGAAGGCCGCGGTGCTGGACAAGGCCCATCCGCCGGCGCCGTGGAAAGCCGCCTTTCCCTACGTTCAAATGATGAGCATCTTCACCAGCCAAGCCCCAGACATGGACTTCCTGCGCGACGGCTATAGGGTTCCTTGAGCCGCCAGAGGGCGTTTCATGATCCCCACGCTTTTCTGCCACTGCGGCGCGGTGCGTCTGGAAGTGAACGCCGAGCTCATCGATCTGGGTGAGTGCAACTTTTCCACCTGCGCGAGACACGCGTTCCCCCACCTTGCTACCAGCGTAATGCCAGCCATGTAGCGTCGCCGCCTCGGTCGCCGTCATTCCCGCGCGAAGAGTAACGCAGTGGAGCGGAGACGCGGGAACAAGTCCGCTTTTTCCGGAGAGACCTGGCTGGGCCCCGCATCTCCGCTCCGTTGCACTTTGCTGCGTGCGGGGTGACGGTGGATCGGGTTGGTCCGCGCCAGTCACCTCGCCCTGGGCAACGCGAATACCCACAGCGTCGCCCCAGCGGCCGGCGGCGGCCTTATCTTGGCGACCTGATCCATGGCCTGCACCTGGACGAAGCCCTCGTTGGTGGCGACGGCGACGAACTGGCGGCCGGCGGCGGCGTAGCTGACCGGGAAGGAGGCGGGGGCGTTGTCCAGGCCGGCGTCCCATAGCACCTTGCCGGTGCGGGCGTCGAAGGCGAGGAAGCGGCGGTCGGCCGTGCCGGCGAAGATCACATCCCCGGCGGTCGCCAGGGCGGCGCTGACGAACGGCCCCGGAACGCGCGTCTTCCACGCGATGTGGCGGCCCTGAAGGTTGATCGCGTCAAGCACGCCATAGGTCCCGTCAATCTTTGGGTCGGGCGATTTTTCCCAGCGCGTTCCGTTCGGATAGGGGTGCACGCAGGTGTCGGTCAGCGGCAGGTAGACGAGGCGCGTCATCAGGCTGTAGGCGCCGGCCATCAGGTTCCGCGCGCCCAGCAGGTCGGGGCAGACGCCATCGGGCGTGTAGCGCGCCGGGATCTTGTCGCCGGTGGGGACCGCCGCCGGGTTGAGATGTTTTTCTCCGGTCTTCGAATCGATCGAGGCGACCACGTTCTGCATGCCGAGGTCGAGGGAGAATTGGTAGCGGCCATCGGCGCCGTCGAGCACGTCGAAGATCGCGTCCTTGCCGGCGGTGGCGACGACCTGCCGATCCCTGCCGTCGACCTTCAACGGCAGGAGTAGGCGCTCGAACGCCCAGTCGTGATCGAGCTGGTCGTTGGGCTGGTGCTGGAACCACCAGGCGAGTTTGCCGGTCGTGGCGTCGAGCGCCACGGTGGAGTCGGTGAACAGCGCCGAGTTGTCGCGCGTCTCACCCGGCCGCCGGCGCAGGGGCACGGTGTCATAGGTCTGGCCGGTTCCGTAGAACACGCGGTTGGAGACCGGATCGTAGCTGCCGCCGACCCACACCGACGCGCCGCTACGCTTCTCCGCCGCCAGGCCGTTCCAGCTATCACCGCCGGTCTCGCCCGGCCGCGCCACGGTATGGAAGCGCCACGCTTCATCCCCAGTCGCGGCGTCGAGGGCGACGATGAAGTTGCCGCCCTTGACCTCCTGAAAGCCGTTGACGCCGATGACCACCTTGCCGCCCGCCACGAGCGGCGCGGTCTTGATCTGGTGGCCCTTTTCCGCGCCGGCATCGATGGCGTGGTCCCACACCACCTTGCCGGTGCGGGCGTCGAGGGCGAAGACATGCATGTCGGAGGTCGGAACGAACACCAGACCTCCGGAAATGGCCACGCCCTTCTTGCCCTGGGCGGTGACGCCCGAAAGCGGGTGCTGCCAGCGCCAGAGCAGCTCGCCCGTCGCCGCGTCGAGCGCCTCGACGACGTCGCCGTAGCTGTAGGCGAACAGCACCCCGTCATGGACGATCGGGGCCATCATGTTGCCGCCCGGCGGCAGCGACCACGACCAGGCAACCTGGAGCTTGCCGACGTTGCGCCGGTCGATCTGGGTGAGCGGGCTGTAGCCGGCGCCGTCGTAGGTGCGCCGCCAGGATGGCCAGTCTTCGGCGGGAGGCGTGACAAGGCCGCCGGCGGCGACCGGACGATAGCGGTCGAGGGCGGAGGCGTGCGCCGGCGGCGGGATATAGGTCACCGCGCGCGCGCCGCCTCCAGTCGGGCCGAGCGTCCGATGGGCGAGGACCGCCGGGCTGGTCGGCACGGCCGTGTTCCCGGCCGGCGCGCCGTTGGTCTTCAGGATTAAGGCCAGCAGCTCCGCGCGCTGTCCGTCGGTCAGGCTCGCCTCCGCGCCGGGCGGCATCCTCGAGATGGCGGCGAAGAGCTGGTCGGCGCTTTGGCCGCCCCATTTTCGCTGAAAGGCGGGACCGGTGAGCGGCGGCCCGCCGCCGCCGTTCAGCGTCGCGCCGTGGCAACCGGAGCAGGCGCGCTGATAGGTCTCGCCCCCGGCGCTCGCCTGGGCCGCGAGATAGCTCAGCGGCCCCCTGGCGGAGTCCCCCGGGTGCTGGGCCAGGGCGGCCCGGGCCATCCAAAGCGAGGCCGCCGCCAGCGCGCCCGCGGCGAGCGCGGCGGGTAGCCTCAAGAGCCGGGTCCGACCCAGGCGTCGGTCGGGCCGACCAGGATGAAGAAGTCCGGCTTGGACCGCTTGCCGCCGCCGGCGTCCACCGTCGCGGCGCCGAAGTAGATGTCGTCGTCGATCTTGCGCAGCTCGTCGACCAGGGTGCTCTTGTTGAACGCGCCGTAGTTGAGGATGTACGACGGCTTGCCGTCGATCAGCGACTGGCCGAGGTGGGTGGCCATGCGCAGATTGCGCACGATCTTTTGGTTGGGATAGCGCCAGCGGTTGTAGCCTTCGCCCTCGGTGGCGCTGATCGGGTGGAACGCCTTGCCCAGCCAGTAGCCGCGCGGCGAATGTTCGTCGAACATGAAGGCGGCATAGCCCTTCTGATGCGCCGGATTGGTCGCGTCGGGTCCCAGGCCCATGTAGTGGCCGTTCATCTCCTGAATCGTTGGTGGCGACGCCTTGGCCCACAGCGCGAGACCCTCGTCCGGCGTGAGCGCCAGCAGTTTCTCGAGCGACCATTGGCCGCTGGAGCCGAGCGGCGTCTGACTGAGGTTGGGCCGGCCGGCGAGCGTGGAGAAATCCATCGGCGGCCGGGACGGCGATTGGGCCGCGGCCGTTCCCGCGGCCAGCACGACCGCGAAGGCCAGCGCCAGGGTTCGTTCAGCCCTAATCCCGATCATCTGTTTTCCTCCCAATTCCGCCGCGCGTTCGGCGCGGCCCATCGGCCGGACCGCCCAAAAAGATGCTCGGCCAGCGTTTCCACGAACGGGTATGGCGCGTCTTGACAGCCCAGAAAAGACCTGTTTCGCTACTCGGCAACAAAATATACGGGGAGGTCTTCATGACCGGGTGGCAATCGCCGACACATGAGTTTTCACGCTCATCCCACGGCCTGAAAGTCGGCGCCGTGTCGCTCTTGGCCATGGCGGCCGCGCATGCCGCATCGGCGCAGACTCGGACGCAGGACGCCGCCGGTCCGCCGACCTCGACCGCTCCGGTCGCGGCGCGCCAGGGATCGACGCTGTCGGAAGTCGTCGTGACCGCCCGCCGTCGCGAGGAAAGCGTTCAGCGCGTGCCCCAAACGGTCACCGCCATCAGTCCGCAGCAGCTCAAGCAGCAGAACATCACCAATGTTCTCGACCTGACCTACGCCGCGCCGTCCCTGAGCGTCGCAACCAACTTCACCACCTTGAACAGCAGCTTCGTGGTGCGCGGCCTCGCCACCGGCGTCACCACCTACTTTTCCGACGCGCCGTGCTGCGGCGCGGTGAGCAACCAGCCGTTCATGGACATCGCCCAGGTTCAGGTGCTGAACGGCCCGCAGGGCACTCTGTTCGGCCGCTCCAGCGCCGCCGGCGCGGTGCTGATCGATCCGGTCCACCCGGATTTGAACAACTATTCGGCCTATGTCGAAGGCATCCTCGGCGACTACAACCGGGCTCAGTTCACGGGGGTGGCGAACATCCCGATCATCAAGGATCATTTGGCCATTCGCCTGGCGGCGAACAGCAACTCCGTGCTGGGCTATACCAACGAGATCGGCACAGGCTACCATCTCGACGGCATCAACAATCAGCAGTACCGGGTCGGGATCGAAGCCAAGTGGGGTCACTTCGATAACTACCTCGTCGGGCAGTATTTCAACGTCAACGAGTCGGGTAGCTCCGAACTGCTGACCGGCAGCGTGCTCAACTATCCGCTGTACAACATCCCCGCTTCCGCCGGGCCGGGGACGTTCGGCGCGATCTGCGCCCAGGCGGTGAGCTACGGCCTGGCCAAGGACGTCAACAGTTGCGTCACCCAGCGAGTCGATATCCTCCACCGGATCCAGAGCACGCTGGTGGAGGAGACCAACCGGTTGGCCGGTGGCGGAAGCGCCTTGCGCCAAGCCCTGCCGTCTTATGACGCCCAGCCCGAGTTCAACTCCGAGCGGCGCTTCAACGTCATCGACATCGCGCAATACACCTTCGACGACCTGCCGATCCTGGGTAAGCTCAACGTCCGCAACATCTTCTCGGTGGACTCCTTCACCAGCATGGTCGGCGCCCTGACCGACGGTTTGGGCGGCATCGCCGAGGAATCCTCGTTCACCGAGACCAACCAGGACGGCGGCAGCAACCAGCGGGGCAACGTCCAGACCACCTTCCTGCCGCCGTTCCAGACGGTGATCAACGACGAGTTCCAGTTGCGCGGCGACGTGCGGGACGGCCTGTTCACCTGGGCGGTCGGCAACTTCTATTCCCACAGCGACACGCCCAAAAGCCTGAACGGCACGGGGGTGACCTATAAGATCTTCGGCGGCGTCTTCACGCCGAACCTGGGCTACAATTCCGCGGACGGCTTTTCCGACGGCGGCTACGCCGACGAGGAGGCGGTCTACGCCCAGGGCACCTTGAACCTCGACAAGGTCGGCGTGCACGGCCTGAGCGTCACCGGCGGCTATCGCGAGTCGTGGGACAAGACCTCGTTCACGACATTCGCCGAACAGTTCAACTACCCATCTGGGCTGATTACCCCAGATATGACCGCGCAGAGCACGGCGAGCACCAAGAGCAACGGTTATAACTACACCGTCTCGGCTCAGGAGCAGATCACGCCCGACCTGATGGTCTATTTCACACAATCGCGCGCCTATGTGCCGGGCGGCATCAACCCGCGCAATCCCGGCACGGACACCCTGCCGAACTTCACCCAGACCTATTCGCCGGAAACCGTGCTCAACCGCGAGGGCGGCGTGAAATACCAGTTCCGTCTTGGCGGCGTGCAGGGCCGGCTCAACGTCGCGGGATATTGGGACGACTTCACCAACATCGTCGAAGCCTTCACCGGCGTGGTCGGCGGCTCCAGCGTGATCTACTATGAGAACGCCGCGGCGGCGAAGCTTCACGGGGTCGAGGTCGCCGCGACGCTGATCCCGTTCCGGCGGCTGACCATCGACGGGGCGTACAACTACAACAGCTTCAAATACACCCACTGGATCGGCCAGGATCCGTTCAACAAGGCGGCGCCCGGCGATCCGGTCTGCCTGCCCAGTTCGCCGCCGAACAGTTGCTATATCGATCTCAGCAACAACCCGGCTTTCCTGATGCCCAACAACCAGGGGCACATTACCGTCCGCTACGATCTGCCGCTCGATCAACGGATCGGCGACGTCAGCCTGTCGGCGACCGGCTACGCCCAGTCGCGGGTCTACTTCGTCGCCACCGCGGCCCGTGACCTGCAACTGGAGCCGAGCGATCTCAACTCGGTCTCGCAAGCTCCGTATTACACGCTCAATGTCCGGGCCGACTGGCGCGACGTGGACCGCAGCGGCTGGAACCTGGCGGTGTTCGTCAACAACGCCACGGACCAGGTCTACGCCACCGGCAAGGCGAGCCAGACGATCACCCTCGGCTATGCGATCGCCAACTATGCGCCGCCGCGCATGTTCGGCGTCGAGGTGTCGCGCAAGTTTGGGCCTTGACCGCTCGCCTGATCCATACCGACCCTTCAAGAGCGGTTGACGTGAAGCCTCCAGGTCGGCAGCTTCGACGGTGAGCATGGTTTCGGAGGAACGAGGAATGTCGGAAGCCGCGCGCGCACAGTTCAAGGACCGCGCCGAGATGGGGTCGGACAAGTGGCTAGGTTTGGTCCGCGACCACCTCCGGCGGCGGATCGCCGAGGCCGACGAGCGCATCGGAGACGCTCGCTTCAGCCTGTGCGAAATCATGACCGAGCCGCCGGCTCACCTCCGCGCTTCGGGCGGCGTACTGGCATGGCGCGCCCGGCTTGAGGGGCGCGAACTCACCGTCGAGCACGGCGTCGACGAAGGCGCCGACGTGGTGGTGCGCGGCCCGTACCACGACGTTCTCCAGTTCGGCCGCGCCTTCTTCGGCGCCGACGACGGCGGACGCAAACGCCGGGTGCGCGAGGCCGCGCATCGCACGCGTGGCCGGGTGACCAGCGAGGCGCGCCGTCCCGCAGCGGGCGCCGCCGCCTTCGTCTTCGCCGCCCTGCACGACTTCCTGGTTCCGCGGACCGTCGAGAATCCCGACCTCGCCGAGCGCCTGAGCGCCTTCGGTCTCGGCCAGGCCGTGCGCGACCTCGACGCGCAAGGGTTCGCGATCCTGGAGGGGGCGGTCACCCGCACCTTCGCCGACGAACTTACCGCCGCGATCATCGCCGCGAGCGAGGAGGCCGCATCCCCTTCTCCCGGCATGCTGCTGCGGCGTGGGCCGATCTTCGAGGAGACGGCTCTCCATCCTCACCTCTATAGCCTCGCCGAGCATCTGTGCGGCAAGGGCATGTTGCTCGGCCAATTGCTCGGCCTGCGAAAGCGCAAGGGGCCGGGCGAGATCGGCCTGCACACCGACTACGTCAATGTGCGCGAGCCGTTTCCGGCGCAGCCGCAGATGTGCACCGCGATCTGGGCGCTGAAGGACTTCACCGCCGCCGCCGGCTCGACCTGGGTCGTTCCCGGCAGCCACCGCGAAAAGCGGCATGCCCGATCGAGCGACGACCTGACCAAGGCCATCCCGCTGGAGATGCCGAAGGGATCGATCGCCATCTGGGACGGCGCCCTGTGGCATTGGCAGGGCGGCCGAACCGACGAAGGCGACCGCGTCACCCTGCATTCGACCTACATGCAGTCGACCATGAGGCCGTATGACGACTACCTGCGGATCGACGGATCGATCCTGGCGCGCAACCCGCCGGAACTCGCGACCCTCGCCGCTCAGGACGACATCTTCGGCAAGAACACCGCCGCCGGTCAGCAAAGGGAGTATTTCGCCCGATCGCTGGAGGTCCGGCGAGAGCTGGCGTGAGCCGAATGGCGTCCGTGGCCTGGCGAAACAATCGAAGCGCGATCGGAGATCGACCTTGACCCATCGGCAATTGCTCCTCGGCCTGTCCGCGGCCATCGCGCTCGTCGCTGGCGCGGACGTCGCCCGCGCCCAGACCGAAGCGCGCGCGCCGGATCCCGCGCGCACCGTCCATCCGACCCTGGCGGCCGACTACAAGCCGCCCGCCGGCGTCGGCTTCCGCTCGGTGACGATCATGTCGGACGGGGTGCGGCTGCACGGCGAGGTGTTCACGCCCGCCGACACGCCCGCCGGAACCAAATTGCCGGCGGTGATCATGGCCCACGGCTGGGGCGGCGTCGCCGCCTACCTCCGGGCCGACGCCGCCGACATCGCGCGGGCGGGGTATTTCGTCCTCGTGTTCGACTATCGCGGCTGGGGCGAAAGCGGCTCGCCCGTATCCCTGATCGATCCGGAACCGGGGCACACGCCCGGCGAGGCCGCGCCCTTCACCGCGCGCGTGCAGCCGCTGCGCGAGTACATCAACCCGCTCGAACAGGCCGAGGACTGGTTCTCGGCGATCGACTGGATCATGGGCGAGCCGGGCGTCGACACCGGCAAGGTCGGGCTGCGCGGCTCCAGCTATTCCGGCGGTCACGTGGTCTATGTCGCGGCGAACGATCCCCGCGTGAAGGCGGTGGTCAGCCAGGTCGGCGGTTTCGACTCGCGGCCCCCGCCCGGCTACGAGGGCCCCGGCCGCGAGATGGCGACCCGCATGGCCCGAGGCGAAATCGGCTATCCGGCGCCGCGCGCCTCAGCGGTGGCCGGACTTGTCGGCACGCCGATCGGACACAAGGGCGCGCGCTACTCCCCGGTGCTCGAGGCCGCCAAGGTGAAGGCTCCGACCTTGATCATCATCACCGAAAAGGAAGAGTACGGCGGCAACCCGATCGCCGAGCGCGCCTATGCCAGCCTTCAAGGACCGAAGGAGCTGAAGGTCCTTCCGGGAGCGACCCACTATGCGGTCTACTCGACCGAGCGCGGTACGGTAGTGAGGATGGCGATCGACTGGTTCGACAAGTATCTCAAGGGGTCGTAAGCGCGAAGGCCGATCGTGGCGCGGGCGAGGCGCCACCGTTCTCGAATGGGTGGGCGGTTGTGCTTGACCCGTTCGAATCGAACGTAGAGCGTCGCGGCTCTTGACCTGAACACGGCGTGACTGTCGAGAGACGATGGGTCCGGGGGGAGCTATGTTGTCCGAATTGCCGTCCAGCGAACCCGATGATCCACGCGCCGCCTCGTCTCCGCCGAACGAACGCGAATCCGGATCGCGGCGCGCAACCGCTCGTGACGACCCGATCGACATGATGCGCGCGACAGCGGCGGAGGCGGGGTCCGTCGGTCGGCGCACCGGCAAATTCCGTCTGCGCCAGGAGGCGATCGTCAAGTCCGCCGTCGGGGTGCTCAACCACAAGGGCGTCAAGGGCATGACCCTGGCCGATGTGGCCGCCAGGTTGGGGGTCGTGCCGAGCGGGATCATCTACTACTTCGCGAACAAGGAAGATCTCGCCGCCGCCTGCTTCATGAAGGCCATCGGCGTCTTCGACCGTCTGATCGAAGCGGCCGCCGGGCGTTCGACGGCGAAGGACCGGGTGGCGGCCCTCGTCGACGGCTATTTCGACTTTCGCCGCGAGGTGGCGCTGGGCGTGGCCGACGATATCGCGGTGTTCAACGACGTGCGCGCGCTGGGCGATCAGGGGGTCAACGAGGCTTATGTTCGGATGTTCCTGCGCGCCCGCGATCTGATCGCTTCTCTTCCCATGGAACGCGCCGATCGCGCGGGCGCCAACGCGCGGACGCACCACATCCTGTCCCAGCTCTTTTGGGCGGTGGTCTGGCTTCCGCGCTATGACCCCGAGGACTATGCGCGCTGCGGCGATCGTCTGCTGGATATCCTTGAAAACGGCATCGCCAGCGCACGGTCGATCTGGGCGCCGGCCTCGCTCGACGCACCGGCGGCGCTCGCCGGAGACGAGGTCTCGCGCGAGACCTTTCTGCGGGCGGCGACGGAACTCATCAACGAACAGGGTTATCGCGGCGCGTCGGTGGACAAGATCTCCGCCAGGCTTAACGTGACCAAGGGCTCCTTTTACCACCACATCGCGGCCAAGGACGATCTGGTTGTGGCCTGTTTCGAACGCACCGTGGATGTCATGCGCGCCGCGCAGCGCGGCGCCGACGCCAAGGGCGGCGCGGGCTGGGACCGGCTGTGCTCGGCCTCGGCGGCCCTGGCCGAATTCCAAGTCACGGGCGGCGCGCCCCTCCTGCGCACATCCGCCCTGACCTCGACGCCAGAGGCGATGCAGCTTGAATTGATCACCAAATTCGATCGTGTCTCGGGCTACTTCGCCGCGATGATCAGCGACGGGATCGCCGACGGATCGGTCCGGCCGATCGACGCGAACATTTGCGCCCAGATGATCACCGGCGCGCTCAACGCGTCCGCCGAATTGAACTTCTGGTCCAGGGGCTTACCCCCCGCCGAGCTCACCCGCGTCTTCCTCCAGCCGCTTTTCAAAGGATTGAGCGGCTACACTCGCGTAATATTTGACGAACCGGTATGATGCTCGAACAGGAGCGTCGGATGACCGGACATTTTCGATCGATTTTGGGCGGGTTGGCCGCTGTTGCTTGCTTATGCCTAGCGGCATCCGCCGCAGTGGCGGCCAAGCTCGTCGGGGATTGCCCGGACGGGTATCAGGTCAAACCCGGGCTCAACACCGACTTCCCCAGCGACGAGCGGATGCGCGCCTTTTTCGTCTATCCTCCGGCCGACGTGAGCCGGCCGGCTCCGGTCTGGGTTCCGCTGACGGGATCGGTGGAGTCGACCAACGACAATCTCCACACCCCGCGCAGCGGCGCCAATGCGCAGATGGCGGATCACGGGTTCATGGTCCTGGGTCCCGTCCGCGACTGCGCTGCCCAGGACCCGAACCTCGGCGGGGGTGTCTGCAATGGTCCGGGGATCGGCGGGTGGAACTGGCGGCCGTGGATGGAGGGACACGCGGGCGGCGCGGCGGGCGAAAAGTGGAAGACCGACGAAGGTCCGGACTCCCGCTTCCTCGTCGCCATGGTCCGTTGTGTGGCGACGAAATATCCGCTGGACGCCCGCCGACTGTTCGTCGGCGGCATCTCCTCCGGCGGCACGATGACCAACCGCGCCCTGACCTTCCGCTCGGACTTCTGGGCCGGCGGCATGCCGATCTCCGGAGAGTGGTACGTCACCGGCGACGATGGCGCGCCGCTGTCGTTCGAGGGCGCCCGCGCGATGGTCAAGGCGAACCCGACCAAGGTGTTTCAGGGCCGGGTCGGTCCGTATCCGCTGAAGACGAAGCTCGGGCCGATGATCGTGATCAACGTCTGGGGTGGTGACAAGGACATGTGGCGCTGCGCCGGCAATGTGCTGTGCTCGGACTATCGGCCGACCACCCAGGCGGCGTCGAACTATTACGGCTCCATGCCGGATGTGGTGGACGTGTCCTGCACCAGCAGCCATGGCCACATGTGGCCGCAGATCAACACCCAGGCCTTCAACGCCTGGGCCCTGAAAACCCTCGCCTCCCATCCCAAGGGCTCATCGGTGTCGAGCTTCCGCCTCACTCCGCCGCCGGAGGGCTATTCCTGCAAGCTCGGTCCGTACACCGACCACTATTTGCCGTCGACGGAATAGGCCTGCAGCACCGAGCCCAACCCCGTGCGGCCCCAGTAGCCCGAGTGGATGTAGACCATGCCGTGGACGATCACCGGACCGGCCTCGTCGAGCGTACCCCCCGTCGCCTTGACGCCGGTGGTCGTGGTTACCGGAAGCGCGGTGTCCACCGTCCATAACAGCTTACCGTCGGCGGTCGAGTAGGCCGACAGCCAGCCGTCCAGCGATCCGGCGAACACCGCGCCCGGCATGGCGCTCACCGCCATGGAGATCCCCGGCGCGCAATAGACATTAGTCCATCGGCACGGCCGTCGCGTCAGGGGATGTGTCCAGCTTAGCGCGCCGTCGGCCAGGCGCAGAGCGGTGATCTGCGGGCGGGCGGCGTCCGGTTTAAGATAGATGTCGGAGATGCCGACGTAGACGTTGGCGGCGTCGGTGGCGTGGCCGAACTCCGACCCGCCGAGCGGTCCGCCGGGGCTGAGGCGCCTTTCCCAGATCACCTTTCCCCTGGCGTCCGGGTCGAGCGCATAGACCTGACCCGATTTCTGGGAGGCCAGCAGGACCGGCCTTCCCGCCGGGGTTCGGGTCAGGCTGGGCGAAGCGCCGAAGTCGAAGTCGCCGCCCTCCACCGTCGGGCAATTGGCGTAGCGTTTCTCGACCGGGCCGTAGCAATCGATGATATAGTTGTCGCCGTGGGTGAGCTGGTTGATCCAGGCGATCCGGCCGGTCTTCAGGTCGATCGCGATCACCGCCTCGGCCCCTTCGTGGGGAAGGTCGGTATAGCTGTTGCCCGTGGCGACATAGGCCACGCCGCGCTTGGCGTCGATCGTCGGCGCCGACCAGATCGCGCCGCCGGCGGGGCCGTACATCTGCACGCCCAGGCGGTTCTTCTTCGTCGGAGCGGGCGCCGTCTGGGTGGTGTAGGTCGTCCACAGCATCTTGCCGGTGTCCGCCGCCACCGCGACCAGCGCCCCGCGAAAACGGCAGCAGGCATAGTGATCGTTGGTCGCGAACGCCTCCTCGCCGGAGGCCACGGGCGCGTAGATCACGCCGCCAAAGACGGTGACCGAGCCGGTGAACTGATGGCCGGGCTGGACATCGATCAGGGTCTTCCAGATTTCCGCTCCGGTGTCGGCGTCGACGGCGTGCAGATAGCCCAAGGCGTCGGTGAACACGGCGGCGAGCCTCGACCGCGAAGACGGCGCCGACAGGGGGACGAGGCTGATCGTCGAGCGGGTCCCGCCGTCGGCCTTGAATCGCCACCAGGCGCACCCGGTCCTGGCGTCCAGCGCATAGACCGCGCCGGCGGTGTCGTTGGTGAACAGCTTGTCGCCGGCGATCACCGACTCGCCGCTGCGGCTGCCGTGGACGAACATCGCCCATTTGAGTTTCAGACGGGGAATGTCCCGGGCGGCGAGGCCCGGCTCGGGCTGATAACGGGTGTTCTCAACCGCGCGGCCCCAACCGTTCCAACCACGGCCGCCGAGCCTTGTGGGCGTCGGCGTGGCGAGGCAGGGCGGCGTTTCCATCGAAGCGGCTGTGTTCGACCCGCCCTTGTCCAGCGACACGAAACCGGCGACGGCGGTCTTCTCGGCCACCGACAATCCCTCGGCGTAAGGCGCCATCACGCCGTTGGTCAGCACGTTCAGAATATACCACGCCGAGTTGCGGCCGATGACCGCGCGCGTGGGCGTTCGCCCGGCCGGATGATCGTGGCATCCGGCGCAGCGCGCGTTGTAGATCGCCTGCCCGTCCGGCGCTCCGGTCTGGGCGACCGCCAGAGCGCCGACTGTCGTGAAACCGAAGAACGTGATGGCGATCCAGAACCAGTTGCGCATGGTCACCCCAACGACCGGGGATGCCGGCCTCGGCATACCTATCGCTCAAATATCTTCCGAAGCGAAGCCCGCGTCGGACGCGGTCACCGGCTCACCTCGCAGGAGCGGGGACGGCGGTGAATGCCCCGGAGTCGGCGCCGGACTTGACTGTCCCGCTCAGCGAGCCGTTAGACGCCAGCACGCCGTCGTAAACGACATTGACCGTCCTCCCGGCGACATCGGCGTCGTAATTCAGGCTGACTTTGAAGCCGTCGATCTTGCCGGACGTCTCGAGAACGGATCCCTCGGGGTAGGCGCAGCTACCGGACATCTTGGTTCCATTCGTCTTGAAGGCGCAGACCACCGAGTAGCTCGGTCCGTCCGCGATCGCGACCTCGACCCGCCAGAGTTTCCAGGCGTCGGAACGCTGAGCGCCCATCGCGGCCGCCGTGAAGGTTCCGGACGAGAGCCGGTTGGTCACCGCGCCGCTCACCGAGCCGTCTGGCCGCGCGCTCCCGCGAAAGTCGAGCTGCAAACCGCTGCCGTTATAGTTGGTGAAGAATTTGAAGCGCATCGACTTGCCGTCGAAGGCGCCGTCGGCGGCCATGATCTTGGATTTGGTGTTGACACAGGGACCGGAGATCGCCCCGTCCCGCGTCTCCGGAACGCAGAGAAACGTGTATTTCGCGCTCCGGCCGAAGTCGGCTTTCAACACCATGGGTCCGGACAGGTCGTCGGCGAACGCGGGCGCGCCGGCGAGGACGAGCGCCAACGGAGACAGCGCCAGGAGGGTCAAGGGCTTCATGGTTGCTCTCCCGAGTGAAATGAGGCTCGAAGGCTGAGGAGGAGGAGGTACGGGCGAAGTCTCGCACTCCGCGCGGATCAGCTCAGAACCGGTATTGCGCCTCCATCCCAAAGGAGAAGGGTTCAGCGACGGTGTAGAGGGGATTTGCCAAGGTAACGCCAACCGTGGGCGTCGTTGTCGGATAGGCTCCCGTTGGGGCGTAATAGATTACCTGCCGCTGATTTGTGACATTTCTAGCGTAAGCAATCAAGGTAAGATGGGTGTTCGTCTTTGGCTGCAAAACCGCACGCAGATCTAGATTATAGTATGACGGACCTTGGTCGGCGGGGGTATTGTAAACTCGGTAGTATTGACTATCGACGTAGGATAGCGTCGCCGACAAGCTCAGGTCGGCTGATGGCGTGTGCAGAACATAATTGGGGATGAACGAGACTTTGTTGTGCGGTGTCTGCGGGATGTTGAACCCGCGTAGATTGCCGTACGTCCGCCCCGTCGGCGACGCCGGATCCTGGATCAAGCCCGCGGGAAGGGTAAAATTGAGGAACTTGGCATTTATATAGGAGTAGATCAGTGTAAAGTGCAAATTCTCCCGCGGAGAGAAGATAGACTCCAACTCCACGCCGTACGATCTTGAGCGCTGGGCGTTGGTGAGTACAGTCGTCGGTACCGTTACCGGTGCTTTGGTGTAGGGGTTGGTCCCGCCGACTGCCTCGGTGACTGGAATCTGCAGGTTGTTATAGTCGTAGTAGTAACTCGACAAGTCCACCGTCAGGACGCTGCCGAATTGTTTCTTGATTCCACCTTCGTAGTCGTACAGCTCTTCCTGCTTGACCGAGGGGATCAGACCAAAGCCGCCCAGGTCGAAGCCGCCGGCCTGATAGCCCTTGGCGGCGCTGAGGTAGGCCGTGAGACTGGAATCCGGGTGGTACTCAAGTCCTACCTTGCCGGTCCAATCACTGAAGTTGAGGTGGGCTTCGCCGCCGCTCCCGGTGGGTGAATTGTCGGGTCCGGTCGGCGTCACATCGAGAGCCGACATCCCCTCGCCGAAGTCGCCGAAGAACCCGTAGAGATCGTAGACGTAACGAAAACGGTCTCCGCCATAGCGCTGGTCCCAGTTGTACCGAGCCGAGACCGTGGCTTTGAACTGACGGGTGATGTCGAAGTCGACCTGACCGTAAACCGCCTGGCTGTCGGTGCGCAGCGTCGTGGTTTGCGCGTAGAAGGAACGACGGGGGTTCGGCGCCGCCAAGACACCAGGCGACGTCAACGACGGTGGGGTGAGGTAAGGGGACGCAAAATAAGCCGCCTCCGGGTCGTCGACGCCAAAGAAGGTTTTGTACCGTTCCGAGTATTGGAACCCGCCGACCACCCAGCGCAGGCGCTGATCGTTGGGAGACGTCAGATTGACCTCGTTGCTGAACCATTTCTTCCGCTGGTCGACGTCGTAGAGATATTCGGAGGGCAGGGTCGTCCCGATAGGCGAGGTCATAAAGAGTCGGCCAGACTGGCTCGCGTCGGTCAATGAGAGATATGTATACTGGCTGTAGCCTGCGATATAATTGAGCTTCGCCCAGTGGAAATCGTAACTGGCGTTGATCGTGCCGGTGTAGTCGTCGTGCGTGGCAATATTCCCCGGATAGGTGGTGGCCGTCCTAAACTTGTCGCCTATGGAAGGATTGCTGTACGGCGGCAGCCCGAATTGCGGGTTTGGAGCCAGGCCGTAGAAGCCGGCGGTGCTTGCGGAGTTGTACGGTCCGGCCAAGCCGACGCCGCCCTGGCCGTAACCACCGCCGACGCCATAATCGCCGACCAAGCTTCCGCTGTACTGCTGGAAGCGGCCCCAGACGGTGAAGTCGCTGGTCGGGTCCCACTGGAGCTGGGCTTCGTACAGCTTGCCCGCTCCGGTTCCGAGGCCCTTGCGGCTGCCGAACGGTGACAGGTTTTCTTGCAGCCCACTGAAGAGATCCGACCAAGTGTACCCCAGACGGTACTTCAGGGTGCTGGTGATTGGGCCAGATACGGCCGCGTCGACATAGGCGTAACCTTGACTGGTGAATCCGGAGCGCAGATCGCCCGACAGCACATCCGACGGCCGTCGGGAATAGACGCTCACCGAACCGCCCAACGAGTTGCGGCCGAACACCGATTGCGGACCACGCAGCACCTCGATCCGGTCGGCGAGAAAATCCGGTTGGTTCAGATACGCGGGCGAGGAGGTGTAGACGCCGTCGACATAGACGGCGATGCCGGGGTCGATCCCCTGGCCCGGATCTTCATAGCGGCCCACGCCCCGCAAGGTGAGATACTCACCCTGAAGGCTCATGCTGGGCGTGTTGTTGGTGATGTCGCGGGCGTTCTCGATGCCCAGCAGGTTGCGCCGTTCGTCGGTGAAGGCGGTGATGGCGACCGGGGCCTGCTGGATCTTGCTGGTTCTGTTGGCGGAGGTGACCACGACCTCCGACACTGTCTTGGTGGACCCCGCTCCGGTGTCCTGAGTCTTCGGCGCCGCCCGTTGGCCCTGGTCGGTGCGGTTCACGCCGGTGGCGCCTTGGGAGGTGGCGTCGCTCGATTGCTGAGCGGCGGCGGCGGAGGCCCACGCCAGGGCTCCCAACGCGCAAGAAGCGATGAGCCTTTGCCTGTCGAACATCCGGTTCCTCCCAAAGCCGTGTGCGCACGGCGTATCGTTTGACGAGCGGATCCAAGCGTCCGCCTGCGTTGCGTCGAGCGGCGGCTGTCAGACGCCACCGCTCGCGAGCCGGCGAACAATGGCAGGTTCGCGACTTCGGTCAAGCCGTCGTGAGGCGGTTTTGAATGATTGGTGTGGTCTGAGCAACACTCAAGGCGATGAGGCAGCGAGACCCTGTTCCATTTTTGGTATGGAACTCGGTGGCAGGCGCGGCTCGAACGGCGCGGCCTACGCCGTCAGCAGGCCGAGCGCCGCGGCATCCACCGCGGCGTCGGCGTCGAGGCGGTAGGCGCGGTAGAGATCCTGGATGTCGCCGGTCTGGCCGAACCGCGTCACGCCCAGCGCCGAGACGCGGTGGCCATGAACTCCTCCTAGCCACGACAGGGTGGTCGGCGGCCCATCCATCATCGTCACCAGGGTTGCGACACGCGGAACCTTGGCCAGCAGACGCTCGACATGAGAAGGCTCCGGGCGTCCGGCGGCCCGCGCCGCTTGGGCGTCGAACCATCCGCGGGCGAGCCGGTCCGGGCTGGTCACGGCGAGCAAGCCGACGCCGGGAACGTCCTCGCGGATCTGTTCCAAAGCGTCCATGGCCTCGGGCGCGAGCACCCCGCAGTAGACGATGACGAGGTCCGTGTCGGCGGCGGGTTCGACGCGCCAGTAGGCTCCGGCGATGACCTCCTCCACGTTCGCGTCCGACAGCGTCCGCTCCGGCTGGTCCATCGGCCGGGTCGACAGCCGCAGGTAGATCGACCCGCCGTCGTCGGCCTGCATGTGGTGGAAACCCCAGCGCATGATCTCCGACAGCTCGTCGACAAACGCCGGCTCGAAATAGTCCAGCTTGTCCTGCGCCATGCCGATCAGGGGGGTATGGATCGACTGGTGCGCGCCGCCCTCCGGCGCCAGGGTGACGCCGGCCGGGGTCGCCACCAGCATGAACCGCGCGTCCTGGTAGCAGGCGTAGTTCAGGGCATCGAGGCCGCGGTTGATGAACGGGTCATAGACCGTGCCGATCGGCATCAGCCGCCGGCCAAACAGCGAGCCGGACAGCCCCGCCGCCGCCAGCATCAGGAACAGGTTGTTCTCCGCGATGCCGAGCTCGACATGCTGGCCGTCCGGCCGCGCCAGCCATTTCTGCGGCGAGGCGATCGAGGCGTCCTTGAACGCGTCGGCGCGGTCGTTGCGCGAAAACAGACCGCGCTGGTTGACGAACCCGCCGAGGTTGGTCGAGACGGTGACGTCGGGCGAGGTGGTCATGATCGCATCCGCCAGCTCGCCGCCTGCGCGCGCTAGATCGTTGAGCACCTTGCCGAACGCCACCTGGGTCGATTGCCGCCCGGTCGGCTTGGGAAACACGTCGCGGGCGGGCACGGCGACCTTCGCCGCCTCGAACCGGCGGTGGTGGTTCGACGCCAGCGGCGAGGTGTCGAGGAACCGGCGGTACTCGTCCGCCGGTCTCGGCAGTCCCGCGAACGGCTCCCACTCCTCGCCCTCGCCGACGCGCATGCCGGCGCGGAACAGCGCCATCTGCTTTTCGGTCATCAGGCCGGAATGGTTGTCCTTGTGGCCGGCGAACGGCAGGCCGACGCCCTTGATGGTGTAGGCGATGAACAGGCGCGGCCGGTCGTCGGCGACGGCGTTGAACACCTCGATCAGCCGCTGCAGGTCGTGGCCGCCGAGGTTGGTCATCAGCGCGCCCAGCGCCGCATCGTCGCGCCGCTCCAGCAGCGCCCTGACCCCCGCCTTGTCGCCGATGTCCGCCGTCAGCCGCTTGCGCCACGCCGCGCCGCCCTGGAAGGTCAGGGTGGCGTAGTGGTCGTTGGGACAGGCCTCGATCCACTCCTTGACCGACTGCCCGCCGGGTTCGGCGAAGGCCTGTTCCAGCAGCCGGCCCCACTTCAGGATCACGATCTCCCAGCCGCAGGCGGCGAACATCTCGGCGAAGCGGTCGAACATGCGGTCGGACGTCGTCGCGTCCAGGCTCTGGCGGTTGTAGTCGACGATCCACCAGGTGTTGCGCAGGTCGTGCTTGGCGCCCTCGATGATCGCCTCGTAGATATTGCCCTCGTCCAGCTCGGCGTCGCCCATTAGGGCGATCATCCGCCCCTTGCGCTCGGGCGGCAGCCAGTCGCGCGCTTCCAGGTAGTCCTGCACCAAGGACGCGAAGGCGGTGACGGCGACGCCCAGGCCCACCGACCCGGTGGAGAAGTCGACGTCGTCGTGATCCTTGGTCCGCGAGGGATACGGCTGAGCCCCGCCGAACCCCCGGAACCGCTCGAGCTGGTCGCGGCTCTGCCGGCCATAAAGGTACTGGATCGCGTGGTAGGCCGGGCTGGCGTGAGGCTTCACCGCCACCCTGTCCTCCGGCCGCAGCACCCCGAAATACAGCGCCGACAGGATGGTCGCCAGCGACGCCGAAGACGCCTGGTGCCCGCCCACCTTCAAGCCGTCGCGGCTTTCCCGGATGTGGTTGGCGTTATGGATCGTCCACGCCGACAGCCAGTGCACCTTGCGGTCCAGCTCGGCGACGATGTCGAGGGCGGCGTTGGCGGTGGGCTTGGTCTTTGTCGTCAAGATGGGCTCCGGTGAGGATTGAGCGGCGGACTTCAGCCTTACCAAGGTTGCGCTCCACCAATCCACCACCGGCTTCATTCCGTGGCCAGGGCGACCTCACGCTTTGACGATGAAACACGCCTCGCCGGCGCCGCAGCCTTGCACCCGTCTGCCGCCGTCGTATGGTCGCGGGATGAAGGTGAAGATCATTGTCCACGCGGCCGAGGAAGGCGGGTTCTGGGCCGAGGCGCCGGCGCTCCCCGGGTGCGTTTTTCAAGGCGAGACCATGGATGAACTCACGACGAACATGCGCGAAGCCGTGGCCGGCTGCCTGGAGGCCGACCTGCCCAGACCGACAGCCGATGGAGAACGCGTTCTCGACCTCGCGCTCTGAGGCCGATATCCGGGCCGGCGTTCGCCAAGGCGACGAAGCCCGCTGATGGCGCCTGCTCCGGGTGAACGGCAGTCATCACGTCTATGGCAAAGACGGCGAGCCGGCCCGTCTCGTGATTCCGATGCACGGCGCACGAGACCTGAAGCTGGGATTGCAGCGGAACCTCATGAAGGTCGCTGGCCTGACCGACGGGGACCTCGGCTGACTATGAAGGTAGGGCGCGCGGGTGGAGCGTTCCGAGCGAAGGCTTGTCGTCTTTTTCGCGACGGCGTCCATCACGCCGCCCTCAACAACCCATAAGTCCCATCCGGGGCGCGCCTGACTTGGCCGTCCCGTTGCAACACCCCTAGCAGGCGGCGAATGTCGGCAGCCGCGCCTCGGCCCTTGAACTGAGCAACGAGAAACTCGGCGGTGAGGGGGCCGTCGGACAGGGCGCCTTTGAGAAACAACACCTGTTCTCGCCGCTCCTTCGGCCACTTCGCGGCGCCGGGGGCCACGACCGGAGCGGCGCCGACTAGGTCGCCGGCCTGTTCGGGTCCGGCGGTCTTCGTCTTGGCGCGCGGCCGTTGATAGAGCGGGCGCAGCCAGCGGATCTGACCCCGCGCCTCCTCGGCCGCGCGTTCGGCGTTGAGCGCGACCAGCCGCTCCAGCAGGGCGTCGCCGGCGAGGTCGCGGGGCCAGCCGTAGGCGTCGAGGGTCAGGGCGTCGATCTCGTCGTGCAGTTCGGCCAGGATGAGCACGGAGGCGCGGTCGAAGTCGGCGGCCTCCTGATCGGTCATGCCGTGGCCGGGCGCCTTGCCGGCGCGATGCGCTTCCAGGGCGTTGTAGAGTCGGGTCATGGTGAGGTCGGGAAGCTCCGCCAGCCGCGCCTTGCGGAAGGCGTCCAGGCGTTCACCGGCGTCGGCGAGGGCGGCGTGTTGGGCCGGCGTCCAGGCGGGGAAGGGGAAGGGGTCGAAACAGCGGGATTTGTTGTATCGCGGTCTATCTTCAAGTGAGCCCCCTTGCGACAATGCCCAATCGGTGTGCGTGAATGATGAGAGGGCGGCAAGGTGAGCCGGATCATCGGAGGCTATAACAATAAGGGCGTCATCCGGCAGTATCGATCCGTCGAGAAATTCGATCACTCGATGTTTGGAGGTGGCCGGAGTAACAATGTAGCGCGACAAGTCGGCCAGTGCGGGTCTGAGTTCTGATCTCGGTTCGCCGAAAACCCACCAGTTTTCCCGGTAAGTGCCGCGATTGTTGACGTCCCGTTCTGGTTTTACCGTCTGAGCAACATACTGATAAATTTCGGGGTACCGCTCGCGAACATGCTCCGCGCGCTGACCATACAAATCGATCACCAATTTATCGCGGGACCGACCGGTGATATCGCGCCCATTGCGATAGGGGCGGATGTGCCGCTCCAATCCCGAGCGATCTGAACGGCCCAACCCGAGATGGCGGGCTTCTGACGGGCTTACGATGAAGCCCGCACCGTGCAGCTTGACCCCAGGTGAAGAAACACCTCCGTTTGATTGCAGCGCCACTGTTCTCGTCGTGTCCACTCCCACGGTGAGGTCGGGATTGATCACGCCGACCGTGGTTGTCAGTTCGACATCGGGTTGATCCGTACCCAAGGCAGCTTCCCGACAGACGATCGATAGATCACCCTCTCGCACCCCGCGTACCGCAACTGTCATTGCGATTCGGACCGCTGCCGCATCACGGGTTGCTTTTGTCCACGGGTGATCATCCACAGCGAAGACTAGCGACAGCGGCTGCTTATTTGTATTGTCCACTGACATCCATCGCGCAAGCGTGCGGCGTTGAAACACTTGAGTGATCGAATTGGTGGTGACGAGGCCGAACCGTTTTAGCTTCGTTCCCTTCCGCGTAAGAATACCCGCCGCGCGGTCCCACCAATACATGACTAGGTCGGAGGCGTCGTCCATCTTCGGGTGCGTGCGCCAAAGCGCCTCGGCATAGGCGCTGCCCTGTTCCGCTCGCACGAACTTGCCACCCGTAAACGGCGGATTGCCGACAATGAATTCCGCCTCCGGCCACGGCGGCAGGCGGGGGTTGGGATAGGCGTCTCCGCCGCCGCCGACGATCGGGCCGTCGCTCATCAGCACGGCGTCGACGCAGGTGTCGCCGGGTCGACGACGGCTCGCGGGCGGGTTGATGGTGGCGTAGTCTTCCAGCACCGGATTGCGCGGCCTGTAGTTCGGATCGCGGCGGTAGCTGGCCTGGAGATAGCCGATCCACAGCACCAGCTCGGCGATGGCGGCGGCGCGGGGGTTCAGCTCCAGGCCATAGAACCGACGCGGATCGACGCCGCGCAACACATCGTCGGTAACCAGGCCGTCCACCGTTTCGTCGCCGAGCAGGCCGGCGCGGGCCTCCAGCACTTCGCTCTCCAGCGCCTTCATCAGTTCCAGGGTGACATAGAGGAAGTTGCCGGTGCCGCAGGCGGGATCGAGCACCCGGGTCTTGGTCAGGGTGTCATGGAAGGCCATCAGCTCCAGCGCCGCGCCGGCCTTGTCGCCGCGCTCGCGCAGGTCCTCCGCCGCCGCCCGCGCCGCGTCCCAGTCGGCGCGCAGAGGCGTCATCACCGTGGCGTTGACCAAACGTTCGACATAGGGGCGCGGCGTGTAGTGCGCGCCGAGGCGCGAGCGGTCGCCGGGGGTCAGCGCCTCCTCCAGCAGGGTGCCGAAGATCGCCGGCTCGACATCGCGCCAGTCCTTGCGCGCCGCTTCCAACAGCGCGCCGATTTCTTCGCGGCCGAGAGGAAAGGTCCGGCGATCCTTATAGAAGGCGCCGTTGAAGCGGCGGACCTGAGCCTTCACCCCCAGGCTGTAGTCACCCTCGTCCATGCAGCGGAACAGATCTTCCAGTTGCTTGGCAAAGCCGCCCGGCGAGTCGAGGCTGTCTTCCAAAAGGCCGATCAGGCTTCGTTCCGGCAACAGACCCATCCGTTCGGCGAACATCGCGAACAGGGTTCGGGTCAAAAAGGTGGCGACCTCTTCCGGCGGGTACTTCTTCTCCAGCGACCTGGAAACCTCCGCGAGGTGTGAGGCGATTTCCCGTGTGACTTGGGCGCGCTTGAGCGCCGGGTCAAGCGAGGCCGGGTTTGTCCACACGGCGTGGAACAGGTCACGCACCGTGGGGTCGGCGAGCTGTTCAAGCGTGACGACGCGATTCCGCTCGTCCGGAAAGGCGCGATAGGCGCGGCCCTGACCGCTGAAGTCGGCATAGAACTCGAAGGTGCGCCCGACATCGCAGGTGATGATGAATGGCGGACGATCGTGATCGGCGGGCAGGCGGCCGGCGTAGTCCCAGGCCTGGTTGAACGCGGCGCGCATGTCGGCGTCCCACGTCCGGCGAGGCCGGGCCGATCTCGGCGCGGGGAGATCGCCCCACAGGTCGGGCTGGACGATCGCCTCGTTCTTCGAATTGACGTTGTCGGCCAGCCGGCTCTGCTTGGCTTCGAGGATGAAGGTGCCTTTGCGGTAGAGGTCGATCCGTAGCGGCTGATTGGTGTTGCCGCGGACCGGCATCTCGAAGCGGTATGTGTCGTTCCCGCTGTCGGCCGGCTCGGGAGTCGGCAAGTCGAGAGTCTGGGTTAGCTGGGTCAGGAACAGCGCATAATTGGCGCGCTCCGCGCCGCCCTCGCGCCCGGACCACCTCTCGATGAACTCCTCGATCCCCACCGGGTTACGTTAGCGGCGCGAAGGCCACCGCGCTACATCATCTAGAATTCTCAAGCTCGCGACCGCGCCTAAACAGAATTCGACCATGTTGCCGGCGCTACCAAAATGGTTTCCCTTCGTAGCCCATTTGGGCTACGACCCACCTCCAGGAGACGGTCATGGCGAGCAACAGTGTGGTCCGGGCGCGGGTCGATGGAGGCGTCAAGAACGATGCTTCCAAGGTCCTGGCGGGTTTGGGCCTGACGGTTTCCGACCTGGTACGGATCACCCTCACCCGTGTCGCGCGCGACGGCGCCCTGCCGTTCGATCTCAAGCCGAACGCTCTCACCACCGAAACCCTGGCGAAAAGTGAGCGCGGCGAGGATCTGCACTCGGCGTCGGGCGCGGAAGATCTGTTCGACAAACTCGGCGTTTGATGCGGAAGGTCGCCTATTCCGGCCAGTTCAAGAAGGACATCAAGCGGCAGGAACGGCGCGGCAAGGACATGGAGAAGTTCCGCGCCATCGCCAGCCTGTTGATCTCGGGCGACGCCTTGCCCGCGCGCTACAAGGACCACCCGCTGAAGGGTGTTTGGAACGGCTGGCGCGATGCGCATATCGAACCGGATTGGGTGCTGATCTACAGGATCGACGGTGACACCGTCCGCTTCGAGCGCAACGGAACCCACGCCGACCTGTTCGACACCTAAAGCGGAGACATACGGGGAGAGTCTGGTGCCGCCGCGGAGGATTGAACTCCGGACCTCAGCCTTACCAAGGATGCGCTCTACCACTGAGCTACGGCGGCGTTCCGCGCCGGCGCTTGGGCTGGCGGGAGGGGGCGCTTTAGCGGCTGGAGGGCTGCGTGGAAAGGAAAATCGCCTTGGCGCGCGGGGCGGGCGGCGCTAGCGGTGGGCTGTGACCGACGCTCCGCCTCAGCCCAAGCCGCCGCCTTCTTCCGCCCTGGCGCCGGACGCCGCCGAGCGGGAGGCGCGCCTCGCCGCCGCCCTGCGGGCCAACCTGCGGCGGCGCAAGCAGGCGCCGGCCGGGAAGGGTGCGGAGCAAGAGTGAGAGCGGCTTGCAATCTGCGCTGAAATTGCATATTGTAATGGCGTGTCGCCGCTTACGAAAAATGCACCCTCCACTCACCGTCATCCCGGGCGCAGCGAAACGTAGTGGAGCGGAGACCCGGGACCCAGCTCCGCTCCTTCCGGAGAGACCTGACTGGGTCCCGCATCTACACTTCGCTGCGCTGCGTTGCGTGCGGGATGACGAACGGAGACGTGATGAATTCGGCGGAGAGATCGAAGACGCTCGATGGATCGCCAAGCTACGAAAACAAGCCGGAAAAAGCCCGAATCCGCCCGCTTTTCGGCGGTCCCCGAGCGGCGCGTTTCCGGCCCCTGTGCAAGCGCCCCGCCGCCGGATATGAGCGTTGGTCGCTCCGCGCCGTTCAGCGTCCGGACGGCTGAAGGATAGGCCATGGATCAGATCGCCATCACCGGGGGCGCGCGGCTCGAAGGCGAGATCCGCATCGGCGGGGCCAAGAACTCGGCGCTGAAGCTGATGGCCGCCAGCCTGCTCACCGACGAGCCGCTGCGCCTGACCAACATGCCGCGGTTGGCGGACACCCGGCTGCTCGGCCGGCTGTTGAAGCGGCTCGGCACCGAGGTGGTCGAAACCGACGGCGACGGGGGGCAGACCACCACCCTTTCCACGCCGGAGATCGTCTCCGCCTTCGCGCCCTACGACCTCGTCCGCCAGATGCGCGCCTCGTTCAACGTGCTGGGACCGCTGCTGGCGCGGACCGGCCACGCCAAGGTTTCCCTGCCCGGCGGCTGCGCCATCGGCGCGCGGCCGGTGGACCTGCACCTGATGGCGCTGGAGGCGCTGGGCGCGCAGATCGATCTGCACGAGGGCTATGTCTACGCCCAGGCGCCGCGCGGGCTGCGCGGGGCGGCGATCGACTTTCCGTCGAGTTCGGTCGGGGCCACCGAACACGCCATGCTGGCCGCCGTGCTGGCGCGGGGCGAGACGGTGATCACCAACGCCGCGCGGGAGCCGGAGATGGTCGACCTGGCCGACTGCCTGAACGCCATGGGGGCCAAGGTCGTCGGCGCGGGCTCACCGATGATCCGTATCGTCGGCGTCGAACGGTTGTCGGGCGCGACCTACGCCGTGGCGCCGGACCGGATCGAGACCGGCACCTACGCCCTGGCCGCGGCGATGGCGGGCGGCGAGGTGCGGCTGACCAACACCCGGGCCGGCCTGATCGAGAGCCTGCTCGTCAAGATGGAGGAGGCCGGGGTCGGGGTGGAGCGGCGCAACGACGGCCTGACCATCCGGCGCAACGGCCACCGGCTCGACGCGGTGGAGATCGCCACCGACCCCTATCCCGGCTTCGCCACCGACCTGCAGGCCCAGTTCATGGCCCTGATGACCGTGGCGAAGGGCGAGAGCGTGGTGCGCGAGACCATCTTCGAGAACCGCTTCATGCACGTGCCGGAGTTGGCGAGGCTGGGCGCCGACATCACGGTCTCGGGCGGCGAGGCGCGGGTGCGCGGCGTCGATGGGCTGGAGGGCGCTCAGGTGATGGCGACGGATCTGCGCGCCTCGGTCAGCCTGGTCATCGCCGCGCTGGCCGCGCGAGGCGAAACCGTGGTCAACCGCGTTTACCACCTGGATCGCGGGTTCGAACGTCTCGAGGAGAAGCTGTCGGCCTGCGGCGCTCGGGTGCGGCGGATCAAGGGAGACGGCCATGACGATGGCTGAAACGGCGATCATGTCGCCGACGGAGTTCAAGCCCCTGCGCCTGCTGGCGGAGGACGCCGACGACCTCGCCATCATCGCCGCGGCCTTGCAGGAAGCCGAGGCGAAGATCGGCGACATCGTGTGGGAGCCGTCTAGCCGTAGCCTGACCCTCGCGCTCAATCGCCTGCGCCGGGAATCCGCCGAGGACACCAGCGAGCGCGTGCGCGCCGGCCTACAGATCGGTGGAGTGCTCGGCGTCAAGACCCGCCGCCTCGACCGGACGGACAAGGAGGCCATCGTGCAACTGCTCACGGTCACCTTCGAAGCGGGCGAGGCCCCGGGCGGCATCATCACCTTCGCCTTCACCGGCGACGCCGACCTCGCCGCCACCGTGGAATGCATCGACGCCGCGCTGGCGGATGTTTCGGAGCCTTGGAAGGCGGAGGGTTAAAGGACCTGATCGTCGAAGAAGGCGTCCGGGTCCTCGACCTCCACCAGCTTCCCCTTGCGGATCTCGAGGAACCGCGTCGCGGCGGCCTTGGTGAACCAGCGGTCGTGGGAGACGAAGACGCAGGCGACGTCGGTCTCGTCGAGTTGGCCCTCCAGCGCTTCCTGGCCCTCGATGTCGAGGTGACTGGTCGGCTCGTCGAGAAGATAGAGGTTGGGCTTGGCCAGCTTCATCTTGAGGAAGACAAGGCGGGAGCGCTCCCCCTGGCTGAGCAGGCCGATCGGCTCGCGCGCGCGCTTGAACTCGAAACCGGCCTGAGCGAGGGCGCGGATCGCGTCGCGTTCGCCCGTACCGTCGCTCTCGACGAGGTAGCCCAGTGGGCTGTCGTTCAGCGGCAGGCCGCCCAGGGTCTGGTCGAAGTAGGCCAGTCGGCAGCCCGGGTTGAATCGGATCGCGGCCCCTCCGTCGTAGTGCTTGCTCCGCGCGGCGTAGGCGCCGGCGAAGGCGTTGAGCAGGGTCGTCTTGCCCGCGCCATTCACGCCGAGCAGGGCGACCCGGTCGCCGGCCGCCAGGCTCAGCTTGTCGATGGTCAGCAGCGGCCGACCATCCGGTGTCGCCAGTCTCAGGTCCGCGACCCGCAGCACCACCTTGGCGTCGAGGTCGGCTTCCCCCAGTTCCAGCCGCCGCTCGCGGCTGGAATAGACCTCGGTCTTCGCGGCCTCGACGCGGGCGATGCGGCGCTCGGTGGCGTGTTGTCGCTTGTGGAACTTGGAATTCTTGACGCCCCAGACCTTGTACCGCGCGGCGACCGCCTCTAGCCGCTTGATCTCCTTCTCCTCGACGCTGCGGCGGACCCCGGCCGCGGCGTCGCGGCGGAGCAACTCCTCCCGCGCCTGGGCGAACGGCGTCTTGAAGGCGTGGGCGCCGTCGGGACGGAGGAACAGGGTGCGGGTGCTGACCCGGTCCAGGAAGGCGCGATCGTGAGAAACGATCAGCATCGGCATGCGGAAGCCCTCCGCCAGCCAGCCCTCCAGCGTGTTGATCGCCGCGATGTCGAGATGGTTGGTCGGCTCGTCGAGGATGAGAATATCGGGCGCCTCCAGCCGCGCCGCGCCGGCGATCAGCACCAGCCTCTGCCAGCCGCCGGACAGCGCGCCGAAGCGGCCCTCCGCGACCTCGGGCGCGACGCCGAGCTCGTCCAACATGATGTCGATCCGCCAATCCTCGCCGCCCGGGCCGGCGCGGTCGAGGGAGCGTTGCAAAACCTCCCGAACGGTAAGGTCGGCCAGACCTTCGGGAACCTCCTGCGCGAGGTAGCCGACCTTCAGATCGCGCGATTTGACGACCTTCCCGCCGTTGAGTTCGAGCTCGCCGCTCAGGCATTTCAGCAGGGTCGACTTGCCGACTTCGTTCTCGCCGACGAGCGCGGTCCGGGCGTCGTCCAGCAGGAACGAGATGCCGGAGAACACCTTGCGCGAGCCGTGGAAGAACGACCCGTTCTCGATGCCGAGCACCGCCTGTCGCGTCGTCCCCTTCATGAGCCTGCCTTCCTCCCTCCTCTCTTTTGCGTCATAGCCCGCGCGTGACAATGCTGGTTCGCAATTGGGCCCTCGTGGCGCTGCTCGCCTGCGCCGCCGCGCTCGGAGTCGCCCACGCCGCCGAGACCTTCGGTCATCTGGCGCCGTGCGAACTGTGCCTCAAAGCGCGGGAAATCTACTGGTGGACGATGGCGCTGGCGGCCGTCGGTGTGGTCGTGCATTTCACGAAGATCAAGGCCGATCGCTGGATCGAAGTCCTGCTGGCTCTGGCCTTTCTGGGCGCCGCCGTCTTCGCGGCCTATCACGCCGGAGTGGAGTGGAAGCTGTGGGCCGGTCCCGCGAGTTGCACAGGCGGGACTCAGTCGGTAACCGCGGCGGATCTTTCGAAGATGCTGGCTGGCGGCGGATCGACGCCGCAATGCGACAAGCCGGCCTGGGTCTTCGTCGGCTTGTCTATGGCGGGATGGAACGCGATCTACGCCCTGATCTTCTCCGCCGGCAGCGCCTTGGCGGCGCGAAGGACCAACCCATGACCGACAAACCGATCCCAGCCCGCCCCGGCCCAGGCGCTGGCGCCGCTCGATTGGCCGAAATCCTGCGGGTCGACCACGCCGGGGAACTCGGCGCGGTGCACATCTATCGCGGCCAGCGGGCCGTTCTGCGCACCGCGCGCGGCAAGGGCAATTTGGCCGCCGACCTCGCCGAGACCGAAGCGCACGAGGCCCGGCACCTCGCCCGCTTCGACACCCTGCTGAACGAGCGGCGAGTGCGGCCGACGATCCTTGCCCCAGTCTGGCGCGCGGCCGGCTTCGCTTTGGGAGCCGGGACCGCCCTGATGGGCGAGAAGGCGGTCCACGCCTGCACCGAGGCGGTGGAGAGCGTCATAGAGGGACACTACGCCGGCCAAGTCGCGGAACTGGCGGAACGCTCGCCGGATTTGGCGGCGGAACTGGGCGTGTTCCGCAACGAAGAGCTGGCCCATCGCGACGACGCGATCGCTCGGGGCGCTCTGGAGGCGCCAGGCTATCGCGTGCTCAGCTCGGTGATCCGCGCCGGGTGCCGCGCCGCGATCCGACTTTCGGAACGCTTGTGATCGACACCGCCGAGCTGCGACGGCAGGCGGAGGCGCCGTCCGTCGCCGGCCGCGGTGACCTAATATCCGTCGCCGACGACCTCTCCGACGCCTTCGCCGGCGACGTGATGTTCGACTGGTTCCTTCGCGCCGACGACAAGCGCGACGAGGCGCGGCGGCGCTTCTTCCGCTTTCTCATCACCAAACTCGCCTGGGGCAAGGCGCGGATCGACCGGCCGGCAAGCGGCGGCGCGGCTGCGGTATGGATGCCGTTCAGCGCGGTGGGGCCGACACCGATGATCGACGATCTGCGCGCCCTGCCCACCCTGCTCCACGCCACGGGCCTCAGCCGGTTCGGCCGTCTGATGGCCGTGCGCTCGGACATGGACAAACACCATCCGACAGAGCGGCCGCACGGATATCTCTGGTTCCTCGGCGTAACGACTCGGGCTCAGGGCCACGGCGTCGGATCGGCTCTGTTGCGGGTGGCGACCACCCGTCTCGACGCCGCTGGCGAGGCGGCCTATCTCGAAACGCAGACCGAACGGAATCTCGCGCTCTACCGTCGTCACGGCTTCGAGGTCATTTCCGAACACCGGCCGAGGGCGGACGCCCCGATGCTGTGGAGCATGTGGCGGGAACCGATGGAGACGCCGTACGCTTAAGCTTGCCACGGGATGTCCACTGAAAGCTGAACAATGACCATTAAGACACTCGCGCGCAACGCCCTGCTGGCGGCAACCGTCGTCGCGCCGGGGCTGGCGACCGCTCAAGATTATCGGGACTATCGGGATGATCACTCGTCGCGATATTATTACGACCATGGCCACCGCTATTATCGCGACGACCACTACCGCACCTGCGGCGCGGACCGTCGTCGCCGCGCGAACAACGGCACCGCCGTTGGCGCGGTGAGCGGCGGCGTCCTCGGCGCCGCCCTCGGTGGCGGCCACGTCGGCAATGTGTTGCTGGGCGCCGGCGCCGGCGCGGTCGCCGGTCACGAGATCGGGCGGCATAGCGCTCGCTGCTAAACGATCGACGCGTCAATCCCGCGTCGGGATTTCAATAGGAAGTAGATCGCGATCGGCGCGGCGGCAATGACCGCCGACGCCAGCCCCGCCTTCGGGTCGTCCCACACCACCACGGCGATCAGCGTCGCCTGGACGAGGCTCGCGCCGATGGCGATCCAGGGAAACAGCGGCATCTTCCACGGCCGAGGAAGGTCGGGCTCCGACACACGCAGCTTGATCGCCGAGAGGCAGACCATCAGGATCGCCCCGATGCTCCACGGCGCATAGATGATGACGATGGTCTCGTAGCTTCCGGTCGCCGCCAGGATGAAGGAGGCCAGCACCACCAGGATCACACTAACCCATGGTGCGCCATTCGGCGCGACCCTGCCGACGACCGCCGGCAGCAGGCCGTCTCTCGCCATTCGCCAGATGATGCGCGGGCTCGCCATGATCTGCAGGTTGACGATTGCCGCCAGCGACAGCAAGCCGACCAGGGTGACGACCTTGTCGCCCACCGCGCCCAGCGTGCCCTTGGCGGCGTCGCCCACGGCGAGGTCCGAGCCGGCGATGGCGTTCACCGGCAGCACGTGGAGCACCGCCGCGTTGATCAGGACATAGAGGATCGTCACCAGCCCGATGCCCCAGAAGGTAGCGCGAGCCACATTGCGGTCAGGGCGCTGAACCTCTTCGGAAAAGTAGATCGCGCCGTCCCAGCCGGCATAGGTCTGGTAGATCACCCGGATCGCCATGACGATCGCCGCGATCCCGGCGGCGTGCGACAGCGGCGCCTTGGCGGCGACCTCCGCGGCGCGCGGCGACAGGAACAAGATGACCACCAAAACCAGGAAGACGCCGCCTTTCAACGCGCTGGCGACGCCCTGCGAGGCCCCGCTGACCCGGGTTCCGAGCAGGTTGAGAGCAGCGACAAACACGATCAGCCCGCAAGCCAACACGCCTGTCGAGATCCCGCCGGCCAGCCCCAACCGATGGACGTACTCGCCGAACACCACCGAGATGAAGGCGTTGGAGGCGACGTATTGCAGCCAGCTCAGCCACCCGGTCGCCAGACCCACGGCCGGCCCGAACGCGCGCTTGGCGATCGGATAAGTGCCGCCGGCCATGGGCACTGACGCCCCGGCCTCCACCAACGGCATCGAGGCCAGCATCGCCGCGCCGCCGCCCACGATCCAGGCTAGCAGGATCGTCGCCGGGCTGTGCAGTCCGAGCGCGACCACCCCCGGGGCCCGCATGATGCCAGATCCGATCACGCCGCCGACCACCACCGCAAGTCCAAACACCAGACCCAGCACGCGGGACAGTGGACGCGCGGGCGGATCGGCGCTGGAAAGCTCGGATGTCATCGGCGGTCTCCCCCGGGCCGCGCGCCGGCGTTGCCTTGCGCTAGGTCAAGCCCGCTATGATCATGATCCGCAAGTCCCGGAAGGAGCGAACCATGCTGCTGATCAGCGATACGGTCGAGGTGGGCGGCGTCAAGGGACCGCGCTATCCCAAGCGTTACCCGGAGAACACCATCGATCTGTGGGACCCCCACGCATTCGTGAAGGGTCCGCCGCTGGACGCTTTCGCCAAGTTGCGGCGGGATGCCCCGGTGGCATGGAACGACGAGCCGGGCGATCGACCGGGGTTCTGGTCGGTGACCCGCTATGAAGACGTGATGCGCATCAACGGCGATCCCGCCACCTTCTCCTCGCAGAAGGGCGGCATCCTGATGCTGCACGAGCGGGCGGAGAACCAGCTTACCCGCGCTTCGCTGGACGCCATGATCACCATGGACGCGCCGTGGCACATGCAGCTGCGCCGCGAGCACATGCCCTATTTCACGGCGAGCTATCTGCGCGGGCTGGAGGGTCGTATTTCCGGAGAGGTCACGCGCCTGCTCGACGTCATGGCGCCGCTCGGCAAGTGCGATCTCGTCCCCTACCTGTCGGCGCAACTCCCGCTGTTCACCCTGTGCGAGATCCTGGGCGTGCCGCACGAGGACCGGCCGAAGTTCCTGACCTGGATGCACTTCCTGGAACTCGCCGATACCTTCGTCGCCGAGCGCGCCGGCGGCATGGCGGAGGCGCAGGCCGAGCTGCCGCCGGAGGCCAAGATGTTCATCGAGGCGTTCAACGCGGCCATCGACGAGATGTTCGAATACGGCCGCGCGATGCTGCGCAAACGGCGGGAGAATCCGCAGCTAGACCTGATGAGCGCCATCGCCCGCGCTCAACTCGACGGCGAGTTCCTGGCCGACGAATACCTCGACGGCTCCTGGCTGTTGATTGTATTCGCCGGCAACGACACCACCCGCAACACCATCAGCGGGACCATGGGCCTGCTGACCGACTTCCCCGACCAGAAGGCGAAATTGATCGCCGATCCGTCGCTGCTGGGCAACGCCACCAACGAGTTCATCCGCATGATCAGCCCGGTGATCTACATGCGCCGCACGGCGACCCGCGACGTCGAAATCGCCGGACAGCGGATCGCCGAGGGCGAGAAGGTGATCATGTACTACGGCTCGGCCAACCGCGACGAGACGGTGTTTCTCGACCCCGACCGCCTCGACGTGACCCGCGCCAACGCCGACAAGCACATCGCTTTTGGTTACGGCCCCCACACCTGCGTCGGCAAACAGGTCGCGCGGATCCAGCTGGAAGAGGTTTACCGCCAACTGCTCGCGAGGTTCCCGGACATCCGCCGGTCGGGCGAGATGGAGGTATCGCCGAACAATTTCGTGTACGCGATCAAGAGCATGCCGGTGACTTGGTAGGAGCGATCTTCCGCCCTTCCCGCTTCGGGGATGGAATTTTCAAGCCGCGATCTTCTCGACCTTTTCCTTCATCTTCGGCTTCCTCGGCCGAATCCCGCTCATCCCGCCGGAGCTCATGATCCCCACATCCGCCAGCAACAGGGGAATCGCCCACTTATGGGGGGCGGCGATGTAGCGGGGTTGCCAAACCGGATCGTATTTATCTTTGAAACGATGGACGCCGCGGAAGTTGTAGATCTCCTCACCGCGCTCGAACATCAGCCGGCCGACCCGCGACATGATCGGCGCGAGCGGGCGGTCTTCGAGGCCGGCTAGAGGCGCCATGCCGAATTCGAAGGCGACATAGCCCTGCTCGCGGCCCCAGTGCAGCAGTTCGACGAAGAGGAAGTCCATCACATCCTTGGGCGCGTCATCGGCATAACGCATCAGATCGATGGAGAAGGCGGTGCGCTGGGCGGTGGTCCACAGGGTGGCGAAGGCCATCACCCGACCCTCGACGCGCACGACGGCGATGGGGAATTCGGCGACGTAGGCCGGCTCGAAACCGCCGAGGGAAAAGGTCTTCTCACCGCCGGCGTGGTGGGCCAACCACTCGTCCGAGACCGCTTGCAGTTCGCTGTACAGGCAGGGCGAGACGCCGGCGGGAACGACCTCGAAACAGGCGCCGCATTCTCCGGTCTTGCGCCAACTGCGGCGCAGGTTACCGCGCTTACGTCCCTCGAGGGAGAAGCTGTCGATCGGAACCGCGGCGGATTCGCCGATCTTCTGAATCGAGAAGCCGAGTTCGACGATCTCGGGCAGGTCTTCGGGAGTGACACCGTAGATGCCTGGCCGCGCGGCATGGGCGTCGGCTAGCTCGCGAAAAGCCCACAGCAGGTCGAGGCGCTCGTCGCGGCGTCCAACCGGAGGTCCCAGTGCGATCCAAGATCGACCGCGCACGCCGAACATTAAAAATGTGTCGCCGCTGTCGGAGAACAGGAAACGTTTGTCGCCGCGCAGGGCGAGGTTGGACCACGGCTCGGCGACCTCGGCCTTGGCGAGGGCGGCGCGGACGCGATGAAAGTCGCAGTCGGTCTCGCCGACCACCGGCGGCGTCGCCGGGGTCGCCAGTAGCCGCCACACGCCAACCCCAAGCAAGACGATCGCCGCGCCGATCGAGGAGCGCAGGGCGCGTTCGGCATCCTGGTTGCCGATCACTTTCAGAACCGAGACATTGGCGTAGTCGAGATGTTGGAAGGACCACCAGCCGGCGAGCCCCGCCCCAATCACCGCCGCCGCGGCCGACAACAGCCAGCCTGGGCTGATCTCCAGCCGCGACAGCCGGGCGCTGCGAGGAAAGGCTTCGTGGCACGGCGCGAGAAGCGCCACCAGGATCAGGAGGATGATCGACTCCTCCCAGTCAAATCCTTTGAAGAGGGCGAGAATGGATGCCGCGACCGTCACGACGAGCGTCGCGACCCAGGCGCCGTCGAGCCGGCGCGACAGCCCAAAAGCCAGCAGGATCAGAACGATGCCGAGCACGCTGGAAAGGAAGTGGCTGATCTCGATCAGCACGATGGGGGCGTGCTCGGCCAGCCACATGAACCGCGCGGGGTCCGACGGCGTCGCGCCCGACGCGAGCAGCATGATCCCCGCCGCCGCAGTCAGCAGAGCCAACGACTTCGGCGCCCCGGCCAGTATCGTCGGGCGAAGATCGCGCAACCAGATCATTCAATTCCTGAGGGCGACCAAATCACCAATCGACAACGTATCACCTTACGGACGGATGCGCGCGCCTTGAGAGCGTGGCCCCCTTGCGGGCGCCGGCTCCGACGCTAAAGTGATCGTCAATCATATTTGGGAGCAGCCGCCATGGCCGATTTCGGCGGGACCGATCTGGACGCCTTCACCGCCGAGGCCTCGGCGTGGCTGGAGGAAAACTATCCGCCCGAGTTGCGTTCGTCCACCACGGCGAGCGATCCAGAAGCGATCTGGGGCGGACGGGCCTTCGCCGGCAGTTACGACCCGCAGATCGTGTGGATGCGCCGCATGGCGTCGCGCGGCTGGACCGCGCCGACCTGGCCGCGGGAGTATGGCGGCGGCGGCTTGACCGCCGAACAGGCTCGCGCTCTCGACCGGCTGACGACCGCCGGCAAGCACCGCCAGCCGCTGGCGTCGTTCGGCGTGTGGATGCTTGGGCCGGTGCTGCTCGAATACGCCACCGAGGCGCAGAAGCGCGAGCACCTGCCGAAGATCGTGAACGGCGATATCCGCTGGTGCCAAGGCTATTCCGAACCGGGCGCCGGTTCCGACCTCGCCTCCCTTCAAACAAGGTGCGAGGACGGCGGCGACCACTGGCTGATCAACGGCCAGAAGATCTGGACGTCCTATGCCAACAAGGCGGACTGGTGCTTCTGCCTCGTGCGCACCGACACGTCGAGGAAGCACGAGGGTATCAGCTTCGTCCTGATCGACATGGCGTCTCCTGGCGTCGAGACCCGGCCGATCAAGCTGATCAGCGGCGAGTCGCCGTTTTGCGAAACCTTTTTCACCGATCTAAAAATCCCGAAAGAGAATCTCATCGGACGCATCAACGGCGGCTGGGAAATCGCCAAACGCCTGCTGCAGTACGAGCGGCAAAACATCTCCGGCGGCTTTGGTGGCGGAAGCGGCAACGGCGCGGGCGGGGCGCCGGGCGATCTGGGCCAGCTCGCCAAGAAATACGTTGGTGTCGATGAGGAGGGCGCGATCGCGGACGCCGATCTGCGCGGGCGCATCGTGCAAAACAAGATGGATTTCCAAGCCTTCTACCTGACGCTGTCGCGGGTCGCGGCGGAGTCCAAGGCGTCGAACGACGGGCCAAGCGCGGCGACCTCGATCATAAAGTACGCCGCCGCGACGCTAGCGCAGCAACGCGCCGAACTGATGGTCGAGACGCTCGGGACGCAGGGTCTCGGCTGGGACGGCGAAGGCTTCGATCCCGCCGAGCGTCAGGTCACGCGCGGCTGGCTGCGCTCTAAAGGCAATTCGATCGAGGGCGGCACGTCCGAGGTCAACGTCAACGTGGTGGCCAAGCGAGTGCTCGGCCTCCCGGATCCGGTGAAACACTGATGGCTGACTTCGGTGGCGAGATAACGGGCTTTCGTCAGGAAGCCCGGGAATGGATAGAGGCCAATCTGCCGGCCAGCATGCGCGGCCAAGCCGAAGTCATGGCGGACGCGGTCATGCGCGGCAAGTCGAAGGATCCCGACCTGGAGCTCTGGCGCCAACGACTGGCCGAAAAAGGCTGGGGCGCTCCGACATGGCCGAAGCAATACGGCGGCGGCGGCCTAGATCCAGCGGACGCACGCGTGCTGGCCCAGGAACTGGTCAAGGTGGGCGCGCCTAACCCGATGGCCGGAATGGGGACCAGTATGTTCGGTCCAACCCTGCTGGAGTACGGCACGGAAGATCAGAAGCAACGCCACATCCCGCCGATCTGCCGTGGCGAAATTCGCTGGTGCCAGGGCTATTCCGAGCCGGGCGCCGGGTCCGACCTCGCCTCGCTGACAACCAAGTGCGAGGACGCCGGCGATCATTGGAAGATAAACGGCCAGAAGATCTGGACCAGCGGCGCGCAATGGGCGGACTGGTGTTTCTGCCTCGTTCGCACCGACACGTCGAAGAAGCACGAGGGCATCAGCTTCGTCCTGATCGACATGCGCCAGCCGGGCGTCGAGACTCGTCCGATCCAGCTCATCGCCGGCAATTCTCCATTCTGCGAAACCTTCTTCACCGACGCGCGCGTCGAGAAGAACGACATGGTCGGTCCGCTGAATGGCGGCTGGACCATCGGCAAGCGCCTGTTGCAGCACGAGCGTTCAGGCCAGGGCGGCGGACGGATGCTCGGTTCGGGCAAGGCCTTGCCCGAACTCGCGCGTGACTACGTCGGCGTCGACCGTCAAGGCCGGATCGCCGACAGCGATCTTCGCGCACGCATCGCCAGTCACGTCATGGATGCCCGCGCCCACGCCCTTACCCTTCAGCGCGCGGCGTTGGAGGCCAAGGGCAATCAGAACCCCAGCGCCGTGACCTCGATCATGAAGAACTCCTCGACGCGCATCGGCCAGGAGAAGGCCGAGCTGACGCTGGAGATCATGGGCGCCCAGGGCCTTGGCTGGGACGGCAACGCCTTCGAGGACGACGAACGCTCGGCGGTCCGCAACTGGCTGTCCGGAAAGGCCTGGACCATCTTTGGCGGATCGGCCGAAATCCAGAACAACATCATCAGCAAGCGCATCCTGGGCCTCCCGGACGCGACCAAGTCCACCTGAGTAGAGTTCATGCCTGATTTTGGACCGACTAACCTCGATACCTTTCGCGCCGAAGCGCGAGACTGGCTTGCCCAGCATTTCCCGATTTCGCTCAAGGGCAAGAGCGGAATGATGACGGGCGAAGGCCCGGCCATCGGCGGCGGCGACCATGACGCTTGGGTCAAGGCCATGGGCGAGAAGGGCTGGGGTGTGCCGACGTGGCCCAGGGCGTATGGCGGCGGCGGGCTGTCCCCCGACCAAGCCAAGGTCCTGCAGAAGGAGATGGCCGCGATCGGGGCCTGGAACCCGATCGGCGGAATGGGCACGATGATGTTCGGCCCAACCCTGCTCGAATATGGTTCAGAGGCGCAGAAACATCGGCACATCCCGCCGATCGCGCGGCAGGAAATCCGCTGGTGCCAGGGTTTTTCCGAACCGGGCGCCGGTTCCGACCTCGCATCGCTACAAACCAAATGCGAGGATAAGGGCGATCACTGGCTGGTCAACGGCCAGAAGATCTGGACCAGCGGAGCGCAGTGGGCCGACTGGTGCTTTTGCCTCGTACGCACCGACACGTCACGGAAGCACGAGGGCATCAGCTTCCTGTTGATCGACATGCGCTCGCCCGGTGTGGAAGTGCGACCGATCAAGCTGATCAGCGGCGCCTCGCCATTTTGCGAGACTTTCTTCACCGACGTGAGGGTTCCCAAGGAGAACCTGGTCGGTCCACTGAACGGTGGTTGGACGATCGCCAAGCGTCTGCTGCAGCACGAGCGTAGCGGTCTGGCCGGCGGTGGCGGCGGTGGCGCCGGCCGTTTCGGTGGCCCGCTAAACGTTCTGGCCAAGGACTACGTCGGCGTCGACCATGACGGCCGGATCGACGATCCCGATCTGCGCGCGCGGATCGCCGACCACGAGATGTCGGCCCGCGCCTTCGCGCTAACCGCGACACGGACGGCAATCGAGGCGCGCTCCAACACCGGCCCGAGCACCGCGACTTCGATCATGAAGAACGCCGGAACCAAGATCGCCCAGGACCGCGCCGAACTGACCCTCGAAATCTTGGGCGCGCGGGGTCTTGGCTGGGAGGGTTCGGAGTTCTCCGCCGACGAGCGGAACGCCGTTAGAACCTGGCTGTTCGGCAAAGCCTTCACGATCTACGGCGGCTCCGCCGAGGTTCAGAGCAATATCATTTCCAAGCGGATCCTAGGCCTGCCTGACCCGCTCGGCCCAAGCCACTAGATCAAGAGAGACACCATGGCCGTCCTGACCGAAGAACAGAGCCTGCTGCGAGACTCCGCCCGCACCTGGACCCGCGACAAGTCGCCGGTGACCGCATTCCGGAAGATGCGCGACTCCGGCGCACAACTCGGCTACGACCCCGCCGCCTTCGCTGAAATGGCGGAGATGGGTTGGACCGGTGTGATCATCCCCGAGGAATACGGCGGGTCGGATTTCGGCTATCTTGGGCTCGGACTGATCCTGGAAGAGACTGGCCGCACCCTTACCGCCTCGCCGATCCTCGCCACCGCCCTGGCCGCCGCGAGCGCCATCGTGATGGGCGGGAGCGAAGCCCAGAAGGAGGCGTGGCTGACCAAGATCGCGACCGGCGAACTGGTGGCGACGCTGGCCGTCGACGAAGGTCCGCACCACCGTCCCAACCAGGTTGCGACCTTGGCGGCCAAGAGCGGCGACGGGTGGAGAATCTCGGGCAAGAAGGTCTTCGTGCTCGAAGGCATGGCCGCCGGCCTGCTCATCGTCTCCGCCCGTGTACGCGGCGAGAGCTCGGAAAAGGACGGCATCAGCCTGTTCCTTGTCCCCGCCGACGCCAAAGGCGTCGATCGTCAGTCGCTCAAGCTCGCCGATTCGCGTGGCGCCGCGAACATTACCTTCACCGATGTCGAGGTCGGCGCCGAAGCCCTGCTGGGCGAGGAAGGCCTCGGTTGGGATTTACTGGAATCCACGCTAGACCGCGCCCGCGCCGGGCTCGCCGCTGAAATGCTCGGCGCCTCGCTCCAGGCCTTCGAGACCACCCTCGACTATCTTAAGACGCGGGTGCAGTTCGGCCAGGTAATCGGTTCGTTTCAGGCCCTGCAACATCGCGCGGCCAAGATGTTCACCGATTTGGAGCTCACCCGCTCCTGCGTCGAGGCGGCGCTGACGGCGATCGACAGTAAGTCGCCGGACGTGCCGGAATTGGTATCGCTGGCGAAAGCCAAGGCCGGCGACACCCTGCACCTCGTCTCCAACGAGATGGTTCAGATGCACGGCGGCATTGGCATGACCGACGCCCACGACGCCGGCCTGTATCTCAAGCGAGCCCGCGCCGCCGAGGCGACCTACGGCGGGCAGTCTTATCATCGCGACCGCTACGCGCGCTTGCAAGGGTTCTGAGCCGGACGCTCCGCTCCGGCCAAACCGGAACAAAGAGCCACGCCATCATTTCGGGAAGCTGACTTCCGAATAGTAGTCGTCGCCGACGAAGGTGCGGTAGCCGTCGTAGGTTTTGACCTTGGCGTTGAGGTCCGCCTTCGGTGTCGCGGCGTAGACCTCTTTCTCAATGGCCTGATCCCGAACCGGATTGGGTTCCATCAGCGCCATGTCCGGGATGTGCTCGATCAGCACGACGTTGCCCTTTCCATCGGAGGAATTGAGCTTGGTCTCGACAGAATACATGTCGATCAGGCCATGCTTTTTGGCGATCTCCTCACCTGGGATCCAGGTTCGCTTCAGACCAACAAGGTAGTCGTCGATGTGGTTTGGATCGACCTTGATGGTTTGGATGTGCCACAACCCCTTAACCGGCTTGTAGTCGACATACGGCTCGGCCCGCGCCATGCCGATGGAGAGCGACACGCTTGCCGCCGTAAGAGTAGTTATCAAATGTTTCATTAGGTTCCCCAAGCGTTGGTTTGACATGCGTGGATATCAACACCGGCCAAGCTTCACAACGCAGCCCGACCGAGCGGCGTTGACCCGCAGCGCCGCGTCCTCAACTTGGTAGGACCTTTGGCGTCCTATGACTTCTTCGACTGCCCCGCGGGTGTTTTGCCCTGCGTCACCACGAACGGTGACGTTGAGGCTGCGGGAGAGCCCTTTGCCTGTTTCGGTTTGCGCACCTCCTTGCTGCGCTTTTGTTCCTTGCTAGCCATCAGAAGTACCCCGTTTCTCCCTCGACGCGGACCTGGACCACCCGGCCCTGGCCCACGGCGTCGCGGGCTAGCTTGGTCGCCGAGGCGACGACCTCAGCCTTGTCGCGGGCGCGGTTGGAGAAACGGCCCTCGTGTTCGACCGCCCAGGCCCCATCGTGTTTGACGATACGGAAGATCATGGCTGACATGGAGGCACTTTCTATCGCGCGTCACTGCGCTTGGCCGAACATTATGCGCCATAACGCCGCATTAGGCGAGAGCAACCGAAACAGCGGGAGATTGTAAAAGACTTTAAAATTAACTTAGGTTAGGTTCACGGGCGCGGGGTCGACGGTACGAAAAAGCAGGTATCCGAGTGGTTGTAACGAGATTGATCGAGAGAGCTCTCGTCTTGGGCTTTACGGCACTCTTGGCCGCGGGAACCGCGGTGGCCGAGGAGCCCGTACACGCTGGGGAGACGGTCGAGCGGGCATCGAGTTATTCACCGGACGCCGCCTATCGAATCGGTGCTCTCGACCGGTTGAATATTACGGTGTTCCAGATCAAGGAACTAACCGTCCAGAAGATGCAGGTCGACGCCAGCGGCCAGATCCTCCTCCCCCTCATCGGGGCCGTTGTCGCGCGGGGAAAGACGACGACAGAACTCTCGAACGAAATCGCCGCCCGACTGGAGGGCAGATACCTACAATCGCCGCAGGTCTCTGTCACCGTCGACGAGGCAGTAAGTCAGAAGGTCAGCGTCGAGGGCGCGGTTAACGAGGCCGGAGTTTTCGAACTCAAGGGGCGAACTAGCCTGCTTGAGGCGGTGGCGCGAGCCAAGGGAGCGGCGAAAAACGCCAACCTTCATCGGGTCACGATAATCCGCAACGTCGATGGCACGCCGCGAGCGGCGACATTTGACCTCGCGGCGATCGGCAGGGGCACGGCGCGTAATCCCGAAGTGCTCGGCAACGACGTGGTCATCGTCGACGACTCCAAGGGAAAGAACTTTTGGCACGGCATGATCGAAGCCATTCCAGCCCTCTACGTGCTGACATTCCTGTAACGGGTGGCGCAAAATGACGTTTGAGCAAGCATCATGAGCATAGCGCAGGAAAGCGACGCCCCCAGCGGTCGCGTGGAATCCCGACGGCGACTGCTTCCCACGGTGTCCACCCGAGGTTTGACCGACACGAGGTTTGAGTTGGAGGCGCCGTATTCGTCGTCCGCCCCCGGCGCGACAGTCGACCTCTCCGCCTACTGGCTAAGCCTCGTCAGGCGCAAATGGACGGTGCTCATCAGCATCCTGGCCGCGCTTGCGGCGGGTGCTGTCGTGACCCTCCTGAGCCGCCCGCTCTACACCGCGCAGACCACGCTGTAGATCGACCGCGAGGTTGAGAAGGTCGTCAGCCGCGACGAGGCGACACCCGAGGACAACCTCGGCGAGGAATACTATCAGACGCAGTACGGCCTGCTACGCAGCCGCGCCTTGGCCGAACGGGTTGCGCAAACCCAGGGCCTGCTCATCGACGACGGCTTCATCGCCACGATGACCGATAAAACCTTTCGCGCCGCCGCGAAATGGGCTGAGAGGCGGCACGGACGTGCGCCCGCGACCGTCGGCCTGCTGCAATCTCATGAGGACGTCACGCCCGAGAGAGGATCGCGTCTGGTGACGGTGGTTTTCAAGAGTCCCGACCCGCATCTCTCCGCCCGCATCGCCAACGCCTTTGCGGAAAACTTCATTGAGGCCGCCATGGACCGGCGGTACGAAGCATCGTCCTACGCCCGCGATTTCCTCGAAAAGCGATTGGCCGAGGTCAAGGCCAAGCTGGAAGAGAGCGAACGCGCCCTCGTCGAATACGCGGCGAGTCAGCACATCGTGGAGATGCCCGACGCCGAGGAGGCCGGCAAGTCGGAGGCCAGCCGATCCCTGCCGGCGGCCAATCTTCAGGCCTACAACACGGCGCTTTCGACGGCCCGCACCGACCGGATCAAGGCTGAACAGCGCTGGGATCAGGCGCGCGCGGCCAACGGCGCTGGGCTGACGGAGATACTGCAGAGCCCGACCATCCAGCAGCTCAGCCAGGAGCGCGCCAAAGTCGCAGCGGAATACCAGGACAAGCTCAGCATCTTTAAACCTGACTATCCCGACATGCGCCGGCTCTCCGCGCAATTGGCCGAGATCAACCGCCAGATCGACGCCGAATCGGCCGCCATCAAGCAATCGATTCACGGCCAGTACGCCGCGGCGCTCGACGCCGAACACGCAATCCAAGGGGAGGTCGCAAACCAGCAGGGCGCGGTCCAGGACCTGCGCGGACGGAGCATCCGCTATACGATCCTGCAGCGGGAGGTGGACACCAACCGCACGCTTTATGACGGCCTGCTCCAGCGCTACAAAGAGGTCGGCGTGGCGGGCGGCGTCGCGGCGAACAACATCTCGATCGTCGATCGAGCCATTGCGCCGGCGAGGCCGTCGCAGCCCAGACCCATCGCGAACATGCTGCTGGCCGCTGTCGCCGGGCTGGGACTCGGCGTGTTCCTGGCGCTCGTGCGCGACGCCATGGACCAGACTGTGCGTACGCCGCACGATATCGAGTCCGATCTTGAACTTCCGCTCCTCGGCACGGCGCCCACCCTCAAACGGAATGTCACCCCCGCCGAAGCTCTGGCCGACACGCGGTCGCCGCTGGCCGAGGCATATCAGTCGCTGCGATCGGCCCTGCAGTTCTCCACCACGAACGGTTTTCCCAAGACCCTGCTGGTCACGAGCCCGCTTCCCGGCGGAGGCAAGTCGACGACGGCGACTGCTCTCGCCCACTATGTCGCGAGGCTGGGCTTCAGGGTTCTTCTTATCGACGCCGACCTGCGCAAACCCTCGCTGCACCGGCTGATGGACACCCAGGTCGAAGTCGGACTGAGCAATTTGCTCACCGGGTCGGTCGAGTTGTCGGAGACGATCCAGCCAACCGCGCATGCCAACCTATTCCTGCTGACCTCGGGTCCGTTGCCGCCAAACCCCGCCGAGCTTCTCGCCGGCGAGCGCCTTGAGCTTATAATCGACAAAGCGTCGCGACTGTTCGACATGGTCATCTTCGACGGTCCGCCCATCATGTCTTTGGCGGACGCCCCGACGATCGGAACGCGAGTCGAGGGAACGCTGCTCGTGGTTGAGGCAAACGTCACCAGCCGTCCGCAGGTGCGAACCGCCGTGCGGCGTCTCGGCCTCGCCGGCGTTCACGTATTGGGCGTGCTGCTGACCCGCTACAAACCCGTCAGCGCGAACGACGAATACGGCTACGGGTACAGCTATGGCGACGACCAAACCCTGCTGACGGAAGGAAAGGCGAAACAGTCCGACCGCCGCCGCGACGGCCAGGCTCGTGGGCGTGTCCGCGCGGCGTAGCACCTTCGCGTTCCGCCGGGTATTCGCGGACGGGGTGTTGCTCTGCGCAACTCTGGTGCTCGCTTTATTCACGGTCGCGGCCAACACGCCACCGCCGACACTCCCGTGGCCTCCGAGAAGCGTTAGCTTATCAAGACTGGATTTGGCTCGCGATCCTCTCGATCCCGCCGCCGCGCGCAATCTCGGCCTCGCGCTCGGCCTCGCGGGTTCGACCGTGGATGCCGAGCGGCTCATGACTTTCGCGGGGAGGCGAAGTCGGCGGGACACGCCGACAGAGAACTGGTTGCTCGTGCGCCGGCTTTCTGAAGGTCGGTATAAGGAAGCTTTTGGCGCGGCCGACGCGCTTCTTCGGCGGGACGTCGATAACCAAAAGCGCGAGCGGCTGTTCGCTCTTCTGGTCGCCGCCGCTCATTACAACGCCAGCCGACCGGTCATCGTCACGCGGCTGGCGCCGGCGCCATGGTGGCGGCCCGCCTTCATGCGAGAGCTTGCCGCCCAGGCCGAGCCGGCCGATATGCGCTTCGTGCTGGCCGGACTCTCCGCCACGGCGCACCCCGCGACCGACCTCGAGGTCGCACCGTTCCTGAACCGGCTCGTCGATCAGCGAGATTATCTTGCGGCCGACCGGGACTGGAGGACGTTTTCTCGTCCGCGTCGCGATCCGAACCTCATCAACGACCTTACGGCCGCGCCACCATTCGGATGGAGCACCGTTGCCGGCAATGGGGCTTCGAGCGATGTCGACGGCGGAGTGTTACGGGTCACATACGACGGCGCCGCCGATCCCCGAATGCCGCGCCGTCTGGTCGCTCTTGGCCAGGGGTCCACCACCTGTCTTGGCAAGAGGCGATCAACGGGGATCCCCGGCTGAGAGTCGAGGTTCGCTGCGCCGGAACCGATGTCGCGCTGGCATCGGCAGCGCCTATGACAGGCGAGGCGGCGCGGACGCGATCTCTCAATTTCGTTGTTCCAGCAAGCGGGTGCGAAGGTCAGTGGTTGGCGATCGCGGCGATCGCCGGAGAAAGGCGCTCAGCGATAGATGCGACCTTCTTCAATTGGGCGCTCACCTGACTCCGCTTCCGCTGATCAAGGTCCAGACGGTGCGCGCGAGGATCTGAAGGTCGAGGCCGAGCGAGAAATTCTTTAGATAGAATAGATCATAGCCGAGTTTTGTCCGCGTCTCCTCGAGGTCGGCTGCGTAGCCGGCCCGGACCTGAGCCCAACCGGTAATCCCAGGCCGCACGAGCTGACGGAACGCGAATGCGGGAATATCGCGGATATAGGCTTCCGTAAGAGCGGGCTGTTCAGGCCTAGGGCCGATTACACTCATGTCGCCGAGCAGGACATTCGCCAGTTGCGGCAGCTCATCGATCCGGAACCGCCGTAACCAGTAGCCGAAGCGCGTGATGCGCGAATCGCCGCGGGCCGTCGCCACGACCGCGCCTCCCTGATCAAAAGGACGCATCGTGCGCAATTTTAACATTCTGAAGGACACCCCGCCGAGCCCAACCCGGTCCTGAATAAACATGAGCGGCCAGCCCATCGTCATCCAAATGCCCGCGGCCGCGACAACGGCAACCGGAATGGCGATCGGCATAACGGCGATTGCAAATATGAGGTCGAATGCTCTCTTGGGCGTGCGGTAGCTCGCCAGCCCAGTCGCGGGAAGGTGGTTCAGCTCGAAGTGCTCGATCGAGACCACGCCTTTCGCCTCTTCAAGATATTCGGCGATGTGGCGCACCGTCTTGCCGGCGAGAAGGGCGCGTGACAGCAGGGGCGTCCATTCGGCGGGGAGCGGTCCGTCAAAGGTGACCAGGATGAGGGCGTACTCGGCGATAGATTCGGTTGACGCCTCGATCCGCCTGCAACTGTGACCGCGATCCTCCGCGATCCAATGCCAAGGACCAACAATCCCGACCCGCGGCGCGGAATCCTTTTGACGTAGCACGCTCACAATCGCACCGCCGACGGCCGAGATCGGCGCTGCGGTCAGCAGCATCGGTATCGAATAGTAGTGGCGGGTGACGAGCGTGAAGAAGGCAAGTGCGCCGTGAAAAATCGCGGTTCTCAAGAGTATGTTCGAGAGACGCTGATCGAGCCGTCCGGCCAGGTCGACCGATCCCGTCATTACCAAACAGTTGGCGGCGCAGTTGAACGCGACATGCCGCAAGATCGGCGGCTTCGATATCTCGGCATAATCACCATGGAAGGCGACGAAGCCATAGATTGCCGGGGCGACGAAAACCGAAAAGGCAAGGATGCCGACGACGACGAGTTGGCGCGATGGCGAACGCGCATTGTCGCGGGCGAAGCCGGCGTCGGTCAGTTCGGGCCAACATTTTCGAGCGTGATTTGCGCGATCACCTCCCGCAACGCGAACCGCCAGTGCGGCGCGGGGGCTCCCAGCGCCTGCCACGTCGAGGCGCAGTCGAGGACGCTGAATGCTGGCCGTCGCGCGGGCGTCGGGTAGTCGACCGTTCGGATTGGAACGACGGCGCACGCTCGAGGGATCACGCCGGCGGCCAGCGCCTCCTCGGCGATTGCCTGGGCGAAATCGTACCACGAGGCGACGCCGGCGTTGGTGAAGTGGAACAGGCCCCGGGCATCGACGGTGACGAGACCCCAGAGCGCGCGAGCCAAGTCTCCGGCGGCGGTCGGCGCGCCGATCTGATCGCAGACCACACGGACCTCGCCACGCGACGTCATCAGGCGCAGCATGGTCTTGAGAAAGTTCGCCCCACCCGCCGAATAGACCCAGGCGGTACGCACGATCAGGGCGCCGGGGTCGGCCTCGGCGACAGCGATCTCGCCGGCGAGCTTCGAGGCGCCGTACACGCCCAGCGGATCGGTCGGCGCGTCGGGAGCATAAGCACGGCCCGCTTCGCCGCCGAACACAAAATCGGTGGAGACGTGGACGAACCTGGCCCCGACCGCCTTCGCCGCGGCGGCGAGGTTGGCGGCGCCGTCGCGGTTGGCGGCGAACGCCAGCTCAACCTCACTCTCCGCGCGGTCGACGGCAGTGTAGGCGGCGGCGTTGAAGATCAGGTCGGGCCTCAGCCGCTCGACAGCGGCGCACGTCGCCGCGGCGTCCGCGATGTCGAGGTCGTGGATGGTGAGTGATGTCAGGGTCGCGTCCGCGGGGGCGGTGCGTTCGAGTTCGACGGCGAGCTGTCCGCCCGCGCCCGCGATCATCACATTCAAAAGTGCGCCCGCCGAAATGTTAGGCCATAAATTGGCTCCGCGCCAGCGATAGACACCGTCGCTCGATTTTGTCGACGCCTTTATAGCAGGCCGTTCACCTTCCGGTTATCCAGCGTCAGTAATAATACGCCAACGTCGCCGCCATCCTTAGGCCCCGGACGCGATACATCTGGAGCCTGGATGAGCGAGACCACCCCTCTGCCTTCCCGCCCGTCTAGTGCCGATAGGCCAAAGCCACCGGCGTCGCGGCTCACCTTCCAGATCATACTCCTCGTCATCATCGCCATCGCGCTCGCCGCGATCCTGACGTTCTGCGCCAAGCGACCGGCGGGCGGCGGCGGTCCTGGCGGCGCCGGGGGCATGGGGGGACGAGCCGCGCACGGCGGCCGGGGCGGACGCGGCGGAAGCGGTCCCGGAGGGCGCCCACCGACCACCGTGGGCATCGCCAAGGCGGCCGCCGGCTCGATCCCGATCCAGATCAGCGCGCTCGGCACCGTCACGCCGATCGCCACGGTGAACGTGAACGCCCGGGTCTCCGGCCAACTCGACCGGGTCGGCTTCGTCGAGGGTCAGATGGTCCGCCGGGGTCAACTGCTGGCCCAGATCGATCCGCGTCCGTTCCAGGTCGCCGTCCAGCAGACCCAGGGCCAGCTGCTTCACGACCAGGCCCTGTTGCGCAACGCCCAGGTGGACCTGCAGCGCTACCGCACCCTCAAGAGCGAAGACTCCATCGCCAGCCAGCAGGTCGACACTCAGGCGGCGCTGGTGCAGCAGGACCTCGCGACCTTAGCCAGCGATCGGGCGACCGTCGCCAGCAACCAACTCAACCTATCGTTCACCCACATCACGTCGCCGATCACCGGCAGGGTTGGCTTGAGGCAAATCGACCCGGGCAACCAGATCACCGCGAACTCGGCGACCCCGGTGACCGTGGTCACCCAGATCGATCCGATTACGGTGGTGTTCGCCTTGCCCGAGGATCAGATCCCGGCGGTGAACGCCCGCAAGGGCGCCGGCCTCGCGGTCACCGCTTACGACCGCGCCGGAGGGACGGTGCTCGCCCAGGGCGTGCTATCCACCTTGGACAATGTGATTGACGTGACCACCGGCACGGTCAAGGCCAAGGCGCGGTTCGGCAACCCGTCGGGCGCGCTGTTCCCGAGCCAGTTCGTCAACGTGGTCCTGCTGGTGAACACCCTGGCGGACCAAGTCGTCGTGCCGACCACGGCCGTCCGCCACGGCCCGCAAGGCGACTACGTCTGGGTACTGCAGACCGACAATACAGTGCAGGCGCGTCCGGTGATCACCGGTCCTGGCACGGCCGAGACCGTGTCGATCACCAAGGGGCTCGCCATCGGTGAGACGGTGATCACCGACGGCGGGGACAAGCTGCGCGACGGCGGCCCAGTCGTCTTGCCAGGCCAGGCGGGCAGGCAAGACCGCGTTGGCCCCGGCCGCGGCCATCATCGCCACGCCGGCGGCGGAGCGCCGGCGGGATGATCGCGCGACCGGGCGCGCCGCGGGCCTAGCCGATGGCGCTCAGCCCCTCACGACCATTTGTCGAGCGCCCGGTGGCGACCTCGCTGCTGATGCTCGCCCTACTCTTGGCGGGGCTGGTGGCGTTCAAGTTCCTGCCGCTGTCGGCGCTGCCCGAGGTGGATTACCCAACAATCCAGGTCCAGACCGGCTATCCCGGGGCGAGCCCCGAGGTGATGGCGACCACGGTCACCGCGCCGCTCGAGGTCCAGTTCGGCCAGATGAGCCAGCTCGACCGGATGAGCTCGACGAGCTCCGGCGGCTCGTCGGCGATCACCCTGCAGTTCGACCTCTCGCTGCCGCTGGACGTCGCCGAGCAGGAGGTGCAGGCAGCGATCAACGCGGCGACGAGCCTGCTGCCCACCGACCTTCCCGCGCCGCCGATCTACGCCAAAGTCAATCCCGCCGACGCGCCGGTGCTGACCCTGGCGCTGACGTCCAACCGGATGCCGCTCAGCGACGTCGAAAGTTACGCCGACCAGCAGGTGGCGCGGAAGATCTCGCAGCTCGCGGGCGTGGGGCTGGTCTCGATCAGCGGCGGCGAAAAGCCCGCGGTGCGGATCCAGGCCAATCCCACGCAACTGGCGTCCTACGGGCTGTCGCTATCGCAGCTCAGCACCGCCATCGCCTCGGCTAATTCCAACGGCGCCAAGGGCAACTTCGACGGACCGACCCGCGCCTACTCCATCGACGCCAACGATCAGTTGCTGACGGCGGCCGACTACGGCCAGCAGATTATCTCCTATCACAACGGCGCGCCGGTCCGTCTGGCGGACGTCGCCTCGATCACCGCTGGCGTCGAGAACACCCAACTAGGGGCGTGGTTCGACAAGACGCCGGCGGTTCTGCTCAACATCCAGCGCCAGCCGGGCGCCAACGTGATCAGCACGGTCGATCAGATCAAGAAGGCCCTCCCCGATCTGACGGCCGCTTTGCCCGGGTCGATAATCGTCAAGGTCGTCAACGACCGCACCACCGGCATTCGCGCCTCGGTCACCGACGTCGAGTTCGAGCTGATGCTCAGCGTCGCCCTAGTGGTGGCGGTCATCTTCGTCTTCCTGCGCAGCGTGCCGGCGACCTTCATCGCCTCGGTCGCCGTGCCGCTGTCGCTCGTCGGCGCCTTCGCCGCGATGTACATCTTGCACTTCTCGCTCAACAACCTGACGCTGATGGCGCTGACCATCGCGACTGGCTTCGTCGTCGATGATGCCATCGTCATGATCGAGAACATCTCGCGCTACATCGAGGACGGCGAGCCGCCGATGCAGGCGGCGTTGAAGGGCGCCCAGCAGATCGGCTTCACCATCATCTCGTTGACGGTGTCGCTGATCGCCGTTCTCATCCCACTGCTGTTCATGGGTGACGTGGTCGGCCGGCTGTTCCGCCAGTTCGCCATCACTCTGGCGGTGACCATCCTGATCTCCGCCATGGTCTCGCTTACCCTGGTGCCGACACTCTCCGCCCGCTGGCTGCGGAGTCACGACAAGGTGGAGGACACCTGGTTTGGACGGCGCAGCAAGGCGGTGATCGATGGCGTGGTCGACCGTTACGACAAGGGCCTAACCTGGGTACTCGATCGTCAGGTCGCGACACTCATCGTCGCTGTGGTGACGCTCGTCGTCACCGTTGTTCTGTTTATGATCATCCCCAAAGGCCTGTTTCCCACCCAGGACACCGGCCTGATCCAAGGCGTCACCGAAGCTGCGCAGTCGACCTCCTACGGCGGGATGGCGGCGACCCAGCAACAGGTCGCGGCCCGACTGCTACGCCATCCGGACGTCTCCAGCCTGACCAGCTTCATCGGCGTCGATGGAACCAATACGACGCTGAACAGCGGCAGGATGCTTATCGCCCTGCAGCCCTTCGGCCACCGTTCCGAACCGCAGGCCAAGATCATCCAGGATCTCGAGCGCGAAGCGAACAAGGTTCCCGGCGTGACCCTTTATCTTCAGCCGGTGCAGGATCTTAACATTGACGCGTCGTTGGGCCGCACCCAGTACCAGTTCTCGTTGCAGGGGGCCGACACCGCTACGGTCGCGGACTGGTCGGGTCGGATTGTCCAGAAACTCCGCGCGGATAAGAAGATCACCAATGTTGCGTCCGACCTGCAAGACGGGGGCTTGTCGGCCTACATCGATATCGACCGCGACACCGCCGCGCGGCTGGGGATCACCGCCGCGACCATCGACGACACGCTTTATTCGGCGTTCGGCCAGCGCATCATCTCGACCATCTTCACCCAGAGCAGTCAGGAACGGGTCATACTTCAGGCCGACCCGAGGCTGCTCACCGGGCTGAACGGCCTCGACAGCATCTATCTGGCGACAGCGACCGGCGGACAGACGCCGCTTTCGGCGGTGGCGCGGGTCGAGCAGCGCGCCTCGGCGCTGCGGATCAACCATGTCGCCCAGTTCCCGGCGGCCAACATCTCCTTCGACACCGCGCCCGGCGTCTCGATCGGGGCGGCGGTGAAAGCGATCCAGAAGGACGAGGCGGCGATCAAGGTGCCGGGGAGCCTGAGCACGGCCTTTCTCGGAGCGGCCAACGCCTTCCAGTCCAGCCTCGGCAACGAGCTCTGGCTGATCCTGGCGGCGATCATCACCGTCTACATCGTTCTGGGCGTGCTCTACGAGAGCTACATCCACCCGATCACCATCTTGTCGACCCTGCCGTCGGCCGGCGCCGGCGCCCTGGTGGCGCTGATGATCGCCGGCCAGAGCCTCGGCGTGATCGGGATCATCGGCATCGTGCTCCTGATCGGCATCGTGAAAAAGAACGCGATCATGATGATCGACTTCGCGCTGGACGCGGAGCGCACCGAGGGCAAGTCGCCGCGCGAGGCGATCCACCAGGCCGCCCTGCTGCGCTTCCGCCCGATCATCATGACCACCCTGGCCGCCTTGTTCGCCGCCCTGCCGCTGATGCTGGGCTGGGGCGTCGGATCGGAGCTGCGCCATCCGCTCGGGATCAGCATCGTCGGCGGCCTGATCGTGAGCCAGGCGCTGACCCTGTTCACCACGCCGGTGATCTATCTGAGGTTCGACAGCCTGGCCCAGCGCTTCAGCCGGGGGCGGGGCCGGCGGAAGGGTGAATCCGATCCGGCGCTGTCGGAAGCACGGCCCGATTCGGGTCCCCCGGCCACGGGACCCTCGGCGACGTGAACCCGTCCGCCCTGTTCATCCGCCGTCCGATCGCGACAATCCTGCTCACCATCGGGATCGCCCTGGCCGGAGCGGCGGCCTTCTTCCTGCTGCCCGTCTCTCCCCTGCCCCAGGTCGACTTCCCGACGATCCAGGTCCAGGCGTCGCTGCCCGGAGCGAGCCCAGAGACCATGGCGACCAGTGTGGCCACGCCGCTCGAAAAACATCTCGGGATCATCTCCGACGTTTCCGAGCTCACCTCCAGCAGTCGCGTCGGCCAGACCAACATCACCCTTCAGTTCGGCCTGAACCGCAACATCGACGGCGCGGCGAGGGACGTCCAGGCGGCGATCAACGCGGCGCGGGTCGACCTTCCGCTGACCCTGAAGACCAATCCGACCTACCGCAAGCAGAACCCCGCCGACGCGCCGATCGTGATCCTGTCGCTGACGTCGAAGACCCGGACTCCGGGGCAGATCTACGATGTCGCCTCCACCGTGATCCAGCAGCAGCTGGCGCAGATCAAGGGCGTCGGCAACGTCTCGATCGGCGGCGGATCGTTGCCGGCCGTTCGGGTGGAACTGAACATCACCGCCCTGGCCAAACAAGGCATCAGCCTGGAGGACGTTCGCGCCGCCCTCGCCTCGGCCAACGCCAACCGGCCCAAGGGCGTCGTGCAGTCGGGGGACCGCCAGTTTCAGATCTACACCAACGACACCGGACTGAACGCGGCGGCCTATGCACCGTTGGTGGTCGCCTATAGGAACGGCAACGCCGTTCGGCTGGCGGATGTCGCGCAGGTCGTCGACGGCGTGACCGACATCCACAATTTCGGGCTTGTGAATGGCCAGCCGGCCATCGTCGTCGTGGTTTCGCGCCAGCCCGCCGCCAATATCATCGACACGGTCGACCGGGTGAAGGCCGTGATCCCCCGGCTGCAACAGATCCTGCCCGCCGACATCGACATGCGCGTGGCGATCGATCGCACGATCACCATCCGCGCCTCGCTGGCCGAGGTCGAGCGCACGGTCGTGATCTCGGTCCTGCTCGTCGTCGGCGTGGTCGCCTTTTTCCTGCGCAACGGGCGGGCGGTGCTGATCCCCAGCGTCGCGGTGACCGTCTCGCTGCTGGGCGCGATCGGGGTGATGTTCCTGCTCCACTTCTCGCTGGACAACCTCTCTCTGATGGCGCTGACGGTGGCGACCGGTTTCGTGGTCGACGACGCCATCGTGGTGATGGAAAACATCACCCGCCACGTCGAGGCCGGCATGAGCCGGCTGGACGCCGCCCTGCTCGGCGCGCGCGAGGTGGGGTTCACCGTCCTTTCCATCAGCATTTCGCTGATCGCGGTGTTCATCCCGATCCTGCTCATGGGCGGCATCGTCGGGCGTCTGTTCCGCGAATTCGCGGTGACCTTGTCGGCGGCGATCCTGGTGTCCCTGGTCATTTCCCTGACCACAACGCCGGTGATGTGCGCCTTTCTGATCGACCCGCCGAAGCCCCGCGAGAAACACGGACGGCTCGCGCGCTGGTCGGACAGTGCGTTTTCCTGGATGCAGCGACGCTATGAAACGGCGCTCGACTGGGTGCTGGACGCCGGGCCGCTGATGCTCGTGGTGCTCGCTGTCACCATCGTCCTGACCGGCTATCTCTTCGTCGTGGTTCCCAAGGGATTCTTTCCACAACAGGACACCGGGCAACTGATCGGCGGCCTCCAGTCTGACCAATCCAGCTCGTTCACGATCACCTCCCAGCGTATCCGACAGTTCGTCGGGATCATCCGGCGCGATCCGTCGGTCGAGACGGTCGTCGCTTTCGCCGGCAACAACGCCGCCGGCGGATTCCTGATCACCAATCTCAAGCCGCGAAACGAGCGGAAGGGCGGATCGGAAGCCGTGATCCAGCGCCTTCGTCCGAAACTGGCTCACGTTGTCGGCGCCAACCTGTTTCTCACGCCCTCGCAGGATCTGCGCATCGGCGGACGGCAGGGCAACGCGAGCTATCAGTTCACCCTGGAAGGCCCCGACCTGACCTTGCTGCGGACCTGGGCCGGAAAGCTGGCCGATCAGTTGAAGCGGGACCCGGCCTTGACCGACGTCAATACCGACCAGGAGGACCACGGTCTGGAGAGCTTCGTCACCGTCGACCGCGACACCGCGGGCCGGCTCGGCATCACCAACACCGCGATCGACAACACCCTCTACGACGCGTTCGGTCAGAGGCAGGTCTCGACCATTTACCGGGAGACCAACCAGTACAAGGTGGTGATGGAGGCGGACCCACGGTTCACCAAGGACCCCACCGCCCTCAACGACATCTACGTCAGCAGCGGATCCGCAGCCACGACGACGGGCGGAACCGCGGCGGGCGCGGCCTCCGCCGCGAACGCGATCTCGGCGCAAGGCGTGATCACGTCGGCCGGGTCTTCCACGATCTCGGCCAGCGGCGCCGTGAGTCCGGCGACCTCGGGCGGGGCGGGCAATGTCGCGGGACAGCCCGGCGCCCTCGCCGCCGGCTCGGGAACGACCCTCGCGGTCGGGCAAACCGCCGTGGCTGGGCCCGCCGCTCCGCCAGGGCGGGCGGCTTCGCAAGGCGTCGCCGTCAGCACGACGCCCGAGCGTATCACGCCGCTGTCGGCGATCGCCAGTTGGGCCGACAGCGCGACGCCGACGGCGGTCAATCACCAGGACACCGAGCCGGCGACGACCATCTCGTTCAGCCTGGCCCCGGGCAAGTCGCTCAGCGACGCCACGGCGTCGGTCAAAAAGGCGGAGGCGGCGATCGGCCTGCCCAGCACTCTCCATGGCGCCTTCCAGGGCACGGCGAAGGTGTTTCAGCAATCCCTGGCCACCGAACCGCTCCTGATCCTAGCGGCCATCGTTGCGATCTATCTCGTCCTGGGCATCCTGTATGAAAGCTACGTTCACCCGCTGACCGTGCTCTCGACGCTGCCGTCGGCGGGGATCGGCGCGGTGATCGCCCTCATCGTCCTGCATGTGGAGTTCACCATCATCGCCCTGATCGGGGTCATCCTCCTGATCGGCATCGTGAAGAAGAACGCGATCCTGATGATCGACTTCGCCCTGGCCGCCGAGCGGGACGCGGGACTCAGCGCGCACGACGCGATCCGGCAGGCCGCCCTGACGCGCTTCCGCCCGATCATGATGACGACCTTCGCCGCAATCCTCGGCGCGGTGCCCCTGGCGATCGGTTGGGGCGAAGGCTCCGAACTGCGCCGTCCGCTGGGGATCACCATCATCGGCGGTCTGCTGGTCAGCCAGGTGATCACACTTCTGACCACACCGGTGGTCTATCTCTACCTCGACCGGTTCAACGGTCGCCGCCAGCGGTCGGGCTCGAGACCCAATCCGTTGGCCGCCCCCCAGCCAGCGTGAGACCTCGACGATGACCCTGCGCGCCCGCATGACTCGAACCACGGCGATCGTGCTGTGCGGCGCCTTGAGCGGGTGCCTGGTCGGCCCGAACTATCGCCGCCCGACCACGCCGATCACCCCGGTGTTCAAGGAGGCCCCCGGCTGGGTCCCGGCCCAGCCGTCGAGCGCCGCTGAGCGTCAGGATTGGTGGACCGCGTTCGGCGATCCGACGCTCAACGCCCTCGAGGCGCGGGTCATCGCATCGAACCAGACGGTTGCGGGCGCGGAAGCCGCCTACCGCCAAGCCGTCGCCGTGGTGCGCATCGATCGCGCGGCCCTGTTCCCAACCATCAGCGCGAGTGGTTCGGTGAGCTATTCGGGGAGCGGCGGCGGCGGCGGGGGCGTCCTCGTCACCGGCTCGGGAGGGGCGGTGACCACGACGGGCTCGGGTGGCGGCGGGACGTCATATCGTGTCGGCCTCGGCGGCTCCTGGGCGCCCGACCTGTTCGGCGCCGTCCGCCGCACGGTCGAAGGCGCTCGAGCCAGCGCGCAAGCCAGCGCGGCCAATTTGGCCAATGCCAGGCTGCTCGTCGAAAGCGAACTGGCGCTCGACTATGTGCAATTGCGCCAACAGGACGAAGAGCTTCGGCTGTTAGACGCCTCGACGGCGGCCTACGCCAGGACCGTCGCCATCACAGAGAACAAGTACAACGCCGGCGTTTCCGCCAAAAGCGACCTGCTGACGGCGCGTAGTCAACTTTCCACGACTCAGGCGCAGGCCGCCGACCTTATCCAGACACGCGCCGCTCTTGAACACGCCATCGCCATTCTGACCGGCGAACCTCCGGCGGCTCTAACCTTGACGGCGGGACCCTGGCGTTTCCCATTCCTTGACGTGCCGGCCGGCGTGCCGTCAACCCTGCTTCAGCGTCGCCCGGATATCGCTCAAGCCGAACGCAACGTAGCGGCCGCCAATGCCCTGATCGGAGTCCAGGTCGCGGCATACTTCCCATCGCTGAGCCTAACAGGTTCCGGCGACTTCGCCTCCAACCAGCTGGGGCAATTGTTTAACGCGTCTAGCTTTTTCTACTCGGTCGGCGCGTCCGCTGCGGAGACCCTGCTCGATTTCGGCGCAAGACGCGGTCGGGTGGCTCAAGCCCGCGCGGCCTTCGACCAAAGCGTGGCGACCTACCGGCAGACAGTGCTAACGGCATTCGGTCAGGTCGAAAACATTTTGGCCGCCGAGCGCGTGTTCGCGCGGGAGCAGGCGCTACGGCAAGCCGCCTCCGCGGACGCCACCGCCGCGGAGGTGATCGCGCGCAACGAATACAACGCAGGTCAGGTTGATTTCACCACGGTCATCGTCGCGCAGACCAACGCGCTCAACGCGCGCACTTCGGAGTTGCAGATCGAGGCCAGCCGCCTCGCGGCGGAAATCGATCTTATCACCGCTCTCGGCGGAGGCTGGCGGGGGTCCGATCTACCCGCTCACCTATAAACCAACTTAGTGGTGATAGTGGTGGTGGTGATAATGGCGACGGCGGTAGTGGTGTCCGACGACCGCGCCGCCGACGCCACCCACGACCGCGCCGACCGGGCCGGCGACAACCGCGCCGCCGATCGCGCCAGCCGCCGCGCCCTTGGTCGTATTGCTGACCGCGCCCGCATCGCTGGCCGCAATCATTGTGATCAGCGCATAGGACGCGAAGAAAAGTTTCTTCATCAGGTAGCCTCCGGATTGCTGTCGCCGCTTGGCGATTCGGTAGCGATAGCGTCGTCTGTCAGTACAGGTTCCAGTCGCCGTCGCCTAACTGAACTTAGCCGGCCGCTTTTCGATGAAGGCAGCCATGCCCTCCTTCTGATCCTCGAAAGCGAACAGGGAGTGAAATAAGCGCCGCTCCAGTCTGACGCCCTGGCCGAGGGGAGTTTCGTAAGCTGCGTTAACCATCTCCTTGGTCAACATCACCGCGTTAGCCGACAACGCGGCGATCTTTTGAGCCGTCTCCATAGCGGCCGTCCGGAGATCGGCCAGGGGGACCACTCGGCTGACGAGTCCAGAGCGTTCGGCCTCGTCGGCGTCCATCATGCGGCCGGTTAGGATCATCTCCATGGCCTTGGACTTGCCGACGAACCGCGTGAGGCGCTGCGTGCCGCCCGCCCCCGGCGAGACGCCGATGGTGATCTCCGGTTGGCCGAACTTCGCGTTGTCGGCTGCGATGATGAAGTCGCACATCATCGCCAGTTCGCAGCCACCGCCCAGAGCGAACCCTGCCACCGCCGCGATTACCGGCTTGCGACATGACGCCGCTCGTTCCCAGTTGCGGGTGATGAAGTCCTCGCGGAACACCTCGTCGTAAGACTTGCTCGCCATCTCCTTGATGTCCGCGCCGGCGGCGAAGGCGCGTTCGGAGCCAGTGATGACGATACAGCGCACGGTGGCGTCCGCCTCCGCCGCGTCCAAGGCGGCGGTGAGTTCGTCCATCAACTGGGCGTTTAGCGCGTTGAGCGCCTTAGGGCGGTTGAGCTGGATCAGGGTGACGGCGTCGGCTGCCTCGACTATCAGGGCTTCGTAGGTCATGCGGCGGGATCCTGTAACGGCGACCACTCTTGGTCTGGAGGAAGCGGGGCGAAGATGTCGTCGATCGCCTGATTTTCAACCGTTTCGAGATTTGCGGGTGACCACTTCGGAAGATTGTCCTTGTCGACGATCACGGCCCGGACGCCCTCGCGGAAATCCCGCGCCATTACCAGGCGAGCGGCGATGCGCATCTCCATGCGCATGACATCGGCGAAGTCGGTCATCGCCTTACCAAGTCGGAGCTGTCTGAGCGCCACCTTGGAACTGGTGGGGGATTTGGCGGCGATGATAGCGCGCTGAGCGAGTGCCCACTCGGAGCCGTCGGCTTCGAGGGCGGCGACGATGCCTTCGACGGTGTCGGCCGCCAACAGCCGGTCGATCTCGTCGTGATGCTCGATCATCGCCGAGCGGCCCGGATCGGACTGCAGTTCGGTGAGCAGGGTCTCGACCGCCGCAGGATCGGCGGCCAGCCGCGCCTTGAACTCCGGCAAGCTGGCCGATGGCAGCACGTCGGTGACTATGCCGAGGATCTCGCAGCCGGCCGCTTTCAGCCGAGCGCCGGTCAAAGCCAGCCAAGCTCCGGCCGCGCCGTGCAGACGCGGCAGGAACCAGCTTCCGCCGACATCGGGAAATAGCCCGATGCCGGTCTCCGGCATGGCGAAGGTGGTCCGTTCGGTGCCAACCCGATAGGCCGCTCCCCAGGAAATACCCACACCACCGCCCATGGTGACGCCGTCCATCACCGTGATCACCGGCTTGGGGTAGGCGAAGATCAGGTGGTTTAGGCGGTATTCGGTGAAGAAGAATTCCCGCGCCGCCACCCCATCGCTCGCCGCGCTCTTGGATAAGGCGCGAATGTCACCGCCGGCGCAGAAACCGCGATCTCCGGCGTGGTCGATCAGCACCGCCTCGATGGTCGGATCGTCCCGCCAGGCGACAAGCGCGTCGATCATCAGGCGGCACATGGTCAGGGTCAGCGCGCCGAGCGCTTCCGGCCGATTGAGTGTGAGATGGCCGATTTTGCCATCTACGGCGACGATCACTTCCGGCGCGGCGCTCATGCCTTTAGCAACTCCCGCGCCACGATCACCCGCATGATCTCGTTGGTACCCTCGAGGATCTGATGGACGCGCAGGTCGCGGACGATGCGCTCCAGGGGATAGTCCTTGAGGTAGCCATAACCGCCGTGGAGTTGCAGCGCCTGGTTGGCAATCTCGAACCCGGCGTCGGTGGCGAACCGCTTGGCCATAGCGCACAGCTTGGTCGCGGCGGGGTCCTTGGCATCCAGAGCGGCCGCGCCCCGGCGGACCATCAGGCGGGCCGCCTCCAGTTCGGTGGCCATGTCGGCCAGTTTGAACTGCAAGCCCTGAAATTCCGACAGCGCCCGGCCGAACTGGCGGCGGGTCTTGAGGTAGTCGAGCGCGGTGTCCAGCGCGAAGCCCGCCCCGCCAAGGGAGCAGGCGGCAATGTTCAGCCGGCCGCCGTCGAGCCCCGCCATGGCGATACGGAAGCCCTGACCCTCATCTCCGATGCGCTGGTCGGTGGGTACGCGCACACCGTCGAAATGGACCATAGCGGTGGGCTGGCTGTTCCAGCCCATCTTGCGCTCCTTGGCGCCGAAGGAGAGGCCTGGCGTCCCCGCCTCCACCACAAAGGTCGAGACTCCGCCGGCGCCGTCACCACCTGTCCGCGCCATGACCACATAGATGTCGGAAGTTCCCGCGCCAGAGATGAAGGCTTTGGCGCCGTCAAGCACGTAGCCGTCATTGTCACGCCGGGCGGTGGTCCGTAGCGAGGCGGCGTCCGATCCCGCGCCGGGCTCGGTCAGGCAATACGAGGCGATCAACTCCATGGTAGTCAGACGCGGCAGGTAGCGATGGCGCAGATCGTCGGAGCCGAAGCGGTCAATCATCCAAGATGCCATGTTGTGAATCGAGAGGAAGGCCGAGGTGGAGACGTCTCCGGCGGAGAGGGCCTCGAAGATCAGCGTCGCGTCCCGACGACTGAGCTCCGATCCGCCAACATCCTCCCGCACATAGATGCCGCCGAAGCCGAGCGCGGCGGCCCGGCGCAAGGTGTCCACGGGGAAGTGCTTGTCCTCGTCCCACCGCGCGGCGTGCGGCGCCAGTTCCTTCGCCGCGAAGGCCCGGGCGGCTTCTTGGATCGCGCGCTGGTCCTCTGAGAGTTCAAAATCCATCTGCCTCCCTATCTGTCTTTTTGGCCGAGGTCTCTCTATAGCACCAAGGCTCTCCCGCCATCCCGATGGGCCGAGACGCGTCATGACTTCCCATCCCCTCGTCGCCATCATCATGGGCAGCCGCTCCGACTGGCCGACCATGAAGCACGCGGCCGACGCCCTGGGTGCACTAGGGGTCGGCTGCGAGACGCGGGTGATCTCGGCGCATCGCACGCCCGAGCGGCTCTATACGTTCGCGACCACCGCTCGGTCGGCAGGCTTTAAGGTTATCATCGCGGGAGCCGGAGGGGCGGCTCACCTGCCGGGCATGACCGCCGCGATGACCGATCTTCCGGTGCTCGGCGTCCCGGTCGAAACTAGGACGCTGAAGGGCATGGACTCCCTGCTGTCCATCGTCCAGATGCCTGGCGGCGTGCCAGTGGGGACGTTGGCAATCGGCGAGGCGGGCGCGCGCAACGCCGGGTTGCTTGCTGCGCGGATCCTCGGGCTGTCCGACGCGGGCCTAGCCGATCGGCTGGCGACAATGCGCGCCGAACAGGCCGACGGCGTGCCGTTGACCGTGGATGACTAATGTCGGCTCTTCCGCTTCCTCCCGGTTCCACCCTTGGCATTCTTGGCGGCGGGCAACTCGGCCGCATGCTGACGCTCGCCGCGGCGAGGCTGGGGTTCAACGTCGCCATCCTCGACAACGACCCCGATGGCCCCGCCGCTCGGGTCGCGGCGCATTCCATCGTCGGCGCATATGACGATCCGGTCGCACTGTCAGCGTTGGCGGAGGTTTCCGACATCATTACCTTCGAATTCGAGAACGTGCCCGCCGCTGCAGTAGAGCACCTCGCCAGGCTGGGCGCGGCTGTGGCTCCAAACGGTCGGGCGCTGGCCGTGGCCCAGGACCGCATCGAGGAGAAGAGCTTTCTCAATTCCGCAGGCCTCGCCACCGTGCCGTTCGCCAAAGTGGACGGCGAGGTCGACCTCAAGACGGCGCTACGTAAGTTGGGCGCGCCGTTGCTACTCAAGACCCGGCGCGGCGGGTACGACGGCAAGGGCCAGCTCTGGGTCAACTCGGCCGCTGAGGCCGCCGCGGCGCTCGCCGAACTCGGCGGATTGTCATGCATAGCCGAGGGTCGAGCCGACTTCCGCCGCGAGGTGGCGGCGATAGGCGCGCGTGGGCGCAGCGGCGAAATCGCCCTTTATCCCCTGACGGAGAGTCACCACGAGAACGGCATTCTGCGCCGAGCCAGCGCGCCCGCCCGCGCCACGCCCCGCGTCCTGGCGGAAGCCGAGCGCATCGCCGCCACCCTGCTGACCGCGCTCGACTATGTCGGAGTGCTAGCGGTCGAGTTGTTCGAACGAGATGATGGCAAGCTGCTGGTCAACGAGTTCGCGCCGCGCGTGCACAACACCGGCCATTGGACGCTGGACGGCTGCGAGGTCGACCAATTCGAACAGCATATCCGTGCCATCGCCGGCTGGCCACTCGGACCTGCGGCCGCGACCCACCACGTTGAGATGACCAACCTGCTAGGTGATGAAGCGGAAACCTGGGCGAAAATTGCGCGCGAGCCCGAAAGCCGCATCTGGCTCTACGGCAAAGGCGAGCCGCGCCCTGGGCGGAAAATGGGTCATGTTAACCGGTTGCGCCGGCTGGAACACTAAACCCGAGCCGAGCCGAAGCGAATCCGGCCGAGGACTCCGCCGGCCCGCGACGCGACGTCGCCGAGCTTCAATCGCGCCTTCCACTTCTCGAACGACATCACGCCGGCGATGCGGCGATCAAGGTGAACCTCGGCGGCCTCGGCTCCGCCCGCCAAGCGGATGGCCAGCGTTGAGATCAGGATCTCCGCTAGGAGGACACGCTTGGAATAGTGGTTCTCGTCAGTCGCAGTATCGCCGGCCCAGTGCCACAGGACATCCGCGCTTTCCCAAGCCAATCGTAGGCCAAGCCAGATATTGGTAGGTAGAGCCAGGAAGCCGGCCCAGCCGCGAGTCGCCGGCTCGTCAGACACGGCGGCGTCGACTCGAGCGAACACGGCAACACGGATGCGTTCGCGGATTTTGAGCGACATTGGATCGACATCCGCCAGTCGATCCAGCGCCTCGCGATCGTGCTTGCGCGACATCAAGGCGGCGAGGTCGCGAGCGCCGTTGGGCAGCAGCAGTTCGGCTTCTGGCACGGTGAAACCGGCGTTCCGCGCCGCTGCGGAGATCAAGCGGGAGTTCCAGCCGAGAATCGCCGCGTGGGCCAGAGCCGCGTTCAGGATTCTTGCCTCGGCGGCCTTGCCCCAATCGTCTGTTTCGTCGGCCATGCTCTGTCCTACACCCGCCTCGCGGACGGCGAAATCACAAGGTTACATCAAATCCAATCGGAGTGGAGTTAACCTCCCAGAGAGATCGATGGGTTGTTGCTCAAGGGCTCCCGGCCGTATTGCCAAATCTGGAACAACCCACGAGGGATGGAAAAGAATGGTTTCCGCGTCCAGACCCCGCCGTAGCGCGCTCTACATGCCGGCGTCCAACCCGCGTGCAATCGAAAAGGCGCGGGGGCTGGCCTGCGACGTGGTGATCCTCGATCTTGAGGACGCGGTACTGCCCGAAGCCAAGGAGGCCGCGCGCGACGCGGCCGCGGCGGCGGTTCGCGCGGGCGGATTTAGTCAGCGCGAGGTGGTGGTGCGGGTCAACGCTCTCGATACGCCCTGGGGCGCGGCGGATCTCGCGGCATTGTTGGGCGCGCCGCCCGATGCGGTGCTCGCGCCCAAGATCACCGGTCCGCGCGATGTGGCCGCCTACACCGACGCCTTTCCGGGGGTGGTCTGGGCGATGATCGAGACCGCCCCGGCGATCTTCGCCCTGGACGCGATCGCCGACGCGTCGTCGCGCCTCGGCGCCTTGGTGATGGGCCTCAACGATTTGGCGCGGGAAATGGGGGCGCGGCAGACTCCCGACCGCGCGCCATTCTTCGCCGCGATGTCTCTGGCGGTGACGGCGGCGCGGACGCACGGCCTCTCCGCTCTCGACAGCGTTCACAATGACATCGAGAACCTCGACAGTCTCGCCGCCGCCTGCCGGCAGGGCGCGGATTTCGGCTTCGACGGCAAGAGCCTGATCCATCCCAGCCACCTCGCCATCTGCAACGCGGCCTTCACCCCCGATCCAGCGGAAGTCGACTGGGCGCGCGCGGTGATTGCGGCGTTCGATGCGCCGGAGAATGCGGGGAAAGGCGCGCTGAGGGTGGGCGGCCGTCTCGCGGAGCGGCTCCATCGCGACCAGGCCGTGCGGCTCGTCGAGATCATCGAGCGGATCGAGGCGATGACATGACCGCCGACCGCCTCGCCGGCGTCCATCAGCGGCCAGACATTAGCTACGGCGCCTACCTCGGCCTCGATCGCCTCCTCGCCGCCCAGCATCCCCGTTCGGGCGAGCATGACGAACTCCTGTTCATCGTCATCCACCAGGCTTCGGAGCTGTGGCTCAAGCTTTCGCTGCACGAACTGGAGGCGGCGCGCGACCACATCCGCCGCGACGATCTCGGCCCGGCGTTCAAGATGATCTCGCGGGTCAGCCGCATCCAGACTCAGTTGATCCAGTCGTGGGACGTGCTGGCGACGATGACGCCGAGCGACTATGCGGCCATCCGCGACGGGCTGGGCCAGAGTTCCGGCTTCCAGTCCTGGCAGTACCGTCTGCTGGAATTCGTGCTCGGCCAGAAGGACGCCGGGATGATGACCGTCCATGAGACGGACGCCGAGGTACATGCCAAGCTTGCCGAGGCGCTCGCCGCGCCCAGCCTGTACGACGAAGTCTTGCGGCTGCTCGTCCGCCGAGGTTTCGCGATCCCGCCGGCCGCGTTCGAAGGCGATCGGTCCGCGCCCTGTGAAAGCCTGCCGGAGGTTCTGGACGCCTGGCTCGCGGTCTACCGCAATCCCTCGACCTATTGGGACCTCTACGAACTGGCCGAGAAGCTGGTCGACCTGGAGTTCCGCTTCCAGCAATGGCGCTTCAGCCACATGAAGACAGTGGAGCGGATCATCGGCTTCAAGACCGGCAGCGGCGGCAGCGCCGGCGTTGCCTACCTCGCCGGCGCGCTCAGCCGCTCGTTCTTCCCCGAACTCTTCCAGGTGCGGACGCGGCTGTGACACCCGCCGCCTTGGCCGCGCTCGCCATGGTGCTCGCCGCCGACCCGCTGACCACGCGCATCGGCGAGGCGAACAGCGCCGCCCAGGCTCTGCAAGGTCCGCTCGACGGCGCCTGGACTCTCCGCGATGCCGCGGGTCGCGTCCTCTACGTCTTCCAGATGAGCGACCCTCCTGGATCGCGCTGCCCTACCCACGGCGCGTGGCGGGACGGCAGCGGCGGAAGCGGTCACGCCGACTTCGCGCTGATCGGGCAGCGCCGACTGCGTATCCGAATCGAAGGCGCGACACTGGCGACCACGTTCGCCAAACGCGGGGGCGCCTGGCGCGGGCGCCTCGCCGGTCATGGCGCGGTCTCCCTGACTCGTGGTCTTGCCGCATCCCGACCTCCGGTTTAGACCCCCGCCACCCTCGAAACAGACCTTACGGAGACCGCCCATGGCTCGCGCCAAGATCGCCCTCATCGGCGCCGGCATGATCGGCGGCACGCTCGCCCACATCGCGGCGCGCGAACAGTTGGGCGACGTGGTGCTGTTCGACATCGTCGACGGCACGCCGCAGGGCAAGGCGCTCGACCTCAACGAAGCCAGCCCTGTGTTCGGCTCCGACGTCACGCTCCGCGGCACGAGCGACTATGTCGATATCGCGGGCGCCGACGTCTGCATCGTCACCGCCGGCGTGCCGCGCAAGGCCGGCATGAGCCGCGACGACCTGCTCGGCATCAATCTCAAGGTGATGAAGGCGGTTGGCGAGGGTATCAAAAACTACGCGCCGGACGCCTTCGTCATCTGTATTACCAACCCGCTGGACGCCATGGTCTGGGCTCTGCGTGAGTTTTCCGGCCTGCCGCATGAGAAGCTGATCGGCATGGCCGGTGTACTGGATTCGGCGCGGTTCCGCTTTTTCCTCGCCGAACGCCTCGGCGTTTCGGTGCGCGACATCCACGCCTGGACCCTCGGTGGCCACGGCGACGACATGGTGCCGATGGCGCGCCACTCCACCGTCGGCGGCCTGCCGCTGCCAGAACTAATTCGCCAGGGCGTGATCAGCCAGGACGAACTCGACACCATCGTGAAGCGTACTCGCGGCGGCGGCGGCGAGATCGTGGCTCTGCTGAAGACCGGCTCAGCTTTCTACGCCCCAGCCGAGAGCGCCATCGCCATGGCGAAGTCCTATCTTCGTGATGAAAAGCGCGTCCTACCCTGCGCCGCCTACGTTCAGGGCCAGTACGGCGAGCGCGACATGTACGTCGGCGTCCCTACCGTGATTGGAGCTAGCGGCGCCGAGCGGATCATCGAGTTTCCATTGGATGACGCGGAAAAGGAAATGTTCGCGAAGTCCGTGGCGTCGGTGCGCGGATTGATCGAGGCCTGCAAGCAGATTGAGCCTGCGCTGAGCTGAAGTTCCGCTTGACGCTGGTGATCGAAACCGAGCGCTTTCTCATGCGGCCTCCCGCGCTGGAGGACTTTGAAGCTTGGGCGGCATTCTACGAAGACGACGATGCTCTCAAGTACATTGGCGGAGCCCAGGTGCGTTCGATCGCTTGGCGCACATTCACCCAGGCGGCCGGAGCGTGGGCTCTGCAGGGCTTCGGGCTTTTCTCGGTGTTTGAAAAAGCGACCGGGCAGTGGATCGGTCGGGTGGGTCCGAATTTTCCGGAGGGTTGGCCAGGGACCGAGGTGGGCTGGGCGCTCGTGCGCTCCGCCTGGGGCAGGGGCTACGCCATTGAAGCGGCGGTCGCCGCCGTGAATTTCGCTTTCGACACGCTTGGCTGGTCCGACGTCGTTCACTGTATCGCGCCGGAGAACCTCGCTTCCCGCCGGCTCGCGGAACGTCTGGGTTCCACGATCCAGCGCACTGCCGTCATGCCGCAGCCGGTGACGAGCGGAGAGATCGACGTCTGGGGTCAAAGCGGAGAACAATGGCGCGCGCGACCGCGATTACGTCTTGATGCGGCGCTGAACCCTATGGTTGATCGGCCGATTCAGCCTTCATTCGGAGGAGAATTCAATGTAACGACAAATCGTCGTCTGTTGTTCGCGATTCCACCCGACGCACGCGCCCAGGCTGAGTTGACGCGGCTGATGGAGCGACTGAGCAACGCTGGCGCCCTGCCGCGCAGGCCGGTCGATGAGAATCGTCGACACATCACCCTCAACCTTCTCGGCGACTTCGACGATCGGATGCCCCCTAACCTGATCCCGGCCGCGCGGGCTGCGGCGGAAGTGCTAAAGACGCGGCCCTTCGACGTAGCGCTCGATCGTATTGTTGGAAATGCATCACGGCTTCTCCTACGCGCCTCAGACGCGCTTTCGGCGCTGCATGACTATCGGCAAGCTCTGGTCGAGGCTCTGATCGCGAAAGGTCCGCGACGCCATGTAGAGCCCGCTTTTCGACCACACCTTACCTTAGCATATGGCGTAAGCAATATGTCGGAACGACCGATCAAACCCGTCAATTGGACCGCTCGAGAGCTCGTCTTGATTGAAAGCCTTCTGGGCAAACACCAGCATATCGAACGAGGCCGTTGGTCGATAAGGTCTTGATAAAATCGGCCGGTCAGGCGCAGCAAAACGGCGGTGAAATTCCATCAGACGGGCGACGATGGCGCGGTGTCGAGCGCCGCTAGAGACTTGCCACCCCGCGCAATGCCAGTATGACGCCACCTCGATTCCGCGAGGTCGCGAGACTCGAACCCTAGATGGCCGATTTCGTCTTTCACGACCCAAGCGGGCGGCGCGCGAAACAGGCGAATCTCGGCGTGGGGCTTCTGGTGGCGCTCGCCGCGCTGATCGTGGCGGCGTTCTTCGCTACCCTTGCTTTCGCTCCCAAGATCCCCAGCCTCACCCTCGCCGACCCGCGCGTGCTGCAGGCTCTGCACCGCGAGAATGCGCATAATCTCAAGCGGCCTCTGGGATGGCGCCGCATTCCTCGCCCGATAAAGGCGGCCGCAGGTACCCCCGCGCGGCCGCTGTCGGTCGGCTTCTATGTAAGTTGGGACGAGGACTCTCGCGTGTCGCTGAAGCGGCACGTCAACCAACTCGACGTCGTGGCGCCCCAATGGGTGCTGCTCAACGGCTCCCTCGGGCGTGTCGCGGTCACCAGCGACCCGGTGGCCGAGGCATTGATCGCACGGGGCAAGCCGCCGCCGTCGATCCTGCCCATGGTCCACAATGGGCACAATGGCTTCAACGATGGTCCATTAGCCAATAATCTGTTGATCTATCCTGCGGCGCGCGCCGCCCTGGTCAAAAACCTCGTTGTTTTGGCCAAACAACGTGGCTGGGCGGGTTATGTGTTCGACCTCGAGAACCTCAGCCCCGCAGCGCTCAAAGCCTATCCCACAATGCTAGCCGAGGCGCGCGCGGCGCTCAAGCCGATTGGGCGGGAAGTGTGGGTTTCCACCCCGTTCGGTGACAACGATTGGAACCTGAGGCTATTCCAGTCGGTGGCGGACAGCGTTGTGCTGATGGCATATGATCAGCACTGGGGCGGCGGCGATCCTGGTCCCACGGTCGGCCAGGACTGGTTTGAAACTACCCTTGCACACGACATGAGCCTGCTCGATCCGGCGCGCGCGGTGATCGCGATCGGCTCCTATGGCTACGACTGGACCGCGGCCGACGCCAAGGGACCCGCCAAGGCCGCGGCGGTCACCTTCTACGACGCCACGCAAACCGCCCATGACGCCGAAGCGGACGTGAGCCTTGACGACAACGCGCTTAATCCCACCTACCAATACATCGACGACGACGACCGCCATCACACAGTCTGGTTTCTCGACGCGGCCACCTTCTTCAACGAGCTGAAGATCGGCCAGCTCTATCGGCCGCAGGGTTTCGCCTTGTGGCGCATGGGCGGGGAAGACCCGTCGATGTGGCAGTACATGAAGCAGCCGTGGGACACCGCCAAGCCGACGAACTTGGAGGCGATAGAGCCCGGCGTCGGCGTCGATTTTGACGGTACAGGGGAAATCCTCTACGTCGCCTCCTCGCCCACCGGCGGCTCGCGCACCATCGAGGTCGATCCCGAGACCGGGCTGATCTCGGGCGAAGACTACAAGGTGATGCCGTCGTCCTATGTCATCACCCGCTACGGCGCCCACCCCGGATGGGTGGCGCTCACATTCGACGATGGCCCCGACGGACGGTGGACGCCAAAAATCCTTAACGTCCTTAGGCAAAAGCACGCCAAGGCGACCTTCTTTGTCATTGGCGAGAACATGCAGGCGCGGCCAGACCTCGTGCGGCGCGAGGTGCGCGAAGGCCAGCTCGTGGGCAACCACACCTGGACCCACCCCAACATCGCCGCCACGCCGCTCGCCCAGACCGACCTGGAGATCAACACAACCCAGCGTCTGTTCGAAGTCCTCACCGGACGGTCGATGCGCTTCTTCCGACCGCCGTACTTCGGCGACGCCGAGCCATCGACGCCGGGCGAGGTCGAGCCGCTCAAGGTGGCCCAGAAGCTCGGCTACTATATCGCCGGACTGCGCATCGATCCGGACGATTGGAAAAAACCCGATCCCAAGCTGATTGTGCAGAATACTCTTGCCCGTCTGCAGGCGACCGGCGAAAGCGCGGGCCAAGTCGTCCTGCTGCACGACGCCGGCGGCGACCGCAGCCGCACGGTCGAGGCCCTACCGGCGCTGATCGATGCGCTGCGAGCGAAAGGCTACAAGCTCGTAACCCTCGACGAGTTGGCGGGCATGACCGCCGCTCAAGGTCAGCCGCCGACCTCGCGCAGCGATGTCGAGATTTGGCTAGATCGGCTCGGTTTCGGCTTCTTCCGTTATGTAAACGATTTGATGCAGGGGCTATTCTCGGTCGCCATTGTTCTCGGTGTCCTTCGCCTGGTGTTCATGGCCGTCTTTGGTCTTTGGCACCGCCTCAACGCCAAGCGCCGCGCTCCGCCGATGCTCGACGCGGCGACCGGTCCGCTGATCAGCGTGCTGATTCCCTGTTTCAACGAGGAGAAGGTGATCGTCGACTCCGTAGCTCGTATCCTTGCCTCGGCATGGCCACACCTGGAGGTGCTGGTCCTCGACGACGGCTCCGCCGACCGAACCTCCGAAGTCGTTCGCGAGGCCTTCTCCAACGAGCCGCGCGTCCGCCTTCTCACGTTCGAGAACGGTGGCAAGGCGCGGGCGCTAAACCGGGGTCTGGCGCTCACGAAGGGAGAGATCGTAGTCGCGCTCGATGCCGACACTCTGTTTCCACCAGACACCCTGCCGCGCTTGGTGCGCTGGTTCGTCAATCCCAAGGTCGGCGCGGTCGCCGGTAACGCCATCGTCGGCAACCGCCTCAACCTGATCACCCGCTGGCAGGCGCTGGAGTATGTCACGGCCCAAAACCTCGAGCGCCGCGCCCTCGCCGCCCTCGGCGCGGTGACTGTGGTGCCGGGAGCGGTTGGGGCGTGGAGACGGACAGCGCTAACCGAACTCGGCGGTTATCCCCATGACACCCTGGCCGAGGACCAGGACCTGACCCTCGCCTTTCAACGCGCGGGTTGGAGGGTGGAGTTCGACTCTAGCGCCCGCGCCTATACCGAAGCGCCGGACACGGTGAAGGGCCTGCTCAATCAGCGTTTCCGCTGGAGCTTCGGCACCCTGCAATGCCTGTGGAAGCATCGCGGCGGCCTGTTCAACCCGAAACACTCGGTGCTCGGCTTTGTCGCCCTGCCTCAGATCTGGCTGTTCCAAATCTTCCTCACTGTCGCCGCGCCCTTGGTTGATCTGGCGATCTTCTCCAGCCTCGGCTGGGCGATCTACGCCAAGGCCTATCATCCGGTGGAGTGGTCGCCGGACGACACCCTACGCTCGTTGTTCTACTGGGCGGCGTTCATTTTCCTTGATCTCTCCGCCGGCGCCCTCGGCATGGCATTGGAACGCAAGGCGCCTTGGGCCGACTTGATCTGGCTTCCAATCCAGCGCTTCGGCTACCGCCAGCTGATGTACTGGGTGGTGATTAAGAGTGTCGTCACCGCCATCCGCGGCTACCGCGTGGGCTGGGGCAAGCTCGAGCGCCGAGCGACCGCAGTGGTGGGAAAGGGCGCCTGACGGTCGCTGCTCTTGCGCGTCCAACGCGCCGCAACCACGCGCGCCGTGACCGCCATGGCGGCGACGTCAAGGAAATACAAAAAGCGGAAATCGCAGTCGACCGAGACGAAGAAGAAGCTGGCGGCGAACGCCAACGCGGCGAAACCCAAGCCGAGGGTCGCGACCGCCTCCGGACCGCGGTCGCCCCGCAGCCATCGCGCGGCCTGAACGGCTAGGGCCATGATTAAAACCGCGCCATAAAACAGGTGCGAGTAGAGCGGTCCGCCAATGAAGCTGGAGGCGTAGTCCTCGTCCCACGCGTCTTTCGCATCCATGCGCGTCTTTAATCCCGCGCGGGCAAGCATGGCCGGATCGCCATCGACACCAACGATTATAATTGGGCAGGCATCTCGCGGCGGCGTCGTGAGAGTGGCGAGCCAGATGGCGCCCCGCGTGCGCAGATAAAGGAGCGGGTGGTTTCGAATCAGCTCGAACCACTGCCGACCGACCGCCGATCCGCGCGGGGTTAACATCCTTGGACCGCTCGGCAGCGAGAACAGATAGTCCGCTCCCACAGCGCGGTAGTGCGTCGCGGCCTGGGCGCGAACGAACCGTTCGAGCGTCGGCGCCTCGGCGCGAAGCACCGGAAGGGGAACGCCTGGATCGCGAGCGACGGCGCCCGCGAGGTCGTAGGCCTGCAGCACCTTGAGGTGAGCGGCGTTCTCCGGTCTGCCGTCGGATCGGGCGAGCAGCATTGCGTTCGCCAACACGACGATGGCGACCGCGGAAGCCAGCCCACCTAGGCTCCACGCGAGGGCCTTGAGAAGCGGACGGCGCGTCGAGACGCGCAATCGAGAACGAGCGATCCCCGCTAGAGACAGCGCGGCGAAGGGAGCGACGACAATTCCGTTCTGCCGCGTCAGCGCGGCGAGGCCGATCAACAGCAGTGCGGCGCATAAAAGGACGCCGCGTCGCGCTGGCTCCTCCCACAACCGGCCGGCCCAGGCCAAGGCGGTGAAGCCGACGAGGGCGGCGTTGGCGAACAGCACGTCCTTGAGCACGACCCCTTGGCCGATCAGCACGATCGGGGAGATCATCCACAGCACCAGCAGCGGAAGGCAAACCTGACGGGGCCGATGTTCAAGTGCGACGAAGGCGAACAGGCCGCCGAAAAAGAGGGCGCCGTTCAACGCGACGAACAGCCAGGTGCCGCGGCTGGCTCTGTCCGCGAGGCCGAGCAGCCAAGCCATGACCGGCGGATGCCACAAGTTGTAGAGGCCGGCCCGGCCCTGAGCGAGTTGCCAAACCCCGTCGGGCGAGATGTGGCCAGGAAAGTCGACGAGCAGCGCCGCGATATATCCTAGGAAGATGATTCCCGCCGCCGGTAGCCTGTCGTCCCTGCCGCTCAACCGACGCCCCGCTTTGACGACCGTGCCGTTCGCTCATCCCAGAGATCACGTTGCTCGGCCTAGTTCGTCTACCTATAAAGCGATGCGAACGTCCTCACGACCGATCGGCGCCCCATGAACATTCACGAACATCAGGCAAAAGCGGTCCTCGCGCAGTACGGCGTGCCGGTTCCGCGCGGTCACGAGGCGTTCAGTGTCGACGATGCGGTTAAGGCCGGCGAGCAGCTCGGCGGGCCGGTCTGGGTGGTCAAGGCCCAGATCCACGCCGGGGGCCGGGGCAAGGGCGGCGGGGTCAAACTGGTCAAATCGATCGATGACCTTCGCGCCGAGGCGACCAAGATGCTGGGCATGACCTTGGTTACCCACCAGACCGGACCCAAGGGACGCAAGGTCCGCCGACTATACGTCGAAGAAGGAGCCGCCATCGCCCGCGAACTCTACCTCTCCCTCCTGGTCGACCGCGACGCCAGCCGTGTCGCCGTGGTCGCGTCCACCGAGGGCGGCATGGACATCGAGGACGTCGCCAATTCCACGCCGGAGAAGATCGTGACCTTCTCGATCGACCCCGCCACCGGCCCGTGGCCGCACCATGCCCAGCATCTCGCCAAGTCGCTCGGCCTCACCGGCGAGCAGGCCAAGCAGGTCCGCGCTCTGCTGCCCGCGTTGTATAAGGCGTTCACCGAGACCGATATGAGCCTGCTCGAAGTCAATCCGCTGATTGTGACCGACCAGGGCAAGCTGGTCGTGCTCGACGCCAAGGTCGGCTTCGACGACAACGCGCTCTATCGCCGTAAGGACATCCTCGCCCTGCGCGACGAGAGCGAGGAGGACGCTAAGGAGATCGAGGCGTCCAAGCACGACCTCAGCTACATTGCCCTTGACGGCGAGATCGGCTGCATGGTCAACGGCGCCGGCCTCGCCATGGCGACGATGGACATCATCAAGCTTTACGGCGCCGAGCCGGCCAACTTCCTCGACGTCGGCGGCGGCGCGAGTAAGGAGAAGGTGACGGCGGCGTTCAAGATCATTACCGCCGATCCGAACGTGAAGGGAATATTGGTCAATATATTCGGCGGCATCATGCGGTGCGACATTATCGCCGAAGGCGTGATCGCCGCAGTGAAGGAGGTTGGGCTGAAGGTCCCGCTCGTGGTCCGGCTGGAAGGCACCAACGTCGAACGCGGCAAAGAAATCATTAGCCAGAGCGGGCTCCACGTCATCGCCGCCAACGATCTGGCCGACGGCGCCGAAAAGATCGTCGCGGCGGTGCGCGCGGCGGCGTGATCGCGCCTTCTACCGCAAGCGCGACCGACTGTGACGAGGCGACCCACTCCCCGCCTCTGACCACTCGATCGGCGGCGTGGCTGTGGCCGGCCTTGATCCTGACGGGCTTGGGCGCTCTTGGCTTTGGCCTTCACCTCACTGACGAGATTTCAGACGGCGAATCCTACAAGTTCGACGCCGCCATCCTGCTCGCCCTGCGCCAGCCAGGGAATCCCGCCGTCCCAATCGGCCCCAAGTGGATGGAGCTGTCGGCGATCGACCTGTCCGCCCTCGGCGGTTTCACCCTGCAGTGGCTTCTGGGAGGGGGCGCCCTCATCTTCTTGCTCTACATTCACAAGAGAGCGGAAGCCGCCTGGCTTGGGGCGTCCATCCTTGGCGCTTCGCTGCTGAACACCACGATCAAGCTCTCCATGCATCGGGCCCGACCCACGGTGGTGCCGCACCTCACCATGGTCAACAATGCCAGCTTCCCGAGCGGCCATGCGATGATCAGCGCGGCCATTCTTCTCACCATTGGCGCCATGATCTCCGAGACGGTGAAGAGCACCGGCGCGCGCGTCTACATCATGGTGTTCGCCGGCTTGCTGGTGTTCCTCATCGGTCTGAGCCGGCTGTACCTCGGCGTCCATTGGCCGACGGACGTCCTGGCCGGCTGGTGCCTGGGCGGCGTCTGGGCTCTGATCGTCTTCGCCGCCAATCGCCTGCTGAGGCGGCGCGCGGCGAACAAGCCGATGACGCGGATGGCGTGAACGGTTCTGTCGCCGCGCGCCAAAGCACGTAGGCGTGTTACGTATCCGTTCCCACTCGGCAAATCTTCGGGACACCCGTGGCCGCGAACCTGTTCATCTTCATCGTTCTATTCGACTGCTCCTAACCCAAAGCTAAAGTTTTCGCAGAGGAACAGCGCGTGCCCATCGCAGACATTCTCAACTGGCGGCTGATCGACGACATGCAGCCTCTGCGTTTCCAGCTCATGGTCGTCGTCAACTTTACACGAAACTGGCCAGCGCGCTGCCGACCTTCCGCTAAAGGTTCGTAAAATTTACCTCGTCACTTCCGGCTTAAACGTCGTTTTCACGCTTCGATCATTCGGCGCCGGTTGCTTTCACATGTGCCGAGCCTAAAGCGAACGCCAGATGAGTTCCCTCTCCACCACCCAGAAATTGGTTGGCCACGAAGCTGGTGGTCGTAAGCGTTTCGGCGGCCTCATGCTCGGTTCGATGGGCGTCGTCTTCGGCGACATCGGCACCAGTCCAATCTACGGCTTCAAAACAGCGATCACTCAGGCGGCGCGCGGAGCTGTCGGTGAACCGGAGGTTCTCGGGGTGGTCTCCTTAATGCTTTGGGCGCTCATCATCGTTGTCGCGATCAAGTACGTCACCTTCATAATGCGTGCTGATAATCGAGGTGAAGGTGGAATTTTGTCTCTTATGGCCCTTGCGCAGAGCGCGCTAGGGAGACGAACTCCGATCGTGCTCGGGCTTGGCATCGTCGGCGCCGCGATGTTTTATGGCGACGCTATCATAACACCGGCGATTTCCGTCCTTTCGGCAGTCGAGGGCTTGAAGACAGCGCCGGGGATGTCTCACGCAATCACCCCCTCGGTCGAGATTGCGTTCGCGCTGGTGGTGCTTGTTAGTCTTTTCCTAATTCAGTCACGCGGTACAGCGAAAGTGGCCGCGTTTTTCGGGCCAATCTGCTTTCTGTGGTTTATGGTGATCGCGGCGCTTGGTTTGACCTATATCCCGTCCGGCTTACGGATATTTCTCGCATTTGATCCAGTCAACGGCCTGTCGTTCCTCCTTCATCACGGTCTCGTCGGCCTCTTCGTTTTGGGATCCGTGTCCCTGACGATCACCGGTGCGGAAGCGCTCTACGCTGATATGGGTCACTTCGGCCGGGCTCCGATCCAGTGGGCTTGGATAGCGGTCGTTTTTCCCGCGTTGGCCCTCAACTATCTCGGACAAGGAGCATTTGCACTCCGTTTCTTGGAAACAACCGCCGGAAATGCTGCAGGTGTAAAGGATCAGGATTGGTTCTTTCTTATGGCTCCAGGAGTGCTCCGCGTGCCGCTTGTTCTTCTGGCGACCGCTGCCACCATTATCGCAAGCCAAGCGGTAATCAGTGGCGCTTATTCGATGTCAAACTCCGCTATGCAAATGGGTTTGCTCCCGCGGCTCGATGTTCGCAGAACCTCAGCAACAGAACTTGGCCAAATCTATCTTCCCAATATCAACATTTTATTGATGGTTGGAGTTATCTTGCTGGTGGGAATTTTCAAGAATTCCGACGCTCTTGCGAACGCTTATGGATTAGCGGTAACTGGAACGATGTCGGTAACGACGGCTCTCGCGGCAATTGTTGTCCGACGTCTCTGGAAGTGGAGCATTGCGAAGACGGCATTCGTGGTCGTTCCTCTCCTGGCTGTTGATCTCGCATTTTTTTGTGCGAATTCTCTGAAGCTACTCTCCGGTGGATGGGTGCCCCTTGCGATCGCGGGCGCGGTCATTCTCGTCATTATGACTTGGCTGCGTGGAGCGCGAATCCTCGGAGAGAAGTCTCGACGAGATCGCATACCGCTTTCTGAGTTCCTGAACGCCGTATCACGCAGACCACGCCACCTAGTTCCTGGGACTGCCGTTTACCTCAACGCCGACACAGAACTCACTCCAGGAGCGCTTCTTCATAATCTCAAGCATAATGGAGTTCTTCATCAATGTAACGTTGTTGTTGCAGTTCGCACAACAGACGAACCGCGCGTGGCGGAACAGAACCGTGCCACAGTCGAAAAGTTGGATTGTACGTTTACCCGTGTCACGCTTTGTTTTGGCTTTATGGAAAGGCCTGATGTGCCCTCAGCGATGTCGCGTCTCCAATTGGATGGCGTTTCCTTCGAGCCGATGGTAACTTCCTATTTTCTCGGACGTCGCACCATCGTGTCGAGTCATGATCGCGGCCTTCGGAGGTTTCAGGATCTTCTGTTTATCTCTCTTAGTCGAAACTCAGCAGACCCCAGCGACGTTTTTGCCATCCCCGCAGGTCGTGTCGTTGAAATGGGGGTTCAGGTGTTCGTTTGATCTGGCTTTAGAAGTCGCGCCATGTTGGTTCAAAGATGGCCGCAATGCCTTGACCGGCTTCCATACACGTAGTTTCAAGTCCATAGCGAACATCTCGATTTGCCGTCTCGCGCCAGAGCATCCGCGAAATGCGTCTGCTGATTTCTCCTATTAGATGCCAAAAAGATTTCCCGAACCATTGACAACAGCAAGAACCTATGGACAGATGATTCATTGAGTTCACTAGGCGCGATCACGGCCACTTACGACGGCGGGTGCAGATGATCGACTCCTCTTTGGTGCGGGTTCATCAACACGCCGCCTGCTCGAAAAAAAACGGTCGAGTTCGTCATACGGGCCGCTCCCGAGGGCTGACAACCAAGGTCCACGCGGTGGTCGATGCCGAGTGCCCATCCGCCTCGTCCTGACCGCCGAACAAGCTCACGACTCCACGTCGCCCGCGAGCTACTCGAGGGCCTGTCAAAGGCGCTACGTCGCTTGCCGACTAGGCTTACGACACCGCTCACATTCGAGCCCGGCGGGTGAAGGCCGGCGGTTGGGCGAACATCTCGCCCAAGTCCAACCGCAAGGACGGTCTCGTCTCCCGAGCCCGCAACCCGACAGGCGCTTCTTCAACAAGCTCAAGCACCTCCGCCGCATCGCCACTCGCTGCGATAAGCTTGCCGAAAACTCGCTCGCCACCGTCAAGCTCGCTTGCGTCAGACTCTGGCTACGGGCTCATAAGTCCACCACGACGACCAGCTTAAGATAAATTGATCATCTCAAACCTTGACCCCGCCGTGAGCCGGACTCTACTCGGCCTAGAAAATATTAAGAACCCTGGCATTTTTAAAAGAGTCTAAACCCGGACCTGTGGGGTTTAGCGGAGCGGCTCAAAGGCTTGGTCCCAGCGGCTGATCGCGGCGAGGACGCATCAATGGCGCGGGCGGTTTAGTGTGTGGTGCCCCCACCCGGGGCGGATCGGCCAACGTCAACCCGACGACGGAGGTGATCGTCTCGGCCGACAAGTGCGCTTTGCCAGGTTTGCGGGCCTTTTCGCGCGAACGGTTCTTGAGTCCTTTGCGCATGATCCGCTCCTACCAACGCCAAATAGCCGGCTTGGCAGTCCCGAGCGGCGCGTGACCTAGTTCTGGCCCACGGCCTTCGTCGGCGGCGGCCATTACCCTGACGCGCGCGACATGCTCCAGCGAGCGTTTGCGACCTCGCGTAATGGTCTCCGGCCGACTGGCGATCCTCAGGCGTGCCTGAAACTCTCCAAGTAAGCCCATCTACTAGGCGATGCGACGCTCCTCGCTCCACGCCCACTCAGGCTCGGAGGCCATCCAGGATTGTTCGTAAGCCATTTGCAAGAGAGGCTCCGCGCGCGTCAAATCGCCTAGTGATCTCATAGACACCTCCAACTCGCCAGTGCCAAAGTGGCCAATCCTTCTTACATCCCTTGTAAATCCCGGCTCTAACTCAACTAATTCTGGATCGACCTTTAGGTACGCTGTAACAATTCGTGCCTTCGGATGAACTTCTACACATGCAAAGTTTTTTATACGCTTAAACGCGACATAGCACTTCAACTCCTTCATGCGAACGTCGTCACCGAGACCAACCAGATATTCTCGGGTTGCGTCATACACGCCGCGCGTCTCTAATTGGGCATTGGCCAAACGATAGTCGATTCTTTGAGATTGATAGGGTTCTGCCGACGAGGCAAGTTCTTCCACTATGTCTAGACCAATACTCGACGTCGTTGATAGGGACCTAGCCATCTTGGGCGCGTGCACGACATCAACCAGCAGCGTGTGATCTCCGAAACGACGATACCTCAAAAGTTCGACATTTCGAGTAATTTGCTTGACAGCGTGCTCATCGTATCTTGTAAAACTGCCGGCTATACAAAGTAGCCTTGGATTCGACCAGTCTATTTTCTGCAGCTCTTTATCACCGAGCGTTCTACAAACGAGTCTTTCGAAGTCACCTCTATGATCCATCAACCAATGAAGATAAAATAGGCATTGGTTTATTACATTTTCATTGCTAGTACGTTTATACTCGATAATCACTGGGCTCCCATCTTCGTCCAAACCCAAAGTGTCGATTCGACCAGCATGAATCGGTCCAGTGCTAAACTCGCTTGCGACGAGCCTGATTCCAAGTAGAGTCTCTAAGTTGCTCTCAAATAGCGTTTGTAGATCACGTTCCACCTGCGCTGCGGACCCGGAAAGCTCCGACGCAAGACCAGCGCGGATCGAGAAAAGCTTGATATCGTTCACGTCTCGCCTCCGTCTTAAAAAAAGCATCGCGCCACCATGAGATGACGGAAATTAACAATATTTGACATTCTCTGGGTTCGGCAAGCATGTTGGGTGCGACCTTTTGGCTTTCAGCCTCAGAGTTTTGAGCCAAGGAAGCTGGCGAGCTGTGCGCCGTCGAGTTCGCGCTGGCTGAAATTTGAGGTCGCGTCCCCAAGCCGTGGTGTACTGCGGCGGGGTAGCACCCGCGCTCTCCGGCGGAGCTGGATCGGTCAGACGACCTGATGGGCAAGCTCACGATGGGATCATCACTCAGGGTGCCGACGCGTTCCAGGGTCAGGTAGCGGCAGCGCTTACCGCCCATTCCATCGTTCTGCTCGACCAGGATGGCACCGACTAGGCGGATGATGGCCGGCCAGTTGGGGAAGATGCCGGCGAGCTTAGTGCGTCGCTTGATAGAGCCGTTAAGCCGTTCCGGCGGGTTTGTGGAGTGCGGCTTAATGCGGTGGGTCGACGGTATTTCAGCCGGCACATTGGTCTCGGCCTCGTCCAGGAAGTCGGAGAGCTCGGGCAATTTCGGCCGCAGCTAATAGGCGGCTCTTCGCCACTTCGCCTTGGTGGCCTCGGTATCGTCCTGAGCGAAGGCGATGGTGACTAAGGCCGAAAGGGCGCGATGGCCGCTCTGGCCGGCATGAGCCATGACGTTCCTGATGAAGTGGAGGCGGGGGTCGTTGAAAAACCTGGTTGGTCGGAGCGGCGCGACCGTCGATCAGGCTGCGGCGAGGTGATGATTGTCGTCGGACAGAACGAAAGAGACGGCGACACTCTGGAGAAAGCACAAAAGGCGAATGCCAGCCTCTTCAGGTTGACGGCCGGGGCGGTCAGGAACGCCTGTATGTGCATGTTCTGAAGACCGCGCCGCAAGGCGCGCGCGATCCCGTGCCAAGTCTTCGCCTCGTCGTGCCAGCCTTCCGAGCGCCAACAATGACGCCGGTCGAAATGCTTGTTCTGCGACCAACTCTCTCGCCGTCGACGCGCTCGAAGAAGCGCCGAATGACGGTCACTCGCGACGACTGCCTTGTTCCGCCGCCCAGCCGGGAGACACAGGTCGGCCATTGAGCAGCGGCTGCAATCCCCCGCCTGCGAGTAAAAGAAGCGGCCGTGCTTGGTTGGACTTTACGGTCTGAGGACCTTGCCCCGGGATACTTCAGAATGTCGTTATTGGTGTCGTATCGGGAGCGACGCAGCAGGACCGGCGAGAGGATCGCCTCGACCTTTGCTGAAATCACGGCATGGATGTTCCGCTCTTCCATGGCTCCATAGACCTTGCCGTAGGCTTAGCGAGCGTCGGCGGTGACCGTGGTCACTGCCGTGCCGATCCTCTCCGCCGTCCGGTCCACCCGCTCGACGATGTGCCGCCTTTCGTTTAATTCTCCGGTGGTGACCTCCACGTCGAGTATCACACCCCGCTGGTCGTGGACGGCGGCGTGTTCCTCGATCTTCAACAGCCGCGACACGTAGCTCTTGGAGATCCCGCTCATGCCCGTGACCTCGACAAGCTCGTCCACCGAGCGGGTCGAGACGCCCTGGATGGAAGGCTTTCCGCATCACCGCCGTCAACACCTTCTCCGCCATCCGCCGCAGCTCCAGGGAGCCCAGCAAGTAGCTGTCCTTGCTGAGCTTGGGGATTGCGCAGTTCCACCGTTCCGGTCCTGGTCTACCAGTCGCGGTCGCGGTAGCATTGCGCAGCGCCAGCCGCTCAGGAATCCTCTCGCCGCGCGCCGTCCCAGTCAGGCCGCCCACCTCCAGCTCCATAAGCCGTTGGGCCGCGAAGTCGATCATCTCGCGCAGAAAATCCACCTCTGGCTCTTCTCCATCAGCCCGCGCAGAGCCATCATCCCGTCGATCATCTTCGGTCCTATGGTCAAGGTTGAGTGTCACAATCCGACCCTACGAAGATCGCGAATGACCAACGCTGCGCCGCTCGCTCGCCGGGACGCGACCGAATTTGAAGCCGTAACCACCATACGAGGAGCCGACCAACGGGATGCGGGCATAACTACAGTTGGCGGTTCAATTTAGCGGTGAGGCGACCCTTCCGCGCTGGGGCTTGAAAATCACCGAACGCGGCGGCTTTAACTTCCTCGATAATTGAAGAATAACCCTGGGGTCGCTACCTTGCGACGGTGATGGAGTTCGATTTTTTTGGAATGGAAGACAAATGGCAAACATCACGCTCGTAGACGACGACGAAAACATCGTCGCTTCGGTGTCCTTGGCTCTGGAAAGCCACGGGCATACCGTAAAAGCGTTTCATGATGGCGCTGCTGGTTTAGCCGCCTTGGAAGGGGATCCGCCAGATTTAGCTATTCTCGACGTTAAGATGCCGCGTCTTGACGGAATGGAGGTCCTGAGGCGGCTACGACAAACAAGTAACGTACCGGTTATTATCTTGACCTCTAAAGACGACGAGATCGACGAGATACTAGGATTTAACCTCGGGGCAGATGATTACATTCATAAGCCCTTTAGTCAACGTCTATTAATTGAGCGTGTTAAGGCTGTTCTTAGACGAGCTAGCCCAGATGAGACGGATCTTGGGGTACTCGGCGGCGATTCCCAGTTAAAAGCGATCAAACGCGGGCGCCTCACTCTTGATTCTGCGCGCCACGACTGCTTGTGGGAAGAAAAGCCCGTTAAACTTACGGTGACAGAATTTCTCTTGCTTCAGTCGTTAGCACAGCGCCCCGGATTCGTCAAAAGTCGGGATAACTTGATGGATGCGGCTTATGAGGATCAAGTCTATGTGGACGACCGCACGATCGACAGCCACATAAAACGGATGCGTAAAAAGTTTCGTGAGGTAGATTCCGAATTCGACGCGATCGAAACACTTTATGGTGTCGGTTACAGATATCGCGAATCTTGAATCTTGTGGCGATCCACCGCCGCCCTTTCCTGCGAAAAACAACCTTTGTTGAAATCGGAAGTTAGGCGCTGGGGTGAACCGCGGCGAAACGCGCGGTCACTAGGCTCGCGCCTAGGTCGGACAATTATTGTCCTCAATCTGCTTGGCTTGGCCATTCTCATCAGTGGGACGTTGCTATCCAGTGGTCTGAGGCAAAGCCTTATTAAATCGCGGCTTGATAGCCTGACACTTCAAGGGCATCTGATTGCAAACGTTATAGATCAGACGGCCACCCAAGGAGAGCCTGACCCAGCGCTCGAGGCGGACGTTGCGAACGGGGTTCTCCAGTCTCTTCTAATCCCGAAATCGCAACGGACACGGCTCTACGATGCCTCAGGACGCCAGCTCGCAGACTCTTATGTGGTGGCGGACAGGGTGGAGTCGATGCCATTGCCGCCCGCGCGAATCGCGGGCCAGCTTACTCCCCACCTGCGATTAGGACCGTCTCCCACAACAATTCGCAGACTGGCCAGATTGGCCCTTGCGGCCGAGGTTGCGCGGGCCGCTACCGGTGTCGATGTCGCCGATCTTCGTATTGACGAAAGCGGGCGGCGGGTAGTTTCCGTATCCATTCCCATTCAGCACGTCCAGGCTGTTTTGGGCGTCCTGACGCTTGAGGCAGGAGACGTCGAGGGGATCATCAGCGCAGAACGGCGTGCCCTAGCGCCATTTATTTTGATCGCAGTGGGCGTCGCCTTACTTTCATCGCTTGCGTTGACGCAGCTCGTGGCCGTCCCGGTCCTAAGATTGGCGCGCGCGGCCGACCGCGTAAGGCTGTCTCGCGCCCGCGCCATAGCCCTGCCGGACCTATCCCGTCGCAGGGACGAACTAGGTGATCTGACGCGATCGCTCGAATCTATGACGCACGCGCTCTCACAAAGAATGGAAGCGATCGAAAGTTTTGCCGCCGATGTCGCTCACGAACTGCGAAACCCTATGACATCGATCCGATCCGCCGTGGAGACTTTGGATCTCGTTAATGACGCCGCCCCTCGGGACCGTCTTCTTGCAATATTAAGGCAGGATATCAACCGCATGGAACGGCTTATCACCGATATTTCGAACGCGTCACGACTAGATGCGGAGTTGGCCCGTGATGCGCCAACTCCGCTAGATCTCGCGCGGTTGCTGGCTGAAATCGTCCAAACTTATCATGCAACGACGCGGTCGGGTGGCCCACAAGTTCTGTTCGTACAAGCTGTGAACTCAAACTCGCCGCACGTTATAGGTCGGGAAGGTCCTCTGAGCCAAGTCTTTCGGAATCTTATCGATAATGCTCGATCTTTTAGTCTGCCTCAAGGCGAAGTAATTGTAAGGGTTTACGGGAACACACGGGATGTGATCGCTTCTGTTGAAGATAGCGGCCCCGGAATACCGCCGGAAAATTTGGAAACCGTCTTTGAACGCTTTTACACGTCAAGGCCGAAAGGTGCGGCCTTTGGCGGAAATTCGGGGCTCGGGTTGGCGATCGCACGTCAAATCGTTGAAGCGCATGGTGGTCGCATCTGGGCAGAAAACCGCACGAACGAAGGTGATGGCGCAATTGGTGGCGCACGGTTCATCGTTGCGCTTCCGATAGCATGATCGTCCACGCCGGACTCGTTGCTAAACACGTCCAGAGCCGATGGCGCGGCGCATTAATTCAGGGTCTATCTGGTAGTGGAAAGAGCGACCTTGCGATTAGGGTCTTGGAAATCGGTTTTCGCCTCGTGGCCGACGACCAAGTAAGACTTAGTGTCGCCAAGGGCCGGCTCTTTGGTTGCGCTCCCGCGTCCCTGGCCAATCTGCTAGAGGCGCGGGGCTTAGGCTTGGTAAGGATTGAATCGTTGAGGCTGGCTGAGGTCCGGCTTCTCGTATTGTGCGGTAGCTATGACGATGCCGAGCGCCTGCCGGAACTATCGAAGACCTGCATCGCGGGCGTCCATATTCCGACGATAAGGGTTCGCGCGCTTGACCCGTCCGCACCTGCGAAATTGTGTCGCGCTTTGGAGATGCTTGGAAGCGGAACACAACTGGACTATGACGCCGCCTTTCCGTGAATGGCGCTGTGCGAATTGACGTGAAAGAACCAATTTTGGGCCTTCTTGCATGATCGGCCTCGTAATCGTCACCCACGGGCGGCTGGCTGAAGAATTTCTTCATGCGATGGAGCATGTAGTTGGCCCGCAAAGCGCGGTGGTTCCCATTTGCATCGGCGAGGATGACGATATGGAGCGTCGCCGGCGGGACATTCTCGCGGCCTGCCGTCAGGTTGATAACGGCAGCGGCGTTATCCTACTCACCGACATGTTCGGGGGTACGCCGTCAAACCTCGCCATTTCGGTCATGGAGCAGACCCGCGGCGAAGTCATCGCCGGCCTGAACCTGCCCATGTTGATCAAGCTCGCGAGCCTACGCACGCGCGAACCTCTTGGCGTCTGCGTGAGTCGTGCCCAGGAGGCCGGGCGGAAGTACATTTCCGTCGCGTCGTATATCCTGGCCGGCGAGAAGTGATAGCGCGCGCGACGGTGCGGATTGTGAACGAGCGCGGCCTGCACGCGAGGGCGTCCGCCAAGTTCGTCAAGCTCGCTGGCGCGTATGAAAGTGAGATTCAGGTTGGTCGAGAACTGCAAACCGTTAATGCTCTTTCGATCATGGGATTGATGATGCTGGCGGCCGGAATGGGCTCGAGCATCGAGATCATCGGCGAGGGATCCGACGCGGAAGCCGCCGTGGCGGCGCTTAAGCGATTGGTTGAAAATCGCTTCGAAGAAGAGAGGTGAGCGCACACTCATATAAGGCTTCCTTTATATGATCGTTGGGCCTATCAACCTGACATTTTGTACGGAGCGGAACATGGCCGATTACGTTGTCAGGGATATCGACCTCGCCCCCTGGGGCCGCAAAGAGATCGAGATCGCTGAGACCGAGATGCCAGGCCTGATGGCGACTCGCGCCGAGTTCGGTCCGGCGCAGCCGCTCGCGGGAGCCCGGATCGCGGGATCCCTGCACATGACTATCCAAACCGCCGTTCTCATCGAAACACTACAAGCCTTGGGCGCGGATGTTCGCTGGGCGTCATGCAACATATTCTCGACCCAGGATCACGCGGCGGCCGCTATCGCAGTGAAAAATACTCCCGTGTTCGCCACAAAAGGCGAAAGCCTTCTCGAATATTGGGACTACGCTCACAAGATATTCGAGTGGAGCGACGGCGGGTGTCCCAACCTCATCCTGGACGACGGCGGTGACGCGACCCTGCTCTGCGTCCTGGGTCCGAAAGCCGAGAAGGACCACAGTGTCCTCGATCATCCAGAAAATGAGGAGGAGGAGGCGCTCTATGCCACAATGAAGCGCTATCTGAAGGAGAAGCCCGGCTTTTATTCGGCGATCCGCGACGCGATCATGGGCGTTTCGGAAGAGACGACGACCGGAGTCCATCGCCTCTATCAGATGCACGAGCGCGGCGAACTGCCGTTCCCCGCGATCAACGTCAACGACAGCGTCACAAAATCGAAGTTCGACAACCTCTACGGTTGTCGTGAGAGCCTAGTCGACGCGATCCGTCGCGGCACCGATGTTATGCTTTCGGGAAAAGTCGCCCTGGTGTGCGGGTATGGCGACGTCGGCAAGGGCTCGGCCGCTTCTCTTCGCCAAGGCGGAGCGCGTGTCATTGTCACGGAGATCGACCCAATCTGCGCGCTTCAGGCGGCGATGGAAGGCTACGAAGTGCGCACCATCGAAGACTCACTAAAGCATGCGGACATTTATGTGACGGCGACTGGCAACAAGGACGTCATCACCGTCGAGCACATGCGCGGCATGAAGAACAACGCCATTGTTTGCAACATCGGTCACTTTGATTCGGAAATTCAGATATCGGGTTTGCGCAACTACCGCTGGGATGAAATTAAGCCGCAAGTTCACCACGTCGAGTTTCCCGACGGTAAAAAGATCATCATTCTTTCGGAAGGTCGCTTGGTCAACCTAGGCAACGCGACAGGTCACCCCAGCTTCGTTATGAGCGCGAGCTTCACCAATCAAACGCTCGCGCAGATTGAATTGTGGACTAATCGCGATGCCTACGCCCTTGGTGTCCACGTCCTTCCCAAGCACCTTGATGAGAAGGTCGCCATGCTCCATCTCGAGAAATTGGGCGCGAAATTGACAAAGCTTTCCCAGGAACAGGCGGAATATATCAATGTTCCAAAACACGGCCCGTTCAAGCCGGATCACTATCGCTATTGATCAACGCCGCGCTTCTCGCTTTAAGCAACGAGCCGGTGGTGAACACCAAGATACCTGCCCAGATGAACCCGAACGAGGCTAGCCGTAAGGGCGTGAGCGGTTCTCCCAGCCATGAACCGAGAGCAAAACCCATGCTCGGCGAAATAAACTGAAGAAAGCCGATGACCGAGAGGGGAAGCCGTCGTGCCGTCCAGCTGAACAACGCGAGCGGCGCAACCGTCGCCGGCCCCGCCAATATCATCAGCAGCGTCCCCGACGGGGAGCGGCCGAATACTCCGCCGCCGGTGTGCCATTGCCACACCACATAGGCGACACCGGGTCCCATAAGGATGAGACACTCCACGAATAATCCTGATTGAGCTTGAGCATCGATCTGTTTGCGGATCAGGCCGTAAATCCAAAAAGTCGAGGCGAGGAAAAGCGCGATAAGCGGCGGATGTCCGGTCGCCACGCCCTGAAGCACGACACCGACAACGGCTAGTCCGATGGCGGCCCGACCGGCGCGGCTGATACGTTCACGAAACAGGAGTGCGCCTGCCGACATATTCATAAGCGGATTGATATAATAGCCGAGCGCCGCATCGAGGTTGTGGCCGTGGTCCACCGCCCAAACGAACACCGTCCAACCGCTAGCGATCGCCATCGACGAGATCGCCAGAAGGGCCAGCCTGCGCGGGCTGCGAAGCAATCGTAGAACCTCTCCGCCCTGTCTCGCCAATATCACGAGGACCAGAGCGCACGGCGCCGACCAGACCGCCCGCTGGGCGACAATCTCGAGTGGGCCGGCTCCCAGGCGACCCAAGGCGAGAAAGAGCAGCGGCGCGGCGCCCCACAATAAGTAGCAGAGCACCGCCGCTGTGACAGCCTGCCGTCGGGTCTCGACGGCTGCGGAGTGGCTCAGTGCGCGAGCACCTTCTGAGCCAGCATACCGCGTTCCGCGAGCAACTGCGCGATCTGGACCGCGTTCAGCGCGGCGCCTTTGCGCAGATTGTCCGAGACGACCCACATCGACAAACCATTGAGCACGGTCGGATCCTTACGGATACGCGACACATAGACGGCATGCTCTCCTTGAGCTTCCTTGGGAGTTATATAGCCCGTACGATCTCGCTTATCGATGACCTGGATACCCGGCGATTCGCGTAGGATGTCGCGCGCATCGTCTTCGTCGATCGGCTTGTAAAACTCGATGTTCACCGCCTCGGAATGGCCGACCATCACCGGAACCCGTACGCACGTCACGGTGAGCGCGATTGTGGAATCTAGGATCTTATTGGTTTCATCCCACATCTTGGCCTCTTCGTCGGTATAGCCGTCTTCACGGAACTCTCCGATGAAAGGGATGACGTTGAAGGCGATCTGCTTGGGAAAGAGCTTGGGTTCCGGCGGCCCCAGCACGAAAACGCCCTTAGTCTGTTCCCACAACTCGTCCATGCCTTCGGAACCCGCGCCGGAGACAGACTGATAGGTTGCGACGACGACGCGTTTAATCCGAGCCTCGTCGTGCAACGGCTTCAGCGCAACCACGAGTTGCGCTGTCGAGCAATTCGGATTGGCAACAATGTTCTTCTTCCGGGCGAGCACGATCGCGTCTGGGTTCACTTCCGGCACGATCAGCGGTACGTCCGCTTCCATGCGGAACGCCGACGAATTGTCGATCACGATCGGACCCGAGGCGCCGATCTTGGTCGACCACTTCCGCGACAGTTCCGCGCCGACACTCATCAGCACGACGTCCACCGTCGAAAAATCGAATTGCTCCAAGTCCTGGCATTTGACCACGCCGCTCTTCCAACCGACTTCGACGCCCAGCGATTTGCGCGATGCGATGGCGTGCATCTTGTCGACCGGAAATTCGAGCTCCTCGAGAATGTTCATCATCTCGCGCCCGACCGCGCCGGTAGCGCCGACAACGGCGACCCGGTAACCCATCTTCGTCTCTCCTGAGAGTGGAAAAACGGTTGCTAGCGGCGTACGATGTTGCGGACAAGGGATAAAAGCCACAACCGACTCAAGCAAATCTTGAGGCGACATCCCAAAGCATCTGTTGGGTCCGGCAACCGCTACCGTTAGGCGGACAGCCGAACAGGTCGCTCCGGAGCGGTGTCATGCGCTTCATGGGCCTGGTACTAGCCCATTGATTTGGCATGGTCGGGCTAACGCATTTGGCCGCGACCTCCTTGCCGAAGAACTTGCCGATTGGTCCAGTCGCGATTCAATACATAGCCCGGTGTCGCTGCGGGAACGCGCACGATCAGGCGACCTCGCGCGCCTTGACGCCTAGGGTGAAATCAGCCGGATTGGGCGCCACGGTCGCGTTCCAGTAGTCCACGATCGGAAAAGGCCAGTTCTGCGAAACTCGGCCGGTCGCATTCTTGTACCAGCTACTCACCTCTGGCAGCCCCCAGGCCATCTTAGCGTTCGCAGCGTCCACCTCCTCATTAAAGGCGTCATGGACATCGCGCCGAACTTCCAGGCTGCCGGCGCCGCGTTCCGCCATCAGCTTTAGTGCGCCCAAGATGTAGCGAACTGCGCATTCCGAGAAAAAGATGATGCTGCCGTTAACCACGATGTTGGTGTTCGGTCCGTAGATCATGAACAAATTTGGAAAACCCGGCGTCGTAATTCCCAAATAGGCGCGAGCGTCGCCGCGCCACGCCGTATCGAGGTCCACACCCCCGCGTCCAACGATCTTCATCGGCCACAGGAAACGGCTTGCCTGAAACCCAGTGCCGTAGATCAGGATGTCCGCTGGATGAAGCGTCCCATCTTCGGTGACAACGCCATCGGGCACGATACGGTTGATTGGAGTGGTGATCAGATCGACGTTCTCTCGCCTAAGCGCGCCGAGCCACACGCCGTTATCGACCAGCGAGCGCTTGCCGCCGACCGGGTATCTGGGGATCACCTTTGCCAAAAGGTCGTCATCGCCCGGAAGCTGGGCGCGAATGGCATCCACCAGCATGGCGCGAAGTTCAGCGTTGGCGGCGCCGATCGCCTCGGATCCGCCATTCCAATCAGGGTCGGCCTTAACCGCCTCATAAAATCCGTCGGTCAGGCGCCAGAACAGCCAGAAACGATACCACTTGCCGTAGAAGGGCACATGCTCGAGCAGCCACTTCTTACCCTCGGGCACGTCGAGGTGATAGTTCGGACCGGGCAAGGTCCACGGCGGAGTTCGTTGAAAGACGTCAAGGTGCGAAACCGATGGTGCAATGCGGGGCACGAACTGGAAGGCGCTAGCGCCGGTTCCGATCACCGCCACCCTCTTGTCCGCGAGATCGACATCGCCGCGCCAACGCGCCGAGTGGAAAGCCGGGCCGTTGAAAGTTTCAATCCCCTCAATGTCCGGAAAACGCGGACGATTGAGCTGGCCGACTGCCGAGATCAGCACAGAAGCTTCGAGAATCTCGCCGGAGTTTTTGATCGTCACGCGCCAAACCAATCGCTCTTCGTCGAAGACGGCGCTCTCCACTTCAACCCCGAACTGGATGGATTTACGCAGGTTGTATTTCGCGGCGATACGCTTGAAGTAATCCAAGAGCACACGTTGCGTGGAATAGAACTGAGGGAAGTCGTAATTGGGCTCGAAGGAGTAAGAGTACATATGATTGGGGTTATCGACTCGGCAGCCAGGATAGGTGTTCTCGAACCACGTCCCGCCCGCGTCGGCGTTTTTTTCTAAAATGGTGAACTCGATGCCCGCCTGCTTAAGCCGAATGCCGGCGAGGAGGCCGGACATGCCCGCGCCGATGACGATCGCCTTCATCGTCTTCGCCGCGGCGCGCAGAATGGGCGCCGACCAGTCGGGCGCCTTGGTGTCGGCCCCGGTGAGTTGCAGCTCATCGGTTAGGAACGGAGCGTAATGAGCCGGGATATCCGCGCCCGCGAGCCAGTCCATCATACGACGCACCGTCTCTGGGCGCGGCGGCGGCGGTAGCGGCGCGCCGGCGAGGTAAGCCTCGATCGCAATGTGTGCGCGATCTCGAATCTCCGCTTGTATCGCCTCGGAAAAGCCGCCCAACGCGGGATCGGCGACCATGTCGTAACTGGGACGCCGCTCAGGCGTCAGAAGACCGGCGTCGCCCGTCATGTGCACCAGAGACATGAGCAACGCCGGCAGATGGGCCTGCGCCAGCGCCTCCTCGATCTTGGGCTTCGTCATCCATTGTCTCCTTGCGTTCAGTCTAGAGGCCGCGGGAGATAAAGGAAGGGTCAGAAACCTCGCCCGCGTCCCTGCACTAGCCAGATGTCGACAAGAGTGTCAGCCCGCACCACGTGATAGGTGTCGTAGAGATTGACGGTCGGATCGCAGTGCGGCGCGGCGAAGGTCACGATCTCACCCAGTCGCGGCGGCGCCTCTCCCTTCGGCGGGACCACCGCGCCATGTTCGTCGCCCATGAACCGGTAGACTGTTCCATTTGGCGCCCCCTTGAGAATTGGTGGTGAACCCGCCTCCGTGGCGAAAGCTTTAAAGCCCGCATCCACCGTCGCCATGAAAGGGTGATTGGCGCTGATGACCCGCGCATCGATCATGAGCGAAGTCTCGAAGGGCGCGCGCCCATTGGCTATGTCGCAATCGACATACTGGCGGTCCATGAAGATGTAGGATCCGACCTGTAGCTCGTTGAGTATGCCGAGGTCGATATCAATAGCATGGCTGCCTGTACCGCCGCCGGTCACCCGGGCGGGCGATAGACCAGCGTCGGCGAGGTGCGCCAGAATCGTCGAAAGATACGTGGCACGCTCCGTAATCGCCTCACGGCGTTCAGCGTACGACTCGATATGCTGTTGGGAACCGCAATAGTATTGGACTCCGCCGAACGTCAGGTTCGGCGCCGCCGCGATGCGGCCGGCAAGCGCTACTGCGGCGTCGGCATCCGCAACCCCCGTCCGGTGAAGACCCGGATCGATGTCGACCACGAGCGTCAGCGGCTCACCCGAGGCCGCCAGCCCATCAGCCACATCGGGATTGTCCACCGTCGCCAACAACCCTTTCGCGGTACGCGCGAGGGCGATCAGCCGTTCAGTCGCCGACCGCCCCACAACAGGCGACGTTATCAAGATATTTTCAATCCCGCCTTCACTCAGCGCTTCGGCTTCCCCGAGCTTTGCGCAACACACACCAACGGCGCCGGCCGCGATCTGGCGACGCGCGATGTCCACGCTCTTGTGAGTTTTCGCGTGCGGCCGCAGGGCGACGCCGGCCGCGCGCGCAAGGTCCGCCATGACGGCGATGTTGCGATCCAATGCATCGACATCGATCAACAGCGCGGGGGTGTTAAGCGCGGCGCGCGAGCCCTGCTGACCAATGAGATGAAAATGCATGTCGCGCACGTTCACGAGAGCGCCTCCAGCGCCCTCGGCTCAAGCGAAGCGCCGCTCAACGAGAAGGCGAATAGATCTCGAAGATGGCGGTTCATAAACTTGCCCGCCGGGTCCGCGCGACGCCGCGCCGCACCCCAACGTTCGGCCATGGGAAAAAGCCGAAGGACGTCCGCGCTGGTAAGGGTGTGTCGTTTGGCCCAATGCGGCCGGGAACCGTGGCTCCTAAAGACAGCCTCCACCACCTCGAACGCCTCGGTCCACGGCATCTTGGCGTACTGGTGGAACGAGATCGAGACGCACGCGCCACCGTTCATCGGCGACAGCCAGATGTCGTCTCCCGCGACCGACCGAAACTCGAAGGGGAACATGATCGGGAGCCTGCGTCGGCGAACTTCCGCGATCGCTTCGCGCAACGCGTCAGGCCCGGCGACCGCCGGGATTTCGCCCTCCGTTTCTTCAAATCGGATGTCGCGCTCGGAAGGAAAAATGCTCCAGGCTGGCGCTGAGCGCGTGGACGGCCCCATACCTCGGGTCAACAAGCGTTGAAGTGTGGGCGCCCAACTAGGGGCAACCGTGGCAAGGTCGCACGCGGCCTGAAACACCACCCGCGATGGATCAAGTGGCGTGGGATCCTCCCCGGCATCAACGACGTCAAGAATTTTCAGAAGCGCGTGGTCGGCGTAGGGAAAGACAAAGAACTCGACGTGCCGATGGTTAGCCGCGAGTTCGTGCCACTGTTCCAAGATTTCAGCGAGCGGCGCCCGGCGCAGCGTCTCTCGCAGGTGAAAGGCCGGAACGACCGCTAATTTCACCCGCTCCATCACGCCCAGCATTCCAAGTCCGACTCGCGCAGCTTGAAACAGCTCGGGCTCTCGTGTGACATCGCATTCGACTACGGCGCCGTCCGCAGCGACAAGCCGAAACCCTAAGGTGAAACTGGAGATCGATCCGAGCGCGTGACCCGTGCCGTGGGTGCCGGTTGCGATCGCGCCGGCGATGGCCTGTTTGTCGATGTCCCCCTGATTGCTGAGGGAAAGGCCGTGCTTCCAAAGTTCGCGCGTCAGCTTGTAGATCGGCCATCCCGCTGGCGTCCAAACCGATGCGCGATCCGGGGAAATCTCAAGATCGCCCTCCATCCGTTCGAGGTTGAGCAGGAGACCCTCCGTCTCACACAGCGGCATAAAGGAGTGGCCGGCGCCGACCACGCGGACCTCACGCGCCTCCGCCACCAGGCGCCGCAGCTCCCCCAAGGTGCGGGGCTGTTCGATACTTGACGGCGTCGCCGCCACGCTGCCGGACCAGTTGAGCCACTGCGCCATGGAATGCCGCCTTCGAAATTGGAGGGTATAGGCTATGGGCGATCCGAGGTGAGGTCGAGAGCAGGATTGACGATCCGTCCGCCAGGCGAGCTGCAAGTTCGCGATTGCGCGGTTGAAACTAACCCGCTCGGCGATCGGGTTGCGACCGATGCCTTCAGCAAAGATCGGCGTTGGATGGATTGAGGACAGCTTCCAATGCGCCGCTTTTGATTAGGCCGAAACGAGTTCACGACCGAAGGCCAGCGTTACGCAAGCGTTCTGATTGGCCGCGCTTGCGTCAGCAGCGTAAATCGCGAGCACATCAGCACCGCCGCCGCTGCAAGTCCAGTCGCAAGTCCCATCCAGATACCCAATCCCTTCATGCGGAAGGTAAATGCCAGCAGCAGCGATGTGGGCGTTCCAATCAGCCAATAAGCCCCTGCCGCCAAGATCATCGGCATCCGGGCGTCCTTGAGCCCGCGCAGCGACATCACCCCGACGACCTGAAGCGCATCGAAAACCTGAAACGCAGCCGCAACCTTGAGGAACAGCGTGGCCAACACGATCACGTCGAGATCCGATTGGGCGCGGCCCCCAAGATACAATCCCGCGATCGTAGACCCGAACATCGCCATCGCTACCCCACACACGGATATGAACGCGAACGCCGATACGAACGCGACGAGTCCCGCGCGCCGGGCCGCTGCCGTGTCACCGGCTCCCGTGGCGATGCCGACGCGCACGGTCGCCGCCAAGCCGATGCCGAGCGGGATCATGAAGGTAATCGAGGCGACGTTCAGCGCGATCTGATGCGCGGCGAGCGAAGCGGCGCCGAACCTGCCCATCACCAGGGTCATGGTGTTGAACATCATGGCTTCGAAGATCATCGTCATTCCGATCGGAAGACCCAGCCGGAAAACCTCCGCCAGCTTGACCCCGACCGGGCGGTGGAACCGCCGGTACATGCGGTAGACTCGGAGGCCGGGTGTCGCCTGAATGATCGCCAGCATGGCGAGGAAGCTAAAGATCGAAGACAAGGATGTCGCGATTCCGGATCCAACGATGCCCAGTCTAGGCGCGCCGAAATGACCGAAAATGAGCGTCCAACCAACCAACGCGTTGAATACGATGGTCGCGCCCATCACCCAAAGACCGGCGCGAGGATGACCCAGCGTGTTGGTAAAGTTGCGCAGCACCATGGTACCCAAGGAAAACGGCAGGCCGAACGATAACATCCCGACGAACCTGCCTGCGTTGGCGGCAAGCACCGGCTCCTGACCCAGGGTCCGCAGAATGGCTCCCGCCGACCACAGCACGAGCATCATGGGCGCCGAGGTGAGGACAATCGCCCACAGCCCCATTCTCAGGGACGAACGCACGCCTCCGCGAGCCCGCGGCCGCTCGCCCAGGCTGTGCGCGATCATTGGGGAGACCGCCGAGGCCGGGCCGCCGCCCATCAGCCAACCGAAATAGAAGACGGTGTTTCCGATCGCGGCCGCGGCGAGAGCGCTCTTGCTGAAGCGCCCTAGCAGGATAACGTCGGTCGTCATCACCGCCATCTGAGCAAGCTGGGTCGCGGCCAGCGGGCCTGCGAGCGTCATAAGAGCGCGCGCTTCCACTAACCAGGGATTTAAGCGATGTCGCCTGACGGGGGTATTCAGAACGGCGGTCACGGAACGTGAACCTTCGGATGGGCCGAACCGCCCGCGCTTGCGGAGACGAAAAACCCCTCCGAAGCGCCAGCGGCTCGGGAGGGGCGGAGAAGCCTAGAGGCGACCAAAAAGTAACCTAGGCGGCGATCTCCTCGCGAGAAACGGTGTTGGACGGGTGGAAAGGCATGGTGCGGCTCGCGGTGAAGACGATAGCGGTGGTAAGCACCCGAAGCTCGGGAGTCAACGCGAGCGGAGGCGAACAGTGACCACAACCATGCTTGACGGACCCCGCGTCGGTCCAGCCGCCGGCGGCATGCCTCACTCCCTGGTGATTTTGCTTCATGGCTACGGCTCGAACGGCGAGGATTTGATTTCGCTGGCGCCGTACTGGCGAGATGCCGTACCTCATGCAGCTTTCGTTTCACCGAATGCCCCTGAGATCTGTCCAGGATCGCCCGGCGGCTATCAGTGGTGGGAGATCACAGGCCTCGATCCAGCCGCAAGGTCATCGGGCGCCGCGCGCGCCGCGCCTGTGCTTGGCGCCTTTATCGACGCCGAGCTCGCGCGGACGGGCCTGACCGAAGCCGATCTGGCTTTGGTCGGCTTCAGCCAGGGCACGATGATGGCGCTGCACGTCGGACCGACCCGCGCGATCGCTTTGGCGGGCATCGTCGGTTATTCGGGCATGCTGGCGGATGCTTTGGCGCTTACTTCGGCGCGGACACGGCCGCCAGTCCTGCTCATACACGGCGATGCCGACCCGATGATCCCGGTGAGCGCCTTCCACCAAGCGAAAGCCGCATTGGCCGCGGCGGACTTCACTGTGGAAAGCCACGTGTCGCCGGGCCTCGCGCATAGCATTGATATGTCGGGTCTCCAGTTGGGCGGCGCCTTTCTGAAGAGAGTGCTGGCGGGTCGCTGATCAGACCGGCTTGGGCGAACTCTTCAGGAGGCCGAGTTCAAGGAGGCTTTGGCCCGTGGCGGCTAGCGACTCCTCCAAGGATCGCGGCTTCCAGCCCAGCACCCGGATCGCCTTCTCACTTGTGGCGTCCTTCACCTTGCCGAGCTCGGCGGCGATCACCTTTACCGCGGGGTCAAACATCGCGACGATCCGCACCACCCAATCGGGAAGGCGACGCGTCGGCACCTTGGCGCCCGCCGGACCCATCCGACGCTTCAGAATGCGGGCGACCTCGACCATCGGTACGAACTCCCCCGCCACGGCGAGAAAGCGCTCGCCCTCTGCAGCCGGGTTGGTCATCGCCCGGATGTGCAAATCAGCGACATCACGAACATCGACACCGCCGAATACCAGGTTCGGACAGCCGGGCACCGCGCCATCCAATAGGCGCTGCGTCAACAGGATTGAGGTTGAGAAATCAGGCCCCAGCACCGGCCCGAACACCCCGACGGGGTTGACCGTCGCAAGTTCCATCCCGCCGCCCTCGGTGATGATGAAATCCCAGGCGGCGCGCTCGGCCAAGGTCTTTGATTTGGCATAGGCCCCCGCATCGTCGCCGTTCACATCGGTCCAATCGGCCTCGGTGAACGGCGCGGCCCTCTGCGCATGTCCGTAACCGATGGCCGCGAACGAAGAGGTCAGCACAACGCGCTTCACTCCCGCGCCTCGAGCGGCGCGAAGCAAGCGCAGAGCGCCCTCCCGCGCGGGGACGATCAGCTCATTTTCGTCTTTCGGAACCGCAGCCGGAAACGGCGAGGCGACATGCAGGACGTAGTCGCAACCGGCGACCGCGTCGGGCCATCCCGCGTCCGACTCGAGATCCGCAGCCGCGAAGGTCAGGCGGCTCGCCGGGCCGGCCCAACGGCCGTTGGCGAGCATCGCGCGAACATCGCGTTCTCGGGCGAGGTGGCGCACGGTGGTCCGCACCTCGTACCCCGCTTCCAGAAGTTGAAGAATGCAATGGCTTCCAATGAACCCGGAGCCGCCGGTGACCAGGACCTTAACCATGACATATTCGCCGCCAGATTGATGTCGGCACCATTATCTTATCACCGTAAAGATAGCAATATGGTGCGGTGATGGCGCGGGCGAAACGATCTTGGCATCTGGGGAGCGGCTATGAGACTCCGGCCGCCCGGCCTCCATCTCCGCGCCGCCGAAGTCTCGTCACGGCTAGACAACGACCTCGATCAGCTTGGGTCCCCGCCCCGCCATGGCGCTGGCGAACTGATCGTCGAAGGCTGCGATCGTTTCGGCCCTGCTGGCTTCGACGCCCAACCCTTCGGCGAGCTTGACGAAGTCCAACTCCGGATTGTGCAGGTCAAGCATCGACAGTGCGCGCGGCCCGACGTTGCGCGCGCCGACCCGAGCCATTTCAACATTGAGAATTGCGTAGGAGCGGTTGGCGAAGATCACCGTGGTGACGTCCAGCCGTTCACGCGCCTGGGTCCACAACGCCTGAAGCGTGTACATCGCGCCGCCGTCTCCCTGGAGACATACGACTTTGCGCTCAGGGCAGGCAATTGCCGCGCCGGTCGCGAGCGGCACTCCCTGACCGATCGCCCCTCCCGTCAGGGTGAGCCAGTCATGCGGGCGCGCCGTCGCGGTCGCTGTTTGCGAACCGCCGGAAGATGTCGCGCCCTCGTCGGACACGATCGCGCCTTCAGGCAAGTGACGTGCGATCATCTGGCCAACCGTGTGCGGGTTGAGCCGACCGGTCGGACGATCCATAAGCGAGAGGATCGCGCGCTTCGCCTCCCCCTTTTTTCCGACCGCTTCGGCCAGCGCCGCCAATGCGCCGACGCCATCTTCGTGCGGGTGCGAAAGGTACAGGATTTCCGCCCCTTCGGGCGTGCACCAACTCGGCTTGTCGGGGTAAGCGAAGAAAGACACCGGCGGCTTTGCGCCAACCAGGATCAGCACCTCGACGGCGCGTAGGAAGTCCACGATCTGTTCGGCGAAATATGGCACGCGCTCGATCAGCACCCGGCCCGCGCCCCGCTTCGCCCTTGGCGCGAAGGTCTCGCACAACAGCCGGACGCCAGTGGCCGCCGCGATCGCGCCGGCCGACTCCAGGCCGTCCCCGTACAAACACGCGCCGCGCATCAGGATCGCGGCGGGCCTGCCTGATTTCAAGGCGGCGGCCGTACGATCGACCGCCGCGTCCGCAACTTGCGAAGGCGTGCCTCTCGCGAGCGGAAGCGCCGGCCCCTTGGCATCACTCCAAGCGGTGTCCGCCGGCAGGATCAGGGTCGCGATCTGGCCGGGAGGTGACAGCGAGGCGGCAACTGCCCGCGCGCCATCGGTGGCGACCGTAAGCGCGCTGGTCGAGCTATGGACCCAGCCGGACACTGGTCTCGCGAAACCAGCGATATCGCTCGCGAGCGGCGCGTCATACTGGGCGTGATACGTGGCGTGGTCGCCTATGATGTTGACAATAGGAGTTTGCGCCCGTCTCGCATTGTGCAGATTGGCCAGACCGTTGGCGAGTCCCGGGCCCAGGTGTAGCAGGGTCGCCGCCGGCTTTTCCGCCATCCGGCCGTAGCCGTCGGCCATACCGGTTACCGCGCCTTCGAACAGGCCGAGGATCGGTCGGATGCGCGGCTCACCATCCAGCGCGGCGACGAAGTGCATTTCCGACGTGCCGGGATTCGAGAAACAGGCCTCGATACCACTATCGGCCAGGGTGCGCACGAGGCTCTCGGCGCCATTCATCTCGGCCGGCTCCGCCATCAGAACAGTCCTGGATAGGCGCCGCCATCCATGAGGATGTTTTGGCCGGTGATGAAGCCTGCCTTGGCCGAGCAGAGAAAGGCGGCCATGGCGCCGAACTCGTCGGCCCCTCCGAACCGGCCAACCGGAATCTGTTTGGCGGCGGCGGCGCGCACGGTCTCCAGATCGCGTCCCGACTGCTTGACCGTATTGGCCTGTAGCGACTTCAGGCGCTCGGTGTCGAATGAGCCGGGCAGCAGATTGTTGATCGTGACACCGTGCGGCGCGACCTCTCGCGCCAGACCGCCGATGAAGCCGGTCAAGCCGGTGCGCGCGCCGTTTGAGAGGCCGAGCACCGCTCCCGGCATCTTAACCATGCCGCTGGTGATATTGACGATGCGGCCGAACCGCCGCGCGATCATGCCATCCACGGTCGCCTTGATGAGAAAGATCGCCGACAGCATGTTAGCGTCGAGAGCCTTGATCCAGTCCTCTCGCCGCCACTCCCGGAAATTTCCCGGCGGTGGGCCACCGGCGTTGTTGATTAGGATGTCGGGCTCCGGACAGGCGGCTAGCAGGGCTTCGCGCCCTTCTTCGGTGGTTGAATCAGCAACCACGGCGGTCACTTCGGCATCTGTCACGGCGCGTATCTCGCCGACGGCTTGGCGCAACCTGTCCGCCCCGCGCGCCGCTACCACCACCTTGACGCCATCCTCCGCCAAAGCCATGGCGACCCCGCGACCAAGCCCAGCGCTCGCGCCACAAACAATCGCCCGCCGGCCCCTGATGCCCAGGTCCATTCGTTTCCTCGCTAACGCCGCAGCGTCATATCGTGTTGACGCATCCGTGTCTTGAGGGTGAAGACGCCGTCTCCGCTCAGGACGCCGCTTCGCGCGAAGAGCCGGCCCCCCTGCCAGTTCGACAGTCCGAGTTCAGGACGGTTGTAGGCGTATTGTCCGTCGACCCAGCGCGTGAAGCCGTCGCCTATGAACGCGGCGTCGGCCTTGTCCGCCACCCGCTCGTGCGCCTCGGCGTCCTCGGAGATCAGCGAGACGACGAACCGCGGCGAGTGCGCATTGAACAACGCGATGGCGGCGCTCAAGTCCGGGACGATCGTGAGCCACACCTCGGGCGTGTCTTCCCATTCCCATTCACGGCACAGATCGGCGCCGTCGCCGTCATGCACCCGCCCCTGCTTCATCACCTCGCGGAACACAGGAACCAGGTCCGCCGCGCGAGAAGCCACGATGCAGCAAACGTTGAGGGTGTTGCAGACCTTGCGGTCTATTGAAGCCTCGACGGCCGCCGCGAAGCGCGCGGCGTCAGCCGTGTCGTCGGCGATCAACCAGGCGCCGCCGGTCCCGTGCAAACTGATGGAAGTTCCTGTCTGCCGCGCTATGGCCCCGAGCTGAGCGACCGCCGGGCCGGATCCACGCGCCACGGCCAGAGCGAGCCTGCGATCGGAAAACAGCGCCCAGCCCGCCGACCGCTCAGGGCTATTCAGCAACACGGCCGCGCCGGGCGGCAATCCCGCTTCAGCCAGCGCGGGAGCGAGAGCGTGCGTCTCGATGGCGCGCGCGGTGCGCAAGGCGTCGGACCCAATGCGGAAGACCGCGGTGTTGCCGCCCCGTATCACTCCCGCCGCGTCGGCGAAGACGTTGGGCCGGCCCTCGAAGACGAAGCCCACCACACCAAGCGGCGCCGTGACCTGTTCAACGCTCCAGCCGTCGTGCTCAACCCGACTGACCACCCTGCCCCGTCCGCTCGACAAGTCTCGCCATGCTTGTAGACCTGCGATCATGTCCCGCCGCATGCCGTCGGAAACCGCTAGGCGCGTGATTGACCGCCCACCATTAATAGCGGCGGCGACATCAACTCCGTTGGCTTCTGAAATTTGTCGCCATACCGTTCGTTCCGCCAACTTTAAGGCAAATCGCTCAAAGAAGTCTTTGATCGCGGTGTCGGAAACGGTTGGAAGTGTTTCGAAGGCGCGGCAAGCGCGATACACGGCTTGAACCGCCTGCTTATGAACATGACTTGGCACACGTAGCAGCTCGCCGCTTTCTTGCATGATCACGAGACGGTCGCCGGCCTCGAAAGCCGCCGCTAGATCCGGTGAAACGAAGGCGACCTTGTCTCCGCCGAAAGGTATCGCCGCGCCGGCCGTCAGCTTGGTGAGCTCCTCGATCATAAAAGGCTTTTAGGAATTCCTGCGCACTTGCGACAGTCCATCAGGTGACGGACTTTCATGAGCCTCTGGCTATGGGCAGGATGGCTGCAATCACGAGGGAGTTTCGATGCGACTGGGAATAGCGTTCATCTTAACGGCCGGGTTGGCCGTGTCCGCGGCGGCGTTGGCGGCGCCGATGCCGCCGGGCCTCGAGGCGGCGCTAAGCTATCCATTCCAGAAGGATCTCGTCTCCGCCAAGGCGGGCGACACCATCGCGTGGGTTCAGAACGTGCGCGGTGTGCGCAACATCTGGTTTGCGCGGGGCCCGACCTTCATGCCCCGCCAAGTCACCCACAATAAAGCCGACGACGGCCAGGAATTGACCGGCCTTACCTTTTCGCCGGACGGCTCGCGGCTCGTCTGGGCGCGGGGTGGCGACCATGACGCCAACTGGCCGGCGAACGGCGGTCTGGAACCAAACCCGAGCGCGGACCCTGCGGAGCCAAAGGTTACGATTTGGACAGCACTCTCGAAGAGCGGGGAACCGATCAAGGTTACCGAGGGCGATAAGCCTACTCTCTCCCCCGGAGGGACGCTGGCCTACATCAAGGACCATCAGGTCTGGACAGCGTCGCTCGACGGCGGGGGAACACCCGCGAGGCTGTTCTTTGATCGCGGACACGTCGACGAACTGGCCTGGTCTCCGCGCGGCGACCGCCTCGCCTTCGTCAGCGACCGAGGTGATCACGCCTTTATCGGCGTGTTCACAGCCAAGGATCGACCGATCGTCTTCCTAGCTCCGACCACGGCCCGCGCCGGCTCGCCGAGATGGTCGCCAGACGGAACGCGGATCGCCTTCGTTCGTGTCAGGGGCGGCAGCGCCTGGCCGGAATCGATGATGACCGATGCGCCAGAGCCCTGGTCGATCTGGACCGCGCCCGCTGACGGCGGCGACGCGTCTCTAGTCTGGAAGAGTCCAAAAACGCCGGACGGTTCTTTCCCCGACACCGACGGCGAGGCCAATCTGTTCTGGATGGCGGGCAACAAGCTTGCCTTTCTCGCCGATCTCGATGGCTGGCCGCATCTGTATTCGGCTCCTGCGCGCGGCGGTGAACCCAAGTTGCTGACGCCGGGCGCTTTCACGATCGAGCACGTTACCCAAAGCCAGGACGGTCGTGCGCTCATCTATGCCGCTAACACTGGCGGAACGAAGGACGACTCCGAACGACGGCACATCTTTCGCGTCGGCGGCGAGGGCGGCGCCCCCATTGCGCTGAGCGGCGGAACCACTTTGGACTGGAGCCCCACCGCAATGGACGGCGCTGTCGCATATATCACGGCTGGCTCATTGGCTCCGCCGAAAGTCGCCGTTGTCAGCGCAGCCGGCAAAAGTCGCCGAGAACTGGTGGCCGGCGACGCCGACTTGGACCGGCCGAGGGATGGAATGATCGAACCGCGCGCCGTGACTTTCACCGCGCCGGACGGCCTCACCGTGCACGGCCAATTGTTTGCGGCTCCCGGCGGTGGGGTCAAACCCGGCCTCATCTTCGTTCATGGCGGACCGCCGCGTCAGATGCTGCTCGGCTGGCATTACATGGACTATTACAGCAACGCCTATGCAATGAACCAATATCTGGCGACGCATGGCTTCACGGTACTTTCGGTCAATTACCGCCTCGGCATCGGCTACGGCCGCGCCTACAAGCACCCGGCCCACGCCGGTCCGGCGGGGGCATCGGAATACCAGGACGTCTTGGCCGGCGCGAAGTTTTTGCAAAGGGCACCTGGCGTCGATCCGAATCGCATCGGCATTTGGGGCGGTTCCTACGGCGGCCTCCTCACGGCTCAGGCCTTGGCCCGCAACTCCGACGTGTTCAAAGCCGGCGTCGATTGGCACGGTGTCCACGACTGGACCCGCGAACTGCACAAGGAGATTGACGGCGCTCCGTCGGGCTACGATCCGGGAGCGCAACACAGGGCCATGGCCCTGGCTTTCGCCTCGTCCCCCGAAGCGGATCTTTCGAAATGGACGTCGCCGGTGCTGCTGATCCAAGGCGACGACGACCGCAATGTCCTCTTCGCCCAAACCGTCGACCTCGCCCGCAAACTCGAGGATCGCGGCGTGACGGTTGAGGAGTTGGTGATTCCAAACGAGATCCACGGCTTTCTCCAACACCGCAGTTGGCTCGCGGCGGATGCGGCGACGGTGGACTTCCTAGACCGCAAGCTTGGCGCGACCACCAAGTGATCGCGGCCTTCTTCGACATCTCCAGCTCCACGGCAAGTTCGCAACGGGGAGATCATCGGGCTCGAGCGCTATCACCAAAGGTGTGCTCATGATGGGAGATTAATTTGTCAGTGCCGCCCTCGCCAGTTGCGAGCGGTGGAGCACCGCACCGTTGACAGGCTCTGTCTTTGCCGCTCCTACCGCGCGGATGGACGACGCCGCGACATTCCCGTTCGAAGGCGGCGGCGTGTTTTCGCTCGCGCGGGAGGTCGGCTTCAAGCTCGATTGCGGCGAACACCTCAATAAGCTGGAAATCGCCTACAAGACCTATGGCGCGCTTAACGCCGCGCGGTCCAACGCGGTGCTAGTCTGCCACGCCCTCACCCTGGACCAGCACGTCGCGTCGCCACAGCCAAGCACGGGAAAGCCGGGGTGGTGGGGAGCCCTGGTCGGATCCGGCCGCCCGCTCGACCCCGCGCGGCATTTCATCATCTGCGCCAATGTCGTCGGCGGCTGTTCGGGCAGCACGGGACCCGGCTCGATCAATCCGGCGACCGGCGAGGCTTACGGCCTGACATTTCCGCTGATCACCATCGGCGACATGGTCCGCGCCCAGGCGCTTCTGGTTGGCGCCCTCGGCATAGAGAGGCTGTTCGCGGTCATCGGCGGATCGATGGGCGGGATGCAGGTCCTCCAATGGGCCGCCGACTATCCCGAACGACTCTACGCCGCGGTGTGCATCGCCTCGGCGGCGCGGCACTCGGCGCAGAACATCGCCTTCCACGAGGTCGGGCGGCAGGCGGTGATGGCCGATCCGGATTGGCGCGGCGGGGCTTATGCCGCGCGGGGCGTCAGACCGGAAAAGGGCCTCGCCGTTGCCAGGATGGCGGCGCACATCACGTATCTTTCGGAAGCGGGCCTGCAGCGGAAGTTCGGCCGGGAGTTCCAACGCGATGGGGTATCCTGGGGTTTCGACGCCGATTTCCAGGTCGAGAGCTACCTGCGCCATCAGGGCCTGACCTTCGTCGATCGGTTCGACGCCAATTCCTATCTCTACATCACCCGTGCGATGGACTATTTCGACCTCGCCGCCGGCTACGACGGAGTGCTCGCCAAGGCATTTCAGCGCGCCCGCGACGTCCGGTTCTGCGTTTTTTCATTCACCTCCGACTGGCTGTATCCGACGGTCGAAAGCCGCGACATCGTACGGGCGCTGAACGCTGCCGGCGCCCGAACCAGCTTCGTCGAGATCGCGACCGACAAGGGCCACGACGCCTTTCTGCTGGACGAGCCGGTGCTGCGCGACGCCCTGGCCGGCTTCCTCGAGTCCGCCGCGGTGGCCTGGACGCCTGCGTGACGCAAAGTGAGGCCCGCCCGGACTTCGAGGAAATCCTCCGGCTCATTCCAAATGGGGCGCGCGTGCTCGACGTCGGCTGCGGCGAAGGCGTGCTGCTCGAGCTGCTGGTGACCCACAACAGGGTTGACGGACGCGGCATCGAGATCAGCCCTCAAGGCGTGTCGTCGTGCCTGGCGCGCGGCCTATCCGTGGTACAGGGCGACGCCGACCGCGATCTCGACTATTTCCCTGAACAGGCCTTTGACTATGTGATTCTGTCTCAGACGCTCCAGCAGATGCAAAATCCGCGTCACGTCCTCGTCGAGCTCATGCGTATCGGAGAGCGGGCGGTGGTTAACCTGCCGAACTTCGGCCACTGGCGGGTGAGGCTCGACCTCCTGCTCCACGGCCGAATGCCGGTGACCGGAGCTCTTCCCGAACCATGGTGGGCGACGCCCAACATCCACCTCTGCACCGTCGCGGACTTCACCGTTCTATGTCGCGACCTCGAACTGCGCATCGACTCCTGCGCGGCGCTGGCGACCGGCAAGCCGCCCCGATCCATCGATCCGGTGCGCGCGATTGAAAATTGGCGCGCGGAATCCGCCTTGTTTCTGTTGGCCCGGGACTCTGCCTCGTCCCACGCGTAACTTCGAGATGGCGGCGCGCGAACTGCCCCAGACACTTCGAGGAGGCGGGCTTGACCGTTGATACCGACGCGCTGAAAGCGGTCGCCGACAACCGCCCTATCCCGAAGGGCTCGGCTCCGGAAATTATCTATCGCCACACCTTCCTGGTGAGGCTGACACACTGGCTGAACGCGTTGGCGATCTTCATCCTGATCGGCAGCGGCCTCAACATCTTCAACGCGCACTCTCACCTTTACTGGGGGATGTGGGGCAGCGAGGTCGACGGTCGTCCGTGGCTGTCGATTGATGCGGTGGGTTCCGCCGATGCCATGCGCGGCGTGACAACGCTGGGGCCGTTTCATTTCGACACCACCGGGTTCCTCGGCTGGTCAAGGACAGCCGGCGCCTACGCCGCCCGGGGCTGGCCCGACTGGCTGACCATCCCCGGCAATCAAGACCTCGCCGACGCACGGCACTGGCACTTCTTCTTCGCCTGGGTGCTCGCCATTAACGGCCTGGTCTATTTGATCTGGAGCCTCGCCATCCGCCACGTGCAGCGCGATCTCGCGCCGACCGTTCAGGATCTCAGGAGCATCCCCCGCTCGATCCTCGACCACATCCGACTGAAGCATCCCACCGGCGAGGCTGCAAAGAGGTATAACGTGCTGCAACGGCTGGCCTACGTCGGCCTGATCCTTCTGGTTCTCGGCATGATCGTCACCGGGCTGACCATGTCGCCCGGCTTCAACGCCTTCGCACCTTGGCTGCTCGACCTGATGGGCGGGCGGCAGTCGGCGCGCTCCTTGCACTTCATTTTCGCCTCGCTGGTTGTCGCCTTCATCGTCGTGCACCTGGTCGAAGTGGTGCTGGCCGGTCCGGTCAACGAAGTCCGCTCGATGATCACCGGCCGTTACGCCGTCCCCCCAGAAGCACAAAATGGGGAGCACCCCCGCGGATGACCCCGCTGACCCGCCGCCGCGCGCTCATCGGCGCCGCCGCCGGCTCCGGCATTATGCTCACCGGATGCGACAAGGTTTTCCAGACCGGCCCACTCACCGACAGCACGGGCTTTCAGAAGGTGTTGGACGCTGCCCAGGGTTGGACCTTGCACACGCAGCGCTTCCTGCTCTCCGGCGGCGCCATGGCCAAGGAGTTCAAGGTCTCCGACATAACGCCCAAATTCAAGTCGAACGGCACCATGAACCCCGGAGGCCCGGAGTACACCCGGGCGGCTTCCGAACAGTTCGCGAACTGGAGGCTGCTCATCGACGGCATGGTCGCGCATCCGCTTTCGTTGTCGGTCGCGCAGTTGCGGGCGCTGCCGTCGCGGACCCAGATCACCCGGCACGATTGCGTCGAGGGCTGGAGCGCCATTGGCCAGTGGACCGGCGCCCCGCTCGGCATGCTCCTGAAGGCCGCGGGCGTGGCCGCCGGCGCGCGCTATGTCGTGTTCCACTGCGCCGACAACCTGGATGGCGAGCCGGCCAAGGGTGGCGCGCAGGCTCCCGGCCAATATTATGAGAGCATCGGCATGGCCGACGCCGTCCACCCCCAGACGATCATGGCCTATGACATGAACGGCAGACCCCTCGACGTCCCACATGGCGCTCCGATCCGCCTGCGGGTGGAGCGCCAACTCGGCTACAAACACGCCAAATACGTCAAACGCATCCAGGTCACCAACGCTCTGCACAGCCTCTACGGCGGCAAGGGCGGCTACTGGGAAGATCGCGGCTACGAATGGTACGCGGGTATCTAACCCAAGGCTCCGCCGACATCGGCGGGTTCGGACTTTGGCGGTAGCGCGTCTTCCTCGAGCTGGTCGATCTCCTGGCCCAGCTTGTCGATCCGGCCTTTGAGCGCATCGTTCTGCGGCGGTATCTGCGGGTCGTGGGGTTTGTCGTCGGACATGGCTGAACTCCGGTGATTGAGATCGAAACGGGATTAGGGGTCGCCTCGTTCCGCGACTGGACCTTGTTCGCGCCGGAGTCTACCCGCGCTTGATGCCGTTCTCGCTCCGCGCCGCCTACGAACGCCGCCTGTCCGATGGCGACCTGACCGCCGACGCCGGCCAGTCCGCGGCGATCCGGCATATGGACCGCCTGCTCGCCGAACTCGCGGCCGCCGAGCGACCGGCGTTGTTCCGAAAGGCGGCCGCGCCGCGCGGGCTCTATCTCTGGGGACCGGTGGGACGCGGCAAGTCGATGCTGATGGACATGGTCTTCGAGGCCGCCCCGACGGCTCGAAAGCGACGCGCGCACTTCCACGAATTCATGGCCGAGGTTCATCACCTGATGAACGCATGGCGCTCCGGCGACGCGCGGGCGCGGCGAGAACAATTCGGCAACGCCAGGGGCGACAACCCCATCCCGCCCATCGCCGACCTAATCGTCGAGGTGGCGACGCTGCTGTGCTTCGACGAGCTGCAGGTCACCGACATCGCCGACGCCATGATCCTGGGACGGCTATTCGAGGCGCTGTTCGCGCGGGGCGCGACCCTAGTCTCGACTTCCAACCGGCCGCCGGACGACCTCTATCGCGACGGCGTCAACCGCCAGCTCTTCCTGCCGTTCATCGCCCTGCTGAAGGCGCGGATGGACATTGTCGAGATCGCCGGGCCGGTGGATTACCGCTCCCTCGAAGCGCGGCGGCGCCGGGCCTGGCTTTCGCCGATTGATCCGGACAACGAGCGCACGTTCGACGAACTGTGGGTCGACGCCCTTGGCGGCGAGACCGAGACCGGCGTGACGCTGGAGGTCCTCGGCCGGAAGGAGCACTGGCCACGGGCGGCTGACCGCAAACTGCGAGCCAATTTCGCCAGCCTATGCGTCCATGCTCTCGGTCCGGAAGACTACCTGGCGATCGCCGATCGGTTCGATGTTGTCTTCCTCGAAGCAATCCCAAAACTCGGGTCCGAGAAGCGCAATGAGGCGCGCCGGTTCGCGACCCTGATCGACACCCTATATGAAGCCCATGCCAAAATCGTCGTGCTTGCCGCCGGTGAGCCCGAAACTCTCTATCCAGCGGGCGACCTTGCCTTCGAGTTCGAGAGGACGGCTTCGCGGTTGCGGGAGATGCGATCAGCGAGCTGGATCGAAGGCGAGAGGGTTCGTTGACACCCCACCTTCGCGGTTTAGAAGACGGCGCGGCGTTGAAGGGATCGTAAGCACGAATGGTTGAGGTCCGGGTTGCCCCCCGAGCGCGTCCGCTCTCGCCGCACTTGCTGCATTGGCGTTGGCACATCACTCTTTTCGCCTCGATTATGAACCGGATCACCGGCGGCGCGACCTACGTCGGCATGCTGATCCTGAGTGGGTGGGCCCTGGCTCTCGCCTCGGGCCGGGACGCGTACGAGACCTATATGACCGTGCTCGGCTCTATCCCCGGCAAGATCATCCTGTTCGGCATGACCTTGGCGCTATTTTTTCATCTGGCCGGCGGCCTGCGGCACCTGTTTTGGGACACCGGCAAAGGGTTCGACCCCAAGGTCGCGAACGCGACGGCCTGGGCCGCCTTCGCCTTTGCCGTGATCGCCTCGGTAGCTGTGTGGATCGTCGCCGCCGGCGTCGGAGTTCTGTAGATGGCCGGCTATCGCACCGCGCTTGGCCGGGCGCGGGGTCTGGGTTCGGCGAAGCATGGCGTCAGCCACTTTATCGCTGAACGGGTCACCAGCGTCGCCCTCGTTCCGCTCGTACTCTGGGCGGTGTGGTCGGCGATCACCTTGGCGCGCGGCGGCTATGACGGCGCCCGGCTGTGGCTGACCTCGCCGATCAATTCTGTTTTGGTCGTCCTTCTCGTGGTGGTCGGCTTCCACCATATGCGGATCGGCATGCGCGTGATCATCGAGGACTACATTCACAAATCGTCCTCCAAGGCGGTGCTCCTGATCGCCAACGCCTTCGTCTGTTGGGCGGGCATGGCGCTGACCGTGATCTGTCTGTTTAAAGTCGCCCTGATGGGCGCTGGAGCTTAAAACCGTGGCCGTCTCGGACTACAAGTTTGTCGACCACCGCTATGACGTGGTGGTGGTCGGCGCGGGCGGCTCGGGCCTGCGCGCGGCGCTCGGCTGCGCCGAAGCCGGTCTGAAGACCGCCTGCCTGAGCAAGGTGTTCCCCACCCGCTCCCATACAGTGGCCGCTCAAGGCGGCATTTCCGCTAGCCTCGGCAACATGGGCCAGGACGACTGGCGCTGGCACATGTACGACACCGTCAAGGGGTCCGACTGGCTGGGCGACCAGGACGCCATCGAATACCTCGTCCGCAACGCCCCCGCCGCCGTCTATGAACTCGAGCACTGGGGCGTGCCGTTCTCGCGCACACCGGACGGCAAGATCTACCAGCGCGCCTTCGGCGGCATGACCCGCAACTACGGCGAGGCCCCGATTCAGCGCACCTGCGCCGCCGCCGACCGCACCGGCCACGCCATGCTGCACACCATGTACGGCCAAGCCCTGAGCAAGAGCGTCGAGTTCTTCATCGAGTATTTCGCCCTCGACCTGATCATGGACCCCGAAGGCGGTAACGGGGGCGTCTGCCGCGGCATAACGGCCTGGAAGCTCGATGACGGTACGCTGCACCGCTTCTCGGCGCAGACGGTGATCCTGGCCTCCGGTGGCTATGGCCGTGCCTATTTCTCCTGCACCTCGGCCCACACCTGCACCGGCGACGGCGGCGGCATGGTGCTGCGCGCCGGTCTGCCGCTGCAGGACATGGAGTTCGTCCAGTTCCACCCCACCGGCATCTACGGCGCCGGCTGCCTGATCACCGAGGGCGCCCGGGGCGAGGGCGGCTACCTGACCAATTCCGAGGGCGAGCGGTTCATGGAACGCTACGCGCCCTCGGTGAAGGATCTCGCGCCGCGCGACATGGTCAGTCGGGCGATGACCATCGAGATCCGCGAGGGCCGGGGCGTGGGCCCGAACAAGGACCACATCTTTCTCCACCTCGACCATCTCGATCCGGCGGTGCTGCACGAGCGGCTGCCGGGGATTTCGGATACCGCGCGAATCTTCGCCGGCGTCGACGTAACCAAGGCGCCTATCCCGGTACTGCCGACCGTCCACTACAACATGGGCGGCATCCCGACGAACTTCCACGGCGAGGTCGTCACCCTGAACGGCGACAACCCAGACGCCGTCGTGCCCGGCCTGATGGCGGTGGGCGAGGCGGCCTGCGTCTCGGTTCACGGCGCGAACCGGCTGGGGTCGAACTCCCTCATCGACCTGGTGGTGTTCGGCCGCGCCGTCGGCCTGCATTGCGGCGAGACCCTCAAGCCCGGCGCGCCGCAGCGCGAGTTGCAAGACGCCTGGACGGACGCGCACCTCGCGCGTTTCGACCGTCTGCGGCACGCGTCGGGAGCGACGCCGACCGCCGACCTGCGCCTCGACATGCAGCGGATCGCCCAAGAGGACGCGGCGGTCTATCGCACCGGCGAGACGCTCCGGAACGGGGCTAAGCGGCTTGAAGCGATCCAGGCCCGCCGCAAGGATATCCGTGTCACCGATCGCGGCCTGATCTGGAACACCGACCTGGTCGAGACCCTCGAATTCGAGAACCTGATCGGCCAGGCTATCGTCACCCTCGCCGGCGCGGTCAACCGCACCGAAAGCCGCGGCGCCCACGCCCGCGAGGACTTCGCCGATCGCGACGACACGAACTGGATGAAGCACACCCTGACTTGGTTCGACGACGCCACCGGCGATGTCAGGATCGATTACCGCCCAGTCCACAGCTACACCATGACCAACGACGTGGCGTACATCCCGCCGAAGGCGCGGGTGTATTGATGGTGTCCGGAGCGCGGCTTTGCGCCCCCTCCGTCTCGGCGCAAGAAAGAGCGCCGAGCCACCTCCCCCGCAAGAGGGCGGGTGAGGAGTTTGGTCTGGCAGATTTTCAATCCTCACACGCCCTCTTGCGGGGGAGGTGGCTCGCGCCCTCTCACGCGAGACGGAGGGGGCGCAAGGCCGCCACCCCTATGTTCAAGATCGAGTTCTCCCATGGTTGAGCTTCTACTCCCCCGTAAATCCAGGGTCGGCAAGGGCCGCCACCATCCCGCGCCCGCTGGCGCCAAAACCGTCAAAACATTCAAGGTCTACCGCTGGGACCCCGAGGGCGACGGCAACCCCGTGTGGGATACCTACGACGTCGACGTCGGCGCCTGCGGGCCGATGGTGCTGGACGTGCTGATCCACATCAAGAACACCATGGACTCGACGCTGGCGTTCCGCCGCTCGTGTCGGGAGGGCGTGTGCGGGTCGTGCTCGATGAATATCGGCGGCCGCAACACCCTGGCCTGCACTCATGGCTGGGCTGACGAGCCCTCCAAGGAGGTAGCGATCTCACCTTTGCCTCACCTTGACGTGGTCAAGGACCTAGTCGCCGATCTCACCCTTTTCTACGCCCAGTACGCCTCGATCGAGCCGTGGCTGCACACTTCGACTCCCGAGCCTCAAGCTGAGTGGCGTCAGTCTGAGGACGACCGCGCCAAACTTGACGGCCTCTACGAGTGCATCCTGTGCGCCTGCTGCACCACCTCCTGCCCGAGCTACTGGTGGAACGGCGAGAAGTACCTTGGCCCGGCCACCCTGCTCCAGGCCCAGCGCTGGATCGCCGACAGCCGCGACGAGGCCACCGGCGAGCGGCTGGACTACCTCGAAGACCCGTTCAAGCTCTACCGCTGCCACACCATCATGAACTGCGCCCAGGTCTGCCCGAAGGGGCTCAACCCGGCAAAGGCCATCGCGGAAATCAAGGCGGCGCTGGTCGAGCGGGTGGTCTGAACCGGCGATGCTCGCCTGACTAACCGACGCGATTCGCGCCTGCTTCGAAATACCGGTCGTCCGCTCCGCGATTTCGGAGTTTTGCAAGTGGCGAACCGGAGTTGAACTCTCGAGCCAATCTTACCAAAATTCAACGGCTCGATCAAAAACGTCCTGAGGCGTCCGCGCGGCTTGGCGATCATTAGATGGCCGACTGTAACCAGGGCGTGTTTGTAGTCGTCGAAGCTGCGGCTGAGCCATCCCTCCGCGCCCTGGCGTAATCACTCGGCCGCGCGGCGATGTCAGAGAAGCCCAGTCGTTCAAGAGGGCCGATCCGCGCGCCGCCGCCGCCGGAAAATCTCATACCCGCGCTTCAGCCCAAGCTGGATGGACTAAGTCTGAAGAGGTATTCGTAAGCTGAATGCCACACCGCGCGCTCCGGCGGCGGACCGGACCGCCGCTTCAAAAAAAGCCGAAACGCTTGACCGCCCGCGAAAAATTGTGACTGTCGGCTGCCGCGCGATGAGCTGCCGCTCGCGAGTCAAAAGCGGTGCAAGGCGTCCCAGAGTGGCGCAAGGGAGGAAACCGGATGTCGAACAAGCGAGTCTTCATGGCGACCTGCGCCCTCAGCGTCATGACGTTGGCCACGGCGGCCGCGGCTCAGGAGGCGGCTCCATCCTCCCAGACTGGCAACTCCACAGGCTCGAATCGGACCGATGTCGGGCAACGGGCGCAGCCCAAAACCCAGGACACCAGCGCCGGCTCGTCGAAGACCGTATCCGAAGTGGTCGTGACCGCCGGCAGCCGGGGCCAACGGATTCAAGAAGCGCCTGTCGCGATTACCGCGTTTACCGACGAACGTCGGAATCTCTTGGGAATTACAAACGCGCGCGACATCACCAACAACACTCCCAGCATGAGCATGCAGGGTGAATACCTCAGCCTCCGTGGCGTCGGGCGTTACGAAGATGCGGGTCAGGGTATCGATCCCGGGATCGCGGTCTATGTGGACGGGGCCTACACCTCTTCTCCGGCCTATCTGAACCAGCCGGACTTTCTCACCGACCGCATCGAAGTGCTTCGCGGGCCTCAGTCGGTGTTCGGCCGAAACTCACTCGGCGGATCCGTTAGCATCTATTCCCGCCGCCCCTCGGACGTGCTGACGGGCGATTTGCGCGCCGGCTATAGCAGCAACAGCTACGCGTATGTTGAGGGGGCGATCTCGGGTCCTATCACCGACACTCTGAAGTACCGTTTGGGCTACAGTTGGTCGGAAACCTTTACCGGCAACCAACAGAACCTCTCCCCATTCGCCAACAAGGGTCTCGGCACCGGTTCAGGGAAACTCTATGACGCGCAGCTTGAATGGGACCCCACCAGCAAATTCAGCGTTTGGGCGCGTTTTCAGCAATTCAGCGGGTCTTATGCGGGGGGTTACGGTGTTGGAGGCGGCTACAGCCAGGGTTTCACCGGTATCGCGGGGCCGTACAACACCGGCACGGCGGCGACCTATGCCACCAATCTGTATTACGGACTCGCGCCGAACCCGCAATTTGGATTGCCTGCCTACAGCAATCCTTCACTGGCTGACCCCTACAAAACGGCGGTCGCCTTTCCCGGCAGCATAGACACGCGCGCCGACTATATCGGGACGATCAACGCGGATTATGATTTTGGCTGGGCGAAACTGCATTACGTTGGCGGCTACCAGCAGTATATCTATGACTCGTTGACCGACGTCGATTTTTCCGGACGTGACTACATCACCTCGGTTTATGGTTTTCAGCAACCGTCGCTTTATCTTGGTGATGTCGCTCAGCAAAAGAAATGGTTCAGCAACGAGTTCAATCTGACTTCGCGTGGGGATCAGCGCTTGCGTTGGGTCGTGGGAGTCTTCCAGTACACGGAACGATACAAGACTTTCTTTGGGGTCGACGACCCAGAGAATCCATATCTAGCCGATCCGGTTTCGGCGGCCACTGGGCTTCCCGCCGCGCCAAATCCGCGCCGATCCTTTTACGCGCAGAACACGACCCTGCGCACAGACAGTCAAGCTGTCTACGGCCAACTGGATTTCGACCTCAACAGCCAATGGAAGGTCACCGCGGCGGCGCGCTATAATTGGGATCAGCGTTTCGGCGGCGATAATTTCCGGTACATTTACGATCTCTACGGACTTTATCTCATTCCTCAAACCCTGGATGTCACTCCGGCGGCGAACAGCGCAAACCAAAGGCTGAGTTTCAGCGACTGGACTGGAAAACTGGGTCTGGAGTACCACCCAAACCGGAGCCTGACCGCCTATATCAGCGCGGCCAAAGGCTACCAGGCGGGCGGCTTCGACCTCGGCGCCTTCGATCCGATACCAACGGTTAAATCGGAACAACTCTTCGATTACGAAGCAGGCGTCAAAAAACAGTTCGGCGGCGTATTGACCGTAGACGCCTCGGCTTACTATTACGACTATCGGAACCTACAAATACCGGTGACAGAAGCGGTCGGTGGCACGAACCCATATACAGGTCTACCGATAACCGTGCCGACCACGGTCCTGACCAATGCACAGCATGCTCGGACCTATGGCGCGGAGCTGGAGACGGTATATTCTCCCGCAGAAAATCTCCACTTCACGTTGATTTACTCTTATCTGAACGCAAAGTTCCTGAATTTCACACTGCCGGTCGGATTGATTCAGGATCCCGCGACTGGCATTAAATATGGTAATCTTCGTGGATATACTATTCCTCAATCACCAACCAATAAGCTCTCATTTATCCCAAACTATGTTTTCCATACGCCGAGTGCCGATCTCAGCTTGTCGGCTACGCTTTCGTACGTTGATAGCGAATACTATCGCGTTTACAACAGCGGGGCGGACAGAGCTCCGTCTTACTACAACCTCGACCTGCGCATGGTCCTGCAGCCCAAGACGAACACACATGTCACGTTGATTGCCTATGCCCGCAACGTCACCAATCAGCGAGAGTTCATCTACTATGCCCCCACCGGCGCTTTCCCGATGGTCACGCTTGCCGACGGGAGTCACGCGCCTCAGCCGCTCTACACCGTGGCCGAGCCGTTGTCGTTTGGCGTTGAGGCCCAATACCGGTTCTAGAGCGGGATGAGGTTGGCCGGAATCGGAAATAGGATTCCCGAATCGGGAAGGCTCTGATTCAAGGTCGATGCTGGGCGAGGAGGCCAGGATCGATGGGTCGAGCCTATTCCATGGATTTGCGGGAGCGGGCGCTACGGCGGGTGCAGGCGGGCGAGCCGGTGCGTGCGGTGGCGGCGGCGCTGACGATCAGCCCGTCGTGCGTGGTGAAGTGGTCACAGCGTTTTCGGGCGACCGGAAGCGTGGCGGCCGGGAAGATGGGCGGTCGTCGCCCCAACCTGCTTCAGGGTGATCATGCAGCGTGGCTGCGCCAACGCATGGCCGAACGGGACTTCACCCTGCGCGGCCTGGTCGCCGAGCTGACCGAGCGAGGTTTGAAGGTGGACTACCGGACGATGTGGTCGTTCGCCCATCGCGAAGGGCTCAGCTTCAAAAAAAAGCGTGCTTCCGAGCGAGCAAGAACGGCCTGACGTCGCGCGCAAACGCGTGCGCTGGAAGGCGCATCAAGGCCGCGTCGATCCCAAGCGCCTGGTGTTCATCGACGAGACCTGGGCCAAGACCAACATGTCGCCTCTGCGCGGGTGGTGCGCGCGGGGCAAGCGGCTTGGAGCCATGGCGCCCTACGGCCACTGGAAGACGATGACCTTCCTCGCCGCCCTGCGTCACGACCGGATCGACGCGCCCTTCGTCATCGATGGCCCCGTCAATGGCGAACTCTTCCAACTCTACGTCGAAACCCAGCTAATCCCCACCCTCAAGAAGGGGGACATTGTCGTGGTCGACAACCTCGGCTCTCATAAAGGCCGAGCCGTTCGAAAGGCGATCCGCGCCGTCGGCGCCCATCTGATCTTCCTGCCGCCCTACTCCCCCGACCTCAACCCCATCGAGCAGGTCTTCGCCAAGCTGAAACACCTTCTGAGAAAAGCCGCCGAGCGAACCGTCGAGGCCACTTGGAAACGCATCGGCTCCCTCCTGGACGCCTTCACCCCTGACGAGTGCGCCAACTACCTCCTCAACTCAGGCTACGCTTCCTGCTAAACTCATCACGCTCTAATAGCCCGAACAGGAGTAGACTCTCGCCCAAATCCCGGGCAACCTGCGGCTTGGACGACAGCCAGCATTACAACCGCTCGAAGCCGTCCGCGCTCCAGTCCTCGCTGCCGACTCCGTGGTGGGTGAAGAATAGGCCATCGGGATCGTAGCGCCGCTTCGCGTCCAGCAGGCGCGCATAGTTATCGCCCCAGAAGGCTTCGCGCCAATCCTCCTGAAAGTAGTCGCTTTCGGAGATGTAGGAGCCCGGTGGGCCGCCCAGGGCGCGCAGGCAACCCATGGCGTCATCGACGGCTTTGGCGTCGGCTCGCGCAGCGGTCAGGTCAGGTTGGTGGCCGGAGACGCCGGGATACGCCGGCTGCTCGGCCGCCTCGCTAATCGCCAGCGCGAAAGCTTCGGTAACCACCGGATTCATCGGAGTATCTCGCGCGTCGGCCAGCGCCTCCTTGGGAGCGCCGGCAAGCCCCTTGTTCACTTGAACGGAGATCCACCACCGGCGGGTGGCTCTGAACAGAGCATCGCACAGGCGGGGCTGTTGATCGGCGCCGAGCAAGCCCTTGTCCAGCCAGTGTGATTGAAATCCATAAAGGAAGTGGCCTGACTCCTCCACATCTCCCGCCCACACCGCGTTGGTTTTCGGCGCGCCGGGCCGGTTGTCCGTGACAACAAGACCCGGCGTTGCCTTGAGAACCTCCGGATTCCAGAAGTCGCGGGCCGCCAGGACGTGGAATGCGCGTTCCGACAGCTCGTAGTCGTCTCGATGGGACTCGACCCATCCGAAAAAAGGCGTCCAGACACGCGTCGCCTCCTCCTCCGTCAACCCTTGCGATGTCATGCGGATCCACAGGATATTTCCAGGAACAAAGAATATCTGTTCGCCCCAGTGAGGATTGAACAGGGTCTCCGCGTAGAAGCTCACTATCGCCGTGATCAGCTTCTTGTAGGCATCGTCCGATCGCGCGCGGATTGTGGCCTTGACGCCGCCGAGCGTTGCTGGAAGTTCATGGGTGCGTAGCGTCACCTTGGTGACCACTCCAAAGGTTCCGCCGCCGCCGCCTTTCAGCGCCCAAAACAAATCCGGCTCGCTGCAGGCGTTGACCGTTCGGATGCGACCATCGGATGTGACCACCTCGGCTTCGAGGAGCCCAGCCGCGGCAAGCCCGAACTGTTTCGAAAAGCTGCCGAATCCGCCGCCCTGAACGAGCCCGGCTACGCCCACGGTCATGCAGCCGCCGCCCTGGACGTAGCGCGCGCCCCGTGTGGTCGCCGCGTCATAGGCCTGCGACCAGACGACGCCCGCTCCTAGCGAAATAGCGGGCTGGGCGGGAATCGTGCCCGCGCAGCCCATGGGAATAAATGCGTCGTGCAGGGTCGTTTCTCGCATGTCGCGAGTCCAAATGAGCAGCGAATCCGGAGCGTTGGAAGATCCCTGATAGCTGTGTCCTCCGCCTTTGACGACAAGCCGCAACCGACGCTCGCGAGCGAAGTTAACCGCCTGGGCTACGTCATCGGCGTCCCGCGCCACCACGGCATAGGTGCTCGCCTGTGAAGTCCACGCCCCGGCCCAACCTAATGTCTGAGTTAAAGCGGGATCGTCGCCGATGAAGTAGGGGTTCTTCAGCGCCTGAAAGAGCGTGGCGCACTTAGACGACGAGCGTCCGCCCACATAATCCGCGAACGGTGATCGGAGCTCGACGAGGCGGCCGCCGAGAGCGCCTCTTAGCCTTTCCCAATCGCCTCGGCTCGGCCAATCCGCGTCGCCGGGCCTGACACGCCGCTGGCGCGCGCGGCGGTCGGCGGAGCTGGAAATGGCACCCAAGGCGGTGAATGGCGGCATTGAAACACAAGTGGCTGAAAGAAGCAGTTGTCGCCTGGTCATCGGATCTCGCTAGGAAGACAGGTGAGCAAAAATTGCAGACCCACCGCTCAAATCCGTAGCCGCTTAGCGGACGAGAAGCCATAGAGTTCCAAATAAAACGCGAGCGACCGCAGGCGCGGTCCGGCAAACCCGCGCTTCAAATTTCTTTGTTACGGCCGAGGCGACCCGGGCTCAACAGGCCCATGAACAAGGGACGAGCGAGCACCTCGGCGGCCTCCCCCGGAGTCACCCCCGGCGCCCAAGGCTTGAGTTCGGCGCTGGCGTTGATCGTGGCGGTGATCATCTGGGCCGCGACGTTAGCGTCGACCGGGCGAATCGAGCCGTCGGCGATGCCGTCACTGACCCCGCTAGCGATGCGCGCGGTCATATGTTCAAAGCGGCGCAGCACGTCTGTCTGTAAGGCTTCCGGCACGGCGGTCAGGGCGGATGTCCGCAGAAGTGGAATTTCCCCGGCCACGTCGCGGCAAACCAGCGAGGCCGCCATCGAGGTGAGGTTCTCAAAACCTGTCCCCGAAAGCAGGTCCGCATGCTCCTGCGCGCGTCGCATAATGCGCAACGTCATGTCGAAGCATTGGGCGACAAGGTCATCCTTTGTCTGGTTGTGATGGTAGAAGGAGCCCTTGGTCACGTTCAGCCGCGCTGAGATGCGGATTACCGACGCCCCGTGGTACCCGTGCTCATTGATCATCTCCGTGGCGGCTCTCAAGAAGGACTCCCGGGAAATCCCGGCGGCTTCGCATCCATCCGTCATTCCCTGGAGTTCAAGCGGCGCCCAGATCACACCGGGCGCGGCGAGGCCGTTGATGAGAATGTCGAGCATGCGGTCGATCATTCTGCGGTAGTCGGAAGGATCGAAATGGCGCAGCCACAGCGCCACCCAAAAAACTTGCGCCATCAACAGGTGCGTGCGCGCATTGCGCTCGACCCGCTCCAGCGGCCCTACCCTATCGGCGCTGAAGAGCCGCCGGAATTGCCTGAACAACTCCACGTACGCAGCGTCAACACGCGGGTCATTGATGGCCCGAACATCGTTAAAAGCGGCTATGGCATCGGTCTCCCTTCTGTCGACCGCGGCGAGGAACGTAGCGAAATCAGTCAAGAGACGACGCAGGCTTGCTTCGGTCGTCGACTCGGCGGCGGCGTCCGCTATGAAAGCTTCATAGCGCTCAATGGCTTGCAGGAAACAGGCCGCCGCGAGTTGTTCCTTTCTTGGAAAATAGTAGCTGACCGCGGTTGGCACGAGCTTGAGACGTCCGGCCACTTCGGCGAGCGTCATGCCGCGAACACCCGCGCGGTTCATTACCGTCACCGCCTCGCGGACGATCAGTACCTTGCGCCGCTCGAACTTAGTCGGGCGGCGGGTCGTGGCTGTGACGTTCCTCATGGCCCCTACTTAAATTCACGGCGCCCGGACGCTATGAGCTTGGATGGCCAACCGTCAGGCGCGTCAAATTTCATGTCGTCGGAACATCCTCCTCCACCTTAGAGCGACACACCGTCTATTCAAACTTTGCGACCGACTCTGGCGAGGCGGAACCCACGCGGCGGTGGCGCTCCAAAAGTCCTTGTTCTTGCTTAAGAAATTTGGAGCGGGCGAAGAGATTCGAACTCTCGACCCCAACCTTGGCAAGGTTGTGCTCTACCACTGAGCTACGCCCGCGCTCCTCAGACCCTTAGCCACGGGTCTGAAATCGAAGGGCGGCTTATGGCAGAGGGCGGGCGGCGTCGCAAGCGGCGGACGGAACGCCAACGCGCGATGACGCCATTCATCACCCTCGGTGCCTCCCCCTACGTCGCGACACGCATTCGTGAAGCCGCGCCAACCCTCTCTTTATTCACGCCTTTTTTCCCTACTCGAGGCCGGACTTGGTTCAGGCGGCTAAGAAATCCAAAACAGGGCTTGAATTGATGGCGTAATGTTCGGCAGGTTGTCGAAGTAGATTGCGGAGCGGGGTCCGCGTCACGGCAGCCAATGGGTTGGGGAACCTTTTGGCGCCCCACAACCGTGCCGGCCCAGCTCATCGCATGGTCTCGCGGACGCGACGTTTCGCGTCGGCGGAATAGCGGGGACGGCATGCCGGGCTTCTTCACGCACATCTATACATCGAGGCGGGTCGCCGGACACTTGCTGAACGGGCAGTTTCCCGACTGGCCGGAAGCCGGCGATTCCCTTGACGCCCATGATGCAACGACCTGCGGCACGATCATGCGGACGTGGGAGAAGTTCACCCATCTGGGCGCGATCGGCCCGGACATGTTCTACTACAGTCAGGACTGGAACAACGCCATCCTCGGTCCGATCAGCGACGAGTTGATGCTCGCGTTCGCCATCTACTATTTCCTCGATAAGGAAAAAGAGTCCGACTACGATATACTGATCAATATATTGGCCGAGGCCAATTCGCAGATCGCCGACCTGCTTCGCTTCATACTGAAGCTGCAGAAGATCTGGCAATCGTTCGTCGATGGTTGGAACGCCACCGTCGGGCCACTGGTCACCGACGTTGGAAACCTGGCCGACGACCTCACCGGAGGCATCCTCAGCCAGTTCGGCGTGGTGATGGACGAGCTGAAGATCGCGTTCAAGACCATCGCCGAGGAGGAGCTCGTCACCTTCAAGGACATCTTCGGCAACCTCAACACCTGCCTGCAGAAGGGTTATGGCGAGAAGCTCTTCCTGTGGAGCGACATGAGCCACTATCGCCGCCCGTCGGCCCTGTGCCAAAGCTTCGTCAAACAGGCCAATCTGTTGGCCCAGCAAGCGCGCGATCTGGACGCCGGAGGAAACAGCGACCAGGCCAAGGTCGTGCGGGAGCGGTCGGAGCAGTTCCTCGCCTTTTCGCTGGGCTATATGACCCATGTCGGCACCGACACCGTCGCTCACTCCTTCGTCAACGCCCAGTGCGGCGGCCCCTTCCGCGACCATCCGCAGCGTCACCACGTCATCGAGAACCACATCGATTCGTGGAACTATGTGCAGACCGCGCCCGGCGGCCGGGTGGCGCCGGACGAGCTGATCCCCGGCGAGAACTGGGGCGTCACCGACGACTATCCCGATCTGTCGATGTCCGCCCTGTGGTTCGCCATCCAGCAGATGCCGGACGACCCTCACGGCCTGCAGCGGCCGACCGGACCGTTCGCCGACGACGACGCGCGGACAAAAGCCTTGGACAAGGACGGCGAGCTGCCCGACTGGTTCGCCAACGCCATCGTCGCGGCGATGATGGATTGCTATCAGGATCCGGAAGAACACCCGCAGATCTATCAAGGATCGGACTTCCAGTCGGCGATCGACGAGGGTCTGTTGACGCGCCTGTTCACGCAACTCACGGGCGCCGGTCTTCCCAAACCGTTTCACGATCTTCTGGAGCAGATCGCGCCGGCGCCGCCGTTCCCGGTCAGGCGGGGATTTCCCCTGCCATGGGAAATCAAGACGATTTACAAGATACTCTACACATTCTTCCGGATATTCTACAACGGCAACTGGGAACTAGAGAAACCGCAAAAGCCGGATTTCATTATCTTCCCACCCGCCTCGGATATCGAAAACCTGTTCCAGCCGCCGGACCTGAGCGGGATCGACTTTTCGAACCCCGCCCTCGATGTCTGCGAAGCGATCGTCGCCCTGTTCGAGGCGGTTATCAAAGAGATCGACACGGTGATCAAGCTGATCGGCGACATCGTCAAGATGCTCGTCAGCGCCGACCCGCTCAACTACCTGATCCGGCTCGCCCTTTACGAGCTCGCGATGCTGGTCTGGGACCTGGTCACCAAGACCCATGAGATCCTCGCCCACACCGGCTTCTTCTCCCCGCATCCCAAAGAGTCCTATCCGGGCGGCGAGCTGCGCCTGCCCAACGAGATCGACGTTCCGATGATCACCATGGGCGGCACCGTCGATTCCGCCTTCCGCGCCGCCCTGGCGTCGGCCTTCGACCCCTTCGGCAACCTCGATACCGATCAGGACGCGATCGGGGTCGGCCATTCGGTGAAGGACCCCAACTATCCCTATTACACCGTGCTTCGCTGGCAGACCGACGGAACCGAGGCGAACTACGAGTACCGCCGGCCGTGGGCGTGGCCGGACAAGAGTCCGGTGCAACAGGTGGGCGGCCCGGACACCCTGCGCACGACGCCGACCGAGACCTACAATCCGTTCAGATCGTTCCAACAAGGTCCGGACGTGGCGTTCAAACCGCTATCCGGCAGCCCGTATCCTATCGGCGTCATGCCGGACGTCTTCTTCCGCCTGGACGCGCCGGTGGATCCCCAGGTCCGCCTCGCCTATGAACTGGCTCAAACACCCTGGGACACCGACCAGCTCAACATCGAGCATCTCGCCCGGCGGGACCTCGAGTTCAGCCCGATCGGCGATCCCATCCCGTTCTCGGCGCACCTGATATCGCAACTGGCGAACGACACCGGCTATGCGACCCAGTTCAACCTCGATAGCGACCGAGCGTTCGCCTACCTGACCTGGGATTGGGTGCGGCAGGACAAGGGGACCCAGGGATCGACGGGAACCGGCGTTCTGGGCCTGACCTATCAGATGCCGGTCGAGCCGCCCGAGGGCGACCCGCGAGGCGGACTCGAGCATGTCACCAATCCCACGGCCAATCCCGATTGGGCCAAGGGGACGCGGCCGTTGTTGCTGAAGTACGTCGACGCCGCGCCGATCGTCATCATCGAATAGGCCGGAGACCCGCCGTGCCCGCCAAAGACACAAACGCTCCGCCAAGCCGCCCGCCGGAGCCTCGCCGCCACCGCGCCGACCATGATCGCGATGACCACGATCGGGACCGTGACGAACCTCGCGAACACCGGCGCGATCGGGAACGGCGGGACGATGACCGTGAGCCCGCTCGCCTGCGCAAGGTGGTGGAACGCGCGTGGTACTTCGACGACGACGACCGTGACGACGATTGCGGACGCGGCGGTCACGACGGTGATGGCGGCGACGACGGAGGTGATGGCGGACCGGGCAAGCCCGGTCGCCCGACGCGGCCACCCGGGACCAGCAGCGGAACGGCGGGCCCGGGCTCGGTCCTGACGGGCGGCCTGATCAACCAGCCGGACAAGCCGGGGGTGTGGGGCGGCCCGCGGTCTCAACTCCAGCTACCCTATCTGTTCATGCGCGCCAACGCCGGAGACCTCGGCGCGCGGCCGGTGACCGGCGCGCCGTTCTGGGAAAGCCCAGACATCTTCATCCTATCGGGGGTCGATCCGGCCACGGCGCCCGACATTCCGCCGGCCTTGGGCGACGTTGCCCAGGCGGGCAGGCCGAACACGATCTACGCCCACGTCTGGAATTTCGGCAACGCGTCGGCCAACGAGGTGCTGGTCGAGTTCTATTGGGTCAATCCGTCGCTCGGCATCAGCGCGGATTCGGTGAACCTGATCGCCCAGACCGTCACCGCCATCGGCGCCAAGGGCAGCGGAAACGCCCACGTCATCGTCAAATGCCCCGAGGCCTGGGTGCCGACCTTCGTCAACGGCGGCCACGAATGCCTGCTGGTCAGGGTGTGGGACAATCCCTCCGACCTCCCCGGCCAACCGCCGTTCGACGCCTCGTGGAACCGTCACGTCGCCCAGCGCAACATCCACGTCGACGCGCCGGGGATGACCACGGGAGGCGCGATGGGACTGGCGCCGACCGGCCCCGCCCTGGCCCAGCCGATCCTGATCAAGGTCGGCCCCCTTTTCGGCGCGCCGGCGACGGTGGCGGTGGAGCGCGTCGCGCCCAGCGCCGTGCCATGGCTTCAGCAGCGCACCGGAAAGCGAGGCCTGTTCCCGGTGATGGCCACGCCCACCGGAACGCCGACCCTGTCGCCGCCGACCACCAGCGGCGCGGGCTTCCCGACCACCGGCGACGCCGCCAGCCACACGGTTCACGGCGACGACAAGCACATCGCGTTTTCGACGACCGACCAGGCGCCGGGTCCGGGGGAGGCGCACGTCTATCGCGTGAACGCGACGCAGGACGGCAAGGTGTTCGGCGGCTACACCATAGTGCTTCAGGGGTGACCGTACCGCCGCTGATCCCCGCGACCATTCTCACCGGGTTTCTCGGGTCCGGCAAATCCACCCTGCTGCGCCGCGTGCTGACCGAAGCGCACGGTCGCAAGATCGCGGTGATCGAAAACGAGTTCGGCGAAGAGAACATCGACAGCGAGATCATCGTCTCCAGCGGCGACGAACAGATCATCCAGCTCAGCAACGGCTGCCTGTGCTGCGGCATCCGCGACGACCTGCGCGCGACCCTGGCCGACCTCGCCGCGCGCCGCCGAACGGGTGCCATCGTGTTCGATCAGGTGATGATCGAGACCACCGGGCTGGCGGATCCGGGGCCGATCGCCCAGACCTTCTTCCTCGATCCGGAGGTTTGCGCCAATTACCGGCCGGACGCGATCCTGACCCTAGTCGACGCCAAGCACGCCATGGCTCAGCTCGATCTGCGCGGCGAGGCGCGCCGACAGGTCGGGTTCGCCGACCGGCTGTTCATCAGCAAGGCCGATCTGGTCGAAGAGAGCGACCTCGCGGCGCTGGGCGAACGCCTGCGCCGGATGAACCCGCGCGCGCCGCAAAGCGTCGTCGCCTTCGGAGAGGTGGCGCTGGATGAGGTGTTCGACGTCCGCGGCTTCAACCTCTCGCCCGATCTCGACTTCGAACCCGCGCCGGCGTGCGAGGAGGAGCACGACCACGCCGGCGCCGGCCACCCGCATCACCACCACCATGACGACGACGTGAAGAGCTTCGTGTTCCGTTCGGAACGGCCGTTCCACGGCCCACGCTTCGGCCAGTTCATGAACGCCATCGTCCAGAGCCACGGCCAGGCGCTGCTGCGCTACAAGGGCGTGCTCAACATGGCCGGCTTCGACCGTAAGGTCATCTTCCAGGGCGTCCACCAGTTGATGAGCCACGACGCCGGCGCGCCATGGGCGGACGGCGATGCGCGCGAGAGCCGCCTAGTGTTCATCGGCCTCGACCTGCCCCAGGCCCTGATGACCCGCAGCCTGCGGCAGTGTCTGGTGTGATGACTCGCAAACCCGAGGGAGATGCGAGGCAGCCCACAAAGGTCCCACCTCCGCTTCCCTGACGAAGAAACGTTGAAGCAATCAGCGAGCCGCACAAAGCCGTCCTTCTCCCCTTGCGGGAGAAGGTGGCCGCCGAAGGCGGTCGGATGAGGGGTCGACGTCTTTGTCTCCGTTCAAGTCGATGACATCATTTGGACAGACCGGCGCGACCCCTCATCCGTCGGCTTCACCGCCACCTTCTCCCGCAAGGGGAGAAGGACGAATGAGCCCTGTGCCTCGATTGCTTTACACGCTCGAAGGTGGGGGCCCAGTTTATCTCGGCGCCAGAGTAGCAATGCAGAGGACTGGATCCCCGCCTTCGCGGGGAAAGCGGTTGAACCTAACGCCAGCGCACCGCCTCACCGTCCCAGCTTCAGCGACTTCATCCGGCGTTTGTTGACGTGGTCCTTCGGCGCGGGGGCGTCATTGGGCATCTCGCCCTTGAAGTAATAGCGCTGCCACGCCTCCTTGATCGTCGCCGGATCGCGCTTGTAGAGTCGGGTGTTGAAGTCGTCGCGGCGGACTCGCCAGGCTTCGTACTGGCCGTGCAGGTCGACGTCGCGGTCGAGCGATTTCTGCACCAGTTCGAACTGTTCCATCGGCCGGTCCTGCGCCAAGGTGACGAAGCAGAACGGCTCGCCCTTGAGGAACTTGACCCGGCCCGGCCGGGTGAACACCCAGTTCATGGTGAACGGAAACGGCAGCCAGTCGGTCTCCACCAATCCCGCCAAGGGCTGGATGCCGTCCTTGACGTGGTTGGGCGGCCCGCCGGCCCACATCGACCAACCCTCCGGCGTGCGGAACAGATAGCCTGGATGAAACGTGACGATGCCGTGGGAAAAGTGGCTTTTCACGAAGTCCTTGAAGTCCGGAAACGGGTGGTCCGGCGTCAGCTTGATGTCGTCTTGGGTGACGCCGCCGTTCCACTCCGCCGTGAAGCCGACCGGGCACAGGATTTCCCAACCCGTGGAATTGGCCATGGTCATCGGCAGGCAGCGATACGGATGCCGGTCGAGAAACGCGTCCATCCACGCCCGGCGCGGACGCCCGGGCACGATGTCCGGCGGGCGCGTCGCGGTGGGGAAACATTCGAGTTGCATGGACGGTGATTAGCGCGCGGAGGGACAAGGCGCCAAACCTGGATGCGACTTCCGCGCCGTCCGGTCCCGGCCAAGCTCTGTTCCATAAGAGGACGGAGGAGGATTAGAGCTTGACACGACGTTGCATTCCGCAATAGCATGGCTTCATGTCTTCAGCGTCCCGACCCACCGATGACCACCAGCGCCAGACCATCGCCCGCGCCGAGCGGCGGCGGGAGATGTTGGAACAGTTGGCGGAGCAGGGCATGGCGGTCGCCGGCCGTTTGTCGCGGCGGGCGGTCGGCCCCGAGATCGGGCCCGAGGTGGTGGCGGTCGCGGAAACGTTCGCCAAGGTCTCCCGCGCCGTGCGCCTGACCCTGATCCTGGAAGCCAAGCTCGACGCACAGATCCTTGCTTATCGCAATGGCGATCTTTCGGCTTTCGACGAGGCGGGGACCCGGTCCGCCGCCCGCGGCGTTCGTGGTCCCGCTCCGGCGCGCGACGCCGGCGACAAGGCGGGCGGCCCCGAGCGCGACGGCGACACCGAGGGCGCCGAGTTCGACCGCCTGCCCACCGGCGGCTTCAAGGCCCAGGTTGCGGAGATCTGCGACGATCTCGGCCTCGATCCCGACTGGAGCTGCTGGTCCGACGAGGAAGGCTTCATCGGCGACGATGGCAGGCCGGTCACCGACTGGCCGGTCCGCCGCGATCCGCCGTCGACGCCCGCCCCAAATCCCGGAGCCGAGTTTCACCCGCGGCAGTGACGCGGTGTGAGCTGCCTGATCGTCGCCGAACCGGACCCCCTACCGCTCGCGGACGCGAGTCGCTTCCCTCTTGGGGGAAGACGAAGAAGAGAATCGGGTCCGCGCTAAAACTCGTCTTCCCACTCAGGGGGAAGCGACTCGCCTCGGGCGAGCGGTAGGGGGTCTACTCCGCCGCAAAAAAACCCTTGCGTGCGCATTGGTGTTATGGTTGACTATATCACCAAAGCGAGTTCACCCCATGCAAGCCGAGTTCAACGACAGCCAGCCGATCTATCGCCAACTGCGCGACCGCGTGTCAGCCATGATCATCGATGGGGTGCTGGGCGAGGGCGATCCCCTGCCGTCGGTGCGCAATGTGGCGGCGGAGTACCGCGTCAACCCGCTGACCGTGCTCAAGGGCTATCAGGAACTGGCCAATGACGGCGTGGTCGAGACCCGGCGCGGTCGCGGGATGTTCGTCAATCCCGGCGCCCGGGCGACCCTGTTGGAGGGCGAGCGGCGCCGCTTTCTGGATGAGCAGTGGCCGACGATCGCCGCCACCATCCGCCGCCTCGGCCTGAACGCCGCCGAGCTGCTGGCCGCCCTTGTGAAGGAGATCTGACCATGGCCGTCGTCACCGCGCGCGGTTTGCGCAAGACGTTCGGGTCCACCGTCGCCCTCGACGGCGTCGACCTCACCATCGACGAAGGCCGCATCGTCGGCCTGATCGGACCCAACGGCGCCGGCAAGAGCACGGCGCTGGGCGCCATCCTCGGCCTGATCCCGTTCGAGGGCAACCTCACCGTTATGGGCCGCGATCCTTGGAAGGGGCGCGACGAGCTGATGCGCGACGTCTGTTTCATCGCCGATGTCGCGGTGCTGCCGCGCTGGATGAAGGTGTCGCAGGCGGTGGATTTCGTCGCCGGCGTCCATCCGCGCTTCGACCGCGCCAAGGCGGAGAGCTTCCTGGCCAAGACCACGATCAAGCGCGACAGCCGGGTGCGCGCCCTGTCCAAGGGCATGGTCGCCCAGCTTCACCTCGCCCTGGTGATGGCCATCGACGCCAAGCTGTTGGTGCTGGACGAGCCGACCCTCGGCCTCGACCTGCTCTATCGCAAGGCGTTCTACGACACCCTGCTCAACGACTATTTCGACGGCGACCGGACGATCATCGTCACCACCCACCAGGTCGAAGAGATCCAGGACATCCTGACCGACGTCGCCTTCATCGACCGCGGCCGCATCGTGCTCAACCGCAAGATGGAGGATGTCGAGAGCCGCTACGCCGAGCTGATGGCGCGGCCGGGCGAGGTCACCGCCGCGCGTTCGTTCGGCCCGATCCACGAGCGCCAGGTGTTCGGCCGCTGCGTCATGCTGTTCGACGGCGTTGCCCGCGAGCGACTGGAGCCGCTGGGCGAGGTCCGCACCCCCGGCATCGCCGACCTGTTCGTCGCCCTGATGGGCGCCCCCAACACCGCTCAAGGACAAGCCGCATGACCGACGCAACCATGACGCCCGCGAATGGGGCCACATCCAGACCCGCCCCCGGGCAGACGCAGCCTTTTCAGTGGTCGGTCCGGCGCGAACTTTGGGAGCATCGCTCGATCTATATCGCCCCGGCGATCGCCGGGGGCGTGGTGCTATTCGGCTTCGCGCTCAGCGTGGTCCACCTGCCCCATCTGATCGCCCTGATCCAGCAGTCGCACCCCGGCGAAGTCGGACCCCGGCTGTCGCAGGGCTACAACGCGGTGGCCGGGATCATCATGCTGACCAGCCTGATCGTGGCGGTGACCTATTGCCTGGGGGCGCTGCATGGCGAACGCCGCGACCGCAGCCTGCTGTTCTGGAAATCGCTGCCGGTGTCGGACCTTACCGCGGTGCTCGCCAAGCTGAGCATCCCGATGGTGGCCCTGCCGGTGGTAGCCGTCGTGGTCACCCTGGCGACGCAACTGGTCATGCTGGTGGCGGGATCGATGGTGCTGGCGTCGAACGGCCTGAGCGCCTCGCTGATCGCCAATCCCGAAGCGCTCGGGCACATCGTCGTCAGCCTGTTCTATGGCGCGGTCGTGCTGTCGCTGTGGTACGCGCCGATCTACGGCTGGCTGCTGCTGGTGTCGGCCTGGGCGCGGCGGGCCCCGTTCCTCTGGGCCGTCCTGCCGCCGCTCGCCATCGCGGTGATCGAAGGGATCGCCTTCCACACCCACGCCATGATGAACCTAATCGCCACGCGCCTGGGCGGGGGATTCGCCGCGGCCTTCTCCATGAGCTCGGAGGGCGAGTCGGCGCACTATGGCCTGCCGCGCCTCCAAGCCGTGCAGTTCTTCACCAGCCCGGACCTATGGGTCGGCCTCCTCGTCGCCGCCGGCTTCGTCGCCGGCGCGGTGTGGATGCGTCGCCGCGGCGAGCCGATCTGATCCGGACACAACGTCGAGGGGGCGTTCCATGGATACCGCAAACCCATCATTATCTCGCGGCAAGGCGCGGATCGCGGGATGGCTCTATCTCGTAACCACGGTCCTCGGCGCGGGCAGCGATTTGATCCGCGCGCCGATGATCTTACGGACGGACGCGGCGGCGACCGCCCAACGCATCCTGGCGGCGGAGCCGCTCTATCGCGCGACCATCGCGGCGGAGTTCCTCGCCGGAGCCTGCTACATCGGCGTGACGGCGATCCTCTACACCCTGCTGAAGCCGGTGAACCGGACCGCTGCCCTGGCCGCCGCCTTCTTCAGTGTGGCCGGCTGCGCGGTCGGCGCGGCGGCGCTCTGCCTGGCGATACTGCCTCTCGTCCTCCTGGGAGGAGCGCCGTACCTCGCGGCATTTTCCAACGATCAACTGGCCGTCCTCTCGCTCGTCGCGATCAAGGCCTACGGCCAAGGCTACAATATCGGCATGCTGTTCTTCGGCCTGTATCGTCTTTCCATAGGCGCGCTGTTGTTCCGGTCGACCGACTTCCCGCGCTGGCTCGGCGTTCTGGTCGCCTTGGCGGGGGCGGCATGGTTGACCGACAGCTTCGCCGACATCCTCTCGCCCGCCTTCGATCGCCTGCTCGACCCCTGGATCGAGGCGCCCGGATTCATCGGCGAGATGGCGCTCTGCCTCTGGCTGATCGTGGGGGGCGTCGACTCGTCCCGCTCGCTTGCGGCGCGATCTTCGCAAACTCGGCATGCCACATGAGACGGCTGTTCCCCGCGCGCTTTGACAACACCTATCGCGGACACCCTGTCGCGCGGTGGCTGCTGTACGCCCTCACCTTCGTCAATCTCGGCATCGGCCTCGCGACGGTGTTCAGGCCGGACAGCGGCGCGGCCGCGGATGGTATCCCGCTGGACCGCTACGCCGGTGGCGGGGCGGCGGCGGTGGTCAGCGCGGTGGCCTTGCTCGGCCTCGCCAAGGTGCTGATGGGGTTGCTGGCGGTGATGGCGCTGGCGCGGTACCGCTCGATGATCCCGCTGATTTATCTGCTGATGGTGACGGACTTCCTGGCGCACAAGGCGATCGGGGCGATGAAGCCGATGGCCTATGTCGGCGGCGCCCCGGCGGGCTACCTCGTTCCCACGCTCATCGCGCTCAGCATCGTCGGTTTGGCGCTGTCGCTGATCGGCCGGGGCTATGTGGACGCGCGGGCGGCGGCATGATGGGCCGGGACGGCCTCATCCGGTTTCTGGCGGAGATCGGCGTCGAGCACGTCACCACCGATCATCCCGCCCAGTTCCGCGTCGGCGACAATCCCGACATCGAACGCCTGCCCGGCGCGCACACCAAGAACCTGTTCCTCAAGGACGCCAAGGGCCAGCTCTGGCTGGTGTCGGCGGAACAGAGCACGGCGATCGACCTCAAGGCGCTGCCGAAGTTGATCGGCGCGGCGCGGCTGTCGTTCGGCTCGGCCGACCTGATGCTGGAGACGCTGGGCGTGACGCCGGGATCGGTGACCGCGTTCGCGCTGGTGAACGATCCGGGGCGCCGGGTGAGGTTCGTGATCGACCGGGCGCTGTGGGAGGCGGAGACGGTGAACTTCCACCCGCTGGTGAACACCGCGACGACACGGGTGTCGCGGGACGGGTTGCGGCTGTTTCTGGAGACGATTGGGGTAACGCCCATCATCGTGGAAGTCGGCGCGACGGGTTGACCTCGGTGTGTTTAGCCGGCCGCGGCCATATTCAGCGTCCCCTCCACCGCCTCCAGAAACGTCCGCTCCTCCCGCAGGATCAGCTTGCGGCTGACCGCGAACAGGAAGTTCTGCCGCGCCTCCGGGTCGGTCTTGAGCTTGGCGCGGTAGGTTTCGTAGGCGGCGAGGCTGTCGAACGAGATCAGGCCCCAGGCGATGTCGTTGGTCCCCTCGTGAGGCAGGAAATAGCCGATCAGATGCCCGCCGCAGCGCGGGATGATTCGTCCCCATGTTTCGGCGTAGGTCTTAAAGTCGCCGCGCTGGAACGGGTCGATCTGGTAGCGGATGAAGCAGGTCAGGGTCACGGCGCGCCCTCCTTGTTCTCAATGCGCCAGATTGTCCGTGCGGCGGATGAACGACGCGACGTTGTCGTGCAGGGCTTTCAGCGACTCCTCATGGGCGTAAACCATGTGGCCCGACGGATAGTAGTGGTACTCGATATTCGACTGCAGGGTCGCCGGGATCTGCAGATGGTGCATCTCGTACCAACCCTCGTAGAACGGCGTGGCGAGATCGTAGTAGCCGCCGTTGACCATGACTTTGAGCGCCGGATCGTACTTCATGGCGTAGGCGAGGTCGGGCATGACGTTGAGCGCGCCTGGAACCGGGAACGGCTGCCCCGGCGGCTGGTGCTGGAAACTCCAGGACTTGAACACCTCGATCTCGGGCTTGTAGGCGCGGCCCGCGCCGTAGCCGAGCGTCTTGCGGACGTAGTCGTTGAACGCCGAGACATAGGCCGAGCTGATCGCCGCCGATTGAGGATCATAGTCCGTCTCCTTGGACAACGGATCGATGTCAGGACCGGAAAAGCGGGTGTCGAGCCGGCCGGTGGTCAGGCCGGAGGCGTCCTGCAAATTCTTCTCGAACATGCCGCCGTTGATGCGCAAGTTGGCCTTCAGCACGTAGGCGATGGGCAATCCGGTGTAGGCCGCGAGCTTGGCGGCGACGGCTTGGCGGCGGGCGTCGTCCAGTTCCGAGCCGGCCTGCAGGGCGGAGGCATATTCGCCGGTGGCGAACTGCTCGACCTCGCGCAGGTAGGTCTCCAGGTCGGCCGGCCGCTGGCCGGGCAGGCGATTGTGGTACCACGCGGAGGCGGCGTAGGTCGGCAGGGCGACGACGTAGGCTTCGTCCGTGCCCGGATTGAGTTCCGGTCCGTCGGCCGACAGGTCGAAATTGAGGATCTGCGAAAGCAGGATGACACCGTTGAAATCCATGTCGTGCTCGGTGGTCAGGGCGTCGACCAGGATCGCCGAGCGCGGCGTGCCGTAGCTCTCGCCGAACAGGTATTTCGGCGAGTTCCACCGGCCATACTTCGACAAGAAGCCCATGACGAATTCGCCGAAGGCGTAGGCGTCGGGATCCGTGCCCCAGAACGCCTTTTCCTTGTCCTTGCCGGCGATGCGGGAGAAGCCGGTTCCCGGGGCGTCGATGAAGACCAGGTCGCTGGCGTCGAGCAGGCTGTAGGCGTTGTCGACCAAGCGGTACGGCGCCGCAGGGGTGTGGCTGTCGTCGAGGGTGATCACCCGGCGCGGACCGAAGGCGCCCATGTGCAGCCACACCGTCGAGGAGCCGGGGCCGCCGTTGTACAGGAAGGTGATCGGCCGGTCCGCCGACGGGCCGCCCTTCTTGAAGTAGGCGACATAGAACATCGCCGCCTCTGCCTTCGGATTTTTCGGCGCGGCGTCATCTTTGGAGGTCTCCGTCGATCCGGGCTTGTCTCCCAACGCCTCGCGTTCGTGGTTCGCGGCGTCGTCCCAACCCTTGGGATGGACGACGAGCGTTCCGGCCACGGCGCGGTAGTCGATCCGCTGGCCTTCCACCGTGACCGACCCCTCGCTCGGCGCGCTCTCGGCGGTGAACAGAACGCCATGGTCGGGGGAGGCGTTGGCCGACTCGTCGCCCTTGGCGATCTGAGCCTGGTTCGACGTCTTGGGCGACGGCTCCGCGGCCAACACTCGGGCGCCGACCAGCGCAAGGCCGACGGTGAGCAGCAGAGCGGTCTTTGTCGTCATTCAGGGTATCCTGTCGGGCGGGGCGCGGCCCTCCATCGCCTGAAAATCCATGTGCGTCCACCGCGGTTGGCCGCCGGAGAAGACGTGATCGGCGAGGCGCCGATTGTGTATTGCAATACGCAATACCCCGAGGTAGGCGTTGTTTGTTCCCGCTCGTTCGGGCGCGCGCGTCCACAAGGAGAAACCCGTGACTATCGCCGAGATCATCACCGCCGGAGGAAGCGCGCTGTCGGCCGCGCTGACCAGCCTCGCGGCCCTCGTCTGGGCGCTGCGCCGCCGACGGTGACTATCGCTGACGCCTCACGTCTATTGCAGATTGCGGCGGCGGCGGTCCTGACTCCGTGCTAAGGTGTATAAATGCGTCAAGCCGAAGAACTTCTCGAGGTCCGCGCGCCGGGCCGCGGCCTGGTCGAGATCACCCGCGAGATCGTCAGTTGGACCTTGCACCAGCGCATGACCACGGGCTTGCTCACCGTGTTCTGCCGCCACACCTCCGCGTCGCTGCTGATCCAGGAGAACGCCGCCGCCGAGGTGCGCGCTGACCTTGAAACCTTCTTCGAACGGATCGCGCCGGAGGATTCCGCCCGCTACGCCCACGATGACGAGGGGCCGGACGATATGCCGGCCCACCTACGCGCGGCCCTGACCCAGACCAGCCTGAGCATTCCGCTCATGCGTGGACGGCTTGCGCTGGGGACGTGGCAGGGCGTCTATCTGTTCGAGCATCGCCGCCGGCCGCACGCCCGCGAGGTCGCGCTTCATCTGCTGGGGGAGTGAGGCGATGATGTTCCGCGCCGCCGGACAGACGGCCGCCCTCGTCGCCAGCCTCGCCGCCCTGTTGTTCGGCTTCGCGGGAACGATACGCTGGGCCGAGGCGTGGGTCCTCCTCGCCACTTTGACCGCCATCGCCATGGGTACAAGCGGCTGGCTGATGGCGCGCGATCCAGCGCTCCTCAAGTCTCGGCTGTCATCGCCGGTCTCCGCCGATCAGACGCCGGGCGCCCGTATCGTCGTCGCCGTGATCGGAGCCGCCTTCATTCTCTGGATCGCCGCCATCGGTCTCGATCACCGAATTCACGGCCGCCGGCTTCCGGTCTGGGCCGAGGGGATCGGGATCGTCCTGATGGCGGCCGGCATCGCCCTGGTGTGCTGGACCTTCGCCGCCAACAGCTTCGCCGCGCCTCAGGTCCGGGTGCAGGCCGAACGCGCCCAGACGGTGATCGACACCGGCCCCTACCAGTTCATCCGCCACCCGATGTACGCCGGCGCCGACCTCTACCTGCTCGGTATCGCGCTGCTGTTGGGCTCGGCATGGGGCGTGGCCGGCGCTTGGGCGCTGATGCTCGGCATCTGCGTTCGGGCCGTGGGAGAGGAAGCGGTGCTGCGCAATGGACTCGCGGGGTACGACGACTATGCGCGGCGTGTCAGGTATCGGATCATGCCGGGTGTGTGGTGAGCCGGGGCGGACTCCTTGCAAGGAACAGGTGAAGAGTGGACTGATCGAGCATCAATGGTTGTGCCGCGGCACGCCCCTTCCCACCCCGCGATACTTCATCGCCATCTCGATCACGCCGCCCTCCTCCAACTGCCCGACCATCCCCCGCGCCAGTTCCTCCCACGGCGTGTAACTGGGCGGGATCGGCGGGAGCGGCTCCAGCTTGCGGCGAGAGATCTCCGCCTCGTCGACCAGGGCGTCGCAGCGGCCGGTGTTGAGATTGACGCGGATGATGTCGCCGGTGCGCAGCCACGACAGCCCACCGCCCGCCGCGCTCTCCGGCGAGGCGTTGAGGATGCTCGGGCTGTCGGCGGTGCCGGACTGGCGGCCGTCGCCCAGGGTCGGCAGGCTGGCGACGCCGCGCTTCAGCAGAACGTCGGGCGGCTGCATGTTGACCACCTCCGCGCTGCCCGGCCAGCCGATCGGGCCGGCGCCGCGCATGACCAGGATGCAATCCTCGTCAATCTCGAGCGCCGGGTCGTTGATCCGGGCGTGGTAGTCTTCGGAACCCTCGAATACGATGGCGCGGGCCTCGAACACACCTTCGTGGCCGGCGCGCGCGAGGTAGCGCGCTCGAAAGGCGTCGGAGATCACGCTGGTCTTCATGATCGCGAAATCGAACAGGTTGCCCTTCAGCACCAGGAAGCCGGCGCGGGTCTTCAGCGGGGCGTCGTAGGGCCGGATCACCTCGCGATCGCTCGCCTCATGGCCGGCCAGGTTCTCCGCCACCGAGCGGCCGGTCACCGTCGCGCAGCCGCCGTCGAGCTGGCCTGCCTGGAGCAGCTCCCACATCACCGCCGGCGCCCCGCCGGCGCGATGGAAGCGTTCGCCGAGGTGCTTGCCCGCCGGTTGCATGTCGACCAGCAGCGGAATGTCGTAACCGTGGGCCATCCAGTCGTCTGGCCGAAGCTCCACGCCGGCATGGCGGGCCATGGCCATGATGTGCGGCTGGGCGTTGGACGAGCCGCCGATGGCGCTGACCAGCTTCATCGCGTTGAGAAATGCGGGCCGGGTCAGAATGTCGGAAGGCTTTATGTCCTTATACGCCAGATCGACGATGTGGCGGCCGGTGTCGTAGGCCATGCGGCCGCGCTCGCCGTAAACCGCCGGGATCGCCGCGCAGCCGGTGAGCGACAAGCCGAGGGCCTCGGCCACCGCGTTCATCGTCGAGGCGGTGCCCATGGTGTTGCAGTGGCCGAGCGACGGCGACGCGCTGAGCGCCGCCTCGAAGAACTCCGCCTCGGTGATCTCCCCCGCGGCCAGCCGACGGCGCGATTGCCAGATGATCGTGCCCGAGCCCGCCGGGGCGCCATCATGCCAGCCGTCCAGCATCGGACCGCCGGAGAGGACGATGGCGGGAATGTCGACCGTCGCCGCCGCCATGATCGCCGCGGGCGTGGTCTTGTCGCAGCCGGTGGTCAGCACCACCGCGTCGAACGGGTAGCCGTAGAGGATCTCGACCAGGCCGAGGTAGGCGAGGTTGCGGTCGAGGGCGGCGGTGGGCCGGCGCGCCTCTTCGAAGATCGGGTGGACAGGGAACTCCAGCGGCACGCCGCCGGCGTCGCGGATGCCGTCGCGCACCCGCTTGGCCAGCGAGACATGGATCAAGTTGCAGGGGTTGAGGTCGCTGCCGCTCTGGGCGATGCCGATGATCGGCTTCCCGGAGCGCAACTCGTCGGCGGTGATCCCCGTCGCCATGAACCGCTCGGTGTACAGCGCCGTCATATCCGGCCGCTCCCGCCCCGCGAACCAGTCGCGGGAGCGGAAGGGGCGAATGGGGATACGAGGAGTCATCGGGCGTCGAAACGACCGCGCCTCTACCGCTTCCCCGCCTACTTCTTCGACAGCGCCGCGATCTGTTCCTGCATCGCCGCCATCTGGCGTTTGATCTCGGAGAGCGACTCCTCCTCCTTGGCCGGCGCTGGCTTCTCCGGCTGCAGTTCGTCCGGCCGATAGGCGAAGGGCGTGAACATCTTCATCGCTCGATCGAACAACGCCATGTTCTGGCGGATCTGCTCGTCGAACATGCCGAGCACCGGGGTCGGTGTGACAGCGGTGAACTTTTCGCGCATCCGTTCCTGCTGGCGGATAAAGCTTTCCAGCGACAGCTCGAGGTAGCTCGGCAGGAAAGCCTGCATGCGGTCGCCGTAAAAGCCGATCAGTTGGCGCAGGAACGGCACCGGCAGCAGGTTCTGGCCGCGGCCCTCCTCCTCGAAGATGATCTGGGTCAGCACCTTGCGGGTGATGTCCTCGCCGGTCTTGGCGTCGTTGACCACGAAATCGACGCCGTCCTTCACCATCTTCGAGAGATCGTCGAGGGTGATGTAGCTGCTGGTCGCTTTGTTGTAGAGGCGGCGGTTGGCGTACTTCTGGATGACGACGCGCTCGCCGGCGTTTCGTGCATTGACGGCGGTGTGCGTATCGGCGGGCATGGGCATCTCTCTTCGGGCGTCGTTTCGCGACCGCGAACGTTAGTATCACGCAAGCGCGGCGCGAAGGCCATATCCGCGAGGTGACGCGGGCGCTTCGATTTGGCATGGTGTTTTCAAGGACACTTCAGGGAGAGAGACAGAGATCATGACCGATGTCGTCATCGTATCGGCCGCCCGCACGCCGGTGGGCTCGTTCAACGGCGCACTGGCGTCACTGCCGGCCCACGAGCTCGGCTCGATCGCGATTAGGGCGGCGATCGAGCGCGCGGGGGTTCCAGCGGCCGACATCGACGAGGTCATCATGGGCCAGGTGCTGCAGGCCGGGGCCGGCCAAGGCCCGGCGCGTCAGGCCTCGGTCAACGCCGGCGTCCCGGTTGAGAGCCCGGCGTGGAGCGTCAACCAGCTCTGCGGTTCGGGCCTGCGCGCCGTGGCCCTGGGCGCCCAGCAGATCGCGGCGGGCGACGCCGGGATCGTGGTCGCCGGCGGCCAGGAGAGCATGAGCCAGGCGCCGCACACGCTCAATCTGCGCACCGGCACCAAGATGGGCGACGCCGCCATGGTCGACACCATGGTCAAGGACGGCTTGATCGACGCCTTCCACGGCTATCACATGGGCAATACCGCCGAGAACATCGCCAACCGCTGGCAGATCACCCGAGAAGATCAGGACCGCTTCGCGGTCGGCTCGCAGAACAAGGCCGAGGCGGCGCAAAAGGCCGGCAAGTTCGACAGCCAGATCGTTCCCGTGACGATCAAGGGCCGCAAGGGCGACACCGTGGTCGACAAAGACGAATACATCCGCCACGGCGCGACCTATGAGGCGATGAGCGGTCTGCGTCCCGCCTTCGACAAGCAAGGTTCGGTCACCGCCGCCAACGCCTCCGGCCTCAACGACGGCGCCGCCGCCGTGGTGCTGATGAGCGCCGACGAAGCGAAGAAGCGCGGACTGAAACCGATCGCGCGGATCGCGTCCTGGGCGCACGCCGGCGTCGAGCCGGAGATCATGGGCACGGGCCCGATCCCCGCCAGCCGCAAGGCATTGGATAAGGCGGGGTGGAAGGTCTCCGACCTCGATCTCATCGAGAGCAACGAGGCCTTCGCCGCCCAGTCGATCTCGGTGGTGCGCGAGCTGGGGCTCGACCCGGCCAAGGTCAACGTCAACGGCGGCGCCATCGCCATCGGCCATCCCATCGGCGCCTCGGGCGCGCGCATCCTGACCACCCTGGTCCACGAGATGAAACGCTCCGGCGCCCACAAGGGCCTCGCGACCCTCTGCGTCGGCGGGGGCATGGGCGTCGCCATGTGCGTCGAGGCCATGTAGCGGCGTTCGCCGCGAAATGAGCCACGAACTTCACGAACAACACGAACATCTTCTCTACGCCGAGGAGGTGTTCGCCATCCAGGGCGCGATTTTCGAGGTGAACCGGTCAATGGGGGCCGGATTTCTGGAGGCGGTATATCAGGAGTGCCTCCATATGGAATTCGGGTCCAGAAGTATCCCGTTCGTCGCCTTCAAACCTTTGTCGCTCACCTACAAAGGACAGACACTCAATCAAACCTTTCGACCCGACTTCGTTTGCTACGACCGCATTATCGTCGAGTTGAAAGCGGTGCGCGATCTCGCGCCGGATCACCGCGCGCAAGTTCTGAATTACTTGAAAGCAACAGGGCTGCGGCTTGGGTTGCTCGTCAACTTTGGAAGCGCGTCGAAGGCGCGGATCGAACGGCTTGTGCTTTGACCCACGTTGTACTTGTTCGTGGCGTTCGTGAGGTTCGTGGTTAAAAGACTTAGCCACCCGTCAGAGGCAAGGCAGAGGGAGAGACGACGATGAACAGGGTTGCGTTCGTGACCGGCGGCACGCGCGGCATCGGACGGGCGATCAGCGCGAGGCTGAAGGCTGGCGGCTACACGGTGGCGGCGGGGTATGCCGGCAATGAGGTCGCGGCGAAGACTTGCGCCGACGAACTCGGGCTCTTCGTCATCAAGGGCAACGTCGCCTCGTTCGCCGACTGCAAGAGCGCGGTGGACAAGGTCGAGTCGGAGCTCGGCGCCATTGACGTCCTGGTCAACAACGCCGGCATCACCCGCGACGCCGTGCTTCACCGCATGACCGAGGAGCAGTGGAACGAGGTCATCCATGTCAACCTCGCCTCGATCTTCAACATGACCCGCAACGTCATCGAGGGCATGCGCGAGCGGAACTACGGCCGCATCGTCAACATCAGCTCGATCAACGGCCAGAAGGGCCAGATCGGTCAGACCAACTATTCCGCCGCCAAGGCCGGCATGATCGGCTTCTCCAAGGCCCTCGCCCAGGAGAACGCCAAGAAGGGCATCACGGTGAACACCATCGCGCCCGGCTACGTCGATACCGAGATGGTGGCGAGCGTGCCCAAACCGGTTCTGGACCAGATCATCGCCGGCATCCCGGTCGGCCGGCTGGGCATGGCCGACGAGATCGCCCGCACCGTCGCCTTCCTCGCCGCGGAGGACGCCGGCTTCATCACCGGTGCGACGATAAGCGTCAACGGCGGTCAATACATCCACGGTTAACGTTCCGCTAACAAGGCCTCGCGCGGAGCGCTTCCACGTCCCAAATCCGCCCCGATCCGTCGCCATGACAAAGGTTATGACGACGGCGACGTCCCACATCCAGGGCGAGGGACGGACGCTGGCCGGGGCGGTCGCCGCGGCGGCCCTGGTGTCGCTCGCCGGCGTCGCGCATCCGGCGGCGCCGGGGTGGCTCCGGCGCGCGTTCACCGGCCATGGCGCCCCCAGCAAGCCCGCAGCCAGGGCGGTCCGCTACCGGATGGACGCCGGCGGAGGCTTCATCCTCGACCAGACCACGGCCTGGCCGCTGTTGAAGTTCGACGATAGCCCCGAAGTTTGGGTGCTGTCCGCCTCGCGGGGTCCGCGTGGCGACATGATCTACACCAGCGATCTCGGCCGCCCGCTGCTGCGCACGACCCGCTTGGGCGGTGTCACCGTGTTCACCTCGGCGCGGCCGGAGGGATCGGCGGCGGCGCCGGCCGGGGCGGGCGTTCCGCTGCGCGTAATGACCGTCGGCCCCGCCGGGCTGTATCGCGCCCTGCTGCAGGCCAGCGCGCGGTCGAGCCACGCCGCGCACCACCTGATCGGCTTTGAAGCCCCGGACGCTGACCAGGCTTCCGACGGCCTGATCGCCGACACCGCGGCCGTGGCCAGCGAGGCGGTGGTCACCCTATCGGCCGCGGCCGAGGGACGCGCGGTGCTGGGCCGCGTCGCGCGTATTCAAATCGTGCGGGGTGTCAGGCCGGCGGCCTCGCTACGCGGCGGTGTCGTCGACATCACCATCGCTCCGGTCATGGGCGTCGCCGGCCGGCCGTCGTCGCAGCGCATCCTGTTCGCGATCGGCGCGCGTTAAGGGCTAGCCTTTGAAGTTATCCTTGGCGGCTCGGATTTCACCGAAGGCCTCGTATTCCGGTTTACCGCCAGCCCCGACGAGTTGAGGCGCGCGGAGGAAGGGGTTGGTCGCCTTTTCCAGGCCGATGGTGGTCGGGACCGTGGGCTCGCCCCGCTTTCGCGCCGCGAACACGTCGTCGGCCCTGGCGCGGAGTTCCCGCGAGCCGTCGACGCTGAGGGCGAACCTGGCGTTGGCTTCGGTGTATTCGTGGGCGCAGTAAACCTCGGTGTCGTCGGGCAAGGCGGCGAGGCGCTGGAGGCTGGTCCACATCTGCGCCGCGTCGCCCTCGAACAGGCGCCCGCAGCCCAGGGCGAACAGGGTGTCGCCGACGAAGGCGGTGGGGCCCGACGGGTCGAAATAGGCGATGTGCCCCAAGGTGTGGCCGCCGGTCTCGATCACCTTGAACAGGGTGTCGCCGACCATGACGTCATCGCCGCCGACCACCGCGCGGTCCAGCGGCGCGATCTTGGTGACCTCGGCCGGACCGACGATGCTGGCGCGCGTGGCCGCCTTGACCGCGGCGTTGCCGCCGGCGTGGTCGGGGTGCCAGTGGGTGTTGAGGATGAAGTCCAGACCCCAGCCGGCGGCGTCGAGCGCGCCCAGCACCGCGTCGGCGTCGGGCGTGTCGACACAGGCGGTCCTGCCGCTGGTCAAATCGCGCAGAATAAAGCCGTAGTTGTCGGAAAGGCAGGGAAACTGCCGTATATCCAAGGGCATGACGCCGCTCTCGATTCCACGTTCCAAGCCCTCGCGGGCGATGGCCGACCTTAACCGCCTCGGCGGCTGATGCGCCAGAGCGTCCTCGAACTTCGCGCCTTCTACGCCAGTCCGCTCGGGGCCGTCGCGCGGCGCATGGTGGCGCGCAAGGTGATCGAGGCCTGGGGCGACGCGGCGGGGCTGGACGTGCTCGCCCTCGGCTACGCCACGCCGTTCCTACACGGGCTGGAGGCGCGGGCGCGCAGCGTGATCGTGGCGATGCCGGCGGCGCAGGGCGTCGAGGCGTGGCCGTTCGGCGGCGCCAACCGCGTCTGCCTCGCCGAAGAGACCGCGCTGCCTCTGGCCAACGCCATGTTCGAGCGGGTGCTCGCCGCGCACGCGCTTGAGGAGAGCGACGATCCGGGCGCGGTGCTGGAGGAGATCTGCCGCGTCTTGGCGCCCTCCGGCCGGGTGATCCTCGCTGTGGCCGCGCGCCACGGCCCGTGGGCGGGATCGGACAGAACCCCGTTCGGCCATGGCCGTCCGTTCAGCCGGGGCCAGCTCGAGCGGCTGGTGCGCGAGGCCGAACTTTCCCCGGTCGGCTGGACCCGAGCGCTCTATGCGCCGCCCCTCGAGTGGGCGGCGCGGTGGGCCGATCCCCTGGAGCAGGCCGGCGCCCGGCTGTGGCGGCCGTTCGCGGGCATCGTCCTGATCGAGGCCGTGAAACAGACCTGGGCGGTCAATCCCATTCCCCTCGCCAGACGGGTGCGCGCTCGCTCGCGGGGGCGTCCGCTACTGGCGCCCGCCCCGGTGGGCGGACGTTCGGTTTTCGACTAACCTTTGCGCCGTCCAGCAGCTCGCGCCCGAGGAGTCCGCCCATGAAGATGATCGTCGCGGTGATCAAGCCCAGCCGGTTGGACGCGGTGCTGGAGGCCGTGACCCGCGCCGGCGCGACCGGGCTCACCGTGACCGAGGTGCGCGGCTACGGCCGTCAGAAGGGCAAAACCGAAATCTACCGCGGCGCCGAGTACGAGGTGAAGCTTCTGCCCAAGGTCCGGCTGGAGATCGCGGTCGACGACGTGCTGGAGGACCGCATTGTCGAAGCGCTCATGACGTCGGCCAACACCGGGAAGATCGGCGACGGCAAGGTCTTCGTGCTCGACCTGCTCTCGGCCCTGCGCATCCGCACCGGAGAGCGCGACGCGGCGGCGGTCGGAGAATAGGTCAGCCCGCTTCGATCTCGCGCTCCGCCTTGTGCGCCGCCGTCGGATTGTCGACTAGGCTGGCGCGCATCTCTCCGGCCCTGTTCCACCAGATCGCCATCGGATAGCCGAACTTCACGCCGTTCCTTCCGAGAAGCCCGGCGATCGTCGCCGCCGAGGCGCGCGCCGCCTCGACCACCGCGGTCCGCGCGGCGTCGCCGTCCGCCGGCGCCGCGCCGGCCATGGCAGTTGGGGATTCCTCCCTCCAGCGCGTGTAGAGCTGCCAATCCCGGCCGAGCCAGAACTCGGCCACCGCCGCGCGGTCGGCCGGCGTGGACATCGCCTTGCCGTTCCGGTCGGGCGGCGCGACGATGATGATCCGGGTGTCCACGCCCCGGGTCCGCAGCGCCTCCAGCGGACCGATCTCGAACTTCCCGCACGCCGGACAGCCCCCGGTGACCAAGACATAGACGATCTTGCCGTTGACGTGGGGCGACACCCAGCCGGCGCGCCGCAGGGCGCTGGCGAGAGCCGCCTGTTCCCTCTTGATGGTGTGCGGCGATCCGCGCAGATCGACCAGCCACCACAGCCACATGGCGCCGCCGATCAGCGCGAGCATCACAAGGAAGACGAGCCAGCGGCGGATACGGTTCATGAACATTCCCCATGGCGCGGCTCTCCGCTGTCGGCCAGGAGACTATATCGGGCGAAGCCATCTCCGACAGCCCTTGCCCCGACCGGGCGCGCGCGAGCATCATCGCCGCATGGTAGCCGGCCTGATCGACGCCTTTGCGATTCGGAGCGATGCGGCCGCGAGGCGCTCACACGACCACATCGTCGACCGGCTAATCGCGGAGCGTGCGCCGCGCCTCGCCGGCGGACCCGCGTGGCCGATGCTACGGCTGCTGCTTTATCGCATCCTTGACTATCGCAAGGCGAGGCGCATGGCCGACGCCATCGCACCGATGAGCGGCGCGCGGGCGCTGGACTATGTCTCGACCCTGCTTCAGGTCCGGGTCACCGTCTCAGGACTGGACCGCATCCCGCCAACGGGCCGGCTGGTGATGATCTGCAACCACCCCACCGGCATCGCCGACGGCGTGGCGGTCCACGACGCAATCTCCGGCGTCCGGCCAGACATGATGTTCTACGCCAATTCGGACGCGCACCGGGTCGTCCCTCGCTTTGACGAGGTGCTCATTCCCGTCGAATGGGTCGAGGAGAAGCGCACCCGCGAACGCACCCGCCTGACCTTGAGGATGACCCGCGAGGCGATGGAGGCCGAGCGGGCGTTGGTGATCTTTCCCGCCGGGCGGTTGGCGCGGCGCGGCGAGGACGGCGTGATCCGCGACCCTGCCTGGGCACCCAGCGCGCTTTCCGTCGCCCGCAAATACGACGCGACGGTGATCCCGCTCCATCTGTCAGGTCCCAGGTCGACCCTGTTTCACTTCTTCAACCGCTTTTCGGGCGAGTTGCGCGACATCACCTTGTTCCACGAACTGCTGAACAAGCGAGGCAAGGCGTTCAGCCTCATCGTCGGCCAGCCGGTCCCCGCCGCGGCCTTGCCCGCCGATCCGGTCGAGGCTACGGCGGCGATGAAAGCCTATGTCGAACAGGTGCTGCCAAACGACCCGGATCGCCCGTTCTCTTGAGCCGCATCGCTGAAGGCCGGTTCGATTTGCCCGACGAGGCCGCCACCACGAAGCTCGGCGCGGCCCTCGCCGGAGCGCTTCGCGTGGGCGAGGCGATCTGCCTCACCGGGCCGCTTGGCGCCGGAAAGTCGGTGCTGGCGCGCGGCGCGATCCTAGAACTTTCGCCCGGCGAGCGCGAGGCGCCCAGCCCGACATTCACCCTGGTACAGAGCTATCCCAACCCCCGCCTTTCCATCGCGCACCTCGACCTCTATCGCCTGACGTCGGCGGAGGAAGCCTACGAACTCGGCTTGGACGACGCCTTGCGGGAGGGAGCGGCGGTGATCGAATGGGCGGAGCGTCTGGGTGGCGACCTGCCCGCCGACCGGATCGAGGTCGTCGTCGAGCCTGGGCCATCGGCAGAAGCGCGAACCGCGACGCTCACCGGGCGCGGCGCGTGGAAGGACCGCGCGATTGAGTTTTGACCGTGAGGAGGTGAAGCGGGCGTTCCTGCGCGGCGCTGGCCTGGACGATGCCCGGCGCGAACGGCTGCCGGGCGACGCCTCGACCCGGCTGTACGAGCGGCTGCATCCCGTCGGCGGCGGGACGCTGATCCTGATGGACCAGCCGCCGTCACTGGAGAGTCCGCCCTGCCCGCCGGACGCCACTTCAGCACAGCGCGCCGCCCTCGGCTACAACGCCTTGACCCGCTTGGCGGCAGGACGGGTGGACGCGTTCGTGGCCGCCGCCGAGTGGCTGCGTGTTCAAGGCCTGTCCGCGCCCGAGGTGGTCGCCAGCGACGCGGTATCGGGGTTCGCCGTTCTGGAAGACCTGGGCGACGACCTGTTCGCGCGGCTGATGGAAGGTGGCGCGGATGAAGCGCCACTCTACGACGCGGCGACCGACGTTTTGGTAGCGCTGCACGCCGTGGCTGCTCCCGCCAAGATCGGCGACGGCTGGCCCCTGCTGACCTATGACGGCGTCGCCCTCTCGGCCTACCTCGAACTCTTCATCGAATGGTTTCCGAAACTCACCGACACGCCGGCGTTCGACGCCGGCGCAATCGGAGAATGGGAGACGATCTGGAATCCAATCCGCGATTTGGCGGACACAGGCGCGAGCGTGTTCTGCCACCGCGACTTTCACGCCGAGAACCTGATCTGGCTGCCCGAACGAACGGGACCGGCGCGGGTCGGCCTGCTGGACTTCCAGGACGCCGTCCGCGCCCATCCGGCGTGGGACCTGTCGATGCTGCTCCACGATGCCCGGCGCGACGTCTCGCCGGAGCGCGAGGCGGCGGTGCTGCGGCGCTACCTCGACGCGCGGCCGGAACTCGACCGCGAGGTCTTCCTCGCCGACTTCCACCGTCTCGGCGCCATCAACATCGTACGCATCCTGGGCCTGTTCGCGAGGCTGGTGGCCCGAGACGGCAAACCACGCTACCGCGCGTTCATGCCGAGGCTGTGGCGCTATCTCGAGACCTGCATGGGTAACGACGGCCCCGAGGGACTGCGCGCCTGGCTGGAGCGAAACGTTCCGGCGGACGCGCGCCGGTGAGCCGACCGACAACGGCGATGGTGATGGCAGCGGGCCTCGGCACCCGGATGCGCCCGCTGACCGATGATCGGCCGAAGGCGCTGGTGGAGGTCGCGGGCCGGACCCTGATCGATCACCTCCTTGACCGCCTGTCGGCCGCCGGGGTGTCGAAAGTCGTGGTGAACGTCCACGCCTTCGCCGATCGTCTGGAGTCCCACCTGTCACGCCGCCGGGACCTGGAGATCGTCATCGCCGACGAACGCGGCGGACTGCTGGAAACCGGCGGCGGCCTCAAGGCCGCGCGGCATTTGCTGGGCGAGTCGCCGGTCATCGTCGCCAATGTCGACAGCCTGTGGACCGAGAAGGGTGAGACCGCGCTCGATCGTCTGATCGCCGCATGGGACCCGAGGCGGATGGACGACCTGCTGCTGCTCGCGCCGGTCGGGGGCAGCCTGGGCTTTTATGACACCGGAGACTTCTTCCTGGCGGACGACGGCGCGATCTCTCATCGCGGATCGGCGGCGAGCGCGCCGTTCGCCTACGCGGGCGTCCACATCATCGACCCGCGCCGCGCCGATGACTGGCCGACCGGCGCGTACGGCATCTTTCCGCACTGGATGACGATGCAGGCCAGGGGGCGGCTGCACGGCGTGCCGATGGCCGGAACCTGGATGCACGTCGGCGATCCCCCCGCGAGGGACGCCGCCGAGGCGCATCTCGCGAGCGTCGCCTGATGCACGTTTTTGATAAGCCCGCACCGCGCTGGTTCAACATCGGCGCGGAGCGGCCCTTCCTCGAAGATCTCGCCAAAGGCACTCTGCTCGCGTTGGACGCCGGCGGCGAGGACGCCCTGGCCGAGGCGGTGATCCTGACGCCCACGCGCCGGGCCGCGCGCGGGCTTGCTCACGCCCTGCTGCAGGCCGCGCCGTCCCGCGCGCTGATCCTGCCGCAGATCAGGGTGCTCGGCGACCTCGACGAGGGCGAACCGCCGTTCGAAGCGGGGGACGTGGCCGTCGACCTGCCCCCGGCGATCTCGACGTGGCGGCGGCGGTTCGAGCTTGCGGGGCTGGTCGCGAAGCACCAGCGCGCGCTGGAACGCGGCCACGACGCGGTCTCCGTCCTCGCGCTCGCCGACGCCTTGGCCGCCTTCCTCGACGGCTGCGAAATCGAGGAGGTCGATCCAGCGGGCAAAATCGAGACCCTGGTCGAGGGCGATCTGGCCAAGCACTGGCGGCTTTCGGCGGATTTCCTCAACGTCGCCGCCCGGGCCTGGCCAGCGCGGCTGCGCGAACTGGGTTTGATGGACGTCGCCCAGCGCCGCGTCGCCCTGCTACGCGGACTGAGCGAACAGTGGACCCGCCAGCCACCGGCTCGGCCGGTGATCGCGGCGGGTTCGACCGGTTCGGCGCCGTCCTCCGCCGATCTGCTCACCGTAATCGCGGGGCTGCCGCGCGGCTGCGTGGTCCTGCCGGGCCTCGACACCAGCCTCGCCGAAGCGGCGTGGCGCGAGGTTGGCGAGCCGCATCCTCAGTTCACCCTGAGCCGCTTGCTGGAGCGCGCCGGCGTTGCGCGCGACCATGTGACGGACTGGCCGACGGCGGTTCCCAGTGCGTCCAGCCGCTGGCGGCGCCGGCTTATCAGCGAGGCGCTGCGGCCGCCCGGACGCACCGCCGACTGGCTCGAACAGATCGCCGACCTCCGCGCCGAGACCGCCGACGAAAACGTCGATCCCATCGCCGAGGGGCTGAAGGGCCTGAGTGTAATCACCGCGAGAACGGAGGAGGAAGCGGCGACCGCGGCGGCCTTGCTGCTGCGCGAAGCCCTGGCCACCGACGGCAAGACCGCCGCCCTGATCTCGCCGGACGCTGGCCTCGCGCGGCGGGTCAGCGCGCGGCTGAGCCGCTGGGGCGTCACCGCGGACTCCTCCGCGGGCAAGCCGCTCGCGGCCGCGCCGGCGGCGGTTCTCGCCGCCCTCGTGACCCGCCTGACGCTCGATCCCGCCGATCCGGTTCCTCTTCTCGCCGTGCTCAAACACCCGCTGGTCCGACTCGGCTTCTCCGGCGACCTCGACGCCGCGCGTTACGCCATCGAGCGGTACGCCCTGCGCGGGGCCCGGCCGTCCAGCCTCGACGACGTCTCGCGCCGCCTGCGCGATCGCTCACCCGCCGATCTGGAAGACGCGCTCGCCGCGGTCGGTTCCTTGAGCGACGCGATCGACATCGCCGGTTCCGCCTTAGTCGACAATGTCGCCACCGCCGCCGAGGCGGCGCGATCCTTGACGCTCGCGCTCGAGGCGCTCTGCGCCGACGCCTCCGGGTCGCGGGGCGCCCTTTGGTCCGGACTGGCCGGCGAGGGCCTCGCCGGCGTGTTGCAGGCGATGATCGCCGACAGCGCCGCTCTGCCGGAGGTAACCCGCGCCGGCTTCGCCGAACTGTTCGAGACGCTGCTCCCCGGCGAGACCATCCGCTCGGGCGGCGCCAGCCATTCCCGGCTGCAGATCCTGGGCGTGCTGGAGGCTCGCCTGATCCGGGCCGACCGGCTGATCCTCGCCGGACTGGAGGAAGGCTCGTGGCCGGCGGCGACGCCGATCGATCCGTTCCTGTCACGCCCGATGCGCGTCGCGCTCGGCCTGCCGCCGCCGGAGCGCCGCACCGGCCTGTCGGCGCACGATTTCGCCCAGGCCGCCAGCGCGCCGGAGGTGATCCTGCTCCACGCCGAACGTCGCGGCGGCGCGCCGGCGATCGCCTCGCGCTGGCTGTGGCGACTGGAGACCCTGACGTCCGGCGCCGGCCTGAAGCTTCCGACGCGCCAGGACATCCTCGACTGGGCCCGCGCGATCGACGCGCCTCTGGCCGACCCGCCGCCGAACCTGCGGACCGCGAGCCGGCCCGCGCCGAAGCCGCCGCTCGCCGCGCGGCCCCGCGAGCTGCCGGTGACCGATATCGAGCAGTGGGTGCGCGACCCCTACGGACTGTACGCCAAGCGCATCCTCCGTTTGCGCCCGATGGAGCGGCCCGACGAGCCGGTGGAGGCGCGGGCGCGCGGCATCGCCGTGCACGCTGCGTTCGAGCAATTCGTTAAGGACCATCCGGGCGAGCTGCCCGACGACGCTCACAAGCGCTTTACCGACCTCCTGATCGCCGCCCTGGAAACCCACGGCATGCCGCAAACGCGGATGGCGCGGGAGCGGACCCTGGCCGCCCGGATGGCGCTGTGGGCGATCGACTTCGAACGCCGCCGCCGGCCTGGCGCGGAGCTGTTCGTCGAGACGCGGGGCGCCTTCGCGTTCGACGCGCCCGGCGGGCGGTTCACCATCACCGCGCGCGCCGACCGCATTGAGGCGCGTGGTGACCGCGCCGACATCCTCGACTTCAAGACCGGTCAGCCGCCGAGCAAGAAGATGGTCGAGACCGGTTTCGCGCCACAACTCACCTTGACCGCCGCCGTTCTCGCAAACGGCGGTTTCAACAGTGTTCCCAACTCCGGCCCAGGCGATCTTGTCTACGTCCGGGTTAGCGGCGGACGCATTCCGGGGATCGAAATCAAGCCGTCCGCCGGTGGCTCCGACGCCTTGGCCGAGGCAGCCATTCGAGGGCTGCGCCGCCGGGTCGACGCCTTCGATAATGAGGACACCCCTTATCTGTCATGGGCGGCTCCACAGTTCATCGGCCGTTACGGCGGCGACTACGACCATCTCGCCCGCCTGTGGGAATGGCATGTCGTCGGTGACGGCGACGGAGAGGCCGCGTGATCGGCGCGATCCGTTCCCAGATCGCGGCTTCCGACCCCGCGGCGACGGTGTTCGTCGAGGCCAACGCCGGGTCGGGCAAGACCCACACCCTGGTGATGCGCGTGGCGCGGCTGCTCCTCGCCGGCGTCCGGCCCGAAGCGATCCTGTGCGTTACCTACACCAAGGCCGGCGCCGCGGAGATGCAGCGAAGGCTGTTCGCCCAGCTCGGCAAATGGGCGGTGGCCGACGACGCCGTGTTGGACGAGGCGTTGGCGGCGTTCGACGAGGAGGGCCGCGACCGGTCCACCGCCCGCGCCCTGTTCGCCCGCGCCCTGGAGACGCCGGGCGGGCTGAAGATCCAGACCATCCACGCCTTTTGCGAGCAGCTTCTCAGGCGGTTTCCGTTGGAGGCGGGAATCGCGCCGGGGTTCACCGTGCTGGAGGACGTCGCGGCGCGGCGGGTCTCGACGCGGGCGCGCGAGGAGGTCGCGGAGCTGGCGATGCGGAAGCCCGAAAGCGAGGTCGCGGCGGCCTACGCCCATTTCTCGGTCGAGCTGGACTGGTCGACGTTCAACGCCATGTTCGCCGACTTCGAAGCCCGCCGCGCCGCGATCGCCGCCTACATCGACCGCTGCGAACCCGTCGGCGGCTATGGCGCCCACGTCTGGTTCCGCTGCGGCTTCAATGAGCCGACCAGTTGCGCGGAGATCGAGGCCGAAGGTCTGAGCCGGGTGCGCTGGGGCGAATGGCGCCGGCGCGCGGATCTCGTGGCGCTGGGGAATGGCAAGACCGACGCCGAACTCGCCGCGCGAATGCGCTCGCTCTCGGCGGAGACCTCGACCTTCGCCGATGTCTGGCGGGTTCTTTCCACCAAAGCCGGAACTCCCGCCGCACGGCTCGGAACCAGTGCGGTAGACCCCGCCGTCCGCGCCTGGCTGAAGGACGAGCAGGCCCGGCTCGATCTTGTGCGATGCCGCCTGATCGCGGCGCGCGTCGCGGAAGACACCGTTCATGCCCTCACCCTCGCGGTCGCCTACATCGGTCTTTACGAAGGTGAGAAGAGTTCGCGCGGTTCCCTGGACTTCTCGGACCTTATCGACCGCGCCCACGCCCTGCTGACCGAAAAGACCGACGCCGCCTGGGTGCTTTACAAGCTGGACGGCGGCATCGACCATATCCTGCTCGACGAGGCGCAGGACACCTCGCCGGAACAGTGGGAGATCCTGCGCGCCCTGACCGGGGAGTTCTTCGTCGGCGCCGCCGCGCGCGCCGCCGACCGCTCCCTGTTCACCGTCGGCGACGCGAAGCAGTCGATCTTCTCCTTTCAGGGCGCCGCGCCGGAACGGCTGGCGATCGAGACTCAGGCGTTCAGTGACGCGGTGACCGAAGCCGGCCTGCGCTTCCAGCAGGCCCAGCTTCTGGAAAGCTGGCGTTCGACCCCGGAAATCCTCCAGGCGGTCGACGCGGTGTTCGCTCAGCCAGGTCCGCTGGCGGGACTGCGGCCCGGCGGCACGAACATCTTGGCGATGCCCCTGCTGCACAAGGCGACGCGGGACGATCACGGCTGCGTCGAGCTGTGGCCGCCGGAAGCCGGCGCGCCGACGGATGAACCCGACGCCTGGGCCGACCCAGTGGACGCCGAGCCGGCGCGCGGCGCCAACAAACTGCTGGCGGCGCGGATCGCGACCGGCATCCGCGAGATGGTCCAGCGCGGCGACGGGGTGCTGCGCAAGGGCGGCGACGACAAGCGCCCCACACGTTACGGCGACGTCCTGATTCTGGTGCGCCGCCGCGGCCCTCTGTTCGACGAGATCATCCGCGCGCTCAAGCGGGAGGGCATCCCCCTCGTCGGCGCCGACCGCCTGAAGCTGGCCAGCCATGGCGTGTTCGAGGACCTGCTGGCGATCGGCCGCTTCGCCTGTTTCGCCGAGGACGACCTCACCCTCGCCGGCCTGCTGCGCGGGCCGTTCTGCGACGTGGACGAGGACAGCCTGTTCCGTCTGGCGCACTACCGCAAAGGTGGGCTGTGGCGGGAGCTTTGTGCGCGGATGGGTGAGGAGCCGGCGTGGCGCGACGCGGTCGGCTTCCTCGGCTGGGCGCGCGCCGAGGCGAAGCTGACTCCGACGTTCGATTTCTACAGCCGGGTGCTGGGCCGCCTCGACGGCGCGGGCCGCGCCATGCGCCAGCGCATCCTCACCCGTCTTGGCGCGGAGGCCGAGGAGGCGCTCGACGCCTTCCTGGCCCAGGCGCTCGAGGCGGAGGGCCGAGGCGACCGCGATCTCGAGACCTTCACCGCCGCGATGGCCACCAGCGAACTGGAGATCAAGCGCGAGCAGGACGAGGGCCGGGGCGATGGGCCGGGCGAGGTGCGGGTTATGACCGTCCACGGCGCCAAGGGCCTCGAAGCGCCCGTGGTCATCCTGCCGGACACCACCACCCGCGCCACCGCGCAGGGCGGCGCCCTGCTCGCCGACGGCGACGGCGGCTTCGTCTGGGCGCCGCGCAAGGCGGACGACTGCGACCGTTCGGCGGAGGCGCGACGGCTGCGCGACGTGGCCACCGAGCATGAGTCCGCGCGGTTGCTCTATGTCGCCCTGACCCGGGCGCGCGACCGCCTGATCGTCTGCGGCGTTCAGACCCGGCCGCATGTCTTCGAGAACAGCTGGTACCACCACGTCCAGGGCGGCTTCGACGAACTCCCGATCCATCCGTTCGACCTGCCGGGCGGAGGCGAGGGTTGGCGCTTCGGCGAGGACCCGCAGCCCGCGCAGATCGACCTGGACCTGGGTGAGCCGGTGCGGCCCCTGCCGGCGTGGGCGGCGGGTCTCGCTCCGACGGAGTCGCCGCTCGGCCGCTACGCCTCGCCCTCCGGCGTGTTCGAGTCGGACGACAAGATCGCGCCGTCTCCCCTGGCGGCGGTCGGCGGGCTGGGTCGCTACCGGCGCGGCGATCTTATCCACCGCCTGCTGCAAATTCTGCCCGATCTGCCGACCGACCGCCGCGCCGACGCCGCCGACCGCATGCTGGCGCGGGAGCGTGACCTCTCGCCAGAGCAGCGCTGGGAGATGGCGGCGGCGGCGCTGTCGGTGCTCGACGACCCGACGTTCGCCGATGTCTTCGGGCCGGGATCGCGCGCCGAGGTGGCCATCGCGGGAACGGCGGCGGCCTTCCCGTCCGGGTTCAAGGTCTCGGCGCGCGTCGACCGCCTCGTTGTACAATCCGACCGGGTGCTGGTGGTCGACTTCAAGACCAATCGTCCCGCGCCGGGGCGCGTCGAGGAGTCGGACACGGCGTATATCCTGCAGATGGCTCTCTACGCCGCCGTCCTCGCGGAAGTCTTTCCAGGCCGCCGGATTGAAGCCGCGCTGGTGTGGACCGACGGTCCGAAGCTGATGCCCGTTCCAGAACACCTGATGGCGAAATCGCTTGAAGCCTTTTCGCCAGAGCCTACATCAACCCCACACGAGGAGATCGTTTCAACATGAGCACTGTCGCCGTCACCGACGCCAGCTTCGACACCGACGTCTTGAAGGCCAGCCAACCGGTGCTGGTGGATTTCTGGGCCGAATGGTGCGGCCCCTGCAAACAGATCGCCCCGGCGCTGGAACAGATCGCTCAGGAGCTTAAGGGCAAGGTCACTGTGGCCAAACTCGACATCGAAGCCAGCCCGACCACGCCGTCCAAATACGGCGTGCGCGGCATTCCGACGATGATGCTGTTCAAGGACGGCCAGATGACCTCGATGAAGGTCGGGGCGATGCCGAAGCAGAAAATCCTCGATTGGCTGAGTGAGGCCGGAGTCGCCAAGGCGGCTTAGGCTCTCTACCAAGTAATCCTCCCACGCCGTCTTGCGGGGGAGGATTAGATGAAGTCTCACCTAGGCCAAGTCTCCGGGCTCATCGCGAGAACGTCGCCGACGAAGTGTAGGGAGCCGCAGATCATCACGTGGGGCGGTCGCTCCGCGCCGAGCGCCTCCCTCAGCGCCGCGGTCGCATCGGTTTGAACCGAGGCTTCAAGCCCAGCCCGCGTCGCGGCGTCCTCCAGCACCTCGGGCGGTGTGCTGTTCGGTGAGCTGAACGGCACGGCGATTACGCGAGGCCCAAGTTCCGCCAGCGCATCGAAGAAGCCTCCGGCGTCCTTGCGGCCCAACAATCCCACGATGAAGGTCCATGGTCTCCCGTCGCGGGCGGACATTCGGGAACACGCCTGTGCCAGTGCCCGGGCGCCATGTGGATTGTGGCCGCCGTCGAGCCACAGATCGGCGCCGGCTTTTCGCGCCATTTCGCCCAACGGGCCGGCGACCAGCCGCTGAAACCGGCCGGGCCACTCCGCCGCCTCGACACCGCTGGCGATCGCTGCTTCGTCGATACGCGGATCGTCGAATTTCAAGAGGGCGACGGCGGCGAGGGCGGCGTTGTCGTGCTGATGCTCGCCCGGCAGGCTCGGGAGGGGCAGGTCGAGCAGGCGGTCGTCGAGCGTGACCGTCAGCCGACCCGCCGTTTCGTGGGCGTCGAAATCCTGTCCCATCAGCGTCAGCGGCGCGCCGAGCGCCGCGGCCTCGGCCTCGATCACAGCTAGGGCCTCGTCCCTCTGCCGGGCGGAAACCACGGACCGGCCGCGCTTGATGATCCCGGCCTTTTCCCAGGCGATCTTGCCGAGTTCGGGTCCGAGCAGTTCGAGGTGATCGTAGTCGACCGGCGTGATGACGCTGACCGCCGGCGCGGAAAAGACGTTGGTCGCGTCGAACCGGCCGCCCAGCCCGACCTCGACCACAACCAGATCCGCGGGCGCCTGGGCGAAGGCGTGGAAGGCGAGCGCGGTGGTGATCTCGAAAAAGCTGATCGGCTCGCCGGCGTTGGCCGCCTCGACCTCGTCGATTCGTTGGGAAAGCTCCTCGTCGGAGATCAACACGCCGCCGATGCGAATACGCTCGGCGAAACGGACGAGGTGGGGCGAGGTCAGGACGTGGACGCGAAGGCCGGCGGCCTCGGCGATTGCGCGCAGGAAGGCGGTGGTCGAGCCCTTACCGTTAGTGCCGGCGACGTGGATCACCGGACCCATGCGCTCGTGAGGGTTGCCCAACGCCTTCAACAGGCGCTCGACCCGGCCGGTGGTGAGATCGATCAGCGAGGGGTGGAGCGCGCGCAGCCGCCGGATCGCGCCGTCGGAGGCCCGGATGGCGTCGTGGCCGTCGGAATCGAGGGTCGTCAGGCGGCGACGCCGATGCGGTCCCGGCCCATCATCAGGGTGCCGAGAACGGAGCCGAGCACCTTGGGCAAGTCTTCGCGCGTGACCACCTTGTCGATCATTCCGTGGTCGACCTGGAACTCAGCGGTCTGGAAATCGTCGGGCAGGGTCTCGCGCACGGTCTGTTCGATCACCCGCCGTCCGGTGAAGCCGATCGGCGCGCCCGGCTCGGCGAGGTGCACGTCGCCCAGCATGGCGTAGGACGCGGTGACGCCGCCATACGTCGGATCGGTCAGCACCACGACATAGGGCAGGCGCGCCTTGCGCAGGCGCTGGATGGCCACAGTCGTGCGCGCCATCTGCATCAGCGAGACGCCGCCCTCCTGCATCCGCGCGCCGCCCGAGGCGGTGAACACCACCAGCGGCGCGGCGCGTTCGACGGCGGCGTCGACCATGGCCAGGAAACCCTCGCCGGCGGCGGCGCCCAGCGAACCGCCCATGAAGGCGAAGTCCTGCACGCCGACCACCGCGCGGACGCCGCCGATCTCGCCCACCGCGGCGGACATGGCGTCGGTCTCTCCGGTCACCTTGCGCGCCGTGGCCAGGAGATCGCGATACGACTTGCCGTAATGGAAGCCGAGCGGATCGTCTAACGTCCGCGGCATCGCCAGGGTCTGATAGCGGCTGTCATCGAAGGTGTAGGCGAAGCGCAGGGCCGGGCGGATGCGCATGTGGTATCCCGCCGGGGTGACCCACAGCGCGGCCTCGAGGTCGGGCCGCCAGATCATCTCGCCGGTATCGGGACACTTGACCCAAAGATTGTCCGGCGTTTCGCTCTTGCGCGATACCAGCTTGCGCACGCCGGGGGCGATCCGCGCCAGCCAGCCGCCGCGCGCCGCCTTGGGTTTGTCGTCCTCGGCCACGGAGCCCTCTAAACCGCAACCAGACGCGCGGACCGCACGGCGCGCGACAGGTTCGTCACCGCTTCGGCGACGGCGGGCGCCGGGTTTCGCCCCGCCGCGATCTCGGCTTCGACGACTTCCACCAGCGCGGAGCCGACCACGGCGGCGTCGGCGACGCGGGCGACATCGCGCGCCTGCTCGGGCGTGCGGATGCCGAAGCCGACCGCGACCGGCAGGCCGGAAGCTTCGCGCACCCGCGCAACCGCGGGACCGATGTCGGCGGCCCGCGCCGCCTTGCCGCCGGTGACGCCGGTAACCGAGACATAGTAGACGAAGCCGCTGGTCCGCCGCGCCACCACCCGTAGCCGCGCGGCGTCGGTGGTGGGCGTCGCCAGCCGGATGAGGTCGAGACCGGCCCCGTCCAGGGCGTCGGCGAGCGGCTCGGCCTCCTCGGGCGGGCAGTCGACGATGATCAGACCGTCGACGCCAGCGGCGGCGGCTTCGGCGCCGAAATCCCGAAGTCCGCGCGACAACAGGGGATTGAGATAACCCATAAGCACAACCGGGGTGTTTTGATCTTCCTCACGGAACCGCCGGACCAGGTCGAGCACGCCGGAAAGCTTCATGCCGCCGGTCAGGGCGCGGGCGGCGGCGCGCTGGATCGACTGGCCGTCAGCCATCGGATCGGAAAACGGCAGGCCGAGTTCGATGATGTCCGCCCCCACCCCCGGCAGTCGCTTGAGGACGTCCAGCGACGTGGCGGCGTCTGGATCGCCGGCCATGACATAGGCGACGAAACCCGCGCGGCGTTCGCGCGCCAGCTCGGCGAAGCGCGCTTCGATCCGTCGTCCGCTCAAGCGGCCAGTCCCAGTCGCGCCGCGGCGGTGTCGAGGTCCTTGTCGCCGCGCCCGGAGAGGTTGACCACCACGATATCCTCGCGCCCGAGGGTTCCCGCCACCTCATCGAGACGCGCCAGAGCATGAGCGGACTCCAGCGCGGGAACGATGCCTTCCAGACGCGAGCAGAGCTGAAACGCCTCCAAAGCATCGTCGTCGGTGGCGAGCAGATAGCGCACACGGCCCGCTTCATGGAGCCACGCGTGTTCCGGCCCGATGCCGGGATAATCGAGACCGGCGGAGATCGAATGCGCCTCGAGGATCTGGCCGTCGTCGTCCTGCAGCAGGTAGGTCCGGTTGCCGTGGAGAACGCCCGGCCGGCCGCCGTTCAGCGCGGCGGCATGAAGGCCGGTGAGCCCCTCGCCCGCCGCCTCGACGCCGTACAGCGCCACCGACTCGTCGGCGAGAAAGGGGTGGAACATGCCGATGGCGTTCGATCCGCCGCCGACGCAGGCGACCACCGCGTCCGGCGCGCGGCCCTCCTGCTTCATCAGCTGCTCGCGCGTCTCGCGGCCGATCACCGACTGGAAATCGCGCACCATGGCCGGATAGGGGTGCGGCCCAGCCGCCGAGCCGATGATGTAGTAGGTGTCCTCGACGTTGGCGACCCAGTCGCGCAGGGCCTCGTTCATGGAGTCCTTGAGCGTGGCCGAGCCGCCGGTCACCGGCCGGACCTCGGCGCCGAGCAGGCGCATGCGCTGCACGTTGGGCGCCTGCCGCTCCACATCCACCGCGCCCATGTAGACGATGCAGGGCAGGCCAAAGAGGGCGCAGACCGTGGCGGTGGCGACACCGTGCTGGCCGGCGCCGGTCTCGGCGATGATCCGCGTCTTGCCCATCCGGCGGGCGAGCAGGATCTGGCCCAGGCAGTTGTTGATCTTGTGCGAGCCGGTGTGGTTGAGGTCTTCGCGCTTGAGAAAAATGCGCGCGCCGCCGTGGTGCTCGGTGAGGCGGCTGGCGAAATAGAGCGGGCTTGGACGGCCGACGTAGTGGGTGAGATAGCCCGCCAGCTCGGCCTGAAACTCATCGTCGCCCTTGGCCGCCTCGTACGCTTCGCCCAGCGCCAGCACCAACGGCATCAGGGTCTCGGGCACGTAGCGGCCGCCGAAGCCGCCGAAGCGGCCCTCCGCGTCCGGATAGGCGTGGTAGTCGTTGGGCGCGAAGGGGGCGTTCACGGGAGCGTCGTCTCGCGGAGTTGAAGGATCAGGCGCGGCGAACCGCCGCCAAAAACGCCTCGATGAGAGCGGGGTCCTTTAAGCCCGCGCCGCGCTCCACGCCAGAGGAAACGTCGACCATCGGCGCGCCGCTCAGGGCGATCGCCTCGCCGACATTCCACGGATCGAGGCCGCCGGCGAGGAACCACGGCCGTTCGAACCGCCGCCCGGCGAGCAGCGACCAGTCGAACGCCGCGCCGAGACCGCCGGGGCGAGCCGCGCCGGCGGGGGGCTTGCCTTCGAACATCAAACCATCGGCGACACTCTCGTAGTCTCGCGCCCGATCGATGTCGCCGGCGTCGGAGACGGGCAGGACCTTGATCAGCCCCGCGTCGGTCCGGGCCGAGATTTCCTTTACCCGCGCGGGACTTTCGCGGCCGTGGAGTTGGATGTCATCCGGCTGAACGATGCGGGTCAGCCGGTCGAGTAGGTCATCATCCGGATCGACCACCACCGCGACGATCCGGGTCTTGCCCCGCGCCGGTCGAGCCAGCGCCGCCGCCGCCTCCGGCGCGATGTCACGCGGACTGGCCGAGAAGAACATGAACCCGATGTGAGACGCGCCGCCCGCCAGCGCCGCGTCCACGGCCTCACCGGTCCTGAGCCCGCAGATCTTGGCCGACGCCACGCCCTCAGACGCGGGTCGTCGACCGGGCGAGAAGGTCGCGGATGTCGCCGAGGAGAGCTTCGGTCGCCGTCGGCGCATCTTGCGGAGCGTCCTCCGCCGCCTTCTGGCGGCGCAGGGTGTTGATCATCTTCACGACGACGAAGATGGCGGCCGACACGATCAGGAACTGGATGACTGTATTGATGAAGGCCCCATAGCGGATCGCCACCTCCGCCGCCTTGTGCGCCGGATCGGCGTTCCTCAGCACGATCTTGAGAGCCGAAAAATCCACGCCGTCGAGCAACAGCCCGATCGGCGGCATGATCAGATCGTCGACCACGCTGGTGACAATCTTGCCGAACGCCGCGCCGATTACCACGCCGACCGCAAGATCGACCACATTGCCGCGCGATAGAAATTCCTTGAATTCGGAAGCTACTGACATGGGCTTTACCTACTCCGCGTTGAGCCTCTCGCGAAGCTCCTTGCCACTCTTGAAAAAGGGCACGCACTTGGCGCGCACATGAACCGCCGCTCCGGTCTTGGGATTGCGGCCGGGCCGGGCCGACCGCCCGCGCACCGAAAAGGCCCCGAAGCCGCGCAGCTCGACCCTGCCGCCGGTCTCCAAGGCGTGGATGAGGCTCTCAAAGATGACGCCGACGACCCGATCGATGTCCCGCTGGGTGAGATGCGGGTTTTCCTCCGCGAGGGAGGCGATCAACTGCGATTTTATCATGCCGCCCCCAGCGCCTCCGCGGGCGCGATCATGGCTCACTTACCGCCTTCGATACAAGGCTGGTGAGCGCCATCGCGTTCCGCGACGCCTCGCCCGACGCGGTGTTGTCGAACATGATCCAAGTCTCGGCGTTTTCGCTGTCCGGTGGCCTTTCGACAAGCGCGGAAAGCGCCTGATCGTCATAAGCTGAATGATACATCCGGGGCGAACCGTGCAGTCGGCGATAGGCGAAACCGCGCCAACCGCCTGGTTCTCCGGCGCCGGGATGGCGCGCGGGATCGGCGGCGACGCGGGCAATCCGGCGTTCCTCCAGCCAAGCGTCCGCCTCGAGGCTGAACCAGCTTACGTGACGCGGCTCCCACGCCAGCAGCCCGGCGCCGCCCTTCATCAGCCGGTCGGCGACGGCGGCGACCGGCTCTTTGTCGAAGGCGAGCTTCGGCGGCGTCTGAATCAAAATCGGTCCGCGCTTGTCGCCTAGCCGCGCGGTCTCAGCCAGGAACCGATCGACCAGGCCCTCGGCGCCGATCAGCCCTGCTTCGTGAGTGATCGCCTTGGGCAGCTTGACGGCGAAGCGAAAGCGGTCCGGAACGGATGCCGCCCAGCGCGCATAGGTCGCCTCGCGGTGAGGCCGATAAAAGCTGGAATTGATCTCCACCGCATTGAACGCCGCCGCGTATCGTTGGAGCGCGCTTGTGGCGGCGGGCAAGCTCTCAGCTACGTCACGCGGCATCGACCAACCCGCCGTGCCGATTCTGACGCGCGAAAGCCGCATGAAGCGGAGCCCCTCCTCGTTTTCCGAGGAGGGGCGTCCACATTATTCCTTGTTCGACGCCTTTTCGCGCAGCGCCGCGCCCAAGATATCGCCCAGAGAGGCGCCGCTGTCGGTCGAGCCGAACTTGGCGGTGACTTCCTTTTCCTCGGCCATTTCCAGGGCCTTGACCGAAAGGGAGACGCGGCGCGCGGCCTTGTCGACGTTGGTGACCTGAGCGTCGAGGCGATCGCCGACGGCATAGCGCTCCGGCCGCTGCTCGGACCGGTCGCGGGACAGATCGGACTTGCGGATGAAGCTGGTCGCCGGAGCGTCTTCGGGGCCGAACTTGACCTCAATGCCGCCGCTGGTGACCTCAATCACTTGGGCGGTGACCGTCTGGCCCTTGCGGAACTGGTCGCCGGTCATCGGATCGCCGGCCAGTTGCTTGATGCCGAGGCTGATACGCTCTTTCTCGACGTCGACGTCGAGCACCTGGGCCTTGACCATGTCGCCCTTGGTATAACGCGCCATGGCTTCCTCGCCGGCGACGTTCCAGTCGATGTCGCTGAGGTGCACCATGCCGTCGATGTCGTTGTCGAGGCCGATGAACAGGCCGAACTCGGTGGCGTTCTTGACCTCGCCCTCGACGGCCGAGCCCACCGGATGCTTCTCGAGGAACTCTTCCCAGGGGTTCTGCGCCGCCTGCTTGAGGCCGAGGCTGACCCGGCGCTTGGAGGCGTCCACGTCCAGCACCACCACATCCACTTCCTGCGAGGTGGAGACGATCTTGCCGGGATGAACGTTCTTCTTGGTCCAACTCATTTCCGAGACGTGGACCAAGCCCTCGACGCCGGCTTCCAGCTCCACGAAGGCGCCGTAGTCCGTGATGTTGGTGATCCGGCCGGTGAAGCGGGCGCCGGGCGGATACTTGGCTTCGACGCCGTCCCACGGATCGGACTGAAGCTGCTTCATGCCCAGGCTGATGCGCTGGGTGTCGGGGTTGATCTTGACGATCTGCACCTTGACGGTGTCGCCCACGGCCAGGACCTGGCTGGGGTGCGAGACGCGCTTCCAACTCATGTCTGTGACGTGGAGCAGGCCGTCGATGCCGCCCAGGTCGACGAACGCGCCGTAGTCGGTGATGTTCTTGACCACGCCTTCGCGGACTTCACCCTCTTGCAACTGTCCGACGAGCTCGGTGCGCTGTTCGGCGCGGGCTTCCTCGAGAATGGCGCGGCGCGAGACGACGATGTTGCCGCGCGGACGGTCCATCTTGAGGATAGCGAAGGGCTGTTCCTTGCCCATCAGCGGGCCGACGTCGCGCACCGGGCGGATGTCGACCTGCGAGCCGGGCAGGAACGCCGAAGCGCCGCCGAGATCGACGGTGAAGCCGCCCTTTACGCGGCCGACGATGGAGCCCATCACCGGCTCGTTCTTGCCGAACACCACTTCGAGACGGGTCCAGGCTTCCTCGCGGCGGGCCTTGTCGCGGCTGATGACCGCTTCGCCGAGCGCGTTCTCGATCCGCTCCAGGAACACCTCGACGGTGTCGCCGACCTTGAGCGTAGCCTTGCCGGCGTCGTCGACGCCGAATTCCTTCACCGCGATGCGGCCCTCGGTCTTCAGACCGACGTCGATGATCGCGAAGTCCTTCTCGATCCCGACGACGAGGCCCTTGACCACCGTGCCTTCGTGGAAATCGCCGGAGCCCATGCTCTCGGTTAGGAGCGCTTCGAAATCGTCGCGCGAGGGGTTCATGCTGAGATCGTCGGCCATGTAGTCCTTGTCGAATTAAGTTGAGGTGACGCGCCGCGCGGAGTCGCGGGGCGGGCGTGGATGAAAAGGGAGTGCGTTTGAGCGGCGGGGCTCGTCGACGGCGAGCGCGTTGGGATTGACGACGGTCCGAGGTTCACCCCCGGGCGGCGTCTCGCGCGGCCTCGACGATGCGACGGGCCGCATCGAAGGCGTCTTCTATAGTCATTTCCGTGGTGTCGAGCAACACCGCGTCCGCGGCGGGACGCATCGGTGAGGTCACGCGGTCGCCATCGCGGGCGTCGCGGCGTTCGATGTCCCTCAGGATTTCGCCGTAGGTAACGGTCTCGCCGGCGGCGACGAGCTGTTTGAAGCGCCTTCCCGCACGGACTTCGGGCGTGGCCGTCACGAACAGCTTGGCCCGCGCGTGGGGGGCAATGACGGTTCCGATGTCGCGGCCGTCGATCACGGCGCCAGGCTCGCGCGCGGCGAAGGCGCGTTGGAAGGCGATCAGGGCGGCGCGAACCTCGGGGTAGGCCGCGACGCGGCTCGCCGCCTCGCCGGCGGCGCGGGTGCGCAAAGCCGGATCGTCGAGAGCAGTCACCGCCAGGCTGGCCGCCGCCGCCCCAGCCTGGACGGCGTCGTCCAGATCGCCGCCCTCCGCCAGGAGCTTCGCCGCCACGCCGCGGTAGAGCAGCCCGCTGTCCAGCACGGGATAACCGAACGCCGCGCCGAGCCTGACCGAGATCGTGCCCTTGCCGGACGCGGCCGGACCGTCGACCGCGATGGTGAACCCCATGCGTTCAGTCGCCCGCGATATCGGCGCCGAGGCCGGCCATCAACCCGTGAAAACCGGGGAAACTGGTGGCGATCATGCCGGCTTCGTCCACGACGACGGGTTCCCGCGCCGCGATACCGAGGACCAGGAAACTCATGGCGATGCGATGGTCGCCCATCGTCGTGACCGCGGCGGCGCCCCGCACCGGATGGTTGCCGCGCTCCACGCCCATGACCACCAAGCCTTCCGGCTCCTCCCCCGCCATGACCCCGCAGGCCGCGAGACCGGAAGCCATCAGAGCAATGCGGTCGCTCTCCTTCACCCGCAGCTCGCCGAGGCCGCGCATCACCGTCGGACCCTCGGCGAAGGCGGCGGCGACGGCGAGGATCGGATATTCGTCAATCATCGAGGCGGCGCGCGCCGGTGGAACGGTGACACCGCGCAGCTTCGAGAAGCGGGCCGTGACGTCTCCGACTTCATCGCCCCCGGAGTCTCCGACATGGTTGATCTCCAGATCGGCGCCCATCTCGCGCAGGGTGGCGAACAGACCGATGCGCAGGGGATTGAGCAGGACGCCGCGAACCGTAACCTCCGAACCCGGCGTGATCAGCGCCGCGACCAGGGGAAAGGCCGCCGACGACGGATCGCCTGGAACGTCGATCGCGCGGCCGGTCAGCGCCTGTCCGCCGGCCAGGGTGATCACCCGCCCCTCCCGCTCGTCCACGACATCGACCATGGCGCCGAACGCGCGAAGCATCCGCTCGGTGTGGTCGCGGGTCGGTTCGGGCTCGACGACCCGCGTCGTTCCCGAGGCGTTCAACCCGGCGAGCAGGATCGCCGATTTGACCTGGGCTGAAGGCATCGGCAGTCGGTAGTCGACCGCCTTCAGCGCGCCTCCGCGAACGGTGATCGGCAGGCGCGCGCCGTCCCGCCCCAGCCACGTCGCGCCCATGCCCGACAGCGGGTCGAGCACCCGGGTCATCGGCCGCCGGCGCAACGAGGAGTCGCCGGTGAAGGTGGCGGTCAAGGCATAGCCCGCCGCCGCGCCCATCATCAGCCGCGCGCCGGTGCCGGCGTTGCCGCAGTCGATCACATCGAGAGGCTCGGCGAGGCGTCCAGCGCCGACCACGCGCCACGCGCCTTCGCCCAGCCGTTCGACCGAGGCGCCGAACGCGGTCATCGCCGCCGCCGTCCGGCGCACGTCGTCGCCCTCGAGAAGGCCGGTGATCTCGGTGACCCCGCTCGCCATCGCGCCCAAGATCAGGGCGCGGTGCGAGATCGACTTGTCGCCCGGTGCGCGAACGGTTCCCGTCAACGCCGCGCCGGCGCGAGCGGTCAGCCTCGCGGGCGGCGTAGCAGACATGCGGGGAACCTCGTGGGGATCGCGGGCGCCGGGTTTTGACAGTGGCCCGCCAGCGTGGCAAGGGAGCCGCCGCTTTCCGCAGGCCCCCCACACAACACGATATAAAGGTCGCCATCCTTGGCCAATCCCGAACTGGGCGCGAAACAGATTTGCCCGAGCTGTTCGACGAAATTCTACGATCTCGGCCGCCGGCCGGCCCACTGCCCCAAATGCCAGAACGAGTTCGATCCCGAAGAGGCGTTGCGCAACCGCCGCGTCCGCGCGCGGGCTCCGGTTCCCGAAGATGAGGTCGAGGAGGAAAAGCCGAAGGTCGCCGAGGAGGTCGAGGACGGCTTCGAGGCCGAACCGGACGAGGCGCCCGAACTCGACGCCGCGGTGGACGATGCGCCGCTGATCGTCGACGACGATGACGACACCGTGGACGCCGACGCCGCCCCGGCCGCGCCCGGCGAAAGCCTCGGCGTCGATTTCGCCGAGGACGAGGACCTCGAAGCCGCCGACGACGATGAGGTGCCGTTTATCGAGGACGAGGAAGAGGACGCCTTTCCCGACGACGAGATCGATGGCCTGGGACCGGAAGGCGCCGACGACCACTAGGTGCACGCGGGGTTGATCGCGCGAGACCCTTTCTCTAGGTTCCGCCGCTTGCTCCGGAGCCGCCGCCGGAAACACCGAGACACCTCGGGGCTATAGCTCAGCTGGTAGAGCGCTTGAATGGCATTCAAGAGGTCAGCGGTTCGACTCCGCTTAGCTCCACCAAACAAAGCAAGGCCTCGGCTCGAATGAGCCGGGGCCTTGTCCATTTCGGAGAGTCGCCCGGAGCACTGGACGCGAGGTCGTGAGCGTCGCACTCTGCATGCTGTCCGCCAACAACCCAGACTAGTTTCTCGAAAAGAGGGACCATGACCGAACCCACCCGCGCCGAACGTCCGACCACGGGTGTCACCCCTTTCCTCACCATCCTCGGCGGGCGCGGTCAGGAAGCGGTGAACTTCTATGCAGAGGCTTTCGACGCCCAGCCGATCGAGCGCAACGTCGCCCAGGACGGCAAGAAGCTCATGCAGGCGTCGATGAAGGTGAACGGGGCCTGGGTAATGCTGTCGGACGAGTTCCCCGAGTTCGGGCACGCCGCCAAGCCACCGGCCTCGGTGGTGCTTCACCTCCAGGTCGACGACGCCGACCGTTGGTTCCAGCGCGCGCTCGATGCCGGCTGTACGGTCGCCATGCCGATCGGCGACCAGTTCTGGGGCGACCGCTACGGCCAGGTCACCGACCCTTTTGGTCACACCTGGTCGATCGGCAGCCCGCTGGGTTAGAGTTACGCGCGGACGCAAACCTCCTCTCGGGCGAACCGTCGGAGGCTGACTCAACTCCGGACGGAATTAAGAAACGAAACCTTCGGCCCGCCGTTCGTCCACATAAGAGGTGCGGTTGAGAACCATACGGTGGCCCGAGCACGGACTGATGGTCACCCAACTTGGTCCCAACAAGAACGCCGCCATCAAATGGTAGCCCCCGCGGGCGACGGCGCGTCCGAGCGCCGACCGCGCCGGGCGCTCGAGGCCACGAGCTTCTTCATGGCCGACGCCCAGGCCGGGATCGGCCCGTTCCTGGGCGTCTTCCTTCAGCAGCGCGGCTGGAAGCCCGGCCTGATCGGCCTGGTCATGACCCTGGGCGGCGTCGCGGGAATGGCGGCGACGGCTCCCGCCGGCGCGTTGATCGACGCGACCAGCCGCAAGCGCACCTATGTCATCCTCTCAGGGATTTTCACGATCCTCGCGTCCGGCCTGATCTGGGTGTCGCAGAGCTTTCCTGTCATTGCCGGCTCGCAAATCGCGACGGCGATCGCCGGCGCCGCGATCGGGCCGGCGTTGGCTGGGATCACCCTTGGCATCGCCCGGCAAACGGGGTTCAATCGGCAGAACGGCCGCAACCAAGCGTTCAATCACGCCGGCAACGTCGCCGGCGCGGCGCTATCGGGGCTCCTCGGCTGGAAGTTCGGCTTCATCGCCATCTTCTGGCTGTCGGCGGTCTTTGGCGCGCTGTCGATCGTTTCGGTCCTGATGATCCCTCGCAAGGCGATCGACGACCGGGCGGCGCGCGGGCTCGAAGGGGCCGGCGACGGGGAAAAGGCCAAGGGCTGGAAAGTGCTGTGGGAGTGCAAGCCCCTGCTGATCCTCGCCGCCTGCCTCGCGCTCTTCCACCTCGGCAACGCCGCGATGCTGCCGCTGTACGGCCTCGCCGTCGTCGGCGCGCACAAGGGCAATCCGGCCGCCTTTGTCGCCACCACCATCGTCGTGGCCCAACTGGTGATGATCGGCGCCGCTCTGGTGGCGATGAAGATGGCGGACAAGCGCGGCTATTGGCTTGTGCTCCTGATCACCTTTATCGCCCTGCCGATCCGCGGGCTGGTGGCGGCGTCGGTGATCGAGGCTTGGGGCGTCTATCCGGTGCAGATCCTGGACGGGGTCGGCGCGGGCCTGCAGAGCGTCGCCGTGCCGGGCATGGTGGCGCGGATCCTGAGCGGCACGGGACGGGTCAATGTCGGTCAAGGCGCGGTGATGACAGTTCAGGGCCTGGGCGCCGCGCTGAGCCCCGCGCTCGGCGGCGCGATCGCCCAGGCGGTCGGTTACCGCATTGCCTTCGTGATCCTGGGCGCCTTCGCTCTCGGCTCTCTCGGGATTTGGGTGGCCTTCCGCTCCACGGTGCGAGAGGTCGACCAGGACGCCCCCGACGGCGCCCGCCCGGCGCATGTCCCCGCGTGATGACGCCGACCCCGGCGCACGTCACCATCTGGATGATCGCCATACTGGCGACGGCGGGCGTGCTGATCCGGCCGTTCAAGTGGCCCGAGGCGGTGTGGGCGACGGCGGGCGCGGTGCTGCTGGTGGCGTCGGGTCTTCTCCCGGTCGCCGCCGGCGTCGCGGCGGTGGAGAAGGGAAGCGACGTCTATCTGTTCCTGATCGGCATGATGCTGCTGTCGGAAACCGCGCGGCGGGAGGGACTGTTCGATTGGGTCGCCGCCCACGCGGTCAACAGGGCGAGGGGCTCGCGCGCGCGGCTTTTCCTGCTGGTCTATGGCGTCGGCGTGGTCGTCACCGCCTTTCTGTCGAACGACGCCACGGCGGTTGTCCTGACGCCGGCGGTGTTCGCCGCGGCCGGCAAGGCCAAGGCCGACACGCTCCCTTACCTCCTGGTCTGCGCGTTCATCGCCAACGCCGCGAGCTTCGTCCTGCCGATCTCCAATCCCGCCAACATCGTGCTCTACGGCGATCACACACCGCCGCTGTGGCAATGGCTGCGCGGTTTCGCCCTGCCATCGGCCATGTCGATCGGCGCGACCTATGCCGCGCTTTGGTGGTCGCAGCGCAAATCCCTGGTCGACGCCTGCGAGCGGGCGGTCGAGCAACCCCTCCTGTCGCGCGGCGGCCGGACGGCCTTGGCCGGGATCGGGGTCACCGCGGTCTCGCTCCTCGCGGTGTCGGCGCTGGACATCAAGCTGGGCGCGCCGACCGCCGCGCTCGGCGTCGCCGCGACGCTCGTGGTGTCGATCCAGAAACGCGAGTCGCCGTGGGCGACCCTGCGTGGCGCTTCCTGGTCGGTGCTGCCGCTGGTCGCCGGGCTGTTCGTGATCGTCGAGGCGCTGAACCGCGGCGGCCTGATCTCGGCTTTGTCGGGATTGTTGGAGGCCGCCGTCTCGGCGTCGGCCAACGGCGCGGCGGCGGCGGCCGGCGTTATCCTCGCCGTGGTCTCTAACATCGTGAACAACCTGCCGGCCGGGCTGATCGCCAGCGCCACCATCGTCCGGGCCCAACCACCGAAACCGGTGATCGACGCCCTGCTGATCGGGGTCGACCTTGGTCCGAACCTATCGGTGACCGGCTCGCTCGCCACCATCCTCTGGTTGACCGCGATCCGCCGCGAGGGCGAGGAGGTCGGCTTCGGCGCGTTTCTGAAGGTGGGCGTCATCGTCATGCCGCCCGCGCTGATCCTCGCCATCGGAGCCAGGCTCCTGATCGGATAGCGTCGGCGCGGCCCAGACAATGGCCGACTCGCCTGAAGGCAAGCAACGGCCTCGTTGAACGGCGTGTCTTGCCGCGACCGGAAAGCAGGCGTTCGTTGAATACCACAATGGGTGCTGGTATGGCTCAGCCACTTCACTTGCGGGGGTGAACAGTGTCCGACGACCAAAATCCATCAGCGACGCCGTCAGCCAAGCCTGATCAGTCGGTTGCGTCTTTGCTGGCGTATTACGCCCCGTCCGTCTGTTTCGTGGTGATCTCGGGCGTTCTACTCGCGAATACCCACTTGGGTCTGGGCGCGATCGACGACCCGTCCACCCTAAGGTCGCTCGGCACCATAACGATCGTCCTGGTCGTTGCGCTGCTGGCCAGCTACGCCGTCAAGCGGCTGCTGCTGCCGATGAATGCGCCTTCCGCTAAGTCCAATGACGATACTGGCCAGTATCGCGACAGGTTGGCTCGCTATGTGGTCGTCGGAGGAAGCGTCGGCATCGCGTCGACGGCGCTGGCTGTCATCGGATCGGTGGACTACCTGGAAAGAGCGGCTCCAGCCAACGCGGAGCGCGATACGCTCAACATCTTCACGACGCTTCTTCCGGTGTTTTCGACCTGGGTCGGAACCGTTCTGGCGTTTTACTTCACCAACGAAAGCTATCGACAAGCCGCCGATGTCGCGAGAGCGCAGGCGGGCTCTACTTCCGACGGTGAGCCGATCACGCGCCCGGGCACCATGGTGCCGTACGACCGCATTGTCCGTTATGAACTCAAGTTGACCGACAGAACTTCCGGTAACGACACCTTGGCCGACGCGGGTAGCCTAAAACTTAAGACTACAATCTCGGTCTTGTTCAATCCGCCGGGTATCACGCGTGTCGTTATATTCGACGAGAAGAAAATTCCTCTGTTCGTGGTGAAGCACGATCCAGTGATCGACGCCAAAACCGTCAGCGATACGATGACGTTGAAGGATTTCCTCGACACCGGCAACAACCGGGCCGCCGCGAGGAACTTCGCCTTGAGCGCGTCCACCGCGACGCTGGCCGACGCGCGACGCTTGCTCGAACTCCGCAACGTCACCGATATATTCGTCACGCAGCACGGACTCGGCGACGAACCGACCATCGGCTGGGTGCCCAACACCAATCTGTCGCTGCCATCGCAGTCGAGCCCTTGAGCCAGCGCGTGGCGCGCGGCATCGCCGAGTTCGCCACCCGACTCCGCGGCGCGCGTCAAGCGAAGCTCCGGGTTGCGTCCGCCGCGCCTCAGACTGGGATTTTCGGAAGGCGGGGGCGCCAGACGCCGAGGGCGATGTTGGCGGCGGACACCGCGAGCAGCACCCACAGGGTGTTTCGCTCGGCGGTGAACAGGCGCGCCATGCTCGCCGGGTCGACGCCAGCCGCGAGTGCTCCCGCGCCTCGCTTGGCTTCGTCCTGGAGCGGTCCCAAAACATGCAACCCACCCTCGAGGATGAGTACGCCCGTCGCGGCCTTTACCCAGACCCAACCGGCGTCTTGAAAGCCGGGAGTCACCGCGATCGCCAGGAGGCCGGCGACGACCGTCAGCAGCAAGGAAGGCATGATGATCCACGCGGCGATCTTCGCCATGGCGTTCATCAGCACGATGTAACCGGCCGGGCTGATCACCGGCGGCGCCGCCATGATGACGACGGTCAAGGCGCCCATCCCGCCCATCAGCCCTACAGCGCCAAGGATATGGAGAAATTTGAGCAGGCGTCGCACGGCGATCCTCTAATGGAGCGCTTCAAAGGCGGAGGTCCATCCTGGACCTTCAGTCTCTAAATCGCCAACGCCGAGTTGGACCTATCGAGCTGTCGGCGCGCCCGGCAGAGCCTCCAACCACGGCAGGATCGCCGCCTCGAGAGCAACTCTGTGGTCGGAATAGCTGTGGTCCGTGGCCAGATGGACCTCGCTGACCTGCGTTCCGCCGGCCTCACGCACCGCCGCCGCGGGGTCGGCGCTGTCGGCGGCCAAGCCGTCGTCGGAGGTGACCAGCAGCAGAGGGTGGCGAGCCAGCGTCGGGGCGCCGGACGTGAAGTCCAACGTCTTGGCTTGTTGGATCGCTTCGTCGCCCAGCGCCTGGGGCGAGGTCCCGGCCAGGGTGTGCATGCCCGCCGTGGTTCCGATGTTGTCGTCGACCACCTTGGCGGCGGCGGAGCGCGACAGGCCGCCGATGGTGGGGCCGATGTTGGCCGCCGAGATCGTCGTCGTCGCCGTGAGGCCGTCGTCGTGACCTCCGGTCCAGCCGGCGACGAACCCGCCCAGGCTGTGGCCGATCACCACGATATGCTTGACGTCGACCCGGCCCGCGACGGGAGAGGCCGGGTCGCGCAGCCACGCCAGCGCCGAGGCGGCGTCCTCGATGCAGTGGGCGAAGGAGAAGGCGCCCGGGCTGCCCCATGAGCCGCGATAATGCAGGGTCAATACGTTCCACCCGTCGCGGCGGATGGCCTGGGCGAGATCGAGGTTCTGCTCGTTGCCGGGCAGGCCGTGAAGCAACAGCACGGTCGGATGCGGCCCCGCGCCGGCGGCGGCATAGAACACGGCGTTGAGGTTGTCGCCGTGGCTGGGGATCGGCTCGGCCAGCATCGCCGCGGGGTGCGCCTTATCCGACGCGGGGTCATGGGCTATGGCGGCGGGGTTGGTTTCGGTCAGTCCAGGACCGGCCGCGATCAGCGCGACGAAAGCCAAGGCGATCACAGCCCAACGCATCTCATCCCTCCCCGTCACATCGATCGACGGATAGGCTGGACCGGTCGCGCGCAATCGGTCAACCTTTGGCGAGGTACCTCGCGCCCGAGTTGCACTTGGCCAGTTCGGCCGCGGTCAAGGCGCGGCGGCCGGTCTGGTAGGCGGCGAAGGCGCCCAGTTCGCGGGCGGCGCGGTTGCACTCGCGAGCGATCGGCTGCGACTCGGCGTCGGAGGCCGCGCTGGCGGTGCAGGCCGCGTCCTTGCAGTCCCAGGCCCGTCCGTCGATCACCCTGTGGACGGGGATCGGCGGCGCGATCGACAACGTCGCCTCGGTGACGCCGGGTTCAGCCGCGAAGGCCGGCGCGGCCTGGCAGGCGCACGACAGCATCAGGCTCAGAGCGGCGCGTTGAATTCGAGTGATCATGGTGTTCGTCTCGTGGTCGTGATGGCACGACGGACGTAATCGCCAATGGAGGTGACGCAATAGCGCACGCCGGGCGAAATGCTGCATGCGCGAGCAGCAATTCTAAACGCCGTTCCGTTCGTCGGTGGCGGTCGACTAGCGCAGCGCCTTCGCCAGCGCCGCGCGGCTGTCGCTTTCGGCTTGGCGGGTGACATCCGCCTTCCGATCCCATTGGAAGCCGTGATAGGCGCCCGGATAGACGTGCAATTCGACCGCGACCCCGGCGCGCGTCAGACGACGAGCGTACTCGAGGTCCTCCTCCAGGAAGAGGTCGAGGGCGCCGGTGGCGATATAGGTCGGCGGCAAGCCGGCGAGATCTTCAGCTCGCGCCGCGGCGGCATAGGGCGAAATCCCGTCGCCGCCCGGTTCGGCGCCAAGCAGGCTCTTCCAGCCGAAATGGTTGCGTTGCGGCGTCCACACGAATTCGCCGACATAGGGGTGCGGGTCGGCGTCCGCGCAGGTGCGGTCGTCGATCATCGGATAGATCAGGTGCTGGAACGCCAGCCGGTGTTCGCCCCGGTCGCGGGCCAGCAGCGCCAGTCCCGCCGCCAGGCCGCCGCCCGCGCTCTCGCCCATCACCCCGACCCGCGCCGGGTCGATCTTCAGCTCGGCGGCGTGGCTCATCACCCACGCGAGGGCCGCGTAGCAGTCCTCCACCGGGCCGGGATGGGGTGTCTCCGGAGCGAGGCGGTAATCCACTGTAACGGTGCAGCAGCCGAGGTTCGCCGCCAGAGGCCGGTGCGACGCCTCTCCCGCGCCAGCCGAACCCAGGACGTAGCCGCCGCCGTGGATGTGCAGGATGCAGGGCAGCTCGCCTTCGGCGTCGGCGGGGCGATAGACGATCACCGGCACGTCCGGCGCGCCGTCGAGGCCGGGCGCGGCGTGCGTCGCCATGGTCGTCCGCGCCACGTCCTCCGGACTGACAGGGAACACCATCGGCGCCCCGCGCATCAGCGCCAGCGTCTCCGGGTTCAACTCGACATACGGGATGGTGTCGAGCAGGGTCAGGAGTTGCGGATCGACAAGGTGGCGGGTGCTCGCGACGGCCATGGTTCGGGGCTCCTCCAGATCCAAGATGTCTTATCGAGCGGACCGGTCCCCGTCTCAAGCCCGGCCAACGTCAGGTCACAGGTCGGCGGCGTACCGGGCGAGTCCCTCGTCGAGGGTCGGCATCACCGCGCCGCGCTCGCTGGCCAGCGGGACTCGCGCGGGCCGCCGCGCCGGCCAGCCGAACGTCTCGGCCGGGCGGCCGCGAACCAGGGAGGCGTCACCGCCGGTGGCGGTCAGGATCGCCCGGGCGAAGCTGGCCCAGTCCGTCTCCCCGGCGTTGGCGAGGTGCCACAGGCCCGCCTCGCCATCGATGGCGAGGTCGAGGGCCGCGTCGGCGAGGTGGGGAACGCAGGTGGGAGACACCACCAGGTCGTCCGCCGCCTCGATGATCTCGCCCCGCGCCGCGAGGCGCCTGACGTGGGCGGCGAAGTTGTGCGGGTCGAAGGCGGAGAAGAAGGCCGAGGTGCGGATCACCAGCGAACGCGCGGCCAACGCCAGGACCTGGCTCTCGGCCGCCTGTTTGCTGAGACCGTAGACGTTCAGCGGACGAGTCGCGTCGCTCTCGACGTATGGTCGATCGAGGGCGCCGTCGAACACTAGATCGCTGGAGAAGGTGACGAAGGGCAGGCCGCGCGCGGCGCTCGCCGCCGCGAGCCGGGTCGCGCCATCGGTATTGGCCGCCATGCAGGCCGCCGCCTCCCGCTCGGCGCCGTCGACCCGGACGTAGCCCGCTGCGTTGATCACCAGCCACGGCGCCAAACCGTCGAGCGCGGCGTCGATCCGGTCGGGCGCGTCGAGCGAAAGGTCGTCCCGTGAAGTCAGGCGATAATCCAACCCTCGCCATTCGCAGGCTCGCGCCACGGCCTTGCCCAAAGTTCCGGTCGCGCCGGTGATCAGGATCGGCCGCGCCGAGGTCCAGCGGCTGCGCCGCTCAGGTGGCGGATCACAGTCATCGGCGGCGCGGAAGGCCGCCGGGTATTGCAGACGAATATCCCGCCGCCACCAGCCCGGCCCCTTCGAGGCTTCGGGCAGATCGTCTCCTGTCGCCAGCCGCCGCGCCAGGTCGGCCAAGGCCGTCGGCCTGGGCCGTGGACCGCGCACGTCGAACGCCCCCGGTTCGTAGGTTCCTCCCTCCGCCGTGAGGAGCAGGTCCCAGTTGTATCCGCCGAGCAAGGCCCACAGGGTCACCGCCTCGAGTTGAACTCCCCGCGCGCGCATATCCTCTGCCGCCGCCCACGCTTCCGCTAGCCAGCGAAGCTGATCCTCGCGAGTGCAGCCGGTGTGGCACTCGGTAACCGCGAGCGTTCGGCCGTAGCGGACCCAGGCTTCCTCGAGCACCCCCGCCAGACCCGCCGGGGCGGGCTGCAGAACGCGGATCGCCTCGACATCGGCATAGGTGTCACGGCCGTTTCCACCCACCTTCTCGGGCGGATAGCGTTCGACGCGATGATCGAGATAGCGGTCGCTGGTCAGATAATGATTGACGCCGATCACGTCCGGCGGACACGGATCGTCGGCGATGGCACGGAGGCGGCCGTCGAAACCGTATGCCGACAACCGCTCCCACAGGTCATGGCCGGCGACGACGCGGCCTTCCAGCAGGTCCCAGGTCATCCAGCGCCGCGCATTGTCGAAGCGCGCCTGATCCGCGAGCGGAGCCGTCGAATAGGTGCGGCCGAGGTCTTCGGTCTGCACCAGGCGGGCCGCCGGGTTCCGGCGTCTGATCTCGCGCATCGCCAGGCGCGTTGCGTCGACTTGGTTCAGCAGGGCCAGCCAGAACAAACGCTCGTCGCGGGCGTGGGGCCGCCACAGGCCATAAAGCGCGGCGAACCGGGCGGTGGTCAGGGGCTCGTTGACCGGCGTCCAGTCAGTGACCCAGGGATACCGCTCGGCCACGGCGGCGGCGTGGGCGGCGAGACCCGGCGCGAAGCTTTCCTCAATCAGCGAGGTGTAGGCCGGCCCGGCACCGTGATGGATCAGGCCGACGATCGGCGCCATGCCGAGGGCGCGCAACCGAGCCATCCGCCCGTCGCTCCACTCCCAGTCGCGGACGGTCGGATCGCGCGGCGACACGCGCTCCCACAACACCGGATAGCGTAGGCGCTTCAGTCGCAGGCTGGCGAAGAGATCGAGATCGGCCGGCCGGTCGTGGTGACCGCCGAGACGCGACTGGTCGAACACCGCCTCACCGACCGCGTTGACGGTGCACTCGTGCCCGCCCCACAATTCGAGCGCCTTCGTGGCCATGCCTCCCAATGCGGCGCCGCGTGCATCCACGAAAGCGGACTAATGCGCCGTTGTCTCATTCCCAGGCGTTCTAAGCGGAGCGACTGGAACACCACCTTCATTCTCGAGTTGTGACCCCATGGTCAAAGCCCAGGGTGGAGAAAAAGTCGTCCTGGTCACCGGCGGGGCCGGCTTCATAGGATCGCACACCGCCAAAGCCTTGTTTTGGAATGGCTATCGACCGGTTGTTTTCGACAATCTGAGTTCAGGCCATCGGCAGGCCGTGCAGTGGGGCGAGTTTGTTCACGGCGACATTCGCGACCGGGGCGCGATAGGCCGGGCGATCGCCGAATATCGTCCGGCGGCCGTGATCCATTTCGCCGGCTTGATTGAGGTCGGACGATCGATGATCCGGCCCGATCTGTTCTTCGATGTCAACGTCGGCGGCGCCGCCGCCCTGCTCGCCGCGATGGCGGATCACAAGACGCCGCGACTGGTGTTCTCTTCCAGCGCGGCCGTCTACGGCCGACCGACCAACGGTGCGATCGAACCGCTCGGCGAAACGGCCCCAAAGGCGCCGGCAAGTCCATACGGCGAATCGAAGCTGATGGGGGAGCGGATGATCGAAGCGCACTGCCACGCCTTCGGCCTGACCGGCGTGGCCTTGCGTTACTTCAACGCCGCCGGGTCCGACGCGGAAGGCGAGCTTGGCGAATGCCATAATCCGGAGACCCACCTCATTCCTCTGGCGATCGACGCGGCCCTCGGTCACGGCAAACCCTTGACGGTGTTCGGCCGAGACTTCGACACGCCAGACGGCTCCTGCCTGCGCGACTATGTCCACGTCGAAGACCTTGCCCTGGCCCACATCGCGGCGCTCGGCCCGGTCGTGTCGCCCGGCGCCTTCGATGCGTTCAACGTCGGGACCGGCCGAGGCCATTCGGTTCTGGAGGTTGTCGCGGCGGTCGACCGCGCCCTCGCCACGTCGACACTCTACCTCGTTGGGGAACGGCGGGAGGGCGACCCCGCCAGCCTAGTCGCGGACCCATCGAAGATCGAGAGCCGGCTGGGATGGACCGCGCGCGGCTCCTCCCTCTGGCGCATCGTGGAGACCGCCGCCGCGTGGCGGCGCGCGCCTAAGTTCGGCGCTGGCATCCCGCAGTTCACGCCGCGCGTCGCGAACGGAGCCTCGTCCGCCACCACCGCGGCGGTGATCCGGCTCGACGCTCGCGGCGTCTCGGAACCGGCGTAAACGGCTCCGCCCTTCGTGTTTCAGCTTAAGGAGAAAGCATTGTTGAGCGCGCGGGTCGAAGCGATGTCGTCCTCTTCATCCGCGCCTCGCGCGGAGCGCCCTGTGCTGTTCTGCTTTTCGCACCTTCGCTGGAATTTCGTGTTTCAACGTCCGCAACACCTTATGACGCGGTTCGCCCGCGACTATCGCGTGCTCTATTGGGAAGAACCGGTCGAGGAGCCGGCGCGCCGGGAGGCGGAACTCGAACGATGCGAAGACCCCGCCACCGGCGTTGTGGTCGCCGTACCCAAGCTCCCGTCTGGCCTCGACGCGGCGGCGACGGAGCGGGCCTTGCGCCTCCTCCTTGAAGCCTGCCCGGAAGCAGCGGGATCGGGCGTTGTGCGCTGGTACTACACACCGATGATGCTGCCGTTCTCCCGCGGGTTGGCGGCGGCGTGCATAGTGTACGATTGCATGGACGAACTCTCGCATTTCAAGTTCGCCCCACCCGAACTCGTCCCGCTCGAACGCGAGTTGCTCAAGATCGCGGACGTGGTCTTCACCGGCGGCCACAGCTTGTGGGAGGCCAAACGAGGCGCTCACGGCAACATTCATCCCTTCCCATCCTCCGTCGACAAGGACCATTTCGCCGCCGCCCGCGCGGCTTTGCCGGCGCCGGCCGATCAAGCGACCATTCCCGCTCCGCGCCTAGGGTTCTATGGGGTCGTCGACGAGCGGCTGGACCTCGAACTGCTCACCGCGACCGCCGATGCTCATCCGGAGTGGAGCTTGGTCGTTGTCGGGCCGGTGGTGAAGATCGATCCGGCGACGCTTCCACGCCGCGCGAACATTCATTTTCTGGGTGGCAAGTCCTACGACGAGCTGCCGGCCTATCTGGCCGGCTGGGACGTCGCCCTGATGCCGTTCGCGATCAACGAGGCGACCCGCTTCATCAGCCCGACCAAGACGCCCGAGTACCTCGCGGCGGGCCGGCCGGTGGTGTCGACCGCCATCCGCGACGTCGCGCGGACCTGGGGCGACAAGCGAGGTGTGACGGTGGCGAACGACACCGAGGACTTCATCGCCGGTTGCGAAGACGCGTTGCGCCTCGCGGCCGCGCCCGGAACATGGCTCGCTTCGGTCGACGCCGCTCTGGCGGACCTGTCCTGGGACAGGACTCACGCGACCATGGCCGCGCTGATCACACCTTCCGGTCACGCCGACCGCCGGGTCGTCGACCTTCCCATAAGGGCGGCGCGGCCGCCAAAACCATACGACTACCTCATCGTCGGCGCCGGTTTCGCCGGGGCCGTGCTCGCCGAACGTCTCGCTGAGGGGTCCGGCAAGCGGGTTCTGCTGATCGACCGGCGTCCGCATATCGGCGGCAACGCCTTCGATCATCGGGACGAGGCCGGGCTGCTGGTGCACAAATACGGCCCGCATATCTTCCACACGAATTCAACGGAGATCGCGCACTATCTCTCCCGCTTCACCCGTTGGCGCGGGTACGAGCACAGGGTCCTGGCGAGCGTTCGCGGCCAGCTCGTGCCGATCCCGATCAACCGGACCACGCTGAACTCTCTCTACGGATTGCGCCTGCGGACGGACGCGGAGGCGGAGGCTTATCTGCGCGGGCGCGCCGAGCCGAGGGCGACGGCGCGGACCTCGGAGGATGTCGTGGTCTCCGCGATCGGCCGGGAGCTCTACGAGCTGTTCTTCCGCGGCTACACCCGCAAGCAGTGGGGACTGGATCCGTCGGAGCTGGACCGCTCGGTCACCGCGCGGGTGCCGACGCGGACCAACGCCGACGACCGCTATTTCACCGACAGCTTCCAGGCCATGCCGGCCGATGGCTACACCGCCATGTTCGAACGCATGCTCGACCACCCCAACATCGAGGTGCGCACCGGCGTCGACCTCAAGGACATCGGGTCGCGGGTCGGCTATGATCATTTGATCTTCTGTGGCCCTATCGACGAATACTTCGATCACCGCTTCGGCAAGCTACCGTACCGGTCGCTGCGCTTCGAGCATACCACGCTGGATCAAGAACATTACCAGGTCGCCGCGACGGTGAACTATCCCTCGGAGGAGGTGCCGTTCACGCGCATTACCGAATTCAAGCAGCTCACCGGTCAGGTCCACGCCAAAACCAGCATCGTCCACGAGTACCCCGAGGCGGAGGGCGATCCCTATTACCCAGTGCCGCGTCCGGAGAACCAGGCCCTGTTCAAACGCTACGAGGCTCTGGCGATGACCACGCCGGGCGTAACGTTCGTCGGCAGGCTCGCGACCTACCGCTATTACAATATGGATCAGGTGGTCGGTCAGGCGTTGGCGACGTGGCGCAGGCTGACGAGCGCCGCGAGCGCCGATGCATCGCGAACCGCGGAGGCGACGCCGGCGGCTTAGATCGTCAGCATCACCTTGCCGAGGTGGCCACCCGCCTCGAGGTAGGCGTGGGCCGAAGCGGCTTCGGCGAGGGGGAAGGTCCTGTCGACGATTGGTCGGATCGTGCCCGCCGCGATCCACGGCCAGACCACGCGCTCGATCTCCTTCGCCAGCCGCGCTTTTTCGTCGGCGTAGCGGGGACGCAGGGTCGAGCCGGTGATCACCAACCGCTTCTGCATGATTTTCGGTATGGAGAGTTCGACCGCGCCGCCGGCCTGGCTGGCGATATGGCAGAGGCGGCCGCCGACCTTCAGCGTCTCGATGTTCTTGGGAAAATAAGGCCCGGCGACCATGTCGAGAATGACGTCGGCGCCGCCGAACAGCTTGGCCTCCGCCTCGAAATCCTGAACGCTCGTATCGATGGCGAGATCGGCGCCGAGCTTCGCCGCCTGAGCCGCCTTGTCCGCGCCGCGCGCGGTGGCGATCACCATCGCGCCGGCCGCCTTGGCCATCTGGACCGCGGCGACGCCGATGCCCGACGTCGCGCCGTGGACCATCAGGGTCTCGCCGCTCTTCAGCGCGCCGTGCTCGAAGACGTTGGCATAGACGGTGAACAGGGTTTCCGGCAACGAGGCCGCCTCGACGAAGCTCAGCCCCTCCGGCATCGGCAGGGCATGCCGGGCGTCGCCAACGGCGAACTCGGCATACCCGCCCCCGCCGAGAAGGGCGCAGATCCTATCGCCGACCTTCCACCGCCCCGCCGCCTTCACCACCTCACCAGCGACCTCGAGCCCGAGCGTGGCGGGAGCGCCGGGCGGCGGCGGATAGAAGCCCATGCGCTGGATGATGTCGGGGCGATTCACCCCGGCCGCCTTCACCGCAATCAGGATCTGCCCCTCGGCCGGAACCGGGCGCGCGATCCGGGCGGGCTTCAACGCCTCGGCGGCGCCCTTGCCGCCTTCGATTTCGATCGCGGTCATCGTCGCGTCGTCCATCTCGCGATCTCCTTCGCTTGCGCCCTCGGGGACGGGCGATCAGATAGCGGCTCAACCCCCGCACGGCAAAGGAGCGCGGCGAGCCATGACGGACGAACCGGCGGAAGCCCGGCGGCAGCGCGGCCAGAGCCTGGTCGATCTTTGCCGTGAAGACCTGGAGCTGTTCGGCACGGATGAATTGCGCGAGCGCATCGAAGCCCTGCAGGGCGAAATCGAACGCGCGAGAGTCCAGCTCGCCCACAAGGACAAGGGCCGCGCTGCCGCCGAAGCCCTGTTCGGGCCGCGTGGTTAGGCTCAGAAACTTGATCTTTAACTCCGTTTTCCCCGCGAAGGCGGGGACCCAGTGCTCTGCATTGCTACGCCGTCGCTCAGCTAAACTGGGCCCCCGCCTTCGCGGGGGAAGCGGTCTTGGCGGTCATTCCGCACCTTGAACCCCTTCGATCTCTCCACACCAGCCGCGCGGCGGCGCGCCGTCGCCGATTATCTGTGGAAGGACCACGCCTATCTGCGGTTGGGTTTCCGCAACGCTCACTGGATATCCGACGAGCTGGTGCGCACCAACCAGCCGTGGCCGTTTCAGCTCCAGGCCTGGCGGGACGCCGGGATCAGGACGGTGATCAACCTGCGCGGCGGCGTGCACACCAGCTTCCGAGCGCTGGAGGTCGAGGCCTGCCATCGGCTCGGCCTGGAGCTGGTCGATTTCGTCATCGCCTCCCGCGACGTGCCGACGGCGGAAAAAGTGCTGGGCGCCCGCGACCTGTTCGAGACGATCCGCTATCCGGCGCTGATGCACTGCAAGTCGGGCGCCGACCGCGCCGGGATCATGGCGGTGCTCTACATGCATTTCCGCCAAGGCAAATCGATCCGAGAGGCCCTAACCCAGCTCTCGCCCAAGTACCTTCACGTGCGCGCCGGCCTCACCGGCGTCCTCGACTACATCTTCGCGCGGTACCTAGAGGAAGGTGAACCGGCCAGCCTGAGCTTCGTCGAGTGGGTCCAGAGCCCAGCATACGACCCTGTCGCGATCAAAGCGGACTTCAAGGCCGGGTGGTGGGGAACCCAGGTGACGGAGCGATGGCTGAAGCGGGAGTGAGACCGCGTTCGCCTACTCCCCCGGCGCGGACGGATCGAGCAGCTTGTGGGCGTGGATGATGAAATAGCGCATGTGGGCGTTGTCGACCGTGGCCTGGGCCTTGGTCTGCCAGGCGCGGTGGGCGTCGTCGTAGCTTGGATAGGCCCCGACGAGGTCGAGCTTGGTAAGGTCGCGGAACTCCAGGCCGGTGACGTCCTTCAGCTCGCCGCCGACGACGAGATGCAGAAGCTGGTTCGGCATGGACGCTATTTCCCCGCGATGGCGAGGTCGTCGATCAGGATCGACGGGGCGTCGGCGGAGCCGCGCACTTCGAGGTCCGAGCCGGGCGCGAGGCGCTTGTAGATATCGAGCAAATTGCCCGCGACGGTGATCTCGGTGACCGGGTAGGCGATCTCGCCATTCTCGAACCAGTGGCCGGAACAGCCCACCGACCAATCGCCGGTGTTGCTGTTGAGCGAGGGCCCGAAGGTCGAGGTGATCAGCACGCCCGACCCCGCCGCCTTCATCAGCGCCGCCTGGTCCATCGTTCCGGGCTCCAGCACCAGATTGGCGGGGCCGACGCCCGGCGGGCCCGCGAGACCACGCGACGCATGGCCGGTGGAAGCGAGCTTGAGCTGGCGGGCGGAACTCGAGTTGAGCATCCAGGTCGTCAGAACACCGTCGTCGATGAGGCGCATCGGCCGGTTGACCACGCCCTCGTCGTCGAACGGCGAGGAGCCGAGGCCGCGCCTGCGGTGCGGGTTGTCGACGACGGCTACGCCTTTGGCGAAGATCGCCTCACCGAGCTTGTCTTTGAGGAACGACACGCCCCGCGCGACGGACGGGCCGGAAATCGCGCCGATCAGGGGGCCGAGCAGCGACGCCGCGAGGCGCGCCTCGAAGATCACCGGCGCGGTGGTCGAGTCGATCTTGCGGGCACCCAGGCTGGCGACCGCGCGGCGACCGGCTTCCGCGCCGATCCACTCGGGGGCCGGCAGGTCGGAGCGCCAACGCGCCGCCTGACCCTCGTAGCCCTGCTCCATGCCCGAGCCCTCGCCGGCGATGGCCTGAGCCGACAAGGAGAAAACGCTGCCGCGATGTTCGCCGAAGAAGCCCTGGCTGGTCGCCAGCCGCCAGGCGGAATTCGACCAGGTCGCCGAGGCGCCGTTCGAATTCGTCACCCCCGACACCGCGCGCATGGCATCCTCGGTCTCCACCGCCCGTGCCTCGAGCTTTTCGGGCTCGGGCTCCTCGGCGTCATAGAGGTCGAGATCGTCGTGGACGCCGCGGGCGAGCAAATCCTCGCTCGGCAAACCGACGTAGGGATCCTCGGCGGCCAGGCGAGCCATGGCGACGACCCGCTCGACCAGCTTGGCGCGGCCTTCCTTGGAGATATCCGATCCGGACACCGACGCCTGACGGCGGCCGATGATCACCCGGATGCCGAGGTCCCGCGACTCCTCGCGCTCGACTTCCTCCAGCTCGCCCATGCGCACGCTGACCGACAGCGCGGCGCGTTGCGAAAACGCAACCTCGGCCGCGTCGGCGCCTGCGGCGCGCGCGGCGGCCACGATCCGCATCATCTTGTCCTGGTTCATGGCGCGCGATATGGGCGATAGCGCGGGAGCGGGCAAGCGAGGGCGTGCGCGCCCTCAGGCGATCAGGTCGGGAGTCAGGCTGTTTTCCAGCTTGGCGATCTGGTCGCGGACCACCAGCTTGCGCTTCTTGAGCCGGGCGATCTGGAGCTGGTCCGGGCGCGGCAGGGCGCTCAGAGCCTCGACGGCGGCGGCGAGATCCTGGTGCGTCTGGCGCAAACCCGCCAGCATCTCGCGCAGACGGAAGTCCTCGTCGTTGGCGGACTCCTCATCCGACATCGGCCGGCTCCTGGACGGAGAGGGCGGCGAGAAGATCATCGAACGCGGACGCGCCGAGCGCGGCGCCCCAGCGGGAGGAGACCGTCGAAAGCATATCACCGGCGCTTCGTGTTCGGCGGTCCGGCTCGCCCGCGGGGAGCGCCGCCAACCGATCGAGCAGTTCGTGCTCGACCTTGAGTTCGTTGGCCAGCAGGCGTTCGCGATCGGCCGGGGACGCGGCTCGGCGCTCGGCTCGGAGGGGTGCGATTACCATGTCGTCCATGGCCCGGCACAGCGCCGCCGCCTGACCGACGGCCTCATCGTCGAGGCCGTCGCCACATTCCCAGCGCCACAGCCCCCACAACAGGAGCGGAATGCATTGGCCGTGATCGTTCTGCAGCGTCAGGCAGGCCTCGCCGACGCCCGGTCTGTCCCAACACCGACCCGCCCAGTCCCACAGGGTCACGACGCCCCTCCAAGGCCGTCCCACCGCCGAGTCCGCTCCCAGGTCATGCCGAACAGATCGAGCACCCGCCCGACCGTCTGGTCGACCATCTCCGCCAAGTCGCGCGGCTCGGCGTAGAAGGCGGGCATCGGCGGCGCGATGATCGCGCCCATCTCCGACAAGGCCGCCATCGTGCGCAGGTGACCGAGGTGGAGCGGAGTCTCGCGGACCATCAGGACCAGGCGGCGGCGTTCCTTCAGAGTGACGTCGGCGGCGCGGGTCAGGAGGGACGAGGTCACGCCGCTGGCGATCTCGCTCATGCTGCGCACCGAGCATGGCGCGACGACCATGCCGCGGGTGCGGAACGAGCCCGAGGCGATCGATGCGCCGACGTCGCCGACGCGGTGAACGACATCGGCCTTGGCGTTCAGCGCCTCCAGGCTGAGGTCGGTTTCTTGGGAAAGGGTGATCAGCGCCGCGCGGCTGACGACGAGGTGGGTTTTAACCGCCATGTCCCGGCAGGCGTCGAGAACGCGCACACCGTACATCACGCCCGAGGCGCCCGAAATTCCGACCACCAGAGGACCTTCGGCCGCGGTGCTCATGAACCGCGCCCAGGCGCCGCGATCGCGGGCGCCGCCGCCACGGATGTGGGCCGCGCAACTAACTGTGATCGGACGAAACGCGCGGCAGGGTGTTCACTACCTCGGGGGTCCAACGCGAGGAGATTATCGACCATGGCGATCGAAGCCCGAATTCGTGAACTCGGCAAGAAACGTCAATCGCTGGACAAGGCGATCGAGGACGAGGTCAAAAGACCGGCAGCCGACGCCGCGCGTTTGGGTGAACTGAAGCGACAGAAGCTCCGGCTCAAGGAAGAGATGACCAGTCTCCAGTCGAGACCACACTAGAGCCTCGGAAACCTCAAGGCATCACTCGGCGCCGAGGGTCGCGGTCTCCATCGCGTCCTCGGCCGCCGATGGCTTCAGCGAAGCGCCGGCCGGCTCGAGCGCGGCCTTGCGGGCGTCCGCAATGTTCTTCTTGTCCGACGCGGTCTTGACCAGGGCGTCAAGTTCGAGCTGACCCATCAGGCCGAGAGAGACCGGATCGACCGGCTTGATATTGGTCGCGTTCCAGTGGGTGCGGTTACGCACCTGATCGATGGTCGACTTGGTTGTCGACAGCACCTTGGCGATCTGGGCGTCGGTAATTTCCGGATGGTTGCGCACGAACCAGGCGATGGCGTCCGGCCGATCCTGACGGCGCGACACGGGCGTGTATTTCGACGGCTTCTTAGGCGGCGCGGCGTGCTCGGCGTAGCGGCTCTCGTGCGGACGCATGCGATAAGCGGGGTCGGCCTGGCCCCTGTTGAGTTCCTCGCGCGTCAACTGATTGTTGGCGATCGGATCGGCGCCGCGAACGTCGCGCGCGACCTCGCCGTCGGCGATGCCTTTGACTTCCAAGGGATGCAGACCACAGAAGTCGGCGATCTGGTCGAAGGTGAGGGAGGAGTTATCCACCAGCCACACGGCGGTCGCTTGGGGGAATAGAACAGCGGTCATGGTCTCGATTCCAAAAACAGAGGCGCCCGGCGTTCAAGCCGGGCGTGACCCCGGAATATAGGCGAAACCTCGGCCATTGCCACCGAATTTAGCGGCGTCACCATGTTCACAAGCGGAGACGAGACTCCACGACGGTCGTCGCGCGGCCACGGATCAGCACCCGCTCGCCCGCCATCTCGCACTCGAGATCCGCGCCGCGGCCAGGATAGGCCTGATGGAAGCGAAGGGTGGAATGCCCCAGCTTTTCAACGAAAAGGGGGGCAAGACCGCAATGCAGCGATCCTGTCGCCGGATCTTCCGGAATACCCGATCCCGGCGCGAAGAAGCGGCTGACCACATCGTACGGTCGATCGGCCTCGGCGATCGCCGTGACCGCGACATTGCCCCGGCCGCGCGTCGCTTCGCTGGCAATGTCCTTTAGGGCGGCGATGTCGGGCGTCAGGGTGCGAACGGCCGCTTCGTCGGCGAGAACGGCGATGAGATATGACGACGCCCACACTTCGCGCGGTTGCGCGCCCAGCGCCCGCGTCAGACCTGGCGGGACGGCTATCCGGGCGGGAACGTCGGCGGGAAAGTTCATCTCGTATCCGGCGTCTGTTGGTCTGACCACCAGCGGGCCGGACTGGGTGTCGAAGGTGACCGCGTCGCCGGCGAGGTCCATCTCGCCGAACAGAGCATGGCCGCTGGCCAGCGTCGCGTGGCCGCACAGAGGCACCTCCAGCGCCGGGGTGAACCAGCGCAGGCCGAACCGCGCCGGATCGGCGGTGCGGAGCAGATAGGCGGTCTCGGCCTGATTGTTCTCGGCGGCGAGGCTCTGCATCCAGGTCGCGTTTGGCCACGCGTCGAACGGCTCGACCACGCAGGCCTGATTGCCCTTGAACGGCTCGCCGGCAAAGGCGTCGATGGTCCACTGGCGCATCAGCGAGGCTCCTCACGCGCGGACGGTCACCTCCGGCCAGCGCGCGCTCGCCTTAGCAACCGTCGCCGCGAAACCCAAGGCCGGCGGGTGGGTCGTCGGGCGCAGCGTCATGTCGAACAGATCATCCAGACCATAAGGAGCAAATATGGAGAGCGTGCCGTCCCACTCGAGCCGCGCGGCCACTGCAAAGGCCCTCGCCGTGAACCGGGTCAGCGCCTCCTCCGAGGAACGAAGCGGCGTGTAGGGCTCGCCAAAGTGATCCTCGAACCAAACGTGGACCCGCGCCTGATTGCGGACTTCGACCCTATTGCGCAAATCCGGCGGCATCGCCGAGGCCACGCGGCGGATTACCTCGTCTTCGGCGTCCCAGCCGAGGTCGGCGTCGTCGAAATAGGCAAGGTCGTAGTCGTTGAGGCCATGGTCGGCCCGACGCCCGGTCAAGGCGTTCCACACCGGCTGATAAATCGCGCCGGAGAAAATCAGCCAATCGGGCAAGTCGAGCTCGCGGGCGATACGCATGACTCGCATCAGGTCGGGAACGCCTCGCAAAATATCCCGCAGGCGCCCATGCCGGTCGATCATCGGTCGCGCAGCGGCCAGCCGTGATCGACCGGGCCATGTCCGCCGCCGAAGCCGGGCGCGCGTCGGATGGCCTCGGCGGTGTAGGCGTGGGCGCGAGCGGCGGCGGCCTCCAGCGTCAAGCCCTGCGCCATACCGGCGGCGCAGGCGGAGGCGAGGGTGCAGCCGGTGCCGTGGGTGTGGCGGCTGGCCACGCGCGGCGACGTAAAGAGCGTCTCTGCTCTGGGCGACATCAGAAGATCGACCACCGTCTCGCCGGCGATATGACCGCCCTTCATGAGCACGGCGGCCGCGCCGGCCGTCAGCAGCCACTCGCCCGATCGACGCAGATCGTCGAGGGTCTCCACTTCGAGACCGGTTAGCGCGGCCGCCTCCGGCGCGTTGGGAGTCAGAAGCGCGGCGTGTGGTAGCAGGCGATCGCGTAACACCGCGACCGAGTCAGTCAGCAGGGCGCGACCGTCTTTGGCGGTCATCACCGGGTCGATCACGACGGGGATATCAGGATAGTCGTTCAGCAACGCCTCGACCGCCTGGAGGACACCCGCCCCGCCAAGCATGCCGATCTTGATCGCATCGGCGCCGATATCGTCCAGCACCGCTCGCGCCTGCGCGGCGACCAGCGCGGCCGGGAGAGGATGCACGTCGTGCACGCCGAGCGTGTTCTGCACCGTGATCGCGGTGATCGCCGTGGCCGCGTAGCCGCCGAGGGCGGTGATTGTCTTGATGTCGGCCTGAATGCCCGCGCCGCCGCCGCTGTCGGAGCCGGCGATGACGAGGACGCGGCCGACCCGCTCAGCCATGCCGCTCACGGATCGCGCCGCTCACCGCCAGCGCTTGGATCGTCTCGGCAACATCGTGAACACGGACCATGGCCACCCCCGCCCGCGCGGCGTGCAGGGCGACGGCGATCGACCCGCCGAGGCGGGAGGCCGTCGTCTCGGCGTGGGGTGCGATATGGCGCATGAAGCCCTTGCGGCTGGCGCCGAGCACGACGGGAAAGCCGAGCCCGGCCAGACGACCCAGATCGGCGAGCAGATCGAGATTATGCCGCGCCGTCTTGCCGAACCCGATACCCGGATCGAGCCAGATGCGCTCGGGCGCAACGCCGGCGGCCATGGCCGCGTCGGCGCGGGCCGACAGATAGGCCGCCACCTCGCCGACCACATCGTCGTAGGCGGGGTCGACCTGCATCGTTCTCGGCTCGCCGCGCATATGCATCAGCACCACGTCGCAGCCGAGTGCGGCGCAGGTTTCCGACGCTCCCGGCGCGGAGAGCGCCGACACATCGTTCCACATCGTCGCGCCGGCGGCCATGGCGGCGCGCGCGACCGCCGGCTTCATCGTGTCGATCGAGATCGGCGCGTCACCGGCCGCCCGGACCGCCGCGACCACCGGCATCACCCGCGCCAGCTCCTCGGCCTCACCGACAGGAGCGGCGCCGGGCCGCGTGGACTCCCCGCCGATGTCGATCCAGTCCGCGCCTCCGCGGACGAGAGAAAGCGCGTGCGCCGCCGGATCGTATGCGCCGCCATCGGAAAAGCTATCCGTCGTGGCGTTGACGATGCCCATGACGAGCATCGGCGACGGCTTCAGGCCAGTCCCGCCTCCGGGCGCGGCGCCAGGGGAACCGAGACACGCGGTCCGGGCTGCGGACGGCTTTCCGCTTCGTCGCGGTTGAGCCGAACGCCCTTGAGCACGGCCACGACCTCGTCGCCGCTCAGCGTCTCATACTCGAGCAAGGCCTTGGCCAAGGCGTGCAGGTCTTCCATGCGCTCGGTGAGGATACGCTTGGCTTCCTGATAGCCGGCGCTGACGAGGCGCCGCACTTCGCTGTCGATCTTCTGAGCCGTGTCCTCCGAGACGTTCTGGGTGCGCGCCACCGAATGGCCCAGGAACACTTCCTCTTGGTTGTCGCCATACGACACCAAGCCGAGTTCGTCTGAAAAACCCCAGCGGGTGACCATGTTGCGTGCCAAACCCGTCGCCGCCGAGATGTCGCTCGAAGCGCCCGAGGTGATCTTGTTCTTGCCCATGATCAGTTCCTCGGCGACGCGGCCGCCCATCATGATGGCAAGCCTGGAGGTCATCTGCTCGAAGTTCATCGAGTGACGGTCGCCCTCCGGTAGCTGCATCACCATGCCCAGCGCCATGCCGCGCGGAATGATGGTAATCTTGTGCATCGGGTCGGCTGAGGGAACCGACAGCACCAACAGAGCGTGGCCGCCCTCGTGATAGGCGGTAAGCCGCTTCTCCTCGTCGCTCATGACCATGGACTTGCGCTCGGCGCCCATCATCACCTTGTCCTTGGCGTCTTCGAAGTCGCGCTGGACCACCATGCGGCGGTTCTTCCGCGCCGCCATCAGCGCCGCTTCGTTGACGAGGTTGGCGAGGTCGGCGCCGGAAAAGCCCGGACAACCGCGCGCGATCACCCGTACATCGACGTCCGACGACAGCGGAACGTTCCGCATGTGAACGCGGAGGATCTTTTCCCGCCCGCTCACATCCGGATTGGGCACCACCACCTGGCGGTCGAACCGGCCTGGGCGCAGTAAAGCGGGATCGAGCACATCGGGCCGGTTGGTCGAAGCGATGACGATGATGCTCTCGTTGGGATCGAAGCCGTCCATCTCGACCAGGAGCTGGTTGAGGGTTTGCTCGCGTTCATCGTTGCCGCCACCCAGGCCCGCGCCACGATGGCGGCCGACCGCGTCGATCTCGTCGATGAAGATGATGCACGGCGAGTTCTTCTTGGCCTGCTCGAACATGTCTCGCACCCGCGAAGCGCCGACACCGACGAACATCTCCACGAAATCCGATCCCGAGATGTAGAAGAACGGTACGCCCGCCTCGCCGGCCACCGCGCGGCCGAGCAAGGTCTTGCCGGTGCCCGGAGGGCCCACCATCAGGGCGCCGCGCGGAATCTTGCCGCCCAGCTTCTGGAAGCGGCCCGGGTCCTTCAGGAAGTCGACGATCTCCGACAGGTCGTCCTTGGCCTCGTCGACGCCGGCGACGTCGTCGAAAGTGATGCGGTTCTTGTTTTCCGTCAGCATCTTGGCCTTGGACTTGCCAAAGCCCATCGCCCCGCGCGCGCCGCCCTGCATCTGGCGCATGAAGAAGAACCACACTCCGAGTAACAGAACGATCGGCAGGAGGTTGATCAGGATACTGGGCAACAATCCAGCGCCCGGTTGTTCGAATTCGAACGCCGCCCCGTGAGATTCCAGACGCTTCTGCAGGTCGCTGGTCTCCAGCGGTCCAGTCGCGACCAGAGTCGTGCCCTGATGATCCTGCGCCTCGATGGTCTGACTGTGGATCTTCGCCGATTTGATATCGCCGCTGTCTACCCGGTTGAGCAGTGCGGAGTAGGTAATCGTGTGTGACGGACCGCCGTGCGAGCCACTGTTCATCACGCCGAACACGGCGACCAGGACGAGAACGATGGCGCCCCAGATGGCGAGGTTACGCAGGTTCATGGACGGATCTCTCTATACTCGCCGCCCTATCTAGGACGCCCGGAGCGGTTTCGCCAACGCGCCCGATCGTCGCCTCGCAAGTGATCGCGCCCAGCGCGGCGTTGAGGCGGTCGGCGACGAGCAATCGCGCCGAAGGGCGGCCGCCTAGACGAATCGCCGGGCAGGTCGCCGCGCCGTCCTCGCGGAGGAATCCCGGGAGAGCTCGGCGGGCCGCGGGCGGCGCCGTCCTCAACGTGTCGCGCTCCTCGCGGTCGAGCCGCGCCACGTGACCTGCCACCGCCGTGAGGTTTCCGCCACCTGGAACAGCCGCGATCTCAAACCGGCCGTCAAAGACGTGGGGATCCTCGAGCGATGACCAGACGGAGTCTCCCATCGCGCCATCGTCGCGCATGATCCGTACCGTTGTCCCTTCGCTTTCGATTCTCGCGCCCGCGAGCGTCGCCGTCATTGGCGACCCCGAGGACAGTCTCTGCCAAAGCCGTCCGACCGCCTCGCCGCGCGGCGGTGAAGCCGTTCCCGCCGCGCAGAGCAGGGCGGCGCCCAAGAAGTTGTGGCGGGTCGCCGGCGCGGCGGCGGCCAGCGCCGTCAATGGCGCGGCGATGTCGCCCGCCCAGCCGACGGTCGCCGCGCCTAAGAGTGCGTTCACGCCCAGCGGCTTCGCGAAATCTGAGTCGCCACCATCGGCGATCCGCAGCCGAACCCTCGCTCTTAAGGATGTCTCATCGGCGTTGGCCGGGTCGTCCAGCCAGGTTTCGCCGATTTCGCGCAGGCCTCGGCGGATCGCGGCGCGGCGGACGTCAAGGAGCGGACGGAGGATGAACACGTTCCGTCCCTCCGGCCACGCGGGCGATGGCGACCAGGCGCGCGGCTCGGAGACGCTGCAACCTTCCTCGCGCATCAGCCGCGCCTCCAGCCGGTCGTCGGCGGTGTGGCCCATCAAGATGACGCTGGCGCCCTCCTCTCGCGCGGCGTCGGCAAGCAGCCTGTGCCGCGCCGATCGCGCGGCCGCGGCCACTCCGGTGGAAGGCTTGGCGCCGGTCCATGTCAGCGCGCGGTGATCGAGGTTTAGATCATGGGCCCGCTCAGCGCAGGCCTTCGTCCACGCCGCTGAATTCAGCGAGAGACCGTGGTCGACGGTGAGGCAGACCAGCCGCCTTCGCGCACCTCGAGCCCAGGCCAAGGCGATCAGCAGAAGGGCCAGGGAGTCGCCGCCGCCGGAGAACGCCACCGCGACAGGCGCTTCGGCGCTCTGCTCCAGATGGTCCGACAGGATCGCTGCCGTCGCGCTTTCAATCTCCGACCAGGCGGGAGCCTTGGCGTCAGATTGGATCAGCCGCACTTCGCCCGGGTCCGCAGGTCGGCGGCGTCGCGGATGACTTCCGGGCTGGGCTTTGGGTAGCGCCGGGCCAGTTCGTCGAGCGCCTGGCAAGCGTCGGCCGGCTTCTTCAGCGCCACCAGGCTCTTTGAGAGATCGACCACCGCCTCGGGCGCCCATCGCGTCTTGGGCCAGCCGCGCACGGCGCCGATCTGCGCCGTCGCCGCGTCGGCCCACTCGTGGCGAGCCATCAGAGCCTTGGCGAGGTAGAACTTCGCCTCGGGTCCACGCGGGCCGTCGCCGAAGTGGTCGACATAGTCGCGCAGGGCCGGCTCGGCCGTCGCGAAGTCGCCCTCCCGCACCGCCGCCTCGGCGCTGTTGAGCTGGCTCGATGGCGATGCGGGCGCTGGATCGGCGCCTGGACCAGGTCCGGACAGCGGTGGCGGCGCGCTTTGCGGCTGGGGCGCGGCTTCCAGCGCCGTGATCTTGGCCTGGAGCACGGCGTTGGCGGCCTTGAGGTCGGAGGCCTGTTGGCGAGAGTCGTCGAGGTCGTGACGCACGACCTCGAGTTCGCCATTGAGTTTGGAGATCGCCTGCTGCGCATCGCTCAGCCGGTCGGACATCGAGGCGAGCCGGGAGTCGGTATCGGCGGGCTGCACCACCACCGGGTGTCCGGTGTCGCGGCCCTGAAAGACGATGGCGCGCAACTCCCGCACCACCTTCTCCATGCGGTCCAGACGCTTGGCGGAGCGGTCGTCGAGGGGATCGTCGAGCGCGGTCTGGGCGGCGACATGGGCCGCGCAGAGGGTCAGGGCGATCGCTCCCGTTAACGCGGACAGCGTGGATCGCGGCCCCCTCACGATTATCGCGCCCCGCTGGTGACGACCGTCCGCGCATTGCGGTTGATGGCGTCGGCCTTGTCGCCGGACCCGGCGTCGAGCGGATGCTCCTTGCCATACGAGATCGTGTCGATGCGCGACCCCTCGATCCCGCGCTCCACAAGATAGTCGCGCACGGCCCCCGCGCGCCGGGCGCCCAGGGCGAAGTTGTACTCGCGGGTCCCGCGTTCGTCGGTGTTGCCTTCGACCCGCACCCGGACCGACGGATATTTCGAGAGCCACGCCGCCTGCAGGTCGAGCACGGCCCGCGCTTCGGACCGGACCTCGTAACGGTCGAAATCGAAATAGACGAGGTCTCCGGCCTTGATGACGAAATCCCGCGCCGATCCGGGCCCCGCGCCCTGGCCCATGTAGTCGCCGGAGCGCTCGATGTCGCGGCCGTCGCCGGCGCCCGGCGGCGGCGGCGGCGGGGCGGGCGACGCCGTCGCCGCGGGTCCCATCGGCTTTGGTCGCGAGGCGCAGGCGCCGAGCGCAAGCCCCACGACGGCGACGATCGCGAGGTGACGAAGCCAGGAAGATTTACGCGTCATGAAGTCTCCGAACGGTGCTGAACCGTGATCGCGCCAACGGCGCAAGTCTATCACGCGCTGGCCTTATCGTCGGCAATGTTGACGCCCGCATGGCGCGTGGGAACGAACGATTTAGGCGCGAGGCTCCCGATCGCGCCCTTACTACGGCAAAGGCGCCGACCACGCGGGGTCCGAAGCCGGAAGCGAATATGCGGCGGGGTGAAGCTGCGCGCCGGAGACATCGACACTCCATAGCCGCGAACTCGATCCTTCGTTCCGTGTAAAGAGTATCGTCCGGCTGTTAGGCGCCCATGTCGGCCCCTCGTCGAGATAGCTCGAGGTCAGCAATCGCTCGCCGGAACCATCGGGCCGCATCACACCGATGTGGAACTGGCCGCCTTCCTGCTTGGTGAAGGCGATCAGCTTGCCATCGGGACTCCAGACCGGTGTCGTGTAACGTCCCGAGCCGAACGAAATCCGCCGCGGGTCACCGCCCGAGGCGGACATGATATACAATTGGGGCGAACCGCCTCGGTCCGAATTGAACACGAGCCGTTGACCGTCGGGCGCGAACGACGGCGAGGTGTCGATCGATGGATCACTGGTGAGCCTCGCCGTGGCGTGGCTGGCGAGGTTCATGACGTAGATGTCCGTGTTGCCGCCCGCCTCGACCGAGAACGCCACCTTTCGTCCGTCGGCGGAGAAACGCGGCGCGAACACCATGCCGGGAAAGTGACCCAAGGCTTCCTGCCGACCGGTGTCGATGTTGAGCAGATATATCGTCGATCCGGTGGGCCGCAGCGCCATGTAGGTGATCTCCTGGCTGTTGGCGGAAAACCTCGGCGTGAACACCAGGGCCGATCCATCGGTCAGGTAACTGGGATTGGCGCCGTCCTGGTCCATGATCTCCAGGCGCCGCACCGGCTTGGCCTTGGAGCCGCTTTCGGCGACGAAGACGACACGGGTGTCGAAATAGCCTCGCTGCCCGGTCAGCTTCTCATAGACCGCGTCGGCGATCTTGTGCGCGACGCGCCGCCAGTTGGCCGGGGTGGAGGTGAACTCCGTGCCGATCAGCGATTGACCGGCGTAGACGTCCCACAGGCGGAAATCGGCGCTCAGACGGCCATCGGTCGAGTTGACCCGGCCGACCAGCAGGCCCTGAGCGCCGACACCCTTCCAATCGTCGAACTTCGGCTGCACGTCGACGGTCGCGCCTCGCGGGAGGCTGGCGGGATCCAGCGGGCGAAACAGTCCCGAACCGCGCAGATCGGCGGCCACCACTCTTGCGATTTCGGATCTTGCGATTTCGGACGCCTGCGAGCCGCCCTCGAACGCCGGAACCGCGATCGGCACCGGCTGCGAGGCGCCCTGATCGACGTTGATGACGATCTCCGCGCGCGCGCGCCCCCACGCGGCGGTGCAAAGCGCCGCGACCAACAGCAGCGCCCGGCTCGTTTCATGGATCATCAGTGTTCCCCTAGCGATTCGCGCACGCCTTCTTGGCATCGAAGTTGATCCTGAATTGGGCGCCGCGATAGGTCGCCTGGTAGGGTTCGGCCGCGTGGACCGCGTCGATGGCGCGCCGGGCGGCGGTGGCGACCACCGGGTCGGAAGAGCTTTCGCGTCCGCCGGCGTTCACCCGTCCGCTCAGCCGGCCGTCATAGCCTACGGTGAAGCTGACCGAGACCAGCACCGCGTCGCCGCCTTCGACGCTGCAATTGGGATTCCACAGCCGGTTGAGGAGCTGGGACAGGCCCGCCTGCTCCTCGCGGGAGACGCCCGCCGCGGCGGCGGTCTGGGGCGCGGCCGCCTCTCGCGCCGGTCCGCGCTCGGCGAAGCTTCGCCGCGGCGGAGCGGCGTGGGTCGATCTCGCCAAGCTCAACTGAAGCGCGTCGAGATCGAGGGACGGCTTCGCCGTAGGCGGCGCGGCGGCGTGGGCGGGTCTGACCGGCGGCGCCGTCTCGACTGGCTTGGCCACTGGCTTGGGCATGGGCTTGTACGTCGGAGCGCGCTTCGGCGGCGACGGTTTCGGCGGACTTGGCCGGGGCGGAGCGGGGGCGGCTTTCGGCGGCGGCGGGGGCTCCGGCGGCGCAGCTTCGGGCGTGGGCGCTTCGGTCCGGGCGGGCTCGGCGACGGGAGCGGCCGCCGCCTTGGCCGGCGCGCTCGCCGGGGCGTCGGAGACGATGGTGATCGGCACCGCCGCGCCGGTCGGAATGACATTGGGCTTCACCGCCAGCATGAAGGCGGCGAACACCGCGAGATGAAGGATCAGCGCGGCGGCGAGCGACCCCGCGCCGACCGGCCGATCAGCCGCCGCCATGCGTCGCGCGCGCGCCGGACGAGGGGCCGCCGGTGTCGGTGATCAGGTCGATGCTCGAAAAGCCAGATGACGACAGGCTGGCCATGACCTGAGCGACGATGGCGTAGGACGCCCGGCCATCGGCGCGGACGTAGATCGGCTTGGCGTAGCCCTCGCCCGCCTTTTGGCGCAGCGCGGGGGCGAGGGTCGCGAACGGCGTCTCGTCCTCGTCGATGTAGACCCGGCCGTCGGCGCGGACGGAGACGGTGATCGGCTTCTCCTGCGCGGGCGCCGCGCTCGCCTCGGTCTTCGGCAGTTCCAGCGGAACGGCGGCGGTGAGCAGCGGCGCCGAGATCATGAAGATGATCAGCAGCACCAGCATGACGTCGACCAGGGGTGTGACGTTGATCTCCGCCAAGGCGGCGCGCCGCCCGCGACGCGCGCGCCCGCGCCGCCGTCCCGCGCTGAAGGCGTCGTGGGTCGACAGCGCCATGCTGCTTAAGCCCGCTCCGACAGCCGGCGCTGGATCGCGGTCACCAGGTCGTCGGCGAAGCCTTCCAGCCGCGCCGCATACTTGGCCGCGTCGGTGGAGAATTTGTTGTAGGCGACATAGGCCGGGATCGCGGTCGCCAGCCCGATGGCGGTGGCGAACAGGGCCTGGGCGATGGAGGGCGCGACCACGGCGAGACTGGTGTTCTTGGCGATGGCGATGGATTGGAACGCGGTCATGATCCCCCACACCGTGCCGAACAGGCCGATGAAGGGCGAGGCCGTGGCGACGATGGCCAGAGTCCCGAGACCCGCCTCGACCCGCTGGCTCTCCCGCGCCACGGCCGAATCGAGCACCCGATCGATGCGCTGGACGAGAAAGGCGGACTGGGTGTCGGCCTGCGCGCCCGATAATGAACCTCGGGTTCGCGTCTCGCGCCACTCCCGCAGCGCGGCCTGCAACATGCGAGGCAGGGCGTGGCGGGGCCTCTCGCCGGCGGCCGTCGCGACGTCCTCGAGCGGCTGGCCGGACCCGACCTGGTCCTCGAAGCGGTTGGCCTGGCCGTTGATCGCCGAGAAGCGGAACGCCTTATCGATGATCACCGCCCACGACCACAGCGAGGCGAGCGCCAGCACCACCATCACCCCGCGAACCACCCAGTCGGCGTGCAGGAACAGGTGCGCGATGTCGAAGCTGGCTGGCGAGACGGCGCCTGTGGGATCCATGAGTTAGAGCCTCGCGTTAGCCGGCGCCGCTTGGCGTGGAGCGGTGGTGAAAGTGTGGCGGCGTGATTGCCGGACCTGAGCGGCGCCGGCTAAGGTCCGTTCAAGGCGTCAGTCGCGATCCGGCGCCCCGAGCGGGAAATAGTGGCGATATGGCCGCCCTTCGTCGACGGCGCGGGCGAAGGACGGCCGCGCCAGCAGGCGGGCGCGATAGGCTCTCAACACCGGGAACTCGTCTCCGATCGGGTGCACCCAGTCGGCGTAGAGCAGCGAGGGGGCGGCGGCGCAGTCAGCCAGGGTGAACACCTCGCCGGCCGCCCAGGTCCGGCCGGTCAGCCTCGTCTCGAGCCAGGCATAGGCGGTGTCGAGGGCCTGGCGCGCCAGCGCCACCGTCTCGTCCTTGCGCCCGCCTTCGGCGCGGATCGCCTCGAGCACGGGCTTCTGCATCTCGGTCATGACATAGGTGTCGAACATGCGGTCGAGGTAACGGACTTCCAGGGCGGCGTCCGGATCGTCCGGCAGCAACCGTACTGGGCCGGGATGATGCAGTCCCAGGTGCTCAATGATGATGCTGGACTCGGCGATCGTGCGGCCATCGTCGACCAGCACCGGAAAGCGGCCGAACGGCCACAGTCCCGCGCGCTCCTCCGCCGCGCCCAGATGTTCCAGATGGCGATAGGTGAACGGAATCTCGTTCTCCCATAGCGCGATCAGCACCTTCTGAGAGTAGGACGAGAAGGGATGAGCATAGAGTGTTAGAGTCATCGTAACCTCCGCGGAGCGCGTCTCAGGCGGACGGACGCCTCGCCGCGGCGTAGATCGCGTCGATCGCCGCCATCTGCGCCACCGCGTCTCCGCCGCCGGTGAGAGGTTGGGCGGCGCCGCTCATGACCTGAACGACGTGGTCAAGCTGGGCGGCGTAGGTGGTGGGACCGATCATGTCTAGGGCGCGGGCCTCCCCATTACTGACCAGGACGAACTTGCCTCCCATCTGAGGGGCGACGAAATTGACGATGTCTATGCTTCCGCGGTCGCCCTCGACGACCAGGCGGCAGCCGAACTTCTCCGGACGCATCGAGCAGGCGACCTCGGCCTCGATATCGCCGGGGAACAGCAGATCGGCGCGGATCGATACGTCGACACCGTCCTCGAACTCGCCCTCGGCGCGCACCACCTTGGGCTCCGTACCAAACAAAGTGCGCAAGGCGTGTAGCGGATAGCAGCCGAGATCCATCAGGGCGCCCCCGCCTTGGCCACGAATCCAGCGCAGCTCGCCGGGCATCTTGGCGATGGTGACATTGAACCAGGCGCGGCCGCGTTTTGGATTGCCGATCGCGCCGTCCTTGATCAGGCGCTCGGCCGTGCGGGTGACCTGGTGGAAGCGGTAGTGATAAGCCTCGATCAACGGCCGTCGGGCGGCGATCGCGGCGTTCACCATCAGACGCGCCTCGGCGGCGTTCATGGCGAACGGCTTCTCGCACAGAACCGCCTTGCCGGCGGCCAGGGCGTTGCGGGTCCACTCCAGGTGAGCGGCGGGCGGCAGGGCGATGTAGACGAGGTCGATGTCGTCGCGCTGGACCAGGGCGGCGTAAGAGTCGGCGACATGAGCGATGTAGTGTTCGTCGGCGTAGACCCGCGCCCGCGCCGCATCGCGGGCGCCCACCGCCACGATCTCGACATCGCTCCGCTCCCGCGCCGGCTCGATCATCGCGCGGGGCGCGATCTTCGACGCGCCCAACAGGCCGATCCTCGGCATCGGCTCAGAAGCCGGCCCGGATAAGGTTCAGGCGCCCCCGCATGGTTTTCAACTGCTTGTCGATCTCGGCCATCGTGCGGTTTAGGGCGCCTTCGTCATCGCGCCATACCCGAGCGATGCGCGCCCAGACCGCTGTCATCGCGACAATGCGCGGCGGGGTGGCGTCGAGGCCGGCGGCGACAAGGAGGGCGCGGGCGGTGCGGGGGAAATGGGACGCGAAGACAATGCCATCCCAGGTCGGACCCGCGCTGTCGCGAGCGATCGCGGTGAGGGCGGCGCGGTGGGGCTCCATCGCCTCGACCCTGGCCATCACGGCGTCGAACAGCGTGTCGTGCGGATCGGCGTCGGGAAGGGGTTCGATGTTCAGGGCGGCGGTATCGAAGGCCTCCGACAGTTCCGCCAGGAGTTCGGGCTTGCCGGCGGCGCGGCGGTAGAGATCCGCGAGCGGGACGCCGGCCGCCGAGGCGATGTCGCGCAGACCGATCGCGGCCCACGGCCGCTCGGCGGCGAGTTCAAGCGTGGCGACAAGGACGGGATCGAGAGTGGGAGCGGCGCTGGTCATGCTTTCGATAACGCCCGGGACCGCTCGGCGGCTGCTTCCACGGTTCGGTCCATCAAGGTCATCAAACCGTCCTTGGCGTCGAGCAGGATGGTCATGGCGGCTTCCGTCGTTCCGCCCGGCGAAGTGACCTGGCGGCGGAGGACGGCGGCGTCTTCCCCGGCCGACTTCAACAGAGCGGCGGCGCCGACGATGGCGGAGCGGGACAGGTCGCGCGCGGCCCCGCGATCCAGTCCGCGCGACCTTGCCGCCGCCTCCAGGGCCTCCGCCAGAGCATAGACGTAGGCCGGCGCCGAGCCCGACGCGGCGGTCGCGACATGCATTAGGTCTTCGTCGGCGACATCCACGACGGCGCCCAGCGGCTCGAACAGAGCCCGCGCCCGCGCCCGAGCCACCGGATCGCTGGACCATAGCGTCGTCGCGCCGACATTCAGGGCGGCCGCGGTCGTCGGCATGGCGCGGGCGATGCGCTGCCGGGGAAAGGCTTTGGCGAGGGACGCCTCGCTCACGCCCGCGACGATGGAGACCAGTATGGCGCTTTCGGCCAGCTTCGGCTCGATCTCCGCCGCCACCGCGCGCCAGACCTGCGGCTTCACGGCCAGGACCACGCTCCGCGCGCGGGAGAGTTCGCTGTCGCCGCCGTTCAGCCACGCCCCCCAGGCCTGCGCCGCCCGCGCCGCGGCGCCGGGATCGGGATCATGGATCGATAGGTCGCTCGGCGCGATCGCGTCGACCGCGCGCCAGCCCGCAACCAAGGCGCCGCCCATGTGACCGGCGCCGACCAGCAGAACGGGTTTGGCGGCGCGGTCCACGGAGGCGTCCGCCTCAGGCCTGGCCGACGGTCTCGAACATGCAGGCGGTCATCGCCTCGTCCGGGGTCTTGCCGCCGGTGATCAAAAATTCGAAGGCCGGATGGAAGCGGTCGGCGGCCTCCATCGCGGCGTCGATCATCGTGGCCGCCTGCGCCATGCTCGGACGCTCGCTATCGGGCAGGGCCATGGCATGACGGAAGATGATCTCGCCCTCCTCGGCCCAGATCTCGAAGTGGCCGAGCCAGACCCGCTGGTTGATCAAGCTGACGAGGTGAAAGGCGTCCCCGCGCAGGGCCGACTCGACCTTCATGTCCATTGACAGGCAGAGCTGAAGGCACTCCGCCTCGGGGCGCCACGCGAACCACATCTCGTAGTCCTTCCAGTCCCCGGTCAGCGAAAAGGCGAGGTCGCCGTCGTCCGTGCGGTCGAAGGAAAGATTTTCGGCGCTCAGCACCCGCTCGACAATCTCCAAAGGGTCGAGGGTGATCAGGATGTCGTCGTCGTCAGCGCGGGGCAGGTTCATCAGGCGTCTCTAATCCTTCGAAGAAAGCCGGCTCAGAATGTTCGAAATACGAGGCTAGGGTGCTTCGCGCGTTTCGTCACCGAAAAGAGCCGGCGAGTGTCACGTCGTCGCGTCGCCTTGGGCGTCGAGCTTCGCGCGCAGAGAGGCGACTTCCGCCCGAAGGGCCTCGAACTCCTCGCGGCGGATCAGGTCGAGGTCGGCGGCGACCTTGTCGGTCTGGGCGCGGACCGCGTTGCGGGCTTCCTCGCCGGCGGCCTGGGCCAGCCCCATGGCGGCCTGAGTCAGCTTGGCCATCTCGTCGAGAAACGGATTTCGGGTCTGCATTGCCGCGTCTTAGGCCAAATGCGCGCTCAAGGCGACTCGCGCGCGGGCCGGCCCGCTACACGTTTGCTTTCGTCCTCGGTAAAGGAGGGAACATGTCCCTGCCGTTCCCGAACATTCCGCCGGCGATCGTCACAATCCCGGCGATCCATCTCGGCGGAATGGCCCTCGGGCCATTCTCGATCCGCTGGTACGCGATCGCCTATATCGCGGGGATCCTGCTGGGTTGGCGCTATGCCGTGGGCTTGGTGCGCAACGCCAGGCTGTGGGGCGCTCGCGGGCCGCCGATCACGCCGGCGCAGATCGACGACATGGTCCTATGGATCACTATCGGCATCATCGTCGGCGGCCGGCTGGGCTATGTGCTGTTCTACATGCTGCCGCTCGCCAGCGGCCGAGCGTCGCTCGCCGCGGACCCGATGGAAATCATCCGGCTGTGGCACGGCGGGATGAGCTTCCATGGTGGTGCGATCGGCGTGATCATCGCCCTGATCATCTTCGCCCGACTGCGGAAGATCGACCTGATCCGCCTTGCCGACATGGTCGCGGCTTGCGTGCCGATCGGGCTTGGTTTCGGGCGGTTGGCGAACTTCATCAACGGCGAGTTGTGGGGCCGGGTGACGACGTCGCCGCTGGGGATGGTGTTCTGCGGGCCGCATATCGCCACCGATCCGGACGGAAACTGCGTTGCCGGACCTCTGCCGCGCTATCCAAGCCAGTTGTTCGAAGCCACGCTGGAGGGCCTGTTCCTGTTTCTCGCCATTCGTGTCGCCACTCACGGCCTCGGCTGGTTCAAGCGACGCGGCGCGGTCACCGGGGTGTTTCTGCTGATCTACGGGTTGTCGCGCACGGCGCTGGAGAACGTACGGATGCCGGACGAGGGATTGCGCGCCCTCCCCTTCGGTTTGACCGTGGGCATGATGCTATCGGCGCCGATGATTCTAGGTGGAGTCTTTCTGCTTTGGCGGGCGTTCCGCCGCCCCGCCCCGCCGCTCGCCGCGACGTGAGCCTGCGGGAGCGTCTCATTCGCGACATTCGCGAGGACGGACCCTTGACTATCGCCGACTACATGACTCGCTGTCTGCACGATCCGATGGACGGCTACTACGCCGATCATCCAGCGCTCGGAGCGGCGGGCGACTTCATCACCGCCCCCTTGGTGTCGCAGATGTTCGGCGAGATTCTCGGCGCGTGGGCTTATGAAATCTGGAGCCGCCTGGGGTCGCCGGCGCGGGTGCGCCTCGTCGAACTCGGACCC
>CBDIDP010000012.1:0-280012 GCA_965277785.1 Caulobacteraceae bacterium
GCCCGAATTGGCGCTCGCCTACCTGCGGCTGGCCCTCAGGCTCGACCCGGATCTGGGCGAGGGTTGGGTCATGGTCGGCGATGTCCTGAACAACAACGGCGACGCCGCCGACGCGCGCGCCGCCTACGCTCAGGCCAAGCCGGGATCGCCGCAGTACCTGTCGGCGCGGGAGAAGCTGGCGTGGCTGGCCCAGAACGCCGGAAACAAGGCCGAGGCCCTGAAGATCGCTCGGGAAACCTATGCCGCCCAACCTGGCGACGAGGAGACGGCGGTTACCCTGGCGGACCTGCTGCGAGTCAATGAGAACTACGCCGACTCCGCCAAGATCCTGGACAAGCTCATTGACGCGAAGGGCGACAAGGTCGATTGGCGTCTGCTGTACATGCGGGCGATCGACTATCAGGAAAGCGACCGCTGGCCGGACGCGGAACGCGATCTGCGCGCGGCCCTGAAGCAGAAGCCGGACGACCCGGAGCTGCTGAATTTCCTGGGCTTCTCCTGGATCGATCGTGGCGAACAGCTTCCGCTGGCGCTGTCCATGGTCCAGAAGGCCGTGACCCTCGACCCGCAGTCTGGGGCGATGATCGACTCACTCGGCTGGGGCTATTACCGGCTCGGCGACTACGCCAAGGCGGTGGAAAAGCTCGAGGCGGCGGTGGAGCTCGAACCCAGCGACCCCGACGTCAACGACCACCTCGGCGACGCCTATTGGCGGGTCGGCCGTCAAACCGAGGCGCGCTTCCAGTGGCGCCGGGTGCTGACCCTGTCGCCATCGTCCAAGGTGCGGTCCAGCGTTGAGACGAAGCTGAAAGACGGACTTGGCGTCAATCCGGTGAAGGTGGCGGACCGCTAGGGCGTGTTGCTGACGGAACTGGCGCCGGCCAAGGTCAATCTCTTCCTGCACGTCGGCCGACCGGCCGCCGACGGTTATCACGACGTCAACAGCCTGATGGTGTTCGCCGACGCCGGCGACGAGGTGACGCTGGAGTTGGGAGGATCGGGTTTCGGCGTTCGGGGTCCGTTCGCCTCGGAACTGGCGGAGGGAGACAATCTGGTCACCCGCGCCCGTGACCTCTTTCTGGAGAGTTTCGGCGGGACGGCGCGGCCGATCGGCCTCACCTTGAAGAAAAACTTGCCGATCGCGGCCGGGCTGGGCGGCGGTTCGGCTGACGCCGCCGCAACCCTGCGCGTTCTGTCCGAAGCCTGGGAACTTCCCGCCGATGCACGGCTGCAGTCGAGCACTCTCGGCCAGATCGCGCGCGTTTTGGGCGCCGACGTCGCCGCCTGTCTAGCCTCGGACCCGGTGATCGCCCAAGGTCGCGGCGACATACTGAGCCCGGCCCCTGCCCTGCCCGTGCTGTCCGCCGTCCTGGTCAATCCGTTGGCGCCGTCATCGACGGCGGCGGTCTACCAGGCGTTGGACGACGATGAGGCCTGGGCCACGCTCGCGGCCCCGGCTCCGACACGTTTGAGAGACGTCGGGGATGTGGTCGCTTGGCTTGGCGAAACTCGGAACGACCTGCAGAGCCCCGCCGTACGACTGCTGCCGGAGATCGGCGATGTGCTGACCGCGCTCGGCCGAGAGAACGACTGCCTGCTCGCGAGGATGTCCGGTTCGGGCGCGACCTGCTTCGCGCTGTGCGCCGACGAGGAGCGGGCGGCCTCGCTCGCCGCGAGGATAGCGGCGCGACGACCCGGCTGGTGGGTGAAAACCTGTCTTTTGGCCTCGGCATGCGCTTGAAAATGCTCACGCGAGCGGCCGGGCGCGCTGTAACACGCGCGAAACACAAAAAGTCACGCCAGACTATTGAAAAACGAAACCGCGGCGGACACATTAGTGGCCGCCGCGAGTTTCCCCCCCATTCTCGCGGCCCGACTGGCCCGGTGGGATGACTGTCTCACCGGGCATTTTTTCTGAAACGCGGTTCTAATCAAGAGCGGTCGTTCGAACCCGCGAAATTCGGCTGCCGAGCGTGTCGTAAAAGTCACAAATCGCCCCGCGATTTTCGCCGCTAGGCAAGGTTGTAGACACCGCCCTTTTCCAACGCCCGCTGAAAAGCGGGCCTGGCATGCATTCGTTCGACCCAAGCCACGATGTTGGGATGGTTCGCTGCGCGGCCGAAGGCGCGGGCGACCTCCCCCACGAAGCTCATCTGCACGTCGGCCCCGCTGAAGGTGTTCCCGACCAGATAGTCGCGGCCTTCGAGAGCGGCGTCGACATAGCCGAGATGGTTGTCGTTCTCGGAGTCGATCCGATCCTTCAGCGGCGCGCCGGCGTCACCCAGGCGCATGACGTAGAGCTGGATCATCAGCGGCAGCATGGCCGAGCCTTCGGCGTAGTGCAGCCACTCCAGATAGCGCTCGTGCTCGGGCGTTCCGGGCGCCGGCTGGAAACGACCACCGCCATGGGCGCGGATGAGGTAGTCGACGATGGCGCCGGACTCCGCCAATTTCAGTCCGCCGTCCTCGATGACCGGCGACTTGCCGAGCGGGTGGACGCTCTTCAGTTCCGGCGGAGCCAGGTTGGTCACGGCGTCGCGTCGATAGGGGACGATTTCGTACGGCGTCTCCAGTTCCTCCAGCAGCCAGAGAATGCGCTGCGAGCGGGAGTTGTTGAGATGGTGGACCTTGATCATGGCGGTCTCCTCGGAGGGTCCATCAGTAGCGGCCCGAGGCCGGAGCGGCTAGGGTCGCCGCCATGCGGGACATCTTCAGCCTCCTTATTCCGATCGCCCTGGCGGCGGTGGCGATCACGCTCGCGTTCGGCATCTACAGCCTGTTCCGCGGCGGCGATTACGCCCGGTCGAACTCGAACAAGCTGATGCGGCTTCGCGTGGTGTTGCAGTTCGCCGCCATCGTGGTGCTGGCCGGAGCCGTGCTCTGGCGGACAAACCATCACTAGGGGTTCGAGCGAATGGTGACTCTCAACCGGATCTACACCCGCGTCGGCGACGGTGGAAAAACCAGGCTGGTTACCGGCCAACAGGTCAGCAAGGCCGACGCGCGCGTCGTGGCGTACGGCGACGTCGACGAGTTGAACGCGGTCATCGGCATGGCGCGCCAGTCGACCGCAGCCGACACCGCGCTCGACGCCATTCTGGCGCGCATCCAGAACGATCTGTTCGATCTCGGCGCCGATCTCGCGACGCCGGGAGGCGGCGGCTTCGAGGCGCTGAGGATCGTCGCGGGCCAGGTCGACCGCCTCGAGAGCGAGATCGACGCGATGAACGCCGGCCTGTCGCCGCTGACTTCCTTCATCCTACCGGGCGGTTCTCCGGCCAGCGCGGCGCTGCATCTGGCGCGCACGGTATGCCGCCGCGCGGAACGGCGAACAGTCGAGTTCATCGAAGCCAGGGGCGGCGAAACGCATCTGGAGGCGCTGCGCTACCTCAATCGCCTGAGCGACCTGCTGTTCGTCGCCGCGCGGCACGCAAACGCGAAGGGCGCGGGCGACGTGCTTTGGACGCCGGGGGCGACCCGCTAGCGGGCAAACGGCATAACGGTTTGGATATAATCGGATTTCGAAAACCGATCGGGCAGGAAATGGCAGGTTTTCTGGCAGGCGTTTGGCAGGTCTCGGGCAGGGTTTTGGCAGCAGATGGCAGGCCGATGGCTGCTATTGGGCAGGGTTTATGCGCGTTCTGGTGATACGTGGGCAGGCCAGCACGGCCCCATATCCGACGTAGCCGAGCTCTAGCCAGGACGTTTGTGTGGGAAAAGCCCGACGGGGAGGGTGGCGACATAGCATTATGCAATGCCGCTGGGCCGGCTTCAATGGCCGCTCCCCACGCTCGCTCAGCTCGCCGGCCGCGTCCTCACCACCGGCGGGATCGGCGGGCCGCCGCGGTGGGTTATGTTCCAGATCGGCATGGGGGTCAGGCACTCCCGGTCCTCGGGGTCCCACCAGGAGCCCTGTTGCTCGCATTTCCGGACCGGCCAGACGTAACGCCATTCGTAACCGATGGTCGCCAGGGCCGCGATGAAGGCGAGGCCGGTCACGATGAGCTTGGCGTTGGTGATCCACTGGTTCATATCGCTATTTTATAGGGCGCGCCCGGCGGCGCCCAGGCCCAAGGCGTCCTAAGCTTGCATTGCGCGCTTGAGGCGCTATCTCCGGCGCCACCCGCGCCGACAGCGGCTGGAGGCCCCATGAAGATCCTCGTCCCCGTCAAGCGGGCCATCGATTCCAACGTCAAGGCGCGGGTGAAGTCTGACCAGACCGGTGTCGACCTCGCCAACGTAAAGATGTCGATGAACCCGTTCTGCGAGATCGCGGTCGAAGAGGCGGTGCGCATCAAGGAAAAGGGCGGCGCCGAGGAAATCATCGCGGTGTCCATCGGCCCGATCCAGGCGCAGGAGACGATCCGAACCGCACTCGCCATGGGCGCGGACCGCGGCATCCTGATCCAGACCGACGCCGATCCGGAACCGCTCGAAGTCGCCAAGCTGCTCAAAGCCGTGGCGGTCGCCGAGGGTCCGAATCTCATCCTGATGGGCAAGCAGGCCATCGACGGCGACAACAATGCGGTGGGCCAGATGTTGTCGGCCCTGCTCGGCTGGCCTCAGGCGACCTTCGCCTCCAAGGTCGAGTTGACGCCGACCTCGGTGACGGTGGCGCGGGAAGTCGACGGCGGCTTGCAGACCCTCGAACTCACCCTGCCCGCGGTGGTGACCGCCGATCTCCGGCTGAACGAGCCGCGCTACGCCTCGCTGCCCAACATCATGAAGGCGAAGAAGAAGACCATCGACATCAAGACGCCGGACGACTTCGGCGGCCTCGGCGCGCCGCACCTGACGGTGCTGAAGGTGACTGAGCCTGCCAAACGCACTGCCGGAGTGAAACTGGAGAGCGCGGGCGATCTGGTCTCGAAGTTGAAGACCGAAGCGGGAGTACTCTGAAGATGGCCGTCCTCGTCGTCGCCGATCACGACAACACGTCGCTGAAAGACAACACCCACAAGACCGTCACCGCAGCCCTGGCGCTGTCTCCCGATGTCGACCTTCTGATCGCCGGCTCCGGCGTGTCGGGCGTCGCTTCCGAAGCGGCGAAGATCACGGGGCTCCGCAAGGTGCTCACCGCCGAGAGCGAGGGGTTGGGCAAGCAGATCGCCGAAGATCTCGCCGCCTGTGTCCTCGGCCTGATGCCGAACTATGACGCCGTGCTGGCGCCGGCGACATCGGTGGGCAAGAACTTCATGCCTCGCGTCGCCGCCCTGCTCGACGTCGCGCCCATTTCGGAGATCATCGAGGTGGTAGACGCCGACACCTTCGTCCGTCCGATCTACGCCGGCAACGCTTTGGAAACCGTAAAGTCGAGCGACGCCAAGAAGGTGATCACCGTCCGCGCCACCGCCTTCAAGGCGGCAGAGGAAGGCGGATCCGCCGCGATCGAGGCGGTGGCTTCCGGCGACGAGGCGGCGGGAACCAAATTCGTGTCCGACGAAATCGTGAAGTCCGACCGGCCCGAACTCGCGGGCGCCAAGATCGTGGTCTCCGGCGGACGCGCGATGGGTTCCGCCGAAGAGTTCCACCGCGTGATCGAACCGCTCGCCGACAAGCTCGGCGCGGCGGTGGGCGCTTCGCGCGCGGCGGTCGACGCCGGCTACGCCCCCAACGACTACCAGGTCGGCCAAACCGGCAAGGTGGTCGCGCCGCAACTCTACCTCGCGGTCGGCATTTCCGGCGCGATCCAGCACCTCGCCGGCATGAAAGACTCCAAGGTGATCGTCGCCATCAACAAGGACGCGGACGCACCGATCTTCCAGGTCGCCGACTATGGCTTGGTCGGCGATTACAAGACTCTGGTTCCCGAACTGATGGATGCGCTGACCGCCGCCGGGAAGTAACGGGCTCTACATCTCGCCGCGGGTGCGCTAGGCTTGTCGGAAATGAACGCGATCACCTTCGACACCCACGCGGCCGCCAAGGAGTTCGAGAGCGCCGGCTTCACCGCCGAGCAGGTTGATGCGCTTGTTAATGTTACCCGTCTGACAACCTCACTACCGGATGTCTCGACCCTCGCGACTAAAAGCGACATCGCCGAATTGAAGGCTGAGATGGCGGAGCTGAGAGGCAGCACGAGAGCCGACATCGGCGAGTTGAGGGCTGCGACGAAAACGGAGTTTGCTGAGCTTCGAACGGAGATCGCATCGGCCAAATTGCAGGCCATTACGATTATCCTCTCGGGCATGGCGGTGATCACCGCGCTCGGAACCCTGCTGTCCAAGCTCATCCACTAGACAGCGGACTTTCCGCTGCATCGCAGCAAAGGGTTGGCGGCGCTTCACGCGGTCGTGTAAGGATTTCGTGACGAGCGGTGACGCAGTCCCCGCGAGGCAGCGGCCGAGGCGAGTGAATGGCGGAGATCAGGACGGTCGGCGTGATCGGCGCGGGCCAGATGGGCAGCGGTATCGCCCACGTTTGCGCGCTGGCCGGCTACGACGTGCTGATCAACGATGTCGACGAGGCGCGCGCCGGGGCAAGCCTCGCCCTCATCGGCCGCAACATGACCCGGCAGGTCTCAAGGGGGATCATCAAGGACGAGGCGATGAACGCCGGGCTGGCCCGGATCAAGGTCGGCGCGACATTGCAGGAGGTCGGAGCCTCCGACCTGGCGATCGAAGCGGCGACGGAGAACGAAGCGGTCAAGAAGACCATCTTCGCCAGCCTCGCGCCCCACCTCGGCCCCGACACTCTGCTCGCGTCGAACACCTCCTCGATCTCGATCACCCGGCTGGCGTCGACCACCGACCGGCCGGAACGCTTCATCGGCCTGCACTTCATGAACCCGGCGCCGCTGATGAATCTCGTCGAGATCATCCGGGGCATCGCCACCGACGCGGCGACCTACGACACCGCCGTCGCCTTCGCCAGGTCGCTCGGCAAGACCACGGCCAACGCGGAGGATTTTCCGGCCTTCATCGTCAACCGCGTGCTGGTGCCGATGATCAATGAGGCGATTTACACCCTCTATGAGGGCGTCGGCACGGTGACGGCCATCGATACCGCCATGAAGCTGGGCGCCAACCATCCGATGGGTCCTCTGGAGCTGGGCGACTTCATCGGTCTCGACACCGTGCTGTCGATCATGAACGTCCTGCACGATGGCCTGGCGGATTCGAAATACCGGCCTTGCCCCTTGCTGGTGAAGTACGTCGAGGCCGGCTGGCTTGGGCGAAAGTCCGGGCGAGGGTTCTACGACTACCGAGGCGAAACGCCCGTTCCGACACGCTGAGCCAAGCCTCGCCGGCGAGCACTGGCACGATCTATCGCGTCGCAAAACTGTTGCCGAAGCGCCGTAAGAATAGCGCCTCGTCACATCACGCGAACGGATACCCTAATGACGCCCGTATTGACCCGCGCCGACCGCGGGCGCCTCGTTCTGGCCGGCGCCGCGGCGCTTTCGGCGCTCGGCCTCACGGCCTCCGCTTCGGCGGCGACCTTCATCGCTCCCGGATCGCTGCTGATCAGCACGACGAGCTATCTCAACACCGGTGTCGTGGCGACGCTGGTGGCCGGCTCGTCGCAATTGGCGGGGCCGACCGCGGGAACGACGGTGACGGCGGTGTCCAACGGCCAGTTCGCGACGGTCTTCAACAACGACACCGTCGATGGCTCGTTCGGCGTCACCAGCGGAATAACGCTCACCGACATCGACACCTATTCGAAAACGGTCAACAGCACGCTGGCCATCGATCCGAATATTGTCTCGACCAGCTTTTCCTCGAAGTCCGAACTCTCGCTGAACATCGCCAGGACATCGGCGGGACCGGTGGCGACCTTCATGGGCTATGCCGGCGGCGGCCTCGGCAATCTCGACGTTTCAAACTCCGACACCACCGCATACCGCGACAACACCAACCCGGTGACGACCACGTTCGCCGGCACCCTGCCGAGCAATCCGAATTACGCCTTCAACCGCTCCGTCGTCGCGCTGAACGCGGATGGAACCTATAGCGCCACCCAGACCCTCGCCTACGGGGGCAACAACGGGCGCGCGGCGTTGCTCGCGCCCAACGGCCAATATTACACCGTGGGCAACTCGAACAACGGCGGCGGCACACCCGCGGCTCTGACCATGAGCACCGGACTCGAGGTGGTCACGCCGGGATCGACGCCGAACTCGACGATGATCGATCCGACGTATCAGTCAATCGCGAAAGACAAGGCCGGCAAGGACAGCAATTTTCGGGGACTGACTTTGTATAATGGTGCGCTATATTTCTCCAAGGGCAGCGGCGGTAATGGGATCGACACGGTCTACACCGTCAGCAACCCCGGCGGACAGCTTCCCACCGCGGCCACGGCCGGCGCCGCGATCGTCAGCGTGCTGCCGGGCTTCCCCACCGACCACGCCAAGACGACCGGGGGCGACTTCACGCCGTTCGGCCTGTTCTTCGCCGACAGCACGACGCTGTACGTGGCGGATGAAGGCACCGGCGGCGCGGCCGACGCCGCCCACGCCGGCCTCGAAAAGTGGAGCCTGGTCGGCGGCTCGTGGTCGCTCGACTACACGCTGCAAAACAACCTGATCGGCACGTCCTACACCGTCAGCGGCGTAAACAGCGGACAGGCCGGCACGTGGCCGACGGTGACCACCATTGGCCTGCGAGATTTGGCGGGCCGGGTGAACGCCGACGGAACCGTCACGCTCTATGCGGTCACCGCGACTAAAAGCGCGTCGGGCGACAACGGCGCCGATCCCAACGAGATCGTCGACATCACCGACTCATTGGCCGCCCTGACCCTCCCGACGGCGGAGTCGTTCTCGGTGTTCGACGGTCCGCAATATGGCGTCCGCTATGGCGGCGTCGCCTTGGCGCCGGTCCCGGAGCCGGCGAGCTGGGCTCTCATGCTGGTCGGCTTCGGCATACTGGGCGCGATGAGGCGACGCCGGTCAGCGCGCCTGCGCGTGACCATTTAGACCAATCGTCGGCGAAGCAGACCCCCTACCGCTCGCTGGCGCGAGTCGCTTCCCCCTTGGGGGAAGACAAGCGAGATGTTGAAAACCCGGTGATACGTCTTCCCCATCAGGGGGAAGCGACTCGGCGTCCGCCGAGCGGTAGGGGGTCTACTCGCCTGACGATTGCCCTGGGCTGGTCACCAGACAGTGGGGATGCCGTAGCGCCTGATCCGCTCGTCCGCCGTGACCAGGGGCAGAGTCTCGTCCATGGCCTGGGCGACCAACAGCCGATCGAAGGGATCGCCGTGTAATCTTGGAAGCTTGCCGGCCGTCGAGGCGTGCGCGGGCGTGACCGCCAGCCAGTCGAACCGGTGTTGGGCGGCGGCGGCGATCAGGTCGGATGGCAGGCGGCCGAGCATCGCATCGCGCGACCTCTTGAATTCAATCTCGTAAGCACAGCACGCGCTCAACAGGAGAGTGTTGTCGGGATCGATCAACAGGGCGCGTACGGTCTCGGTCAGCCTCTCCACCGCGACCGCCGCCCAAACGAAGACGTGGGTGTCGAGCAGCAGCCTCACGCTTCGGGGTCGATTGGGTTGTCCATGAGCGCCTCCAGTTCAAGGTCGGGGCGCAGGAAGAGATCCGGATCCCGCATCGGTCCGAGATGCGCCCAAAATCCCAGTTCACGCGGAGCTTTTGTCGGAGGCGGCAGGCACGGCTTGAGCATGACGGCGGGCTTGCCATCGCGGCAGATGACCACATCTTCACCCGCCTCGGCGCGTGACACGAGATCGGACAAGCGAGCTTTCGCGCGCGCGATGTTCATTTCTACCGCCATGGCCCGGCTTGTACCACCAGAGCGCTATTGGTCCAAGGTGTTGGTCCACTTGATTGACCCGCGAGAGATTGGCGGCTACCGCCGGGCATGACCCGCTTCATCGACAGGCTCCGCTGCCTGGAAAATCCGTACGACGTTCTCCTGTGCGACATTTGGGGCGTCGTCCACGACGGCGTCGCGGCCTTTCCCGAAGCCTGCGAGACTCTATCCGACTGGCGCGCGACGAAGGGGCCGGTGATCCTGATCTCCAACTCGCCGCGGCCGTCGCCGGGCGTGATCGAACAGATGGACGAACTCGGCGTGCCGCGGGCGTCGTGGTCGGGGATCGTGACCTCTGGAGATGTGACGCGGGTGCTGCTGACCGAGCGGGCGCCCGGACCGGTTTTCGTGCTCGGGCCGGCCAGGGACAACCCGTTGTATGACGGGCTGGATCTATCCTTCGCCGCGATCGAGGACGCCGCCTTCATCTCCTGTAGCGGTCTGGTCGAGGACGAGACCGAGACGCCGGAAGACTATCGCGCGCTGCTGACGGCGGCGGCGCGGCGCGGGCTGGAGATGATCTGCGCCAATCCAGACATCGTCGTTCAGCGCGGCGACAGGCTGATCTATTGCGGCGGAGCCTTGGCGCAACTCTATGAGACGCTCGGCGGCCGGGCGGTCATGGCGGGAAAGCCGTACGCACCGATCTACGAACGTTGTTTGGCAGTGGCCGGGGAGCTGGCCGGGCGGCCGGTCGACCGCGCGCGGGTGCTGGCGATCGGCGATGGGGTGGTTACGGATGTCGCCGGGGCGAACGGCTTTGGCCTCGACGTGCTCTTTGTCGGCGGCGGCATCCATGGTTCGGCGGCGGTAAGTCACGATGGACGGCTAGACGAGGCGGCGACCCTGGCGACCTTGGCCGAGGCCGGAGCGACCGCCCGCTTCGCCATGGCCGCTCTGCGCTAGAGGCTGGCCAAGCGCGTCCGGCGGGTTATGAACGGCGCCAGTCGCGGCAAACCAAGGTGAAGGCGTGTTCCTCGAAGACCTGAACGTCGGCCAGTCCGCCGAACTGATCCGGACAGTGCGCGAGGAGGATTTGACCGCCTTCGCCGCCGTCACCGGCGACGACAATCCCGTTCATATCGACGAGGATTTCGCCAGGACGACCTCGTTCGGCGGCCGCATCGCCCATGGCATGCTGTCGGCCGGGTACATCTCGGCGGTGATCGGCACGAAACTGCCGGGGTCGGGCGCCATCTATCTGGAACAAACGCTGCGTTTCCGTCGGCCGGTCCGGATCGGCGACGAGGTGACGGCGCGGGCGGAGATCACCGCGATCGACGGCGAACGCGCTCGGGTGACGCTGGCGACGACCTGCACGGTCGGCGGCAAGGCCGTCGTCGGGGGCGAGGCGACCATCATGGTCCCCCGGCGTCCCACGTGAAGATCCTCCACGGCTGGAAGAACCTCGACCCCACCGACAAGGGCGCCTCCGTGGCGCACGGCAATTTCGACGGCGTCCACCTCGGCCACCAACGCGTGATCGCCGACGCCGCCGAACGCGCCTTGGAGCTGGAAGCGCCCTTGGGCGTGATCAGTTTCGAACCGCACGCCCGGATGCATTTCGAACCCGACGCGCCGCCATTCCGCGTGATGAACCCGCGTCAGCTTGCCCGGACGCTTGCCGCGATGGGCGTCGACATCCTCTACCTCCTGCCGTTCGGGGCGGAGATGGCGGCCTTCAGCGACCGCGAGTTCGTATCCGAGGTCCTGGTCGCCGGCCTCGGCGTCCGCCATGTCGCCATCGGCTTCGACGTGACCTTCGGCAAGGGCCGCACCGGCGATCCGGACTCGATGCGGCGCTACGGCAGGGAATTCGGCTTCACCGTTTCGGTGGCGGAAAAAGTCGAGGACGGCGCCGGCAAGATATCCTCCTCCGCGGTGAGGGAGGCGCTGCGCGCCGGGCGGCCGGACCTCGCGGCCGCGATCATGGGCCGGCCGTTCGCGATCGAAGGGCTGGTGCAAAAGGGGCGTCAACTCGGCCGCAAACTCGGTTTCCCGACCGCCAACGTGCCGCTCGGCGACTACGTCGCGCCGAAGTTCGGCGTCTACGCCACTCGCACGCGGCTGGCGGACGGGCGAAATTTCGGCGGCGTCGCCAACATCGGCGTCAACCCGACCACGGGAATCGTCGATCCCCGGCTGGAGGTCTGGCTGTTCGATTTCGACGAGGACATCTACGGCGAGGTGATCGAGACCGACCTCGTCGCTTTCCTGCGTCCCGAGGAGAAGTTCGCCAGCATCGAGGCCATGGTCGAGCAGATCCGCCACGACGAGCGGCAGGCGAAGGAGATCCTCGGCCTCCCTCATTCGAATTCCTGACGTTCGCACCTCCGATGTGGTACGGTCGTGCCTACAAAGGAAGTTTTTCAATGAGCACTGAGGTGGTTGTCAGAGCACGGATCGACGCCGAGACCAAGGCGCGGGCAAGCTCGGCTCTAAACGCCATGGGGCTGACGGTGTCGGACGCGATCCGCCTGTTGATGCTGCGAGTCGCGGACGAACAGCGGCTCCCATTCGACGTCCAGACGCCAAGCGCCGCGACGGCACGCGCCATGAAGGAACTTGGGGCTGGCAAAGGGAAACGCTTTTCCGACGCCGCATCTCTTTTCGAGGATCTGGGCGTCTGAGTGCTGACGCCGGTTCGGTCCGGCCGTTTCAAACGCGATGTAAAATCTGCGCTGAAACGCGGCAAGGATTTGGATAAACTTCGCACCGCCCTGGCCATTCTGATTGAAGGCGGCTCCTTGCCTCAAGAGTACGGTGATCACCCGCTCAAGGGAGACTGGAAGGGTTTTCGGGATCTGCATTTGGAGCCGGATTGGCTGCTCCTCTACCGGATCGTCGGGGATGAACTCCAACTTGCACGGACAGGCTCGCACGCCGATCTCTTCCGGTAAGCTGGCGACGCGTCCGCGCCTCTGCTACATCACCGCTATGTCCGGATTTCCGATCGGCGAGCGAATTAAGCGCCCGGCGTGACGCGGTGAAGCCTCGTGGCTCCCGCGCCCGCCGGGATGCTTCGCCCTCGCCTTAATAGTGCTGGACCCGCCATGCCCGACGATCTCGACCCGCCCGTCCGCGATTATCGCGAGACGATCTTTCTGCCCAAGACCGATTTCGCCATGCGCGGCGGCCTGCCGCAGCTAGAGCCGCGCATCCTGGATCATTGGGGCGATCTGTACTCGAAGACGCGCGCGGCGCGGCGGGCGGCGGGCGCGCCGCTGTTCGTGCTGCACGATGGTCCGCCCTACGCCAACGGCGCGATCCACATCGGGCACGCGCTGGACAAGATCCTCAAGGATTTCGTCGTCCGCTCCCGCTTCGCTCTCGGCTACGATGTCGACTACGTGCCGGGCTGGGATTGCCACGGCCTGCCGATCGAGTGGAAGATCGAGGAGGAATTCCGCGCGAAGGGCCGGCGTAAGGACGAGGTCTCCAAGGCCGAGTTCCGCGCCCGCTGCCGCGAATACGCCGCCGGGTGGATCGAGGCGCAGGGCGTGGAGTTTCGGCGTTTGGGCGTGCTGGGCGACTGGGCGAACCGTTACGCCACCATGGATTTCTCATCCGAAGCGGCGATCGTCGCCGAGTTTCAGAAGTTCCTGAACTCCGGCCAAGTCTATCGCGGCTCGAAACCAGTGATGTGGTCGCCGGTGGAGCGCACGGCTTTGGCCGACGCCGAGGTCGAGTACCACGATCATGTCTCGCCGACGGTGTGGGTCAAGTTTCCGGTCACCGGGTCCGATCCGGGCGCTTCCGTGGTGATCTGGACGACGACGCCGTGGACAATCCCGGCCAACCGCGCCATCGCCTATAATCCCGGCGTCGACTATGCGCTGTACGAGGTCGAGGCGCTGGAGACCGGCCTGGACTTCGCGCCGTGGGCGGCTCCTGGAGACAAACTGGTCCTCGCGGAGGCGCGCGCGGCGGAGGTGTTCGCCGCCGCGAAGGTCGCCTCGTTCCGCAAACTCGGGTCCGTCGATCCGAGCAAGCTCTCGGCGAAACATCCGCTCGCGGCCCTCGATCCAGGTTATGGCTTCGACGTGCCGATGCTGGCCGGGAGCCACGTCACCGACGATGCGGGCACGGGTTTCGTCCACACCGCGCCGGGACATGGCGCGGACGACTACTTGGTCTGGCTGGCCAACGGTTACAAGGATATTCCCGAGACCGTTGACGAGGACGGCGCCTATTTTCCTGACGTGCCGCTGTTCGGCGGCCTGAAGGTGATGGAGACCGAGGGCAAGAAGGCCGGCAAGTTCGGTCCGGCCAACGCCGGGGTCACGGCGAAGCTAATCGAGGCCGGCAATCTGCTGGCGCGTGGCAGGCTGGAGCACAGCTATCCGCACTCGTGGCGCTCCAAGGCGCCAGTGCTGTTCCGCAACACGCCGCAGTGGTTCATCCGCCTGGACGCGCCGCTGGACGATCCGATCCATGACGGCGCAACCCTGCGCGAGACGGCGCTGAAGGCGATCGACGCCACCGCCTTTTATCCCGAGGCGGGCCGCAACCGCATCCGGTCGATGGTCGAGAACCGTCCCGACTGGCTGCTCAGCCGCCAACGCGCCTGGGGATCGCCGATGGCGATGTTCGTCGACAAGGAGACCGGACAGCCGCTCATCGACGAGGCGGTGGAGGCGCGGATCGTGAAGCTCATCGCTCTAGAGGGCGCCGACGCGTGGTTCACCAGACCCGCCGGCGATTTCCTCGGCAACCTCGATCCCGCGCGCTACGAGAGGATCGACGACATTCTCGACGTCTGGTTTGACTCGGGATCGACCCACGCCTTCACCCTGGAAGGGCGCGGGAATTCGCGATGGCCGGCCGACCTCTATTCCGAAGGCTCCGACCAGCACCGCGGCTGGTTCCAGTCCTCTCTGCTCGAGGCCTGCGGCACGCGCGGTCGGGCGCCGTTCGACGCCATCCTGACCCACGGCTTCACCCTGGACGAGAAGGGGGAGAAGATGTCGAAGTCGATCGGCAACAGCACCGAACCGCAAACAGTGATCAAACAAAGCGGGGCGGAGATCCTGCGCCTGTGGGCGGCGCTGTCCGACTATGCCGAGGACCAGCGCATCGGTCCCACGGTGCTGCAGACCACCGCCGATTCATATCGCAAGCTGCGCAACACCATCCGCTATCTGCTGGGCGCGCTCGACGGCTTTGACGACGCCGAACGCGTCGATCATGCCGACATGCCGCCGCTGGAGCGCTTCATCCTGCACCGCCTGTGGGAATTGGACGGGCAGGTCCGCGCCGCCTATGAGGGCTACGCCTTCTCGGACGTGGTCCGTCATCTGGCGGACTTCTGCTCCAACGATCTGTCGGCGCTGTTCTTCGACATCCGCCGCGACGCGCTCTACTGCGACTTACCCAGCTCCATCCGCCGCCGCGCCTGCCGCACGGTGATGGACGTGGTGTTCGAGCGGCTGACGATCTGGCTCGCGCCCCTGATCCCCTTCACCATGGAGGAGGCGTGGATGGCGCGGTTCCCCGACGGCGGTCTCAACGGGCTGAGAGTGATTCCGGAAACGCCGGACGCTTGGCGCGACGACGCGGAGGCCGAGCGTTGGCGGCGGGTCGAGACGGTCACCCGTGTGGTCACCGGGGCGCTGGAAGTCGAGCGGCGTGACAAGCGCATCGGCGCCGCGCTGGAGGCGGCGGTCACGGTCGCCGTCGCCGGCGCCGACCTGCTCGCGGCGTTCGATGGACTGGACGCCGCCGAAGTGTTCCGCGTCAGCCAGGCGACCCTGAGCAGTGGGAACGGCGACACCGGCGACTTCAGGCTCGATGGCGTCGCCGGCGTCGCGGTGTCGGTCGCCAAGGCGCCGGGTCGCAAGTGCGCGCGGTCGTGGCGGGTGCTGCCGGAAGTCGGTTCCGACCCGCGCTATCCCGATCTCTCCCTGCGCGACGCCGAGGCGGTGGCGTGGTGGGACGCCCACCACGCATGACCCTCGCCACCCGTAACGCCCTGACGGCGTTTCCGATCGCCGCGGTCGTGGTGGCGCTGGACCAGGCGGCCAAGACCTGGCTGCTGACCTCGTTCCATCTGGCCTCGGTCAGCCCGGCGCCGCTGTTGGGACCGATCCGGCTCAACCTGTCGTTCAATAACGGCGTCAGCTTCGGCTTCCTGCGCGGCGACGCAGCCTGGGCGCCCTACGCCTTCGCCGCCTTCGCCCTGGTGGTCACCCTCGCGCTCGCCGCCTGGGTGTTGCGGGCGCAGCGGCTGATTACGGCGGTGGCGATCGGCTTCGTGATGGGCGGCGCGGTAGGCAATCTGGTCGACCGCATCGGGCGGGGCGCGGTGGTGGATTTCATCGACGCCTCGGCGCTCTACTTTCCTTGGGTGTTCAACCTCGCCGATAGCGCGATCACCGTGGGTGTGGCCCTGCTGCTGCTGGAGAGCGTGATCAGTCCGGCGAAGGCTGCCTAGGGAACGCCCAGATTGTCGTCCATGGCGGGCGTGCGCTACAATCGCGCTCGGCCGAACGCGGCTGGTTGGAGACTTGAAGATCCATGACTGTGAATCGTGTTCTGACCGTCGCGGCGTTGTGCGGTTTGGCGGGCCTCGCGGGCTGCGGCAGCGCCTCGCGCGCGCTCGGCATCAGCAAGGTGACGCCCGACGAGTTCCGCGTGGTGACCAAGGCGCCGCTGATCCTGCCGCCCGACTACTCGCTGCGCCCGCCCGCTCCGGGACAGCCGAGGCCTCAAGAGCTTCAGCCCGAAAGCGCCGCGCGCACCGCCCTGCTCGGTGAACGTAACGCCGAGGTGCGCGACGATGGCGAGAAGATGCTGGTCGCCAAGGCCGGCGCCGACAGGGCCGACCCGCTGATCCGCTATGTCGTCGACGACGAGTTCGGCGCGGTGGCCCACAAGGACAAGAGTTTCGCCGACTGGGTGATGTTCTGGCGCAAGGGCCAGGCCGCCTCTCCCGCCGAACCCACACCCGACCCCGCCGCGACAACCCCGGCGCCGCTGGACCCGAAAGTCGAAGCCGCCCGCATCGCCAACCTGACGGGCAACCAGCCGGTCATCATCGCCCGCAAAGGCGAGTCCAAGCTGAAGTTGCCGGGGCTTTAAGCCCGCGCCGCCTTGTCGAGGGCGCGTGAATGACCGGCCAACCAGCCCGCGCCGACGATGGCGAGGTTGGTGAAGAGCAGGATCGAGGCGAAAACACCCGACGAGGCGGGGTCGAAGTTGGGATAAACCAGAGGATAGATCGCCGTCTCGATTGCGTCGCCGAGCAGGACCGGCAGAGCCAAGGCCGCGACGGACGCCAACCTCTGGTGGTTCGGTCGCTTCAGGGCCACCCACCAGGCAATTGCGCCGAACAAGCCCATCGAAGCCACCGCGAGGGCGAGGGCGCGGCCGTCGAAGGTCGTCGGAATAGTCGCCCTCGGCATAGCGCGCAGAACGGCGACGCCGACGATGTACCCCACGGCGCCCCCAATCAGCTCACGTGTGTATTTCATTGGAAGTCTCCCTAGTAAAAACCAGCCGATCGATAAGAGCGATCAGAGCGGCGCGCTCGGCGTCGTCGTCGCCGGTGGTGAGGCGGATGAGTTGGAGGCCGTGAAAGGCCCCTGTCAGCGCCAAGGCCGCGTCGCGGGCGCGATTTTCCGCAAACCCTTCGCGCGCGAAGCGCCCGGCAACGAAGGCGGTCCACGGCGTCACAACAACGTCGAGGAAAGGTTGGTAGTCCTGTGGCCGCACCATCGCCTGGCCCCAGACCTCGAACATCGATCGCAACAGCGGCTGGAGCGACGGATCGGCAAGGCGGTCCCAAAACCTCAACATGATCGTCCGGACGCTGTCGCTCGGCCCAGCCTCAGCCAGCAGGGCGGCGCCGAGATCGATCTCGATCCGCGCCAGGACTACGCCGACCAACGCCTCTTTCGATCCAAAATGGTGCATCAGCATGCGGGCGCTGGCCCCGATCTCCGCGGCCATCGGCCGGAGAGTCATACCGGCGACGCCATGGCGCATGGCGTAGGCAACCGCCTTTTCCAGAAGGGCGGCGCGGAGGGCGGGGTCTTTCGAACGGACCATGTAACGATCGTTACCGGAAACGATCGTTACATTAAAGCGATTTTTTAGATCAGCCTTTCGCCAGGCGTCCCATCGCATCCGAAAGCGGGCGCGCGCTTTCGGCGTAGTCGGCCCACGCCTTGGTTTTCTTCAGAAGGGCAGGAACGGTGCGCAGGGTGTAGACTTGCGGGTCGAGCTTGGCGGTGACCTGCTTCCAGAGGATCGGCATCGATACCGGCGCGAACGGGCGGGCGCGGGGCGACAGCGGCGCGACGGCGGTGCTCATGCGGTCGTTGCGCAGGTAGTCGAGGAAGATGCGGCCGGTGCGCAGCTTCTTGGCCATATTGATCACGTACTTGTCGGGACTGTCGGCGGCGGCCCGAGCGCAGACCTCGCGCGCGAAAGCCTTCGCCTCGGGCCAAGGCACGGCGTCGGACAGCGGCGTGACGACGTGCAGGCCCTTGCCGCCGGTGGTCTTGCAGAAGGTGGCGAGGCCGAGGGCTTCGAGCCGCTCCTTGATCTCGAGAGCGGCGGCGACCACCTCGTCGAAGCCGAGGTCCGGCGCGGGATCGAGGTCGAACACCAATCGTCCGGCGACATCGTAGGAGTCCGGCTGGCAATTCCACGGATGGAGCTCGACCGATCCGGTCTGGGCGACCGCCGCCAACCCCTCGACGCGGTCGATCTGCAGATAGGGCTGGCGATCGCCGGAGACGGTGACGAGGTTGATCAGGCTGGACGTTCCCTTCATCGCGTGGCGCTGAAAAAAGGTCTCGCCGCCGACGCCGTCTGGCGCGCGGATGATCGAGCATGGCCGGCCCTTGATGTGCGGTAGCATCCAGTCGCCGACCGCTTCGAGATAGCGCACAAGTTCCAGCTTGGTGACCGGCGCGCCCGAACCGTCGTCCGGCCACAGCGCCTTCTCCGGATGGGAGATGACCACGCCCATGACGGTATTTGAGCCGGCCGGCTCTTTCGAACGAGTCGGAGCACCCTGCTCCGTCGCGATCGGCGTCGACTCGGCCGGCGCGGGCGTCTCGGCTTCGACCTCCGCCGCCGGCTTATCCTGGCGCAACGCCTTGAATGACGCCTGGCGCAGCGCGCCGTCGCCGGTGAAGCCGGCGTATTCGATCTCGGCGACCAGGACCGGCTTCAACCAATGAATATTGGCGGCGGACCTCGGCGCGCCCGGGCCGACGAACGGCGATTTTTCGGCGGCGTTGGCGTGGAGAAGGGGCAGCAGGGCTTTCAGCTTGTCCTTGCCGTATCCGGTTCCGATGCGGCCGACGTGGACGAGCTTGCCGTCGCGAAACACGCCCGCGATCAAGGAGCGGAAGTCGGAGCCGGTGGTCGTCCAGCCGCCGAGGACCACCTCGTGCCCCGCGCGGCATTTGGCCTTGACCCAATCCTCGCCGCGCCCGGAGCGATACGGCGCGGCCAGACGCTTGGACACCACGCCTTCCAGCGAGAGTTTGCAGGCGGAGCGCAATACCGCCTCTCCGGCCATCTCGAAATGGTCGACGAAGCGGACGCGCGCGGCGCCGGCCTCATCGAGGCCTTTGAGAACCTGGGCCAGGAGCGTCTTGCGGTCGGCCAGCGACTCTTCCCGAGCGTCGCGACCCGCGCCGAACAGGCAGTCGAAGGCGAAGAAGATCAGGTCGTCGGTCTTGCCGCCCGACAGGGCGGCCTGGAGACCGGCGAAATCGGGGGAGCCGTCGGCGTCGAGCGCCACGGCCTCGCCGTCGATGATGCAGTCGCCCAGACGGGAGGCGGACTTCACGATGGCCTGGAATTTTTCGCTCCAGTCCAGGCCCTTGCGAGTCAGGAGCGTGGCGACGCCGCCGGCGACGCGCAACTGCACCCGGTAGCCGTCGAACTTGATCTCATGGACCCAGCCGCTTTCCGCCGGCGGGCGCTCCACCAGCTTGCACAACTGCGGGGCCACGAAACGGGGCATTGCGACCCGCGACTTCGCCGCGGCCTTCTTGAGCGGCCCGGCGGCGGGAGCGGCGGCCTGCGATCTGGCCCCGGAGTTCCACACCGCATCCGGTTCGGCGGCGTCGGCCAGGACGAACGGCTTCGGCGGCTTGCCCTTGCCTTCGGCAATGTCGGCCATGGTGCGCCCCGAGGCTACGGAACGGTCCTCGGCAACGACCGCGCCGCCGGCGCCCGGCGTGGCGGCGTCGTCCTTGTGTTTGATCAGCAACCAGTTGTTGTGCTTGTCGCCGCCGCGTGGCTTCAGCCGCACCAGCACCCAGCCGCCGTGCAGGCGCTCGCCTTCCATGACGAACTTCAGTTCTCCCTTGGCCAGCGCCTTGTCCGGATCGAAGCCGGGCTCGGGGGCCCAATAGCCGCGGTCCCACATCTGCACCGTGCCGCCGCCGTACTGGCCTTTCGGGATCGTCCCTTCGAAGTCGCCGTAGTCGAGCGGGTGGTCCTCGACCTCGACCGCGAGCCGCTTGTCGGCGGGATCCAGCGACGGTCCCCGCGTCACCGCCCAGGACTTGAACACGCCGTCGACCTCCAGACGAAGGTCCCAATGCAGCCGCGTGGCCGCGTGTTTCTGGATGATGTATCGCAGCCGGGACGACGCTGGCGCGGATCGCTCGCCGCTTGGCTCAGCCGTCCGCTCGAAGTCGCGCTTCGCGCGATAAGGGGCCAGCTTCGCTCGCGCCGTCGTCGTCGTTGTCGCCATATCTCGCCTCCAAGCGGGCCATGTCCAGCAACGGCAAGGCCGGCTCCCGCGACTCGCTCAGCGCGCGCACAAAGGAGTCGCGCCAGCCCTGCACGTTGGAGTTGCGGACGCCGTTCATCAAGCGTTCCCAGCGGGCGATGCGTTCCCCGCGGCTCATGCCGATCGCGGTGTTCAGGCCCTCGGACATTTCCTCGCGGCTGAACGGATTGACGATCACCGCCTCCGGCATCTGCCGCGCGGCGCCGGCGAAGCGTGACAGGACAAGGACACCGGGATCGTCCGGATCCTGGGCGGCGACGTATTCCTTGGCGACGAGGTTCATGCCGTCGCGCAGCGGCGTGACCAGCCCGACCTTGGCGGCGCGGTAGATGCCGGCGAGTTCGTCGCGGCGATAGTTGCGGTTGACGTAGCGGATCGGCGTGGAGTCCATGTCGGCGTACTCGCCGTTGATCCGCCCGGCCAGCGCGTCGACCCGCTCGCGCAGATCCTGATAGGCCACGACCTCCGCGCGGGAGGTCGGCGCGATCTGGAGATACAGGACCTCTCGGCGAAGATCGGGATGATCGACCAGAAAGCGCTCGAAGCCCAGAAGGCGCTCCTCCAGGCCCTTGGAATAGTCCAGCCGGTCGACGCCGACGATCAGGGTGCGGAAGACGCTGTTCGCCGAGATCCTGTCGTACGCGTGCATCGCGGTCGGCGAGGCGCCGAGAGCCTGAAAATCCTCGACATCGAGGCCGATGGGAAAGACCCCCGCGCGCAGCGTTCGGCCGAACGCGCTCAATCGGCCGTCCTCCGCCCAGGAGCCGCCGGCCTCGCCCAGGACATAGGACTCAAAGGCCCACAGCCAGTCCTCGGTCTGGAAGCCAACCAGATCGTAGGAGAACATCGACTCGACGAGTTGCCGGTTGCGCGGAAGCGTGGCGATCAGCTGAGCCGCCGGCCAGGGAATGTGTAGGAAGAAGCCGATCGGATTAGCCACCCCAAGCCGCCGCAGCTCCCGCCCAAGCGGGATCAGATGATAGTCATGGACCCAGATCAGGTCGTCGGGTTCGATAAGTGGCGCGAGCGTCTCGGCGAAGTGGCGGTTGACCCGCTCATAGCCCTCGCCGAAGGAGCGGTCGTAGGCGGTGAGGTCGATGCGGTAATGGAACAGCGGCCATAGCGTGCCGTTGGCGTAGCCGTTGTAATATTCCTGGTAGTCCGCCTCCTCGAGATCGACGGTGACGATGGTCACGTCTTCCACCCGGCGGGTCTGGAGTTCACCGGTGAATGTCGGCACGATTTCGCCGCTCCAACCGAACCAGAAACCGGAATATTCGCGAAGCGCCGCCGCGAGAGCCACCGCCAGTCCTCCCGCGGGCGCCTCGCCGGGCTTTTCCGGGGCGTTGACGCGGTTGGAGACGACGATGAGCCGGCTCATCTCACTGAGCTCCATGGTCGACTGAGCAGGACGGCGCAGTTGATCAATCCAACAAGCGAGTAGGTCTGCGGGTAGTTCCCCCACAGCGCCCCGTCGGTCAGGCTGACGTCCTCGGACAGCAGGCCGGCGTGATTGCGGCGGTCCAGCATTTCTTCGAACAGCCGCCGCGCTTCTTCGGTCTCGCCGATCAGGTGCAAACCCTCGATGAACCAGAAGGTGCAGAAGTTGAAGGCCGTCTCCGGCGTGCCGAAATCGTCGGGACGGTCGTAACGCAGCAGGTTCGACCCCCGGCGCAGGGCTTTCTCGATCGCCTTCAATGTATCGCGGTGGCGCGGATCGTCGGGCGTGAGAAAACGTAGGTCGACGAGTTGTGTGAGACTGGCGTCGAGTTCGTCGCCGCCGAAGGTCGCGGCGAAATGGCCCTCCTCGGCGTTCCAGGCGTGAGCTTCGATGGAGGCGCGTATCGCGGCGGCCCGACCGTTCCACAGCGCCGCCCGCTCGGTCAGGCCGAGCTTGTCCGCGGCGTTGCCCAGCCGGTCGCACGCCGCCCAGCACATCGCGGCGGAATAGGTGTGCACGGCGGCGCGGGTGCGCAGTTCCCAGAGCCCCGCGTCCGGCTTGTCGTAGATGGCGTAGGCGCGCTCGCCGACCTGCTCCAGCACTTCGAAGTCGGCGATCGTCGCCGGGCGCAGCAGCCGGGTGTCGAAGAAGGCCTGCACGTTGGACAATATGACCTGGCCGTAGACGTCGTGCTGATCGTGTTGGTAAGCCTGATTGCCGACGCGCACCGGTCCCATGCCGCGGTAACCGGGCAAGCTGGTGATCGTGCGCTCGGACAGGTCGGTCTCGTAGCCGACGCCATGGACCGGCTGGATGTGGCCGCCGCCGGCCGCGTCGACGACGTTGCGCAAATAGCCGAGATAACCCTCCAGTATATCCACCGCGCCCAACCGGTTGAGCGCCTGGACGACATAGTAGGCGTCGCGGATCCAGCAGTAGCGATAATCCCAGTTGCGGCCGCTGTTGGGAGCCTCGGGAATCGACGTTGTCAGGGCGGCGACGATCGCCCCCGTCTCCTCGAAGGCGCAGAGCTTGAGCGTGATCGCCGCCCGGATCACCGCCTCCTGCCAGTCGAGCGGGACGGCGAGGCCGCGCACCCATTCGCGCCAGTCGGCGACGGTGTCGTCGAGCATTGCGTTGGCCGTCGCCAGCACCTCGCCTTGGAACGGCTCGTCCGGACCGAGAAACAAGGCCGCCGACCCCTCGAGCCGGAACGTCCGCTCACTGACGATGTGCGAAATCGGCAGGTTGGTCGTGAGGCGCAGGGTGACGTCCGAGCCGGCGTAGCGGATGTGATTGGAGCCCGAGGTCGTCGGCGCGCGGTCGGCGCCCCAGTCGGCGGTGGGACGCAGCCGGATCGTAACCCTGGGCGCGCCCCGTAGTGGACGCAGCACACGGATGAAGGCGGTTGGGCGATAGCCCCGCCCGAACCGGCGGAAGCGCGGGGCGAAATCCAGCAGTTCGAGGGCGGCGCCCCGAACGTCGGTGATCAAGGTGCGCAGGATCGGCGTGTTGCGCAGATAATCCTGTTCGACGGAAACCTCGTCCTCGACCTCGACCGACCAGAAGCCTTTGGCGTCCGCGTCGCCGGTCTCTTCCACGGCCAGCAGGCTGGAAAACAGCGGGTCGCTGTCGACGCGCGGCGCGCAGCACCACACGAATCGTCCTCGGCGATCGATCAGGGCGCTGATCGAGGAATTGCCGATCGGCGCCAAGTCGAGGTTTTGGATCACGCGGCGTTCTCCACGATCGACCCCAGCCACGCCTGGACGCTGGCGACATCGGGCAATGCGTAACGGGCGAGCGTGGGCCGACGGGAGCCGACCACGACGCCGTAGCCGCCGAGGGCCTCGACGGCGCGGAAGCCATCCTCGTCGGTGACATCGTCGCCGATGAAGATCGGGGTGGCGCCGGCGAACGGCGCCTCGCGCATGAAGGCGGCGACGGCGTCGCCCTTGTCCGGACCCGGCGCGCGGACTTCCACCACCATGTCGCCGCGCTGGACGAGGAGTCCGCGCTCGCCCGCGAGGCGTTCGGCGAGCGCTTCGCAAGCTTCTTCCGAATTGGGGGCGAGGCGAAAATGGATGGCCGCCGCCGCGCTCTTGTCCTCCACCAGCAGGCCCGGATCGGTCGAGGCGAGGCGTTCGAACGCCGCCACCGCGTCGGACACGCCGGCATTGGAGCCGCAATTGGTGAGTTCTCCCGTCGCGGTGCGCCGGACCAAGCCGTGCACGGCGCCGATGGCCCTGATGCGCCCTTCCAGCACACGGTCGAGATCGTCGAGACCGCGACCGCTGATAACCGCCAGTCTGCCGCCGAGAGCTTCGGCGAGCTTGGTCAGCAGCTCGTCGCGGGCGGCGTCCGGTGTCACCTCTCCGGGCGTCGGCCGGATGTCGGCCAGCGTGCCGTCCAGGTCGGCGAAGATCGCCGTTGTGCCGCGAGGCGGCGCCGGCGGCGGTGGTAGATCGGGCGCCAAACGGGCGTCAGCCGCGCCGGCTGGCTTAATGCTCAACAAATCAACCTTCCAGAATCACGGCCACGGACGGATCCGACAGCGGCCCGGGAATCACCGCGATGCCACCGCCGATGCGCTGAAACGTAAGGTCCACCAAGCCGCCTCCCACCACAAGCCGCTCCAGGATGAGTTGATCGACGCCGTTCGGCAGCGTCGGCCGGATCAGGCGCACCTCCTTGCGCGCCGCGTCGATGGACAGGCCGAGGCACGCCTGCATCATCATGAACGTCGACCCGGCGGCCCAGGCTTGGGGCATGCAGGCGACCGGATAGGCGATCGGGGGTTCGTCGCCGTCGCGCTGAAAGCCGCAGAGCAGCTCGGGCATGCGGTGCTGGAAATTGCGCGATGCGGCGAACATGTCGCACAGGATCTTGGCGGGACCGGCGCGCTCGCCGTAGCGCGACATGCCCATGGCGGCGATCGCCGTGTCGTGCGGCCAGATCGAGCCGTTGTGGTAGGACATCGGGTTGAACCGCGTCTCGCCCACCGCGAGAGTGCGAATTCCCCAGCCGCTGTCGAACTCGGGCGACATCAGGGTTTCGGCGACGCGCCTGGCGCGGCTTGGCTCCGCCAGTCCGACGAACAGCAGGTGCCCCGGGTTGGAAGACCTCGGCGCGCAAACCTCGCCCGTTCCGTCGATGGCCAGGGCGTAGAAGCCGCGGTCCTCGAGCCAGAACGCCTTCTCCACCGCCGCGCGCATCTCCTCGGCGCGGGCCGCCCAGCCGGGGCCGCCCGGTTCGATCAGGGCGGACGCCATCCGCGACATCGCCCGCCACGCCGCATAGGCATAGCCCTGAACCTCCACGAGAGCGATCGGCGCGGCGGCGAAGCGGCCGTCGTCGTGGAACACCGAGTCGAGACTGTCCTTCCAGCCCTGGTTGGACAGGCCGCTGGTCGCGGCGCGGTCGTAGTCGACGAAGCCGAGCGGATTGGCGTCGGCGTTGCCGTCCAGCCATTCCGTGGCCCGCAGCAGGGCGGGCCACAGCTTGCGGATGGTCTCGCGGTCTCCCGTGCGATGGAGATAGGCGCCGGCCAGGGCGATGAACAGCGGCGTGGTGTCGACGCCGCCATAATACAGGCCGAACGGGATTTCCTTCAGCGCGGCCATCTCGCCGCCCCGCGTCTCGTGCATGATCTTGCCGGGCTTCGAATCGTCGAAGGCCGAGGTGTTCTCCGCCTGACGCGAGGCCAGGTAGGTCAGCACGCCTCGCGCCAAAGAGGGGTCGAGCCACAGCAGTTGCCAGGCGGTGATGATCCCATCGCGTCCGAACGGCGTGGAGAACCACGGGATGCCGGCGAAAGGATAGGGGCCGGTCGGCAAGGGGGTGGTGAGGGCCGCGACGTCGGCCCTGGACTGCTCCAGCCAGGCGTCGAAGGCGCTGTCGCCGGCGCGCAGGCGGGCGCCGTGCGTCTTGAGATCGGCTGACGTCTTGTGCGCTTCGCGGATCGCCTGATCGTAGCGATGGGGCGACGGCGTGTCCCGCTCGCCAGGACCGCATTCGAGGAACAAATCCACGTTGGCGCCGGGAGCGAGGGAGAACATGAAGTCGGCGCGGTCCGCCCCCAGCCGCCACGGGGGTTCCGAAAAGATCACCTCGCCGCTGCGTCGGACTCCGTCCAGGCCGACGTAGGCAAACACCACGCCGCGGCCGCTCAGCCGGGGCGCCTCCAACTGTCCGCGCCGCGAACGGTGCATGCCTCGCACTTCGAAGATGTCGCGGAAATCGGCGGCGAACTCGAACGAGACCGGCGTCATCACCTGATCCAACCCGAAATTGGTTAGCCTCAGCCGTTCGTGAAGCCTGCCGCCGGCGAGGCAGCGCTTGCGTTCGAGGTGGATGATGCCTCGAGGAATGGTGCGCCCTCCGACCGGCGGCAAGGCGAGATTCGCCCCGTGGAAGGTGAAGACCGCGCTGTCGCGGGAGAGACCATGGTTGAGGCGTGACGGCCGCTTGTCGCCGATCAACAGTCGGAAGCGGGAGAGCAGACGGGTGCCGTCGCCGAACAGCCCGCTGGCGCCGCCGCGAATATCGCCCCACGGATCGGCGACGACGAACGTCGCGCCCTCCTTCAGCGATAGAAACTCAGCGAGGTCGCCTTCGGCGACCGCCTCCTCCGGTTCCAGTTCACCGGTGGCGGCGAGATCGTCCATGTGCGGGTTTCGTCAGGCGATGTTGGCGGCCACTCCGAGCTTTTCCCCCGAGGCGCCGGCGGGCGCAATAGCCGAGGCGGATGTCGCGAGGTCGGGAGCGTAGGGCTGGCGCGCCAGACGGTCCGCGTAGAGGTCGAGATAACCGCGCGCCATGGCGGTGGCGGAGAACCGGCGGTCGAAGCGACGGCGGACTTCGCGCCGATCCAGTCGCCGGGCGGCCGCCACCACCCTAACGGCTTCGTCCTCGTTCTCGACGACGTACCCGGTGACACCGTCGTCGATCACCTCGGGCGCGCTGCCATGGTTGTAGCCGATGACCGGCGTGCCGCAGCCCATGGCCTCGATCATCACCAACCCGAACGGCTCGGGCCATTCGATGGGAAACAACAGCGCCTCGGCGCCGCCCAGAAAGTCGGACTTGTCGGCATCGCCGATCTCTCCGATGAACTCGATCAGCGGGTCGTTCAGGAGAGGCCTGATTTCGGCGTCGAAATAGGCGCGGTCGGCGGCGTCGACCTTCGCCGCCATCTTGAGCGGAATGCCCACCTTCTTGGCGATGGCGATGGCCCGCTCGGGACCCTTCTCCGGCGACATCCGCCCGAGAAAGGCGAGGTATCCGCGCGGTTGGGGATGGAAGACGTACAGGGACTCCGGCATGCCGTGGTAGACCGTGCCGGCCCAATTGGCGAACGGCAAAAACTGCCGTTGAGCGTCCGATATCGAGACCAGGGGAAACTTCGGCCAGGCGCGATAGACCTCGGGCAGGTCCTTCAGGTCCAGACGGCCGTGCAAGGTCGTCAGGGTCCGCGCGGCCATGGCCTCGAACATCGGAAAGTGAACCATGTCGACATGGAAGTGGATGAGATCGAAATCGTCCCGCCGCTTGCGCACCTCGCTCAACATGGTGAGGTGAGCCGCGAGGTCGGACTTCAGCGGCGCTGGATCGAGACGGATCGCCTGGTCGCGGACGGGGATGAGGCGGGCCTTGGTCCTGGCGTCCGCGCTGGAGAATAGCGTCACGTCGTGGCCCAGATCGACGAGGGCGTCGGACAAGTGCGCGACCACGCGCTCCGTGCCGCCATAGAGTCTGGGCGGCACCGCTTCGTAAAGAGGGGCGACCTGAGCAATTTTCATCGGAGCTTCCGGCAAGGCTTCTCGAACAATCGTTAAAGAGGATTAGGTGGCTGATTGGTTCCCTATATGGCCTCCCGCCGCGCGATGCGTAGACGCCGCGCGCAATTGTGACCGTTGTTCGCGCGGCGCGCCCATCGGGTGGGCGCCTTAGACCACCTTCCTGTCAAGACGACGCCGCGCTACCGTCCACCGCGCCGGCTTTCGGATCGGTGAAATTCGGCGAGGTCGCGGCGTGACGGATGGTTTGGCGGATGTCGCGACCCCGATCGTGGATGAGACGGCGGATCTCGACCGGCCGCTGAGCCTCGGGGCGGCGTCGTGGTCGCTCTTCGAAGGCGCCCGCATTCCCTACGTCCTGCTGATCACGATCTACATCTTCATGCCCTACCTCGCCTCCACCGTGGTCGGCGATCCGGTTCGGGGGCAGGAAATGGTCTCGCGCTGGAGCCAGTATTCCGGATGGGCGGTGATGCTGACGGCGCCCTTCCTGGGCGCCTCGATCGACAAGCTCGGTCCGCGCAAGCTGTGGCTCGGCCTGATCGTGGTGCTGATGGTTCCACTGATCGCCCTCCTGTGGTTCACCAAGGCCGACGGCGGCGGCCTCTCCGCCACCGCCGCGCTGGCGATCGCGGCGGTCGTCGGCACGCTGTTCACCTGGTCCGAGGTTCTGCAGAATTCGCTCCTGATCCGCGCGGCCGGGCTGGGCGGCGCGCACAAGGCGTCGGGCCTGGCGCTCTCCCTCGGAAATTTGTTCGGCGTGGGAACGTTGGCGTTCACCGCCTGGGCGTTCGCCCTGCCGGGGCTGCCGAGCACCGCGAGTTGGGGCTGGCTGCCGAAATCGCCGCTGTTCGGATTGCAGCGCTCTCTCCACGAGCCGGAGCGGGTCGTCGCCCTGTTGGCCGCCGGTGTGTTCGCCCTGGGGGTGGCGCCCTTCTTCCTGTTCACGCCGGACGCGCCGCGAACCGGCGTTCCGGTGTTCAAGGCCCTGCGTGACGGGGCGAAGGAGCTGGGGCGCATGGTCCGCACCGTGCGCGAACATCGCGACGCGGCGGTCTTTCTCGCTTCCAGGATGTTCTACGTCGACGGGATGACCGCGATCCTGATCTACTCCGGCATCTACGCCGCGGGGGTGATGAAATGGCAGGCGCTCCAGCTCCTGATCTACGGCATCATCCTCAGCATCCTGGCGGTACTCGGCGGCTTCGTCGGTCGCTGGCTGGACCACGGCGTCGGACCGAAGAACGCGGTGCGGATCGAGATCGGCATGTCGCTGCTCGGCATCGTCGCCATCCTCGGCATGGCGCCGGATCGTATCCTCTACTTCTGGCATTGGAACCCGGCCCTGCACGCGGCGCTGTGGTCCGGCCCGTTCTTCCGCACGCTGCCCGAATGGGTGTTCCTCGGCATCGGCTTTTCCAACGCCGTGTTCATCACCGCCCACTACGCCTCCAGCCGCACCCTGCTGACGCGGCTGACCCCGCCGGAGAAAACCGGAGCCTACTTCGGCGTCTACGCCCTCTCCGGCACGGCGACGAGTTGGCTGGGACCCTTGCTGGTCAACCAGGGCACCCACCTGTTCAAGACCCAGCAGGGCGGCTTCGCCACCGTGATCCTGCTGTTGGCGATCGGCTTTGTCGGCCTGCTGTATGTGAAGGGCGGCGACAGGCGACTGAGCCCGCCGCGCCGATGATCCGGCTCTTCGTCGACCAAGACCTCGCCGCCGGCGCGGCCCTGCCGTTGCGCCATGACCAAAGCCACTACCTCGTCAACGTCATGCGCCAGGGCGACGGCGCGCAGGTCCATCTGTTCAACGGCCGTGACGGCGAGTGGGCCGCGACGCTGGTCGAACCGCGCAAGAAGGTTTGGGCGGCGCGCGTCGACAGCCTGGTCCGGCCGTGGAGCGAGGGTCGGGACCTCGATCTCGTCGTCGCCGTGGTCAAGCGCGGCCGTCTCGAGACGATCGTGGAGAAGGCGGCCGAACTGGGCGCGCGGCGCGTGATTCCAGTGCTGACCGAGCGCACCAACGCCTCCCGCGTCGGTCTGGAGCGGCTGCGGGCGATCGCCACGGAGGCCGCCGAACAGACCGGCCGCCTTGATGTCCCGACGATCCTGGAACCCGCGCCGCTGGCGGGCGTGCTCGCCGACCGGGCGCCGGATCGCCGCCTGATGTTCTGCGACGAAGCCGGCGATGCGCCCGCGGCGGCGGACGCATTAGCGCGCGAGGCTCCCTCGGCGGCGCCTTGGGCCATTCTAATTGGACCCGAGGGCGGCTTCTCACCGGCCGAACGCAACACCATTCGTGAACTCCCAGGCGCGCTCCCCGTTTCCCTCGGACCGCGCATCCTGCGGGCCGACACCGCCGCCATCGCGGCGCTGACGCTGTGGCAGTCGGCGCTGGGCGACTGGAGCGCCTCTTGAGCTTCGACCAAACCGACGCCAAGTGACGCCATTGGTGGGGACAAGGGACGAACGGATGGCCGAGACGCTTAGCGATGACCGTCCGCTGACGTTCGAGGACCTCGTCGCCTGGTTCGCCGAGGGCGGCAAACCCGCCGCCGACTTCAAAGTCGGCGCCGAGCACGAAAAGTTCGTCTTCCGCACCGGCGACAACGCTCCCGTGCCCTACGACGGCGACGCCGGCATCAAGGTGTTGATGCAAGGGCTGATGCGTTTCGGCTGGGAGGGGGTCTACGAGTCCGGCGGCCCGACCGGCGAAACACTGATCGGCCTCTCCCGGGGCAAGGCCAACGTCAGCCTGGAGCCCGGCGGCCAGTTCGAGCTCTCCGGCGCGCCGCTGCACACCATGCACGACATCTGCGAGGAGACCGGCCAGCACCTCGAGGAGGCCAAGACCGTGGCCGGCGAACTCGGCCTCGGCTTCCTCGGACTCGGCTTCACCCCGCTGTGGCGGCGGGACGAGATTCCGGTGATGCCGAAGGGACGCTACAAGATCATGCGGGAGTATATGCCGAAGGTCGGGGGCAAGGGCCTCGACATGATGTTTCGCACCTGCACCGTCCAGGCCAACCTCGATTTCGCCGACGAGCCGGACATGGTGGCCAAGTTCCGCGTCAGCCTGGCGCTGCAGCCGATCGTCACCGCCCTGTTCGCCAATTCGCCGTTCACCGAGGGCAAGCCCAACGGCTTTCTGTCGGCCCGCGCCGAGGTGTGGACCGACACCGACCGCGACCGCACCGGAATGCTGAACTTCGTGTTCGACGACGGCTTCGGCTTCGAGGCCTACGCCCGCTACGCGCTCCGGGTGCCGATGTATTTCGTTAAGCGCGAGGGCCGCTACATCGACGTCGCCGGCCGTTCGTTCCCCGATTTCATGACCGGCAAGCTGACCGAGGTCCCCGGCGAAAAGGCGACGATCAAGGACTGGGTCGACCACACCAGCACGATCTTTCCCGAAGTGCGGCTGAAGCAATACCTGGAGATGCGCGGCGCCGACGCCGGACCGTGGTCGCGGCTCTGCGCTTTGCCGGCGCTGTGGGCCGGCATCCTGTACGATCCCGCGTCCCAGGCGGCGGCGTGGGACCTGTGCAAGCACTGGACGACCGAGGACCGCGCGGCGCTGATCCGCGACGTGCCGCGCCTGGCGCTGAACGCCACCGCCGCCGGGCGGCCGGTGAAGGATGTCGCGCGCGACATGGTCGCCATCGCCCACCAGGGCCTCAAGCGGCGCAACCGGCTTTCGGGCGGACTGGTCGACGAGACCAGCTACCTCGGCGAACTGGAGGACATCGCCGACACCGGCGTGACCGCCGCCGAACGCCTGCTCGACCTCTACCACGGCCCCTGGAACGGCGACGCTTCGCAGGTGTTCGACGCCTTCGCCTACTGAACCGGCGCCGGAGTGAAGGGGCGCGCATTGACCCTCGCCGAACGGTCCGCCCTCAGCGCGGGACTGGAAGCGGCCCTGACGTTAGCCGGAGCCGAGCCGCGCATCGTGGCCTGGGCTCACCCTGGCGCCAGGATCGCCACCGCATGGCGCGGCCAGGTTTCCATCCTGACCCGCGGCGACCTCGTGTTCTGGCCGCGCGCGCCCGCTGATCTTTCCGGACCCCGGACGATGGCCGTGCTGCAGCACGAACTCCAGCACGTGCTGGACTACGCCACCGGACGGCTGACCGCGCGGCGGTATCTGAGCCATCCAAGGCACTGGTCGTACGCGATCGATCCCGCATGGACGGGGGACTTCGACAGCCTGGGCGCGGAACAGCGGGCGGTCCTGGCGGAGCGGCTGTGGCTGGCGGAAGCCGGCCTGCGGCCGCGCGCCGAGATCGCCCGACTGCGCTCGATCATTCCGTGGGCGCGGGACGTCTGAACCCCCGGGGGTGCTCACTCGAGCCGCGCCACCGGGTCAGGCGGGGCGGCAACCGTCGAGTGGAGCGGCGCTGGGCCAAGCCTCCGGGCCTCGGCCCTCTCGGCCAGTCGAACCGTGAAGCTTTCCGAGGTCTCGCAAAGCCGTCCTCGTCCGACCAGCGGCTGAAGTCCGGCTTGAGACCGAACTCGGCGCGGGTCGCTTTGACGCATGCGCGCCGGGGGCCGGAGAGTACGGCGTCGTGGTCCTCGCCCTTGACGAGGGACTCACGCAGGCCATCAAGGATTTTGAGGGTAGGACGGCATAGCATTTGTTAGTGCGATTGCACTATGTACGACCCCTCGACCGCTCGATACTTATGTCTTCACGGCACAGTCAGGGCGCGGCGCAGGCCACCGCGCGGCAAGGGGAGAATTGAATTTATGAATACCACCACAACTCTGGTCGCCGTCGCGGCGCTCGCCCTTGGAGCCGTCGCGAGCGCGCAGGCGGGAACCACCGTCATCAGTCTTGGCCAAAGCGCTGAGAACTACGTGCTCTATGGACAAGGGGCTGTTTCTCCCGGCGTCGGCGGCTTTACCAACCAGCAAGGCGCGGAGGTTTACAACCCAATCACCAACACCACGACCGACTCTCTTACCGGCCTGATATCCGGCTCGAGCGATCCGGGCCTAGCCTCGGGATCCTACGATTTCGTCACCACCTACACGGGCACGCCGATAGGTCTGGGTGGCAGCGAGGTTCAGTCCCAGTCGAACCCGGCAAACCTCCTCTACTTCTTTTATAGTAGCTTCGACCCGTCCCTAGACATGACCCTCTACTTGACTGGCACGCCGACCGGCAGCCACACCCTTTCGCTCGTAACCAGCGGCGCCTTTGATGGCCCCGGTTTCAGTTTTCTCTATGCTTCCGCCCAGTGCACCGGCGTGGCGGTCTGCACCCAGAACAATGTCGGCCTTACTCCAGGGTCTAGCCAATACGGGCCGGTCACGATTTCGGTGAGCTACGCCACCGCGGCCGTGCCCGAGGCGGCGACCTGGGCGTTGATGCTGGCGGGCGCGGCCGCGGTCGGTGGCGCGTTGCGCAGGCGCCGCGCGGGCGCCATGGCCACGGCGTGAACCCGCGGGTGGCGAACAGCGTTGGGCTGGACGCCATCACTCGGACGCCAGCCACCTCGCCGCCGCGTCGGCGTTAACGTTTGGAAAGGCGTTGAACGCGATTGGCGTCCGCGACGCGCCACGGTGAACGGCGTTAAATGACCCGTTCAAACAACGGGAGACCCACGCGACGGCGCACGGATGCCGCCGCCGATGACGATGCAGTCCCAGGCGTCGGCAATCGAAGCGGCGACCGTCGCCTCGGCACTGTAGTCGGTCAGGGTCGATCAGAAGCTTGTCTCTCAGTTCCGCGCCTTCAGATTTGCCACGGTCGCGTCGATCCCAGCCGCGATCTTCTCCCGCGTGGTTCCGGGCGGCAGGTCGGGAGCGGAGGTGTCGTCCGCCTCAGACGTGACGCCGATCAGGCGAACCCGCGTGATGCGGTTTGCTCCACCGCGACAGCTCCAAGCCACTCGAATTTAGCGACTCGTCTCCGCTAGGCGGACGCCCAGATCGGCCGAACTCTTCGGCTTGATCCCGTTGTCATATCGTCGACGGCTCTTCGACGTTGGCCGCCCACGGCGCGGCCTGCGACGCGCCCGCGCCGGCGTCGGTGTGCTTTACGATGTCGTCGGCGTTCGGATCGGCGTCGTCGGCCTCGTTTGGGCGGTCTCCGACGGCGGCGACGGTGACCGCGTTGGGGTAGAAGGCCAGGCGGTCCTTGATCGCGTCCATGGCCGGGTAAGGCGTCTCGTAGGTCCATACGGCGTTGTCGGCGATGTGGCCGTCCATGGTCAGGGTGTAGTAGCTGGCGTCGCCCTTGTACGGGCAGTGCGTGGTCTTGTCGGTCCGGCTCATGTAGGCCATCTCGACATCCGCGCGGGGGAAATAGGCGACGGGCGGATAGCTCGCCTCGCGCAGCAGCAGGACATGGTCGCTCTGGGCGATCACGTGGCCTTCGTAGGTCGCCGTCATGCGGCCGGGCGCGCCCGTGAGTTCGATCGGATGATCGGGTCCGGGGGTGAGTTGGGCGGGCATGGCTTTGACTTTCCGATCGGGGGATGATCGCTGGTAACGAACGAACGTCGGACGTGGGTCCGGCGGCGACGCGAATCAATCGGCGGGGCGATCAACAACGCATGAACAGCGTCGTCGTGATGGTGGGCGTGCTCGTCACCCTGGTCACCGGCATTCCGGTGATGCTGCAGATCTTCCGCCACCACCCGCGGGGGCTGTTCGTCCTGTTCTTCGCCGAGATGTGGGAGCGCTTTTCCTATTACGGCATGCGCGGGCTGCTGGTGTTCTACCTCACCCAGCAGTTGATGTTCACCGACGGCGCGGCGGCGGGCCAGTACGGCTCCTACGCCACCCTGGTCTATTTGCTGCCTCTTGTCGGCGGCGTTCTTCGCCGACAGGTATCTCGGCGCGCGCAAGGCGGTGGCCTTCGGCGCCCTTCTGCTGGTCGCCGGGCACGCGACCATGGCGATCGAGGCGCCGGCCGCCCACCAGTCGCTGATCTACCAGGGCGCGCGCTATGAGTTCCACGCCACGGGGCGCGGCGATACGCGCAAGTCGACGGTGACAATCGGCGGTCACGACTACGGCTACAGGCAGACGTCGGGCGGCGCGTTCCGGATCGCCGGCCTGCCGACCGGCGCCGCCGTCCCGGCCAGCCTGCCGAAGGGCGCCTTCAGCATCGAGACGCGGGCGACGCCGCCGCTGTTCACCAATATCCTCTATCTGGCCCTGGCGCTGATCGTCATGGGCGTGGGGTTCCTGAAGTCGAACATCTCGGCGATCGTCGGCCAGCTCTACGACCAAGGCGATCCCCGGCGGGACCCCGGCTTCACCCTGTTCTACTACGGCGTGAACCTCGGCGCGTTCTGGGCCGCCATCCTGTGCGGCTACCTCGGCCAGAACCTCGGCTGGTCGTATGGCTTCGGTCTGGCCGGCGTCGGCATGCTGGCCGGATACCTGACCTTCCGCCTCGGCAAGCCGCTTCTTCAGGGCAAGGGAGAGCCCCGCAACCCCGCCCGGCTCTCGCGACCGATACTGGGCCCGCTGAACCTGGAGTGGACGATCTACCTCGGGGCCGTCGCCGGCCTCGCGCTGCTGTGGTTCATCGTCCAGCGCAATGGCCTCGTCGGCATCGCCCTCGGTATCGGCGCCGCCGCGGCTCTTGCCTACGTCGGCCACTACATGGCGACGCGCTGCGGCAAGGTGGAGCGCGAACGCCTGTTCCTCGCCTTTCTGCTGATCTTCGGCTCGGTGGTGTTCTTCACCCTGTTCGAGCAGGCCGCGACCTCGCTCAACCTGTTCGCCGACCGCAACACCGACCTCCACCTCATCGCTGAGCCGGTCAGATTCTCCTTCCTCGGCCAGAACGTCTTCGTGGGCACGAAGGAGATGCTGGAGGCCTCCGGCGCGACCGGAACGCTGTGGGCCGACATGGGCCTCAACGCCGCCCAGACCCAGTCCTTCAACGCCGGCTTCATCCTGATCTTCGCGCCGCTGTTCGCGGCGATGTGGGGATGGCTCGGGCGGCGGGGACTGGATCCCGGGCCGCTGGTCAAGTTCGGCCTCGGCCTCGCCCAGGTCGGCCTAGGGTTTCTGGTAATCGTCTGGAGCCAGGGCCTGGCCGACGCCCACTTCCGACTGCCGCTGCTGGTGCTCGGCTTCACCTACCTGCTGCACACCACCGGTGAGCTCTTCCTCAGCCCGGTGGGGCTTTCGGAGATCACCAAGCTCGCGCCGCCGGTGCTGATCTCCACGATGCTGGCGATCTGGTTCATCGCCACCGCGGCGGCGGAATACATCGGCGCGATTATCGCCCAGGTGGCGGGAACGGCGACCGCCGGCGGCCAGGTGCTCGATCCAGCGGCCGGACTGCGCACCGCGCTGCGCGTGTTCGGCATCATCGGCTGGACCGGCGTCGGCTTCGGCGCCCTGTTCCTCGTCCTCGCGCCGTTCCTCGGCAAATGGGCTCATGGCGTGGACGACGCCGCGAACCACCCGCCGCCGACGCCTTGAGCCGTGTCAGCCGAAGGTCTTGATGATCCGCAGGTAGATGAAGCGTCCGGTGTGCAGGTCGCGCACGTCGACGAACGCCGGACCCGACCGGTCGCGCGGACCATTATAGACTTCCCGGGTGTGCTCGACCCCCCTGCCGCCGGCGTTCCTCAACTCGGCGCGGAAACTCAGATCGGCCCTCGGCTTATATTCGATGAACGGTGAAACGTAGATCTTGATCTTGTCGGTATCGATCTCATTGAAGCGATAGTTCGTTTCCGTGAACTGACCCAGGGCGTCGAACCCCCACGTCATCTTCAGCCTGGGCAGACCCTGGGTGTAGTGCGCCTCCCAATAGCTTGGATGGAGTTGGGAGATCGGACGCGGAAGGTGCGTGGTGGGATCGATCACCCTCGAGTTTCGCAGGATTATTTCGCCGGTCAGGATACCTTTCTTCAGCCCAATGCGGTCGGTCGGCAGGGTGAGATTGAACAGCAGTTCATCCTTGCGACCCGATCCGATGTTGCCGGGGGCGTCGAACTCACCGGACGCATCGACGACCGGCACACGGTCGATCACGTCCTGAAGCGCGAAGTGGCGCAGGGTCAGCGTGGCGTCGCCACCGGTCCAGAAGTGGCGCTCGTAGGCGGCTTCGAACACCCAGTCGGTTTGGGGGTTCAAGCGCGGATTGCCGGCGTGGACATCGCCGGTGGAGATGTTCCCCGAGTTCGCCGCGAAGTCATCGAAGTTGAGCTGGCCGACTTCGCGCTCGACCCGAAGTCGGATCTGGTCGGGGGCGTCCGGCGACCAGGTCAGGGCCGCGCGGGGCTTCGGATAGACAAAGGTCTGCGAACTGACCACGTCGCCACTGGAGGCGATCCGCGACGCCTCGACCCTCAGCCCCGCCTCGACCGTGATCTTCGGATCGGCGGTCCAGGTCGCGGTTCCGAACCCCTCGCCGCGCAGCTCCGTCACATGGACGTTGGCCGCTGGCAGGGCGACCGGCGTTCCGTTCTGAAGAAACGTGGTGCGTGCGGTCAGTGCATTGTAGTCGCCCTCTGCGCCGGCTTCGAGCGAGAGCGCCTTCACGCCCTCGTAGGTCAGCTTGCCGCGGGCGATGCTTTCGCTAGTCGTCTTCCACAGGTTGAAGAGGTCGGATGTGTCGTCTCCAGTGACGGCGGCGACGGACGGGTCGGCCCGGAAGTCGTCCAGGATGTTTCCCCGGCCGAACTGCTGGAGAAGAAAGGTTTCCGAGGTCAGCTTGCCGCCGAAGGGCCGCTCGTAGCGGACGCCGAGTTCCGCGACGTCCTGTCCCTGGTGAAAATGTTCGAACTCCTGGCCGACTGGAGTGGACAGTTGATCGTAGATCTTGAGATCGTACGGGCTGGAAGACAGCGATCCGCTGACCCTGAGCTTGCCTCCCAGGACCGGGGTTTCGACCGCGCCGGTCAGCTTGTCCGCGACGCCGACGCCCTTGTTTACCTCCCGGGCCTTGAGGATCACGCTTCCGTCCGCCGCTCTACGGATGCGCGTCCCCTCGCCCGCCAGGTCGTCGAAGCCGTCGGACAGCAGCAACGAGCCTTCCAGGCTGGTCGCTCCGATATGCGTGGACCCCTCGACGCGGCCCGTGCCTAGGAGGCGGCCGTCATAGGCGCGGGTGCCCGACGCGGCGACGAGAAGGGTTCCGCCCCGATCGGTGCGCCGCACGACGTTCGCGATGATCGCGCGGCCCTGCATGTCTATGCCGGGCGCGCCGCCGCGAACGACGTCGATGCGCAAGACGGATGACGCCGGAATGCGCTTGAGCGTCTCGTCGAGACCGTCGTCCTTGGATGCGGGACGTGTTCCGTCGATCAGGACGTTGCCGGCCGCGCCGCCGAAACCCCTGACGGAGGCGCCGTTGTCGAAAACAAAGCCGGGAAGGAGCTGCACCATGTCCAGCGCCGTCGTCGGTGACGCGGCGGCGAAGAAGGTCGGCGCGTAGCTGGTGACCGCCGCGCCCACGCCGGGCGCCGGCGGGGTAACCGCGAGGGCGGCGGCTGCGACGATCGAAGCGGCTAGACCCAACGCAGTCGCTCTCCCACGACCGCTCCGTGACGGAAGCCGGGTCGAGACGCCAATTAAATCAGGTCAACCGGCGATCCCCCGACCGCGAGTCTTCCGCCTTACGATGGAGACTGGATCTTTACTCACCGGCGCGCCGAAAGCCGAGCCCCGCGCCGATCCGATCAAACCTCGCCATCTCCTGATAACCCGCGGCGTCCGCACCTTACAATGCGGAAAATCGTAATTGTAAAGAAATGTGATTTCTATGCACCGCTCCGGCCGCCAGCCGCCGTCTTACAGGGGCGGCGGACAGTTCGGAGGATCTCAGACACCCGTGCCGCCGACCGTCAGGCCAGTGATCTTCAGAGAGGGTTGTCCGACGCCGACCGGCACGCCCTGCCCGGCCTTGCCGCACACGCCGATGCCGGGATCGAAAGAGAAGTCGTCACCGACCATGGTGACCCGGGTCAGCGCCGACGGGCCGTCGCCGATCAGGGTCGCGCCCTTCACCGGCGCGGTAACCTTGCCGTTCTCGATGAGATAGGCCTCGGTGCACTGGAAGACGAACTTGCCGTTGGTGATATCGACCTGGCCGCCGCCGAAATTGGCGCAGTACAGGCCGCGCTGGGTCGAGGCGATCATCGCCTCGCGGTTGGAGTCCCCCGCCAGCATGCCGGTGTTGGTCATGCGCGGCATGGGGATGTGGGCGTAGGACTGGCGTCGGCCGTTGCCGGTGGTCGGCATGCCGAGTAGGCGGGCGCTCTGGCGGTCCTGCATGAAGCCGACCAGGATGCCGTCCTCGATCAGAATGGTGCGCGAGGTGGGCGTGCCCTCGTCGTCCACCGTCAACGAGCCCCGACGGCCCTCGACCGAACCGTCGTCGAACACGGTGACGCCGCGCGCGGCGACCTGTTCGCCGATCCGGCCGGAAAAGGCCGAGGTGCCCTTGCGGTTGAAGTCACCCTCGAGGCCGTGGCCGACAGCCTCGTGCAGCAGGATGCCGTTCCACCCCGCGCCGAGCACCACATCCATCTCGCCCGCCGGGCACTCGATCGACTCGAGATTGACCAGGGCCTGGCGCAAGGCCTCCTCGACCTGCTCGTGCCAGCGTTCCGGCGTGATCCAGGTCTCGAAACCGGCGCGTCCGCCCGCGCCGGAAGAGCCGCTCTCCCGCCGGCCGTCCTTCTCCACCGTGATCTGGACGTTCAGGCGCGCCAGCGGGCGGACATCACGGATCAACTGGCCGTCGGCGCGCAGGATTTCGACCACCCGGCGTTCGCCCGCCATCGAGGTCATCACCTGAGCCACGCGCGGGTCACGGGCGCGGGCGAAGGCGTCGATCTCCTGCAGCAGGGCGACCTTGTCGCCGAATCCCGGGGAGGCGAGCGGATCGTCGTCGCCGTAGAGCCGGCGGTTGGTCGGGCGGGGGCCTTCGGTGGCCACCCCGGAATAGCCGCGCTTGGCGAGTGACGCGGACGCCGCTGCGCGTTTGATGGCCGCGTCCGAGATCTCGCTGGCGTGGGCGTAGCCGACGCTCTCGCCCGCCACCACGCGTAGGCCGAACCCTTCGGTGGAGTCGTATGAAGCCGACTTCAACCGGCCGTCGTCGAACATGAAGAACTCGCTGTGCGACCGTTCGGCGAAGATCTCACCGTCGTCCGCGCCCGCCAGCGCGTCGGCCAAAGCGACGCTGGCGACCTCCGGATCGACTCCGGATGCTTCGAGGATCGAGGGGGCGGGCGACATGGCGTTCATCGAGGTTACTCGGGCTTTTGGGTATCCGATCACATAGGCGTTCGGGCTCGTGGGCGAAACGGCTTACCAAGCGGCATCCGGCCGCACGAACGCCGCCTCCGGACGGTCTCCGCAACCGGCTTGGCAAGTTTCGGTGTTACGCGTATGCACCCGCTCGTACGAGGAAGGCGCGCGATCGCAAGGCTACAGAGCCTACCGCAACCGCGAAGGCAGCCCCGAAAGACTTCGCAAGTGTCGGCCAGGCGCGCGCTCCGCTCGAAGCGAGCGGACCTGAGCCGGATAGGACGGACCGAGATTAGTATGACGTTTGGCTTTTTCCGCCTCGGGCGCTTGGCCGCGACCCTTCCGCTCGCCGCGATCACTCTCGCCCATGGGGCCCGGGCCGAGGTTGTCGGTCAGCCGGTCGACGGCGGCATGGCGCTGCAGCCTTCCGCCTCCCTGATCCGCGATCACGTCATCGCCTTTCACGACCACATCCTGTTGCCGATCATCACCCTGATCACCCTGCTGGTGCTGGGCCTGCTGATCTATGTCGTCGTCCGTTTCAACAAGCGCGCCAATCCCACGCCCGCCCGCTTCAGTCACAATACACCGGTGGAGGTGATCTGGACCGTCGCGCCGGTGTTGATCCTGATGTTCATCGCCATCTTTTCGTTCCGGCTGCTGTTCGAGGAACACGACATGCCCAAGCCGTACATGACGGTGAAGGTGACAGGCCGGCAGTGGAACTGGGACTACGAATACCCTGACCAGAAGATCGGCGCCTATACCTCGACGGTGATGACCGAACAGGACGCGGCGGTGAAGCACCTGCCCTATCAGCTCGCGACCAATGCCCCGATGCTGGCTCCGGTGAACAAGGTCGTGCGGGTCCAGGTCACCGCCGAGGACGTGATCCACTCGTTCTCGGTGCCGGCCTTCGGCATCAAGATCGACGCCATTCCTGGCCGGCTGAACCAGACCTGGTTCAAGGCCGACAAGCTCGGCACCTTCTATGGCCAATGCTCGCAGCTTTGCGGCATCAACCACAGCTTCATGCCGATCGAGGTCAAGGTGGTCAGCCAGCCGGCCTTCGACGCCTGGGTGGCGAGCAAGGCGGCCAAGCCCGCCGCGGCGCCGCCGGTTTCGGAACCCGCGTCGGCGGTCGGTCAGGTCGCCCCGCCTCCCGCCGGCGCCAACCCCGTCCCCGGTCAGGCGGCGCCGGCGGCGCCGCAGCCCGCCCGCGCCCCGACGACACCTGCGGCGGTTCAGTAGTACAGCGTACAAGAAAGAGTAGAGGACATGGCCGACATCGCCGAAATGCAAGGAGCCGACACCCACGGTCGGGTCGCCCACGCCGAGGTGGCGGGACACGGCGGCTACGGCTCGCACGCTGGAACACCGGGGTTCTTCACCCGCTGGTTCCTGTCGACCAACCACAAGGATATCGGCACCCTCTACATCATCTTCGCGATCCAGGCGGGGATCATCGGCGCGCTGTTCTCCGGTTTGATCCGCTGGGAGCTGGCCGAACCCGGCATCCAGCTCTTCGCCCACGGCTCGATCCTCGATCACCTTAACCACATGGGCATCCCGTTCATCCCCGAGGCCAGCAAGCACGGCTACTACGTCGTGGTGACGGCCCACGCTCTGATCATGATCTTCTTCATGGTCATGCCGGCGATGATCGGCGGGTTCGGCAACTGGTTCGTGCCGCTGATGATCGGCGCGCCGGACATGGCCTTCCCGCGCATGAACAACGTCTCGTTCTGGCTGCTCGTCGCCTCGTGGTGCATGCTGCTGACCTCGATGGTCGTCGACGGCGGCCCCGGCAAGGGCTTCGGCGGCGGCTGGACACTCTATCCGCCGCTGTCCACCATCGGACACACCGGGCCGGCGATGGACTGCGCCATCCTGTCGATCCATCTCGCGGGCGCCAGTTCGATCCTGGGCGCGATCAACTTCATCACCACCATCTTCAACATGCGGGCGCCGGGGATGACCATCCACCGCATGCCGCTCTTCGTGTGGTCGATCCTGGTCACCGTCTTCCTGCTGTTGCTCAGCCTGCCGGTGCTCGCCGGCGCGATCACCATGCTGCTGACCGACCGTAATTTCGGCACCCACTTCTTCGACGCGGCGGGCGGTGGCGACCCGACGATGTACCAGCACCTGTTCTGGTTCTTCGGCCACCCGGAGGTCTACATCCTGATCATCCCCGGCTTCGGCATGATCAGCCATGTCGTCTCGACCTTCTCCAATAAGCCGGTGTTCGGCTATCTGGCCATGGCCTACGCCATGGTGGCCATCGGTTTCCTCGGCTTCATCGTCTGGGCGCACCACATGTTCACCGTTGGGATGCCAGTGAATCTGCAGGCCTATTTTGTCGCGGCGACCATGGTCATCGCGGTGCCGACCGGGGTGAAGGTGTTCTCCTGGATCGCCACGATGTGGGGCGGCTCGCTCGAGTTCAAGACGCCCATGCTCTGGGCGATCGGCTTCATCTTCTTGTTCACCGTCGGCGGCGTCACCGGGGTTGTTCTCGCCAACGCCGGCATCGATTACTCGTTGCACGACAGCTACTACGTCGTCGCCCACTTCCACTATGTGCTCAGCCTCGGCGCGGTTTTCGCGATCTTCGCCGGCTTCTACTACTGGTTCGAAAAGATGTGGGGCGTGCGCTACAACGAGTTCCTGGGCGCGACGCATTTCTGGGTGATGTTCGTCGGCGTCAACATTATCTTCTTCCCGCAGCACTTCCTGGGGCTCCAGGGCATGCCGCGCCGCAGCGTCGACTATCCGGCGGCCTTTACCTACTGGAACCATATCTCATCGATCGGCTACGCCATCACCCTAGTGGGCTTGGTGGTCTTCCTGGCTGTCCTAGCGGAAGCGGCCATCCGCCGCCGTCCGGCGCGGGCCAATCCGTGGGGACCGGGCGCGACGACCCTGGAGTGGACCCTGCCGTCGCCGCCGCCGTTCCACCAGTTCAACGAACTGCCGGTGATCCACGCCGACGCACACTGATCGACGCGTCTCCGCGCGTCCGGAAAGCCTCATGGCCAGAACTATGATCGACACTCTGCCCGTAACCCGCGTCGCGGGCTGGCGGGACTATGTGGAGCTGTTGAAACCCAGGATCATGTCCCTGGTGGTGTTCACCGCCATCACCGGACTGGTCTGCTCGGGTCACCCGCTCAATCCGGCGATCGCGGCGATCGCCGTCCTCGCCATCACCGTCGGCGCCGGCGGATCGGCGGCGCTGAACATGGCCTATGACGGCGACATCGACGCCCTGATGCGCAGGACAAGGAGCCGTCCCGTGCCCGCCGGCCGCATCCAGACCGCCGACGCCCTGGCGCTCGGCGTCACCCTGTCGCTGTTCTCGGTGATGGTGCTGGGTATCGCCACCAACTGGTTCGCCGCCGCGCTGCTGGCGTTCACCATCGCCTTCTACGGCGTTGTCTACACCCTGTGGCTGAAGCGGCGGACGCCGCAGAACATCGTCATCGGCGGCTTGGCCGGCGCCATGCCACCCTTGGTTGGCTGGGCGGCGGCGAGCGGCGAGGCGCCCCTGAACGCCTGGCTTCTGGTCGCGATCATCTTCGTGTGGACACCGCCGCACTTCTGGGCGCTGTCGCTCTACACCAGCGAAGACTATGCCAAGGCCGGAGTGCCGATGATGCCCGTGGCTCGGGGTGCGCCGTCGACCCGCCGCCAGATCCTGGCCTACAGCATCGGCCTCGCGGTTCTGGGACTGGTCCCGGCGGCGACGGGTCTCGGCGGACCGGTCTACCTCGCCGCCGCCGCCGCCGGGGGCGCGATCTTCGTGGGCCTGGCGGCGCTGCTCGCGCGGAGCGACGTCGGCGATCGCCAGGGTGACGCGGCGGGCGCCAGGAGCCTCTACGACACGCCACCCATCATCGCCCCGGCGCGCAATCTGTTCGCCTTCTCGATCGTCTACCTCTTCGTACTTTTCGCGGCGTTGCTCGGAGAACACCTCGTCGGCGTCACACCGCTGCATGTGTTTGCGCCGAGGACCTGGTCGTGAGCGATCCCAACGTCGACGATCCCGCGGCCGCCAGGGCCAGGCGCGGACGCAACATCGCCATCGCCATCTCGCTCGCCGCCTTCGTGGTGATCATCTTCATCATCACCCTGGTCAAGAAATCCGGCGGCTGATGGCCGGCGCCGACCAACGGCGTAACGGGCGGATCGCGCTTATCTGCGCCGCCGTCTTCGTCTGCATGGTCGGCGCCGCCTTCGCGGCCGTGCCGTTCTACCGCGCCTTTTGTCAGGCGACCGGCTTTAACGGCGCGGTCAAACGAGTGGCGCCCACCGCTCCCGGACCGGTATCGGACAGAACCGTCATTGTGCGATTCGACACCAATGTCCGGCGCGGCCTCAGTTGGACATTCCAGCCGGAGCAGGCAAGCCAGACCGTCCATCTGGGCGAGAACAAGCTCGCCTTCTTCCGCGCCACCAACACCGGCGACAAGCCGGTTACCGGCCGAGCCCTCTACAACGTGCTCCCAGAGTCGGCGGGGCCGTATTTCTCGAAACTCGAATGTTTCTGTTTCAAGAATCAGACCCTCAACCCCGGACAGTCGGCGGAATTTCCGGTCGTCTACGTCGTCGATCCCCGATTCGCGAGCGACCGTGACAACCGGAATCAGTCCGAAATCACACTTAGCTACACCTTCTTTCCGGCTGTCGAAGGTCCTGGAGCGCGCGGCTGATCAGCACACCGCGCCGGCTTACGTCCGTGGAATTGGTCGCGAGGCTCGAAATCGCGCCCTGGCTGACTTGACGGGAGCCGCTCTTTCAGATCACGCTTCGTTCCAGGGCGGGGAACGACCCGCGCTTGACGTTCGTTAAGGAATGTCAGGATTGAGGGAGGTCGATGTCCGCGTCAGACAGCGTCGTGTCGGTTGATCCGTCCGGCCCGCCGGCTCCGGTGAAGCGCAAACGGTTCGCCGGTGAGCGCGCGGGCGCATGGCTGTTCGCGGCCAGCTTTTCCGTGGGCATCTGGGGATTGGCTTTGAAAGTCCTCGGCCCCTCCCATCCTCACCCGCGGCCGGCGCCCGCCCCGGTGACCCGATACGCGATATTGGCGCCAAGCGGCGCCGACGATGGTCGCGCCACCGTGGTCTGGGCGACCGGCGCGGTCGGCGCGGCGGACGGTTATCCCGTGATCGGCGGCGTTCCAGTGGTGGCTCTCAGCGATGCCGACGTCGAGCCGCCGGCCGGGTCCCCATCGACGAACTGACGTTCGGTCTTGGCGATCGTCCCACGGTGGCGCTATAGCAGCCGCACAATCACCAAGCATCCCAAGGACGCCGACACGCATGGCCCATGAAGGCGTCAAGCACGACTATCATCTGGTGAACCCGAGCCCGTGGCCGCTGATCGGATCCGCGGCCGCGGTGGTGATGGCAATCGGTCTGGTGGCGGGCATGAAGGGTGGCGTATTCGGCCTGCCCAAGGGCAGTTGGTGGCTGATGGCCATCGGTGTCGCTGGCGTCCTCACCACGTTCATCGGCTGGTGGACGGAGGTGGTGCGCGAGGCAGACCGGGGCGATCACACGCCCGTGGTATCGATCGGCCTGCGCTACGGCATGATCCTGTTCATCGCCTCGGAGGTCATGTTCTTCGTCGCCTGGTTCTGGGTCTTCTTCGAGATGGCCCTGTTCCACAATGTCCGGACGCTCTCCAGCATCGACGATGTCCGCACCGCCTGGGCAAACTGGCCGCCCAAGGGCATCGAAACCGTTCCGGCCTTTCAACTTCCCCTCGTTAACACGCTCACGCTTCTGCTCAGCGGAACGACGGTAACCTGGGCGCACCATGCGCTGCAGACCGGAGACCGGCGCGGCGCCAAGATCGGTCTTGCCCTGACCATCGCGCTCGGAGTCATGTTCACCGCGATCCAGGCCTATGAGTACAACCACATCCTGAGCGAGCATCTGTTCTATTCGCCCGCCTCGACCAATGCCGGAATCTATGGTTCGTCCTTCTTCATGGCGACAGGCTTTCACGGTTTCCACGTCATCATCGGCACCATCTTCCTAGCGGTGTGCCTGCTGCGGCTGCTCAACGGCGCCTTCACGCCCAAGCAGCACTTCGGCTTCGAAGCCGCCGCCTGGTATTGGCATTTCGTCGATGTCGTCTGGCTGTTTCTGTTCAGCTTTCTCTACGTCATCTTCGGCGCCGGCTGGGGTCATTGACGGACGCACCGGCGACGAACCCGTTCATCGCCGGGCTGAAAGGGCGCTGCCCGAACTGCGGTAAGGGCGCGCTTTGGACGGGGTTCCTGACCATCGCTCCGGTCTGCGCGGCGTGCGGTTGGCCTTTGGCCGAGGCCGACACCGGCGAAGGCCCGGCGGTCTTCGTGATCCTGATCGTGGGTTTCATCGTGGTGTTCGCCGCCCTGTTCGTGGAAGTCGCCGTTCATCCGCCGATCTGGCTGCACCTCGTGCTTTGGCTGCCGCTGGCGACGATCCTGTCCGTCGCACTGTTGCGGCCGGCGAAGGGTCTGATGCTGGCGGCGGCGATCAACAGCAGGCTTCGGCGGGAGCGGGATCCCGACCGGTGACGCGCTTCCCCGTCGGCCTGACCGTGGCCGCCCTCGTCGCCCTGGCGATCCTGATCAGCCTGGGGGTCTGGCAACTCGACAGGCTGAAACAGACCAACGCGAACCGCGCCGCCGTCGCCGCCCTCGGCCACGCTCCCGCTCGTCCATTGACCGCGGTGTTGGCCGATCCCGCCCGGGCGGATCACGCCCGCGTATTTGTGTCGTGCCTCCCCCAGGCAACAGCGCCGACGACCTATCGCTACGCTCTGCCGGGCGGAGCGGTCGGCTGGCGGCTGCTGACGATGTGCCGGCTGAGCGGCTCGACCCACGACGGCCTGCTCCTCGACCGAGGGCTCGTGCCGTCGCTCGGCGGCGCGATGACGCCGTCGCTCATGAGCTTTCCGAATCCCGCTCAGGTCGTCGGCGTCCTGCGCAAGCTCGGGCGCAAGCCGCTGTTCGGCGACGGCATGTCCTCGAGCGGCGGGGCCGCGCCCATCGTGCGCGTCATCGACGCCGCGGCGGTGGCCCGGATCGCCACGCGCTCGGGCTCGAAATCGCCCGCGCCGTGGTATGCCGTCGTCGAGCGCGAAACCCCCGCCGCTCCGGGCGTGACTCCCGCCCCGGTGACCGAGGACACGCCGCGCGACAATTTCGGCTACGCCCTGACCTGGTTCGGCTTGGCGGCCGCGTTGGCCGGGGTGTGGGGCGCCTTCGTCCTGCGGTGGATGAGAACGCGATGAAATTCATCTCCACCCGGGGCCGCGCCTCGCCGGTCGATTTCATGGAGGCGCTGTTCGCCGGACTGGCGAGCGACGGCGGCCTGTACGTGCCGGAAACCTGGCCGCGCCTGTCCGCCGATGACATCGCGGGCTTCGCCGGCCGACCGTATGCCGATGTCGCCGCGACGATCGTTCCCCGCTTTACCGGCGACTCCATTCCCACCGAGGCGATCCACCGAATCTGCGCCGAGGCCTACGCGACGTTCGACCACGCCGCCGTCGCGCCGCTGCGCCAGATCGACGACCGCCGGTTCCTGCTCGAGCTGTTTCACGGCCCGACGCTGGCGTTCAAGGACGTCGCCATGCAGGTGCTGGCGCGGCTCTACGAGCACGGCCTGCGCACCCGCGGCCGCGACCTGACCATCGTCTGCGCCACCTCCGGCGACACCGGCGGCGCCGCCGTGGAGGCTTTCGCCGGACGTGACCGCATCCGCATCGTCGCCCTTTATCCGGAAGGACGCATCTCCGAGGTGCAGCGGCGGTTCATGACCACCTCGGCCCACGGCAACATCCGCGCGGTCGCCGTCGGCGGCGACTTCGACGACTGCCAGGCCCTGCTCAAGGGGCTGTTCAGCGACACCGATTTCGTCGAGGAGATCGGCCTGTCCCTGGTCAACTCGATCAACATCGCCCGGGTCATCGTCCAGATCGTCTACTATGTGACCGCCGCGGTGGCGCTGGGCGCGCCCGGCAGGGCGGTGTCGTTCTCGGTTCCGACCGGCAACTTCGGCGACGCCTACGCCGGGTGGGCGGCGCACCGCATGGGCCTGCCGGTCGACCGCATCGTCGTCGCGACCAACGTCAACGACATCGTGGCCCGGGCGCTGCAGAGCGGCGAGTATCGGCGCGGCGTGGCGGTGGCGACGCAGAGCCCGTCGATGGACATCCAGGTCGCCTCCAACTTCGAGCGCTTGGTGTTCGACTGCCTGGACGGCGACGGCGACGCCACGGCCGCCGCGTTCGAGACCTTCGCCGCCACCGGCGCGCTCGCGCTCGCGCCCGAAACCCTGGCCCGGATGAGGACTGTGTTCGACTCCGCCGCCATCGACGAGGCGGAAACGGCCGCGACCATGGCCTCCGCGAACCTCCGATCGGGGCTCCTGATCGATCCTCATACCGCCGTGGCCCTCGCGGGCGCCGAGCTTCGCGAGACAGCGGCCAGGCCCTGCACCATCGTGCTCTCGACGGCGCACGCGGCGAAATTTCCCGATGCGGTCAGGGCGGCGACCGGCCTCATTCCCGATCCGCCGGAGGCCGTGGTCGCCCGCGCCGGCATGGCCGAGCGGTTCGACCGGCTTCCGCCGGACGCGGACGCCCTCAAGCATTATCTCCGCACCTTCGCGAGCAGCGTCCAGTGACCGAGCCCCGCATCCACACTCTCGCCAACCGCGTCACCGTGATCTGCGATCCGGCACCCGGTTATCAGACCCTCGCCCTCAGTGTTGTCGCCGGCCGGGGCGCGCGGAGCGAGGACATGGCGCGCTCGGGCTGGTCGCACCTGCTGGAGCACATGGTGTTCAAGGGCGCCGGGAACCGCTCCGCCCGCGATATCGTCGAGGCCATCGAGGCCGAGGGCGGCCAGATCAACGCCGCCACCAGCCACGAACGGACCAGCTTCCAGGTCCGCGCCCTCGCCGGAGGATTGCCGCTGGCGATGGCCGTCACCGGCGACATCGTCCAGCGCCCGGCCCTGGATCAGGACGACCTCGCCCGCGAAAAGCTGGTGGTCGCCCAGGAGATCGCCGAAGCCACCGACACCCCGGACGATCAGGTGTTCGAACTCGCCCAGTTGGCGGCGTTCAAGGGTCAGTCCCTGGGCCGACCCATCCTCGGCTCGGCGGATAGCCTTGACCCGGCCGAGCCCGCGTTGCTCGAAGCTTGGCGCGCGGCGCTATATGCCCCCGATCGCCTGGTGGTCAGCGCGTCCGGCGCCGTCGACGAGGACCACCTGCTGCGCCTGGCGGAGCGCGAGTTCGGCGGCGCGACGTCCGGCGCTCCGGTGGCGGAACCCGAGCCCGCGACCTTCGTCGGCGGCGCGGCCCGGGAGCGCAGGCGGCTAGAACAGGCTCACCTCGTCTTCCTGCTCCCAGCTCCGGCGGTGACCGATCCCAATCATTGGGCGATGCGGCTGTTCGCCGAGATGCTTGGCGGCGGCATGTCGTCCCGCCTGTTCCAGGAGGCGCGCGAACGCCTCGGCCTAGCCTACGCCATCGACGCCTACGCGGAATCCTACGCCGACACCGGGGTCCTCGGTGTATACGCCGGCTGCGAGGCGGCGAACGCCGGCAAGCTGGCGCAAGTCGCCGCTCAGGAGATCCGCTCCCTCGTCCGGACGGTCGGCGAGGCGGAGCTCGCCCGGGCCAAGGCGCAGCTCAAGGCCTCCCTGTTCATGGGCCGCGAGTCCCTCGCCGCCCGCGCCGAACAACTCGCCGCCCAGCACCTCGCCTTTGGACGGCTGCTCGAACCAGCGGAGATGGCCGGGTTGATCGACGCGGTCACCCCCGACGGCATAGCCGCCGTGGGGACCGCTATGCTCGAGTTTGGACGATCGGTCGGCAGCGCGCTCGGTCCCAAGGCCGCGCTGGACGCGCCGGCGCGGTTCGCGGACGCCCTGTTCGCCTAAGGCGGCGCCGAGATTGTCCCTCGGTGTGATCGGCGCCAAAGTCCCGGACGATGGCTTTGCTCGATTGGATCTCGACCGATCACGACCTGCGGCTCGATGGCGACGGCGTCAGGCTGCGGCCGCACCGGGCGTCGGATTTCCCGGAATGGTCGAGTCTGAGGGAAGGGTCGCGGCGTTTCCTCCAGCCGTGGGAGCCGACCTGGCCCGGCGACGATCTGACTCGCACCGCTTATCGCCGCCGCCTCGCCGCCTATGCCCAGGACATCGAGAAGGGCGTCGCCTATCCGTTCCTGGTGTTTCGCGAGCCGGACGGTCGGATGGTTGGCGGCATCACCCTGGCCAACGTCCGGCGCGGCGTCGCCCAGATGGCGTCGGTGGGCTACTGGATGGGCGAGCCCTACACCCGTAACGGCCATACCGTGGCCGCCGTGCGCGCGGTGCTCGCGTTCGGCTTCGGCCGGCTGGGACTGCACCGTATCGAGGCCGCGTGCCTGCCGACCAACGCGCCGTCGCGCGGCGTGCTCCGCAAGGCGGGTTTTCGAGAGGAAGGCTTAGCCAAAGCCTACCTCAAGATCGACGGCGAATGGCGCGACCACGTCCTGTTCGGCCGGCTGCAGAACGAAGCCTAGCCGGTCCAGGCGCGATTTACGCACGCCCGCCCATGCTCGACAGGTGTTCGGCGGCGATGCCGATCTTGGCCAGGGCGCGCGACCACTTGTGCTCGTGGTCGTCATCGAACAACAGGCCCTCGTCCGGCTCGCACGTCAGCCACACGCTCTCCCTGATCTCGCGCTCCAGTTGGCCGGCGTCCCAACCCGCATAACCCAAGGCCATCAGCGCCCGCCGGGGGCGGTAGTTACGGCCCGCGAGTGCCTCCAGGATTTCGCGCGTCGCGGTGAGCGACACGCCGCCGCCGACCTCCAGGCCGGGCGCCTGACCGACATAGTCGTCGGTGTGGAGAACGAAGCCGCGCTCCGGCTCGACCGGGCCGCCCATCAGCACCAGATCGTTCAGGGCGTGAGGACCGGCCTCGACGCCCAACTGCTTCAACAGGTGCGAAATGGTCAGGCCGTCGACCGGGCGGTTGATGGTTATTCCCATGGCGTGCTTGCCGTCATGGGCGCAGAGCAGGATCACCGACCGCTCGAAGCGCGGATCCTCTATCCCCGGCATCGCCACCAGCAGGCGGCCGGTGAAATAGGCGCTCGCATCGCTCGGCATCGGCGCAAGATCGCGTTTTCGCGCCGGGGATTCAAGGCGAGCCGCCTTGGCGTCCGCTTACCGCGTCTCTACATCAGCCCGGCCATTTCCTCTCACCGGAGACAACACCATGACCATCGCAGTCGGCGACAAGGTTCCGAGCGCCACCCTTATGAAATGGGGCGCCGGCGGACCCGAGCCGGTGACCACCGACGATCTGTTCAAAGGCAAGACCGTCGCCCTGTTCGCCCTTCCCGGCGCCTTCACCCCGACCTGTTCGGCCAAGCACGTTCCCGGCTTCAAGGCCCACGCCGCCGAGTTCCGCGCCAAGGGCGTCGACACCATCGCCTGCGTTTCGGTCAACGACGTCTTCGTGATGAAGGCCTGGGGCGCGGACCAGGGCGTCGGCGACGACGTGCTGATGCTGGCCGATGGCAACGGCGAGTTCACCCGCGCCATGGGCCTGGCGATGGACGGCACGAAGTTCGGCATGGGCGAGCGCTCGCAGCGCTATTCCATGATTGTGAACGACGGCGTGGTGAAGGAGCTCAACGTCGAAGAAGGCGGCGAGTTCAAGGTCTCTTCCGCCGAGTACATGTTGGCGCAGCTCTAGGGTCTCGTTGCTCCTCCGGCAAAACCTGGAGTTAGGATTCCAGATCAATCCAAGCCGAGGGTCGCGCCGGGCCTGCCCACCGTCACCACGCCGTCTCCGCGAGCGACGACGGTGTCGGCGGGCGGCCGGTCCATCGTCTCGCCGCCCCTGCGGTTGATCGCCACGACCAGGAAGGCGCCGCCGGCCGCAGCCTCGATCGACGCCACCGTTCGGTCAGCCAGCTCGCCTTCGTCCGCCGCCACGGTCACCGCGAGTTGCAGGCCGAGGTCGCCCAGCACCGCCGTCACCTCGCGCATGCGCCGCTCGTCGCCGGTATCGGTCCCCTGGTTGGGGTAGAGGATCATCGAGGCGATGCGTTCGGCGCTGATGTGGGTCGGCAGGATGACCTGGTCGGCGCCGGCCTGAATCAGCTTCTTCTCGGTGGACGGCGCCTCGCCGCGGGCGATGATCCGCAAGGCGGCGTTGAGTCCCCGCGCGGTCAAGGTAATGAAGACATTGGTGGCGTCGCCGGGCAGGACGGTCGCCAGCACCGTCGCCCGCTCGATGCCCACCGCGCGCAGGCAGGCCTCGTCGGTGGCGTCGCCCTGCAGGGCGAGATGGCCGGCGGAGCGCGCCTCGTCCACCCGGCCGTCATCCCGCTCTAGAATAACGAACGGCGCGCCGCCGGCGGCGAGGTCGCGGGCCAGCATCACTCCGATGCGGCCGTATCCGCAGACCACGACGTGGTCCTTCAGCCTGGAAATGTCGCTACGCATGCGGTTGGCTCCCAACAATTGGCGGATTTGCGAAAAGGTCAGCGCCTGGACGAGGAAGCCGGTGACAACGATCATCCCGGTGCAGCCGACCACGATGGTGACCATGGTGACCGCGTGCAGGTAGGGCGTATTGATCGGCCGGACCTCGCCGTAGCCGACGGTGTAGACCGTGAGCAGGACCATGTAGAGGGCGTCGCCCAGGCTCCAGCCCGCCATCATGTAGGCCCCGACCGCGCAGGCGCCGACGAACACCATGGCGGCGACGACCAGAAGCAGGTTGCGGAACGGCGTGTTCGCCAGCCAGCCCATCGTCGTCTTTACCCTCCCTGTTCAACCGCTACAGTAGCGTTTTCAGCGGGAGGGTCGCCATGGCCACGGTGCTCGGGATCGGCGGCGTCTTCTTCAAGGCCAGCGACCCCGACGGCCTGCGGGATTGGTACCGCCGCGTGCTCGGGCTCGAGATCGAAAGCTGGGGCGGGGTGATGTTCGGCGCCCTGCCGCGCGGCGTCACCGTATGGAGCCCGTTCGCGTCGGACACCGACCATTTCGCGCCGTCCACGCTGGACACCATGATCAACTTCGTCGTCGACGATCTGGACGGCGTGCTGACCCAGGCCGCTGATGAAGGCGTGGCCCCGATCAAGCGCGACGGCGACGACAACGGCCGTTTCGCGTGGTTGCTCGATCCCGACGGACGGAAGATCGAATTGTGGGAACCCGGCGCCGAGGCGGACTAGCGAGGGTCGTTCGCGCGGAGGCGCCTCGTTTCAAGCCTCGCCGGGCGCGCGGGCGGTCAGCGACAGGGCGTGCACCGGACCCGCCAGTTCGGCCTCGACGATCTTGTACACCAGGCGCTGACGCGCGATCCGGCCGAGATCGGCGAACGCGGCGGATGTGATCGCGATGTTGAAATGGGTCTCGCTGCCGGGCGCCGCGCCGCCATGTCCGGCGTGACGGGCGGAGTCGTCGACGATCTCCAGGGACTCGGGCGAGAGGGCCTCGGTCAGCTTTCTCGTCAGACTTTCCGCGACCGCGCCCATGCAAATCCCAACTTGATCGAATGTCAATTCTTGAACTGTTCGCCCCGACCCTCATACTCCAGATCATGCCGGCAAGTTTCCAATATAAGCCCAGGTTCAAGGATATCCGCGTGCGGCCGCCCGGATCGGCGCCGCGCGCCGCCGAGGCCGACGTCCACACGCTGAAGCCCGGCGAGAAGCGGTGCGACCATCCCGGCTGCGCGGTCGCCGGAGAAACACGGGCGCCGAAGTCGCGCGACCTGATCTCCGACCACTACTGGTTCTGCCGCCCCCACGCCGCCGAGTACAACCGGCACTGGAACTTCTTCGCCGGCATGAGCGAGGGTGAGATGCGCGCGCGCATGGCCGACGAGCTGTCCACGGGCGGCCGGCCGACGTGGTCGATGAAGGGCGGCGGCCGCAACCGCGAGGCAGCGGCGATGCGCGGAGTGTTCCGCGACCCGTTCGGCATCTTCGGTCCGGACGGATCGCGGGCGGGCGACGACCGCACGGCGGCGGAACGCGGCCTCGGCAAGCTGGAACGCGGCGCCCTCGCAGACCTCGATCTGGACTCCTTGGCTCAAGGCCCCGCCATCCGGATGCGCTACCTCGAACTGGTGAAGCGCTGCCACCCCGACGCCAACGGCGGCGACCGCTCGGCCGAAACCAAACTCCAGCGTGTGATCAAGGCTTACAAGACACTGCAGCGGGCGAAGCTGGTCTGACGGTTGACAAACGGCTCGGCTGTGAGATTGTGTGGGAATGAAGAATATCACAGTGACCGTGGACGATGAGACGTATCGCCGGGCGCGTGTTCGGGCCGCTGAACTTGACACTTCGGTATCGGCGCTGGTGAGTGGTTTTCTGAAAAAGATATGCGCTGGCGAAAGTGAATTTGACCGGCTGAAGCTCTAGAAGACGAACTGCGCGCCAACATGCCGTATTTCGAGGCCGGGGAGTTGCTCAGCCGCGACGAGCTTCACAAACGTCATCGGTGACAGGGCGATCGTTCATAGACACGAACGTTCTGATTTATTCGATCAGCCTAGCGCCCGGTGATGCTCTCAAACGGCGAAAGGCGCTCGAGGTTCTAGAGCAAACGGATTGCTGTCTTTCTATCCAGGTATTTTCGGAATTCTACGTGCAAGCGACTCGGCCCTCGCACCCCAACCCATTGACCCACGAAAGGGCGGTAAGCTTTTTGACGGCCTGGAGGCGCTTTCAGGTTCAAGATAATACCATGGCTGTTCTCAAGGCGGCGCTCGATATCAGCGCGCGCTATCGGTTTTCCTATTGGGACAGCGCCATCATCGCGGCCGCCGCCGCCCTGGGTTGCCGCGAGTTGCTCACCGAAGACATGAGCCACGGGCAGACCGTCAACGGCGTGACGATCATCAATCCGTTTGGATGACGGGGCGGCGGGTCGATCCCGTTTGCGTCCCTGGCGCCGGCTAGCTAGTGAACCCCTATCATGCCCAGTCTAACCGAAACCGCCGATGCGCAGCTTCTCGCCCTGACCCCAGACCACAAGGTCTCGGTACGCGAGATGTTCGGCGTCGATTCCGACATGATGGTCCCGGCGTTCGCCGCGCGCGACAGCCACGTGCCGGACCTCGACGAGGCGTATCAGTTCGACCCGCAGACGACCCTGGCGATCTGCGCCGGCCTGGCCTTCGACCGGCGGGTCATGGTCCAGGGCTATCACGGCACCGGCAAGTCGACCCATATCGAGCAGGTCGCCGCGCGGCTGAACTGGCCGATGATCCGCGTCAACCTGGACAGCCACGTCAGCCGCATCGATCTGGTCGGCAAGGACGCCATCGTGCTGAAGGACGGCAAGCAGATCACCGAATTCCGCGAGGGCATGCTGCCGTGGTGCCTGCAGCGGCCGATGGCCCTGGTGTTCGACGAATACGACGCCGGTCGCCCGGACGTGATGTTCGTGATCCAGCGCGTCCTGGAGGCGCAGGGCAAGCTGACCCTGCTCGACCAGAACCGCGTCATACGGCCCAATCCCTATTTCCGCCTGTTCTCGACCACCAACACCATCGGTCTGGGCGACACCACCGGCCTGTATCACGGCACCCAGCAGATCAATCAGGGTCAGATGGACCGCTGGAGCATCGTCGCCACGCTGAACTACCTCGCCCACGACGTCGAGGCCGAGATCGTGATGGCCAAGGCGCCGGCCTACGCCAAGACGGCGGAGGGCAAGCGGACCATCGCCGCCATGGTCCGCGTCGCCGACATGACCCGCAACGCCTTCATGAACGGCGACATCTCCACGGTGATGAGTCCGCGCACGGTGATCACCTGGGCGCAGAACGCGGAGATCTTCGCCGGCGACCTCGGCCTCGCCTTCCGCATGACCTTCCTCAACAAGTGCGACGAGCTGGAACGCCCGACGGTGGCCGAGTTCTATCAGCGCGCCTTCGGCGGCGACTTGCCGGAAAGCGCGGCGCGGGTGAAGGTGGCGTAGCAAAAAACTCAGGGGAGAGTGCGATGCCGAGTCGTGGCCTCAACATCCTGGCCGCGCTGGCGGCCCTCGTCGCGCCGGTCGGCGGCGCCGCGCGGGCTCAGACAGCGCCCGGCGCTCCGCCCCCCAACGACTACGGCGACAAGGCGAACTGGCTATGCCAGCCGGGCGCGGCGGACGCCTGCCAGACCGACCTGACCACCACCGTCGTCGCGGCCGACGGGTCGATGAAGGTGCAGCGCTACGTCGCCGATCCGCATCCGCCGATCGACTGCTTCTACGTCTATCCCACGGTGTCGAACGATCCCGGCGTGATCTCGACCATGAAGGTCGAGGTCGAGGAGACGCGGGTCGTCGCCCAGCAGTTCGCGCGCTTCGGCGCCGCCTGCCGCCTCTATGCGCCAATGTACCGCCAGTTCACCCTGACCGCGCTGCGCGCCGCGATGGTGCCCGGTTTCAAGCCCACCGGTCCGAGGCCGACGACGCCGTACACCGACGTGCGTGACGCCTGGACCTACTATCTGGCGCACGAAAACCACGGCCGCGGCGTGGTGCTGATCGGCCACTCCCAGGGTTCCGGCGTGCTGACCGAACTGATCAAGTCCGAGATCGACGGCAAGCCCGCTCGGGCCCGGTTGGTTTCGGCGATCCTGATGGGAACCAGCCTCGTGGTGCCGAAAGGCGCCGACGTCGGCGGCGACTTCAAGTCGGTGCCGCTCTGCCGCGCCGCCGGCCAGACCGGCTGCGCCATCGCCTACGCCTCGTTCCGGGACACCAGCCCGCCGCCGGAGACCTCGAGGTTCGGCAAGCCCAGAACGCCGACGCCAGATGGAGCGGCGGCCTGCGTGAACCCGGCGAACCTGGCCGGCGGCTCCGGAGCGCTGCACAGCTACTTCCCGGCTGGCGGCGAGTTCATCGCGGCGGGCGCCACGGCGACGAAACCGTGGGTCGAAGGCAAGACGATCTCGACACCGTTCGTCAGCGTGCCCGGCCTGCTGACCGCCCGCTGCGTGTCCACGCCGGAGTTCAACTACCTCGCCATCCACGTCAACGCCGACCAGCCGGGCTCGCGCGCGCACGACATCCCCGGCGACATCGTGGTGATGGGGACGGTGCTCAAGGATTGGGGCCTGCACCTCATCGACGCCAACCTCGCCATGGGCAACCTCGTCGACATCGTGCGCGACGAGGGCCGCGCATGGGTGGCCAAGCACCCCTGAAGCTCCTCCTCCTCGGCCGGCGCGGCAGCATCAACCACTGGCTGGAGGACGCCGCCCACGCCTTTCGCGGCGACGGTCACGAGGTCCACATCGGCGTCGTCCGCCACCCGTCGCTGACGACGAGGCTGCGGCGCGCCGCGGTCGCCCCGATGCCGGTGGAGATCGCGCGGCGGGCGGAGCGGATCGCGCCGGACCTCATCCTGGCCATCGGCGGCTTCCACACCCCGCCCGAGGTCATCTCCGCCATCCGTGACCGCCGCGTCTCCGCCCCGATCGTCGGCTGGGTCGGCGACGCCTTCGGCGCCGAGGCCGCGCCCTTGGCGTGTCTCTACGATCTGGTCGCCCACACCGACAGCGCCCTGGAAGCCCGGCACCGCGCCCTTGGCTTCGCCTCGCCATCCATCTGGCTGCCGCACGCCGCCAACCCGCACCGGACGGTCCCCGCCGTGCCGCGCTCCGCCGAGATGGTTTTCGTCGGCGCCGCGTCGCCGGAGCGTCGCCGCGTGCTCGAGGCCCTTACCGAGCCGATCTCGCTGTACGGGCCGGGGTGGCGACAATCCAAGCCGGGCGGTCACAACCTCCTCGGCGGCCGTGTCCCCCATCGCCGCCTTCCCGCGATCTACGCCGGCCACGCCGCCTCGCTGAACCTCGGCAACACCGCCAATGTCGTCGCCGGCCTCAACCAGCGCAACTTCGACCCCTACCTGTTCGGCGCCGCCGTGGTCGCCGACGCCCAGCCCGACCTCAGCCGCTGCTTCGAACCCGGCGTCGAGACCCTGGTCTTCCACTCCCCCGCCGAATTGGGCGCCCTCCACGCCAGGCTGAAGCGCGACCCGGACTGGACCGCCGGCATCGCCGCGAAAGGGTTCGCCCGCATCCAGGCCGACCACACCTTCGCCCACCGCCTGAGGAGGGTCGTGGAGACCGCGGAGTAGCCCGTTTTCGATCGCTCCCGATCAAGCATTCCGCCGAAGAAGGCGGTCGTCATCCCCGACGCAGCCGCGAAGCGGCGCTCGGGCTTTCACGGTGCGATGCACGTCAGCGGAGACATCCCGGACTTAAATCATCGTCGATTTACAATAGACGTATGATCATCGAAATCGCATGTCGACCGATTAGAACTTGGGCATTCCCGGCATGCCGGCGAAGGGTCCCGCCACGTCGCGCATGACGTCGTTCTGTTTGGCTTCGAGCTTCTTCCGCGCGTCGGCGTGGGCGGCGACGATCAGGTCGGCGACGATCTCGCCTTCGCCTTCCCTCAGCAAGGAATCGTCGATGGCGAGCTTGGCCAGCGAACCCGCGCCGGTCAGGGTGAGCGACACCAGGCCGCCGCCGGAAGTTCCGTCGACCTCGCTCTCGGCCAGTCTGGCCTGGGCGGCCTGCAGCTTTTCCTGCATCGCCTGGGCCTGTTTCATCAGCGAACCGATATCTTTCACGCCATCTCCTGCGATCGAACTCTAGTCTTCGGGATTGGGGGTTTCGTCGTCGGGAGGAGCGGCGGGCGCCTCGGGCGCCGCCATCCGGCGGACCTCCACGACCTCGGCGCCGGGAAAGGCGTTCAGCAGGGCCTGGACGAACGGCTCGGCGAGCGCTTCGGCATGGCTCGCCTCGTACGCGCGCTTCTGGCGTTCCAGCAGCGTATCGGCGCCGCCGCCGCTCTTATAGGCCACCAGCCACGGCTGGCCGGTCCATTCTTTCAGCCGCGTCACCAGCCGCTGGGTGAGGTTGGATGGCGCGCCTGGCGTCGCCTCGAACTCGATCGCGCCCGGCCGGAAGCTGATCAAGCGGACGTATTTCTCCAGATCCAGCTTCAAGCCGATGTCGCGCTTCTCGCCGGCCAGGGCGACGACCTGGTCGAATGTGGCCGGTTGCGGCAGGGCGGCCGCATTTGGGCTGGGGCTTGGACTGGCTCGCGGCGAGAGCTGGGGCAGCGTGGCTCGCGCCGCCGAGGTCCCGCCACCGCCGATCTGAGAACTCCGCGCGGATGGCCGAGGGTCCGGCGATCCCGCCGGAGGGCCACCCTCGCTCAACGCCTTGAGCGCTTCCTCCGGACCCGGAAGATCGGCGGCGTAGGCCAGGCGGATCAGGGTCATGTCCACCGCCGCGGCCGGGTCGGGCGCGCGCCGCACCTCGTCGAGGCCTTTGAGCAGCATCTGCCATAGGCGGCCCAAGCTGCCGGCCGACAGCGACGAGCCCAACGCCGCCAGACGCGCCGCCTGATCGCGCGGCAGGGTCAGCGCCTCCGGCCCTATAGTCCGCGCCACCGACGCGGCATGGCAATGCTCCAGCAGGTCGAGCATCACCGTCGCCGGGTCGGCGCCCACGGCGTACAGCGCGCGGAACGCCGGGATGGCGCTCTCGGCGTCGCCGCGCGCGATCATCTCGAACAAGGCGATGGATTGGGCGCGGTCGGCGAGGCCCAGCATATCGCGCACCAGGTCGGGGCCGATCGTCTCGCCCGCCGCGCCCTGCACCATCGCTTGGTCGAGCAGGGACTGGGCGTCGCGGACGGAACCTTCAGCGGCGCGGGCGATCAGCATCAAGGCGTCGTCGTCGATCGCCACGCCTTCGGCCCGGCCGATGGCGGAGAGGTTGGCGACGATCACCTCCGGCTCGACGCGGCGCAGGTCGAACCGTTGGCAGCGCGACAGGATGGTCACCGGCACCTTGCGGATTTCGGTGGTGGCGAAGATGAACTTGGCGTGCGGCGGCGGCTCTTCCAGCGTCTTCAACAGGGCGTTGAAGGCGTTGGTGCTCAGCATGTGCACCTCGTCGATGACATAGACCTTGTACCGCGCCTCGGCGGGGGCGTAGCGCACGCCCTCCAGCAGCTCGCGCATGTCGTCGACCTTGGTTCGGCTGGCCGCGTCGAGCTCCAGAACGTCGAGATGCCGCCCTTCGATGATCGCCTTGCAGTGCCGCCCCTCCACCGCGAGATCGGCGACGCTGGGCTCGTGGACCGTGTCGCTTTCGTAGTTCAGCGCCCGCGCCAGCAGCCGGGCCGTCGTCGTCTTGCCGACGCCCCGCACGCCGGTGAGCATGAAGGCGTGGGCGATCCTGCCCGAGGCGAAGGCGTTCTTCAGCGTCCGGACCATGCCTTCCTGACCGATCAGGTCGTCGAAGTTCCGCGGGCGGTATTTGCGGGCGAGGACGGTGTAGGCTGCGGTTTCGCCGTCGGCGGGCGCGGGCGCCGCTCGCGGCGCGCCGAACATGTCGAACGTCGCGTCGTCCCGCTCGGCGGGACGCTCTTCAGTCTCGATATCGAGAATGTCGGTCATCGGCCCGGACGCCAAAAGGTTGAGGTGGAGACCGGCGGACGACCCGGAGCTGAACTCGTTACGGCTGCTTCCTTCCGGACCTGACCGGGTTGGCGAGGACTCCGCCCATCGCCGATCTCCACCCTTCATATCGCGCGGCGGAGGACTCGGCGCAAGGCGGGCGTCATCGCTTGTCAGGGCCGAGGAAACGAGAGTTCGACGTACGAACCCGGCTTCAGCGCCGCGACGGCGGTCGCCACGGTCTTCACAAGCGGCGCGATTGCCTGCCAATTGGTGGTGCGCAGAACCAGAACCGCGAGGCGCCGGCCGTTCAAGGTCTGCTGGTGCCGCAGGTTCTGATCAGTGGTTACCAGAACGTCAAAGCCGTCGGCCTCGGCATTGTCCAGGAGTTCGCGGTCGCCGAAACAATCCCAGCTACGTTCGGCTAGGGTGACAACGATGTGGTCCGACAAAGTACGGCGCAGCGGCATTGGCGTTCCTTGATCGAAAAGAGTTTTCGCAGGCGATCAGGGGACCACTTCCAAGCTCCGCTGTGCTGACTCGAGGACCGCATCGACCTGCTCGTGCGTCACGGCAGGAAACCATCTCAAAAATTCCCCAACCGTGGCGCCTCCTTCCAGATTTTCAAACAACGCGCGGACGGGCACGCGCGTCGACTTGAACAACCAGGTCCCGCTCACCTTGCCGGGTGTTCGTTCGACAGCGGGACATTCGGACCAATCGATCATGAGTTAGAGTTGGCTGAGTTCGACTGTGCTTTCAAGCCCGAGCCGGAAGCGACCTCCTCGTCGCGTCATGCGGCGCTCCACGGGAGGAAGACGTGAGTTCCGCGCTTCGCTAAAAGCTCCCTCATCATGCCCCTCGACGCCTTTACCAATACCTTCGCCGGCAATCCGCTCGACCGCGTCAGCGACCGGCGGAGCGATCCGGACTGGATCGCGGGCCAGCTCGCGGCGCCCGGGTCGCTCGCGGTGGCGCTGTGGAACGGCAGGCCGCTGGTGGAGGACGCCAAGGCTGGCGGGGCGCAGATCGCCTACCTCTCCGCGGCCATGGCCCGGGAGATGGCGGGCGGCGCCGACAGGCTGCTGTTCCTCGGCCTGTGGAAGGAGACCGCGGTGTTCGCCGTGGACATGGAAAGCGACACCGACCCCGCCGATGGGGTGCTCGACGGCCTCGGCCGGTTCGAGGATCTGCGCCTGATCGCCCTGACGCTTCCGGGCGCCGACGCGGCGATCCTGGCGACCGCCAAGGCAATGTTCGAGTGGCGGCGCAAGCATCGCTACTGCGCCAACTGCGGCCAACCCTCCGAGGCGATCGACGGTGGCTGGAAGCGGGTCTGTCCGTCGTGCAAGGCCCAGCATTTCCCGCGCACCGATCCGGTGGTGATCATGCTGCCGATCAAAGGGGAAAGATGCCTGCTGGGTCGCCAGGCGGTGTGGCCGAAGGCGATGTATTCGGCGCTCGCCGGCTTCGTCGAACCGGGTGAATCCATCGAGGAAGCCTGCGCGCGCGAACTGCACGAGGAGGCGCGGCTGCGAACCACCCGCGTGCGCTATCATTCCACCCAACCGTGGCCCTATCCTTCGACCCTGATGATCGGGCTCCTCGCCGAGGTCGAGAACGACGACGCCGTGGCCGACCAGGTCGAGCTGGAAGAGGTCCGCTGGTTCACCCGGACAGAGATCACGGCCATGCTGCGCGGCGAGCTTCCGGATGCCAAGGCCCCGGGGATGATGGCCATTGCCAGCCAGCTCATCCGGGCATGGGCGGAAGAAGGGTAAAGTGACCCACCTCTTCCGCCGGGAGAGGAGATCTCACGGGGTGAACACGAGCACACCGCGTTGTGCTCAGAGCAGGTCTTCAACCCTGATCGGCAGGTGGCGGATACGCCTTCCGGTGGCTTGGTGGATAGCGTTGGCGATCGCCGCGGCTGAGCCGACATGCCCGAGCATGCCCACCCCTTTGACGCCTTCGGGCAGATAGTCATCGACCTCATCCACCATCACGATATCAAAAGCGGGCATGTCGGCACATGTCGGGACGAGGTACTCGGCGAAACTCGCGCCGACGATGCGACCCGAGCGAGGATCGGTGAGGGTCGTCTCCTGCAGCGCCATGCCGAGTCCGCCAACCAAGCCGCTTATGTATTGGGAACGCGCGAGGGTCGGATTGACAATTCGCCCGGCCGCGAACGCGGCCGTCATCCGACGGACTCGCGCCATCGCGGTGACCGGATCAACGGCCACCTCAGCGAAGACCGCGCCGAAACCCATGCCCGTCGCTTTCGCCTCGGCGGGCAAGCCCGGCGCGAACGCGTTCCCTTCGATCGCGTCCAGACCCGCGTGCGCGAGTAGGTCAGCCAAGTGAGCGGTGATGTTGCTCGCGCCGCAGTGGACAAGTCCCTCGGGCGCGATCTGCAGTTCCTCCGCCGCCACGTGGGCGGCCTCGGCTTCGCCGACTTCACCGAGCAGGGCCGCGACTTTGCGCTTGAGGTCGGCGACCGCGTCCATCACCGCCGGCGCGAAACTCTGCGTCACCTGCGAGCCCGCGGAGATTGGCCCTTGCGGCAGCAGGGTGTCGCCGATGATGACCGTCACCTTTGCAACCGGCAGCCCCAGGGCTTCGGCCGCCATTTGTCCGATCGTGCTGTAGGTGCCGGAGCCCATATCCTGGGTTCCGCACTCGACCACGGCGTTGGCCTCTGCGTCGAGGCGTACCCGCATGGCGCAAGGTTGGCGAAGCGCGGGATAGAAGGCGACGCCGACGCCACGGCCGACCCGCAGTCCGCCTTCGCGCCAGCCCCGTTCCCCGCCGGAGCGCCACCCAAACCTGGCCGCTCCCCGCCGAAGGCACTCGGCTAGGCTGTTGCTCGACCAGGGCAATCCCGTCATCTGATCGTGGTCGGCGATGTTCCTCAGCCGCAACTCGACCGGATCGATCGCCAGCTCCCGCGCCAGTTCGTCGAGCGCGGACTCGAAGGCGAAGCTACCCGGTGCCTCACCTGGACCTCTCATGGGGATGGCGTGCGGTTCGTTCGTCGGGGCCAAGCGGTGCTCGGTGCGCACATCCGTGCAGGAGTAGACCCACTGCGATACGCTGGCGACGGAGTCGGCGTACTCGGTGTGAGTGGAGGTCTGCGCCAGCACGCGATGGTCGATGCCGAGCAGGCGTCCATCGTTGTCCGCTCCGATCGCGAGGTCCTGCACCGTGGCCGAGCGCCGACCCTCGAGAGTGAAGAGCTGCGCGCGCGTGTGCTCCAGCCGCACCGGACGGCCGGTTCGGCGTGCGGCGATGATCGTCCAGAGCAGCCATGGGAACCACAGCGCGCCCTTGCAGCCGAAGCCGCCGCCCAGGAAGGGAGAGAAGACACGGACGCGTTCGCGCGGAAGGTCGAAGGCGTGAGCGACGATTGTACGCGTGCCGAAGACGGCCTGCGTCGAGGTGTGGATAATGAGGTCGTCGTCCTCCCACCAGCATACGCCGACGTGCGGCTCCATGGGATGGTGGTTGTTGGCCGCGGTTTCATATCGCTGACGAAGAACGTGCGGCGCCGACGCCAAAGCGGCCGCGGGATCTCCGCGCAGGGTAGCGGCCGGACCTCGCGCGCCACAGGTCTGGGGCGCGTAGATCGCGGCGTCGGGGTGCTTCAACGATGTGACAGGCGGACTCTCGTCGTAGCCGACAACCACGCTACGAGCGACCTCCCACGCCTGCAGCCTCGTTTCCGCGACCATGATGGCGAGGCCTTGGCCGGCGGAGTGGATCTCGTCTTCGCGGATCAACTTGGTTGCGTGGAAGGCTCTCAGCCCCTGTGTCTCGGCCGGGGTGATCATGTCGACAAACCCGGCGCAGCGGCGCGCTTGGCTGTCGTCCAGCGAGAGAACGCGGCCGCGGGCGATCCGAGACTCCACAAGCGCCGCGTGGAGCATGCCGGGCGGAGCGACATCTCCCTCGTAGACAAGCGACCCGGTGACCTTGGCGGCTCCCTCGAGCCGGCCATCGAAAGCGGTTCTATCCATCCTAGTCGGATCTCTCGCGGATGCCGGCGAGTACGATGTCAAGGAGGCGAGCCTCGCCAGAACCAGCGGTCATCGTGGCGTTGAGGAGTGTGAGCACATCCGCGGCTTGAACGTCGGCGCGGACCACGCCGGCCGCCTGGCCCCGCTTCAGTAGACGATCCAGGATCTTGGTCGCGGCGCGCCTTTGGTCGGTGAACATCCGTGGGTCGCGCTCGATCCGCGGCTCCAGCTCGGATAGGATGCTGCGTTTGGTGGCGAGCACGCCGATGTAGGCGTTGCACCAGCGGATCAGCGCCTCCCAGACGTCGGGATGGGCCAGCAGGGCGGGCGCTTGGTCACTGATTTGGGTGACCGCGTCGTCGTAGAGCGCTTCCACCAGACCGGCCCGGCCGCCGAAGCGGCGGTAGAGAGTGCCGATGCCAACGCCGGCGCGCCGCGAAACCTGCTCCATGGTCGTCGCGGCGGCGTGCTCGGCGAAGCAAGCCTTAGCCGCGGCCAATACGCGTTCGAGATTGAGCTGCGCGTCCTTCCTCACGACTACGGCTTTAGCGGAGCCGTCCTCCGCTTGTCAACAAGCGGAGGACGGCTCCGCTTGGGAAAGGGATGGCATCCGACCCGACGAATGAACTTAGCATCGCGCAGGCGGCGATCGCCTCCGAGAAGAACTACTGTCGACGATTGAAGGCAAGCTTAATCGGAAAGTCTTGATCGGCTCGTCGGGCTGCTGGCCAACCGCAAGCGTTAACTGCCCTGTTACGGCGCCACCCGCGCCATGATCGCTAGGGGCCGTCCGTCCGGGTCGTTGAAGAAGGCAAGCCACTCTTCCACGCCGTCGGCATGTCGGTGGATCATATGCGGCGCCGTGGCGAAGACGACTCCGCTCGACTTTAGATCTTCGTGGGCGGCGCGGATGTCCTCGACCCTGAAGTAAAGGATCGATCCGGATAGCGGCTTGTCCCCAGCTTCCTCCAATAACAGCCTTACACCGCCGCAATCGAAGAACACGAGCTTCTCAAACGAATAGAGCAAGCGTAATCCGAGGACGTCGCCGAACCATCGCTTAGCCTCGGCGAGATCGCTGACCGACCTGGAGATCTGGAGGATTGGTCCGAGTGTCGTTTCGCCTGGCACAAGTTTTTCCTTTCCGCTAAGAGCGCTGGCTTGGGGAACGCCACTCCACCGGCGCAGGGCCCGACGGTTTTCGAGCCCGAGTTTCTGCAAAACGTTCTTCACGTGGTATTTGACGGCGTCCGGACTCACGTGGCGCCGAGCCGCGATCTGGGGCCCGGTCAAGCCGTGACGCACGCCATCGACCACGCGCCATTCGGTAGGTGTCAGGATGTCCTCGTACCGAGGTCTTCCGGGCGGTCGATGGTCCGACATGACGGCAGACTACACCGCCATGTGGAGAGTTTCCCTACCCCTGTTGCGTTGTCCGGAACGCGGCGGCCTCGAATACCCCGACGATCTGGAAGTGGTCGCTGAAGAAGCGCAATTCCTCGAAGGCGCGCGCGACGTTGTCGTCTTCCGGCCGGCCGTCGACCTCGGCGAAAAAAAGCGTCGCGGTGAAGACGCCGTTTTCCATGTAGCTTTCCAGCTTGGTCATGTTGACGCCGTTGGTGGCGAAGCCGCCCATCGCCTTGTACAGCGCCGACGGCAGGTTGCGGACGCGGAACAGGAAGCTGGTGACGCAGCGCGCGCCGGCGGGCGGCCTGGGCGCATCGCGGTCCGCCGACATCACCACGAAGCGGGTGGTGTTGTGCGACTCGTCCTCGATGTCGCGCATCAGGATGTCGAGGCCGTAGACTCTCGCGGCGAGCGCCGGCGCGATCGCGGCCCTGGTCGCATCTGGAGCCTGGCTCAGCATCTTGGCCGAGGCGGCGGTGTCGCTGGCGGGCAGGATGCTCGCCCCGAGCCGCTTGATCGTCCGCGCGCACTGATAGGTGGCAATAGGCATGCTGATGACCGTTCGCACGTCCTCGATCCGCGTGCCCGGATTGGCCATGAGTTGGAACCGGATCGGCTTGAACAGCTCCGATACGATGACGAGGCCCGAAGCGGGCAACAGGTGGTGGACGTCCGCCACGCGGCCGGCGATCGAGTTTTCCACCGGGATCATGGCGAGCTGGCAATCGCCGGTCTTCACCGCCTCGAACGCATCCTCGAAGGTCGGACAAGGGACTGGAACATGACCCGGATAATAGTCGCGACAGGCTTCCTGGCTGTTGTTGCCGAGGTCGCCCTGAAAGGCGATGCGGGGACTGGTGTCGATCATCCTCGATGCTCCCAATCGGCCGCGTGGCGCCGCGCGGCGTCCAGATCGGCGGGTGTGTCCACCGACAGCGGCGCCGCGTCGATCACCGAGGCCCAGATCGACTGGCCGAGTTCCAGCGCGCGAAGCTGTTCCAGCTTTTCGCGCCGCTCCAGCGGCGACGGCGGCGCGGCGGTGTAGCGCTCCAGCGCCTCGCGTCGGTAAGCATAGATGCCGACATGGCGCCACACCGGGCCCTCACCCCACAGGGTCGAGCGAGTGAAATAGAGCGCGCGTCCGCGCCGGCCGATCTCGGCGAAGGCCAGGACGGCCTTGACCACGTCAGGGTTGGACCGATCGGCGGAGGAGGATTCGGCCGCGACGCAGGTGGCGATGTCGCAACGCTCTTCCTCGTCCAGCAGGTCCAGGCATGCGGTGAGCACGTCCGCGGGAACAAACGGCATGTCGCCCTGAAGGTTGATCACCACGTCGTGGCGGCGGTCCGGATCGAGCGTGTGCAGAGCGGCGACAGCGCGGTCCGAACCGGACGGCAAGTCGGGATCGGTCAAGACGGCGCGGCCGCCCGCCGCCGTCACGATCTCGACGATCTGCCGGTCGCCGGCCGCCACCACCACCGGGCCCACTGCCGCCGCTTCGGCGCAGCGCAGCACGCGCACGATCATCGGCGCGCCGCCGATGTCGGCCAGCGGCTTGCCCGGCAGGCGCCGGGCGGCCATGCGCGCGGGAATGACGACGATCGGGTTCATTGAAATGCTGATCGGGTGGGCGCGGAACCCCTCCGGGGGCGAGAGCGCTCCTCTGGTTGCGCGTGGGCGGGTAGCGTGTCAGAGACGCCGACGCAAACGCGGCGCGGAATCGCGGGTTCGCGGACAATCCAAAAAGCTTGAGTGTTTTGAGACAAAGATGGCCGCACTGACCACGAACAAGATCATCGGCGCGGGTCTTGGCACCGCGCTTTTTTTTGTCGGACTGACGGTCGGCCTGCCCCTGGTGTTCAAGAAGGAGCCGCCGAAACACCCCGGCGACGCCATCGTGGTGGCGGCGGACCTCGCGGGGCCGGCCGCCGGCGCCGACGCCGCCGACACTCCGCCCGATTGGGGCACGGTGCTGAAGACCGCGGACGTCTCCGCCGGGGAGGCCAAGACCGCGGTGTGCAAGGCCTGTCACATCTTCGACGCGGCCGGGACCAACCTGATCGGTCCCGGCCTGTGGGGCGTGGAAGGCCGCAAGCCGGGCTCCCACGCCGGCTTCGCCTACTCGGCGGGCATGGAGGCGTTCGCGGCCAAGCAGCCGGTGTGGGACTACGAACACATCTACGAATTCCTCAAGGGACCCGGAGCTTATATCGAGGGAACCAAGATGACCTATGCCGGTCTCAAGGATCCGCAGGACCGCATCAACGTCATCGCCTATCTGCACACCCTGGGATCGACCCTGCCGATCCCCGCGCCGAACCCGAAAGCGGCCGCCGCGCCGGGCGGTCAAGGAACGGACGCCGGCCAAGGACCGCCGCCGGCCGCGGGCGCCGCCGCCGCGGGCGCGCCGACAGCCGCTCCCGCCGGCACGCCGGCCTCTTCCCAGCCGAGCACGCCGGCGGCCGGGACGGTGGGCAGCACACCGGGGAGGCCGACCAACTGATGTTCCGTTTGAAAGCCGTGCTCGCCGCCCTCGCCATCGCCGCCGCCGGTCTGGCCGCTCACGCCGCGCCCGCGCCGGTGGTGAGGATCACCTCGCTTTCGCAACTGCCCACGCCGCTGCCCATGCCGTACGACGCCGGCGCCGATCCTCGCGCCCAGGTCGCGGCGGCACAGGCGAAGGCCAGGCAAGAGCATAAGCTGCTGCTGGTCGATCTGGGCGGCAACTGGTGCCCCGACTGCCGCCTGCTCGCGGCGCTGATGCGCGAGCCGGAGGTCGCCGCCTTCGTCCAGGCGCACTACGTCGTCGTCACCGTCGATGTCGGCCACATGGACAAGAACCTCGACATTCCCGCGCGCTGGGGCGTCCACTTCGTGACCGGCGTCCCGAGCGTGCTTGTGGTCGACGCGCGCGACCGCCTCGTGAACAAGGGCCACACCACGGCCCTCTCCGACGCCCGCCACATGAGCCCGCAGGCCCTCGCTGACTACCTCGCCCGCTGGACTTGAGGCGCTAGCGCTCCTCGTCGCGCGCGGCGGTGGCGATGAAGCCGGCGACGACGTCGAGCAACACCATCAGGGTCAGCAGGAAGAAGGTCGAGGTCGCGAACCGCGGCAAGACCAGCATGGCCGCCAGGCAGGCGACGAACAGCAGCATCGCCAGGGCGTGGTTGACCAGGGCGACCCGCCGCGTCGCCATCGCCTTGAACAGTTCCAGGAAAAAGACGATCAGCGAGGCCGCGACCAGGAGGTCGGACAGGCTGACCGGCCAGGCGGCGCCCGACGCCGTCGGCAGGGCGAACAGCGGTTCGGCAAGCCGCGCGCGGGCGTCGGCGAACCCTTCGGCGAACAGCGCGTAGGCTCCGGCCGGCAAGACCAGCAAGGGGATTGCGCCCAGACGGTCGCCGAGGGTCAGCATTCCTCGATCCCTCCCGGATCGCGCGCTCGCGACCGCAGCCACATCACGCCTAAAATGTCCGACAGAGCGGCGCCGAGCCTCTGGATGTTGGTATATTTCGACCGGCCGCTGGCGCGCGGGCGGTGGCCGACCGGCTCGAAGGCGATCTGGTAGCCTTCCCGGATCATCATCGCCGGCAGGTAGCGGTGGAGGTGATCGAAATAGGGCAGGCGCAGGAACGCCTCGCGCCGGAACACCTTGAGGCCGCAGCCGGTGTCGGCCGCGCCATCGTCGAGCAGCCGGCGGCGCGCTGCGTTCGCGAAATGCGACGCCCAGCGCTTCGACGCGCTGTCCCGCCGGCCGACCCGCTCGCCGCCGATCATCGCCAGGCTCTCCGGCGCGGCCTCCAGGGCGGCCAACAGGCGCGGGGCGTCGGCGGGATCGTTCTGGCCATCACCGTCGAGCATGACGATCAGCGGCGCGCTGGCGGCGAGGACGCCGGTGCGGATAGCGCGGCTCTGACCGGCGTTGCGGCGATGGGCGATCACCCGGAGTTGAGGCATTTCCGCTTTTAGGCGCTGGAGCGCGGCGCGGCCGCCGTCGCGGCTGGCGTCGTCGACGAAGACGATCTCGTGATCCCGACCCGCGAACGCGGCGGCGATCTCGCGCGCCAACGCCGGCGCGGCGCCTTCCTCGTCGTACACCGGCACGACGATCGAGACGCGTGGCTGGGGCGCGGCCGCGGCGATCATGCCGCCTTCTAGTCGAGAAAACGTTAAGGTTCGCTCTCGCCCCGGATCGCCTTGGTTCATGGTAGTGCAGGGCTATGCGATGGGCGGAGCGTCTGGAGATCTGGAGCCGGGGCTGGCGTGGACCGTTCCTCGCCGCCGTGGTCGCCCTCATCGCCGGCCTGCCCGGCCTCATCGCCCTGCCGCCGCTCGACCGCGACGAGACGCGCTTCGCCGAGGCCACAGTGCAGATGCTGGAGAGCGGCGACTTCGTCACCATCCACTTCCAGGACCAGCCGCGCTTCAAGAAGCCCGCGGGTATCTATTGGCTGCAAGCGGCGTCCGTCGCCCTGTTGTCCCATGTCGAGGACCGCGCGATCTGGGCCTATCGCGTGCCGTCGATCCTGGGCGCGATGCTCGCCGCCGCCGCCTGCGCCTGGGGAGCGGCGTCGTTCCTCGAGGCGCGCCCGGCGACACTGGCCGGCGCCATGCTGGGCGCGAGCTTCCTGCTGTCGACCGAGGCGGACATCGCCGCCACCGACGCGGTTCTGTGCGGCGCGGTGACCCTGTCGATGGCGGCGTTCGCCCGGCTGTACTGCGCCGCCATGGAAGGACAGCCGGGGACCACGCCGACCAAGGCGCTGTTCTGGATCGGCATGGCCCTGTCGATCATCGTCAAGGGGCCGATCGGCGCGATGGTCGCCGGTCTGACCATGGCGGCCATATTGCTATGGGACCGCCGCGCGCCGTGGGCGCGAACCCTGGGCTGGGGCTGGGGCCTCCTTCTAGTTGCCGCCGTGGTGGCGCCGTGGGCGATGGCGATCACCGTGGCGACCGACGGCGCCTTCTGGGGCGCCGCGATCGGCGGAGACCTCGCGCCCAAGCTGATCAGCGGCGATCTGGGCCACGGGCAGCCGCCTGGCTTCTACCTATTGACCCTGCCGCTGCTGATCTTTCCGTTCGGTCTGTTCCTGCCGGGCGCGGCGGTGTTGGCATGGCGTCAGAGGGCCGAACCGTGGGTGCGCTTCTGCCTGTGCTGGCTGGTCCCGACTTGGCTGGTGTTCGAGGTCGTGCCGACCAAGCTGGTCCACTATCCGCTGCCGCTCTACGGCGCCTTGGCGTGGCTGATGGCCGGTTGCCTGGGCGAGCGAGCGCCGCGTGGACCGAGGCTCGGCGGGGCGGCGCTGATCCTGGTCTCGGCCGCGGGATTGGCGGCGGCGGGCGCCGCCTCGGTGCCGCGCATCACCACGCCTGTCGGCGCCGCAATTGCCCTCGCCGCCCTGGCGATCGCCGGCCTGGGGGGAGCCCTTTTCCTGCTGCGCGACCGGCTGCTGATCGCCTGCGCGATGGCCGGAGGCGGCGGCGTGATCGCCCACGCGGCGATTGCCGGCTGGGTCGCGCCGAACCTCGGCGGCGTTTGGCTTTCCAGCCGCGCCGCGTCGGACCTCGCCAAGCTCGGGATCAGCCCGCGTAACGGCGTGACGCCCGGGCCGGTCGCCGTCGCCGGCTACGCCGAACCCAGCCTGGTCTTTCTGCTCGGTCAGGATACCGAACTCGGCGACGGCGCGGATGCGGCCGACGCTCTGGTTTCGGGTCGTCCGGCCATCGTCGAAAGCCGGGAGGAGGCGGCGTTCCGCGGCGCCCTCGGCCCGCAAGCCCGGGGCTTGAGCGCCGCGGCGACGATCACCGGCCTCGACTATTCGAACCGCCGCTCCGAGATACTGCGTCTTTACCGGCCGATTGCATCCGAGGAGAGCGCGCCATGAGTGACAGGATCCAGATCGTCGAAGTCGGGCCTCGGGACGGCTTGCAGAACGAAGCCGCCGTGCTGGCGCCGGAGATTCGCGCCGACTTCGTTCGTCGGCTGGAGGATTGCGGCGTCATCCGGATCGAGGCGGTGTCGTTCGTCAATCCCAAACGCGTGCCGCAGATGGCCGGGGCCGAGGAGATCATGGCGGACCTGCCCCCTCGCGCCGGCCGGTCGCGCATCGGCCTCGCGCTCAACCGCCGGGGTTGGGACCGCGCCGTCGCCGCCGGGTGCGACGAGGCCAATGTCGTGGTCTGCGCCACCGACGGCTTCGGCGTCCGCAACCAGGGCGCCGGCGTCGCCGAACAGCTCGCCGCCCTCGCGGACATCGTCGCCGCGCGCGAGGAGGGCGGCGGACCGCCGATCTCGCTGACGGTGTCGGTGGCGTTCGGCTGTCCGTTCGAGGGCGAGGTGCCGGAGGACCGGGTCGCCGCCATCGTCCGCGCGGGCGCCGAACTCGGCGTCAGAGAGATCGCGTTGGCGGACACCATCGGGGTGGCCGATCCCTGGACGGTGCGCCGCCGCTTGGCCGCCGCCCGCGCCGCCGCGCCGGACGCGACCCTTCGGGTCCACTTCCATGACACGCGGGGCACGGGCCTCGCCAACGCCGCCGCCGCCGTAGAAGCCGGGGTGCGCGTGCTGGACGCCAGTTGCGGCGGGCTCGGCGGCTGCCCGTTCGCGCCGGGCGCCACCGGCAACATCGCCACCGAGGACCTCGTCTGGATGCTCCACCGCGCCGGCTTCGAGACCGGTCTCGATGTCGACGGCCTCGTCGCCGCCGGCCGCTGGATCGGCGACAGGATCGGCAAGCCGCCGGTGTCGTCCCTCAGCCGCGCCGGCGGCTTCCCGTGACACCTGACTTTTCGGCTTGGAGCGCGGTTCTGTTCAACCTGTTCGCCGCCATGGTGGCCGGCGGCGTGGTCGGCTTGGAACGCACCTACAACGGCCGGGTCGCCGGGTTTCGCACCCACGCCCTCGTCGCGGTCGCGGCGGCCTCGGCGATGACGGTCGCCTACGCGCCCACCCTGCTACCCGCCGCCTATGCCGGCCAGGCGATGCGTCTCGACGCCACCCGCCTCGCCCAGGGCGTGATGACGGGCGTCGGCTTTCTCGGCGGCGGCGTGATCTTCAAGCAAGGCGCCAACATCCAGGGCCTGACCACCGCCGCCTCGATCTGGGCCACCGCCGCGATCGGCCTGCTCTGCGGCGTCGGCCTGTGGCCGGCGGGGTTCGCGGCGGTCGCTCTCGCGCTCCTGGTGCTGACGGCGATGCGCTACATCGAAGCGCGCCTGCCGACCCGGGTGCGGGCCGAGGGCGCTTTCCGCTTCAAGGCCGACGACGCGCCAGATCAGGACGCCTTCCTCACGCTTCTCGGCGGCCACGGCGTGGTGGTCTCCGACCTGAGCTACAGGCTCGGCGACGGCGGCCAGACCTTCGAATACCGCGCCCAGATCGAGGACCGCAGCGGCCAAGCCTTCGACGCCCTCGCTCAGCGCCTGCGAAACGTCGCGGCGCTCGAGGAATTCGAGCTCGACCGCATCAGCAAGTAGGCCGGCGCGGCTTGCTTCGGGGGTTCCCGCCCATTAGGTGTCCGCCCCTTCGACGCTATGTCTCGACCCTTCCGGAGAGGTGGCTGAGTGGTCGAAAGCACCGCACTCGAAATGCGGCGTGCCCGTGAGGGCACCGAGGGTTCGAATCCCTCCCTCTCCGCCACTTCGGAACAAATCTGGGCACGCCGCCCGCCGCCGTGGCTATGCCGTTGGCGATGGCGAACTGGCGGAGCAACGCCGACCGCGAGCCGATGCGAACCTCGCGTTCCGCGACCTCGACGCGCTGCGCAAGCGCGCGTGGTCGCGCCGGAACCGCCCGTCCGGGCTGCGGAGCTTACGCCGCGCCGCCGCAGCGAACGCCGTGAGGGTTGATGGCGCAATTTCCGGGCCGATCGTCTCTGCGTCCGCCACCGCCCGCTTGGCGTCGACTTCGGCCTGGCTGCCGGGGCCGTCTGCTTCAGGCAGGCGGCGAGTGACCGCCGACGGCTCCGAGGACGCGCGCCGCGGCTTCCGCGCTTGTGTCGGGACCCTCGTTGAACGCGATGGGGGTGCCAGGCGCGCCTTCCCGGACCGCATTCACAACGTCCTCGAGAACGCCGACGTGCTTGCTGGTGACTCGGATACCCCCACCAACCACGACACAGTCGAAGGAGCCGCCCGCGAGCCGATCGAGGACACTCGCCCGCGTAAGCCCGTCGATCGAAATGAGCAGATGGTCGCCCTGCCAACCCCGCGCTTCGATCTTGCGCTGATCGGCTTCGAGGCCCTGGGCGACCTTCTCTGAAGTCATCCCCTTGGGAACGAGAGGGTCGGAGAAATCGACAGCTTCGGGTTGGTATCCGACAACCAATATGCTTACCATGTTTGCCACCTCACCTTGACTGACAGTACGGTTGGCCCGCAGCGACGGGCCACAACGCTAAAGGATACCACGACGCATGGATGGACGTCATCATTGAGCCGCGACGTCGCGACTTCTGAGAGATCTTCGTCGATACTAGGCTTGCGGACTCGTGACGTAGCCGCCAGCGCGGTGCCGCCTGCTGCGAAAATCTAGCTGAACGAAGGACTTCGGTGGCGGAAGGCGGACGACAACCAGGAGAGACAATGCGCGAAAGGGGTCTGGCTTGCTTGCTCGGCGGAGCCGCCTGTTGAACAGTTTATCCTCCTGAAGGAGGCCTTGCGAGGGTGAACTCGGTCATCAATGCCAAGGGTGACGGGGGGTGTGTCATGCAGCGCCGGTTGCGGAGCGCACTCGTAGGGGACGCACGGTCTGACAAGGTGTTATTGAACGCCGACAGCTTGCTGCCAAGCAAAATAGGCGGCTATTTAAGTCAACAGGCAGATCTATGAGCAGCCGGTTAAGAATTGGGATCCTTAGCGTACCCCGGCTCTCCAGATCGCTCGTAGATCGTCTTCGCTGGGGGATGCCCTGCAAAGAAGTCATGCAGAACGCGCAGCAAAACGTCGGGTCGTTCCTCCGCAATATAGTGGCCGCAGCGATCAATCACGATCGGCGTGAGATCATTCGCAAACTGTCGCAACTGCCGTTCGAGATGATCGCCGGCGCTCGCCGCACCTGCGACCGAGAGCACCGGCATTGCGAGTTTCGTCTTCGCCTGCTCCTGGTTGTACCCAGCATCTTGCCGGTGCACTCGAAAGTAGCTGATGCCGGCATGCAGGCAACCCGGCTGCGCCAAGCGGCGCGCATATTCGTCCAGCGCCGCATCCTCGATGCCAGTCGGATCGTAGGTCTGTTGACGAATGAAGTGATCGACAAAGACCGCTTCGCGTCCGGCGATAAGCATCTCGGCCAGCTGATTGGGTGCTTCAAACAACGGCAGGTGATACATTCGCGGGAAGGCGACCGCATCGTACAGTTCCTCCAGCCCCAATCCCGGCAGCGCCGCCTCCATCATTACCAGCTGGGAAACCGTGCCCCGGTGCGCGCAGGCATAGGCGTAACCGACCATCATCCCGACGTCGTGACCGACGAGGCGGATGGTATTGAGGCCGAGGTGCTCGACCAGCCGCCTGATGTCCGCCGCGACGGTCTGCTTGTCGTAGCCGTCGGGCGGACGATCGGTGTCGCCGCAGCCGCGCAGATCGGGGGCAATGACACGAAATCGTTCGGCCAGCCCCGGCATGACCTTGCGCCAAGCATAGCAGGTTTGGGGGAAGCCGTGGAGCAGCACGACGGGTTCGCCTTCGCCCGCTTCGACATAATGCAGCCGAAAGCCATCGGCGAAGATGGCGACATGATTGGCGGGCTGTGCGCCGGCGGTGCTCATCGTTCCTTCCCTATTCGGCCTCAACGTCCGCGAGCGACTTTGGACGCGTCCGTCTGCGCGCAGCCGAGCGGGCTCGTCGACGCGCCGATCTTGTCGCTGGTCTCGAGCGGCACGCGACAGCCGTTGAGGAACATCGCCAGAAAGGTGAAGTAACCGATCGCTAGAACGAGTTTTCGCGTGCCGACCTCGCCGTATCGTCCGAGCAGACCGGATAGGGTCTCGTCGGTCAGCATTCCGCCCCGCACCAGTTCGTCGGCAGCGGCGCAGCCCAGAGCATAGTCCGGCGTTAGGCCTTGCACCTGCCCTTCGCCCGCGATCGCCTCGATCTGCTCCTGGCTCAGGCCCACGTTGAGCGCCATCTTGGCATTCTGCTGCCACTCGTAGGGCGCGCTTAGCAGCACGGCCACGCGCAGCGTAACTATTTCCCTCAACTTAGGGTCGACGTCGTACGCCTGGAACAGCGCCTTAACCAACGCAACGACGGCCGGAAAACAGTCGCCCGTCCCGGTCAGCATCTTCGTGACGTTGAGAACCTCGGCCTTGTAGGTCTCCCCCATCGCCTTCCTAACATCCTCTTCCGAAGGGAGCGGAACGGCAACCTTGGTGGCGTAGAGGGTCGGCTTGTTCACGTTCGGCCTCGTGCGCAAATTGGGTGGAAGTCGCCCGCGATGCTAGAGGAGCTTGTCGGGCGTGATGGGAAGGTCTCTCACCCGCTTGCCGGTGGCGTTGAAGATCGCGTTGGCGATGGCCGCAGCCGTGCCGACCAGCCCCATCTCGCCGAGCCCCTTCGCCCCCAAGGGGTTGGCGATCATGTCCGGCTCTTCCAGCCAGACCACGTCCATCGTGTGGGTGTCGGCGTAGACAGGCACGTGGTAGTCGGCCAGTTCGGCGTTCATCCACATCCCGTTGCGCGGGTCCAGTTCATTGCCTTCCATGAGCGCCATGCCGATGCCCATGGTCACCGCGCCGATGTACTGGCTCTTCGCGAGCTCCGGATTGATGATGCGACCGCAGTTGATCGCGCTCAGGAATCGGCGGACTTGAGTGATGCCTGTATCGTCATCGACGGCCACTTCGCAGAAGTGCGCGCCGAACGAGTTCATCGCGAACGTCTTGGCCTTTTCCTTGTCAGGCCCGGCCGTCGCGGTCGCCTCCACCTTTTCCCATCCAACCCGTTGCAGCGCCGACGCGAAGCCGTCCGCGCCGGCGGCGGAGTCCGCCCCGAGCTCGCGCAGCTCGGCCAGAGCCTGCTCGCATGCCGTCTTGATCGCGGTGCCGATCCACATTGTGGTCGTCGAGCCACCTGTCTGCATGGCCGGCGGCAGGTCGGAGTCGGCGTAGTTGAAGGTGACGGCGTCATAGCTCACCTCCAGGGTCTCGGCCGCGATCTGTCGTCCCGTCGTCGCAATGCCGTTGCCGAAGTCGTGCGTCGAGCTTTCGACAACGATGGAGCCGTCCGCCTCGATGCGGCAACGCGCCTGACAGGGGCTGCCCTTCAGCGGATAGGTCGTGGACGCATAGCCATGACCGATGCGCAGAGCACCCTCCCGCCAGGTTCCCGGCGTCTGCCGCCGCTTATCCCAGCCGAACGCCGCGGCGCCCTGGTCAATGCAGTCCAGCAGACGGCGGCAGGTGAAGGTCTTGCCGGTCATCGGTTCCGTCGCCGGCTCGTTCCGCCGCCGCAGCTCGAGCGGATCGATTGACAGCGCGTGGGCGAGTTCGTCCATCGCCGCTTCCAGGGCGTAGATGCCGGTGGTCTCGCCCGGACCGCGCATATTGGTCGGCTGGTTGACGTTGAGGAAAACGATCTTTTGGGCCAACGCACGGTTCGGCGCGGCGTAGAGCTGGCCGGTCAGCCTGGAGAAGGGCTCCATGAACGGATCGGTCTCGGAGCAACTGGAGAAGCCTTCGTGGACAATGCTGGCCAGCCGCCCGTCGTCGCCCGAGCCGAGGGCGACGCGCTGCAACGTGTCCGGACGATGGCCACTGGTGAAGGTGACCTGGCGGCGCGTCAGCAACAGCTTGACGGGCCGCCCGGTCATCTTGGCGCACATCGCGGCGAGCGCGACATGCGGGCGGACGGCGCCCTTGCTTCCGAACGCGCCGCCCACGAACTTGGCGCGCACATGGACCTTGTCGTCCGCCAGCCCGAACGACTGAGCCAGGTTGCGCTTCACGCCCTGCACGTAGCGTGACGGCTCCTCAATGAACAGTTCGCCTGCGCGCCATTCCGCGAAGGTCGATTGCATCTCCATGGGGTGGTGGTTCATCAGCGGCGTCGCGTAGGTCTCGTCGCTTTTCCGGTCCGCGCGCGCGAGCGCGCCCTCGGGATCCCCGTCGATAACGATGACCGGCTCGCCCAGGTAAGAGGCGGGCTTGCGGGCGTCGGCCAGGCCGTCGCGCAACGAGCAGGCGGGCGTCTCCGCCTCATACCCGATCGAGACCAGTTCGGCTCCACCCTGCGCCGCTTCAAAGCTCTCGGCGACGACAACCGCGACGATCTGCCCCCAATAGTGGATCCGGTCGGATTCCAGCGGCAGCACGCGCGAGGCGGTGTTGGTCGTCTCCGTGGCCGGATTGGCGGGTTGTTTGACCGTATTGTTGAATATGTCCTTCGGCCTGTTCAGCCGCATGGCGTTGTCATGCGTGAGAACCTTGATGACGCCGTCCGCCACCTCGGCGGCCGCGATGTCCAGATGGGCGATGCGCCCCCGGGCGATCGTGCTCGTGACGAGCACGGCATAGGCCATGCCGGGCGCCGAGAAATCGGCCGTATACTTGGCCGAACCCGTGACCTTCAGCGCCGCATCGGCGCGCTCATGTGGCCAGCCTGTCGCCATGCTCTCCGCTCCGCTTCTATCCGCCCGTACCGGCAAGCGCGGTCCTGAAGGCGCGCACGATGAGCCGGCGCCCCAGTTCGACCTTGTAGCGATTGTGCTGAAGCGGCTGCGCCATCTCCATCTCCGCAGTCGCCGCGGCCAAGAAGCGCTCCTCCGACGGCGGCTGACCCCGCAGGAGGCGCTCCGCCTCGGCCGCCCGCCACGGCTTGTGGGCGACCCCGCCAATGGCCAAACGAACGTCGACAATGTTCCCGTCCCGCACCTCGAGCGCCGCCGCGACGGAGACGAGCGCGAAGGCGTAGCTCGTGCGCTCGCGGACCTTCAGATAGCAGGCGTGATCGGCAAGATTGTTGCCGGGCACCACTACGGACGTGACCATCTCGCCGGGGGAAAGAGAGTTGTCATGCCGCGGGTCCTCGCCCGGCAGTCGATGGTAGTCGGCGAATGCCATCGCCCGCGGCTCACCGCCGGTGCCGAGGATGTTCACCCGGGCGTCGAGCGCCGCGAGCGCGACGCACATGTCGCTGGGGTGGGTGGCGACGCACGCATCGGACCAACCGAAGATCGCGTGGGTGCGGTTGACGCCTTCCAGCGCGCTGCAGCCGGTCCCCGGCGCGCGCTTGTTGCAGGGTAGTGCGGGCTCGTAGAGGTACGGGCACCGCGTCCGCTGGTTCAGATTGCCGCCCGTGGTCGCCATGTTGCGGATCTGAGCACTAGCCCCGGCGAGGATCGCCTGGCTGAGCAGCGGGAAGCGTTGTCTCACGATCGGGTGGTTGGCCGTGTCGCTGTTCTTCGCCAGCGCGCCGATCGACAGTGTGCCACCTTCGGGGTCGTCGGGCGTGGGACCGATATGCGTCAGCGCGAGCCGCGTCAGGTCCACGAGCGAGCCGGGGCGCTCGACCCCTGCCTTCATCAGGTCGAGGAGGTTGGTGCCGCCAGCGAGATAATGCGCGCCCGGCCCGAACCCACGCACCGAGTCGACAGGATCGGAGGCTCTGACATAGGTGAACGGCCGCACGGTTACGCCGCCTCTGCGGCCGGAGACCGTTGCGCCGCTGCCCGCGACGATTGGACGTCCCTGAACGCGGCGACCAGGTGGACATAGGCGCCGCACCGGCAGATGTTGCCGCTCATCCGTTCCTTGATCTCTGCATCGGAGAGCTGCAGCGGCCCCGCAGCGGCCCGCACGTCCGGCGTGACGAAGCTGGCGTCGCCGTTCTTCGCCTCCTCCAACAACGCGACCATCGAACAGAGCTGACCCGCGGTGCAGAACCCGCACTGGAAGGCGTCATGCCGGATGAAGGCCTGCTGCAGAGGGTGAAGCTGCGATCCGGACGCAAGGCCCTCGACCGTGACCACATCACGGCCCGCGCAGCTCGCCAGCAGCGTCAGGCAGGAAAGGACGCGTCGTCCGTCGACAATCACGGTGCACGCGCCGCACTGGCCGTGGTCGCAGCCCTTCTTGCTGCCGGTGAGATCGAGGTGGTCGCGCAGCGCGTCGAGCAGAGTCGCCCGGCAGTCGAGACGAAGATGCTTCAGCTCGCCATTGACGGTGATAGCGACCTCCTCGGCGTCGCCTTTGATTGGGCGCTGCGGCAAGGGCATCTCTCCCGGTTCGCTCATTCCGTGAAGGCCTCGAACGGCCCCAGCGGAAACACCTGATGGTCGGCATATTCTCTCTGGATCATCGGGAAGCTAGCGACCATCGACTGCAGCTCCTCCTCGGACGCCGCCTCGAACAGGCCTACGGCGCCCTTGCCCGCCGTCTTCAATGCCCAGATCTGACGAATGCCGCCGCTCTTGTAGAGCGCCTTGGCCTGAACTTGCTCCGCCTGTTCGACCTGGGCGAAGTCGGCGGGAGGCCCTTCTATCCTGAACTTGTCCTTCGGCTGCATCACGACGATGAACTGCATTGCATCTTCTCCGCTCTCGGCAACGCGCGACATCCGGACCACTCGTCTATTGGGTCGCCGGATCGGACATGCTCGTCCGTACCTCATGGCATTCCCTACCTCGCGGCAGAAGGCCTGGATAACAATCGCCTTTCGAGGTACGTCAAACGAAATCAGGAGTTTCTAATGACGCCCCTATTCGGTATGAGCATCTTTGTTAGGACAGTCGAGACCGGCTCATTTTCGGCGGCTGCCAGTCAGCTGGGGATCTCGCCGCAGATGGCGGGGCGTCACATCCGGCAGATCGAGGAACGCTTCGGAACCCGGCTCCTTAACCGGTCGACCCGTAACCAGAGCCTCACGGAGGTGGGACGGCTCTACTACGAACAATGCAAGCGCGCGCTAGTGCAGGTCGAAGCGGCCGAGGCGATTCTGGCCGCGCACAGCGACGCGCCTCGGGGAAGGCTGCGCGTCGCCTCGCCCGTGTCGTTCGCCAGCAACCATCTCGCGCCACTGCTCACCCGCTTCCTCCGGGAGTTCACCGACATCCAGATCGATCTCTCCGTCACCGACAAACTCGTCGACGTTGTAGACGACGGATTCGACGTGGCGTTCTGGGTGGGAGCCCTCCCGAATTCCACGCTGAACGTGAGAACGCTTGCGCCCTACAGGCGAATGCTAGTCGCAGCCCCCGACTACCTGTCGGGCAAGAGCGCGCCGGCGTCTCCCGACGACCTCCACCAGCACGATTGTCTCGACTGCGCGGTGTCGCCGCACAGCCCTCCGACAGTGTGGCGTTTCGAGCGTGGCGGCGCGATATATGAGGTCCCAGTGAAGGGGCGGCTGCGCATCAGCGACGAACGCGTTCTCGTCGACGCCACATTGTCTGGAGCCGGTATTCTCCTCGGCTGCCGATCGCTGCTCAGGGAACCTGTGCGCGACGGTCGCCTCGTCCGGCTCCTGCCCGACTACGAGGTGGAGTCGTTGCCGATCAACGTCCTCTTCCCCGCTCAGCCCGATATGCCCAAAAAGGTAAGGCGGTTCCTCGACTGGATCGTGGTTGAAAGCGAAGACAGAAGCCGTCGCAATCGGCTCGCCGATGCGATGTGAGAACGTCGCAGGCCACGGCAATCAGGCGCTACGGCGTCTTGAAACTCAGAGTCTCTAAACCTGTGTGCCCATGAGCGCTAATTTCTGGGCCCACGGCATGACCTAGTGGTGGTCGACGTTGATCGATTTAGAGTCAGTGCCGTCGCCGGTTTGCTGCTCGTAAGCCGATGCCGATGGGCGGAACACTGACCTCGTCGGCTTAGGAAGGCTGCATGACTGCCGAAACGGGCTCAACAAACATGCCTGCCGCGGCGACCGCCGGAGCGGACTCGCCCGGGGACGACGCGAGACAGCTTGTCGTGCTGGCATCGGGCGTCTTCCACGCCGTCTACACGAAGGTGTTGCCCACTTTCGAGCATGAGACGGGACTCAACATTAGGACCGAACTCAGCCCGTCCCTAGGCGACTCGCCGCAGTCGGTAGAGAGCCGGTTGGCTCGGGGGGAAGACGCGGATGTTCTGATCATGGCTGGGCGAGGGCTCGACGAGATCGTTAGCAAGAAGATGGTGATGGACGGCACCAGGGTCGAGCTGGCTCGAGCGCCGATTGGGCTGGCGATGAAGAAGGGTGCTCCCAGGCCGGACATCTCCACGCTCGACCAACTGCGGGAAACGCTGCTGGCCGCCTCGTCGGTCGGCTACTCCATCAGCGCCAGCGGCCAATATGTTTCGCACGAACTTTTCAAAAAGCTCGGCATCGAAGCGCAAATGAGGGGCAAGGCGCACGAGGTGAAGGGTCTGACCCCGGTCGCCGAGACCGTCGCAAGCGGCGAGAACCAGTATGGCTTTCAGGCAATATCCGAGCTTCTGCCAATCAAAGGAATCGAGCTGATCGGCAAGTTGCCCGATGCCGTTGCGTTCGTGACGCCGGTGAGCGCGGCCGTTGCACTGAAGAGCAGAAATCCGGAGGGTGCGCGCGCGCTGCTTCGCTTCCTGACACGACGGGAGATGGATCCAGTCCTCGAGCAGCACGGTCTTGATCGGGTTCCGGGATGAGTGGTCGATTAGCCTCTCTGTAGGCCATCCGCGCGTCGTCGACGACGCGGAATTGCCTTGATCAGAGTGGAATGGCGTAGGCGTAGTGCACATCGCCGTCCTGTACGGCCCGCCCCTGTACGGCCCGCCAGACTTCCCAACAACCGCTTTTTGTAATTAATAATACTCTATTGATTTCGGTCATGCCTTCGGCTTCGGTGTAAATCTCCGCCTCAAGTGTTTCTAAAGCACTTGGGGGCTGGCGAAGGCATGGTAACTACTAGGTTTTGTGTGATGACCTATTCAAATATGTCGTGGCCGGTTCGCTGTATTTGAACAAGCGAACCCCAAGGACGCCTTCAACCGGAGTAAGTCGGCCGCTGAATATCGGAGACAAGTCCCAGCTCGCGGGGCTCCCACCCGAGGACCGCCCGAGTCTTCCCGCTGGAGGCGGGGCCGTTGCCCGCCACCCACATCGCCAAACCGCCGAAGTGGGCTTCCGCCTCATCGGGCGTCAACGACTTGGCAGGCACGCCGAGTTGCCGACCGATCGCCTCGGCGATCAGACTGAACGGCACGCCTTCCTCGGCGATGGCGTGAAACGCCTCGCCTTGGGCGCCGCGTTCAAGTGCGAGGCGGAAAACGCGACCGGCATCCAGCCGGTGCACCGAGGGCCAGAGGTTCTGTCCGTCACCGACATAAGCGGAGACGCCCTTCTCGCGGGCGACAGCGGCAAGCATGGGGACGAAGCCATGACTCTCGCCCTGACCGTGGACCGAACGCGGTAATCGGACGACGGAGGCTCGCAGTCCACGGTCCGCGAGCGCGAACGCGGTCTGCTCGGACGCGCGCGGAAACTCGGGGATAATGGGCGGCCTCGCGTCTTCGGTGAACGTCTCTCCCGCGGGCGCCAAACCGACGCCGCCCGTTATGACGATGGGTCGGTCCGACCCGGCGAATACCTCCCCAAACATCTCGATCGCCCGACGGTCCTCTTCGGCCAAAGCGACGATCTTCGAAATGTCGAGACCGAAGGCGGTATGGATAATTCCATCAACATCGCGAGCTCCCACGCGGATAACGTTCAAATCCTGCAAGGAACCCAACAGCGGCGTAACGCCCGCGGCGGCCAACGCATCGGCTTTCTCCCTGGAGCGCACCAGACCGGTAACGGTATGGCCCGCGTCGAGCAGGTCGCGCACGACCACCGATCCCACCCAGCCGCTCGCTCCCGTCAAAAACACGCGCATGGCAATCTCCTTGAGCATCATAACCGGCGATGTGCTACCGCCCGTCAGAAACTGACATAGCGGTATTGTCAGTAACTGACAAGACGAAGGGCGAAACAGCGGTGCGAGGCGAGGACAGCGCGGGCGTTCGTCTGCAACGGGCGGCGTTGGAGCTGTTCCACGAGCGAGGCTATGACCGGACCACGGCCGCCGAGATCGCCGCGCGGGCCGGGGTGACGGAGCGCACATTCTTTCGTCACTTCGCGGACAAGCGGGAGGTCCTGTTCGACGGCCAGGCCCCGTTGCTGGCAGCGCTCACGGTGTCGATCGCCGAGGCGCCGGAAGACCTTGGACCGCTCGACACGCTGTTCCGCGCGTTTCGGTCTGTTCAGTCCACGCTCGAAAACAACCGGCCCTTCTCCAAACCAAGGCAAGAGGTCATCTCGACGACGCCCGCGTTGAATGAGCGCGAGATGGCGAAAACGGCCGTGTTGGCCGACGCGCTGGCCACCGCGTTGCGGGCGCGGGGTGTCGCGGAGCTACGCGCTACCCTTGCGGCCCGAACCGGCATGGCCGCATTCGCGCAGGCTACGACTGCGTGGCTCGGCGACCCGGAGCCGGGTCTTGGCGAGCGCATCGATCTAGCTCATCGCGAACTGAAAGCACTGTTGGCCTGAAGACATCGGTTGCCAATGTCGCCGCGCCAAGCGCCCATTATTGCGAGTCCCCTCGCGACGATTGGGTTAGCGTCTCGCCGAACTTGCGTCATTCGTGTGGGACGTTCTCATAGCCTAATCTGATCAATACTCTTTCACACACATTTGACGACTTATCGCTGTGCACCGCTAAAGCTAGTCGCGCCCGCGCGTGCATCAGAGTGCGATATCATAGACGTATTGCGCGGCTTCGTCCCGCACGGCCCGCCACGCCGCCGAGTCCCACGGCGCGGGTCGACACCGGGTTCAATGGCGCGCCGATTACCTCGAGCGGGCGTGCCGCGGTCGTGCTCGGCGGCCGCGTCAGCCCGACGGAGGCTGAAAAGGACTAACGATCGAGACGAGGACGCCATTCAGGTCTCTCACGCGGCTGACCACCTGTCCCCAAGGCTGCCTCTTGGGCTCGACCACCGGCGTGCATCCCATGGTGACCGCTTGCTTGAAGCTGGCGTCGACGTCCACGCTGGTGAACGAGATCTGCACGCCCGCGGGCTGCGCGTCGGCTCGGTTTTCTCGATAGCTGAACCCCTCGGGCAGCTCCTTGCGCTCGTTCGACTCGGCGCCGAAGGCGAGCGCGACGCCGCCGGTGTCGAGCTGCGCGAACGCCGGCGTCACCATACGCCGCTTCAGCCCGAAAGCCGCCTCGTAGAACACGACCGCCTCCTCTACGTCGGGGACGAATACGACGGTGTAAGCGAAGCTCAGCGTTGGGGAGGACGACACGGCGGTTCTCCTTCAGTGATATCGTCCACATATGGACAACCTGCTCGATTGTCAAGATATGGACAATCTGCGATTAGGACTCATGGCGCGTCCCACTGAGACAAGCTTGGCGGCTCCGGAGGAGCGCATCGGCTTCCTGCTCTATCGCGCCGGGTTGGCGGTGGCGCAGGCCTATGAGGCGCGGATGCGGCCATCGGGATTTACGCCGGCGGAAGTCGGCGTGCTGACCCATCTCGCCAGCCATGGCGCGGGCCACATACGGGAAGTCGGACGCTCGTTGGGGGTGAGCCCGCAAACCGTGATCAACCTCGCTCGGGGACTTGCGGCCAAGGGAATGGTCCTCCGCACCGGTTCGCCAGCCGATCGGCGAACGGTCATCCTGAACATTACCGACAATGGGCGAGCGGCCTTGCTTCGGGCGGACGAAATCGCTCGCCGCTTTGATGACGCCATCGAAAATGTCCTTGAGAAAGACGCCCATACCACGTCAAGCGCTCTTCGCAGGCTACTTGAAAAGGAAGCGATTTGGGCGTCGCTGTCAGAACGGGTAGCCAATAAGCCCGATGCCTAGGCAGCCGATATCAATCGCGAGTGTAGGGCCCAAGCGGGCGGCCTATCGTAGCGCTATGGCGTAGACGTAATGCCCACCTTTGTCCTGTACGGTCCGCCAACTATCCGGTCGTGTCCCGGGTGGTGGTGTAGCTGGAGGGTGGTGGAGCTGCTCGCGACGCGCGCCCTAACGACCGTTTTCCTAACGAGTGCTCCAGTAGAATTACGTTTTGATGCGGGCCCACGCGGTTCGAAAAACGTCAGTCACAAATATTTGTCAATTTGTGTCTTTTGCATTCCGATTTGAGGCGCTAAAACGTCTAAGCTTAGTTCCAAACGGAACGCCGTCCCAGCCAGGAAGAACCCAATGTCGTTTAGAAACACTACGGCTGCCATGACAGCCACGCTTCTAGCCGCTCTAGCTGGCGGCGCCCAAGCCTCGGCCACCTTCGGAGCCGTTTATGAAGGTGACACCAGCAATAATGCCGCCACCGATTTCAGCGGCGTCACGCCCAGCGCTACCTTCACGCCAGGTGCGATCGACTACCACAGCGGACCCCTCTACACGATTGGCGAATTCCTGGGGGCCGCCGCCGCCACGCTCTCGAATCCGTCGGTTGCGAACGACACCTTGTTCGACACGCATTTCACAATCAAGGGCACCCTCGGACTTTTGAGCGGCAACAACAGTTTTGTGGTTGGCCACGACGACGGCGTCGTACTTACGCTGGGCGGCGGCTTCGGTAATGTGGTCTACGCTCCAGGACCGACGTCCTTCGACACGACGCCCTTCAATGTGTTCAACCCCGGGAAGGCGGAGAACGTCTCCTTTGACCTGGAATACAACGAATGCTGCGGCGCGCCGGCCGATCTGACGTTCACGGTCAACAACGTGAACCCGGGTGTGCCGGAGCCCGCAACCTGGGCGATGATGATTCTGGGCATTGGCGGCATCGGGGCCACGCTGCGTCGCAAGTCGGAGGTCGCCCAGGCCTGACTTGCTGAGCATCTGATCGGGGAAAAAGGCCACCTTTGGGTGGCCTTTTTTCTTAGTTCGACGTCACGGAAAGGGCTCACGAAGCGCGAGCCGTCCCGTCAGGTTGGTGGGTTCGTGCGCTTTGATCCTCCCCCCAAAAAAGTGGACGGGGTTTAAAACGTTCTGCGTTTTATTTCCGCGGGGCTGATGTAGCCCAGGGCTGAGTGCAGGCGATGGGGTTGTAGAAGCCCTCGATATATCCAAACAGATACCATCGCGCCAAGTACAGCCAGCCTTACCGGTGAGGATTTAGGTGAGCTCGGCAAGCCGGATCTGGTTCATGGCCACGGCCTGCAAGTTTCGTCCGAGCCTGCTGGGTGCGATCGGGTAGCCGCGGCGGCTGTCTGCGGTTCTCGCCCGGCGCGGCAGCGCGGCCGGGCCCCGAGGGCCCGCACGGCGAATTGGCCGCTCGATCCGCTCGCATCCAACGCGGCGGTCATGGCCGCGGAGGGTGGCGTGGACTCTGAGCGAGCCGTAGGTTCCCGAGCTCTCGGCTTGGACCAAGCGAATATACTCCAGCACTGCGCGGTTGGGCACCACGCGCCGGCTCTCCGGCCGACCCCGCAACGCATAGTAGCCGCTGGTCGACAAACCGAGGGCCGCGCATATCAGCCGAACCGGCCAGACCCCACGATGCTCATCGACGAACCCGAACTTCATCGGGAGGCCACTCGGAAGACGGGCGCGGCGTCCCCGTCCGCCTGCGTTCCGAACTGCATCATCCATCGTCACAGCACGGTGTCGTGAAGCCCCAGCTCACGAGCCACCGCACCGGCAGAAAGGCCGCTTGTGGCCACGTGGTCAACCGCCTCGCGCTTGAAGACTTCGGGAAACACCCACGGGTAACGCTCATCAGACACTCCTCTCAAGCTTCGAAGAGCTAACATAGGTGTTCATCGAAACGAGGAGGATCAGTCTTACGACCTGGCAGTAATGTAGTATCGAAACGGGTCCTTCGGACCCCCTCGGCCGTGACGCCCTGCTTGCCCTGCTTTGATTAGGTAATGACAAGCGGGGTTAAAACGGCTTTGGCTCAAATTTTCCAGGGACAGCAACTCCCAAATCTCTGCTTCTGTGAGTTCGGGCGCCCCCCTCAGCAGAGCTGCAATCTCACCGGCTAAGACCGGTGTGGTCATGATGTCTCTGCGCATACGAGCGGAAGCGCATCCTAGCTGTCGCCCTTTACCGGTAAGGGAGCAGGGTCGTCGACGCCTCCTACGAAGCGGTATGCCACGCCGGCTAGGGCGGCACCAACGAGGGGAGCGACCCAAAACAACCATAGCAAATGCTTATTTTGACAAATAGATTCCTGAGCATCATTCTCAAGTATGTGAGTCAAAAAGCCAAAATAACCGATGCATCAAGCTTAACCGCGAAGCGCCGTCGCGAAGTTGTCGTACTTCTCTGTTTAGTCTCACCGTCGCGAGGAGTTCTGAATGCCGAGTGGCGAGAAAGATCCCAGTTCTGTCTCCGCCTCAGGCGTCAACGAGGGGCTGGCTGCCGGAAGAGCCTCCCCCGAATCCGAACAATTGCGTCTGGTTGGAGAGGAACTCTCCGTCGCGGTCAAACAGGTGGAGACCGGACGGGTTCGCGTTCGCGCCGTCACCCGAGAGCACGAGGAAGCGGTCAACGTCGGTCTCGGCCGGGAAATGGTCGAGGTCGAACGGATTCCGTTTAATCGACAAGTCGAAAGCATCCCTCCGACCCGTCAAGATGGCGACACCACCATTCTTTCGGTGGTCGAGGAACGCCTGATTTTAAAGAAGGTCTTGGTGCTGACGGAGGAGGTGCGAGTGCGGCGGATCCGCTCGATCGAACAATATGAAGAGAACGTGATCTTGCGTCGACAGGAGGCCACGATAACGCGGCTGCCCGCCGACGCGACAGAGGTTGGGTCCCAAGAAAGTTAGGCTGGCGGCATTCTTGTCGCCAGATCGATATTAACCAGAAGGAATACGGAATGGCATACGAAACCATCGTGGCGGTTTTTGATAACGCAGAACGCGCCGCAGCGGCAAAGACAGCACTGATAACGTCGGGATTTCACGATGACGACATCAGCATCTTCAATCGAGACCGACTTTCCGACGAAAGCGGTAAGTCAAACGACAAGATGTTCGAGCCAACCCTGTGGAACAAGGTTTTCGGGGGCGGGCTCCACAAGCATGAAGCGTCGGTCTACGGGCAAACGGTCGAAGAAGGCGGGACGGTGCTGTCGCTTCGGGTCTTGGACAGCGAAGTGGCGCACGCCACGGGCATCCTCGAGCTACATCACCCGATCGACGTACACGATCGGGCGGTAACGAGCGGTCTTGCGACGCCCGCCTATGCGGAAGCAGCGGAAACCAAGTTGGCGGCCGTTCCGCTGGCGCCCAAGCAGGAAGTTGCGGTGACACCGCGAATTGCCGAGGCGCATGGCGACGTGCTTCGTCTCGCCGAAGAGCAGTTGCAGGTCGGCAAGGAGCGCGTCGAGACTGGCGTCACCCGCGTGCGTCGCTTCACCACCGAACGCGAGGTGGCCGAGGATGTGACGCTTCATGAAGAGCACGCCGAGGTTATTCGTCGCGCGATTAGCGAACCGGCCAGCCTGGACACGGTGGATTGGTCGGACAGCGAAATCGAAGTTGTCGAGACGGCCGAGCACGCCTTGGTAAGCAAGACGGCGCGCGTGATCGAGGAGGTTGCGCTTAGGAAGGTCGACTCCGAACATGTCGAGACGGTGCACGAGAAGCTGCGCCGTCAACAGGCTGATATCGAAGAGGTCGGAGCCGCTGGGAGGCCGCTCTGATCCCGCGACCGAGTCTTATATTGGAGTAATATCGCCGATGCTCACCAATGGTCGGGAGCATCGGCGATATCCAAAGTAAGGAAGCGTCACACCGACCGACTATTTTTACTACGTTCCGCTGCCTTAATCGATATTTTCACTCGAAAGCGCGCATTCAATCACAAGCCGCTTGAGCGACGGAACCGAGATGTTTTATTGGATCTATGATCTACCGACTTGGGCGCTTGGCGGGCTCATCTCGTTCGTATTCGTCGCGGTTACATGCCTTGGGATCGTCGTGTTTCGGCCCTTGGTGCACAGGTGGATGCGCCATGAGCATCGTGCCAATGATCTCGTTGGTCTCATGCTCTCCTGTTTCGCTGTCTTCTACGGGTTATTGCTCGGTTTGATCGCGGTCGCGGCGTTTCAAACCTATTCAACGATCGATGACAACGTGAATCGCGAGGCGGCGGTTCTCACGTCAATGTATCATATGGTGTCTAACTATCCGGAGCCGAAAAAGGAAGAAATGCAAGGAAAGCTCCGCGACTTCACTTGGAACACAATCCATGTAGTGTGGCCGCTTCAACAGCAAGGACAGTTGGCGCCGGACGGCAACGCCCGGATGAACGACATTTACGCCACGCTCCTGGACTTCGAGCCCACGACAAAATCGCAAGAGATTATACATGCTGAAACGCTTCGACAGTTAAACGCTTATGCTCAGCTACGCCGAGATCGACTGGCGAGCGTGACAGCGGGTATTCCCCCTGTACTCTGGTACGTCGTGGCAATTGGCGCAGTGTTGAACATTGTGCTGATTTGGCTTTTCGATATGGAAGTTCGAGTTCATCTCATTTTGGGTGGGATACTCGCGCTGTTTATGGGAATGGTTATTTTTATGATCGCGGCCATGGACAATCCGTTCCGAGGTGAAGTCAGCATTTCGGTCGATCCAATCGCGAGCGTTTATGATGGCTTGATGAAGTCGCCTTGAGCGTTTTGACAACTGTTCAGCAACAGGTTGTCGGCGCGAGACGCGACAGGCCAGTCTGGCTTCGGTGCGATCGACTGCACGGTGAGCATTCCGCGCCTGAGCGCCTAGAGCTCAATTCCATCACACAGGTCTTTCATCATGGCTTTCAAGGGATTCGCGTGGCTGGCTCTGGCGGCCGCGGCGGTGTCCGGTCACGCCGTGGCCGAACCGCGAAACCTGATCATCTTCGTCGCCGATGGCCTGCGCTCCGGAAGCGTCACCCGCGAGACCGCTCCGGCGCTGGCCGAGGTCCGCGACCACGGCGTCGACTTCCGCAACAGCCACTCGATGTTTCCGACCCTGACCACGGTGAACGCCGCCTCCATCGCCACCGGACACAGGCCGGGCGACACGGGTGATTTCGGCAATGTCCTCTACGTCGGAAAGACATTCGATCCGCCCTACGCCTCGGCCATCGCGCCGTTGGAGGATGACGTCATCCTCGGCCTGATGAACCAGCGGTACGGCGGGAACTACCTGAACGAGACCAGCCTGTTGCAAGCCGCTCGGGCCAACGGCTTCAGCACGGCGGCGATCGGCAAGCTCGGACCCATCGAGGTCCAGGATGTCACGGCCCGGGACGGCGACGGCACGATCGTGATCGACGACCTCACCGGCTATCCGGGCGACGAAGGCGTGAAGGTCGCGCCCGACGTCATGGCCGCGATCAAGGCCGCCGGCCTGCCGACGACGGCGCCCGACCGCGGGCTCAACAGCTATCCCGGATCGTACAACATGCCGGGTGTTCAGGTCGCGAACGTGGACCAGCAGGCGTGGATGGCGGCGGTGGCGGCCAAGGTGGTGCTGCCGAGGTTCAAGGCCGCCGGCAAGCCGTTCGTCATGGTGTTCTGGGCCCGCGATCCGGACATCACCCAGCACTATCAAGGCGACAGCCTCAACACCCTCACGCCCGGCATAAACGGTCCGACTAGCCTGAAGGCGGTGCGCAATAGTTCGGACAACCTCCGGACGATCCGCGAAGCTTTGACCGCCGAAGGTCTCGACAAGACCACCGACATTCTGGTGACGGCCGATCACGGCTTCTCCACGATCTCTCGGCAAAGCAAGACCAGCGCGGCGGCGAAGATGGAGTTCGACGGCGTGGTGCCGGGGTTCCTGCCGCCGGGGTTCCTCGGTATCGACATGGCGGGGGCGCTCGGTCTCAAGCTCTACGATCCCAGCGGATCGGAGATGAGGCTCGACTACAAGCAGTTCTCGCGCGGCGGGGGTTCGATGTTGGGAGACGACCCGGCGCATCCCAGGGTCGTGGTGGCGTTCAACGGCGGTTCAGACCTGATCTACCTGCCCGGAGAGCCGGACAAGGCGCTGGCGGCGCGGGTGGTGAGCTTCCTCACCACCGAGGACTATACCGGCGCGATCTTCGTACGCGACGATCTGGGTCCGATCCCGGGCTCCTTGCCGTTCAGCGCGATCGGCCTGAGCGGTTCGGCGCTGACGCCCGCCCCGGCCATCGTCGTCGGTTTCGCGAACTTCGGGACCGGTTGCGACAATCCTGAGCTGTGCGGCGCGGAGGTCGGCGACACCGAACTTCAGCAGGGCCAAGGCATGCACGGCACGTTCGGCCGCCAGGACACCCACAACTTCATGGCCGCCATCGGCCCCGATTTCCGAACTGGCTTTGGGGATGCCGCTCCGGTCGGCAACGCCGACCTTGCAATCACGGCGGCGAAACTGCTCGGTCTGGAGTTGAAGGCAAAGGGCAAGTTGACCGGGCGGGTCTTGACCGAAGCCCTGACCGGCGGCCGTCCGGCGCCCAGGGTCGACGCCCACGTTCTCGCATCCGCTCCCGCGAACAACGGCTTCACCACGACCCTTGACTGGCAGGAGGTGGACGGCCACCCCTATTTCGACGCAGCCGGCATGAAGGGGCGCACCATCGGCCTCGGTGAGCCGTAATCACCCCGCCCTCAATCGCGGTAGTCGATCAACGCCTGGCCGAGCGCGGCCTTCAAGGGCTCGAGCACGCTTTCATAGTGTTTCCACTGTTCCAGACCTTCTCTGAAGATCGGCTGGCGAACCTGCTCTGAACTGGGCGTGCGCACGCTGCGTCTGGTCCGATGGAAGTCGATACAGGCCGGTTCGAAGGCGAGACCGCAGTGATCCAGGATGCGGCGCACGCTGCCTTCGAGATCGTCCACCACATCCTCGTGCTGGATTCGCAATACGCGGCCGGGCAGGACGTGGTCCCAGTGTCTCATGAGGTCGAGGTATGTCCGGTAATAACGGGCGATGTCGTCGATGCTGTAGGTGAACTCCTGCCCCTGGGCGAAGAGCTGTTTGAAATTGCTGAAACAGCAGGCCATCGGCTCCCGCCGGGCGTCGATGATACGAGCATTGGGCAGCATCAGGTGGATGAGGCCGATGTGCCAAAAGTTGTTGGGCATCTTGTCGGTGAAAAACGGCGAACTCGTGCGGTAGACGCGCGTCTCTTGCAGATAGCGGGCGCCAAGCCCGGCGAAATCCTCCCGCGACAATGCGGCGAGGACATCGGGGTAACGGGGATGATCGGGATCGGCGTCCCGGCCCTGGAGTTCGGCCACGATCCGCTGGATGTCGGCCAGCTCCTGGGTGCCCTCCACCTGGGAGTGGGAGGCGAGGATCTGCTCGACCAAGGTCGAACCGGAGCGCGGCAGTCCGAGAACGAAGATCGGGTCGGGCGCGGGATCGCCCCAGCCCGAGCGCTCGGCGAAGAAGGCGGGCGTGCACACCCGCTTCTGCCCGGCGGTGTTGGCCTCCAGGATTTCCGGCGCATAGCCGCCGCCGGCGCGCTTCAGCGCATTGCCTCGCTCGTACCAGGCCCAGGCTGGAGCCGCTTCGCCCCGGTCCTCCAGCGCCTTGCCGAGCGCGAAGCAGAGATGCGTCCGATCCTCGGCGGAAGCGACGGACCCGGCCTCGGCCTCGCGCATGCGCGCTATCTCTTCCGCCTCGAAACGATAGGTCTTGAGGTTGGCGAGGCTCCAGTAGGCCTCGCCGAAGTGCGGGCGCGCCCGAACTGCGGCGCGATAGGCCTCGATGGCCTCGGGCACGGAGCCCACGGTCTTCAGGGCGTGGCCCAGCCACAGATGAAAGTCGGCGGCTCCGGGGGCATCGGCCAGCATCGCCCGGTAAAGCCGAACCGCCCGGTCGTAGTCGCCCAGGCCGACCACCGCGCTGGCCTGAAGGGCGCGGTAGCCGAGGTGGCGCTCGTCGAGGGAGAGCAGGCGTTCGGCCTGTTTGAGCGCCTTGGCGTATTTCTGCCGCTTGACCAGGGTTTCGCCGTACTCGCAGCGAGCCGCGCGGTGATCCGGAACCAGGGTCAGCATCGCGTCGTAGAGGAGTTCGGCGTCGTCGAGCACGCCGCGTGTCACGGCGATCCGGGCGAGCAGCCGCATGGCTTCCGGGTGATCGCCGGTCTCCAGAAGAAAGGCGCGGACGATCCCCTCGGCCCGCGTCACCTCGCCGTCGAAGAACAATGAGGTCGCCGTCACGACCTGGGGCGGCAGAGCCTTGAGCGCGGCCGCCTGCGCCGCCGCGTTGGCGGCGTTGGCGGCGTCACCGGCGATCTGGTAGACGCCCTCCAGCATCCGCCAGCTGGTGATCAAGGCCGGGTTGAGATTGGCGGCCGCCGACAGCGACTCGATCGCGCGCGGCGCATCCTTGAGCTGCACGAAGCACAGGCCGCGCTCCTGGCGCGCCTGACTGAACCTTGGATGGGCCTCATCGAGACGGTCCAGAAGCTCCAGCGCCTCGGGGACGCGCATCAAATAGCGCAGGCTGCCGGCGGCGATCAGCAGCAGGTCGCGATTTTTCGGATAGGCGGCCAGGAGCGCGACGGCGCGCGCCAATGCCTCGGTATGACCGCCGGCGCTTTGCAGCCGCCGCAGCTCGCCGACCTCCTGCTCGACGGTGGATTCCATACCAATCCGGTTGAGGACGCCGAGGGCTGGGCTTCGGCCTAGACTACCATGCGGCCCGAAATTCCGGCCATTAAAAGCTGGCGCCGATCTTCAACGCGATCACCGCCGGCCGCAGCGGCACCTCCGACTTGATGAACTCGCCCGAGGTCGTGAAGGTGCTGGCGTGGGAGTTGGTAAGGTTGGTTCCGTAGAGTTCCACGCGCCACGGCCCCTTGGAAACGCCGATCGAGGCGTCCAGCGTACCATAGCCCGGCATGAAGTAGCGCAGGGTCGTGGTGGTCGGAATGACGAAGTTGTCGCCCAGCGGATAGCTCGCCGGCTGACTGTACTGGCCGTCGATATAGGTGCCGCCGATCTGCACGAAGGCCTTGTAGTCATTGATGCGCCAATCGTAGCGGACCCGCATGTTGCCCTCGAATTCCGGCGAAAAGGCCGGGACCGAGCCGAGGTTTCCGAACGGGTTGGGGAAGGGGCCGAACGTTCCGTCCCGGGCCTTGGCCTCGGTGATGCAGTTTCCGAAGGTCGGGCTCGTCGAGAGGTTGCTGATCAGGCAGGGCGCCGAGGTCTGGGTGTCGTGATTGTAGGAGGCGGAGCCCTGGATGGTCACTCCCTCGTACGGCCGCGCGATGAGCTGCGCCTCGACACCCTTCACGTTGTAGCTCGGACCGTTGTGGATGAACGTGGTGTTGATATTGACCGGCGGATCGAAGATGGCGAACTGAACATCGTCCCAGTCCATATAGTAGGCCGACAGGTTGAGTTGCAACCGATGGTCGAATAGCGACGTCTTGAGGCCGACTTCGTAATTGGTCAGGCTGTCCGGCGCATACGGTCCGTTATATTCGAACTGCGGATTTCCGTTGATGTCCTTCAGCACCTTCTTGTGATTCGAGCGGTTGAACCCGCCGGGACGGAAGCCCTGGGAGAAGGTGAAGTAGGCCAGGGTGTTGTCGTCGACGTGCCAGGTCAGCCCGGCGCGGCTTTTGAAACCCGTGTAGGTGCTCTTGTAGTTTTCCGCGTCGATGTTGAGCGCCGCGGCGTAGCACCCGGCCGGACCCGTCGGCGGCGCCGGCACGTTGGCGCAGGTCGGATCCGAGACGGAATACTGCGAACCCTTCTCGAATTCCTCGTAGTCGTAATAGCGTGTCCCGGCGCTGATCGTCAGCTTGTTCGGGATGAGGTCGAAGTCCACCGAGCCGAAGACCGCGTACTGGTCGTAGCCGCGCTGAGTGTCCTCACCGAAGCCCGTGTTGTCGCCGCGCAAGCCTGGAACGTTGGTGGTCGTGCCAGGGAGCGGACCGACGTTCGCCAAGCAAGGAAATTGCGTTGAATTCACAGCGGCGTAGTAGGCGGCCGTACACGTGGGGATCGTCTTGTAGTTGAAGTTCATGTTGTCGTAGATACGGAAATTCTCCTGATATCCACCGACGATGAAGCGGAGTCGCCAATTATCGGGCGAGCTGAACCTGACTTCGTTGCTCAGGTGCGTGGCGTGGGTCGAATCGTTCCAATAGGCGAGCGGCGAGTAGCACGTCGTGGCCGCGCCACCGTAGTAACTGGCCGGGCCGGTGCACTCGTATTGAATGCCGCCGACGGTGCGGGAGTAGTTGGTGTAGTCCGCCTGGTCGGAAATCTTCCGGTCCGAATAGCCGCCGGTATAAACCACCTTCAGAGGACCGATCTTCCCGTTGACCGTCCAGGCCGTGTTCTCGAACCGGTCCTTATAGTAGGACGGCACGAACTCGGTCACCTGAAGCGGCTTCAGCGGAACAAGGCCGCCGTTCAACGTCAGATCGGAGCTGTACGGATACGCATACTTCGGACCCTCGGCGTCGATGTCCTGCAGACTTTCGGTGATCAGCACCTCCCAGTCGGGGTTGATCTCCCACTTCACCGAGGCGCGAACGCCCTGGTAGTCCGTCGGATTGGCGTTCTTCTTGGCAAGCGATTGGTTGGTCACCACCTGATTGGGGATGGTGCAGAAGCCGCTCGCCGGGGCGATTCCGCCGTTCGGGCATTTGCCGCCCGTCGGCGGAATGCCGAGGTAGAAGTTACCCGGATCGGCGTTGTTTCGGGTAAATGTGGAGGCGACATTGTCGATGTAGCCGCCTTGATGCTCGTCGTAAGCGGCGATGCGAACGGCCAGCTTGTCCTCGACCAGCGGAATGTTGACCGTCAGGTTGCCGCTGGCGTTGGCCGCGCCTCCGACGGTCAGGCCGTAGCTGGCCTCCGCGTTGGCCTCGAAGACGTTGAGCTTGGGATTGTTGGTGATGTAGCGCACCGCGCCAGCCTCGGCGCCGCCGCCGAACAGCGTCCCCTGCGGACCCTCGAGCACTTCCACGCGGTCCATGTCCACCAGGTAGACGTCCTCGTTGCGCGAGGGGAACGACAGGGATTGGTCGTCGAGGTAGACCGCCACGTTGGGGAAGCTGGCGATGGTCGAACTCGACTGTCCGCCGAGAAAGCCGGTGCTCAGTCCACGCATGAAGATGTTGCCCTGGCCCGGGCCGTTGGAGGCGTAGGTCACATTAGGCGTGTATTTGAGCAGTTCCTGGGCGTTCGCCACGTTGAGCTGACGCAACGTCGCGCCGGTGAAGGCCTGGACCGTCACCGGCACCTTCTGAATGTTCTCTTCGCGCCGCTGCGCCGTGACGACGAGTTCCTCGACGCTGGTCTCCGAAGACGCCGCCGCGGCGGTGGAAACCGGAGTATCGGACGCCGCATCGGCGGCATGGCCTGCGCCGGCCACGCCGCCGAGCAAGGCGCCCACGGCGCACGAAATCAGATAGCGAGCCTTCATCCGAAATCCCCCGACACGACCGCCGATTCGGTGCGGTTCGCAGGAAGTGGATATGTCGCGGCCGTGCGACGGTTACGTGATGGAATTGATTAAGATCGTTGAATAAATCGTGACGGTGGTGTGACGTTCGCGGGCTCGGTCGGGCCTACAGCACCATCAGCGCCGCGCCGCCTATCGCTGGATCGGAAATGGATGAGCGACCGCTCTCCACGCGTCCAGCGAAGCGTCTCGCGAACGCGCTGTCGACATCCACGCTCAAGTCATACCATCCCCCCGTCGCGGCCACCGACCAGGCGTGCTCCCGGACCTCACCGGAGGGGATGATCCAAGCCGCTGATTTGAGCCGGTCGCCATAAGCGTTCGCCGTGACGGAGACCCGCAGGATCTGCGCGCCGCGGTTATGGATCCGCAGGTTCGGCCGTCCCGACGCGGTGTGGAACACGATCCGCGCGTCCGCGCGGTTGACGTTGCCGGCGAAGCGCCGGTGGAAGCCTCCGGGTCCCAGCACCAGGATATCGTAAGGATCACCGGCCCAGACATCGTCGAGATGGGCCTGGGCGCCGACGGTAAAGCGCCGAGGGATGCGGTCGAGATGGAGGCGGTCGTAGGCGTGAAACACCGCCGCCTTCGTCCCCGTGTTGGCGAAACGCAGACCGAACCCGGCGGCCGCGGCGATCTCATCGGTCGCCAACCTGTAGGGCAGCGGCCGGGAGGGCCGGACGCCGTCCTCCTGCACCGGAGCCGAAGGAGAGGCCGGGACCGCGGGCCTGACCCGGGCCGGCAGGGCCGCCGCCCTCCGAGCGAGGTTCCTCGTATCGGGAAACGCGCCCATCGCCGCCCGGTTGGGCGTCCGGAAGTCGAAGGCGCTGGTCAGGTCGCCGCAGACCGCGCGCCGCCACGTCGAGATGTTCGGCTCCAAAACCCCGAACCGCGTTTCGAGGAAGCGGATCACGGAGGTGTGGTCGAACGTCTCCGAATCCACCCACCCTCCCCGGCTCCAAGGCGAGATCACCAGCATCGGCACGCGCGGACCAAGCCCGTAGGGGCTGCCGATCAGGTCGGCCCGCTCCGCCGGCTTCTCGCTGGCCGCCCGTACAAGGTGATATTCGCCGGTCGTGTCGACGGTGGAACCGCCGGCCGGGCGGCCGTTCTCGATCGACGGGGGCGCCGGCGGCGGCGCGTGGTCGAAGAAGCCGTCGTTTTCGTCGTACATCAGAAAGAGCACGGTCTTCGCCCACACCTTCGGGTCGGCGGTCAGGGCGTCCAGCACGCGCGCCGTATAGTCGGCGCCCTGAGCCGGGCTGGAGGGCTCGGGATGTTCGGAGTCTTTCGCCGGCGCCACGATCCAGGACACTTGCGGCAAGGCGCCGACAAGGACGTCCTCGCGCAGACCGTCCAACGCCCGCGTCGTCAGCGCCAGATCGGCGAGGCGCGGGTTGGATCCCCGCGCGCCCGCGAGGCTGTCGCGATAGGCCTTGAACCCCGCCGTCGGATTGTCGCTGAAATTGTCGGCCATGTCCTGATAGATGCGCCAACTCACGCCGGCATCGGTCAGACGCTCCGGATAGGTGGTCCAGCGATAGCCGTCGGGATGGCCGCCCGCCTTGACCAGGCTGTCGTGCGAGTTGGAGATCGACGGGCCGCCGCCATCGCCGCCCGGGTCGTTGGTTCCGGTCCACAGGAACAGGCGGTTGGTGTTGGTGCCGCCCTGGAACGAGCAGTGGTAGGCGTCGCACATCGTGAACGCGTCCGCCAGGGCGTAGTGGAAGGGCAAATCACCCCGCCGGTAGTATCCCATCGACCGTTGCGTCTTGGCGGCCGGCCAACGGCTCATGCGGCCATGGTCCCAGGCGGCGTGAGCGTCGGCCCAGGTATGAGGCGTCCCCTCGATCCGCATGTTGGCGAAGATGCGGTCCGTCTCCAGCGGAAACGGCGTCATGACTTCACTCCCGCCGCTCTGGCTCCACACTGTCCGGCCACCGGCGACGGGGATGGGGAAGCGGTCGGCGAAGCCGCGGACGCCGTTCATCGCGCCGAAATAGTGATCGAACCCGCGGTTCTCCTGCATCAGGATCACGATGTGAGCGACGTCGGCGATGGTCCCCGACCGCGCTTCGGCGTCGATGGCCAGCGCCCGCGCGATGCTGGGCGACAGGGCCGCGGCCGCGCCGGCCAAGATCACGCCACGCCTGTCGGGGTTCATACCCGCGCGTCCCTTGCCGCGATCACGGATCGCAGCGTCGGCATCCAGAAATCGAGAGCCGCCGTTGGCCTGCCGGGGATCTTGGCGAGGTCGTCCGCCTCCCGGAGCCGGATGGCGTCCTGGTGGTGCGGACTGGCCTCGAACGCCTCGATCTCGGCGTGAGGCATGTCGGCGCCCTGGAGCGCCAGGGTCGCAAGGCTGACGGGCGAGAGCTTCGCGCGGTAGTCCGCGTTGCGGGTAACGAGATAGCGCTTGGCGTCGACGTGGAGCCGCACGAGTTCCGCCACCCGTTCGCCGACCAGCCCGCGCACGGCGTCGGCGCCGAGCCGGCCATGGTCTCGCTCCGGGCCCATCCCGAATCCGATGTCGTGCAGCAGTCCGGCGATCTGCAATTCCCCGTCGTCGGGGGCCGTTGCACGCAGCACCTCCGCGCACTGCAGCAGGTGTTCGAGTTCGGTCAGTCCCGCCTCGTCGCTCGGCGAACTCTCCAGCCCGCGCAGGAAGGCCTCGAGGTCGTCGGCGCTGGTGAAAAGGGGCCGTGTCATGCCGCGGCCAGGACCGGGCGGCGCCGGCGTCCCCGACTGAAATAGACCGCCGCCATCGCGGTCAGGGCCGCGCCGACGACGCTGGTGGCGTAGGCGCTGAGGGTAAAGAACCGCAGCCAGTCCAAGCGGAATCCTCCGAAATTCCGAGCCAGCAGCAGCGCGACGCTGCCGACGTAGCCGGATGCATCGGCGACATAGATCAGGAATCCGGCGGTGGCGACACGGCCGCTGTAGGCGATCAGGCGGTCGAACAGCATGGCGTTGAACGGTGTGTAGGCCATGTAAAGCCCCGCCCCGGCCAGGATCATCCACGGCAGCGGCCCGAGCAGGTGGGCCTGGAACGCCAAGGTGGCGCCCCCCAGCACCACGAAGCCGGCGAAGACGATGGCGTGGATCACCATGAGGGCGCGAAGGTTGTCGCGCACCACCATGACGGCGGCCAGGGCGCCCAGCGCGATCACGGCGACCGGCAGCTCGCTGGCGGTGAAGATTCCCGCCTCCTTGCCATAGCCCAACGCCTTCCAGATCTCGGCGGCGAAGTTGTCGCGGAAGTCGCGGAAGGCGGTGAGGAAGACGTAGGCGATCACGAGAAGGATTAGGCCCGGCAGGTAGGCCTTGAGAAAGGCGGCGCGGTCGGCGCCGTCCATCGGAGCCCGTTTGACCCGCTCGGCCTCGTCGGCGGCGTTCGGCGGTGGCATTTGGCTCAGCATCCAGACCGAGACCAACAACAGGGGCATGAACACTATTCCCGTGGCGGCCGGCATCCAGAACGGGCTGACATGAAACTCCAGCAACAGCCAGGCGCCCGCCGACTTGACCACGCCGGACGACAGGATGAAGCTGGCGCACAGGATGGCGCCCAGAACCTCCGACACGCGCCGGCCTTCCATATAGCCGAACACGAGTCCCCAGATCAGGCCGAGCGGGAGCCCGTTGAAGAACAGCATGGCGACATTCCACGGCGGCGGGATGAGGGCGAAGCCGACCAGGGCCAGCCAGGCCGCCCCGATCAGCAGCAGGATCGCCGCGCCCCGCCGCGCCGGGTCGATCTCGGAGATCACCTTGACGCCGATCAGCTTCGACGCCGCGTAGCCGACGGCCTGGGCGATAACGAGGGCGATCTTGTAGTCCAGCACGAAATGCCAACCTGGGACGGCGTCGAACGTCGCCGCCGTGAACGGCTTGCGAAAGGCGTACATCGAGAAATAGGCGCTGAAGCCCGCCAGTCCGGCGATGGCGGTGAAAACGGCGGGGTTCGCGCCGGCCAACCACCGCTCGATACGTCCGGCCATTGCGCGCCCTCGTCGCCGCGGCGCGGCGCGCGCGCGAATCCCGGAACGTTAGAGATGCTGTGTATCGTCCGCGTGACGATCGGGCGCGCCTGTTGCGTCCTCAAACTGTCACGGATGATGGTCTAGCCGGCTCCAACGCTCATCCGGAACGCCATGGATCACCGTAGTCGCTATGACCTGGCCGTCGTCGGCGCGGGGATCGTCGGCCTGGCCTGCGCACTCGCCGCCGCTCGTCGCGGCAAGCGGGTCGTCGTCGTCGACCGCGACGCGCGGGCCAACGGCGCCTCGATCCGCAACTTCGGCTTTGTCACCGTCACCGGCCAGGCCCGAGGCGAGATGTGGAGCCGAGCGCGCCGGTCCCGCGACGCGTGGGCCGAGGTCGCGGCGGCGGCGGACATCCCGATCCTTCACCGCGGTCTCCTGATGGCGGCGCGTCGGGAGGAGTCGGTGGCTGTGCTAAACGCCTTCATGGGCACGGAGATGGCGGAGGGCTGCCGCCTGCTGGACGCCGAAGCGGTCCGCCGCGACCATCCCGACCTGTCGACGCCGGCGCTCGTGGCGGCCCTGTGGAGCCCGCACGAACTGCGGGTCGAGTCGCGCGAGGCGATCCCGCGTCTGGCCGCTTGGCTCGAGGCGCGGCAGGGCGTGGAATTCCGCTGGGGAACGGCGGCGCTGGAGGTGGAGCGGTCGATCGTCGCGACGCCCAACGGAGACATCGAGACCGAAGCCGTCGCCGTCTGCCCGGGAGACGATCTGTTCACCCTGTTTCCAGAGACCATCGCGGCGCACGGCCTGACCCGGTGCAAGCTCCAGATGATGCGCCTCGCCGATCCAGGCTTTCGGCTGGGTTTCGGCTTGATGTCCGACCTCGGCTTGGCGCGCTACTCCGGCTATGCCGATCTGCCCGAGGCCGCGGCGCTTCGCGCTCGGCTGGCGCTGGAACAGAGCGACTGCCTCGCCCACGGCGTCCACCTCATCGTGGTGCAAAGCGCGGACGGCAGCCTCGTCGTCGGCGATAGCCATCAGTATGCACCCACGCCCGATCCCTTTTCCCGGGGGGACGTCGACCAACTGATCCTGAACGAGTTCGACGCCGTGTTCGGCCGCGCGCCGCCACCGGTGCTGGAGCGCTGGACGGGAACCTATGCGTACGCGCCCGACCGCGACGTCCTGATCGCCGAGCCCGCGCCGGGCGTGGTGCTGGCGACGGTCACCACCGGGGCCGGGGCCTCGGTCGGCTTCGCGGTGGGCGAAGAGGTCGTGGCGCGGCTGTTTGGAGCGGAAAGCCGATGATGGAAACGGGTATGAGACGGTTCGATCTGGTGATCTTCGACTGGGCCGGCACCACGGTGGACTTCGGTTGCCGCGCTCCGATCCTGGCGCTCCACGAGGCCTTCGCGCGCCGCGGGGTCGAGGTCGAAGAGGCGGTGCTGCGCGCCGACATGGGTAAGGCCAAGGCCGATCATGTCCGCGCCGTTCTGACCGTGCCCGAGGTCGCGTCGGCCTGGACCCTGGCGACCGGAGCCGCGCCGACTGAAGCCGATGTCGCCTCGCTGATGGTCGATCTCGGCCCGCTGATGCGGGATGCGGCGGCGGCGGCCTCGGACTTGATACCCGGCGCGGCGGAGACCGTCGCGACCCTGCGCGCGGCCGGGCTTAAGATCGGATCATCCACCGGCTATACCCGTAAGATGATGGAGCCCGTTCTGGTTCGGGCGCGCGCTCAAGGCTACGCGCCCGACCATCTCGTCTGCGCCGATGAAACACCGCACGGCCGCCCGTCGCCGCTGATGATCTACAAGGCATGCGCCGAGCTGGGCGTGTGGCCGCTGTCGCGCGTGGTGAAGGTCGATGACGCCGAAGCCGGGATCGCTGAGGGCCGCGCCGCCGGCTGCTTTACGGTTGGCGTGACCGCTTCGGGCAACGGGGTTGGCCTTGCGAAGGCGGACCTCGACGCCCTGGCCCCGGCCGATCGCGCGGCGTTGATCGCGGACGCCGCGGGTCGGCTGAAGGCCGCGGGCGCCGACGCCGTGATCGCATCGGTGCGGGAGTTGCCGGCTGTCCTGCTCAGCTAAGCAGGTTCCGAGCGCCCCCGCCCCCTTGAACACCAACAGGCCGGCGGCGTTAGGTGGCGGCTAAGCGGAGCAGGCGCTCGTCCGGTGAATGAAGTCGAACTCAAGCTCGACGTGACGCAGGCGGCGGTAGACGCGATCGTGGCGTCCGGATTGCTTAGGGGTGATGTGAAATCCAGCCAACTTCGCGCCGTCTACCACGACACTCCCGATCATGCCCTGGCCAGGGCGGACCTGTCGCTTCGCATCCGTTCCGCCGGCGGTGAGCGCATTCAGACCGTCAAGGCCGGCGCCTCCGCCGCCGGACTGTTCGTGCGCTCCAAATGGGAGAGGCCGGTCGAAGGCGACACGCCGATCATCGACGCGACGACGCCGGTCCAGGCCTTGCTCGGTGCGCGCGCGAGCAAGATCGCTCCGGTGTTCCAGGTGAACGTCAAACGCCGCGCCTGGACGCTGCGCGAGAACGGCGCCGTCATCGAAGCGGTGGTCGATCGCGGCGAGGTCAAAGCCGGCCGCCGCAGACAGCCGCTGTGTGAAATCGAACTGGAGCTCAAGTCCGGCCAGCCCGCTCCCCTGTTCGCCGTCGCGCGGGCTCTCGACGCCATCGCGCCCGTGCGCCTCGGCGTCCGCACGAAGGCTGAACGCGGTTACCTGCTGACGAAACGAACACCAACCGTGTTCAAGGCGGAGCCGATCGCGTTCGACCGTGACGTGTCAGCCCTTCAGGCATTCCAGCACATCGCGCGGGCCTGCATTCGGCATTTCCGCTTGAACGAATCCGTCTCGTCGGGCGCTCGCGGGGCCGATGCGCTGCATCAGGCGCGGGTGGGGCTGAGGCGCCTCCGCTCGGCCTTTTCGACCTTCAAACCCCTGTTTGGCGACGATGAACGGTGCGCTGCCATACGGGATGAGCTGCGCTGGCTCGCTTCCGAGCTGGGAGAGGCGCGCAATCTCGACGTCTTGATCAAGCGGTCCCGGCCCGGCGCGTTGCGTGGCCGGCTTCAGCTTGCCCGAGACGCCGCCTATGCCCGGGTCGAGGCGGTTCTGGCGTCGCGGCGAACGCGTCTGCTGATGCTCGATGTAGCGGAATGGCTCACGGACGGAGACTGGCTGCGGTCCTCCGCGAACGAGAAACAGCGCACCACCGCCGCGCGCGACTTCGCCGCCGTCGCGCTCAAGCGGCTTCGCGGCAAGGTGAAGAGGGATGGCCGGGATCTCGAAGCCGCCGATGAAGAGGCGCGTCACGAGGTTCGTAAGGAGGCCAAGAAGCTGCGGTACGCCGCCGAGTTCTTCGCCACGCTGTTCGAGGAAGGACGCGAGCCGCGCCGTTACCGGCGCTTTGTCGCCGCGCTCGAGGAGCTTCAGGACCAACTCGGCGCGCTGAACGATCTCGCGACGGCGCCGGAGGTCATCCGGAAGCTCGGCGTCGGCGACGATCCCGAGGCCGCGCGTCTGATCGCGGACGGCAAGAAGAAGGCGCTCATCAAGTCGGCGGCGGATGCGCACCATGCTTTGGTGAACGCCAAACGGTTCTGGATCTAGTCGGCTACACGGCCCGGCGCGCCGAAGCCGAACTTCAGTAGCAGCCAACCGCGCATGGCGCGCTCGTCCACCGCCTTGCCGCGATGACCCAGCCGACTGTCACGCCACCGTCTCCTATCCCCCGTAGGCTGGCAAATCACCGGAAGCAGGGAGGCCGCGATGGCGGAAGAGTTCACGGGGCACAGGCACGCGGGTCATCCGAGAACCTTGCCGGGGCCGGTGTTTTCCCAACCGCAACCGACGCCCGACCCGACCATCTTCAAGGTAAGCCACCCATCCGACAACGCGGCCTACAAGATCATCGACGAGCTGAACAAGGAGGGTAAGCTCCACGCCCTGCCGTTTCCGGCGCCCCGCGGCGGGGCCATGGAGCCGGAGCTGACACTCGAAGAGGTGTTCGGCGGCAACGCCAAGGCGATCGCCAACATCACCGCCGCCGGCCAGATCGTCTTCCACGCCACCGGCGACTGCGGCAGCACCAAGGGCCCGACCACCCAGAACGAGGTCACCGACAAGATGATCGGCGATTTCGACGAGAGCCACCCCATGGAGCTGCCGCAGTTCTGCCTGCTGCTCGGCGACATCGTCTACAACTTCGGCGAGACGCAGTACTATTACGACCAGTTCTATGAGCCGTACCGCAACTATCACGCCCCGGTGCTGGCGGCGGCTGGCAACCACGACGGCATGCTCTCGCCGCTAGCGCATGAGACCAGCCTGTCGGCCTATCTGCGCAACTTCTGCTCCGACCCGGCGCAGGGTTTCGTGGTCACGCCCGAAGCCGGCGGCCTATCGCGCGCCGCGCAGATCCAGCCCGGCGTGTTCTTCACCTTTGACGCCCCGTTCGTGCGCATCCTGGTGGTCTACAGCAACACCCTGGAAGACCCCGGCGTGCTGTCCGACGCCAACACCGGCGATTCGCAACTGACCTACATCGAAGCGGCGCTGAACCGGGTGAAGAGCGAGGGTTTTGCCGGCGCGCTCCTGGTCGCCCACCACCATCCGCAATACGCCATTGGCGGCCAGCATTCCTCCAGCACCGAGCTTCGCGCTCAGATGGATGCGCTGTTCGCCAAGGTCGGCGTCTGGCCCCACGCCTTCCTCGCCGGCCACGCCCATTCCTACCAGCGCTTCACCCGCGCGCGGCCGGACGGCACGGAAATCCCTTATGTCACCTGCGGCAACGGCGGCCACAACGTCCAGAAGCTGCGGACCGTGAACGGCGCGCCCATGCGCACGCCGCAACTTCTGCCGACCGCGCCCGGCGACGATCCGGTGACGTTCGAGAACTATGACGACCAGAACTACGGCTATCTGCGCCTGATCGTCGATCCCCGTCAGCTCCGCATCGAATACCACCCGGCCAGCGACGGCATGGCGGCCAAGACTCCGGACGACAGCGTGACCATCGATCTGGCGACCCACAAGCGCACGACCTACACGCCCAACGACCTCGGCATGCCGGCCGCTGCGGCGGCGGTGCGGAGCCTGTATGAGATGCAGGGTGGGCCGAAATGACTCTGTTCACCGAGTCACCGCGCCTTCGGCGAAGGTTTTCTTCCTCGGACCCATGTAGCCGAACAGGAACGCGGCCACCTTGCGCATCTGAATCTCTTCCGACCCTTCCGTGATCCGATATCGGCGGTGGTGGCGATAGATGTGCTCGAACGGCTTGTGCCGCGAGTAGCCGATGCCGCCATGGACCTGCATCGCGCGATCGGCGGCTTCGCAGACTAGACGGTTGGCCCAGTAGTTGCACATCGACACCTTGTCGCTCAGCTCCCGTTCGACTTGCTTGTGCTCCATGCGGTCCATTTCCCAGGCGGTCTTGCGGATCAGGAGGCGAAGCATCTCGATCTGGGTCGCCAATTCGACGAGCGGGAACTGGATGGCCTGGTTATCGCTGAGCGGCTTGCCGAACGGCTTGCGCGCGCGGGCGTACTTGACGCTCTCCTCGACGCAGAACGCCGCCGCGCCGAGCGACGAGGCGGCCTGGCGGATGCGGTTCTGGTGGACGAAGCTCTGGCCGAGACCGAGGCCGCGACCCTCCACGCCCCAGATCGCCTCGTCGGGAACCCAGACATCGGTGATCGAAACGCGCGGGTGGTCGGTGGGCATGTTGAAGGTCCACAGCCACTCCTCGATCTTCACGCCGGGATCGTTGGCCGGAACCAGGAAGACGGTGATTCCGCCGGCGTCGCCGTCCTCGCCGCTGGTGCGGGCGAAGGTCATGATGTGGGTCGCCACGTGCATGCCGGTGGTCCACATCTTCTCGCCGTTGATGCGCCAGCCGGGGCGGCCATCCTTGTCCTCCCGCACCGCGCGAGTCTCCATGAAGGTGGCGTCGGAGCCGTGGTTCGGCTCCGTCAGACCGAAGCCGGAGCGGATGCGGCCGGCGAGCAGGTCGTCGGCATACATGTTGTACTGCGCGTTGGTGGCGAACTCCTTGAACATCAGGATGAAGGGATTGTTGCCGACGATGGAGTGCTCGTTCTGCAGGTCATTGTGCAGCCCCAGCCCCTTGGCCGCGAGGTGGTCGCGGATCACCGCCATCGCTAGGTTGGAACCGCCTTTGCCGCCCATCTCCTTTGGCCAGGCAAAGCGCAGGTGGCCGGCGGCGTCGGCGCGGCGGCGAGCCTCGGCCAGAAGCGCCTCCCACTCCGGCCGCGGCAAGCCGTTGTTGTCCCAGTCGGTGCGGGCGTGCTCGCGGCGGTGATCGAAGAAGCGGATATTGTCGTCCGCGTTTTCCAGCGGCTTGATCTCCGCCTCGATGAAGGCGTCGAGCTCGGCGAGATAGGCGACGAGTTCGGGCGGGAGAGAGAAGTCCATTGTGGTTTCCTTGTTAGCTGTGTTCTTCGGAGCGCGGGCTTCCAGCCCGCTCTTGCGGTCCGTCTGAAGCGAGGTGCGGGCTGGAAGCCCGCGCTCCGGAAGCTCTTGTCGCCAGCGCCGCGCGGTAGCCCCAGTAGTTCGGCTGGTCGACGGCGAGTTTGGCCAGGGTGGTGGTCGACGGCGAGTTTGGCCAGGGTGGTGGCCCAGAGATGGTCGGCGACCTCGGGTTCGGTCGGATCGAGTTCGCCCGCGCCGAGGCGCCGGGAGAGTTCGGCGTTGAGCGCGGGAAGGTCTCCCTCCTGGTCGAGCAGTCGCGTCAGTCGCTCGTGTTCCGCGATCTCCGCGGGCGGAGCGAGGGTGAGTTGGCGGACCATCATCTCCAAGGCGTTGGCGGCGACGCGGGCGTTGAACGACGTGTGGCCGGTGGTTTCGGCGGCGACCACCTCCTTGAGGAAGCGCGCCACGGCGCCGATGACCTCGGGCGGCGTGGGCTGGTCCTGCATCAGGCGGCCAGCAGGGTCATGAGGTCGACCTCGGTCTCGGAGGCGCGGCGCGCGATCACCGCGCGCTCCACGGAAGGGTCGGCGCCGCGGAACGAGGCGGTCATCCCGGCGCACATCACGCCCCAGCGCAGGGAGCCGAACACCTCCCACCATTTCGCGCTGGCGCGGTCCACGGGCGCGCCGCCGGCGGACTCGTATCCTTCCCACAGATCCTCGCGCATCCCGAAACCACCGACCGGCTTGTCCGCCACGCCGAAGCGCCACGAGTTGACGCAGATCCAGCCGAGATCGGTCATCGGGTCGCCGACGTGAGCGATTTCCCAGTCGAGCACCGCACGGACACCATCGGGCCCGATCATCAGATTGCCGTTGCGGAAATCGCCGTGGACGAGCCGGGGCGTCGACGGCGGCGGCGGGCAGTGGGCGTCCAGCCAGCGAAAGGTCATGTCGAACACCGGCCGCGCCAAGCCGGACGCCAGATAAGAGTTCCGGTATTGCGCGACGAGGTCGGACGCGGCGGCGCGGCGCAGGGTGGGGAACGCCTCGGGGTCCATCCGGTGAAGGCGGGCGAGGATCTCGCCGCACCGCCTCGCCAGTCCGTCGCGCGCGCCGGCCAGGGCCTCGCCCCGCGCGATCCGCCCGCCCAGGGTCTCGCCTTCGACGAAGCCCATGATGAAGCCGTGGCCGAGACCGTCTTCCAGAGTCAGGACGTAAGGCACGGGCGGAACCGGGACGCCCGACTCTCCCGCCGCGCCGATCAGCGCCGCCTCGGTTTCCAAACCCACTCCGCTCTCGCTGATGCGATCGCCGCCGGGCGCGCGGCGCAGGACGAGCGGCGTCTCGACGTCGTCACGCAACAGTGAGAACCGCCATATCTCCTGGGTGGCCCCGGCCGACAAGCGCGTCACACCGCTGACGCCGGATGCGCCGAGCCGCCGTCGCGCCAGCCGATCAAGACCGTCCTCGACCTCCCGCGCCGCCACGCCGCTCCTCCCGATTGTTGTTGGCGGAAGCCTAGACCAGCGGGTGGCGCCCGCCAACGTCACCTAGGGTCAGGCGGCGACGAGAGCCCTGATCGCCGCCAGCGCCTTGGCGTCCGGCTCGTCGTAGGTAAGAATTCCTGAAAGCCCGCCCGCTCGACCAATCGCGTAGATCACCGCCGAGTGGTCCATGGTGTAGCTCCCTCCGGGAAGCGGGATCTTGCGGTGGTAGACGCGGTATTCGTCGGCGACCTTGTCGATCTGAGCCGGTGTTCCGGTGAGGCCGCGAATGCGCGGGTCGAACGACGCGAGGTAGCTCGCCAGCTTGGCGGGCGTGTCGCGCTCCGGATCGATGCTGATGAAGACGACATTGAGCTTGTCGGCGTCGGGGCCGAGCGCCTTCAGCCACGCCGAGATGTGGGTCAGGGTCGTCGGGCAGACCTCCGGACAATAGGTGAAGCCGAAAAAGACCAGCGAGGCTTTGCCCTTGAGGTTCCTGTCGGTGAACGGCTGCCCGCGCTGATCGACCAAGGTGAACGGGCCGCCGATGTCGGCCACGCCACTCGATCGCGCCACTGGATTCGGCCGCTGGTAGCCCTTCCAGATCATCCCTCCGCCGACGAGGATGCCGGCGATCGCAGCCGCCAACCACAGCAACCGGCGCATCAGGGACCAACCTTAAAGGTGACCGGCACGGCCCCGATACGCTGAAATCTAAGAGTGGCGGGAACGCGGTCTCCCGGTCTCAACCGGCGTCGCGGCGAGACCAGCATGAAGTGATAGCCGCCCTCGGCCAGTGCGACGGTCTGGTGTGCGCCGATCGGCAGACCGCCGACGACCGGCCGCATCCGCATGACTCCGCCCGCCATCGACATCTCATGCACTTCAAGCCGCGCCGCCGCCGGCGTCGAGCCGCCCAGCAGGCGGTCGGGTTTGTCGGAAGTGTTGGTGATCGTGGCGTAACCCGCCGCTGTCGGCGCGCCGGGCGGGGGTACGCGGATGCGGGCGCTGGTGATCACAACGCGAGGCGCCGCCTCCACCGCGCCTGGCGGCGCCGCGCCCAGCAAGACGAGTGCGGCGGTCCAAACGAAGGTTGAATTCAATGCGCGGTCTCCAGTGAACCCGCGTCTCTAAACAGCCAGAGGCGGCTTTTGTCGGGCGGCGTCGAACTTTTCCCACATCGGGCCGCAGTCGACGGTTTCCGCACGGGTCTGCGCCTCGTCGATGGCCATCGCCGTCAGTCCGGCCTCCAGCGAGTCGCGCGGGGTGACCGGAAAGGGCGCTCGCCCCTCCAGCGCCGTGAGGAGGTCGATTGCCATCGCTTGGTCCGCGCCATTGTGGTTGTCGTCGGTGCGAGTTTGGAAGTCGATCCGCTCCGGCCGCGCCCAGCTGAGAGATGGCCGGATCATCAGCTTGTTGCGCACCAGGTCCGCGATCAGCGTGCCGTGCGTCCCGGCGATGTACCAGCGCCGCTCCTGCAACGAGACGTGGCTGTTGGCGTGGAAGGCCAGGGCAAGGCCGGTGTCGTAGTGGACGATGGCGACCTGGTGGTCCGTCACGTCCATGTCCGAATGAAAAGCGTCGTTCGCGGCGTTCCAGCCGGCGTCGCGAAGAGCATATGCGGGCGAGCCGTCGTCGTAGGTCATCGGCGGATCGCTGCGGTCTTCGTGGAATATTCGCCGTCCGCCGAAGCTGGCCACCCGCGCCGCGCGGCCACCCGCGATCCTGCCGAAGATATCGAAGTCGTGGCAGACCTTGTCGAGCAGATAGGAGCCGCCCCATTCCTGCTTGCGCCGCCAGTTCCGGGCGAGATAGGCGCCGTGCTCGGGATGCAGGTGCTCGGTTGCGTCCATCGAGATCAGCTCGCCGAGTTCGCTGGCGTCGACTCGCGCGATGACCTCCCGCACGATCGGCATCGAGCGCATGACAAGGCCGATGTAGAGCGGCGGCGTTTCCTTCGCCGCCAGCAGCGCCGCCAGTTCGTAGCTCTCCGCCATGGTGCGCACGATCGGCTTTTCGCTGAACACCGGACAACCGGCGGCGAGCGCGAGCTTGAGGTGCTCCAGGTGGAGGTGGTTCGGCGAGCCGATCATGAGAAGGTCGTATGGGCCGGCGGCGATCAGCGCCTCGACGTCCAAATAAGAGCGGCCGAAGACAATTCCTGCGTTCTCCAGGATCGGTAAGCCGATTGGCGCCGGATCGACATATCCGTCGAGCCGAAGGCTCCAGCCGATTTCCTTCATTGCCGCCAGGACGTGAGCGATGCGCTGACCGAGCCCGATGACGCCGATGCGATAGCCGATGCGATAGGTGGTCATGACTCGACGATCTCTCGGACGTTGAAAATCAACCCTCAACGCCGTAGATGACTATTTCCATAGTCAGGAGATCGCAATGCGCGATGTCAGTGTCGCCGACGCCAAGGCTCGCCTCAGCGAAATCATAAGGCGTGTCGAAACCGGAGAGACTGTTCGTATAACCCGGCGCGGCAAACCGATTATCACGATGAATGCCATCGAACGCCCTCGTAAACCTATCGATTTCAGGGCCATCGACGCCTTCGTCGCCACCCTGCCGCCTGACTCTCAAGACAGTGGCGAACTCCTTCGGCGCATGCGTGACGACGGCTATTGAAGCTCTATCTCGATGCCTCCCTGATCGTGACTCTCTTCACGCGGGAACCGCAACGAGAAGCGGTCCGTCAGTGGCTGGACAGCGTCGGTGACGTCGACTTGATGGTGAGCGAGTGGGTCGCAACGGAGGTTTCATCAGCGTTCGCGCTGAAGAGCCGTCTTGGCGCCATCACACCATCGGAACGCGCCACGGCTCAATCGCTATTCCGCGCCTTGTGGTCCGAGGCGGTAACGATCGTGCCCATGCGGGATTCGCAGTTCCAACTCGCGGCTGGCTTTTGCGAAACGGAAGGCGTTGTCGTCAGGGCAAGTGACGCGCTGCACCTGGCGATTGCCAAGGAGAACAAGCTCACGGTGTGTACGCGGGACAAGGGCATGGCGGCGGCGGCCAAGACACTCCAGATCGAGGTTAATTTGGTGGGAGAGGCGGCGCGCGACTAGCGCCTCGGCTGGAACCGCTTTGTCTCGCGATCGGCGATTGCATCCACGGCGCCTTGCGGCTTAGTCTCATCTGAACGCCGATAATGAGCCTTGTCGGAGGGGCCTTCGAGGAAACGCGCGCATGAAGTTCACCTGGTTCAACCTGATGCCGTGGCCGTATCTGCCCGACGACTTCCGGGAGAAGAACCACTCGGTCTGGGTCGATATCGACCAGCGCCTGTTCGACCCGGCGAAGAGCCACGAAGTCTACAACACCTACATGGACCTGCTGGAGTACGCCGACACCCTCGGCTTCGACGGCATCGGGGTGAACGAGCACCACCAGAACGGCTACGGCATCATGCCGTCGCCCAACATCATCGCGGCGGGTCTGGCCCGGCGGACGAAGAACGCGGCGCTCGTCGTGCTGGGCAACTCCATCGCGTTGTACAATCCTCCGGTGCGGGTGGCGGAGGAGTTCGCCATGCTCGACTGCATCAGCGGCGGGCGGCTGGTGGCTGGGTTCCCGGTCGGCACCTCGATGGACACCAACTACTGCTATGGTCAGATCCCGGCCCTGACGCGGGAAAAGTACGCCGAGGCGCACGAACTGATCATCCGGGCCTGGACGGAGCGCGACCCGTTCGCCTTCAACGGCCGCTACACCAAGCTCGGCCACGTCAACATTTGGCCGCGGCCAATCCAGCAACCGCATCCGCCGATCCACATCCCCGGCGGCGGCTCGGTGGAGACCTACGACTTCTGCATCGACAACACCTATTCCTATTCCTACCTGAGCTTCTCCGGCTACATTCGCGCCAAGGCCCTGATGCAGGGCTATTGGGACCGCGTCGCCGAGCGGAACACGCCGGACGCGTCGCCCTATCGCGCGGGCTTCGCCCAGACCATCTGCGTCGCGGATACCGACGAGGAAGCAGAACGTCTGTACTCGGAGCACGTCAACTACTTTTACAACCGCTGCCTGCACGTCTATCCCGGCTTCGCCGACGCGCCGGGGTACCGCACGATCAAGACGATCCAGACCGGCGCCCTGTCGCAATACGCGCCGCCGCGCGGCGGCTATACCAAGCTGACGTGGAAGGACCTCGTGGAGGGCGGCCACGTCATCGCCGGCTCGCCCGAAACCGTCCGGCAACGGATGGAGGACCTGATCAAGAACCTCAACGTCGGCAACATCTTCTGCCTGATGCATGTCGGGAACATGCCGGCGGACAAGTGCATGTACTCATCCAAGCTGTTCGCCGAGAAGGTCATGCCCAAGCTGCGCAGCCTGCTGCCCGAGTGCGAAGGCGACGAGCGTTTCTGGTGCCATCCGCTGGAGAAGCGCGCGACCTCCGGCAGCCTGCCGACGCCCTATCGGCCGGCGCGCGCGCCGGAACACGCTTCCGAACTCGCTTAGGGCTCACCTCGATGCTGGACACCAAGACGCTCGAGACGCGCCACGCGCCCGTGCGCTATCTCGAGGGCGGGACCGGAGAGCCGCTGGTCTATCTCCATGGCGCCGGCGGCATGACGGCGGACGATCCGCTGCTCGCCACCCTGGCCGAGCGTCATCACGTCTTCGCGCCCTATCTTCCGGGGTATGGCGAGACCGAGGACTGCCCGACGCTACGGGACATGCTCGACTATACCCTACACACCTGGGACGTGGTCGCCGGCCTTGGCCTGAGCGATCCGATCCTCGTCGGTCACTCGATGGGCGGGATGATCGCGGCCGAGATGGCCGCCGTGGCGCCGAACGACGTCACCCGCCTCGGCCTGATCGCCCCGGCCGGGCTGTGGATGGAGGATCATCCGCTCCCGGACATGTTCTCGATCATGCCCTACGAGATGCCGAAATACCTGTTCCACGACCCGGAAGCCGGCGCGGCGATGATGACGTCCGGCCTCAAGATCGACGATCCCAAGTTCCTGCAGGACTACCTCGTCCGCAACGCCCGGCAACTCGGCATGGCCGGCAAGCTGTTGTTCCCGATCCCGGAGCGGGGGCTGGCGCAGCGAATGTACCGGATCAAGGCGGAGACGGTGATCGTCTGGGGGGAGAGCGACCGGATGATCCCGCCGGTATACGGTCCGGCGTTCGAGACGGGCATCGCGGGATCGCGGCTGGTCACCGTACCGGAGGCTGGACACATGGTCATACTAGAGAAGCCGCACGCCGTGGTGGAGGCGATCGCTCGCCTGGGCTGATTGCATCAAGGGAGTTCGCAACGTGCAGCCGATCATCGTCGCCATCGCGGCCTTCGCGGTCTCTGGTCTCGCGATGGCGGCCCCGATCACGGGCATGCCGCCGCGTTCGCCGACCGATCCGATGAGCGTGGTGGCGCCGACATCCGACGGCGCCGGTCCGATTCCAATCGTGGATCTGTTCGACACCAGGACGGTGGCCGACGCCGCGTTCGCGCCGGATGGCCGGACCGTCGTCTACGCCACCAACCTGTCGGGACGGGTCAACCTGTGGACCTTGCCGATAACCGGGGGCGATCCGCATCGGCTCACCACGTCGGACGATCGCCAGATCGGGCTCGCCATGCTCCCGGACGGGCGCGTGATCTATCAGAGCGACAAGGCTGGAGCGGAGATCTGGGACCTCTTCACCATCCCGCTTGCGGGCGGCGAGCCTCGTAACCTGACCAACACGCCCGAGGTGGACGAAACCGGTGTCAAGGTCTCCCCGGACGGCCGGCGCATCGCTTTCGACCGCCGTTCGAAGTCCGAACCAATGACGGACATCGCGGTCATGGACCTGCAGGGTGGTGAACCGCGCCTGATCACCCACGAGGCGGCGCGCGACCGACTATGGAATGCGGCGGCCTTCACCGAAGGCGGTCGCGCCCTGATCGCCAACCGGATCGACTTCAATCGAACCAGGAGCCAGGTGTTCAGGCTGTCGGAGGCGGGCAAGTCCGCGACGGCGCTGACGGAACCGGATGGCTTCGTCTACGCCAGCGGCGTCACGCCCGACGGCGCGACGATCGCGGTGACGGCGGAGCGCGATGGGCGGCATTCGGCCGGTCGGCTGGACCGCGCGAGCGGTCGTGTCGACCTGGTGAAGCCGGACGACTGGGAGCAGACGGCGGAAGACATCTCGCCGGACGGTCGCTGGCTGATCTTCTCCAGCAACGTGGACGGCCGCTGGACGATGTTCGGCCAGGACCTGAAGTCCGGCGCGACGAGGGCGCTGCCTCTGCCGCCCGGTGTGAACGAGCTGGCCAACGACAACCACGCCGGGTTCTCCGCCGATGGTTCGAAGCTGCTGTTCACCCATCAGTCGGGCGCGGAGCCCATCGATCTGTGGGTGGTGGATCTGAAGGCCTGGACCGCTAAGCGGCTGCACGCCTTGGGTGAGAGTCCGATTCCGGCGAACCGTCGACCTCCGTCGCGGCTGGTGCACTACTCGGCGCCGGATGGCACGGTGATCAGCGCTTTTCTCTGGCTGCCCTACAATCTCAAGCGTGACGGCCACGCGCCGGGGATCGTTTATCCGCACGGCGGCCCAACCGGGCAGACCCAGGACCGCTTCGACCGCACCGCACTGGCGCTGGCGTCGCGCGGTTATGTGGTGATCGCGCCGAATCCGCGTGGCTCGACCGGCTACGGCCGCGCCTTTCAGGACGCCAACATCAAGGATCTCGGCGGCGGGGACCTGGAGGACGAGGTCGCGGCCAAGCGCTTCATCGTCGCCACCGGCTATGTCGACCCGCACCGGGTGGGAATCACCGGCGGCTCCTATGGCGGCTACATGACTTTGATGGCGGTGACCAAGACGCCCGAAGAATGGGCCGCCGGCGTGGAGCAGTATGGAATCATCGACTGGGCGCACATGTACGCCACCGAAGCGCCGACGCTGCAGGCTTACCAGCGCGGCTTGATGGGCGAGCCGGACAAGGAGCCGGATGTCTATCGCCGCTCCAGCCCCATGACCTACATCCACCAGGAACGCGCGCCGCTGCTGGTGCTGCAGGGTGACAACGACATTCGGGTGCCGAGGACCCAGGCCGAGCAGGTGGTCAATTCGCTGAAAGCCGACGGCCGCACCGTCGACGTCCACTTCTACGCCAACGAGGGCCACGGCTTCGTCAAGCGCGAGAACCAGATCGACGCCCTGACCCGCCTGGTCGACTGGTTCGACCGTTACCTGAAGGGCGATCGTGGCGCCTGAGGGTGGGCTGACCCGGCGGGGCTGGATCGGGGCGGCGGGCTGTGCGGCGCTCGCGTCGGGAGCGGCGGCGGCGGCCACGACCGCGCCACGCGATTTCGAAGTCCTTACCCGATCCGGCGCGCACGACTATTCGGCGGCGTTGCGAGCGCTCTCGGCCTACGCGGCGCTGGAGCTGGACGCTGTCGGCCTGCCCGGGATGACGCTCTGCGTCACCGACGCCGACGGTTTTACCGCGACGCTCGGTCTTGGCTGGGCGGATGTCGAGGGGCGCGTTCCGGTTACCTTGCGCCAGCTGTTCCAGATCGGCTCGATCAGCAAGTCGTTCATCGCCATCACCGTCCTGGCGCTCGCCGACCAGGGCAAGATCGACCTCGACGCGCCGGTCAGCCGCTATCTGCCCGACGCCCGGCTGCCGCCCGCGCCGATCACGGTGGCGCAACTGCTCAGTCACTCGAGCGGCTTGGCTCATGATGCACCGGTGTTTCCCCGCGGCGGTGAAGAGCGGCTGTGGACCGGCTTCGCCGCGGGATCGAAATTCTCCTACTCCAACACCGGCTTCGTGCTGCTTGGCCGAATCATCGAACGGTTGACCGGCGATCCGCATCAAACGGCGGTGGATAAGGCGGTGCGCCAGAAGCTCGGCATCAACGGCATGGCGGGCGTGATCTCGAACACCCGTCGGCTCGACTTCGCGCCCGGCTACTGGCCATGGGACGACGCTCGTGGACAAATCCCCGGCTCGCGGCTGGAGAAGGCGCTGTGGAGCGAAGAGGACACGCCCGCCGGATCGATCGGAGCAAGCAGCGATCAAATGGCGGTCTATCTGCGCGCGCTGCTCCAACTGGGCCGGGGCGTGGGATCGCCGTTGCTGTCCGACGCCATGGCGAAGCGGTTCGCCACGCCCATGGTGGCTTCGGACGAGGACTTCGGCCCAGGCTCGTTCTACGCCTGCGGGGTTGCGATCCAACCCGTGGACGGAGCGCCATGCCTGCACCACACCGGAGGGATGATGAGCTTCTCGTCATCGTTCCACGTCGATCCGGCGGTGGGGATTGGATGTTTCGCCAGCGTCAACGCCAGGCTCGGCTCCTACCGCCCACGCCAAACGACCGCCTACGCCATCCGGCTTCTGCGCGCGGCGCGGCGCGGCGATACCCTGCCTGCACCGCCCGATCCTCTGACGCCGTGGCGGGTGAAGGATCCAGGCGGATATCTCGGATCATTCCATACCGCCGACACTCAGGTCGTGCTGAGCGCCTTTCAGGATGGCGTTGCGCTGACGTCGGGCGGCGCGTCCGGCAAGGTGATGACGATCGGCAAGGACCGACTCGCGACCGATCATCCAGACCTTTCGCGCTACGCTTTCGATGTGGTCCGGGAGAACGGCCAAGTCGCTGGATTTTGGTGGGGCGGCGAGATGTTCTGGCACGACCGGCCGCGCGGCGCGCCGATCCAATCCAAGTCGCTCGAACCCTTTGCCGGAGTCTACCTCAACCGCGATCCGTGGGTGGGACAGGCCTTCGTCCACATCCGCGGCGACCGCCTCTACCTCGAAGGCGGCGGCTGGATGGTGGAGCGCGGCGGCTGGTGGTCTCTGGAAGAGGACCCCGGCGGCGTCGACCGCTTCCGCTTCGACGCGATGCTGAACGGCAAGGCCCGGCGCCTCAACGCCTCAGGCTCCGATCTGGAGAGGATCACCCTCTGACCGGAGCGCGGGCTCCCAGCCCGCATCTTCAATCAAGCAAGAGCGGGCTGGGAGCCCGCGCTCCGAGCCTACCCCTCCACGCGCTCAATGATGATCGCGGGCGCCATGCCGCCGGCGGCGCACATGGTGATCAGGCCGCGCTTCAGGTTCCGGCGCTCCAGCTCGTCGAGCATGGTGCCGATCAGGATGGAGCCGGTGGCGCCGATCGGGTGGCCGAGCGCCATGGCGCCGCCGTTGACGTTGACCTTGGCGCGGTCGAGCTTCAGGTCGCGGATGAACTTCTCCGCGACGACGGCGAAGGCTTCGTTGATTTCCCACAAATCGATGTCGTCGACGGTCAGACCGGCCTTTTCCAGGACCTTCTTGGCGGCCGGAACCGGGGCGTTGAGCATCAGCGTGGGCGAGTCGCCGATATTGGCGGTAGCCACGACCCGGCCGCGCGCCTTGAGGCCATGCTCCTTGGCATAGCCTTCCGACGCGAGAAGGATGGCGGCGGCGCCATCGACCACACCCGAAGAATTGCCGGCGTGGTGGATGTGCTCGATCTTCAAGTCGGGGTGCTTCTCGCGGATCAGGCCGCCGTAGGTCGTGCCCTTGTCGTCGAGCGGCACGTCGGCCATGGCGGCGAAGGACGGTTTCAGGGCCGCGAGCCCCTCGGCCGTTGTGTTGGGACGGGGGAACTCTTCCTTGTCGAGGGCGAGGCGACCGTCCTCATGATAAACCGGCACCAGGCTTTTATCGAAGTGGCCGTTACGGATGGCGTGGTCGGCGCGCTTCTGGCTTTCGAGAGCCAAGGCGTCGACGTCCTCGCGGGTGATACCTTCGAGCGTCGCGATGGCGTCGGCGCAAACGCCCTGATGCGACTGGGGATGCTTGGCGCGCAGGCGCAGGTTGCCGTTGTCCATCATCGGCGGTGAGGTCGGGTCGGCGGTGGAGCTGGTGTAGCTCATCATCTCGGTGCCACCGGCGATGACCAGGTCTTCCATGCCGCTCATGATCTGGGCGGCCGCGAGGTTCACGGAGGTGATGCCGGAGCCGCAGAAGCGGTCGAGGGTGACGCCGCTGGCCTTGATGTCATAGCCGGCGTCCAGCGCCGCCATCCGGCCGAGGTCCGCGCCCTGCTTGCCGCGCTGGCTGCTGGTGCCCCAGATGATGTCGTCGACATCGGCGGTGTCGAGATGGTTGCGCTCGGCGATCGCCTTGAGCACGGAGGCGGCGAGTTGCTGCGGGTGGATGTCGGCCAACGCACCCTTGCCGACCTTGCCGATACCGCGCGGCGTGCGGACGGCGTCGATGATGAGAGCGTCGGCCATGGGGTTTCCTCGTCGGTTTCCAGGTTGGTTAACGGCGTTCTCTCATGAACGGCGGGGGAGTTGCTAGAGGGGAAACAAGAAAGTCGAACCACGAAGCACACGAAGGAAGGCACGAAGTTTCACTAAGGGAACGCCGCCGAACGCGCCTTAAACCTTGCCACTGCCTTGAACTGGAATCGACGGCGAAGCCGTCCTTCACACAAGCGCCGATCGCGCGAGTCGCCTTGGGTCAGCCCCGGCCCCTTCGTGAATCTTCGTGCCTTCCTTCGTGCCCTTCGTGGTGAATCTTCCTTCCTTCGGAAAAATCAAATCTGCCGAGCCCGGCCCGCCCAGTATGGCGCTCTCACCTTGCCGCGTTGGATCTTCCCCGCGGGGCTGCGCGGAAGTTCTTCGACGAAGTCGATTGAGCGCGGAATTTTGAAGCCGGCGAGACGCTGCTTGGCGAAGGCGAGGATGTCGGCCCCGAGGCTATCGGAAGCCTCCTGGCCGGGATGGAGCGTGACCACCACCTTTACCGCCTCGCCCCACTCCTCGCTCGGCACGCCGATGGCGCAGCTGTCCTCCACCGCCGGGTGCTTGATGATCTCGTTGTCGATCTCCTGAGGATAGATGTTGACGCCGCCGGAGATGATGCACTCGGCGGTTCGTCCGGTGAGGAAGAGGTACTGGTCGGCGTCGAAATACCCGACATCTCCCAAAGTGAAATAGCCCTCCTTGTGCGCGGCGGCCGTCTTCTTCGCATCCTTGAAGTATTCGAACGGCGCGACGGGCGAGACGGCGAAATAGATCGTGCCGGATTTGCCGGGTTCAATAACCTCGGCGCCCTCGTCGTCGTAGAGTTTGGCCGCGCCGGGATAGGGCATCCGACCGACCGTGCCTGGCTTGGCCAGCCATTCGTGGGAGTCGATGATGAAGCCGGAGCCGCCCTCCGACCCGGCGTAGTATTCGTGGAGGATCGGCCCGACCCAGTCGATCATCGCCGCCTTCACCTCCGGCGGGCACGGCGCGGCGCCGTGGATGAGGTAGCGCAGCGAGGAGATGTCGTACTTCGCCTTGACCTCGGCGGGCAGCGCCAGGAGCCGCTGGAACATGATCGGCACCAGGTGCGCCCGGGTGACGCGATAGCGCGCGATCGTCGCCAGCACGCCCTCTGAGTCCCATTTATCGAGGAAGACCAGCGGCGTGCCCTGGGCCATGGACGCCCGCACGTCGAAGGCCAGCGGCGCGGCGTGGTAGGCGGGGCCCGCGCACATCTGCACATCGTCGGGCAGGCCGGGCTCGGGGACCAGCAGCACGGCGGCCTTGCGGTAGACACCCTTCGGCCTGCCGGTGGTGCCGGAAGTATATAGCATCGAAGTCCCGAGCACGGGGTCGGCGATGTCGGAACCGTCTTCGCCGGCGACGGCCGCGGCGAAGGGCAGGAAGCCCTCGGCATCGGCGCCGATCGACAGCTTCACCTTGACGCCCGGAGCCACCGCCGACATCGCCGCCGGATAGCGGGTTTCGGCGATCAGCGCCTTGGCCTCGCAATCGTTGATGATGTACTCGACCTCGTCCGCCGTGAGGTGCCAGTTCACCGGCGTGAAGCGGAAGCCGCCGCGAAGGCAGGCGAGCAGCACCTCGACGAATTCGGCGCGATTGGAGCACAGCAGCGCGACTCCGTCGCCGGTCTCCAGGCCGTGACCGCGCAGCATGCGGACGATGCGGTTGGCGCCTGCGTTGAGCTCGCCGAAGGTCCGCGTCCGATGCGGGTCGTGGATCGCCACCGCGTCCGGCTTGATCGCGGCCCAGACGCTCGCCGTCATGCCGCGCTGGGCGGCGTCTGTCAGTCGGGCCTGGATATCCTGCACCTGGTCGCTCTCCCTGGCAGCGTCGCCGCTTCGCGGTCATGCCACCTATAGTTTGCCGCCGAGCGGAAGCGTCAAGGGCCGTGGTCGGACCTCAGTCTACTTGCCGAGCTTGGCTTCCCGTCCTCAAATCTCGAGTGGCCGGTTCGAAAGTTCGTTTCGCGACCCGGCGCCGGCCGGATAATGCTCAAACAGAGCCGCGCCGCAGATCTCGACGGCCCGGACGACGCCGGCGCTCGGGTCGTGTCCGCCCTTCATCGCCTCGCCGATCGCCTTCACCGCGCGAGCCCAGACCTGTTCGCCGACCTTGTCGTGGACCCCGCTGGGAGCCAGGATGCGGACTTGATGGTCGTCGAGGGCGACGAAGATGAGCACGCCGGTCTCCGCCCCTCGAGCGCGGGCGCCGATGGCGGCGAACTGCTGCTGTGCGACCTTCTCGACGCGATGGCGCTTGAGGACCGTCGGGGTGACGGCGCGGCGGACGGCCCGAATTTCGCAGAGGCCGAACACCAGGAGGAACAGCACCGCCTGCGCGATGGCGTACCGTCCCAGCGCCAGCATGAACTCCGATTCCAGCGCCCGCGCCTGTCCGGCGATCCACACTCCGGCGTTGGTCGCCAAGGACATCGGTTCGACGCCGAGCAGGAGCGCAACGGGCGGAAGGATCAACGCCACGGCCGCGGCCCAGGCCAGCGGAACCTCACGGTAGTTGGAGACCTCCGCCGCCACGACGACCAGGATCTCGGCGGAAGTGGTCTCCTCCGCCTTGGTCACCGCCGCCTCGATGCGGTCTTCATCGATCTTGCTCAGCATGTCACCAGCCTCCGGAGGCGCCGCCGCCGCCGCTGGAACCACCGCCGCCGCTGAAGCCGCCGCCTCCCCCACCGCCCCAGCCGCCACCGCCTCCGCCCCAGCCGCCGCGCGAGCCGCCGAGGAACATCATCGGCAGCAACCAGCCGATACCGCCGCCGCCGCGCCGGCCGCGAAAGACGCGTGACATGATGAAGACGATGAAGATCAGGGGGATGATCGCCCCGAATGGATTGCCGTGATGGCGCGGCGCCTGCTCGGCCTGGGCGACCTGCGCCTGGGCGGCGTTTGGGTCGGCGCCGAGCTGCTGGATGATGGCGTCGGTCCCGTCGACCACGCCGCCCTGGACGTCGCCGGCGCGGAACTTCGGCAGCACCGCGCGCTGCAGGATGACGCTGGAGAGGGCGTCGGTCAGCACGTCCTCTAGGCCATAGCCAACCTCGATCCGCACCTTGTGTTCGGATGGCACGACGATGAACAGGGCGCCGTTGTTGGTCGCCTTCTGGCCGATGCCCCACTTGCGCAGAAGCTGGTTGCCGTAATCCTCGATATCGTAGCCGCCGAGCGATGGAAGGGTGACGACGACCACCTGCCGCGTGGTCTGCTGCTCCAGCGCCGCGAGTTTGGCCGTGAGATCGGCCTGGGTCTGGGCGTCGAGGACGTGGGCGTCGTCGACCACCCGGCCGGTCAGCGCGGGGAACTGCGGACCGGACGGCGTGGCGGCGAAACTCGCCGGCGCCGAAAAGAGCGCGAACGCGATCGCCGCCAGCAGGCCCGCGAGGCCCGCGAAGCGTCTCACTTCGCGGCCGGCGCGGCCGGAGTTGCTGGCGGCGGCGATCCGGGCGCGGCGCCGGGTGTCGATCCGAAGTCGACCACCGGCGCGGATTGGGCGGCGGCGTTGGCGGTGAACAAGGCCATCGGCTTGGCGCCGCTATAGAAGGTGTTGGCCCAGAGCGCGGTCGGGAAGGTGCGCAGGCTGGTGTTGTAGTCCCGCACCGCTTCGTTGTAGTCGCGCCGCGCCACGGTGATGCGGTTCTCCGTGCCCTCGAGCTGCGACTGCAACGCCATGAAGTTCTCGTTCGACTTGAGTTCCGGATAGCGCTCGTTGGCGACCAGCAGGCGGCCAAGGACGCCGGAGAGGTTGTTCTGCGCCTGCTCGTACTGGGCGAACTTGGCGGGATCGGTGATGGTCGAGGCGTCGACCTTGACCGAGGTCGCGCTGGCCCGCGCCTGGGTGACTTCGTCGAGCACCGTGCGCTCCTGGGTCGCATAACCCTTGACCGTGGCGACCAGGTTGGGGATCAGGTCCGACCGGCGCTGATAGTCGTTCTGCACGTCCGCCCACTTGGCCTTGGCGAACTCCTGCTTGGTCGGGATGGTGTTGACGCCGCAGGCGGCGAGGCTCAGCGGCAGGGTGGCGAGCAGCGCCCAGCGGGCGACGCGGCGGATGGAAAGTTTCACGTTCGGGGTTCCCCATGGCGCCGACGGCTGGGCGACATCGGCAATCTAGGGCGGCGACCCGAACCGCGCCAGTATCGCGGCGTGTTCCATCCTTCGGCCCGCCCATGTCTCGACGCGGGACTATCGCGGAGGCGTGAAGGCGTGGATGGAGAAGCGCGGCCGCGCTGGTCGGAGGTGAAACGGCGACGGGCATGGGAAGTTGAGGATCATCGCAGTGGTCGTGTTCGGTCTGTTCGGCCTGATCGCCCTCGCCCTGGTGGCGTTCCATCGTGGCGACATTCCTTATGCCAAGCTCGAGGCGCGGTACGCAAACGGCGCGTCGCGATACCTCGATATGCCCGGCGGCCTCCACGTCCATTATCGCGATCAGGGGCGGCGGGACGGACCGCCAGTCGTCATGGTCCACGGTTACGCCGCGTCATTGCAGGCGTGGGAGCCATGGGTCTCGCGCTTGAACGGCGACTACCGGATCGTCACCCTCGACCTGCCCGGACATGGACTGACCCGCGCGCCGAAGGGCTACGTCCCGACCATCGACAGCTATGCCGATCTCGTCGATGGGCTCGCCGGCCGTTTGAGCCTCGGACGGTACGTCGTGGTCGGCAATTCGATGGGCGGCGCGGTGGCCCTGCACGACACCCTGCGCCACCCGGACCATGTCCGCGGCCTGGTGCTGGTCGACGCCGCCGGCTGGCCGCGAAGCGGGCCGAAGGAGAAGACGCCGCTGATCTTCCAGGTCCTGAACACCTCGGTGGGGAGAAGTCTGATCCGAGACCTCGACATCAAGCCCCTGGTAAAAGGCGGCCTGGAACAGGCCTATCACGACAAGACCTTGGTCACTCCCGCCCTGGTCACGCGCTACTTCGACCTCGCCCGCGCACCGGGACATCGCGACATTCTCATGGATATCCAGGGGACGTTGAACGGCGAGGTGAGCCGCGCGGACATCGACGCGATCCACGTCCCGACCCTCGTCATGCATGGACGCCAGGACGCGCTGATACCCTATCGCGTCGGCGAGGACTTCGCCGGCGCCATACCAGGGGCCAAACTGATCCTCTACGACAATGTCGGGCACGTGCCGATGGAACAGATCCCGGACCGTTCGGCGGCGGATCTGCGAACGTTCCTCGCGGGAATTCCCCGCTGAGGAGCGCTTAAGCGACCTCTTCGAGATCGTCGAAACTGCCCTGGCTCGACGCATACAGCCGGGCGTAGAGGCCGCCGTTCTCCATCAGCGTTTGATGCGGGCCTTCCTCCACGATCCGGCCGTGTTGAAGCACGACGATCTTGTCGGCGTCGCGCACGGTCGCCAGCCGGTGGGCGATAACCAGGCAGGTTCTCCCGGCGAACAGCACCTTCAGCGCGCGCTGAATAGCTTGTTCGGTGAAGCTGTCGATATTGGCGGTGGCTTCGTCGAGGATGAGGACCGACGGATCGGCGACCAGAGCGCGGGCGAAGGACACGAGTTGGCGCTGGCCGACCGAGAGGTTGCGGCCGCGCTGGCCGACGGGGGTGTCGTAGCCTTCGGGAAGTCGGGTGATAAAATCGTGGGCCGCCACCGCTTTGGCGGCGCGGACGATGTCGTCCCGCGTCGCCGCCGTGGTGTTGTAGCGGATGTTTTCGGCGATGGAGCCGGTGAACAGGAACGGGTCCTGCAGCACCATGCCGACCACGGCGCCGAGGGACTCCAGCGTCACGTCGCGAACGTCTTGGCCACCGACGCGAACAACGCCGGACCCTACGTCGTAGAAGCGGTGGACCAGGGCGGCGATGGTGGTCTTGCCCGAGCCCGTCGGGCCGACCAGGGCGACGACCTCGCGCGGTTCCACGGTCAGGTTGACATCGTGGAGGATCGGCCTGCCGGGTGAATAGCCGAACGTCACGTTTTCGAGCGCAACCGATGTCGGACCCTTGGCGAGCGCGATGGCGCCCGGCGCCTCGACGATCGTCGTCGGCACATCCAGCACCTCGAAGATGCGGTGGCCGGCGGCCATGGCGCGCTGCATCACCGTGTATTGCATCGAGAGCAGCCGAACCGGCTCGAAGAAGCGCTGCACCGAAAGGACGAAGGTGACAAGGACGCCGACCTTGAGCGCCCCGCCCAGCACCTCGTCGCCGCCGACCACGATGACGAAAGCCATGGCGACGCCCGTGAGGATGTCCACCGTCGGAGTCATGATCTGCGCCAGCCAGGACGAGCCGACCTGGGCCTCGAAATTCTCTCGCGCCTTTTCGTCGTAGAGCTCGAAGTTCAGCGCCTCGCGCCGGGTTTCCTGCACCGTGCGCACGCCGTTGATGTTCTCGGCCAGGGCGCCGTTGGCGATGCTGGAAGCGTCGCGCGCGCGGCGGAAGGTCGCCTTGGAATAGGGCAGCCAGACCGCGCGGATGGCGATCAGCGCGGGAAGCGTGGCGAGGGTCAGCAGGCCGAGGCGCCAATCCATCGCCACCAGCACGACGGCGTAGCCGGCCAGGGTGGTGAAGTCGCCAAGCGCCCCGGTTGAGCTTTCGAGGAACTCCTGCAACGCGTTCACGTCGCCCTGCAGGCGGGACATGATCCGGCCGACGTGGGTCTTGTCCATGAAGGTCAGGGCGACGTCCTGGAAATGGGCGAACATCGAGCGGCGGACGTCGAAGATCACCTTCTGCGCCAGGCGCGAGGTCAGCCAGTTGTCGACAAACCCGGCCGCCGCCGCCGCGATCGCCATGACCGCGAAGAGGAAGAGGCGGCTTTCGAGCAGGGGGACGTTCCGCGCCACCGCCGCGTTCACCGCGAGGCCGATCGCCCAGGGGATGCCGACGCTGCTCAGCGACGACACCAGAACCGCGCCCTGAGCGCCGAACACCAGCGCGCGATGAGGTTTGAGGTAGGCCAGAAACCTGCGGACGATCCGGGTGTCGAAGGTGGCGAAGATCGCCTCGTCGTCCGGCGTGCCCAGATTGGCTTTGCGGACCGGCGTCGGAGGGCTTTGGGCGTCGTCGATGAAGGCGCTCATCCGGCGGCCTCGGCGACTTTACGGCTCAGCCGCGCCTCCGCGATCGAGTCGCCCCGCGCGGTGAGGGTCTGCAGCGCGAAGAGATCGGCGTATTCGCCGCCCTGGGCGAGCAGCTCGGCGTGGGTTCCGCGCTCGACGACGCCGCCATCCTCCAGCACCAGGATCTCGTCGGCGTGCATCAGAGAGGACAGGCGGTGGGCGATGATGATGGTGGCTTTGGTCGCCGTCGCCTCGGCCAACGCTTCGCGCACCCGGGCCTCGGTCACCGCATCGATGGCGGCGGTGGAGTCGTCGAAGATCATGATGCCGGGCCCCGGCGCCACGCCGCGCGCGATCGACATGCGCTGACGCTGTCCGCCGGAAAGCGCCACGCCGCGCTCGCCGACCCGCGTCTCATAGGCCAGCGGCAGGGCGGCGACGTGGTCGTGGATCTGGGCGGTGCGCGCGGCGCCGACGATCCGCGCCTCCTCGGCCCAGGGATCGGCGTAGGCGATGTTGTTGGTCACCGTGGCGTCGAACAGGAAAGCCTCCTGCTGCACCAGGCCGACGTGACGGCGTAGAGAGACGAGACTGACGTCGCGCACATCCTGGCCGTCGATGGTCACGCGACCGCCGGTCACGTCGTAGAAACGCGGGATCAGGTTGGCGATGGCCGACTTGCCGGCGCCGGGCGGCCCGACGATGCCGAGCGTCCGGCCCGGTCCGACCTCGAAGCTGACGTCGGTCAGGATGTCCCGGCCGGCGGCGTCGAACGCGAAGTCGACGTGCTCGAAGCGCAGAACGCCGTCGGAGACCACCAAATCGGGTGCGTCCGGCCTGTCCGCGACCTCCGGTTCCAGATCGAGGATCTCGAACAGCCGGCCGCCCGAGGTGGTCGCGCGCGCGGCGGCGGCGAAGATCATCGCGATCTGGCGGATCGGCGATTGCAGCAGGGTCATGTAGGTCAGGAATTCGGTCAGCCGGCCGGGTGTCATTGTCCCCGTCGCGACCTTGTGCCCGCCGACCCATAGCAGGGCGGCCATCGAGGCGTAGAAGCTAACCGTCATTACCGTGACGGCGCGGAAGCGCAGGACGATACGACGATAGGAATAGGCCAGCGCCGCGCACGCCGCTTCGTCGAACTTGGCCATCTCGAACCGCTTCGCGGCGAACGCGCGCACCACCCGGATGCCCTGGAGGTTTTCCTCCATGGTCAGGGTCAGAATGCTCATCAAGCGTTGGACGTGCAGCCAGGTCACGCGCAGCATGAAGCCCATCCGCGCCAGGACCACGCCGGCGATCGGCGTAAAGGCGAGGCCGATCGCGGCGAGCACGGGATCGGCGGCGATCATCCGCCATGCCGCGATGCCGAGCAGCAGGCCGAGGGTCAACGCGGTCAGCATGCCGTTCTGGATGAACGACCGCGCGCCCTCCAGGTCGAGCATGCCGCGCGTGATCAGGTCGCCGGAATGGATGCGATCGTGGAAGCCGAACGACAACCGCTGGAGCTGGGCGAAGAAGTCGAGCCGGTAGCGGTACGCCACCTTTTGGCTGACCCATTCCGCTTCGTAGTTCGCCAGGCCGGTGAACAGGCCGCGCGCGCCTGTGGCGAGGATGACGAGCAACGCAATCGGAAGGAGCGCATGACCGGCGCGATCGGCCGTCAGGTTCTGAGCGGCGTTGACCGCGCGGCCCAGCAGACGCGGGAGCGAAAGGCTCGCGATCGCCGCGCAGAGGCTTGCGCCTATGGCCAAGGCGACGCGGCCCGGCGCCTGCGCCAACGCGTCGGCGACGATCCGGCGGAGGACGCGCGGCATGGCCGAGACGTCGACCGTCGGCGGCGGAGAAAGACCGGAGCTGGGCAAGGCGTTATTCTGGACGGCGGATCGGGATTTGGCTAGCGTCACGCCGTCGAACATTAGGGGAACAGCCATGACCGAAGAAATCGTTTTCTACACCAACCCGATGTCGCGAGGGCGCATAGCGCGCTGGATGCTCGAGGAGGTCGGGCGGCCCTACCGCACCGAGATCGTGGAATACGCGAACAACAAGTCGCCGGAGTATCTGGCGATCAATCCAATGGGCAAGGTGCCGGCGCTGACGCATCGCGGCGTCGTGGTGACCGAATGCGCGGCCATCTGCGCCTACCTCGCCGACGCCTTCCCGGACGTCGGCCTCGCGCCGCCGCCGGGCAGCATCGACCGCGCACCGTATTACCGCTGGCTGTTCTTCGCCGCCGGCCCGATCGAGGCGGCGACGACCAACAAGTCGCTCGGCTTCGTCGTGCCTCCCGGCCGCGAGATGATGGCTGGCTACGGAACGCACGAGACGGTCCTCACAGTGATGGAGCAGGCCGTGTCGGGTTCGGACTATCTCGCGGGTAACCGGTTCAGCGCCGCCGACGTCTACTTCGGCTCTCAGATCGCGTTCGGTCTACAGTTCGGCAGCATGGAAAAACGGCCCGCCTTCGTCGCCTATGTCGATCGCATCACCGCGCGTCCCGCGTACAAGCGTGCATCCGACATCGACAACGCGCTGATGCCGCCGCCCCCCGCGGCGGCCTGAGGCCGCGTGCCGGAGACCATCCTCGACATCCAAGGGCTGACCAAGACCTACGCCTCGGGCCACCCGGCGTTGAGGTCGGTCGATCTCTCGATCCGGCGGGGCGAGATCTTCGCCCTGCTAGGTCCGAACGGCGCGGGCAAGACCACCCTGATCAACATTGTCTGCGGGATCGTCCGGCCGTCGAGCGGGCGGGTGACCGTCGATGGCCGCGACATCCAGCAAGACTGGCGCGCCGCGCGCTCGGTCATCGGCCTGGTCCCTCAGGAGCTCACCACCGACCAGTTCGAAACGGTGTGGGCGACGACCACCTTCAGCCGGGGCTTGTTCGGCAAGCCATCCAATCCGGCGCAAATCGAAAAAGTGCTGCGCGACCTCTCGCTATGGGACAAGAAGGACGCCAAAATCCAGGCGCTATCCGGCGGGATGAAGCGGCGGGTGATGATCGCCAAGGCGCTGTCGCACGAGCCCCGCGTGCTTTTCCTCGACGAACCCACCGCCGGGGTCGATGTCGAACTGCGCCGCGACATGTGGCGCATGGTCCGGGGGCTGCGCGAAGGCGGCGTCACCGTCATCCTCACCACCCACTACATCGAGGAGGCCGAGGAGATGGCCGACCGCATCGGGGTGATCAGCGGCGGTGAGCTGATCCTGGTCGAGGACAAGGTCGAGCTGATGAAGACGCTCGGCAAGAAACAGCTCACGCTCAACCTGCGCGAGCCGCTTGCCGCCTTGCCGCCGAGCTTGGCGGGAGAGTCGCTGGAGCTGGCGGCCGACGGAACCCGAATGACCTACACCTTCGATTCAACAAACGAGACGAGCGGCATCGCCGAAATGCTTCGCCGCCTCAACGACGCCGGAATTGATTTCACCGACATGGCCACGCGGGAAAGCTCGCTGGAGGATATCTTCGTCAGCCTGGTGAGCACGCGGACATGAACCTCAACGGCGTCCGGGCGATCTATTGGTTCGAGCTGTCGCGGTGGTTCCGCACCTTGACCCAGAGCCTGCTGTCGCCGGTGATCTCGACCTCGCTCTACTTCGTGGTGTTCGGCTCGGCGATCGGATCGCGGATGACGGCGATCGACGGCGTCAGCTACGCGGCCTTCATCGTGCCCGGCCTGACCATGCTGTCGCTGCTGACCGAGAGCGTCGCCAACGGCTCGTTCGGCATCCACATGCCCAAGTGGTCGGGCACGATCTACGAACTGCTGAGCGCCCCGGTGTCGTGGATCGAGGCGGTGATCGCCTATGTCGGCGCCGCGGCGACCAAGTCCACCCTGCTCGGCATCGTCATCCTGCTGACGGCGCGGCTGTTCGTGCCGTATCATATCGCCCATCCGTTCTGGATGGCGGGCTTCCTGGTGCTGACCGCGATCAGCTTCAGCCTGTTCGGCTTCATCATCGGTGTGTGGGCGGAGGGGTGGGAGCGGCTGCAGATCGTGCCCGCCCTGATCATCACCCCGCTGACATTCCTCGGCGGCAGCTTCTATTCCATCGCCATGCTGCCGCCGCTGTGGCGCAAGGTGACCCTGTTCAACCCAGTGGTCTACCTGGTCAGCGGCTTTCGCTGGAGCTTCTACGGCGTGTCGGATGTCGGGGTCGGCTTGAGCCTGGGCATGACCCTGGGCTTTCTGGCGGTCTGCCTCGCCGTGGTCTGGTGGATCTTCAAGACCGGGTACAAGTTGAAGTCGTGACGCGGCTCGAGTTCGAGTGGGATTTGCCGAAAGCAAGGTCGAACCTCTCGAAGCATGGGATCGGCTTCGAGCAGGCTGTGCTCGTCTTCGACGACCCGCTCGCGTTGACTAGGCCAGACGACAATATGCGGGCAATCGAGGAACGGTGGGTCACGCTCGGTAGAGCGGGTCCCGGTCGGCCGCTCGTCGTGATACATACCCATATCGAGGCAAGCAACGAGCTTACGCGCATCAGGATCATCTCCGCTCGAAGAGCAACGCGATCGGAGACACGGCAGTACGAAGAGCGAGCGGAACGGTGAAAGACGAATACGATTTTTCCAGCGCGGAACAGGGCAAGTTCTATCGGGCGGATGCGACGCTTGTCGCCCCTGTCTATCTCGACCCCGACGTCCTGGCGGAATTGCAGCAGCGGGCCACCGCGCATGACAAGACATTGAACGATATGGTCAATACGTTGCTTCGCGCCGACATCGCTCTGCTTCAAGCGGCCGGTTAGGTAAGCGGGCGCCGCCTCATGCGATGGCCTTTGGTCGATAGACGCACCTTCGTCCTCGCCATCGGAGCCGTGGGCATTGTCCGCGCCGATCCTGCATCGGTGCGTGTCGCGCTCGTTACCGGGCTCGGCGTCATAACCTTAGAACTCGCGGCCAATAAGGCGCCGATCACGATCGCCAACTTCCTGCGCTACGTCGACGCCAAGCGGTTCGACGGCGCCGCTTTCTATCGCGCGGTCCACGCCGGATCGGGGGCAACGAACGGCCTCGTCCAGGGCGGCCTGCGCAACGATCCCACAAAGGTGTTCCCGCCGATCGCCCACGAAAGCACGGCGACCAGCGGCCTGCATCATATCGACGGGACGATCTCCATGGCGCGCTACGCTCCCGGAAGCGCGCAGGCGGAGTTCTTCATCTGCGTCGGCGACCAGCCCTACCTCGACGCCGACCCGAGCCAGCCCGGCGACAACCTCGGCTTCGCGGCGTTCGGCCACGTCGTCAGCGGCATGGATGTCGCCCGCGCCATCCTCGCGGCCCCGACCTCGCCGACCGAGGGCGAAGGTGTGATGAAGGGGCAGATGCTATCGCCGGTGGTGACGATCGTCACGGCGCGGCGGGCTTAGATCTCCCGGAGGGCGGACGTCCCGTCCGCTTCTAGCAACGCATTCCTCCGCCAACGCGAGAACGGCCAATCCGCCGTCGGCGCGAGTGGAGAACCGTAGACGGGACGTCCGCGCTCCGGGGCCACGCCCCTCACTCCATGATCGACGAGTAGACGATGCTCTTGAGCTGTCCCCTAAAGTTGAACAGTCCGCTCGGCATCATCTGGGTCATGAAGACCACGGTGAGGTCCTCCACCGGGTCGACCCAGAAGATCGTCGAGGCGGCGCCGCCCCAATAGTAGTCGCCCTGACCGAGGTTGCCGTTCTTCACACTGTCCAGCGTCATGGCGAAACCCAGTCCGAAGCCGACGCCCTCGTTGGCGGTTTCGGAGAAACCCCCGATCGCCATGCTGGTGAGGTCGCGGCCGTCTTTCAGGTGGTTGCGGTGCATCAGGGCGATGGTGCGCGGCCCCAGGATGCGGGCGCCGTCGAGTTCGCCGCCACGCCGGAGCATCTCGCAGAACCGCAGGTAGTCCTCGGTGGTCGAGGTCAAGCCGCCGCCGCCAGAGAAGAACGCCGGCTCGTGTCGGTAGATGCTGGTCGCCGGATCGTCGAGCAGCTTGAGCGACTTGTCCGCGCCGCGCCTGTAGTTGGCGCAGAACCGATCGAGCTTGTCCGGCGCGACCGCGAACGACGTGTCGTTCATGCCGAGCGGGTCGAAGATGTTTTCTCTCAAATAGACGTCGAACCGCTGACCGCTGATCTTCTCCACCAGGGCCCCGCAGACGTCGGTGGACAGCGAGTACATCCAGCGTTCGCCCGGCTGGTAGAGCAGCGGAACGCCGGCCAGCTTTTCCATGAAGTCGGTCAGGGTCTCGCCGTCGCCCCGGCGCACGCGTTTCTCGGCGTAGACCTTGTCCACCGCCAGGCCGGTGCTCGGCGCCCCGATCGAGGCGAGGGCGTCGCCGTAGGTCAGGCCGCCGGTGTGGCAGAGCATGTCGCGCATCGACAGCGGCCGGACCGGGCGTTCGAGGACCATGTCGGCGCCCTCGCCGGAGACCCAGACCCGTTGGTTTCGCCAACTGGGGAAGAAGCGGTAGACCGGATCGTTAAGCTGGAAATAGCCGCGCTCGTACAGCATCATCAGCGCCACCGAGGTGATCGGCTTGGTCATCGAATAGATGCGGAAGATGGCGTCGTCGGCCATCGCCTTGCCGCGCTCGATATCCATCCGTCCGAGCGATTTGAAATAGGCGAGGTGGCCGTGCCGCGCCACCGCGACTTGGCAGCCGGCGATCTTTTCGTTGTCGACATAGGACCGGGCAAGGTGGTCGGTGATCCGTTCCAGCCTCGCGGTGGACAGGCCGGTCTTCTTGGGCGCGAGTTCCATGCGCATCCTCTTGCTATGACGTTATCCTAGGCGCCGCCGCGCCCGCGTGCGTTACGACCGACTTCACGCCCACTCCGACCAGTGGTCAAGCGCCGGAGGCGTCGACATCGCCGAAAGCTTGCGTGTAAAGGCGAGGCATAAACGCCACTCCAACCGAAGCTCGACAGCTTTCCGAAGACACAAATTGACCCGCCAACCCGCCGCCCAGGGATTATATGACCCGCGCAACGAGCACGATTCGTGCGGCGTCGGCTTCGTGGCCAACATCAAGGGCAGGAAGTCGCGGGAGGTCGTCGCCCGCGGGCTGGAGATCCTGGTCAATCTCAACCATCGGGGCGCGGTGGGGGCCGACCCGCTGGTGGGCGACGGCGCCGGCTGCCTGATCCAGATACCGGACCGCCTGTTGCGCGATTGGGCGGAACGCCAGGGTCTCGGGCTCCCCGCGCCGGGCGACTACGCCGTCGCCATGTGCTTCCTGCCGAGGGACGAGGAGACGCGCGACGCGGCGATCGGTCAGTTCGAGCATTTCATTCGGGTCGAGGGCCAGAGACTGGTCGGCTGGCGCGAGGTTCCGATCGACACCACGGGTCTTGGCGCCGCGGTGCTGGATCAGATGCCGACGATCCGCCAGGCCATCGTCGCGCGCGGCCCTGGCGCCGCGGACCAGGACGCCTTTGAGCGCAAGCTGCTGGCGATCCGCAAACAGACCCAGAACCCGCTGGGTGAGCTGGCGCTGAAGTTCGGCATGCCGAACCTTACCGACTTTTACATGCCGTCGTTTTCCACCCGCACGGTGGTCTACAAGGGCCTCCTGCTCGCCGGCCAGGTCGGGACCTTCTACCTCGACTTGTTGGATCCGCTCACGGAATCGGCGCTGGCCATGGTCCACCAGCGCTTCGCCACCAACACCTTCCCGTCTTGGAAACTGGCGCATCCCTACCGCTTCATCGCCCATAACGGCGAGATCAACACCAAGCGCGGCAACGTCAACTGGATGAACGCCCGCCGGCGCACGCTGGAGTCCGACCTGCTCGGACCGGACCTCGACAAGATGTGGCCGATCATTCCGCACGGTCAGTCGGACACCGCCTGCCTCGACAACGCCCTCGAACTGCTGATCGCCGGCGGCTATCCCCTCGCTCACGCGATGATGATGCTGATCCCCGAAGCCTGGGCCGGCAACGCCCTGATGGATCCGGCGCGAAAGGCCTTCTACGAATACCACGCCGCCCTGATGGAGCCGTGGGACGGTCCGGCCGCCATCGCCTTCACCGACGGCCGCCAGATCGGCGCGACGCTCGATCGCAACGGCCTGCGGCCCGCGCGGTTCTTCGTCACCGACCAGGATCACGTCATCATGGCGTCGGAAATGGGGGTGCTCACCGTCCCCGAGGAGCGCATCGTCCGCAAATGGCGGCTGCAGCCGGGCAAGATGCTGCTGATCGACACCGAACAGGGCCGCATCATCGAGGACGAGGAGATCAAGCGCGATCTCGCCGCCGCCAAGCCCTATGCCGAGTGGCTGAGCCTTACCCAGTTCAAGCTCGAGGATCTGCCCGACCCACCGGCTTGGGAGCCGGCCAAGGCCGCCGACGGCGCGGACCTGCTCGATCGTCAGCAGGCGTTCGGCTACACCCAGGAAGACGTAAGCTTCTTCCTCGAGCCGATGAGCAAGACCGGGGAAGACCCGATCGGCTCGATGGGATCCGACACGCCCCTGGCCGTGCTGTCGAACAAGTCCAAGCTGCTCTACGACTATTTCAAGCAGAACTTCGCGCAGGTCACCAACCCGCCGATCGACCCGATCCGCGAGGAGCTGGTCATGAGCCTGGTTTCGATGATCGGACCCCGGCCCAATCTGCTCGGACGTCAGGCCGGAACGCACAAGCGACTGGAGGTGGCGCAGCCGGTGCTGACCAACGCCGAGCTGGAGAAGATCCGCGCGATTTCCGAACTGCTGGACGGCGCCTTCCGTACACGGACGCTGGACGCCACCTGGCCGGCCGGCGAGGGCCCGGCGGGTATGGAGCGCGCCCTGGACAGACTGTGTTCGGCGGCGACCGACGCGGTGCTGGACGACAGCAACATCCTGATCCTGTCCGACCGCGCCGCGGGGCGGGACCGCGTCGCCATACCGGCGGCGCTGGCCACGGCGGCGGTCCATCACAAACTGATCCGGCAAGGGCTGCGCATGCAGACCGGCCTTGTCATCGAGACCGGCGAGGCGCGGGAAGTGCATCACTTCTGCGTCCTGGCCGGCTACGGCGCGGAGGCGGTGAACCCCTACCTTGCTTTCGAAACCCTGGACTCCCTGCGCAAGTCCGGCGCGATCACCGGCGATGCGGACAAGGTGGCCAGGACCTACGTCAAGGCGGTCGGCAAGGGCATTCTCAAGGTGATGTCCAAGATGGGCATCTCGACCTACCAGTCCTATTGCGGCGCGCAGATCTTCGACGCCGTGGGACTCTCCAGCGATTTCGTCGAGCGCTACTTCACCGGCACCGCCAGCGTCATCGAGGGTATCGGCCTGGAGCAGGTCGCCAAGGAGAGCGCGCGGCGCCACCGCGACGCCTACGGCGACGCGCCGGTCTATCGTCACGCACTGGACGTCGGCGGCGCCTACGCCTTCCGCCTGCGTGGCGAGGACCACGCCTGGACGCCTGAGTCGGTGTCGAGCCTGCAGCACGCCGTGCGCGGCAATATCCCAGCCGAGTATGAGGTCTTCGCGGCGTCGATCAACGAGCAGAACGCGCGACGCCTTACGCTCCGTGGGCTGATGACCTTCCGCTGGGCCGACGAACCCCTCTCGCTGGACGAGGTCGAGCCGGCGTCGGAGATCGTCAAGCGGTTCGCCACCGGCGCCATGAGCTTCGGCTCGATCAGCCGCGAAGCCCACACCACGATGGCCATCGCCATGAACCGCATCGGCGGCCGGTCGAACACCGGCGAGGGCGGCGAGGAGTCGGACCGTTTCGCACCGCTGCCCAACGGCGACTCCATGCGGTCGGCAATCAAGCAGGTGGCGTCCGGACGGTTCGGCGTCACCGCCGAATATCTGGTCAACGCGGACGACATCCAGATCAAGATGGCCCAGGGCGCCAAGCCCGGCGAGGGCGGCCAGTTGCCCGGTCACAAGGTCGACAAGGCCATCGCCGCGGTGCGCCACGCCACGCCGGGGGTCGGCCTGATCTCGCCGCCACCGCATCACGACATCTATTCGATCGAGGATCTGGCGCAGTTGATCCACGACCTGAAGAACGTGAATCCCGCAGCCCGGATCTCGGTGAAGCTCGTCTCCGAAGTGGGCGTCGGGACAGTCGCCGCCGGGGTCGCGAAGGCGCGCGCGGACCATCTGACCATCTCCGGCTTCGAGGGAGGCACCGGCGCCAGTCCGCTGACCTCCCTGACCCACGCCGGTTCGCCGTGGGAAATCGGGCTGGCGGAGACGCAGCAGACCCTGCTGCTCAACGGTCTGCGCGACCGCATCGCGGTCCAGGCCGACGGCGGCCTGCGCACCGGACGCGACGTCGCGGTGGCGGCTCTTCTGGGGGCGGATGAATTCGGTTTCGCTACGGCGCCGTTGATCGCCGCCGGATGCATTATGATGCGCAAGTGCCACCTCAACACCTGCCCCGTCGGCGTCGCGACGCAGGACCCGGTGCTGCGCGCCAAGTTCACCGGAACTCCGGAACACATCATCAACTACTTCTTCTTCGTCGCCGAGGAGCTGCGCGCGATCATGGCGCGGCTCGGCTTCCGCACCGTCCAGGACATGATCGGCCAGGTCGGCCGCCTCGATGTCGAAGCCGCTGTCGAGCACTGGAAGGCGTGCGATGTCGACCTTTCGCGCGTTCTTCACGCGGCGCCGGTCGGCACGCCTCGCGGACTGTGGAACAGCGAGCGGCAGGATCACGGCCTGGCGAAGGCGCTCGACCGCGAGCTGATCGCCGAAGCGGAGACGGCGCTCGCCGGCGGCGATCCGGTGCGGATCGAGCGGCCGGTGCGCAACCTCAACCGTACCGTGGGAGCCATGCTGTCGGGCGAGATCGCGCGGCGCCGCGGCCACGCCGGCCTGCCGGACGGCGCGATCCACGTCCGCCTCACCGGCGCGGCGGGCCAGAGCTTCGGCGCCTTTCTGGCTCGGGGCGTGACCCTGGAGCTGGTCGGCGACGCCAACGACTACGTCGGCAAGGGCTTGTCCGGAGGCCGCATCGTCGTGCGCCAGCCGGCTGAGTCCCGGCGCGACCCGACGGCCAACATCATCGCCGGCAACACCGTGCTCTACGGCGCCATCGCCGGAGAGGCCTACTTCCAGGGCGTCGCCGGCGAGCGTTTCGCCGTGCGCAACTCCGGCGCGGTGGCCGTGGTCGAGGGCGTGGGCGACCACGGCTGCGAATACATGACCGGTGGCGTGGTGGCGGTGCTGGGTGACACCGGCCGCAACTTCGCGGCCGGCATGTCCGGCGGGGTCGCCTATGTTTACGATCCGGCGGGGCGGTTCGCGGCCCTGTGCAACACCGCCATGGTCGATCTCGGGCCGATCGCCGCGACCCGACCTTCGCCTTATGACGACGCGCCGCGCGCGCGGTCGATGCGGGTCGACGACAGCGGCATGGGCGACCCGCTTAACCACGACGCCGAGCGCCTGCGCCTGCTCATCGAGCGGCACCACGGCCACACCGGCAGCGCCCGGGCGGCCGAGCTCCTGGCCGACTGGCCGACCGCCCTGACCGACTTCGTCAAGGTCATGCCCAAGGACTATCGCCGCGCGCTGATGGATCTGGCGGCGGAGCGGGGCGCGGCGGACGCCGTGGCGGCCGCGTGACCAACCCCACCGGCTTCCTGGAAATCGAGCGGCGCGACCGCCACTACGAGGCGCGCGAGGCCCGGCTGAAGACGTGGCGGGAGTTCGTCAAACCGCTGCCGATCCCCGAGGTCGAACGTCAGGCGACGCGGTGCATGAGCTGCGGCATCCCGTTCTGTCACACCGGCTGTCCGGTCAACAACCTGATCCCGGACTGGAACGACCTCGTCTCCCGCGACCAGTGGCGCGAGGCGCTGGAGACGCTGCACTCGACCAACAACTTCCCGGAGTTCACCGGCCGGATCTGCCCGGCGCCGTGCGAGGCGGCGTGCACCCTAAACCTCGACGACAACCCGGTGACGATCAAGACCATCGAGTGCCAGATCGTCGATCGCGGCTGGAACGAAGGGTGGATCACCCCGCGGCCGCCGATCAAACAGAGCGACCGCCGAGTCGCGATCGTGGGTTCCGGTCCCGCCGGAATGGCCTGCGCCCAGCAACTGGCCAGGGCCGGCCACGCGGTCACCGTATTCGAGAAGAGCGACCGGATCGGCGGCCTGCTGCGCTACGGCATCCCCGACTTCAAGATGGATAAGTTCCTGATCGACCGCCGCGTCGAGCAGATGCGCGCGGAAGGCGTGGTGTTCCGGCCGGGCCGCCACGTCGGCAAGACGGTGACCGTCGAGCAACTCCAGAACGATTTCGACGCTCTCGTCCTGGCCGGCGGCGCGGAGTGGCCTCGCGACCTGGAGCTACCGCCGCACGAGCTTTCCGGCATCCATTTCGCCATGGAGTTCCTCACTCAGCAGAACAAGCGTGTCGCCGGCGACGGCGAGGACCTGGCGGCGGCGAACGGCACGATCAGCGCCAAGGGCAAGCACGTCGTGGTAATCGGCGGCGGCGACACCGGCTCGGACTGCATCGGCACCTCCAACCGCCAGGGCGCCGCCTCGGTCACCCAACTCGAGATCATGCCGGAGCCGCCCGAGCGGGAGAACAAGGCGCTGACCTGGCCCAATTGGCCGCTCAAGCTGCGCACCTCGTCATCGCAGGAAGAGGGCTGCGAGCGCGACTTCGCCGTCGCCACCCGCCGCGCCATCGGATCGGACGGCCGGATCGAGGCGCTGGAATGCGCGCGGCTGGAGTGGTCGCGCGGCGACGACGGCCGCACGCGGATGACGGAGGTTCCCGGCAGCGAATTCGAAATCAAGGCCGATCTGGTGCTGCTGGCCATGGGGTTCCTCGGTCCCCACCACGACGGCCTGCTGGAAGAGGCCAAGGTCGACCTCGACCCGCGCGGAAACGTGGCGGCCAACACCGACGACTACCTGACCTCCAAGCTCGGCGTCTTCGCCTGCGGCGACATGCGGCGCGGCCAATCCCTGGTCGTCTGGGCCATCCGCGAAGGCCGCCAATGCGCCCGCGCGGTGGACGAGGCTCTAATGGGGACGAGCGACCTGCCGAGGTGAGCGGCACGTCAGGGCATTCAGTCGACGACTTCGACGAAGTTTAGAAATTTCGGGTCCATTGATCTAACGAGCTTCCGGTCAAAGGTCGCAAGTCGGGCGCCATGGGCTTGCGCAAGTAGTACCAAGTATGTGTCAGTGACCTGAAGAGGTCTGCCGAGACTCATTGCAGACAGATCGGCTTGAGCAAGATCGACATTGTCGGGGATAAAGCGATGACCGACCACTGCCCGTAGACTCAGCAACGTCGGCAATACAGCGAAGGGCGTTCCTGGGCTGCCCGGATAGCGAGGGTTACCCAGGATTCGCAAGACACCGTTCTCCACGAGCGGGCATGTGGCCCAAGATCGCTTAGGAACCGAGCGGAACCACATCCGCGCCGCCGAATGGTGAACGTGCTCTCGGTCCAGCATGGCGATAAGTACGTTGACGTCGAGGAGCGATGTCACTCGAATGGATCGTCCCTCAGGGCATTCACGATTTCGAGCGTAACCGGGATGCCTCCTGGCCGCTTCGGGATTGTCGGAAATCCATCATCCCATTCCGGCAGTGCATCGGGTGCTAGTCCCTTTCTCGCGAGCGTCGACAGGGCGGAGCCTACGCTAACCCTGCGGTGAGCAGCGATGTGTCTCGCGGCTGAAAGTACATCATCGTCAATTGCCAACGTAGTGCGCATGAGCCCTAAGCTAGTGCATCACGCATCACGCATCAAGCGAGGTCCTCCGCGGAGATGTGTGATACGACCGATCCATGGCAGCACGTCCCCGCCTCCGCCCAGGCCTCCGGGGCACCCAACTCGGCATCGCCTACTCCAAGGTCGGCGCGCGACGGTTCGATTTTTCCGATCCCTACCACCTCGCGCTCACCATGCGCTTCCCGACGTTCCTGCTGTTCGTGTTCACGGTGTACGCGGCGATCACCACGGCCTTCGCGGCGCTCTACACGCTTCAGCCTGGAAGCCTTACCAACGCCCGGCCGGGCCATTTTGTCGACGCCTTCTTCTTCAGCATCGAAACCCTGGCCACGGTGGGCTATGGCGAGATGTACCCGGCAACGGCCTATGGTCACACCATCTCGTCTATCGAAATCGTAGTCGGCATGGCGTGCACAGCCATCATGACCGGCCTGATCTTCGTGCGGTTCTCGCGGCCAAAGGCGCGGATGGTCTATTCCGACACCATCGTCATCACGCCGCACAACGGCGTTCCGACCTTGATGCTCCGCGTCGCCCACGGCCGCTCCGGCACGCTGACCAACATGTCGGTCGCGATCGACGCGCTGATGCCTCGCCACACATCAGAGGGCGCGACCTTCCGTCAGCTCGTGTCGCTCAAGCTGACGCGGGCGACCATGCCGATGGTGGGGCTGATCATGACCGTGATGCACGTGATCGACGAGACCAGCCCCCTGGCCGGCTACGACGCCGCGAAACTCGCCGCGGACGAAATCCGTTTCGTCCTCAGCATCGAGGCGCGCGATCCGGAACTCGCCGCGGTGGTGCACGACCTCAAGACCTATCTCGCCGCCGACGTCCGGTTCGGCTCCAGGTTCGGCGACGCCGTGACGCCCGGGGGCGATGGCGAGCTCATCGTCGATCTGACGCGGATCAGCGCGCTGGACGAGGCCGCATAGCTCTGGGACGACCGAGGTCCTTGAGCACCTCCCGCGCCGCGTTGTGTCCCGGCGCGCCGGTGACGCCGCCGCCGGGGTGGGTTCCGGAGCCGCACATGTAGAGGCCCTTCACCGGCGAGCGATAGTCGCCGTAGCCCAGCGCCGGCCTCGCGCTGTAGAGCTGGTCCAGGGTCAGGGCGCCGTGGAAGATGTCGCCGCCGGTGAGGCTGAGTTTGCGTTCGAGGTCGAGGGGCGAGAGGATCATCCGGCCAAGGACCGAGGCCTTGAAACCGGGGGCGAGCCGATCGACCGTGTCCACGATCATGTCGGCGACGGCGTCGCGGTGATCGTCCAAGCTCGATCCATCCGGCAGGGTCGGCGCGAACTGCTGGCAGAACAGGCTGGCGACATGCCGGCCAGGCGGCGCCAGGCTGTCGTCGAGTACGCTTGGGATGTGCATTTCGACGGCCGGCGCCCGCGCCCAGCCGTGCATCCGGGCGTCCATATAGGCCCGGTCGAGATAGGCCAGCGACGGCGCGATGACGATGCTGGCGCCATGCTGCTCGGCGACGCCGTCGCTCGGCTTGCAGGTGAAGCTGGGCAGCTTCGACAGGGCGACGTTCATCCGGAACGTGCCCGAGCCGACCTTCCAGGCGTCCATGTGCTCGCGGAACGGCTGGTCGAGATGCTCCGGCGCGACCAGCTTGCCGAACAGCAGTTTGGGGTTGAGGTTGGAGACGACGACGCGGGCGGAGAGTTCCTCGCCGCTGTCCAGCACCACGCCCGTCGCGCGGCCGCCGGAGATGGCGATCTCGCGGACCGGGGCATCAATGGTGATCTCCACTCCGGCCTCGACACACGCCGCCGCCATGGCCTGGGTGATCGACCCCATGCCGCCGATGGCGTGGCCCCAGGCGCCCTTGACCCCGTTCACCTCACCGAAGACATGGTGCAGCAGGACGTAGGCCGAGCCCGGCGTATACGGGCTGGCATAGTTGCCGATGGTGGCGTCGAAGCCGAGCAGGCCCTTCAGCACATCGGTCTCGAACCACTGGTCCAGGATGTCCCCGGCGCTTTTGCCGAACAGGTCGAGCAGATCGCCCTGACCTTGCAAGCCCAGCTTGCGGACCTGGTTGGCGAGGCCGAGCGCGCTCAGCAGGTCGCGCGGACCGCCGCCGACGTTGGCGGGCGTCTTGAGAAGCACCTCGCGCAGCAGGTCGACGATGCGGTCCAGGCGGGCGTGGAAATTGTCCAGCCGCTCGGCGTCGCGGCGCGACCACTTGGCGACCTCCGCGAAGGACCGCGCCTTATCCTTGTCGAGGATGAGGTAGCGGCCGCCGTCGACCGGCGAGAAATACGACAGCGGCCGGATCACCACGCGCAGGCCGTGGCGGGCCAGCGCCATATCGGCGATCACCTTGGGGTTGAGCAGGCTGACCGAATAGCTGGCGGTGGAGTTGCGGAAACCGGGGTGGAATTCCTCAGTGACCGCCGCGCCGCCGACGATGCCTCGGCGTTCCAGCACCCGGACCTTGTGACCGGCCCGGGCGAGATAGAAGGCGCAGACCAGGCCGTTGTGGCCGCCGCCGACGATGACCGCGTCATAGGGCATCGGGCGCACGCTCCAGTCGCTGTTTCAGTTCGCCGAGATAGCGGTCGACATAAGCCAGCGTCCCCGGCTCCATCAGCGAGAATGGCCCTGGTTCATAGTGACGGGACCGCACACCGGCCTGGTTGGTTTCGATGATCCGCTTGTCGGCGAGGCTGGTGACGTCCCACAGCCAGGTGAGGCGATCGAGATCATAGTCGATTCCCTCGCGCGCGCCGCCGCGCACCAGCCAGATCACCTCCATCTCCGTCTCCAGCACGCTCTTCGGCATGAAGCGATAGATCACGCCGTGGTCCTGGTAGGCGAGGAACGCCGACAGGAAGCCGACCTCGGCGAAGACGCAGGAGCCCTCGGCGTCGGACATCGGCGGCGCGGCCAGGCCGCCGTCGCGCGTGCCGCTGAGCCGGCCGGATGTCAGGTCCGAGGTCATCACCCGGCCGACCTCGCATCCGTCGGGCTCGGCCGCCCAGGCCTCGAAGTCCTCCGCGCCGTCCAGCCCGCGCGCGCCGGGCCGGGCGAGCGCGTGGAGGATCGAGAACTCCGGGTGGGCGGGCTGGCAGTGGTAGCACTCGTGATAGTTCTCCATCGCCAGCTTCCAGTTCGCCGCCACGACATAGCGTCGCCGCGCCGCGACCTTCGCCTCCGCCCAGCGGTAGCGGGTGGTCATGGTTTCGAGCGCGGCGGCGACCGCGTCCAGCACCGGAGGCCGGCTTCCGAAACTCACGAAGATCAGGCCGCCGATCACCCTCGACGGCAGCGGCTTCAGGCCATGACCCGCCGAATCAAACCCCGCCGGCATCTCCCGCGCCGAACGCAGCGAGCCGTCTAGGCGATAGCTCCAGGCGTGGTAGGGACAGGTGAACGCCGCCGCCGAACCCGACGCCTCGGTGCACACGCGCGAGCCGCGGTGACGGCAGACGTTCGCCAAGGCCCGCACCTCGCCGTTCTCGCCCCGCACGACGATCGCCGATTCGGCTCCGAACGCCGCGGTCAGGAAATCGCCCGCTTCGGGGAGTTCGCCGGCGTGGCCGACGAAGATCCAGCGGTCGAGCAACAGGGCCATGTCGCGCTCGAACACCTCGGGATCGACATAAAATCCTCGCGGCAGGGCGTGGCCCGGCCGGCGGGCGCCGATCAGCGCCGCCACCCTATTGGCGCCAAGGTCCTGGGGTCTTTCCATGATCATCCGCTCGCCCGCCTCGGCGCCAAGGTAAACGACCATGCGCGACATCGCCGTGAAATTCGCTCTGACCCTCACCGTCGCGATCCTCGTCGCCGGCTGCCAGGGCCTCTACGTCGCGGGCGACGCGGGGCCGCACTCAACCCGGTCGTCCACCGAGCCGATGCGGTCCGCCGCGCCGCCTGGCCGTTGACCGGGCGCCGCGCGGATGGGAGGGCAGTGGCGGCCGACAACGATCCGGCCGCTTAGGGAGCCTCGCCATGGATGTCCTCCGCACGCCGGACGAAGCGTTCGCCGATCTCGAGGACTATCCGTTCGCTCCCCACTACGCCGAAGTCACGGGGCCGGGCGCGACCCGGCTTCGCCTGCACTTCATCGACGAGGGACCGCGCGACGCGGACCCCGTCCTGCTGATGCACGGCGAACCGAGCTGGTCCTACCTCTATCGCCACATCGTGCCGCCCCTCGTCGCCGCCGGCCACCGGGTGGTGGCGCCGGACCTGATCGGCTTCGGCAGGTCGGACAAGCCGGCGGCCCGCGCCGACTACACCTACGAGCGCCACGTCGATTGGATGACGCAATGGCTGACCGGCCTCGACCTGACGGACATCACCCTGTTTTGCCAGGACTGGGGCGGCCTGATCGGGCTGCGGCTGGTGGCCGCCATGCCGGAGCGGTTCGCCAGGGTCATCGTCGCCAACACCGGCCTGCCGATCGGGACCGGCTGGTCGGAAGGGTTCAACAGCTGGCTGGCGTTCAGCCAGTCGGTTCCGGTGTTTCCCGCCGGCGGCATCCTGACCGGCGGCTCCGTGCGCGACCTGACCGAAGCGGAACGCGCCGCCTACGACGCGCCCTATCCCGACGAGACCTATAAGGAAGGCGCGCGGCAGTTCCCCTTGCTGGTGCCGATCACCCCCGAGCACGCCTCGGTCGCCGAGAACAAGGCGGCGTGGGAGGCCCTCAAACGCTTCGACAAGCCGTTCCTCACCGCCTTCAGCGACAAGGACGCGGTGACCGCCGGGGGCGAAAAGATCTTCCAGTCGCTGGTGCCGGGCGCCAGGGGCCAGCCCCACGTCATCATCCGTGACGCCGGCCACTTCCTCCAGGAAGACAAGCCGGCGGAGATCGCCGCGCTGATCGACAGCTTCGTCGCCGGCTCCCGCTCGAGGTGAGCGCCGAAACCCCGGGCGCACCCGCCGCGCCGCAACTCGTTCCCTCCGCCCGCATCAAGGCGATCTACGCCGCCGGCCAGGTCGCCCAGAGCGGCGGCTTCGAAGCGGCGATCGGCTTCATCTTCTTCTACTACACCGCCGTGCTCGGGCTCTCCGGGTCGCTGGTCGGCGCGGCCCTGGCGATCAGCCTGGGCTTCGACGCGGTGGTCGATCCGCTGATCGGCTCGATCTCCGACAGCGTGAGGTCGCGGCTCGGACGGCGGCTGCCGGTGATGATCGCCGCTATACCCTTCGTCGTCGTCTCCATCGGCCTGCTGTTCTCGCCGCCCCGGGGCCTCGACACCACCGCGCTGTTCGCCTGGCTGACGGTGACCTCGATCGCCGCGCGCAGCGCGATCTCGGCGTTCAACGTGCCCTACATCGCGCTCGGCGCCGAGCTGGCCGACGGCTACGCCGAGCGCTCCAGCGTGGTCGCTTATCGCACCGTGGTCGGCATCTTCTCCAACGTCGCGGTCATCGCGGTGGCGTTCACGGTGTTCTTCTCCGGACCGGGCGGCCTCCAGCGCCGCGAGGGCTATCCCGGCCTCGGCTGGTCGGTCGCCGCCTTTCTGCTGGTTGGCATGTCACTGTGCTGCCTGGGCATCGCGCGCCACGCCGCCGCCCTGCCGCGCGCCAGGCCGACCACGGGCACGCTGGTCAAGCGGCTGCCGGGCGAGCTCAGGGAGATCTTCGCCAATCCGTCGTTCCGCCTTCTGTTCATGTCGCTGGTGATCTTCTACGTCGCCGTCGGAGCCAACGGCGCGCTCGGCTCCCACGTCGGGATCTTCGTGTGGAAGCTGCCCTCCGCCCTGCTGCAATTCTCCAGCTACGCCGTCCTGCTCGGCGTGCTGATCGGGGTGCCGATCACGCCGCTGGTGCAGCGGCGGGTGGAGAAGAAGACGGTGGTGGTGATCGGGCTCGGCATGATCATCCTGAGCTGGGTGGTGTTCCCGATCCTGCGCGTCGCGGGCGTCCTGACCCTGACCGGCGCGCCGGTGCTGGGGTTGCTGTGTGCCGGCTCGGTGTTCGGCGGCATCGGCATCGGGTTGGCGGTGATCGCCTATCCCTCGATGATGGCCGACGCCGCCGACGAGCACGAGTTCCTGTTCGGGGTGCGACGCGAGGGACTGTATTTCTCCGGCCTCGGCTTCGCCGCCAAGGCCGCCAACGGCATCGGCGTCCTGGTCGGCGGCCTCGCCCTCGACCTGATCGGCTTCCCGTCCAACGCCGGCGCCCATCCGGGGCTGGTGCTGTCGGAACCACTCCTGCGACGCCTGATCCTGGGCTGGGGCCCGCTTCCGGCGCTGTTCGGCGTCGCGTCCATGGTCATCCTCGCGGGCTACGGCATTTCCCGACGGCGGCATGACGAAATCAGCTTGGCGCTACGGGAGCGGGCGGATGAAAACAGTTAAGTCATTGATTTTGTGACGAAACCAGAGTCCCTGGCGGCCTGCCCACGCCCGCGGTTTCGGGCAGGTTTTGGCAGGTTTCGGGCAGGTTTTCGGGCAGCTTTTTGGCAGGGTTTGTGCGCGAAAACGCGCGGTTTTCCTCCGGATTCTGGAGAAACGGGCGCTATCCACCCCATATTCGGCGCTCCGGAAGAGCGGCCACACCGATATCTCGGCGGACGACTTCAAAATCTCGGATCGGTGGAAACGCCCCCCTATCCGCCTCTCCCAACTCTTCGAAGGTGGGCTGGTTTCGAGAAGTAGAAACGAGAAAGCGTTGCGAGAGACGAGGCGCCAGAGGGCTTTGATCACGGACCGCTTGCGAATCGAAACCCTCCAGAAAACGGAGGGTTGTTGGAAGAGGCGCGTTTCTGTGCAGACCTTCAGCCAAACGTTCGCTGTCGCCCGACTCCCTTGTCGCTGTCGTTGCCGTGTGCTAGTTAACTAGTACACAGATGAAGAGACGCGGGGCGGTGCGATGTTCCACCAGTTGTATTCCGGCAGCCCGCCCTGGGCGCTCGCCATCCTGACGCTGGGCCTTGTTGTTCATATCGGCTCCGGCTTTGTCGCTATCCTATCCGGCGCCGGCGCGGTGGCTGTTCGCAAAGGTGGCCGGTTGCACCGGCGGTTCGGGACCGTGTTCCTTTTTGCCATGCTGGCGATGTCGCTTGCTGCCTCGGTTTTGGCTCTAGTCGCCGTCGAGCGGGGGAACCTTGGCCAAATGGCAAACGTCTTCGCCGGCGCCTTCGCGGCCTATCTTGTCACAACTGGATGGCTGACGGTTCGACGCCCGGCGAACGTCGTTGGCCGTCCCGAGATCGCCGGTCTCGCCGGGGCGCTAGTAATCGCCGCACTTGTGGTGTTCTGGCTGCTGCCCATGACGCTCGGACCCGGAGGAAAAGCCTCAGGCGTTCCGGTTGCGGCGCCGATTATCTTTTCGGGCATCGCCATTCTCGTTTCAGGTTTCGATCTCAAGGTCATACTCAAGGGCGGCATCGCCGGAACGCCGCGCATTCGCCGTCATCTCTGGCGGCTGTGCCTCGGCCTTTTCGTCGCGACCGGATCGTTCTTTATAGGTCAGCAGCAGGACATGCCGGCCGCCGTCCGAGGATCGCCCGTACTGCTGATGCTCGGTTTCTCACCTTTGGTGGCCATGGTGTTCTGGCTCTTCGCAGTAAAGAAACGTGAAGATTCAACTAGAAGATTAGCTCCTGCTGCCGTTGCAAGCTAGCTCCCGCACCTTTCACTGCGTAGGCCGCCTGCTCCTGATCGAAAGGGCGCGGCGTTGCCTTTCTTCACTTGATCATCTCTCAAACTAGAAATTCTCGAAAACGCTCGTGTCCTCAAACTGTAAAGCGTAGACCAGCGCAATCGCCAGGTGGGTCGCACCAAACCCTCTCCGCCATCACCCCGCACGCAGCGAAGTGCGGCAGTTTCGGGTTGGCCTCAGGCAAATGACAGGCAGGTTTTGACGAGCAAAACCGCGCCGTTTCGTGCGACTTTTGAAGCAATTGACATCCCAAAGTTGTGTATGGCGCCAACCAACTGCAGTCACGCTGATCCCTCGGCGAATACCTTTGTTAGACTGTTCCAAGGTTCGGCTGGTGTGAAAGCGCTAACATCGATGCAACCGGCTCAGATCACCCTCACGTTCGACGGCAGCTCTTTACCGCGTTCCCAGAAGGCGTCGGACTCGTAGCGCTTGAAGATGTCGGGCGGCAGTATGGTGCGGCGTGAGATCGGGCGCACTTTCGACCCCACCGCATGCAGCCCGATCGCGCCCAATCGGGCGTCGAACTGCAGGGCGTCGAAGTCCTGTTCGACGTTATTCGGGTCGTGTTCGAACGGCGCCTCGCCGATGAAGTCGTGGATCGCGGCGAGGGCGCTCTTAGGCTCGTGGGTTAGCGTTTCGAACCGCAGCAGGAGCAGGCGATCGGCGCGTTCGTCGTAGACCGCCTCGCGCAGGGCGTTCAGGGCATAGCCGATCATGCCCGTCCCGCTCATCAGGCCTTCGGCGCGCGAATAGACCGTGCCACCGGTGTCGAACTTGAAGATGCCCGAGGGTTCCAATGCGTTGCGCCGCGTCAGCCGCTCTATACTATCCAGCACCCAGGCCGGATTGCGCACGCAGCAGATCATCTTGGCCTTGGGATAGAGCCGCGCCAGCGTGGCGAGTTTCGCCGCCCATTGGCGATTGGTGTCGAACACCACTTTCGTTGAGTGAACGCCCTCGTAATAGGCCGCGACGCAGGCGCGCAGGATGGCCAACCGCTGAGCGTCGTCGATGAAGACGGCGGTCTCGTTTTCCTGGCTCATTTGCCGCATCAGGGCGTTGACCAGGCTTCCGACCGGCGAGGTCATTGAGGCGTGCACGCGCGGATTTTGCCGTAGCAGGGCCGATAGCAGCGTGGAGCCGGAGCGCGGCAAGCCCGAAATGAAGTGGATGCCGTTGTTCATGGCTCGAGCCTAGCAGGAGACGCTGGCTGTACGCCCGCGCGGCAGGCCAATCGTCAGGCGGTTCTGAACACCCGCCGTCGCAGGACGTAACCAAGGAAGCCAAGCCCGCTCAGCATCAGGCTCCAAGTCGAAGGTTCGGGTACAGACGAAATAGACACGAGTCCGTTGCCGCTGCGGTATCCGAGAACGGCCTGATCGGTTCCCGCGTCAAACGAATAGCCACCGCGCCCGTCACCACTTCCACCCCCGAAACCGCCGCCGCCGCCACCCTCGTTATAGCCGCTGCCTCCACCTCCGCCAAAGCCGCCATTAGCGTAAAAGCCGGAGCCTCCAATTAAGCCGGGGAAGCCGCCGCCGCCCTCGGCAAAAGATGTCGATCCACCGCTGCTATAGAAGCCCCCACCGCCGCCGCCACCACACTTTGAGTAAACACCCGCCATGTAACAAACGTCAGAACCGCCACTCCCACCAAGCCCATTTCCGGTTGCCGCCGTGGCATTTCCGCCGGGTTGGTGAAAGAAAAAGCCGGCCCCGCCGCCGCCGCCCGCAACAATTAATGGCGCCCCGCCCAAAGTGGCGACGAAGCTACCGCCTCCCCCGCCCCCGCTGCCTATGGACAATCCGGTTCGCCCGCCGACGGCGATCTCCAACGTTTCGCCCGCCGCGAGATCGAACCGGCCTGCGACGCCGACGCCAAGGCCTCCGGGAGAGCCAGAGCTCGCGCTGTCGCCGCCTTGCGCGCCATAGACATCAATCATGTACTCACCGGCTTTCGGGGCGGTCCAGTCGACGATCGAGCCGGTGTAATTAAACACCACGGTGGCGCTGGCGGACCCCGCCGACACCGCCATGGCGGATACGCCGGCCATCAATAGCATTTTCATCATCGACTTGCCCCTGCTGATATCCCGACAGAACTGGTGCTTATGCCGGGCCAACGTTGTTGTCGCCGAAAGCAAGCGCGATGTAAACGGAAAGACGCGCTCGCAAGCCGGTTATGAAAATCGAAACCTGCGAAGATTGCAGGCGGCAGAGCTGATCGAAGCGGCGCTTCATCCGCGACCTAACTTATCATAGCAGTCTGCAACCCGGCTGGCCCGTGCGCCCCAACCTCAACGCTTCTTCACCGGGGCCGGACCCGTCGCCGCCTGTTCGAGCAGCCCCGAACAGTCGGCGTTCTTCGCCAAGCCGGGGGCGACGAAGGGCAGGATCGCCGCGACCGGCGCGGCGAAGACGCCGATGGCGACGCCGAGGAGCGCCTGGGGCGCCGCCTTGACGAGGTCGACGCCCACTTTCGGTGAGGTCAGCCCGCCCTTGATGGTGATCGGCGCGTTGAGGCGGACGAGGCGGAACTTCTTGGGTTTGCCGTTGAGCACGAAGTTCAGGTTCTCGTTGCGCAGGTCGATGTCGCCGGAGCCGTTGACCAGAACCACGCCGGTGTCGAGCACCAGGCGGTCGGCGGTGAGCACGCCGTCGCGGGCGCGGAAATCGACCACGCCGCATCGGATCGGCGTATCGCCCTTGTTCTTGCTGAGCAGCAGGAACAGTCCCTTGGTGGCGTCGATGCCGAGCAGTTCGGCCAGGGACTGGCGGATCGCCCTGGGTGACCACCATGGTCACCGCGCCGTTGGAGCCGCCGGCCGCCGCGCGGATGGAGTCGCCCGCGCTGGTCAGCTTGGCGTGGCCGAACAGCGCGCCGTCGATGGCCGGCGGATCACCCTTCTTCGACGCGGCGAAGCTGGCGAGCCGGGCGTTGGTCAGGCGCAGATCCACCGCCTCCGTCGGCGCGCGGCCCCGGGCGTCGATGTGAACGGTGCCCGCCACGCGGCCCTGCGGCAGGGTGAGATCGAGCGGGGCGAGGTCGAGGAGGCCCTTGTGCAGCTTCACACCGAGACTCAGCGCCCGCACCGGGATCTTGCCGGCCTCCACCGTGTCGGCGCGGTACTTCACATCGGCGTCCATGGCGCGGACGCGGGACACATCGAGGTGGGTGTCCGGGAAGATGCGGTGTTCGGCGGTGAGCTTCGCCGCGACGATCTTCTGCTGCGGCGACAGAATGGTGCTGGTGCCCTTCTTGGGCGCGCCGCCGAACACGGCGGTCAGATCGGCGAACCTCAGTCGGCGCGAGGCGAGGTCGCCGGTGAGGAGCAGCCGACCGGTAGTGTCGTCGAGGGTCAAATGGCCGGAGATGTCGCTGCCGCCGAGGTGTCCGGTCAGGTGGCGCAGGGCGTAGATCGACTGGTCGCGGCCGAAGCCCGCCGTCAGCGAAAACGGCGGCGAGTTCGGCAGGGTGACGCCGCTGAGGTAGTACAGGTCCGCCAGGTCCGGACCGGTCGCGGACAGGATCCCGGAGAGTTGCCCGAAGTTGAACGGATGGGCGATCGAACCCACGAGCCGCACCTTGGTCTCGCCCGCCTCCGCCCGGGCGTCGAAATGGTAGGGATGGGCCGGATCGACGTTGACCAGCGCGCCGCCGGTGACATGGGCGAGGAAGCGCGACTTGTTCAGCGAGCCCTTGCCGTCGAGCACGAAGATGCCCTGGCTATAGCCGTTCACCCGCTCGTTCGAGGCGATCGTGCCGGTGAAGTCGATGTGGTGCTTGACGTCGATGAAGCGCAGGGCGCCGTCCTTGATGATGAAGTTGTTGATCGCCGGCAGCTTGAGCGGTTTGGGCTTCTCACCCGGGTGGAAGCTCCAGTTTTCGCGGCCCTGGGTGTCCCGCAGCAGCCGCACATCAGGCTGGTCGGCCTCGACCAGCGGCAGGATGACCTTGCCCTGAAGCAGGGGCAGGATCTTCACCTGCACGGTGACGCGGGGCAGGGTGGCCAGCGGTTCGCGCGGCGCCCAGGGCGCGTTGCCGATCACCAGGCCGTTCACCGTCCCCCGCGGCGACCACGACCACGGATGAACCTCCAGATTGCCGGTTATGTGGACCGGCCGGTCGATCCGCCCGGAGATGTAGTGCGCCAGCGGCCCGCGCAGCCAGTTCCAGCGGAACAGGATCAGGAAGATGACGATCGCCAGCACCACGACGCCGAAGATGATCGCGCCCAGATGCTTGAGGGGTTTGCGAGGGGCGGGCTCAGGGCGCGCGGGCGCGGCGTCGGCGGTCAACGGTCATCCTCGGCCGGAGATCGGCGAGGAATCAACGCGTCAGCGGTGAGGTAGGCTCCAAGCCGGTTCGAGTGACGCGCGGCGATCAGGCCACCGAGCCGCCGCTGACCAGGACGTGGAGCCAGAGAAAGAACGGCGGCAGGAGGTAGCCGCGGACGCCCTCGATGACGACGAGGACGACGATGGGCGAGAAATCCAGACCGCCCAACGACGGCAGGATCCGCTGCACCGGCCGCAGGATGGGACGGGCGAGATTCTCCAGCACCCGCGTGATTTGATAGACGGCGCGGTTGCGCTGGTTGACGACGTTGAACGCCACGAGCCAGCTCAGGATCGCATAGGCGATGATGATGAACTCGATCAGCCCTAGGCCCCAATAGACGATGAACGCCGCGAAGCTGATGATGCCGTTGAGGATGCCGATCATCCGGCTGTCCTATCCCGCGCCGGGCGGCCGGGGCAAGCGACGCCCATTCTTGACTTGGACGCGCCCGATCCCTTATCTCCGCGCTCCCTCCGCTCGGGCGGTGAAGGGGCCGTAGCTCAGATGGTAGAGCGCCTCGTTCGCAATGAGGAGGTCTGGGGTTCGATTCCCCACGGCTCCACCAGGGGGAGACCTCAACGTATTGATGCGTAACGAGTTATGTAGGCCTCCGCGTAGGCGGTACCACACCCGGTCCCACATAAGGGGTGCGCTTAGATGGTCCTTGACGAGCCAATCTGAGACCGACTGCTAAGTCCTTGCCTCTCGATGCTCTGGGCTGCTTTGACAGCGAGGCGGGTGTATCCTGCCCCTCCGTCGACGGCGGCCATCATGATGGATTGGACGTTTTTATCAGCGAGATCATTGGCTTGCGGAGAAGTGGATGCAAAATCAGCGCGTCGCTTCTTGGCGAAAAAAGACGTTTGACCTCATGCGCAGCTCGGACAGCTGCATTCAGTGGAATTGTTTTTCTCCTTGGCGCTCGATCCGGTCACCGCATTGTCGCGACAAACAGGCATCAGACCCACTTGGTGCATCCGGATTCTATCGGCCAATGGCGCCAAGTCGGTTTAATTTGGCGCCGCTGTCTGTGCTGGGCCGGCGTGGCCGCGTTCGCCGTGGGGGTGGTTCTCTCGCCGTGTCTCCAGGGTCCTGCTGCTGCGATTCAACACTCGCGTTTCGGCGCCGGTTATGCGGAGAGCCACTGGACGGCGGAGGAGAACTGATGCGGTCGGCCAATAAGGCCGCGTGGACCAGCGGTAGGCGGACCGTGCACTCCTCGGCACCAATCGGGGGTCTCCTGGCGCGTGCAAAGAAGTTGAGGATTTTACAGGCCAACCTCAGCGCGGTCTTTGGTTCTGGCTAACTCCTCAGGAGCGGCAGCGCCGGGACCGGCCTGCGGGCAGTCCGCGCTCGCCTCGAAATGCCGTCATGGAGACCGCCGCATCGGCTATAGCCTGAAGGCGTCGTTCCTGGCTTCGAGCCCTGCTTTTTCGACAAGCAAGAAGCGACGCAAATCGTTGACAGAGTCGGCGACGAGCTTGTGCGCTTCTCGGTGGTCATCGGGCTGGATCAGCTTTGTGACGACCATGAGCTTGGCGATCACCGCGCCTGCCGTCCGGTGTTGGACGTCGGGCGGGACAAACTCCTGCCGATCGTGGTGAAGGCGAAATGCCACGTCGAGTTCATCCTGGATTTCGAGGAAGCGGTGGCCGCTAGGGAACTGGGCCTGCGCCTCAAGGGGGAGCCCAAGGAAATTAGGGTACGTTTTCGCTAGCCGGCTTTCGAGGGTCGGCCATTCGTTCAGAAGGCTCAGAACTCTATCCTCCATCGCGACGTAGCGCAGGCAGGTTTCGCGGACCTCCTCTTCGACAGCGCACTCACCCGTGGCGGCGGAGGTGGCCCAGAGTGCGGCGGACGTACCGGCGATCAAGGCGCGACGGTTCGGTTGTGGCATGGCTACGCTCCAGGCGTGCGAATTGGGCCACATGACTGTAAGCTCCTTGAACATGCCGACACGTCTGAATGTACAGAGCCATTCTTGTCACGTGGTGACGATTACTTGGCACCACGTAGTGACTTAGTCAGGGGACATCGACTATGGCCTCCTTGACTCCTCTTCAAGTGAAGCTTGGTCGAGTTGCGCTCGGTCTAGGAGTGCGTGAGCTTGCCTTGGCCGCCAATGTGTCCCCGACAACTATCTCGCGCTTCGAATCTGGACGAGGCGGCATGCACACCGGCACACTGGACAAACTGCAGACGGTGCTGGAGCAAGGCGGCGTGATCTTCATCGCGTCGGACGCTGGAGGCGGGGCCGGGGTTCGCCTCAAATTTTGAGCGGCCATTCCCAACATCTCCGTCAAACCGCCGGCGCGACGGCGAGGGATGCTGAGCGCCAGCCTCGGTGTGGCCTGTCAATTGTCGGGCGCTGCTGATCTTGTATCCTCGATCGGGGAGGTCTGGTCGGACGTTACCATTGCGGCTTCGAGTGGGTGAGCGTCATGCGCCAAGGCCGCCGATCAACCCAGCTCGCTTCCTCCGCCCCAAACAGGTGCGGGCGAGAGGTTGGCGATGCCGGTCCGCTGGCGAATACGCGCCAGCAATGGTCAGTGGAGTAGCTCCCAAGCGGACGTTTGCGCCTACAGCTAGACGTCCGAATGCGGGTCGAAGGCTTGGGGCAGCGTCCGACCCTTAGCGGGCATTCACATTTGTGCGGAGCAATCTTTGCGGGCCATTGGATGTCATGAGCCGACCATCGCCTCCCATTCATTCGATGGCAACTAGACCTTTGGGAGTGTTTGAGCCGTTATCGGGCCGCATGGAGGTTGAGGTGAAAACGCCGCACACGTGGATCGAGCTAGGGCGGCGACGTGCTTTCTCCACTTCGCAGGTCGGCGCGCTTATTGGCGTAGAGCCGGACCAAGTGGCCTCGCGGCTAGATGGGCGGCCGCCTCTTAATCCAACCGGATTTTCCGATCGTGGCTGGGCGGCTCGCGCTCTCGTTCGACGCGCTCGTCGAGGCGCGCGCTATCGCCTATCTTCTGCAGGAGGGCATGCCCCGCCGGAAGTTGGCGAGAGCGATGGCGGCGATGCGGAGTCGGTGGCTTGACGCGCCGCTGAGTGTCCGAGGACTACGATCGTGGGCGGCGAGATGCTCTACCCGTGGCGAGCCCGATCGCCACGGCAAAACAAGGCGATCACCGACAGTCTGCAATCGAGAAAGGACATGGGCAGTCAAGACTCCCGTGAGGTCGGCCAGCGGGCCGACAACCGGGCGGAGAACTCCCGCCAGGGCGCTGTCAGATCAAAACACTTTGTTATTTTAGTCCGGGTTGTCGGCATCCTCGTCGCTCGCCTTTTCGCTGCAAAGCCTGCCAGCTGCCTCGAGACGGGGCGCCGAGAGGAAGATCTGCAGTCAATCACCTTGGTCTAGCAACGCCCACTAGGCGAATCACCCCAGGTGAGGGGTCGAAAGCGGAACGGGATGTCGTCGCCTCGTGCGAGCGGGTGAAGTCGCGTCAGAGCGCCGCCGCAAGTGCCTAAATGGACTGAGCGGCTATCACCGGCCGCGGGCCGGCTCGAGATCGAAACTTACGTTCGGCAACCGGGTGTTCAGAGCCTGAATGACCTCGGCCGTCAGGTCCATGCGCGGGCTTATGGCGTAAGCGCCCGAGGCTTCCAAAACAGCGCTGCAACCGCGTTCGGCGATGATGCTGGCGAGGCCCCGCGCCGTCTCGCCAAGGATGTGGGCGGTGGCCTGGGCGCGCGTTCGGGTGAGCTGGTCGTCGCGCGTGGCTTTCAGTGACTGGAACGATTGTTCGCGCAAAGCCAGCGCGCCCGCGCGCTGTTCATAGACCGACTCGTTGATCACTGGCCTCTGGATTTGCAGCACGTTGGCGTCGGCCGCGATGGCCGTCCGCTCTCCGCTCAACTCCTGATCCGCCGCGCTGGCAAGCAAAGCCAGGCGCTGGTTGGCGGCGGCGCCCGCCTTTGATTGATCCAGCACGCGCTCACGGGACAGGAAGCAGATGCCCGGTGTCGGCGCGCCAAAGGATTGGGCGTGCGCCACCCCAGCCATCGACAGACCAATCCCGACCACCGCCGAAGCGGCCACGCCAGCAATGTTCAAGACCGTCTCACCGCCCATCTGTCGGCTCTGACACGGTCGTTGTCTAGTGGCCGAAGGTGTAGGACACCCCGGCGATCACACCGACATCGGCGCGGTCCTCGGGCGTCACGAAAGACGCGGCGATGTTATAGCGCCAGTTGCCGTCGTTCGATGTGTGCCCAAGGCCAAACGCGATGCCTTCGTGTCCCGCGTAGTACGACGCGCCGCCGGCGATGGAGGAGGTTCCGGACCGGTCGTCGTAGCGCAGTCCCGAAGCCGCCAGCGCGACGGCGTTGCCGGCTTGGTACTCGCGGACCACGCCCCGGATGCTGTCGTTGAAGGCTCCAGCCAGTAGGTCGAGCTGGTTGAGGTTGACGCCATCGGTGCCGTTGACGCCCGGCGCGACATTGGTCAGACGGCGCTCCGCCCCTGGCGCGCCCAGCGACACGACATTGGCTTGGCCGCCATCGGTCGATCCGGCGCCCAGGGCCACCGAGTTCGCGCCGGTGGCGCTGGCATGATAGCCGATCGCGGTCGATCCGACCCCGCTGGCCACCGCGCCGTCGCCGCCTGCCGTGGCTTGCGAGGCGCTCGCCACGGGAGCGACCACGGCGCCTGACTGATAGACCTGGAAGGCGCCGGCCCCGCCGTTGGTGAAGCTGTTGACCACCGTGTTCGTCGCGTACAGTTGGCTTCCGTTCACCGCCTGGGTCGAGGTCGGCGACAAGGTTCCAGGCGCGACATTGCTGACGGTCACGGGGGTTCCGGCATTTCCCAAAGTGACGCTGGTGTGGGTCGAGCTGTCGTACTGCACGGGGTTGGCGACGCCGAACTGCACGCCCTGCAGAGCTTCGGCGAGCTGGGCGACGTTCACCGCGTCGGTCTGCGCGGAGCCGGCGGCCACCCCGCTGACCTGACGGGCGCCCGCCGGCGTTCCGACCGCGACATCTCCGATCGAGGTCTGCGGGGCCGCCACGCTGTAGGCGGCGTAACCGGTCTGGGCGCCGGTGGTCACGGTCGAGCCTTGTCCAAGCGCGACGTTCGAGCCGGATAGCCCCACGGCGACGCTGGCGCCTTGGCCGAGCACGGTGGAGTTCGCCACCCCGTTGTCGGTGGCCCCGTTGCCCACCACGGCCGAAGCCGCACCGGTCGCGCTGGCGCCGAAGCCTCCGGCCAGGGCGTTGGCGCCGCTGGAGACGGGCTGAACCACGGTCACGGTGTTGTCCGAAACGAAGGGACCCGCCTTACCCGTGGCGAGGTTGTTGACCGTCGTATTGGTGGTGGTGATCGCTCCGTCGGTGGCTCCAAGGGCGCTGCCCACGTCGTTGTAGGTTGTGCCTTGAATGGTGTAGCTGGGCGCCGTCGCAATTCCAGTCGCGGGGTCGAACGTCGACCCCCCGCCAAAGATGGACGCAACGCCGCTTACCGCGGCGAAAGCCTGTGAACCGTTTACCGCGTCCGTGCTCGTCGCGTTCAGAGCCCCGGGCGAGACGCCGGTCAAGGCGCGCGTCGCGCCCGTGCTGTTGGCGAAGGTCACGCTAGTTCCCTGGGTGCCGGCGCCGACGGTGATCTGGCCCGCGCCCGGCGCGCCGCCGGTCTGCTGGACTAGGCCGGTGGTGCCGGCGGCGATGCCGCCCGCGAGGTTGGTGACGTCGGTGGAAAGGTCGCCGACAGCTCCCCCGACCGTGGTTTCGGTGGTCGGCGCGCCGACCACGCCGCCGGCCCCGATGTTGGCGATGGTGTAGGTGGGCGCCGTAACCGTGCCGCTGACCGGATCGAAGGCGGAGCCGCCACCCAGGTTGGCGGCTTCGGACGCGCCGAGCGTGTTGATCTGGTTGCCATTCACCGCGCCGGTGCTGCCCGCGGTCAAGGCCCCCGGCGCGACGTTGTTGAGCGCGACCGGCGCGGAAGCGCCGACGCCGCCCAGGGTGACGACGGTGTGGGTCGGATCGTCATACTGCACCGAGTTCGCCGCCGTCGCTCCGATCGAGTCCAAGGCGGTGTTGGTGGCGAACAGCTGGCTGCCGTTGACCGCATCGGTCGACGCCGCGCTGATCTGCCCGGCGGCCACGTTGGCGATCTGGCGTTCGGCGCCGGCAACGCCCACCGAGACGACGCTGGTCGGGTTCGCGCCGGCGAAGGCGTAGGCCGTACCGTTAATCGTCGCGCCGCCCGTCGGAGTCGCGGCCTTGTCCACCGACCCTCCTCCCAGGGCGACGCCGCCGGCCGTCGTCGCGCTCGCGCCGTTGCCGATGGCGATGGCGTCCGGCGACGTTCCGGTGACCGTCGCGTTCGTGCCGATCGCGATCGAATTCGTGGCGGCGGCGTCGGTCGCGGCGCTGTTGCCGAGCGCGATCGAACCGAGTTCACCAGCGTTGGCGTTGAGGCCTGTGTCGCCCAGGCCGTCGATGCTGTTGCCGCCGATCGTGATTCCCTTCGGCGTCGCGATCGTAAAGCCGTCCGCCTGCTGGCTGCATTGCGATCCGGGCGCCAGCACACCGCCGCCGACCGTCAGCACATCGAGGCCGATCGGCCCGCCCGAGGTCGCGTCGGTGACAATAGCGGGAACTCCGGCGAACAAGCCGGGAAAAAATGGGCCGAGAGGACCGACGATGTCGCTGACAAGGGGGGTGAGCACGCCGGTCAGCCGCGACGGCGGCAGGCTCGCGCCGGTACACGCGCTCACGACGGGGAGCGGCGCCGCTTCAGCCGGCGCCGACATGAGCATCGCTGGAATTGTGATGCCGAGCGCGCTTAGTAGGGCGAGTCCCTTGCGATTGCGCCTAACTCCAAAAACGCGGCAAGCCTGTCCAAGAACAGCACACGTCCGCCGTCTCTGAGTATAACTGACTGTTGGACTTTGCTTATACCAATTCAATATGGTGTTTTTCTTTATCACCGTCGGATCTGACGCGGCAACCAGACCATGCTGACTCATCGAATTCACTCCTGCACTTCTTAGGTGCGCATACCAATAAGAAGCATCAGGGATATTCCCAGGCCTCTACATTTATTTTCGATCTATTTCCAAATCTCCGGAACGAGCGTGAGCACAATGCTGCGACCGCGCCTAACAATTGTCAACGGACTTTCGCAATTGTCAGGAATGATTCCGCGACCCGCGATGCGGAGAACACGCGGCGTGTTTTTCGGGGCGATTATGTCTTTTTTTGCAAATCCCGACTGAATCGGGGTAGTCCGCACCTCCTGGAGAGGAGGTGGCCTGTGTCACAATACGAAACTCAAGCTGTCGGCGCGCTCAAGTCGATAGCGACCGCATTGAATCTTATTCACTGTGATCTGGAGTGGTTCAACCAGCGCGAACTCAGGAAAGATGAACAGCGCCTTCCCGCTGGGAGGAAGACGGCAGCGGAAGCCCTGGCGGAGAGGAAAGAGAGCGGGCAAACTCCTTGAACGCCCTCTCGTAAGTCTCGGCATTCTTATGTTGACCGTCCCAAGGGGCGCAGTGATAGCCGCGTGAGCGGCTAGAGCGGGACTCGTTCACACGGAACCATAGCCGGAGTTGACGAGGTAGTTGGTGCATTCCTGTGGGCTGAAGAGCTTGAGGAGGTGTCCGACCTTGCGCCAAGTCGCTTCGACGTCGCGAGGCTGGGCTTTTCGCATGAGGTGCTTGAGCTTGGCGAAGACCTGCTCGATCGGATTGAGGTCGGGGCTGTAAGGCGGCAGGAAGATCAGGTGCGCGCCTTTGGCTCTGATGGCGGCGCGGGCGGCCTTGCCCTTGTGGCTGCCGAGATTGTCCATGACCACGACATCACCTGGTGACAGGGTGGGGGCGAGCTGCGTCTCGACATAGAGCAGGAACAGCTCGCCGTTGATCGGTCCGTCGATGACGAAGGGCGCATCGATGCGGTCGTGGCGCAGGGCGGCGATGAAGGTGAGGGTCTTCCAGTGGCCGTAGGGCGCATAGCCCTTCAGCCGCTTGCCTCGGGGACCCCAGCCCCTCAGGGGCGCCATGTTGGTCTTGACCCAGGTCTCGTCGATGAACACCAGGCGCTCGGGCGCGATGCGGCCCTGATAGGCCTTCCACCGCGCGCGGCGGCGGGCCACGTCAGGCCGCGTCTGCTCCTCCGGCAGCAGGGTTTTTTTTGAAGCTGAGGCCCTCGGCGTGCAGGAACACCCACACTGCCCGGGGCGCCGTCTTCACGCCGCGCTCGGCCAACTCGGCGGTCAGTCCTCTCAACGTGACCGGCCCCGAGGCCACGCGCCTTCGCAGCCACTCGGCGCACTCGCCAGAGAGGGTTCGAGGCTTGCGACCGCCGATCTTATCCGGCTTCAACGAGCCGGTCTCCCGCTCGCGACGCGTCCACTTCGACAGGCATGACGGACTGATCCGGAGCGCCGCCGCGATCTCGCGATGCGTCTCGCCGGCCGCCTTGCGCGTCAAGGCCCGGGATCGCAGATCAACCGAATAGGGAGCCGTCATTCACGCTGGCCTCCACTCCAGCATGAAGGGTGAATCAGATCACCACCGATTTGGGAATCCCGATTCCGTCAAATCGCGTCGTGCTCTAGCGCGCGGTAAAACTCACCGGTCATGTGCAAACCCTCACGGTGGCAACCAGCCTATACTGATTAGACAGAGCCACCTCGCGTTGGCCGCCCGGAACACATGTCGAGCCCCAAGGGTCGACCGTAGAAGTCTTGCCGCCCGCGTCTACATTTCGCGCAGGTCGATCTGGAGCTAAGCGCTCGCCCAAGGTTCGTCGAGCATCGATCGCGCAAGTAACTCTTGGGCGCCCAGACTTGGGCGGGCGGTCTTGGTTGCTCCCGTCGGGCTGCGAACCGCCATCCATCCATTTTTGCACTGGGACCACATGCCGATGATGCTGTCGGTTGCGTCTACGATGTCGTTCCATGGAAACGGTTCGTCGTGCATATCAACCTCCTCTGCTGTCGTGTTGTTTAGTGTCCAAGCGGATCCTTCGTGTGCGGGAACGATGTCCTGCTAAATGTTGTACGGACATCACATTTGTTTAGATCATCGACCGTTTCCAGAGGCAGCCAAAGTGTCGACTGATAAGCTGGGTCACATTGTTGCCGAGACCTGAGCTGGACGTCCGACACAGCTCGAGCTGGTGATCTGGACCAACAGGTCGACCTCAACCCAACGCTTTCGCAGTCAAGTAGTGCTTTTGTTTCGCCGAGACGCCACCATCCGTTCGCATCAACGCCCGGATCTCCGGCCCGCCCACGATGGAACCACAGGGGAAGATCGCGGCGTGTTTCGGATGGAGCCCGATACCTTGGCGCAACCGCGCGGTGAGGGTCGATGTCACAGCTTGGAAGGTAGGATAGCGTTCGGTCGTAAACAGCTCTGGGACGCGCACACAGCCGAATTCGGCGATCCGCGAGAAGTCGTTTCTCAGGAGGTCGACGATCATCAGATTCTCGGCGCGCTGGTTTGGTTCAGCCGCCAAGCCGCGAGCCGCAGCGGCGTCAGCGACAGGATCGACTAGCCGCGCGGTCGTGCCGTTCATGGGCCGGCTGGTGAGATCGCCATTGACCGCGCGCACGAAGAGTTCGGGAGACACTGAAAGCACGGTTGCGTCCGCTAGGGCGACGAGAGCGCCGTGCGCTACAGGTTGGCGCATGCGCAAGGCGCCATACAGCACAAGAGGATCGCCGGAAAATTTGAAACGAATCTGAAACGTTAGGTTGGCCTGATAGATGTCGCCTGCCGAAATCAGCTTCAACACTCGCCGCGCCTTGGCTAAGTGGCCCTTCAGTTGTGACGGAACCTGATCTTGGTGATAGGCGCTGTGGCGGCCCAAGCTCCGCGAAGAAAATATCCAGATCGCTGGCTGTTAGGTCGAGCGGCCATGTAAACAGTCCCATCCATAGCAGCGGGTCGGAGCGCGCGAGCGGCATCAGCGGCGGGAGGCTTGGCTCGAGCGCGAAGCCGAACTCGTAACTCAGGGAAACCCGCTGCATGGAGACCCTGCGCAAGCCCAACTTCGATGCGCCGCAAGGCCTCTGAAACCCGGTCGGGTTCGTCGCAACGGATAACCTCAACGGGATCTTGAAACAGCCGCCCGCCCGCGCGGAAGGCGTTAGCCGATCCTCCAGAAGCACGAAGTGGTCCCCGCTTCCAAAGGTAAGCGTCGTCTTCAGGCCACGTGGGCGGTGTAGGTCCACGGGAGGAGTTCGCCGAGGCGGCTTTGCGGGTGTTCCCGCACGATGCTGGTGATCGTGTCGGCGAGGTAGGCCTCGGGATTGATGCCGTTTAGCTTGCAGGTCTCGACGAGCGAAGCGATGGCGGCCCAGTGTTTGGCGCCGCCGTCGGAGCCGGCGAAGAGGGCGTTCTTCCGGGCCAGCGCGATAGGGCGGATCGAGCGCTCGACGGTGTTGGAGTCGATCTCGATCCTGCCGTCGTCCACGAAGCTGGTCAGGCCTTCCCAGCGGGCGACGGGGTAGCGGACGGCGTCGGCGATGGGCGAGCAGGGCTTGCCGATCCTGCCCCACCAGAAGGTGGAGATGCAGAAGGCGCGCGAGGGGCTGGAGGTGGACTCCATTCTTCGTGCAAGAAGCTGGAGCTGGGGCTTGGCAAGGTCCGCGACGTGTCCGGCGTCAGCATGGGCGACGTCCTGGTTCGATCGCTGACTTTTTGGCATTCCATAGGGCTCGGACGGTATCGAGGCCCCGTGGACGAGGATCACGAGGCTTTAGGTGACGATCCGGCGGCGGCGTTCGAGGCGCTGCGGGCCGAGGTGGCGGGGCTCAGGGCGAGCGTGGAGCAAGGCCGTGACGGGCCGGACTACGCCCCGACGCTTGGCAAGATCGCCGCCACGCTGGCCGAGATCGAGGCGCATCCGGCGTTGCAGCTCACCCCGCAAAACTACGGCGCCGAGGTGCGGGCCGCGACGGAATCGCTCCGTTGCGACCTGGAAAGCGAGGTGCAACGCGCGTTGACGACGATCGGCCAGGCTTCCGGGGAGATGCGACCGTTTGCGGGCAATCTGCGCACGCGGGAAATGCAGCGAAGGGCGCTGCTTTATGCGGTCGCCGGCGGCCTCATCGCCGGCGTTGTTTTGTGTGCGCGCCTGGCGGGGCCGATTGCGCGGGAGCTGCCGACGAGCTGGCGGGTCCCCGAGCGGATGGCCGCCGCTACCTTGGGTCAGGATCGCTGGGACGCCGGCGCGAGATTGATGCGCTCAGCCGATCCGGCCACCTGGCACGGCATCGCCATCGGTTCCAACTCTGGCGCGACGATGGCGAGACCCTGGAGGGGTGCGCCCGATCAGCGGCGAGGATCGGCAAGCCCCAACGCTGCGCTGTAACGCTGGCCGCACCGATGGCGCAGAGCGCCCGATAGGCGCGTGGAGCAATGTCCCGAGGAAGGACGATCAGTGCCCGCTTTACTTTCATGATCACCCGCATAGCGAGATTGCCCGATTTTTGAGCCTCCCGCTGAGAACGGTGAAATCCAGAATGCGGCTCGCCCTCTCACGCCTGCGCACCCTCGGAAACGCGAACGGCCCATTGGTAGGACTCTAGGAGCGATCCTCTGCCGCGCCGGCTGCGAGGCCGATGGCCTCCAACCACTCCGGGGCCTCCGTTGGCTTATAGGGCTTCCCAACAATCCGTGCGATGGCGGGATTGAGAGCGACAACATCGAGCAGCGTCACAAGTCCGGAGGTGATGATGATCGGCATCCAAGATCGATGTTCCGACATCCAGGTCGCCAGGCCGAGGCCGTCCATCGAACCCGGCATCCGGACGTCCGTCACGACCACGCCAATCTCTGCATGGCTTTGCAGCTTCAAGATCGCTATGTCGGCGTTCTCGGCTTCGATCACGGCGTAGCCAGCATACTCAAGCTCATCGACGAGCATCATACGGATCATCGTCTCGTCTTCGACCACCAGCACCGCTTGCCTGCGGGCCTCTGTTCTGTCGGCCGCCTCCCTCAAAGCACCCTCAGCGTCACGAAGGCCCCATGCCCCGGTGTGGAGGACTGAGCTAGCACGACCCCGGCTTCACCGGCCAGGTTATGGACCAGCCTTGCGCCCAACCCAGCGACAACCGGCTGTTCGACAAAGCCGACCCCATCGTCGGAAATCCGGATTTCCGTTTGGTTGTCGTTTGCGAGAATTTCGATGCTCAAGACGCCGGCGGCGTCGCCAGGCCAAGCGTGCTTCATGGCATTGAGGATGATCTCGTAACACAGCAGGCTCAGCGGCATGGCTCGAGCCACATCTAGTTCGAGCGGGCACTCCAACCGTGTGGCTAGTGTGACCCGGCCGCTGTGATGGACGTTGGTCAGGGACGTGGCGATGTCCGAAAGGGCGGCGCGGAAGTCTACCCTATCGAGCTGGCCACTCTCATAGATCCGGGCTTGCACAGCGCCCAGCGCTTCCATCCGGCCGGCGATTTCGTCGAGGTGAGTTCGGGTGGTCACGTCGACGGACCGGGCGCGCATATGCAGCAGGCTGGCGACGGTCTGAAGGTTGTTCTTCACACGGTGATGCAGCTCGCGAACGATGGTCTGCTGATGTGCCAAGGCGTTGGCCAGGCGCATCTCCCGCTCGCTGAGCTCAGCCCGCGACGCCGCGTGTTCGACGGCGATCTTTAGAGACATCCTAAGACGTGGAAGTTGGCGCGGCGATTTGACGACATAGTCGTCCAATCCCGCCTTCATCAGCTCGACAGCGGTCGTCTCGTCGCCCGTGCCAGTGAACATCACGACCGGACAGGCCGCATAACGAGCCTTTACCGTTGCCAGCACCTCGCGGCCATTCCCCCAGCGCAGATCGAGGTCCGTCAAAACGAGATCCGGCGCGCGCAATTCCAGCGCGGCTTCGAAGGCCTCGATGTTCGTAAGCTCGACGACTTCGGCTAGCGGAAACAGAGCATGAACTTCGCGCAGCTCAAGCTGGCGATCATCCGGATTGTCGTCGATGACCAGAATTCGCATCCGCAAATTGTCGGTCATCGGACCGTCGACTGGTTGAGCTTGATCCAGAAGGCGTCGAGCGCGCCGACCATCTTCACCAAGGCATCGCGCCCAATAGGCTTGACCAAGTAGGAGTTGGCGCCGACGTCGTAAGCCCGCTTAATGTCGGTCTCCTGGTTCGATGAAGTGAGCACCACGACCGGGGTGCGCCGGGTGTCTTCGTTCGCGCGTACGGCCTCGAGTACTTCGAAGCCGGAGCGGCGGGGTAATTTTAGGTCGAGTAGGATCAGACTTGGTAGGGGGTATTTGGCCCGATCAGTATAGGCGGCGCGACTTTTTAGGTAATCGATCGCCTTGTCGCCATCATCGACAACGATCAGAGGATTGAGGATTTCGGCTTTGCGAAACGCATGGGTGACTAGCTCCACATCATCGGGGTTGTCCTCGATAAGCAGGATCGTCGATAGGTCATCCAACTGAGTCGCCCCCCGATGTCGCCGCTATTCGTGCCCCGCTTTCTGCTGCGTCGAATTCGACCCAGAACCGGCTACCTTCACCAAGCGTCGCCATGACACCAAAGGTTCCGTCCATCCGCTCGGCGCCGGCCTTGACGATGGCAAGCCCCACCCCCGTTCCGGGGTAGGTTTCTTGACCGTGCAGGCGCTCGAAAACATTGAAGATCCGCTCTTGATGCGGCTTGTCGATCCCGATGCCATCGTCCTCGACCCAGATGCGCACCCGGTCGCCCCGGCGTTCGGGTCGCACCACGACGTGCACGGGCGCGCCCTCCTTGCGGAATTTCGCTGCGTTGGCGATCAGATTGGTGAGCACCTGGCCAAGGATTGTTCGGTCGGCGCGCACATGGGGTAGCGGCGCGGCTATCTCGATCGTCACAAGCTCTGCCTCTGGCGAGGCCCGCAGTTCGGCGACGGCGCGGGTGATCGACCGGGCAGGATCGACGGAGTGGAGGGCGACCTCGGCGCGCTGAACTCGGCTGAAGGCGAGCAGATCGTTAATCAGCACCTCCATGCGCTTTGCAGCGCCGACGATGCGAGTGGCGAATCGCTCACCTTCAGGGCCCATGCCGGCTCCGAAGTCGTCCAGCAGAATTCGCGCGAAGCCTTCCATGGCGCGAAGCGGCGCGCGCAGGTCGTGGCTGACCGTGTAGACGAAGGCATCTAGCTGGGCGTTGGACTCTCGCAACAAAGTCGTTCGCTCACTGACGGTCGCCTCTAAAGTGGCGTTGGTGTCGGTTAACGCTCGCTCAGCCTCTTTGCGGGCCGTCACATCGGTGATTACCCCGACCAATCGCTTCGCCGGCGTTTCCCCGCCGTCCGGCCGTGCTCGGAATTCGATCCAACGCACGGCCTGGTCGTCGCCGCGACGAATTCGACTTTCAACCTGCCAATCCCCTCCTCCCGCGACGGCGGCCCGCAGCGTATCGGAGACGTGCTCGCGATCCTCCGGCAGGATGTGGTCCAGGACGAGGCTCTGGTCCCAGTCTTCTCGATGAGTAGCGTAGCCGAAAATCTGGTCGTAGCGGCTGGAGCGGGTTACCGCGCCCGTGGGAATATCAAGTTCGAAACTGCCAAGTTCGCCAGCTTCCAACGCCAGGCGAAGACGCGTGGAGCCATCGCGCATTTCGCTCATGACGCGGAACCGATCAACGGTCGCGGCGAGCAGGTTGGCGTAGCTGCGAAGGAAGGCTAAGTCGCTGTTGGTGAACTCTCGGGGCTTGCGGCTGTCGACCTGAAGGATGCCAAAGGGCGGCCGGTCCTTGCCGCCGATGATGATGACGTTGGCGACAGCCTTGGCGCCGTTGTCGATCAAGAATGGCGGATATTTGAAGCGGGTTTCCTTGTCGATGTCGGGAGAGATCATCGGCTCGCCAGTCTTCAGCGCGTAGCCCTCGGATGTATCGTCGCGAGCTTCAATGGTGGCGACGCCCACAACGCCTGCCTTCCAGCCGACGCCAGCACGCACCAGCAACGTCTTACCGTCCTCTTGCAACTCGACGACCTTGGCAAAATCGGTTCCCAGGGCCTCGCCCACGAGGCGGCAGGCTTCGGTAAGAATCTCATCGAGGTCACCTGACCGGAGCGCGAGTTCCCCAAACTGAGCAAGTATAGTCTGTTGCCGTAAGAGCTGCTGATAGTCTTCCGATGCTTGCCTACCCATCCACCAACCCTCGTCGTTAAACATGCATTACACAGGGCTTGAGTGCAATGGATGCGCTCAGAAAGACCTCGTCGTTGGCTGCCTCAAAGCTTAACCTTGGCGCGTCGTTGGGTACCCCTTTAAACGGTTCTTTTGCATTCGGAGGGTGATGACCGCGCCCTCTTTTTGACCGTCGAACGCGACCGATCCGCCGAGGTCCGGCATCGTACGCGCAAGCAGTTTGCTGCCAAAGCCTCCTGTACCTGCAGGCACGGCCACTTCAGGGCCACCGCGCTCGATCCAGGTGATAACAACCTTCGCCGCGGCGTCGGCCGAGGTGCAGGAAACGTCAAGCGTGCCCGTTGGGGATGAGAATGCGCCATGTTTGACCGAGTTGGTGGCGAGCTCGTGCAGCACCAGCGCAAGCGTTGTCGCCCCGCGCTCGCCGACGCTCATACGTGGAACGGACACGCGAATGCGCCCGCTGAAGGCTCCCATATCGTCGTAAGGTGCCAGAACGACCGAGAGGAGGTCGCCAAGGAGAACCGCATATCCCGTTTTGCCCAGGCCCGGGACGCACCAGATCGTGCGCCCGGCCCAAAGCCGTCAGCCTGTGCGTCAGATCCCTCGCCATTTCTGTCGCCGACGTTGCTGACCGCGACGTGATTGCGGTCAGGGCAGTGGCGATCATCAGCAGGTTCTTGACGCGGCGACTCATTTCGCCGGCGAGCAACTCATTGCTCTCCTCAGCCTGCTCACGTCCAGTCACGTCGAGAAATATTCCGAACATGATCCGGTTGACAATGCGGGCGGCGTCACCTTGCCCGCGCTTGATATCCACCGAACGCCGTCTCCTACGGATACCCGGAAATCCACCTCGTAGGGTTCGGAAATTGCCCGGGTCGCGGCGAAGGCAGCTTGAACCCGGTCTCGATCCGCAGGGTGGATATGAGCTGACAAGTCGGCGAATGAGACCTCGGGGCTTTGGGGGACGCCCCAAAGTGAAAAGGCCCGCTCGTCCATTGTGAGCTTGTCGGTGTCGACATTCCACGACCATAGGGTAACGCCGTCGGCGCCTATGCCGAGGCGCAGGTGCTCTTCGTCCCATACGGCCGGACTCGACGTTTCTGTCACTGGTTTAATCCCCTCCGGGCCATAATTGAGGTTCCGAGTGGAGCCAAGCAACGCTCGACATAACGCAGCCTGAGACCTCTTCGGTCAAAGCTGCATGGGTGCCCGCCGCCCCCCCCGGGACCCCCGGATGTTAGTTGGGCAATCACGCACCGGACGGAACCAAAAGGTCTACCTCTCTTCCCCGCGAAGGCTTGGCTATCACCAAGCGAACTTCGGACGGCGGAACCCCATCGCCGCCCAGGCGGCGAGTAGCTTGACCATGAAACGTGGAGGCATTGTATCGTAGGCCGGGATGTCGTTAGGAAGCTCCACACCCTCGGGTTTGTCCTTGGTCATGACGCGCATCTGCGGCTCGCGCGCTGGCCCCGTCATGCGGTCCCGGAAAATCGTCAGCCAGTGGCCCGGAGCGAAATCCAGGACCATTGGCGAACCGCAGCAGCTCGCTACGACGCGTCGCGTCGGTGAGTCCGGCTTGAGGCGGTATTCGCGCAGGTTGTGAGCGCCGTGGACGATCTTCACCCGATCCTTCCGATATAAACAGTAATCCACACCGCCATCCGCTTTGACCGTGTGCGGTGCGCCCAGATCCCGTTCGAACCCATGTCCGGCCGTTCGGCAGCTTTCGCAATAGCAGACCGCGCTAAGGATCGGCTCGCCGGTTAGGTCTATGGTCGTGTCACCACACCGGCAGACGGCGGTGTTAGACTGATGTGCGTGCACCACTGGCTGCCTCCTCGGTCCGACTTAGAACTGGACCGTCCAGTACTGGGTGTCAATCGGGAGATGCGAATGGAACGCACCAGGGCTGTCACGGCTAGCGATGTCGACGGCAGTGAGGGTCTTGGCCGGACCGTGCTGAAACGCCGAGCTATCTTGCAGGAAGCCGAGGCGCTGTTTCTTGATCGCGGCTTCGTAGGCGCCAGCGTGGAGGAAGTTGCCGCGCGCGCCGAGGTCTCGAAGCAGACTGTCTATAAGCAGTTCGAGAGCAAGGCTGCGCTCTTCGTGGCCGTCGTGCGGGGGATGACGAGTCAAGCCGCAGATCGAGTTCAGGTCGAGATGCAGGACCCCGAAACCGAGTCCGAGGTCAGCGGCGCGCTCATGGGCCATGGTGAGCGGCTGCTCGACACTGCTTTGGCCCCAAAGCTTCTCCGGCTACGCCGCCTCGTTATCTCCGAGGCAGATCGCTTTCCCGAGTTGGGGCGCGCGCTCTACGAGGGCGGACCTGGGCGAGCCATCGCCGATCTCGCCGCGGCCTTGCAGCGCTGGAGCGATCGTGGGCTGCTGAGGCTGGACGACTCGATGATCGCCGCCACGCAGTTCAACTGGCTGGTGATGGGCGATCCAGTCAATCGCGCGATGTTTTTCGGTGTCGTGCATCTTTCCGCGAGCGATCAGCAGCGGCATCTATCGGGAAGCGTCAGCGTCTTCCTTTCGGCATACGGGCATCCATCTACGACCGGCTGAAAACGCGGCGCCGAGCGACTGAAGCTGTTGCCTTGGGATGCGGTAGCCTTTCTGCTTTCCATCTCCCCACGACATTGGCAGATCGGGCGCGATCCACGTCTCCAGCAAACGAGGGTTCTTGAGGCGTGCGCGTGGCGCCCTCCTCTGCCCCGGTTTTGAATCGAATTAGCCTCTCAGAATAGTCTCTTGTTTCCTTCTCCCAAATCAAGCGACGCTTCGACGGGTTTTGAGAGGTGAACGGTGTTCGTCGGCTATCGCGGGTTTCCACCAGGGACCAGTCCCCCGCCCTCCAACTTGAGGCGCTCGCCGCGTCGGGGTGTGATCGCGTCTTCGCCGAGGCGGCCTCCGGCGCCAGCCGTGATCGACCGGAGTTGAAAGCGGCGCTCGATTACCTCCGCGCCGGCGATACCCTCGTGGTCTGGAAGCTTGACCGTCTCGCGCGATCGGTCCACCAGCTCGTGGAGACGGCCGCCGACCTGCAGACGCGTGAGATCGGCCTCAAGGTGCTGACCCAGCAGGTCGACACGACCACACCAGGCGGCCGCCTCGTCTTCCACATGTTTGCATCCATCGCTGAGTTCGAGCGGGAATTGACCCTGGAGCGACCCACGCCGGGTTGGCGACCGCGCGCGCCGCCGGGCGTCAGGGTGGCCGTAAGCCTGCCCGCGGCCGGCCGAGGTTAAGCGGGCCAAGGCGATCTGTCCGACCCCACCATCACCGTCGAGGAGGTGGCGTCGCAACTCGGGGTGCCGATCTCGACGCTCTATCGCTACGTGCCCGGCGGTCGCAGCGCGATTTGACGTGTGACCGGGCGACACAAACCGCCGTTGACAACATATTAGTTATATAACATATTGCTGATATGAACGCTTCCCTACACCTCGACGTAGCCTTCACTGCGCTGGCTGATCCCACCCGCCGGGCGATCCTGGCGCGTCTGAGCGAGGGAGACGCCACCGTCGCCGAACTGACGCGCCCCTTTTCCATGACCCAGCCCGCCGTTTCGAGGCACCTGAAGGTGCTGGAGCACGCAGGGCTAGTCACAGCAGCCATCGACGCCCAGCGCCGACCGCGCCGGCTGGAGACCCAGCGTCTGGCCGAGCTTACGGGCTGGATCGAGCGTCTGCGGGAAAGCTGGGAGCACAACTTCCGCCGCCTCGATAAGCTTCTGGAAGAAACAGGCCCCGACCTTTGAACCGAAGAGGAGACTGCCATGAGCCACACCGCTGAAGTGACCACCCCATCCGATCGCGAGGTTTGCGTCGTGCGCCGCTTCAAGGCGTCGGCCGCGCGGGTGTTCGAAGCCTATACCCAGCCTGCGCTGATCAGGCGCTGGTTGCTCGGGCCGCCGGGCTGGAGCATGCCCGAGTGCGAGGTAGACCTGCGCGAAGGCGGCGCTTACCGCTTCCTGTGGCGCACGGACGGCGGAACTGCCGAGTTCGGGTCCGAGGGCACCTACCTGGAAGTCTCGGCGCCGCACCGGATCGTGCAGACTCAGCGCATATTCGGCGCCATGGCCGGACCTATGGCGGAGGAGGTGCGCTGCACCGTCGAGTTCCGCGATGAGCCGGGCGGGTCGGTGATGACCACCACCATTTTGTCGCCCTCCAAGGAAAATCGCGACGCAGCGCTTGCCACAGGCATGACCCGCGGCATGGAGCAGAGCTACGCTCGCCTGGAAGCCGACGTGCTGGAGACCACAGACGCCTGATCGCGCAAGCGGGACACATCCATAGCTCCCACGGCGCCCGAGCCGCCGGGAGCGTGTCGTTGGCGACGCTGGAGGGCAGGATGCCTGGAGACGCGGCTCGAACCATAGACGGGTATATTTCGCGCTTTCCTCCGGAGGTCGCCGCGATTCTCTCGCGTATTCGAGAGACTGTGAGGTCCGCGGCGCCGGACGCGGTGGAGACCATCAGCTATGGCATGCCGACCTTTTGGCTCGGCAAGGACATCCTCCATTTCGGCGCGTTCAAAGGGCATATTGGCATCTACCCGCCGGTCCGGGACGCCGACCTCTTGGCCCGAGTCGCGCCGTACCAGGGCGAAAAGGGGAACCTGCGCTTGCCGCTTGATCAACCGATCCCCTACGCGTTGATCGCCGACATCGTGAAAGCGCGGAGCATGCCGGTGCGATGATCAATTTGATCGACTGCCGGGCTCGCTCCCGCTTCGATCAGACCTTTAAGGGTCCGCTCCGAACTTCCCCGGCATCGTCTACCTTTCTTCTCCCCTCCCTCGACATCAACACGAACGACGGTCGGCTGATCGCCGACATCCTCGCGAGCCTGGCCGCCCACGAGCGCCGGCGCACGCGGGACCGGCAGCAGCAGGGGATCGCGGTCGCCAAGGCCGCCGGCCGTCATCTTGGCCAGCCGCCTAAGATGAGCGGCCAGCAGATCGCCGAGGCCTGCAGCCGTCTTGCAGACGACGAGCCTGTGCGCGTGGTGGCGCGCGCCTATGGGGTTAGCGACAAGACGCTCAGGGCGACGTTGGCGCGGCGGCGGAGCTGAGATGGGGGTCGGCCGAACTTGAGCGCGTAAGACCGGTGAATGGTCTCGCCCTCCGAGCCCAACGCCCGTCGAACGCGGGATATCGGTGCAGCCGGGGCCGCGCTGCGACCGGATGTGGGGTTGATCTGGTCGTGTGGCCAAGTCGTCGGACAGAGCTCGGACTTGGATCCCAGAACTCGGTGCTGACGCCCGCTAAGGGAGCTTCGGCGTGTCGATCAGGCCGACGCAAGCAGAGTCGCCTGTCGCACGCCATCAAAGATGAACTGCACGGCCAGGCCCGCGAGCAGCACCCCGGATATGCGGCCGACGACGTCGGAGCCCGTCTGCCCCAATCGGCCCACAAGGCGCTCAGACACGAGCATGGCGACATAGGTCACAGCGAGGCAGATCGCGACCATCAGCACGACCGCGCCCCTCTCCAGCCAAGCCTCCGTACGGCCCATGACCAGCACGACGGCCGCAAGGCTGCCGGGGCCGGCGATCAGCGGAAACGCCAGTGGGAATACCGCGATGTGGCCGCCTTGCTGCGCATCCCGCGTTTCGCTCGGGTTGATCGAGGACAGGCCGGGGTTCGAGAAGGTCAGGGTCAGGGCCTGGAGGAACAGGAGCACGCCGCCTGCGACGCGAAAGGCCGGAAGCGAGACGTGCAGCAGCGACAGCACCGCGCCGCCGCCCAGGGCGAACAGCAGCAGGACGACGCTGGCGATTGTCACCGATCGCGCGGCCAGGCTCTTGCGCTCCCGCCGATGCACGCCGGAAGTCAGGGCGGCGAAGACCACGGCGGTTTCGATCGGTCCGATCGTCACGAACACCGTGACGAACGCTGACAGGAGATTCGGCGGCAAGTTCATTCGGGACCCAAAAACTGCTGCGTCGCGGACGGTCTTCGGCCCGTCGGCGATCGAGTTGGGCACGGCGAAAAAGTCTGCAAGCTGAGGCCTTGACGCTGCTTTCGGCCTTCCTAATTTTTCGCCGTCGAGCGCCACAAGGGCTCGACGACAGTCAGGGGGCGCCCGCGCTTCCGGGCGTCTCTCAGGTCCAACTTGCTCGTTCTGAGGAGATGGAAAATGAGAACGGCATATGACTTCTCCCCTCTCTACCGGTCGGTGATCGGCTTCGACCGCATGGCGGACCTCATCGACAGCGCGATGAGGAGCGAGGGAGACCAGGGCTATCCGCCCTACGACGTCGAAAAGACCCGCGACGACGGCTATCGCATCACCCTGGCCGCCGCCGGATTCACGGCCGACGAACTCGAAATCACGGCGCAACCGAACCTCCTGATCGTTGCCGGCCGCAAGGCCCGGGAGGAGGAGGACGGCGCGCGCACGTATCTGCATCGCGGCATCGCGGCCCGCAACTTCGAGCGCAAGTTCGAACTGGCCGACTATGTGGTGGTCAAGTCCGCCAGCTACGACAATGGTGTGCTGGCGATCGATCTGGCCCGCGAAGTTCCCGAGGCGCTGAAGCCTCGGCGGATCGTGATCGGCGCCGCCGAGGCGATCCCCAATGTGCGTCGCATCAACAAGGACCAGGCGGAACATCGCGCCGCCTGACTTGCGCGACCATCAACCTGAAGCCCGGGGCGCCCTCTGGGCGCTCCGGCGCACGTGAAGAAAGGAGGACTGACATGAACGTGCGCGATCTTGTTCCCTGGCCCGGACCAATGACCTGGACCGCAACCTTCCGGCCACCCAGGAGGCGACCGCCAGCCCGCTGTTCACCCTGCACCGGGAAATGAACCGGCTGTTCGACGATGTCTTCCGCGGCTTCGATACGCCGTCTCTGTGGGGCGGGCGCGCCGCCTGGCCCCAGCTGGAGGTGCAGGACGCCGACAGCGAATACCGGGTTACCGCGGAGTTACCGGGCCTTGAGGAAAAGGACGTCGAGGTCCTGTTCGAGGACGGCGTGCTGATCCTGCGCGGCGAAAAGCGAGCCGAGACAGAAGACCGCAGCCGCGCCTTCAGCGAGCGCGTCTACGGCCGCTTCGAGCGCCGCCTGGCTCTCGGCGATATTGACGAGGCGCGGATCCAGGCCAAGTTCCGCAACGGGGTCCTGACCGTGACCGCGCCCGAGTCCGTGCAGAGCCAGTCGCGGATGAAGCGGATCCCGATCAACGCCGGGGCCACCAGCCATTGATCCTCGGCGGCTATCCGCCCGTTCGAGGCCGGCGAGGACGACGCCGGCCTTGGATGGCTTCTCACAACACTTGTCGGAGACTGCTATGCGACCCCTTCGTAAAGCCATTCTCGCGGGTGCCGCGGCGACCGCCCTCGTGGGCGTCGCCGGCTTGGCGGTCGCGGAGCTCAAGAACGCTCACATGCTCGATGTCCGCCTGTCGGATGGATGCCTGGCGCACATCCGATATGTCGGCGACACACCGCCGACGGTGAGTTTCGTCCCGGCGCCGCCGGCGCTCTCAATCCTCCCGCCGGCGTCCGATCCCTTCGGGCCGGGTTCGACGTTCGCGGCGCTGGAACGGATTTCGCAGGCGATGGACCGTCAGGCGGAAGCGATGCTCGGCGAGGCCAGCGCTCAGTCTGGGCTGGCGTTTGCCGGGCCCGACCTGATGCAGGTCGATATCGGAAAGCTGTCGCCAGGCGCGCAGGGCTTCTCGATGGTTTCGACGATGTCGGGCAATGGCGTCTGCACCCGAAGCGTCGAATACCGCTCCGCCATCGACGGCAGGCCGCCACAGGTGGTGACCCGCACGTCCGGGGCCTGCACGGCCGATGAGAAGCGGCCCGCGCTTTCGGTAACGTCTGGCGCGATCGCCGAGGCTCCTCGGCCTGAACACGCGAGCCGACAGCCTATCTGACCGAACGACGCGAGCGGCGCGCCTAAGGGCGACGGCCGCTCGCGGGCTGATGAGAAAGGATATCACAGGAGAAACGATGATGCGACTGGCAACGTCAGAACAGATCTTTGACCTGCAGGGCGCCCACGCGCCCTATAGCCTCAGGACCGCCCTCGAACGTGGCGTTCGTCCTGCCGTTGGCTTTCAAAACCCCGATGACGTGGTGAAAGACCCCCACTTCACCTTCCGCGACAAACGAGAAATCCTCTCATCGTGGGCGTCCGATGCGTCGGCTGTGCAGGACGAGCCGCGCCTGCGATGGCTGTTGGGCACCGTCGAACCGGTCCCGTTGGATGAGGTGCGCGCCGCGCTCAAGCGGCTGGAAGCGATGGAGGCGGGTCATGACGACCGTACTCACTAACACCTTGAAGGTGGTGCTCGTCGCCGGACTGATCGGCCCTGGCGTGTTGGCGTTGACAGCTGCAGCGCAGGCGAGCTGACAGCACGTCACTGGGAGCAGACGGAAATGCGGATCATCGATGTTCAGCCCTTTGCGCATGGTTGGACGGTCCGAAGCGAGCAGATCGACAACAACCTCGTCTTCCGAAGTGGCCGGGCCGCGGAACAAGCAGCCGTGGGGTTGGCCGACCGGCTGGCGAAAGCGGGGATTCCTCCTGAAATCTGCGTCCATTTGAAGGATGGGACACTCGGCGGACGCTTCTTGATCCCCGCCCTGGAGTCCGCCAACGGCCGCCCGGGCGCTACCGCACCCGACCCCTCTTGGGCTCTGGACCCTGCCTTAGGCACCGGATTGAATGCCCTTGTGAGGCTGCAAGGAGCTCGCGCAGCCCCTCACGAGGCACTGACCCCCTCCCCTTCCTCGACGCCACCCCTCAGGACGGCCAGCAGATCGCCGAGGCGCGCACCAGCTCGCCGCCGAAGTCGCGCGGCAAGCGGGCCGAGATGGAGGCCCGACCTGGAGCGGGTAAGAACGGTCAAGCCGCGTGCTTACGCGGGGCGGCTTTCTTCACACGAATCTCAACCTGCCGCCCTGCCCTGGCCAGCATCATCGCCAAGTGGTCCAGTCCGAACAGGTTGAACTTGCCGCGCACGAGATCCGAAATGCGCGGCTGCGTCACGCCCAGGCGCTTCGCCGCCTCGGCTTGGGTCCAGCCTTGCGCCTTGATGTGATCGGCCAAAGCGATCATGAGGTCAGCCCTGGCCTTCAGGACGGCCGCCTCTTCAGGCGTGTCAGTGATCGCATCCCAAGCCGTCGCGAACGTCTTTCCGGTAGCAGTCATTGATTTCTTTCCTCTAAGAGTTCTTTGAGCCGTTTCCGACTTATACCAAACGCCCGTGACGGTGACTCGGCGGGGATTCCTTTGATCGGCGAACAGTGATTCATCCTCCTGATTGCGGAGGAGGTTTCGATGGCGGCGATCCGGTTGCGTTCGGACTATGATGCGGTGAGCGTTCGCGCCTTGGCGCGGCGAGCCGAGGACGCCGACCAGGCGCGTCGCCTGCTGGCGATCGCCGCGGTCTATGAGGGGATGAGCCGCGAGGACGCGGCTCGGCTGGCGGGCATGGACCGCCAGACGCTGCGGGACTGGGTTCATCGGTTCAACGACGGGGGGCCGGAGGGTCTGGTGAACCGCGCCGCGCCGGGCAACCCCCGTCGGCTGACGCAGGAACAGGAGGCCGAGCTGGATGCCCTCGTCGAGGGTGGTCCGGCGTCGGCCGGGCTCGGCCACCTGGCGCGGTGGCGCTGCCTCGACCTCAAGGCGCTGATCGAGGAGCGCTGGGGCGTTGTCTACCACGAACGCACGGTCGGCAAGCTGCTGGACCGGCTGAACTTCTCTCACATCACCACCCGTCCCAGGCACTACCGCCAGGACCCGGACGCCCTGGAGAGTTTTAAAAAAACTTCCCGTCGACGATCGCGGCGATCGAAGCGGCGCAGCCTGCCGGCACACCCCTAGAGATCTGGTTCCAGGACGAGATGCGGGTCGGCCAGAAGACCCAACGAACCCGCGTCTGGGCCAGACGAGGGACGCGGCCCCGGCAGGTCACCGATCTTCGAACCGGCTGCGCCTATCTGTTCGGCGCCATCTGTCCCCAGCGACGGACCGGCGCGGCCGTCGTCATGCAGCGCGCCGACACCCAAGGCATGCAACACCACCTCGACGAGATCAGCGTCACCGTTGCCCCCGGCGCCCACGCCGTCTTGGTGCTCGATCAGGCCGGTTGGCACACCACCGCCAAGCTCCGCATCCCCGCCAACCTCACCCTCCTGCCGCTCCCCGCCAGATCGCCGGAACTCAACCCCGCCGAGAACGTCTGGGAATATCTGCGCCAGAGATGGCTCTCCAACCACATCTTCGATGATTACGACCACATCCTCGACGCCGTCTGCGACGCCTGGAACCGCCTCCTCACCGAACCCGACCGCATCGCGTCCATCGGATCACGGCCATGGGCCTTCTGTGGTCACGCTTAAGGGCGGTTCGTATTAGTTCGATATCCTTTGTTGCCGTCTGCTGTGATTTCTTATTAAAGCAGTGCAGGACGTAAGCCGCCTCCAGAAACTTGGCGATGTAGATCAGTCGAAACGCGCCAGCCTCGTCCCTCACGCGAATTTCCCGAACGCCGAGGCCGATCGTCGGCATCGGTTTCCAGTCGTCAGGGTCCCGTCCGATTTGCACCATGTAGAGCGCGAACCCCGCGCCGCGCCGTGCGTCCCCAGGGAAGGTCGTAAGAACGTCATGAGAATCGCCAAGGAAACGCAGGGGCTTGGGCGGCTTTGACATCGGCGAAATATATAAGCATTCGCATTATCGTCAATGGTGCGCGCACGAGGTAGAGCCTTGGGCGCGTCCCCAAGGGGATCGCGCTCTATCTCCGCTGCGCTCCGACCGAGCCGCCGACCGGCGTCTCGTCCCTGTCGGGTGACGATCGCTCGCGCGGGCGGGCTTGAGGCCCGCATGAGGTCGCCGGCGTCGCCGGCGAAGATCTCCGTCTAGGAGGGGAAAGGGGCGCGCCGCCCCCTCTCCCCCGTGTAGGGCTCACCTCAAGGTTTGTGCGCTAAAGCACGCTTTCAGGCCCAAACCAAGAACGCCGCTTAGGCTGCGCAATAGAGCCTGTTGGCGGGATCGTTCAACGGCCTGAAGCCGCCGGCGGCCGCGGCGTCGGTCCAGAGGTAGTCGCCTGTGAGACTGACGTGGGCCCAGCCCATGGGCGATTGATGGGCGAGGAGCGCGTCGGGAGCGGCGACATCCCGGGCACGCAGATGATCGACCGCCCGCTCCATATATAATATGTTCCACAGCGCGATGGCGGCGATTACCAGGTTCAGACCTGACGCCCGGTGTTCCTGGTTTTGCAGGGTCCGATCGGCGATGCGACCTTGTTTGTGGACGAATACGGCCTGCGCCAGCGCATGGCGGGCCTCGCTCTTGTTGAGGCCGGCCTGACAACGCTGACGCAACTCGGGGCTTTCCAGCCAGTCGAGCGTGAACAAGGTGCGTTCGATCCGTCCCACCTCGGCGAGGGCGAGATCCAGGCGGTTCTGGCGTTTGAACGCCGATAGCTTCTTGAGCATCACGGAGGGCGCGACAGCGCCGCCTTGATCGACGCCGCCAAGCAGACGATGTCCTCCCAGTTCTCCTGGATCAGATCGATCCGGATCGGGCGACCAAGGATCGGTTCCAGGGCTTTGTACCCCGTGGCCGACCCGATAATCGCGAGCCGGCGATCCCCCAGGTCGCGCATCCGCGGCGCGAAGCGGTAGCCCAGAAGATGGCAGAGGGCGAACACATGGTCGGTCGCCCCGCCGGTGTCGGTGTAATGCTCGCCACTCTGTCGGCCGACCAGACCATCAAGGACGTAGGGCGCCTCCGACGACGTGGCCGAGAGCACGCGGGTGTTGAACGAGCCGTGCATGTCGGAAAGGTGGGTGTAGATTCGCAGGCCCGGCTCGGGCCCGTACTTGGAGTTGACCTGGCCTGCTCCGCCACGCCGGCGGCCTGACCGGAAGAACTGACCGTCGGACGACGACGCCTGGCCATCGCCCCAATGCTTGGCGAACGGTTGAGCGTGATGGACCTCGATGATCTTGGCCGGCGCCGCTTGATAGTTCTCTTCGCTGAGATACCAACTGTGCGTCCAGACGAGCTGGGCGTAGGTCACGCCCTGGCTGGCGTTGGCCATGCGCTCGAGGCCCCGGTTTGTGGCGTCGGCGAGAACGGCCGCCAATATGCAGCTTGGATTGTCGTGGACCTTGCCGGAACGCAGGTCCCTGACATCGCCGTAAACCCGGTCAGCGCATCGATCTCGCGCAGGAGCTCAGTGATCCGGACGCGCGGCAGAAGGCCATCGATAGCGCGGTCCAGCGACCGCGCCTCCTCCTGCGTCGAGGCCTTGACCGGCGTCACCGACAGCCGGTCGCCCTCAAGCGTCACGCCCGCCAGGTCTCCGCGGCGCAAGCGCCGCGCGAAACTGGCCAATCGTTGATCTAGCAGGTTTGCGCGCCCGGCCAAATAGCCGCCCAGCTCGACGTTTACCGGCAGGCCGCGGGCTTCGGCGGCGACCTGGTCCTTGGGAAGCAGGTAGTCGCCGAACCGCCTGTAGGCCCGCGAGCCCTCGACCCAGACGTCGCCGGATTTGAGGCGGTCACGCAAGGTCGCGACTGCCGCGGTCTCGTAAAGCCGCCTGGAAATCTCGCCACCGCCCGGCTTCACCAACTGCTTCCAGCGCTTTGAAGCCAACGGCAGGGGCGCATCGGCGGGGATTTCGCGCCGGCCTGTCGGATTAAGGTCGCGCAGTGTGGCCAGGGCTTTCAGCAGCGGCGCACCGCCGGTCCCGGCTTTGAACCGCCATGCTCAAAGAAGGTCGGCGCGAATCGGCGGAGCGCCCCATAGCGGTCGGCCGCACTGACCAGAGGATCCTCGGCGGCGAGGGCGGCCAGCGCATCGACCTTCGGCTTGGCGTCGAGCAGCTTCGCCCAGCCCACCTGGGCGTCGATCCGGTCGATAGCGTCGCCGCCTTCCGCCTGCGCCTGATCGACGGCCTCGATGACGCCGCTGAACAGCTGCATCAGCTGGGCGACCTCGCGGCTGCTGGCCTGATATTTCCGCTCGGCGCCGCGCCGACCCTCGGCGGGAACCAAATTTTCCAGAAGCATGAGCAATCCGACGCCGAGTACGCCAGTCTTCTGGATCACGGCGGCGATAAAGCTGAACATGGGCGCTCATGGTGGCGGCCAATTCCAACGTGTGGAAGAGCGGAACGTGCCCGCGATCAGTGAAGTGCGCACTCAGCAGCGAGCACCCTGCTCCGGCGGTTCCGAAGGGTGCGTCGGCTGGATGGTGCGAGAATGACTCATGTTCGCCCCAGTCAACGCGTCGGTCGGGTGGGGGCGGGTAGGATTGCCGCCAACTTGGCTGCCGAAACCGGGATGTGGCGACCGGTTGTCGTGAGCCATACCGTCAGGAACATTGCCATCGTTGCGAGCGCGGCCACGAGAACTTCCAATACCATAGAGCGGGTGCTCGGGGATTGGCGCATTGATCTGAACCCCCGATCCGCTGAGCCGGTGCTTAGGCGCTGAGGATCCGGCATAAGCCTCAGCCAGCACTTGACTACCGCGCCCGTGACCAAAGGGTGTCGGCACCCAAAGCTGGCGCTCGCGCTGGTCTAACCCAAGAGCTGTCTGCGACCGCTTGGATGTCGTGGCGTGACAGCACCGCCGCTTCGATATTCGATGATGTCCTGATTACATATATAGGCGCTTGAATTGCACCCGCGCAGGCCACAGGCTTGCGAGCCGATCGGTTCAACGCGCGACCCGCATCCGCCTCTCCCGGAAGCATTCCCGACGGCGCATGGCCGTGCCTGGTCGTACACGCCTCAATCCGAGCCCTTTTCGGAACGACAACGCGCGCCTGACAGCGTTGAGAGGGACTTGACTGCAAAAGGATGCACCTTTGGCGCCGAACCCCGTATCGCCAGCCGATGTGAGCGGCAACGCGCCGCGCTCCCCGCGGCCGCGTGGCGGCCCCAGCCGTTCCTCGAGGGCGTGGCGCTGGGTTGCGGCTTTAGGCGCGGCCGTTCTGCTGGCGCTGATCATTTTCATCCTCCTGTTTCAGTGGAACTGGTTGCGTGGGCCTTTGGCGAGAGTGATTTCGGGGCGGCTGCACCGGCCCGTCGAGATCACCGGCAATCTCGAGGTCCATCCGTGGTCATGGACGCCGACGGCCACGGTGAACGGCTTGGTGATCGGCAACCCGGCGTGGGCGGGCCGCATGCCGATGGCCACGCTGTCTCGCCTGACGATCCAACTCAGGATTCCGGCATTGCTCAAAGGCAAGCTGATCTTCCCCGTGATCGAAGCCGACCGGCCCAATGTGAGGTTGGCGATCGACGCCGCCGGACGCACCAATTGGGACTTTGGCGGCGGCAAGAGCGCCGCGCCGCGACGCTTGCCGACGATCGAGCATCTCGTCGTGACCAACGGCGCCCTGCGCTACGACGACGCCCATCGGCGGATGAGCTTCTTCGGCGCCTTCTCCGCCAACGAAGGGGCTGGTCAGCCGGGCGGCGGCCTGTCGATCGTCGAAGGTGCGCTCACGGCGGGAGCGGCCGCCTGGGCCGGGCCGACGCCGACAGCCCGCGTGCCGCGCCTGCGGGTGGAAGTTCGAGCCCTGCCGCTGATGGCGGGCGGCAAGCTGGTGCTGCCTCTGTTGGAGGCGGACCACGCGGTCGTCCATCTCGTGCGGGATGCCGCGGGGCGCGAGAGCTGGAACGTCGCTGGCGAAAAAGGCAAACCGTTCAAGGCTCCTCCCATCAATCACCTGATCATTTCGAACGGCGCGCTCACCTTCGACGACCTCAAACAAAAGCTGCACTTCACGGGCGCACTGTCGTCCAGTGAAGAGGTGAATGGCGTCGGGCACGGGACGTTTCGGCTCGAGGGGAAGGGACTGCTCAACAACGCCAGGTTCGTCGCGCGGGTGACCGGAGGCCCGCTTGTCAACGTCGACCCCAATAGGCCCTACCCCTTCGATGCGCGACTGGGGGCCGGCGCGACCCGCCTGCGGCTGGCGGGCGCGATCGCTCACCCCTTCGATTTCGCGGTCCTTTCCGGGAAGTTTTTTCTTGCCGGAGCGGACCTCGCAGATCTCTATCACCTCACCGGATTGGCGCTTCCGAGCACCCCGCCGTACGAACTCGCCGCCGGCTTCGCCCGCCGTCAGGCGATGTACGCTCTGCGCAATATCCAGGGCCGCGTCGGCCAGAGCGATCTGGGAGGATCGCTGGCGGTGGACAATTCCAGCGGGCGTCCTTTCGTCAAGGCCGATCTCGGCTCACGCCGCTTGAGGCTCGCCGATCTGGCCGCGGTGACCGGTGGCGTGCCCAAGCACGCGGCGGGACAGCCCCTGTCGCCAACGCAACGGATCGTCGCGGCGAAACTGACCGCCGAGCACCGCCTTCTTCCCGACACCCATCTCGACGTGAGCCGCGTGCGCGGCATGGATGCAAGGCTGGTCTACAAGGCTCAGAGCGTCGAGGCCGGAGCGCTGCCGATCAAGGCGCTCATCTTGAATGTCACACTCGATCACGGCGTGATCTCCATCAACCCCTTGGACATGACACTGCCGCAAGGCCGGTTGGCCGGCAACATCCGCATCGATGCCCGCAACGCGATTCCGGCCACGGCATTGGACCTTCGCCTGACCAATGGCCGGCTTGAAACGATGATGGCCCCGAGCGCCGGCAATCCTCCTTTGGAAGGCGGCCTCTTCGCGCGCGTCAAGATCGCCGGCACGGGCGACTCGGTGCGCACGGCGGCGGCCAACGCGGATGGAACGATGACCGTGGCCATTCCTGGCGGCAAGATCCGGCGGACCTTGGCCGAACTTCTCGGCATCGACGCCGCCAACGGCCTCTTCCTCCTCCTCACCAAGAACCACAGCGACGCGCCGATCCGCTGCGGCATCGCCGACTTCCAGGCCCAGCACGGCGTCTTTACCGCTCAACGGATCGTGTTCGACACTGGACCGGTGCTCGCGCAAGGAAGCGGCGACATAAACCTGCGAGACGAGACGGTGAACCTCCGTATTCAGGGCAAACCCAAGGGCTTCCGCATCCTGCGGCTAGGAGCTCCAATTACGGTGAAAGGCAGCCTCCAGTCGCCCAAGATCGGGGTCGATATCGTCAAAGCCGCGCCACAGGCGCTGCTGAGCGTCGCCATCGGCGTCTTCGCCGCCCCAGCCGCCGCCATCATCCCCTTTCTTCACAATGGGCGACCGAAGGATGTCGATTGCGCGGCTCTGATGGCTCAGGCCTCCGGCAGCGGAGTGGCGGTCGCTCGACCCGGTTCGCCGGGTCGCTAGATCGCCGGTGACGGGCAGCGCCGGCAGCTCGTTGGCGTTCGCAGCCGAGAGGAGGTCATTATAGTATAGGCTGCTCTGATTGCGGTTATCGGGTCAAGCGCCTGTTTTGGTCCGGTTTTTCGAAGGTGTAGCTGTTTCAGGCAACTTGTGCCGCAGCGCCTCGTAGAGCGCCGTCTTGCCGATCTTCAGCCTGGTCGCCGCCTCGCGAACGCTAAGCCCTTTTGTCATCAGTGCGTTCGCGAGGTCTACGGTCGCCTCGGTCACCACGGGCTTACGCCCGCCCTTGCGGCCCCGAGCCGCGGCGGCCTTCAGACCGGCGCGCGTGCGTTCGCGGGTCAAATCCCGTTCGAATTGCCCGAGCGCGCCGAACACATGGAAGATCAGCCGACCGCCTGGCGTCGTGGTGTCGATCGCTTCGGTCAGCGATCGGAAACCGGCGCCCTTCTGTTCGAGCAGGGTGATCACCTCGATCAGATGTGGCAGCGAGCGACCGAGCCGATCGAGCTTCCACACGACCAGCACGTCGCCCTCGCGAGCATAGCCCAAGGCCGCCGCAAGACCTTCGTGATCGGCCTTAGCTCCGGAGGCGCGATCCTCGAACACCTTGTCACAACCAGCCGCCTTTAAAGCATCGAGTTGAAGCGCGAGATCCTGATCGAGCGTCGAGACCCTCATGTAGCCGATATTGGCCATCCGCTGTCCCTCCCGTCCGGGAATCCATCTGTCCGTATAGCCGTCGGCAAGGCGATTGCCGGACAGACCGGCGCTGGCCGTTCAACCTTCGGTTTCGGACAAACCGCTATACCGCCTAAGTGAGAGCGGACCTTCGCCGCCGAGGTAATGGGCAGATGGAGTCGAACTCGCGACCTTCGGAACGTCAGCGATTCCGGGTTATGCTGTGCCGCCGGCCGGCACGGCGATGGTCGCTATCTAACGGGAAGGTGGCGCGTGTGGGAAGACTATTGGTTACCGTCCTGGCGGCCGCGCTGCTCGGCACCGTCACGCCGCCGCCTGTCACCTTCACCAGCTATGCGCCCCAGTTCGACAGGTTTGAGGCGCGAACCGAAGGCATGGCGCCCGGACGCCGCGTGGCGGCGTTCCGCAGGACGTTCGACCGTATCTTCCCTGGCCTTTACGCCGACACGGATGCGGCGCGGCTCGATCGTCGCATCACCAGAGCGCTGGTTGAGTTCCCATCCATCCGGCCCGCCCATCGCACCGTCGAGCTTCGCTTCCCAGGCGCGCTCGCCACGGCGGTTCAGCGTTTCCGGATGATCTTTCCGGACTTTGTGCCGCCGATCCCGATATTTCTCGTGCATGAGCTTGGAATGCGCGACGGGGGCTCGGACTATGTCGTCGGTCGCAAGGTGATGCTGTTCGGCGCGGACGTGATCGCGCGGATCCACAACGATGATTCGCTCCAGCCCTTCCTCGACCACGAGTTGTTTCACCTCGAACATGCCCGGCGCTTCGCCGACTGCGACCAACTCTGTTGTCCGCTCTGGCAGGAGGGGCTCGCGACCTACGCGGCCTCCGCGATGACGCCGGGCGCCACCGATCATCAGCTGGTGCTCGACGAGCCCGCCCCGATCCGCGCGGCGACGGACGCGCGCTGGGGTGAAGCGCTCTGCTTGGTCGCGACCAGGTTCGACAGCACCGATGGCGACGACACCGCCGCGACTTTCGCGGGAGGACCCCACCCGCCCGGTTTGCCTTCGCGGTTCGGCTATTATGTTGGCCTGCGCGTCGCCACCCAAGCGGCCCGGACGCGGACGCTGCCCGCTCTCGCCGGACTTGACGACGAAGCGGCGCGGCCGGTGGTCGTGGCGGCGCTTGCCGCGATGATTGCCACGGCGCACGCGCCTTGCCGGCCGCCCGTCGCAACCGGAACGATCACGCGGATCGCACCGCGCCCGGCCTGAGTGGGCATGCGACCCGGGAAATTCCTTCAGGTTCGGATGCCGGACCTCGCAAGGTCCCGTCGGGTTCACCCGAAAGCGGATCCCCCACCATGTCCATGAACGGACCGTCAATGCGGACAAAAAGCCTACCTTTTCGTGTCTTCCATCCCCGATTCCGAGTGTTGCTCCAGGAACATGAACTCGCGACGATAGTCGAATGTCACCTTGAAGCGCGAAAGCACTGTGTCGCCGATGTTGCCTGCCTCTGAACGCGACGACAGGCTGCCCATGTTTTCGCCTGCCAGAAGGACCTTGAGGTCTTGAAGTCGCGCATCGCCGATTTCGAATTCCTCAGCGCGCCCCTTCTTCATTTCCAGCGAACCACCCACCGAGTTGCCAGTCATAGAACCGCCCGCGCTCAGTTTCTCCCCCAGGCCGTTGGCCTTCGCCCAGCCATCGGAGACGATGAGGTCGGTATTGTTGCCAGTATCCACGGCGAAGGAGCCAACACGTCCGTCTAAAGAGGCCTTGATCAGCGGCAGGTCGTCGGTGAAGCGGATCGGGACGGCGACATCCGCCTTACCCTGGACGGCGAAGCCATCGAGCGGATTCAGCGCGACCTTGTGGGCGCCATAGTCCAGGGTGACGGCGAAACGCTCGAAAAGTTCCAGCCCTATGATGCCGGCGATCGTCTCCGGCTTGCCGTTCAAACCGGGCGCCTGCCCGAGATCGATCTGCAACACCACGAACGGGGAAGCGGTCAGCTCCGCGTCGCCCAGTGACAGCCGGTCGATTCTGGTGAACTTCGTCGGCGTGGAGCCGGCGCCCGCCCCCAGGCTGAACCCCTGGCCGACCGTCGGAAGCCCGAGCTTTGCCGCCGCGACGGGCGTCAAGATGTCGTGGCCGCCCGTGTCGAGGATGAACGGGAAGGGCCCCTTGCCGTTGATGCTTGCCTGCACGATCGGAAAGCCGCTCGCCGGATCGAGCGCGAGGGGCGCGTAGGTGACTAGGGCGCCCCCCCGGATGGTCGCATCCACCAACTTGGAAGAGGGGCGTTGCAGCGCCTCCTCTCGCGCAGCAGCTTCGAAGTGATACGCGGCAATCTTGGCGATGCCAGCGTCGGACTGGTCGCCGTCTGCGGTCTGGATTTCAAAGGGGACGGCAAGCCCCTCGACGGTCCGGTAGTCGCGGAATCGAATGGTCTCCACCACGGTCGACAGCTGGACGACGGCCCGGTCGAGCCGGTGGTCGGACCGTCTTATCCAGAGAACGACGGTCCGGCCGCCCTTAGGCGTCGCCACCACGCGATCGAACATCTGTTTCTCATCAACCGCCGGCGGCAAGATGGAGAGTGCGCTCTGGTCGCCATGATCGAACAGATAGCCCCGACGCGCGAGATAGGCTTCGGTGACCGCCACCGTCTTTGCTTCATCGGAATCAAGCGGATGAATCTGGCCGGAGTTATCCTGACGCCAACGACCCGCCCGGTCCAGCCCCTCCGCATTGGCGAGGATTCCGTAGTCTGCGCCCCGGTCGAATTGGCCCGAACGGAGGTCGTCGACGGAGTGGTATCTGCCGGTCAGCCCCGAACTGGTCTTTTCGCCCTCGGCCGTAACGCCGCCCACGGCATCCCACTTTGCACCGCCGCTAGCCGCTTTCAGCGCTTGGAGGAGCGTGGCGGCTGATGTTTCGGCGCGCGCCGGAACCGTGAGGAGAAGCGTCGCGGCCATCAGCGATCGGGCCACCCACTTGGCGGGTGAAAATATGCATCCGGTTCGTGGCGACATGAATCAATTCTCCGCCAAGCTGAACGCAGTTTCGTGCAGAGCGATCTGGAGCGCCGCCGGGGACAGCGCGCGCTCTTTGCGGAAACGGTCGCGGTAGGTGGAAGGGCCTACACCCAGATGCCGCAGGAAGGCGCGACGCATGGTGTCACCCGATCCGAAGCCGGCTTTGGCCGCGACTTGTTCAAGTCCTTCGGTGGTGTCTTCTAAGCATCGCCGCGCGGCTTCCAGGCGTATCTCTTCGACCCATTCCGCGGGCGAACGTCCGAAGGAATCCCGAAATAAACGATGGAGGGTCCGCTCGCTCTTACCGGCACGCTTGGCCAGATGCTCTACCCGATGATCGGCGGCCGGATTCTCGGCGACCCACCCGATCAAGCGGGAAAGTGGACCCTGCGCCGTCTGAGCCCGCAGCGGGACACTGAACTGCGATGACCGCCGGAGCGCTTGAGAAACACCACGAGCCGGCGAGAAACCAGGAGGGCAAGCTCGCGTCCCCAGTCTTCCTCCACCATGGCGAGCGCAAGGTCGATCCCCGAGGTAATGCCGGCCGAACTCCAAATGCCGCGATCCTCGACGAAGATGGCGTCACGCTCCACTTCGATCGCCGGAAAGTTGGCCTGCAACTTGTCGCAATAGCCCCAGTGGGTCGCGGCCCGTCGCCCGTCAAGCAGGCCGGCGTTGGCGAGAACAAAGGCGCCCGTACAGACCGACCCCAAGCGTCGAAGTTTAGGCCTCACCGCCCTTAGCCAAGACAACAACCGAGCGTCGGAACCGCCCGAGCCCTCCGCTCCGTCCCCACCGGAAATCAGGAGGGTGTCGATGGTTTCTGTCTCGCCGGCGTTGATCGGATCGGAATTGATCTCGAGGCCAGAAGTTGTCGCCACCAGACCGCCCGACACGGAGACAAGCGCGATTTGGTAGGCGCGGCACGCGTTGGGGTCGGAGTCCGCGAGCATTTCCGACGCGGTGGTGAACACCTGCGCCGGTCCCGCCACATCCAAAAGGTTCACGCCCGGGAAGACGACAATGACGATCCTGCGCACGTTCAGCTCCGAATGACCGCGCGCACCATGCCCGACGGTCGGTCTGGCGGACACGTCATTTTATCCGTCGAATTCCGCCAACAGGTCGTTCGGTGAGGCGAAAGGTCTACCTTTGCGGCACACCGCAGCCTCGACTTGTGGTGCCAAAGCCGGGGAACGATCGACGCTACGGCGCCTGACCGCCACCACGCTTTGTAAAGACGCTGAGCGGCGTTGTAGCGTTTTGAGCCCGCTCGAAAATCGAGATGACGTTGATGGCCCGGCGCAAACATCTGGAGCGGCGTAAGGTTGGTCGGCTCGGCTGGCTGCGCGCAGCTGTTCTGGGGGCGAACGATGGACTTCTATCAACCGCCAGCCTGGTCATCGGCGTGGCCTCCCTGATCACGCCGCCGTTCTGATTGCTGGCGTCGCCGCGTTGATAGCCGGCGCCATGTCCATGGCGACGGGTGAATACGTCTCGGTTCGCTCCCAAGCGAATTCCGAGCAGGCTGATCTTAAGCGCGAGGCCGCCGAGCTGAGCAATGACCCGAAGTCCGAGAGAGCCGAACTCGCGGGCATTTATCGGAAGCGGGGGTTGGATGCGGAACTGGCTGACCGGGTGGCCGCACAGTTGATGGACAAAGACCCGCTGGAAGCTCACGCTCGGGACGAACTTGGATTGTCAGACCAGAGCAAGGCGAGGCCACTGCAGGCGGCTATAGCGTCAGCTATCTCCTTTGCGCTCGGCGCGGCTTCGCCGCTGGCCGTCGCGGCCATTGCACCGCAAAGGTTCATCCTTCTTAGCATCGCCGCAGCGGCCTTCGCCGTGCTGGCGGTTCTCGGCGCCCTCGGGGCAAGGGCGGGCGGAGCGCCGATCGGGGCCGCAGTCGTTCGTGTGACCTTCTGGGGTGCCCTGGCAATGTCGGTCACCGCAGGTATCGGTCATCTATTTGGAACGGCAGTTTGAGTCGAATCACCGCGCCCCAGCGCGCCTTGGGTTGCGCAGAACTTGCGCATCATCGACCATGACCAGCAACAAAGGAACGGCATCCGCGGAGTCCGGCCATTCCGTAGAACCTCAGCATCTTCCTCCGCCTCTTGTGAGCGCCGGCGTTGCCTCTGAAAAGCCCCCCTCTCAAGAGGCGCCCTTATGCCTTAGCCCTTCATTGACATTCTGCATGATCGTACACATTCGGGATGTCTATCGGTTGGGCTTGAACAATTGAATGGCGACGAAGTGCGTCCGGCGCGCGAGTCGCCCGCAAACGAAAATATCGACGGCCGCCAGGCCGATCGGGCCGACGACCTCACGCACTCGCTGAGTGATCGGGCTAGCTTCAGATTGGACGCCCGCGCCGCCGAAGAAAATCCCGTCCGCGTCTTACTTCTTTTACAAAGACTTGCTGGCGGCGGAGCCGAGCGCGTCGCGATCAACCTGGTGAACCATTGCGACCCCAGGCGCGTGGACGTGCGTATGGGCCTCTTGAGGCGGGAGGGCCAACTCCTTCAGGAACTCGATCCAATCAGCGTCGTCTCGCCAGCGGGCCACCGCCGCACGCTGGCCGAGATTATCGCCGCTCCGGCGGGAGTCGTGCGGATGATTCGCATGATCGAGCCAGATGTCGTGATGAGTTTTGGGATGGGCGTCGATGTCCTGACCTGGCTTGCTCTGAAGTCGATGCGCGGCAAGAGACCGCTTTGGCTGGGTCGATACGACAGCAACCCAGCGGCGGAGATCGGGAATCTGAAAGTCGGGCGCCTGGGCGTATCGGCGGTCACGGCGGCCTTGAACGTTGTCCATGACTCGATGAACGGCATCGTCGCTGTGTCCAACGGCTTAGCAAAGGCGGCGGATCACGAAAAGCGGAAGAATGTGGCCGCGACACGCGTCATCTCGAATCCGGTCGAGGTGACAAGGATACGTAGTCTCGCCGAGGATGGCTCGTCCGTTTCGGCTCCGCGCCCTTTTATCCTCACAGCTGGGCGCCTGGTTCAGCAAAAGGGTCATGACCTTCTAATCAAGGCATTCGCGGACACGCCCAGCGCTTGCGGGATGGATCTGGTCATTCTCGGTGACGGACCATTGCGGCCAGCGCTCGTAGCTCAAGCTGCGGCGTTGGGCGTCGCCGATCGTGTGAGATTGATTGGCTTCCAAGCCAACCCCTGGGCGTGGATGGCGCGCTCGCGACTGTTCGTTCTGCCCTCCCGCTGGGAGGGCTTCGGTAATGTCGTCGCCGAGGCGCTGGCGTGCGGCGCGCCGACCCTGGTCACCGACTGCGACTATGGACCCCAAGAGCAGATCGCGCATGGCGTAAGCGGCTGGGTTGTCGCTACCGAAAACGCCCCGGCCCTTGCGAGCGCCATGGATATGCTGCTGTCCAAGCGCGCGCTTCGCACCCGCTTGGCTCTTAACGGGATGATCCGTGCGAACGACTTCGACGCCGCCAAGATCGCCGACGCGTACACCCGCCTTTTCGTCGAGATCGCTAGCCGAATAACACTGGCGGAGAAGGGCTCACCTCAAAGTTTGCGCTCTAAACCACGCGGTCCAGCACGAACAGGGAACATCGACTACGCCGCGCTACAGAAGGGGCGCCTCAAGGATTGTTACTTAAACGGCGCTGAGCCGTACAGCCATGAACATACTCAATGTCCACTTCCCGGCGGTCAGCTTGCGACGAAAATCGGACCATTGCGGACGTTCGTCAATCACTTGATGATGACACGCGACGAACCACCAGCAGCCTCGCGAGATCACGCTCATGCCGAGCTTGGAGGCTAGTTCCCAATGACCCGCCCGATCGGAGCGGTCCCCCCGACGCAGTGCGCGACAGCTGTCTTCGCGTCTTTAGCTATCTTCGGGTTGATGCGCGTCCTGTTCCCGAGGCGGTCGACCGGCCCTCTCCCGCTGGCGATCTTGCGGGAAGTCGTGCTGCTTCTACTTACGGGAGGTGTCCTGCTCTACGTGCTTTCGGTTGAGCAGGTAGATGCCGCGATTCTGGGGCTGCGTCGCCCTCGGCTGTCGTCATTAGCGTGGGGTGTGGCTGGTGCGGTATTGCTGCTCGCTGTTGGGGTAGCTCTGACTGTGGCGCTCGGCGCGTTCCACATCCGACAGGATACGCGAACGCTTGCAAATCTTGTCAGTAAGCCCCTGCCGATGATCCTATTCATTGCACTCACGGCAGCCATAAGTGAAGAGATACTGTTCCGAGCTGTTCTAATAGATCACTTAGGGGCGCTGACACATAGTCAGTGGATCGGTGCAATCGGCTCAATCATGGCCTTCTCCGTCGCTCACCTAAGCAGCTGGAATGCGACGCAGTTATTATTCGTCATCCCATCGGGCACGATTCTCACGATCCTTTTCCTGTGGAAGCGCGATCTCACAGCGTGTGTGATCGCTCATTTCCTGGTCGACTCGATTGGTTTGATCGCCGCCTCAGCGAGCCACGTGCGATAAAATGGTTGCCGCTTGTGCACGTTCCGAGGGCGCTTCCTGCCCGCTGTCCACCCGGCTCGTTCTTTGAAAGCGTCTGCTATTGGGCGACAACCCTCTCCTCCCACAAACGACGGGTTCCAAGAAGCGGACGCTGCGAATGTCGCCGGAGGGTGGAAAGCGGTCGCTATGTCAGCCGCAGCTCAGTCTAAAGCGTCACGAACGGTCGGCACATGGCCGCTTCGGCCCCAATGAATCCGCCGGTTAAAGCGGAAGCGCCCGCGTCCGGTAGGCTGAGATCGCTTCTACCCCTTCTTAGGAAAAGCGGAGCCAATATTTTCAGGCGATCGTTGATCTGAAGGGCTTGCCAATACGCGGACCTGACGTTGCTCCAGTCCATCTCGTTGAGCAGGTTCGCTTCGTTGAGCGGTGCAAGGCGGCTCCAGGCGTCGGCCTCTTTAGCGGTTGAATCGTTCCAATTGGCGTACGATCCGAAGGCATCGCTGAAGGCGAGTTTTTCATGATGGCTCATGTGGGAAAGCGCCTGTCCGGAAACTGCGATATCCCAGGTCTTGATCGAGGCGACCGAGCGCACATGCTGCCCCATTGGGCCGATCAAGCCCAAGGGTTCACGCCTCGCATTCCGCTGGATCAGTGCGTGCACTTCCTGAAGACGCGTATCGATGCAGGACTGCTCCTTCTGGCGCTCACGTATCACGCTTGACATATCGTTTGCGTCGCTGAGCAGCGATGTCCGCTCGGCCTCGACTTCATGTCGCCAGTGCAGCCATTCCACGGACTGCTCAAGCGCCAGCGCTGTAAGCACGCCCAGGACAATGATGGAGTACTCCTTCAGAAACTCCCGCAGACCATGCCATGGTTTCGGTTTGTGAATGTCCACGCCGAGCCTCCTGCCCTAACGGCAGCAAAAACTATCATGCGCCCGCGAGTGTCTCCTATGGGTCGATAGCGCCCGTTGGCTCGATGGCGACAACCAGACGTTAGCCGTCCCCAACAAACCTCCGTTTTCGGCAAGACATTGGCCGTCCTACCTAACGCCGCCTCGCCAAGGGGCGCTCACTTCTCAAAACACTCTCTTGTTTCCATCCCCCAAGACCGCGGAACGTCTGGCGAGTTTCGGGAGAGTGCTCCGACCTCAAAACCGAAGCGCCTTGGAGCGGAGCTAATGCCGGCTTTTGGGATGCCCGCCAGCGGAGAGACGCGACTCAACCCGGTCATGCGACGGTCATCCGAGGTGAACGATATTTCATGCATAATGGCGCGGTCTCGGTTGTAGGTGGAGAGGGCGTTTGAGCGGCTCTCCTGCCGAATGGGGATGGGATATGGCTGATGCCGCGAAAATAGGTTCGCCGCTGGCGCTCGCTCGCCTGACCGGCGGGCTCTACCTGTACATAATGGTCGCGGCGATGTTCGCAGAGGCCTTTGTTCGAGACAAACTGATCGTGTCCGGCGACGCTGCCGCTACAGCCCGCAATATCGCAACGTCAGAGAGCCTTTGGCGCTGGGGCGTGGCCGCCGATGTTTCAACAACATTATGCGACGTCGCTGTCGCTGCCCTTCTTTTTGTCCTCTTGAAGCCCGTGAGTCTTACGACATCGTACAGCGCCGCCTTCTTCAGATTGGCCTATTCCGCGACGATGGCGATCAGCGCGGCGTTCCTGATCGCTCCTCTGCTGCTTCTTGTCGACACAGCGCACGGCTTGGCGGTAGCGGATATTCAGCTATTAGTGAGCTTTTCGCTTCGGCTACATGGCGCAGCGTTCGACATCGCGCTCACGTTGTTCGGCGTTCATCTAGTCCTTATCGGCGTCTTGATCGCTCGTTCCACCTTCCTGCCACGGTTGCTCGGCGAGGCTCTGGTCCTTGCAGGTGTCTGTTACATCGCGAACAGCTTCATCGGCTTTGTATCGCCCCCCATAGCCGACAGGTTGTTCCCTTGGATTTTGTTACCAGGGTTCCTGGCCGAGGGCGCCCTGACACTCTGGCTCTTGATCGCTGGAGTGAATGCACAACGTTGGGTCGCCGTCAGCACGGCTAGGTAAGCCAGATAGCTTCGCGGTAACGACCTCCAGCCACCCACCTGCGACCGTCGGAACGCCCGCTTCTCGGTCTCAGATTGTCGGAGGCGCAGCGCGACACTGCGTGCTCGCCCCTCGGGAAGAGTCCCGCCAAAAAAAGGTCTTTGCAAGCGGCTGGGGCAGGGCGCTCAGACCCCCTTGGCTTGATGTTTGTGAGCGCTGATGATTGCTGCATGACTTTCAGCGACCCCGACCCTCAAGTGACAGCGATCGGCTACGCGCGGGTTTGGACATCCGATCGGGTGCTCGATCTATATTGAAGGAAGAGACGATTTGCGCGGTGAGTAGGCAAGGGCAGGTCGATCTTCCAACATTGGTGACGCGCATCAGGTGCGAGTTCCCTGACCTCGAATTCGACGAGGCGCAATTAAACGACATGGGACAGGACCATGCAGTGGTCGTGCTCGATGAGCAATGGGTGTTCCGCTTTCCCCGAACACCCGACGACGCCGCGAGAGGCGCGCAAGAGCGTCGGCTACTCGCCCGATTGAATGCGTTCTCGGACGTCGCCACGCCGAGATATGAGTTTGTCGGCAGCGCCGGCGACTTCGGCGGCTACCGCCTCATCCCGGGGCGAGAACTAACTGAGGCTACTTTTGCCGCGCTGTCCCGCAGCAAACAGGAGGGGGTCCTTCAGCAGATCGGCGCCTTCCTTCGGTTTCTACATCGGCAGCCAGCGGAACTGGTCACAGTATCAGGACTGGCGTGGTCGGAGGAGGCAGCCTTTGTCGCGGCACGCCACATCGAACGGCGCGACAAGCTGGAACTGGCGCTCGGGCCGAACCTGCTCGCCGCCGCCGACACGTTCTACAATGCCTTGCCATCGGCGACCGCGACGAGCCGTGCACGCGTGATCCACCGCGACTTCACTGAGGACCACATTCTGTTGGACCCGAGCCAAGACAGATTGGCTGGTGTGATTGACTTCACCGACGCCAGTCTTGGCGATCCAGCGTTCGATTTCGCCTTCCTATGGGCCTACGGACGCTGGGCGGCCGAGCACGCTGCCCATCACTACGGCGCCGGTAGCGACAACCGCGAGATGATCGCCCGGTCCCTTTGGTGGTACACTCGCTACCGCATTGACCAGGTGTGGTGGACGGTGACCGGCGCGCGCGATTATGACGTGGCGAAGGTGCGGAAAAAGCTCAAGGGGCTCTTCAGTACGCTCCGTGTTTTCGGTGCTTGATACGACTGGCGTTCCACACGGAATGCATTCGGAATCTCGGCTTCCAAAATATTATCTAGTCGTGCCCGGCTCCGCTTTCGGTGAGCGGTCCGCTTAGATGGTGAGGTGCGGCTGAGCGAGTCGGTGGCTGGGGTGAGGGCGGGGGCTCGCTGCCACGCCGGAGACGCCTCAAGGCTGGCACGGAGAGGCCCGTTGCTGATCCGCCCAGGCAAGCGTAGCCTCGCGGCGAAGTTCGAGGAGGTGGTTGTGGACGCGCTTGCCCGGCCGATCGTCCCGCCCGCGCCTAAGGTCCACCGGCGCGATCTGCCGATGCCGCGCATGATCTTCGAGTTCATGCGCAGCACCATTGGTATTTGGCCGGAGCACGCCTTCGACGATCTGGTGATGGGTGGACGCGGCGCGCGCAACACCTCGATCCTCGTGAACGATCCCGAGGGCATCCGGCACGTGCTGGCGACGAACGCCGCCAACTACCGCCGTCCGGTCACCTTCAACCGGGTGATCCGTCCGGTGGCGGGGGGCGGTATCCTGCTGGCGGAGGGCGACGACTGGCGGCGGCAACGGCGGATGCTTGCGCCGACCTTCACGCCCGCCAGCATCGGCGCGCTGCTTCCCCACTTCGTTGCAGCAGCTGCACGCATGGCGGACAAGCTGCACGGCGAGACACGCGCGAACCTGTCGAAGGTCTTTCACGACGCCGCCTTGGACGCGGTGCTGCGCGCCCTCTACTCGATGGACGCGACGGATGGCGTCAACTCCCTGGCGGCGCTGACACGCCACTATGGCCAGGGCCCGGGCCGCCCGATGATCTTCGACGCCCTTGCAAGGCGCGAGGAGGATTTCGGGTTCGCCACGCGAGGCCGGAAGCGTTTCACAGCCCAGAGAACCGCTGCTATTCAAGTTCTGATCGCCGAGCGGCGCAAGCGCGGCAATGGCGGAACTCCCGATCTGCTCGATCTGCTGCTGTCCGCGCGCGACCCGGCGACCGGTGAAGGCGTGCCCGACGCCGAGGTCGTCGACCAGAGTTCGACCCTGCTGTTCGCCGGCTTCGAGACGACCTCACGCCTGCTGTTCTGGAGCGCCTACCTTCTCGCCCTCGGTCCCGTGGAGCAGTCGCGACTGAGAAGCGAGGTGCGCCGCTTCCCGCCGTCGAACGTGAAGCCGCTGGACGATCTGGCGCAGTGGCCACGCCTAAACCAAGTGTTGCTGGAAGCGCTACGGCTCTACCCGCCCGCGCCGAATATGGTGCGCGAGTCGATCGAACCGGACGTCGTCGCGGGCTGGCCGATCGCGGCGGGCACGCAGGTGTGGATCAGTCCGTGGGTCGTCCATCGTCACCGCAAATTTTGGGACGAGCCCACTGCCTTCGTTCCCGACCGCTTCGCCGGCAAGACGTCACCCTGGACCACCATGGGCGCCTTCATTCCGTTCGGCGCGGGTCAGCGCTTCTGCATCGGCGCCGGCTTCGCCATGGCCGAGGCCAAGATCGTGCTGGCGACCCTGCTGCTCGATTTCGACATCGCGCTGATCGGCAGTCGGCGCGTCATCCCCCGAGCCGCGGCGACGACGGTTCCCGATCATGAGCCTGTCTTCGCCTTGAGCGCGGCGGCGTAGCCGCTTGGACGAGGGCTAAAACATTCGGCGTGCGACCGAGGGCGACCTATTCCTGCTCGGCCAGTGGCGACGGCGGCCCCATGTCGTCCGCTGGTGGGGCGACCCCTCGCTCGAGCCGGAGGCGGACAAGCTGCTCGAACCGCGTATCGCGATGTGGCTCGTCGAGTTGGACTACCGCCCGATCGCCTTCCTTCAGGACTACGACGTGCACGGCTGGCAGCCGCACCATTTCGGCTATCTGCCCGCTGGATCCCGAGGCATGGATATGTACATCAGCGAAGAGGATATTATCGGGCGCGGACATGGTTCGGGGATTGTGCGGCGGCATGTGGAGACCCTGCTCGGGTCCGGCGTTCCCGCCATCGGTATAGATCCACACCCGGACAATGCCGCAGCGCTCCGCGCCTTTAGGACGGCCGGCTTCGTGGTCGTCGGCGGACCTCTGCAAACACGCTGGAGCTATGCGCTGCTGATGGAGCGTCGAGCGTGACGAAAGGTGACGACCGGACGTGTTGTCGCCGTCGCGCCTCCGCGCCTGACCCATGACGTGGCTTCAACAGGGGCCGCCGCATGCGCCGCTTGGTCACCATCGATCTGCACGGCGCGGATGTCGCGCTGTTCGAGGCTTACGAGGCCGTGGTGCTGCCGCTCCTGGCGACCCACGGCGGCCGGCTCGAGCTGCGCCTGCGCGCGATCGACGGAACATCCGAAACTCATCTGCTGAGCTTCCCGGACGCGCCCGCGTATGACCGATACCGCGCCGACCCCGCGCGCCTGGCGGCGCAATCGCTTTGGGAGAGCTCTCGCGCCATTTCAACGGCCATCGAGGTCATCACCATCGGGGCCCCGGATGTGCCTCTCTGCAGCTAACAAAGTACTCAAGCAGCTTGATTGGTTGCCCCGCGCGCTTCGGTTGCGTGGGACCGGCGGTTGACCAAAGTTCGATTGTGTCCCAATAGCGGCAAGCTGTGGTCGCTTTGTGCGGCGCGGGTGGATTGGGATCGATGATCGTGCGGAACGGGCAAATGTCTAACGGGATGGGCGCGCTTCAATGTGAAGCGCCGCTCGCCCCTGCTTACGCCCGCGAATCTCATGACACCCACGCCCCGCTCATCGCCGAAAAAGCCCATGCCCCCCGTCATCGTCGTTCAGGATCTTCGCAAGCAGTATCGCTACGCTGAACGACGCCGCGGCGTCCTGGGCGCGCTCAGAGGCGCCGTCTCTCCCACTTACAAGCTGATCGATGCCGTCGACGGGATCTCATTCGAGATCGCGGCCGGCGAGCGGGTGGCGATCATCGGCCCAAACGGCGCGGGCAAGTCGACGACCCTGAAAATGCTATCGGGCATACTGGAGCCGACGTCGGGTTCAGCGGGTGTGTTCGAGCTGACGCCCTGGCTCCAGCGCAAAGCGCTGGCCTACCGCATTGGCGTGGTGTTCGGTCAACGCTCGCAGCTCTGGGCCGAATTGCCGGCCCGCGACTCCTTCGCGCTGCTCGCTCACATCTACGATCAGCGCGGCCCGGAATACGAGCGACGACGCGAGGCGCTGATCGAGCGCTTTGACATTGGTCCCTTGCTTGACCAGCCGGTGCAGCGGCTTTCCCTCGGTCAACGCATGCGTTGCGAGATCACCGCCAGCCTTCTGCACGGGCCGTCTCTGCTATTTCTAGACGAGCCCACCATAGGGCTGGATATCACCGCAAAAGCCGCGATCCGCGACTTCATCACAGAGAATGCCCGCGAGGCTGGCCAAACAGTCGTGCTGACCTCGCACGACACCCGGGACATCGAACTGGTGTGCGAGCGGGTGATCGTCATCAACCAGGGCCGCATCGTCGTCGATCAGCCCACCGATCAGCTGCGCAGCCGTTTCCTGGCGCGCAAGCAGGTGACGCTGCATGCGCCGTTCCGGCAGGTCGAGATCGACCTGCCAGGCGTCACCCGGCGGCCGAGCGCGCCACATCTCGCGGTCTTCGACGTCGACACCCGTCAGGTGCGCGTCGAGCGCGTGATCGCCGCGGCTCTTGAGGGCGGCGGCATCGAGGACATCACCATCGAGGATCCGCCGATGGAGGAGGTGATCGGTGAGATCTACGCCGTCGCTTGACTCCGCCGCCACGCCACGCCTTTTCGGCGTGCTGGGCAGCGCTTTTGCCGGCGTGCGCCTGGGCCTGGCGGGAGCCGTCGCGGGCTGGCCGGTGCTGCTGGGCCGCGGCCTGTTCTACGTGCTGCTCCTGACCCTGCTCACGGCGTTGTGGGACAAGGTCGGCGCCGAGCGGCTCCCTGGAACCCTGGTCACGGCCCTGCCTGCTGGCGGGCTGACGCTCTACGTCGGCGTCACCGAGTGGATCACGCTGTCCGTCCCCGCGATCCACCTGAGGCTGGAGGATGACATCCGGTCGGGCGCGCTGGACGTCCATCTCCTGCGGCCCAAAGCCCATCTTGTCCAACGGGTCGCCGAGACCGTCGGCGCGATGCTGGCGAGGATGTCGGTGACCGGCGCCGCGGCGTTGATCATGCTGGCGCTGTCGGGGCGCGCCTGGCCTTCGACCGGAGTCCTGGCTACCCTGCTCGTGGTCGGACCGCTCGGCGCGGCGACCGGCGTTCTGCTCTATACGACCGCCGGTCTCAGCGCCTTCTGGGTCCGCAGGTCGTTGCCCGCCTTTTTGATCATTCAGAAAATGATGTTCCTGCTGGGCGGCCTCTTCGCGCCGATCACGCTCTATCCGCCGTGGCTGCGCACTCTGGGGATGCTTAGCCCCTTCGCCGCGCATCTCTACTGGCCCGCGGCGCTGACCATCCGGTCATCGCCCACCGCGCTTGTCGAGGTCGTCGTCTCCCAGCTGTTCTGGATCGGCGTCCTCTCGCTGATCTGCGGTTTGGTCTGGCGGGCGGGGCTGCGCAAAGTCCTGCGGGGCGACCTGTGATGGCGCGCACAACCCTTCCCGCGATCTACAGCCATGCCGCCGCGACCGCCATTCGCGCCTCGTTCACCGACCGCTCCAACGTCCTGCTGCAGGTGGTGGCCATGGTGGTGAACAATGGCTTCATGCTGGCGCTGTGGTTCATGTTCTTCGCCGGCTTCCACAGCATCGGCGGCTGGCGGCTGAGTGACATGGCGCTGCTTTACGGGATGATCATGTCCATGGTCGGCGTGGCGGGTATCGCCTTTGGCGGCTATCGCGACATGGCCGCGACTATCCTGAGCGGCGAAATCGACGCCCTGTTGACGCAGCCGCGCCCGGTCCTGCTCAGGCTGCTGTCGCGGGACAGCATCCCCAGCGCCTGGGGCGATCTGCTGGTCTCCATCGTCATTCTGTCGGCATTCGCCGATCTTGGTTGGCGCGACCTGCCGATGCTCATTCTGGGCTGGCTATGCGGCTTTGTGGTCTATCTGGCCGCGGCCATCACCTTCGCCAGCCTCGCCTTCTGGCTGTCCGGCGCCAGGAGCCTGGCGCGGGACCTCACCGAGTTCGTCATCCTCGTCTCGAGCTACCCCGGCTCGATCTATTCAGGCGCGAGCCGACTGATCGTCTTCACCGTGCTTCCGGCGGGCTTTATCGTCCTCGCGCCGGTCCGGCTGTTGCGGCATCCGGAGCTGGGCGCGCTAGGCGTCGCGGTGGCCGCGGCTGTCGCCTATTCCCTCTTGGCCGCCGCCGTATTCCAGCTGGGTCTGCGTCGCTATCGGCAAGGGTCGTCAGCAGCAATGACGGGCTGAATCGTGACAACCACAACCAGAATCTGCCTGCCCATAATTGCTCTGGCGAAACCCCATACAACGGCGCTCGCCGACGCGACGATCGCAGCGCGTGGCGCGAAACGATGACCCGCGAAGTGATCGTTGAAGAGCCGTTGCTGAGGCGGTTGCTTCGCCGCCAGTTTCCTAAATGGGGCGATCTTCCCCTCGAGCAAGTCACCACCGCGGGCACCGACAACACCCTCTTCAGGCTGGGCGACGAGTTGGTTGTCCGCCTGCCTCGGATGGAGTGGGCGATCGAGCAGGTCTCCAAGGAACAGTTTTGGCTGCCGCGACTGGCCCCCAGCCTCCCGCTCCAGATCCCTGTCCCGGTCGCTGAGGGCCGGGCTTCGGATGAGTATCCCTGGACGTGGTCGATCCTTCAGTGGCTCGAGGGCGAAACGATATCGAGCGGGGCCGCGGCACAGCCGACGGATCTGGCCCCGGGACTGGCCGCGTTTGTTCGTGCGCTGCAAGGTGCCGACGTCAATGAAGCGCCGAGATGGGGTGCGCACAACCACTACCGAGGCGCTCCGCTAGCGAGGCTCGACACGCGAGTTCGGACCGCCCTGAAGGAGCTGGAGCACCGCTTCGATGTGACAACCGCCACAGCACTTTGGGAAAAGTCGCTGTCATTGCCGCCGTGGCCAAACGCTCCGGTGTGGGTGCACGGCGATCTCCATGGTCAGAACCTTCTGGCGAGACAGGGAAAGCTTGCGGCGGTCATCGACTTTGGCCTTCTGGGAGCTGGTGATCCCGCCGCTGACCTGATCGTGGCCTGGAACCTCCTGCCGGCGGGTTCTCGTGAAGAGTTTCGGAGGCTGACCGGCGCTGACGACGCCACCTGGGCGCGAGGTCGCGCGTGGGCGCTCTACACTGCGGTCATCGCTCTTCCGTTCTATTGGGACAGCAACCCAGCTTTGGTGGCCGCTTCGAGAAACACTCTTGAACATGCCCTCGCGGGTTAGCCGTGCCGGCACCTTCTACGACTCCCTGAGATGACTTGGAGTTCAAACTGCCGATCAGAGGACGCCAACGTGAACGAGGAAGTTGTCCTACCTCCGACCCCTACGCTCGAAACCGAACGGTTGATCATTCGGCCACTTCGTCTCCAGGATGCACCCGCCATCCAGAGGGGCTTCGCTGACTGGGAGGTTATCAAGCACCTGCACGCCAGCATTCCTTGGCCGTTTCCGGAGGACGGCGCCGAGACGAACGTGCGGGACTGCCTCCAAGCTCGTGATCGCGGGGAGCAGTTCTTCTGGGTGCTCACCTTCAGGGAGAACACCGACGAGGCGATCGGCCGGATTGATCTTGGGCCAGAAGCTCTGAGGGGGCGTGACATGCGCGGCTTCTGGCTGGCGCGTGAGTTCTGGGGGAGGGGACTGATGACCGAAGCGGCCGAGTGCGTGACCGCCTACGTCTTCGATGAGCTTCAGTGGCCGTATATCTACCTGACGAACGCGGCCGCTAATTCCGGCTCTCATCGCATCAAGGTGAAACAGGGGGCTGATCTCGTCGACGTCGTCCCCTTCGACTACGTTTCCGGGCCAGATTTGCGCGAAACCTGGATCTTGCGGCGGGAGACTTGGCTTGCACGCCGATTAACCGGCAAGGCAATGGATTGAGAATTCGGAAGCGACGACGTGAAGGCCAAGTCGCGTGGCCACGCCCTGCGAGGCGATGTTGTCAAACGTCGTGGTGTAGAACGGCTCGGCGCCGCCGATGCGCACGGCGTCCGCCCAACTTGCGACCGCCCTTGCGGCAAACCCTCGGCCGCGATAGTCGGGGAGGGTCTCCACACCCGCGCAGTGGGCAGCATCTGACGCGTTGACGCTCGTGCATAGCGAAACTGCGCGACCCTCGATGATCACCGCCATCATCGGGCGGTCGGGAAGGACGTCCGGTTTCTATTCCGCCAAGTCGCGAAGCAGCATGTCGGCATTCTCGTTAGTGATCCCGACACTGTCCGTCGCTGTGCCGAGGGAGGGAGGAAAACCGTAGATCGGCCCGGCGCGTATCGACCCGATCGGAGCGAACAACGACAAGGTGGCGACAAGGTCCGCATACTCCCGCGCCCAATCCCTCGGACGCCCTCGAGGCCGGTTCGCCAACTGCGCCAACGTCTCAGCCAACTCGGCGGGCAGATCGACATGACATCGGCAAACGACGGCGGTGCGCGACCGCAGAAGGTGAAGGTGAGGCGAGGGTCCACTCAGAAGCCCGCGGTCATCCGATGAAAACATCGCCTCGGCGAGCTGCCGCAGCTGCGGTCGAGCAAACGGCCCCACCTCCGCGCGGCGACTGACATCAGTCATAAGGGCGCTGGCGCTCGGAATGGCCACCGGACCGGACCGCGGCGCCGCGACCGGTCGAACATCGGTCAGCAGTTCCGGGAGCGATCGAATGACGCGGTCCGAATGGACTGAGGGGTCTGAGTAGCAGCGGAACAGAAAACCTACACAAGCTCGTGGTCAGGCATCATCGACACCGGCCGTGCGCGGGTCCCGCAGCGGCCGGAGCTCACCTCGGGCGACAAAATCCGGCAACGTGAAGGCGTATCGGCCGAGCATGTTGATGTGTTTGAGCCCAAGGGGTGACAGCCGCGCGACGTCCTCAGACCGGACCTCATAACCCTCCGACCTGAGCTGGTTCAGCGCCGCGTCCATGTAGATCGTGTTCCACAGCACGACCAAATTGACCGGCAACCCGAGCGCCCCGAGTTGGTCCTCCTGACCTTCCCGGTAACGCTGGCGCAGCTCGCCGCGCCGGCCATGAAAGATGACGCGGGCGAGCTGGTGACGGCCTTCGCCGCGGTTAAGCTGGATGAGGATGCGGCGACGATAGGCCTCGTCGTCGATGTAGCGCAGAAGATAAAGCGTCTTCACCAAGCGACCGAGTTCCTGGAGCGCACGGGCCAGCCGGGTCGGGCGGTCATTCGTCTGAAGTGTGCGGGTGAGACCGGCAGCCCGCACGACCCCAAGCTTCAACGAGCCGGCGAGACGAAGCAGATCGTCCCAGTTTTCGGCGATCAGCTTCCTGTTGATTTTGTTCGACGCGAGATCATTGAGCACGCCGTAGTCGGCCTTTCCATCCACGCGCCAGAACCGAGCGCCGCCGACATCGGCGATGCGTGGGCTGAACTGGTAGCCGAGCAGGAGAAAGACCCCGAAGATCGTGTCGGTATAACCAGCCGTGTCCGTCATGATCTCGGTCGGCTGAAGCTCGGTCTCCTGCTCAAGCACGAGGGCGAGGAGGTTGAGGCTGTCGCGCAACGTGCCGGGCACGGTGACGGCGTTGAGGCCGGTGAACTGGTCGGAGGCGAGATTGTACCAGGTGACGCCGCGCTCATGCCCGAAATATCGGGGATTCGGACCCGAATGGATGGTCCGTACCGGCACGACGAAGCGCAGGCCGTCGGCGGAGGCAACCTCACCGCCGCCCCAACTCCTGGCGAGCGGCACTGCGTTCTGCGCCGCCACGAGCGCGGCGTTGGCGATCGTCAGCGTCTCGGCGCGCAAGAAATTCTGCTTCACCCAGCTGAGCCGCGATCGCCGCAACGCCGGCGCATCGAGGCGAACCAATGGCTCGAAGCCGGTGTTCGTCGCCTCCGCCACGAGCACGGCGCAAACGCTTGTCGCGATGTCCTCAGCTCGGGCGCCGCCCTCGCTCGCGTGGGTGAAAAGGTCGGCGAAACCGGTTCGCGCGTGCATCTCAAGGATCAATTCTGGCAGGTCGAGCCTGGGAAGGCGCGCATCGACCGCCGCGCGGAGCGCAACCAGGCTCGGCGGCTCGTCAATTTTCTCCAGGCGATCGACCGAGAGGTCCGGGCCATCGGGCGTGGTGATGATGGTCACCGCCGAGTTCACGGGCACGCGTTTGGCGGTCTCGCGGAAGGCCAGGTCGAGGCGCCGCGACAGCCTGCCGAGTTCCTCCTCGGCCGATGCCGAAACGCCAACGGTGCGACAGATCGCCGGTCGCGCCGCCTCCCAGGCGGCGCCGGACAGCAGACCTTTTCTCGGGTCTGCATAGCGCAGCGAACGAAGCGGAAAGACGTCGCGCCTGCGGATGGCACGGCGAAGGCCGTCGAGAACACAAAGCCGATAGCCGGTCAGGTCCAACGAGCCATCAGCGGTCTTGAGCTGGCCCAGCCATCCCTTCGGTGCGAACGCCGTGGGCGCCGGTCCTGGGCGCTTGCGGCCGGAGTGGATGGCGCGAAGGTAATCGACCGCTTCGAGCAGCGGCCGGCCCGCCGGCGCTGCGCCGAGATCAAGGCCGGCAAGGAGCGCCGGCGCGTATCCGATTTTGCGATGATTTTTCCGCAGCTCCGCGAAATAGGTATCGTCGCGGGGTTCGGCGAGCGCCCCGACGCGCTCGACCGCAGCGACGAACGCGTCACGATCGATCAGATTGAACACGGCCTTGCGGACGTCACCGTCGGGCGTCTCCTCATCGAGAATAACGATCCCAGCATCGCGAAGCTTGAGCGCGGCGGCGTCGAGATCGCGCAGCGAGCGCAGCCTGGCCTCCTTCGACGCTGCGTCGGCCTGTGCGAACATCGAAGTGGTGACCGCATCGAACAAGTCGATGACATCATCGCCAGCCGTCGCCTCCAGCGTCCTGACGAAGGCAAGGAGGGTGGCGGCGCGCCGGTCGTTTGGAAGCCGTGCAACCGCCTGCGCCTTCGCCGCCGCCGCAAAGCGGGCGAGCGCCACGATCTTAACTGGCGGCAGACGATCCGTTTGCGGAAGACCGTTGGTAATCGCGCGGATCTCTTCCAGGCGGGTGAGCGCACGGCTGATTTCGCGGCCACTCTGGATGTACGGGCCGTCGCGCAGGCGATCGAGCGAGCTTTGGCGCTCGCCATCGGGGACCGCGACGAGCTCGTCGAGGCTGGCCCGTTGCTCAGGTGTCATCGCCTCGATCAACCGGCGATGCAGGTGCGCGTTTGCGCGCGTCCGAACCCTGGCTACGGCGCGCTCAAGCACCGAGAGGCCCGGTAGCAGCACCTTGGCTTCAAGCAACCACGCAACTGCGCGGTCGAACAACGCCGAGGGGCGATCGGCGCCGGTCCAGCACAACGCATATAGAAAGCGATTGAGACGGAAGGCGATGCCAAAGTCGGTGAAGGCGCGGTAGCCGTAGCGCCCGCGAATGCGGGGACCATGCCGCCAACGGCCCGCGCTTTTCGCGTAGACCGTCAAGAGATCGGCCGAGACGGTGAACGACAACTGGTCGGCGGCGAAGCGCACGGCCGAGGCCGGCGCCACGGCGGGATCGTCGAGCAACGTCCCGAGGAACCGCAGCGAACCAAGCTGGACCGCAACGCCAAGTCGGTTGTGGTCGCCGCGGTGTTCGGCCACGAAAGCGCGATCGGTGTCGTCGAGGTGGAAATAGCGAGCGAGCTGGTCCGGTGTGGGTTCGCCGGAGAACCGGCCGTACTCGCGGGTTTGGCTATCGGTAAGGAAGCCGACCGGCACCGTTCAGGCCTGTTGCGCCCGGGCGGGGGCCTTCGGCGCACGTTTGGCCAGGAGTTCCGTCGCCTGTTCCCGTGGTTGGCCTTTGGAGTCGACGTAGGCATAGAGCGTCGATAACGACACCCCGAGCTGGGCGGCGACATCGCGCGCGGCGTTGTCGCGGTCGGCCATCATCGCCATCGCCGCTTTGAGCTTCTGCTTTGTCATCACACGCGGACGCCCGCCGGCGCGGCCTCGCGCGCGGGCCGCCGCCAGCCCCGCCATGGTCCGTTCGTGGATGAGGTCGCGCTCAAACTCAGCGAGCGTCGCGAAGATGCCGAATACCAGCCTGCCGGTCGCCGTGGTTGTGTCCACGTCGCCGGTCAGCACTTTGAGCCCAACCCCACGCTTCTGCAGATCGCTGACCAGGCCGACGACATGGGTCAGCGAGCGGCCGATGCGATCGAGTTTCCACACAACGAGCGCGTCGCCATCCCTGGCGGCGTCGAGCGCCTTGGCCAGACCGGGTCGCTCGGTCGCCCGCCCAGAGCAGACGTCCTCATAGATCCGCTCGCATCCCGCCCGATCCAGGGCATCCCGCTGGAGGTCGAGGTTCTGCTCCCCGGTCGATACGCGCATGTAGCCGATCAGCATGACCGGGGCCTCCTGTGCAGCAACCTAAGCTGGACATGGTTTATCGGCTACAGGTTTCTGGACGGGTTTTTGGGAAGAATTAGGAGACTTCAGCGCCACCACGGCGCCAGTGATCGCCTTCGCATCAAACCGGGGTTTATTAGAGACGACCCACCAAAGGAATAACAAATTTTGCGCTAACGTCATTAAGAGCCGAAGGCGCGATTGGTGCACCGATTTGGAGGTCCGTGTGAATTTTTCGATTGAAGCTCTCACGCCAGAGCGATGGTCCGATATCGATGTCTTTGCCATCAGAGGGCGCTGTAACACGTCGCTGTTGGTGCATGTATTGGCGGACCGGCCCCAAGTACCGTCAGCATGAAGCGTCGTCAAATAGATCGGGCCTGAAGAGTATTGTTGCAGACGGTCCGCCACCGGGGATTCTCCCATATGCTGGGACTGACCCTATCGGCTGGTGTCAGGTCGGTAATCGCGCACTTCTACCTTACATGCAAAAGGCGTGGCGCATGCGGTCACCGGATGATCTACCTGTCTGGGCCATCTCCTGCTTCTATATTCGCAAAGATTTCAGGAGGCGTGGGGTAGCGGCATGTCTAGCCGAAGGGGCCGTCGATTTCGCAAGAAAGCATGGAGCGCGCGCCATCGAGGCTTATCCGATCGACCGGTCTGCCTCTCCCAGCTCCTCAAGCACCGGCTTCGTGACAACCTTCGATCGGCTGGGTTTCAAACGCGTGCAATCACTATCGAGTGAGCGGCCAATCATGCGGTTATATCTGAAAGAGGAGTGAACATGCTTAAGATCGGGTCTATCGTCTGGGGTGTGCGGAATGTTCCCCGAGCAGTTGAATTCTGGACCGCAGCATTGGACTACAAACCGTTGCGCGAGCCATCGAAAGATTGGGCAATTTTAACGCCGGTGACGGGTAACGGCCAGCAGATGGCGATCACAGTTGTGTCCTCTGACGCCGAAAGCCATCAGCGCCATCACCTTGATCTATACGCATCCGACAAGGAAGCGGAGATCGAACGGCTTATCTCGCTGGGCGCAACAAGAGCCAAGTGGCGCTATCCGGAAGATGCGGACTACGTTGTTCTCTCCGACCCAGACGGGAATACGTTTTGCGTTATTGAAAAGTAGGCGGCGGCTGATCCACTTTGAAATCGGATGCCGCGACTGTGGGCCGCAGCATGAGCGGCAGGTATGTTCAATCTATCAACATTAACCTGTGAGTCTGCTCGCGGTCAGAAGATCGGACGGCGACCAAAGGTGTCTGCTCTCCACCTAAAGTATGCCATACCGCACAAGGTGCCATCTGATCCGCTACCTTATGTAGGTTTTCTGTTCCGCTGCTACTCAAGCCCCACTGACGAGCCAGCCGGGACGCCGGTTCCCAGGTGATCGTGCCAGATCGCGAAAATGCCGAGGCGCTGGGGAGCGGCACCGTCCGATCAAATTCACGTTCCCCTCAATCTCGGCCTTGGCGGCGATCGTTCGGCTCATCAAATGCGTAATGCGACAGGTGCTAAAAGAACACCGGCGCGTTAGAGGAGCGCAACAATGCTAGCATGCGAGCTCACCTTGGACGACATGCTCGCCGAGCCCATCGTCAAGCTCCTGATGGACCGCGATGGCGTCGACGAGGCGGCGCTGAGATCGTTGATGCGCAGCACGCCAAGCTCCATGATCGCGGCGCCTCGGTTCGACGGGTTGAGCGAGACCCTAACCGCGCCGTGATGAGCCAAGTTCTCGACTCCAGCGGCTCCAACGAATTGCCCCTCAACTTCCGACGGCTCATCAGGTCCAGATCGTCGCCTTCTCTTCAGTGTGACCACCCGAGTTTTGGGATTCCCTTTTTGAATCACTCTGTTACACCGAACAAACGGGCAACGAGCGTCTTGCGGTGAGACCTATGAATGCGACTGACGAGCGACTGGTTCTGAATATACCTAAGGGCACGATGTTCGCTGTGGAACAGACGGCGGTGCAGGCCAACCTAAGTCCAGGCGAACTCGCAAGACGCCTGATGCTGGATGGACTTTCCGCCAACGGTTTCGACCTGCCTCGGCGCGAGGAAGTCTCGCTCAGAATCGTCTAGATGCGGCGGCATTTCGGATAACGCTGCTTGTTGAAGTCTGATTAACCGACTGTCTCAGCTGAGATAACACCGCGTAATTTCCGATAATGTTCATTATGCGCATTAGATTTGGGCGGTGATAGGGGCCAATTGCCCGGCGTTCTTGGAAGTCCGCCAGCGATGTTTCATTTCCCCCCTCCACCGGGTGTACGGGAGCGAGTCATGAGCGCGGACGCCCAGTTCGGTGCGACGCTCGACGAGAGCAAAGCGTGCGCCTGGTGTATCGACGTCACCGCAAGCGCCTATTTGTGCGGTGCTCCAAAGGCTTCGGACACGGTGAGGTCCGCGCCGACCTGTTGGCCGTGGGCCCAGCCAGTCCACGATCGGATTGATCAAAAGCTTCGCGGTTGGTTCTTAGAGTCCGTCACTGGACGGAGACGGAGACGCTGACTCTCGTCCCGCCCGGCCCTGCTAAATGGCTGATCGGTAGGTTGACGATGACCAGGGCGGCAAGACTGATCAAAGCGATCGGGACGTGCGGGATCCATGAGTGGACGGCATCATCCAGTCGCTCGCGCAGGCGTTCGGAGCGACCTATGTAAACACGGCCCCGACCTTTGTGGGCAAGGAAGCGGCTTACACCTATCTTGCGGCCCAGCCGACGGGATCGAGCGTACCTGATCCTATAGCGGCGTCCTGTCGATCGGCAATGTCCATCCCAACGCAGAGGGCTACGCGGCCATCGCCCAGGAGGTCGAGGCAGCGGCGGTGTCGGCCCCGGCGGCCTGGACGATGATGATCCTGGGGTCCGCCCTGCTCGGCGGCGCGGCGCGCCGACGGCGACGGGCGGCTTGGGGAAAGTGGAGAGGATCGCCGGCGCCTAGGATGTCCTCGTCTGATCAAGCGATCCGCGATAACTGTACGAGTCAATATTCAAGATCAATCCGGGTCAGCCCATTCCGGGGACCATAAAGCCCAGCCATTGACACTTAGGTGGCTCGTGGCCCAGTGCTCAATAACATCCTAGCTGGCATATCTGGAGGCCATGGTGGTTCGATCAACAAGCGCCTCCGCATTGGTGCTAGCTGCAACGGCAGTCTTTTTCGGCTCCGTCGCGATGGCGTCACCGAACATCGTTGTGAACGGCGGGTTTGAAAACTCACCTGACGTAACCGCCACCCCGATCGGGTACACGACCAGCGGAAATCCATACGGTTCTGGAGTTTCAATCGGCGCAGCGCGTAGCGGCGTAGCCGCCTACGATTTTGGCGGCGTTCAATCCAACGGGCTGGCCTTTCTCTCGCAGGCGCTACCGACAATCTCAGGACAGACGTATCAACTTAGCTACTACCTGAACATACCGGGCTCGCCGCCCGTCGCGGACAGTCCCACGGAGTTCGTGGTAAATGTGGGGGGTGATGCGTCTTCAGGTATGCTCGTGGGTGGAACCGCGTTGTCCGACCTAATCGACCCTCCGTCAGCGGGAGCATCCAGCTTTCTCGCGAACTATTCGCTATTCACCGCACGATTTGTTGCCAACTCCGGCACAACAGAGTTGAACTTTGGCGCGTACAACAATCCGAGCTTCTTCCTGTTGGATGATATCTCGGTTTCGGCAGTGCCCGAGCCTGCTACTTGGGCGTTAATGGTTGCCGGCTTGGCAGGAGTCGGTTTCATGCTGCGACGTTCTGAGAAGACGGTGAGCCCTTGATCGAAGGGCTTATTTTCGTACTCGCAGTTGCGAACTGAGCTATAGGATTCTAACTATATCAAAGCTTTTTTGTGTCGCATCATCAGCCGGGCACCACTCGTAGCTATGAGTACTTGCTATCAGCGGATGTTATGACCCTGCTCCTTGAGCGGTCCTGCTAAGAAATTAGATAACAACACGCGCCGTGGTCCGCTCACCTTGCGCAATCCCTTCTCGTCAAGCTTTCGGAAAAACTGAATCATCCGAACCTCGTAGACGCGCCGGTCCTCGTGCGGCAGGCTCGCGTGCATAGCCAGCACGTCGCCCAGCGGCTTGGGGTAAACCGTCGTCCGGCTTGCTCGCTGTATGTGTAATAGTGTCCTTTATCGCGGCTAGGGCGAGTGGGCCTCTGTCGCATGAGTGGTTTTCTTGGCGTTAGTCGGTGTGAGCCCACAACATGGTCGAGCTGGGCGTGTTCGCGGGGCTCGTCGCGTCGATCTTCGTGGCGCGGCGGAGTTCGGCTAAGGGGAAGTGAGCCGCCTGATCAACGGACGGGTTGGCGGCGGCCGAGAGATGGCGTGGAGAAACCCCTAACGGTGCCGAATTTGTTCCAGAAGCGTCTAAGCTGAAGGCGCCAGCCGAATTTCGATGGCGTACCATTATCTTGCGGCTAAGGCACGAAAGGCGGCGGCGGGCTGTTTGGGTCCGATAGAGACCGGCTAAGCATTCGCGCTCCCTCGCGTACCTCGCTCGGGGTTTGCCCGTATCGCCGCCGGAAGGCGCGATTAAAATTGGATATGTCGCTAAAGCCGCAATCGAAGGCAATCGTCGCCACCTTGCGGTCCTTCTGGCGAAGGTCCAAAAGCATTAAACGCGATTGCTTCAGACGCTCCTCATTGAGGAAGGCCGAAAACGTCCATCCGTCGGACTCCAGGAGGCGCTGGAGGTGGCGAGGCGTCATCCGGTGCCGCGCCGCAAGGCCGCTCACTGAAAGGCCTGCGTTTCGTGCGTCGAGTATGATGTCTTTCTTGATGGCCTGCAGCCTTGCCGCTGCCACCCCGCCCATTCGCGCGGTGGCTTGGCCGTCCCCCGTCGCCCCGAGGACCAGGGTGACCAGATCGAGCACGTGACCGGACATGGTCTCGAGAAGCCGTGGGTCGTGCGAGGCTGGTGCGCCCTGAAGCAGAGGGAGGTAGGATTTTAACGTCTGGAGCGCCGGGAGTTCGGTTGGGATGGGTCGCGCGGTGGCGTCATCCAGGTTTGCCACGCGGTGCGAAAGCGCGGCCCGCGGCATACGCAAGGTCATCACGCGCATAGGAGCGGGCGAGATGGCCGAGTGCGTGTCAGCCAGCGACAGGAAGTACGATTGGTCAATATTGGCCTCAAACTCGCGTCCGTTGGAAGTGACGCGCCAGCACCCCGCAGCAGGGAGCACCAAAGTAATCTGGTCGCGGCCGTCCGCCAAAAGACCGGGTGTTCGCCGGCAAGTGTTGGGGCTCATTGCGCCGCTCGCGATCTCCAGCTCCGGGAGAGTGCGGGTTGCAAGCTCGGCGAAGAGAGGCTCCCCGCTCAGGGGCTCGATGTCCAGGCCCGCCCATTGCCGCCCGACGACTTCGACGTACAGGTCTCGGCGCTCTCGCGCAGGAACGTCGTCGAGCGAAAGCCGAGCCATCGAAACACCCGCCAAGGTGATGTCCCCCTTCTTCACTGCGAGGCCGCACCGAATACAGCCGCGCCGAATTATCATACCTAAATGTCGCGCTCGACATAACGATATGTCGTTTCGCACCAAGACGAAAGTCACGCCGTCGGCCAAATACTGAAAGCGCGTAGCGGAAGGACCCCTTAAGATGCAATTTCCAGTTTTTGCAGCATGCTTCTCGTTGATGGCGTCACTGATAGTAACGGATGCCCAAGCTGGAAGCTTTGTCTTGGATGATTTCTCAAGTCCTAGTCCGCCAGTCACGATAGTTGACGTCGCGGGGCTTGGCCTCGGCTACACAACGGCCGACGGTCCCTATTTCCGGGCCCTAACCTACAAGGAATTCGGCGGCCCGGGCGGGACCGGTGCCCGATTCCGGATTGGCGGCGGCGACTTCAGATACGACCCGGGCCCGGGCACGTCCGGGGAAACGGATATTCGGTATCTTGCGGACGGCGGCCCGGTCGGTGGGGCCGGTTCTCTCGATCTCACGCCGTACAACTATGTCCGATTGGATTTCGCGGCGGCGGCTAGCGTGCTTAACCTAAATTTTTCCTTTTACACCGGTACTCCTTTCGTCGGGACAAAAACCTACTACACAAATGCGGGAGTGAACTATACGTTTGAGCCGACGAAGACTTCAACTTACATTCCGATCGGTCCCCTTAAATCGACGTTCAACTTTGGGAACGTGAACGGACTTAGCCTTTTCATTGATCGGTCGGGCGCGGGCACCGCTAGTTTCGATCTGCGGCGAATCTCATTCGTGACCACGCTTCCCCCGGTTCCGGAGCCCTCGACATGGTCGCTGATGTTGACCGGGCTTGTCGCCATAGGGGCCAGCGTTCGCAGGCGAAAATCTCGGACCGCAGCCATCGGTCTGTTCCGTCTTCTGTAGCCATTAAGTTGGCCAACCTTTAGCCGAGCCGTCGATGGGCCGGCAAAGCACCTATCGCATGCAATCGAGGCCGAAAGGGTATTTGCTAATGGCCAATTGTTATTTGGGTATGCCGTCGACAGATCCTTGTTTACCGAAACTCGCTTGAGGCTTATTGGCGCCAACAGCGGACTCTCGCTGGGTGCCAAGTTCTAGACATTCACTGCCAAGCGGCGCGGGAGGCCAAACACATTCCCCAGACCATGTTTGGGCAAGGGCGGGCGGTCGCGGTCGCCCGAGCGCAGCATTCCTCGCGAAGACTGCGGGAGCGCTCCCGAACTTCAAAGCCGCAGTAAGTTAGAACGGGATGCCTCAAGCTAGGCGGCGGCGATTGCCTTTTCCACGTCTCGCACCGAATGGCCCGTCAGCTCCTTGCCGATCTCGCCCAGCAGAACCGCCGATAGGCGTTGATGATAATGCTTACGCATATCGCCGAGGGCTTTGGGCGCGGCGATCAACAACAGGGAGGATATTGCGCCGTCCAACACCTGGCTGTTGAGGTACCCGATGGTTCCACTCGAGAACGCGTCTTCCTCCGCCTGGCGATCGTCAGGGTTGGCTGAGCTGCTACGGTGGCCGGCGTCGGCGCGGTTGTGATCGTCGATCTCCCCGTGCGTCACCGCTTTGAGCTTCGGGTTGGATTCATCGCCCGCGTTGCGAAACAGGCGGAACTTCTCGCCGTCGGCGACCGCGACCGTGGCGCCCCTAGGAAGCTGCATGTAAATTCTCCAAACTGGTTGAGATCGGCCCGTTGGCCGAGTCGCCGGGCATGGGTTCGTGATCCTCGTGGACTTCGTAACGAGCTCGGTCGGCATCGATCTGAGTCAAGGAACGCAGACGAACAAACTCAGGGCGGCTGGCATGCACCATCTGAAGGTCGGATAATTGAGCCATGCTCGGTCGAATTGTCGAAGAGAGGCGAGCAAGCTCCGCCCCTGTATCGGGATCGAACGCACAGACAACACGTAACACGGACGCTCCTAGCTGCGCCTCTTCGACACAGGACAAGCTTGGCAGACGCGGGCGCGCGGGTTTCAAGCCTGGGAACGTTCATATAGGAACGCACGACGGCTTTCCCAAAGCTATCTCGGTCTCACAGCTCGTCGAGCCATCTTGGCCTTTTCTGGACGCTCTTGTGGAGAAGTGGCCGGTGCTTCGCAAAAGAGCCAGAAGCAGCCCCTCCGCACCTTGCCGACTCCGGACGTTGCCAGTGCAAAGATGAGGGCAGTTCCTCGGAAATGGCTCGACCTTTCAACCAACTTGCCGGAAACGGCTGCTTCCGCTCCCAGCGTTAGTGCCTGGTCTAATCGTCGACGGCCGAACTGCAGCCGAACGGGCCACGACCCCTTACCATCATCACGGCCACGAGAAGGTACCAAGCGACCTGGGCGGCGAGGATCACCATCAGCGTGCGAGGGCGGAGGCGATCTGAGACAAACCACAGGGCCATGAGCTGACATCCTCCAGAAGCAAGTCCCACCAAACCCGCCCACCGAGGCACGCCACGTGTGAAGAGTAACGCGCCTGACCAGGCGATGACCGCCACTGCGATCCCGACGAACGAGAACCGCGTGAGAAACTCGACCTGTAGCCCGCTCCGGCGCAGTAAGGTCAGGGTCTCGGCGATGCAGTTGCTCGACGCCTTATCTCCGCAGCGGGAGGCCAAAGCTGGAATGATGAAGCCATCTGTCATGGCCGCGAGCACGGTCAGGACCAACGCGCTCGAAAAAGCCACCAGCCCCAGGAGCACCGGCAAGCGCCAAACGCCCAGGCGCGAAGCGAATAGGAACATGACGGCGGCAAGGATGCCAAAGATAATCGAGAGAGCCGCATGCACGACTTGATCGATGCCCGCTTGAGCGCGGATGGATCCCAAAACATCGGCAGGCTCGCGACCGTGACCCACCGGATGATGAAGCAAGACGAACAAGGCTAGCAGGGACAAGCCCCCTAACAAATAGCCAACCGAAGCCATGGAGGGCGCGCGGAGGCCATCCGGTTCGTGGTCCATCCGCATCGCGTCTCCCCAAGTCTGCCTTCCCTTTCAGGCTATGGGAACCCGCTCCAAACGTCCTGGACATTGGCGCGGAGTTGTCCAGTAGCGGTCCGATAGCGCATCCTGTCCGCCATGCTTGAGCCCGCACCCGAAAAGGCGCCTGACCGACGATCGAGCCGCAGTCGATCCGCGATCATGACCGCCTTCAATCGCCTGATCTTAGAGGGCGAATACACCTCCGTGACTCCCAGAGGAGTTGCAGCGGCGGCCGATGTCGGCCGTTCGACTTTCTATGAACACTTCCGAGGGGTCGAAGATCTCCTCGCCCAATCACTGGCAGCGGTGTTCGCACCGCTAACGAGTGCGTTTTCAGAAACCGAGCCGACCGATGCCGCTCTGCGCGCCGTACGGCACGTGTGGGAGAACAGGCGGCTCGCGCGCGTCCTGTTCAGTGGCGCAAGCTATCGGATCGCCTTGCGGAGCCTTGCCGGCCAGTTCGAAGCGGCGCTCAAGACCAACATGGCGGCATCCAGGACAAACCCGATCCTGGCGCTGGACCTAATCGCACTTCAGCTCGCCGCCGCTCAATTGGCGCTCTTGAATGCCTGGACCTCGGGGCGCTCCCATCACTCGGCCCCCGAGATCACCCGAGCCTTGCACGCCGGTTGCCGCGCTTCGGCCCTCGCGCTTTTGGGCACGCCAACGGACGATGGCGCCCGAAGTCATCGGTAATCTGCGGAGTCTTTTTCGTTCTACTTTGTTCGCGACGACAGCGCGATTTTGTCATGGGTGTCACGTGAATGCCTGAACGACGCGGACGCCGACCGAGGCCGCGTATCCCGCCTCGGCGAAGAAGCCGTCGACGTTCGTCGGGATTATAAAGCCGAAGTCCGCCGCGACCACTCCGACGCGATCACCGACTCCCGCGACCCGCACAGGCCCGACAGCGGACTCAATGGCGAGCGGCGGCCGCAAGGCCCCGCGTTGTGTGAAGGGCAAGTCCGCGGGAACAGCTGCATCAAGGCGGCGGACGTGTGCCACAAGCCGGACTAAGGCCTTTAGAGGTCCCATGGCTTCGGGATCGTCAAACCCAGATCGCGCTCCCAGCCCCGAACTTCTTCGGGGCTGACACGATCCTCGTTTTCGAGAACCGACAAATTGGCGGTGTTGCCCGTGCCAGGCTCAATAAGGAAGCGAACGACATACCGTGAGCGGCACCGGCGATGTCACGGCTAGATTGCAGGCGACCACCCATCATTTGGAAGCAATAGATGAAACCTTGACAAGTGTGGGCCGGTGGTTTGGCGGGAATCCATGTGCAACCGCTACGGCTACCTAGCGCCCGTCTCTCGCCTCGCTGAGGAGTTCAGCCAAGTGCGCCCCCCGCTTGTCGTCAAGGACGGCGCCATCCCGAACGTCGAGCCACGCGAGCATATCCGGCCTACCGACCCCGCGCCGATCATCCGGCCGCTCGATCCAACAGACCCCTTCGTCGGCGTCGAGATGGTCGACGCCCGCTGGTGGCTGATTCCGTTTTTCCACCGCAAGTCGGTGAAGGACTGGAAGCCGATGTGCACCAACGCGCGGGCCGAAACCCTCGCCACTGCCGCAACTTTCCGCGAGGCGTTTAAACACCGGCGGTGTCTGGTTCCCGCAACGCACTTCTTTGAATGGACTGGCCCCAAGGGCGCGAAGGAGATGTGGCGGTTTACCAAGGCCGATTCGGACATCTTCTGCTTTCCGGGGCTATGGGACGTGGCGGAGACGACGGATGGGCGGATCGAGAGCTTCACCATCGTAACGACCGCGCCGGGGCCGGACTGCGCGCCATATCACAACCGTCAGCCGGTCATTCTGGAGCGCGACCAGTGGGCGATCTGGCTGGACACCGACGCCGATCACGAGCCTTTCCTGAAGGCGGGCATGGAGGGCGTGATCGCGGTCGAACGGACCATCGAAACCGCGGCCTGAGTTTATGACTTGCCTTCCGGCAATCTGTCGGTCTTCCAGAGCCATTCCCCACTCCGGGCCACGTCGTCGCTTAGAAGTTCAGTTAGGTCATCCTGGTCGATCCATATGCGGGCCGGCCCAGCGTCCTTGCGGCCTGGAGGCGGGACCGCGAAGATTTGGCCGTCCTCGATCCGCACGATCCGCTGTAGGGTGTCGGATTCGTCGCCTCGCCCGACGATGACAAGGACCTGATCGCCGGCTCGGACCTCGTTGTAATGCGGTTCGGTCGTCATGGGCGCCGAGCCTCGACGGGTTCAGCGAGCAACCTCTCGGCTACCGTTCCGCCAAGCTCCTTCTTACCCCGTTCAGCGGACTTCGATCCATAGACGCTGCTGACCATCACGGTGTTGTCCTCGCCGCGCCAAGAGCCATTGTAGGTGCGGCCCTTTTGAACGACGCTGACGGTCTTATAGGCTGGCATGGTTTTCCTTTAGTGGATCGACGCCTCCGATGAACCGTCCAAGTCCCTCGCTCGCGATCCTCGCCATGATCGCGGTGATCCTCGCGCTCGTCTTCTTCTGGCGGCAGTACCTATCGCCGTCGCACCATACCGCCGCCGCGACGACCCGCGCGGCGGTGACGGGCTATCAAGGGTCGCGTCAGCTGGTGGCGCTGAGTTGACCCGAGCATTCGGGATAACGTCGCCGGTCGACTGCAATGCGATTACCTCTCGTGACGACCTGAGGATGTCGATCCGCTGGCCCCCTCCAATGCTTGCTTCTCCCGCCAGGTCAGCCTCCGCGCTGGGATCCGCGGGGATAGCGCGGCGCGGGATGTCTCGGACGATTGCTTCACGCGCGCAGCAGCGCACCGGGAGAGTAATTGGCTCCGGAGCGAGCGCCCCTCCAGCGCCTGGCGAACGCTGCCGTAGCCTTCTCGCTCCAGCCCGGTGACAAGGCCTTCCATGGTCCGAAAAAGCCCCGAGTTCGCGAGCTCGAAAGCTCGCTCGATAACGCTCAATCGAACCCACATTCCCAGCGCTACTCCAGGGTCAAATTAACCGCAGGTGGCATGGCGCGCACCCGCGAAGGACAACCTAGCCGCAAGTGTCGGACATCGACAATCCGCCATTTCACGGGCTCTCTTCGCGATGTGGATCATGTCCTCAAGCGCGCTCACCTCGACGGTATGAGTTACACCACGCCTCAAGCACGCGATCGGTCATTAGGGCATTCAAGCACAACCCCTCCCTCGATCTACCGGTGAGGACAGCCCAGATCGCCTGGCGGCGCCGCGCGCCGTCGGTTAGTCCCATGGCTCGGAACAGGAATGGCGCTATCGGCTTTACGTCGTACGTCACAGACATGGCGAGCACCTACCCAATGCTTTCGGCTGCCTCGGCCAACGTCCTGATTCTTGAAGACGAAGCGCTCATTGCGATGGAACTCTGCGAGAGTCTCGCTCACAGCGGACATACCGTGGTCGGAGTGGCCGAAGACTCCGACGAGGCCCTGTCGGTCGTCGCGCACAACCAGGTCGACGTGGCGCTGGTGGATATCGACCTGCGCGATGGACCGACCGGCGTTTCAATCGCTTCTCGGCTCGTGAATGATCACGGCGTCGTGGTGATCTTTGTCACGGCCAACCCCGGATCGATTCCCGATCACTTCTGCGGCGCGTTAGGGTTTGTTCGAAAACCCTTCGATATCCAAAGAATTGGCGACGTCGTTCAATTCGCCGCCGCGGTCCGGATCGCGCATCGGCGTAACCTTCCAAAGCGGCCATCGGAGATTTCGCCGGCCCCTTGGCTAAGGGCCTTGGCCGGGTAGAATCTCACGGTCGCGACTGACGCCCAAGGCCAGCGCCTTACACGTCTGTAGCGTTCTCGGCGCGCCACAATGAGGTGGCCATCGGCTCCAGGAGTCCTCGCCGTCTCAATCGGATGAAGCTACTTGGTGGCCTTAACAACCTTGTCTTTGGTCTTACCGACAGCTTCCTTCGCGGAACCGGCCGCCTTGTCAGCAACGCCTTCCGCCTTCAGCTTTTCGCTTCCGAGGGCCTTGCCGACGCCCTCTTCGACGGCGCCTACGCCCTTCTGGGTAGCGCCTTTGACGGTTTCCTTGCTCATGGTGGTGCTCCGGTGATGCAGTGTTGGACTCGCGGGCCGCTCGCCCTCGCCGAGTTAACGTCGCGAAGAACCGCCGATCAAGCCGCTATCAATGAAACGCTGAAATCGACCAATCCCTCTCGCCCACCGGCGCGGGTCCGGACCAGATCTCCAGCGTCGCCGATCGCGCACCGCAGGCACATCGCAGCCGAGTTTCGAGATCGGCCATGCGACAACCGCCGAGCCGAAGGGCAATCCAGTGCGACGGGTCGAACACCACACGACGACCGCAGGTCCTGCAACGAGCCCGAAGGTGGCGGTCCTCGCCGACTCCATGCGCCAACGGCAGGCTGTGGCCGATCGACGCCCATGGCCGAGCCTGAGCGGTATCGTCCGCCATGGGCGATCCGCCGGACGAGCCTCTACAACCCGTCCAAGTCCCGCGCGACCTTGGACAGTGGCATCTTCAACGCGAAGAAGTCGGGTTCAAAGGTGAAGTGGTAGGCGGCCGTGTCGAGCGCCTTGATGACGGCGCTGAGGATCAGATAGTCCGACCCGAACGGCCGGTAGGACTGCTCCATTCTGAGGAGCTTCTCACGAAAGGGCCGCAGTTCGTCAAAGGCCGCCTTCGGGCTGGCGATGCCGGTATATCTGACCTGAACCATGGAGAACCTCCGTTGAGAGCGTCCTCATTGCCCCGGCAACGGACAGGCTGGCAAGGCGATGTTGCTAATTTGTTCCAGACCCCTGTGGATGCTCTTGAAACTTGCGCTAGCGCCTCGGATCGGCAGGCCGCCACGATAGGTCGAACGACGACATCACAATATTGCGTTCGGCCGATTATAGGCGAACTCCAACTTGAAAATTGCTGATGATCGGCCGTATCGTGACGGCCCACTTAGGAGGAGCGTCATGATTAAGCTGGTTGGCGCCATGTGTGCGTTGCTTCTGATGGAGGGGCCGGTGCTTGCGGCGACGAGTTACACCGGAATCTTCGATGCGAACGGAGAAGGCCAGGGCGATCTCGCGCTGTCGGGCTATCCGAACAGCACCGATTTCAACTTCTACTTCACCACGAGCGCCCCGGTCATTTCTGGTATGGGACAATACACTTACGAGGCCGCGTTCGACGACTATTTCGATGGTTCGCCCACTCTCTACGGCGGGGACAATTCGCCGGTCCATGAGACATTCAGCATCACAACCTCCTTTGTCCAAACGACTTTGGTCACGCCGAAAGGCTACAACCTGTACTATCCCGACGGCAATTTGATGCAACGTAACTACTTCTACGCCGACGATGTGTCCATTGATGTCTTCGTGCCGACAAGCTACGCTGGCTATAGCTACACTTTCGGGATTTCGCCCGTCGTTGCCGTGCCAGAACCCGCGACCTGGACAATATTCATGGTCGGGGCGGCGTTGCTAGGCGCGGCGACCCGCATCCGCCGGCGCGAAACGACCGAGGCGTGTCCGCCTTCGATAATCTAATATCGTAATAGCTGAGACACCACTGCCACTGCTCCCATGGCATGTCTCCTCGACCGCCAACCTCGACGGCTGCCGGATCAAGCAGTCGAGTGCCGGTGGACGCCAAGATCATCGCACCGGTGAGTAACGGATTGGCGAGACGCTAAGCTGCTGGTTTCAAGTGCGGAGCCGAGAGCGATGGGTCCGGCCGCCACGGCGCTCCGGGCTTATTCTGAGCCCCCCACCGCCACCGCCGGACCACTCAGCGCGCGGATCAGCGGCCTTCCCTGCATGCTCGCGGCGCTGAGCTTCAAGACGTTGTCCGTTAGCGCTGCAACAGAGCGCGGGCTAGCGTCGGGTCGAGCATGGCGCGCGGGACAAGATCGCTGACCCGCCCGATGCCTTGAGCGCGACGGGCCTCGATCATCTCACCGGACGCCAAGCCGATCTCCGCACTGAAGTGGGGATGAGGGGTTCGCCGGTCCCCGCCGAGATCATGTCCACAACCACCCGACCGACGCCGTGCGCCATGCCGCCGGTTGGCAGTCGCGAGGCGTGGGCGTCTTGAACGGTGTTCGAGCCGCCGGGGGGCTTCAGAGCGGTTTGGGACCACTTCGATCAGGCGATGTCATCGGCGACAGCCTGCGTGCCGTCGATCTCAGGTTGCGAGAACACCTTGGCGAGCGCCGGCTTGGACGGCCGCATGAAGGTCTGGGACCGTTCCAGTCCCGCTAAAGAGCTTGGAACGAGGCGGTGAGTGAACGCGCGAACCAATGCGCAACTATTGGAGATGAGACGTATCCTCGCTACACCTCGGTGTCCCGCAACCCTGTGGCGCAATTTCGCGAAATTGTGAGTAGGATGATTACTTTAGTGCGGATCAGAGGTGGTCCATGCTCTCTATCGAGTGCGCCAAAATTTCCAAGTAAAACAAACTCCAGATGCGGCCATTAAGGAGTTGGTCCTGCGGGTAGTTTGGGTCGCGACGGCATTGCAACGAAGAAGGAAAATTTCTGAGCATGCAGACCGGATCACTAAGGCGGGCGTCAAGCCCGATTCCGGCGTCGTGTCTCTGAGCGATGCAGGCGCGTTCGTCATGGCGGCCAAGCGCGGCCGAATATGGGCGCGGGAGCCATCGGTGCGCAAAGTTGCCTAATCGAGTCTAGGGCAGCCGATGTCTTGACTAGTCGCCCAGGAACCTTGCCGCGCTCTGTTGCGACGGCGGCAGAGCGCACGAAGCGACCAATCGGCTTTAAGCTAGGTGTTTAGCTTGACGAGTCTCGCGCGAGAGTAGGCGAGCGCCTATGATCGTTGAATGCCTGACTACGTACTCTAGTCGCTGAAGCGCTGCCACCCACCGGATGCTGCATTGCCGGATATCGGGCCGGCCTCCGACCGGGACATAGAACCCGAATATTTGCTTGCCGCTGACGACTTAACGGCGGCCTCGGTGGGCCGAAGGAGACAAGCGGAACTTCGGGATGATTATATCGTCAATGTTTCGCGAGTGATTGGGGGACAGATGGTCACGATATTTCCAACTGTGTCAAATGGCTAAAGGCTCCAACGGCGAGAAGCGCCCTAGCGGGCCGCACCCGCCGCGCCACTACCGCTCGCTTATTCTGCGGAGCGGTCTTACGACGAGGAGTTCTGGCCGGATCAGGCGGCGCAACGGGGTGGGTGTAAGACCAACGATAGTGATCGGTCGGCCGGAGCAAGATGTGTAGCTGGGCGTCGATGCCACCGATCGCCACTAGTCTAGGTAACGGGCGAGCATCTGGATCCGGCCGATGCTAGCTGCAATACGCGCGCGCCGAGCGCGACAGGCCCCGTGCTCGCCAACTCTCGATATACTTCGCACCCGGCAACGCCGAGACGAGCCGCTACGGTTTTATTGCGGCTGCCTTGTAGTCGTTGGGGCAACGACAAGGGCATACGGCTGGAGCACGTACCGCTTAGTCCTGATCTGGCGATCCGGGTTATCTCGGCATGGTCAGCCGAGCAGTCCGTGCGGTGGAAGGGCCTAGAAAACACGCCCCGGCCTTCAGCTTTGTCGAAGGGTTCAGGTAGCGGCGGTTCGATTGGTTCGCGCGAATGTCGTCTCCATCCAATCGCCAGCGCAAATGTCGATCAGTTTGGAACCGCAGCGCAAGCTGCCCTTTCTCTGTGGACAACAACGGAGAACAACATGTCCACACCATCAAACCTCAAGGAAATCTAGGTCGAGGAATTGCGCGATCTGTGGTCGGCCAACGACCAGATGCAGGATCTGCTGCCGAACCTGACCGATGAGGCGACGAACCCGAAGCTAAAGGCGATGTTGGGCAGATCGAGCGCAGGCATTGGCAAGCATACCGAGTTCTTGAAGGCGCTCATCGACGCCAACGGCGGCAAGGCGGCCAAGGATCACTGCAAGGGAATGGAGGGCTTGGTCAAGGAAGCGAAGAAGCACGCGCTGGATAGCAAGCTGGACGACGGTGACGTGCGCGATGTCATCATTATCTCGCAATATCAACGCATGTCACACTACGGGCTTGCGGGGTTTGGGGCCGCTGCGGCCTACGCCAGGGCGCTTGGCCTTGGCGACGACGAAGCCAAACTTCACAAGGCCGTCTCGGAAATCCATCAAGCCGACGATGCAGCGAGCCAGTTGGCCGAGAGCGCCGTAAACCTCGCGGCGAAACACGCCTAGCCAACGCTCCCAGCGGCACGATCCAGCATTATAGCCGCGCAAGATCCTCAGAGCGTGTGTCCGCCGATCAGCATCGGCGATTGCGCCCAACCAGAGCCGGAGTGCTAACAGTTTCCATCGGCGGATTGGACGTGGCGCAAGTTCGATCCATGGGTTTCGCGGCCGCGTCGGCCGAAGAACAGTGCCCTCGCTGTCGCGCAGCCGGACACTACGCCTGATACTACCAGGAGCGGACTCCACCGCCCGAGCGGATAGCTGACCTTCACCCCGCTCGGAGATTATTCTGTAAGGAGTTCCTGGGTCTCCGACCAGAGCCTGAGCGCGAATTCCGCGGCGGGCTCTGCACGGGCGAGAGCGGCGGATTGACCTGCCCAGGCCTGCATCCGCTGAACGTCGTTGGACTTCACCGCATCCGATCGCATCCCCGATGTGAGTCCGCGCTGCACAGGATAGGCAGCGGGCGAAGGAGTTTCGGGTGAGACGGCCGCGCGCACATAGTCGGTGAGGAGACTGCGCCCAGCTCGACCACTGAACACCCGGCTGACGATGGTGTCCTCGGGACGAGCGGCGGCGATGGCATCCGCCCACACCGGCGGGATCTTGGCCTCGGGGCAGCGGAGGAAGCCTGTTCCGATCTGCACAGCGCTGGCTCCTAGGAGCAAGGCGGCCGCCATTGTGCGGGCATCGGCGATACCCCCTGTGGCAACGACTGGAAGGTCGACGGCGTCGACGATCGCGGGGATCAGCGACAGCAGCCCGACCATGCGGGACTCGGCTGTGTTTGCGTCGAAGGCGGCGCGATGGCCGCCCGCTTCCGCGCCCTGCGCGACGATCACGTCCGCCCCAGCCTTCGCGGCTTCAAGCGCTTCGGCGACGGTCGAGACCGCCGCGAACCACGCCAAGCCGCGCGCCTTGATCCGGTCCACAAAGCCGGGTGGGAACACCCCCATGACCGACGAAAGGATGGGGGCTCCCGAGGCCAGCAACGCGGCACACTGATCGTCAAAATCCGGCGGCGTCGCATCTCCCGCGTGTGAAGCCACGGCGGGGCCGAACCGCGCCAGGAAGGTTCGGAGATCGGCTTCCGCATCAGGCGCGCGCCGAGGAGCCGGATCGGGAACCCACAGGTTGATCTGGAACGCGCCGATGCTCGCTCCGCGGACGGTCCGCGCCCACTCCGCGATCTCTTCCGCAGACATCAGTAGGGCGCCACAGGCTCCAAGCCCGCCAGCACGGGCCACGGCCATGGAAAGCTCCGGCGCGCTTATGCCCGCCATGGGAGCGAGCAGCACGGGAACCCCAAGATCGAAGCGCCGGCAGAATGCCTCCGAGCGCTCTTGCCAAGCCGGCATATTACCTCCTCCGAAGCCGACCTCATAACGCCGACAGCACGCTTAGTGCTTAAGGCAATATGGCCGCCGCCGACGTGAGCCGAGCTCCGAATACGTCATGGCCTGATGATCTTGATTCGCCCGACGGACCTTTGATGGTCTTCCAAGCGAACGCATACGGTCCGCTGCCTCCGTCCAAGAAGGAGGGGACCGGCTTGGCAGAGTCCGATGCACGACGCGCGCCTCGTGACACCAAGCCGCGAACTTGGGCGTGGCTGCGTGGTTGGGCCCGCTGAACCGAAGGGCGTGCATTGCGTCTTCGCTTTCCAAACGGTTCTGGTCCAAAAGGTGAACCAGCGATCAGGACAGACGGATCCGCCGACGAATCCGGTCGCCTGTCCAGCCTACTGCAGCGACGCGTAGGCCGCGATCGCAAACGATGGGGCGCTGAGCACGCTGCGCACGCGCTGCGAGGGGTGGGAGAGCACCCCCGGAGCTGACCGCCGTAAGCCGAAACGCGACCATTCGTCGAGCCTCCGGGTCCGCCGTTACGCGCAAGTCTCGCCGCAGTTTGCTCTGCGCCGGGCGAGGCACCGATGCCACCGAAGCCGCACAGCATCATCGCCCCGGCGGCCGGCTCCGGAACCGCGCCGCCCCCTCCGGCCGGTAAGCCGACGGTGAAGAGACAAAAGTTTCCCTGTGGCAGATTGGTCCAGCTAATCTGCGAGAACGCGCCGTTGAACTGAATGACGCCGTCACCTTCCTGCCCATTTACCGGGTTTCCCGAGCCTGTGATCGACCCGCCAAAGTAAGGGCCGGCTTCACCCGCCACCAGGGTGAATGTTCGCCGCTCGTGAACACGAACGACGCGGGCGTGGACGTGTCGCCGAGCGAAAAGATCGCCATGACCGGGTTGGTCACCGGGGCAGCGAAGGTCAACGTGTCGGTGACCGGGCACCCGCCGAAGAGGCCGATGTAGCGGTTTATGCTGGTCGGGGGTTGTCCACGGCGCCGCCCGTGAAGCTCGAGGCCGGAAGATAAATCGACCCATCGCCCACGAACTCGTTCTCGCCGGCGTAGCTGAACGTGATCGGTCCCGCCGTTCCCACTGCGGAACCGGTGGCATCGTTTGCGGTGGCGTAGCTGGTCACGGCCATCCAATCGATCGTCGTGGCGTGAGCACTTGCCGCGCCAATGAGGGCGGCGGCCAGCGTACCGAAAATGAAGTATTTAGAAGTCATGAGTGTGGCTCTTGTTGCCGATCGGGTCACCTGGCGGAAGGAGCAGGGCTCCGCGCCCATCATATGAAGGGGACTGCGAAATACGTGGTGAGTTCCGGGCCAGAATATTCATCGACCGCGCATTGCGCTTGCCCAAAATCCACTTGTTTTTATAATTCGCGGCCGGGTGGCGGGAGCGGGGCGATGGGTGCGCTCGCGGTTGGGGACGACTTTCTGGACGCGGTCTACGAGGCCGCGCTGGACGAGACCGGATGGCTCGACGTGCTGGACCGGCTTTGCGCCCATCTCGGCGGCGACATGATCGTCCTGCGCAAGATCGACGCCCACACCCTGATGGGCGGAGAAATAATGGGGCGCTTCGACCTTGCTATGACCGACCCGTACGTCCGCCACTACCAATATCGAAACCCAATCAATTCGCCGTCGGCGTTAGCCCGCGAAAGGATCTACAAACGCGTGTTGCCAATTTTTCGCGATGCTGATCGCGTGCCGAAAGAAGAGTTTCTCAAGACCGAATTCTACAACGACTTCTTCCGATCTTTCGACCTGCACGCCGACCTATTCGCAAGATTGGGCGAGATCAACGGAGAGAATGTGGTTGTGAATGTTCTTCGGTCGCCGAAACGAGGCGACTGGACGGACGAGGACACAGGGCGTTTCGCCGTCGTGTACCCCCATCTCGCGCGGGCGCTGCGGCTCGGCCAGCGGATCGGAACGCTCCGCGGCCTTGGCGAAGGATTGGCCGAGGTGATCAACCGGTCGCCCTACGGCTTGATCCTGCTCGACCGGAACGGCAGCGTGCGCCACCTGAACCGGGCCGCCGAACGCCTCGTCGCGAGGGCCGGAGGCCTGTCGGTGATCCACCGACGGGTGATGGCGGCCCGGCCGGACGAAGGGCGGCGCCTTCGTGAACTGATCGGTCGGGCCGCGCTGCCGGACGGCGAGGGTCGAACCGGCGGCTCCATGGCCGTGAGCGGGGAAGACGGCGGGCTCGAGCTTTCGGTGATGGTCGCGCCCCTGGCCGCGAACCGCGCCTCGCCGATCATCGACGGTCCGGCGGTGGTGGTCTGCATCACCGACCACAAGGCGGGTGTGACCGTGCCGGAGCAACGGCTGCACGATCTCTTCAGCCTGACCGCGAGCGAAGCCAAGGTCGCCACGTGCCTGCTGGAAGGGCTGTCGCCGAACGAGGCGGCCGCGCGCCTGAGCATCGGCATCGCGACCGTGCGCTTCCACCTGTCGCGCATCCTGGAGAAGACCGGCGCCCGGGGTCAGGTCGAACTGTCCCACCTGATGATGAAGACGATCGGCATGGGCGTAAGCTGACAACCTAGGTCGATCGTCAAACGCAGGTATCTGGTGGAGCGCCGGCGCGGGCGAGACTGTATGCGGTCAAACGACATCTTGGAGCTCTCGATAAGCCTCGCACGGAACAGGTTTTCGGCGGAATACGCAGTCCCCGTCGGTGATAAGGCGGAGTTTGGAGCGCGCTTGTTTTACACCCCTGCGGAGGTCACCTTCGCTAACTGGACGCGGCTCCGCAACTGTTCGGGCTTGAAATTGAATCGCAATGACCTGGCGACAACGACAGCTTCTATGACCCGATTGCGCTGGTCGCCGATGACGCGCCGCCCGATGTCTGGAAACGTCCCGGCGCGTTCTGGCTCGCACAGGCGCGGCGAGACGCCGCCCCTGGCGCCTCACCATCCTGGATCAAGGCTACTGTTCGTTTCGACTTTGGTCGACTAGGCGGTCGAGTTCGCTGAAACGTTCGCGGATCCGCGCCTGATCCTCGTAAGGGAGGTTGGAGCCGTGAACGCGATACTCCCGCCATTCCTGCACCTGAATGTCGCGAAGCTGACCCAGCAGGTCGCGCGCTCCGTCGCGCTCGATCATGTCCTCGCGCAAGCCGCGGTAGATCTCGCTGTGGATATGTTGCTCTATGCCACGAAACTGTGGGTAGGGTCCGGAACCGCCGCGGCTCGACTGGTAGTAATCGCCATCGTGATACCTGTCGTATTGCTGACGCTCATCGCCGTACCGCGGCCGATCATAACCTGATTGCGGCCGATCGTAGCCGTTTTCCCGTTGATCCTGGTCGCCATACGATTGGGCCAAGGCGACCGCTGGAACTCCAAGCGCGGCCGCTGTGGAAGCGAGGAGAAGAAGAGACTTCAAGGTCATGGCCGTTGTCCTTTCCGAGGTTTGAGGCTGACGAGGGACCCTTGCACCAGCTAGCCTGAACCCTCCCCGACAAGCCGACTTAGGATAGGTTCATCGGCGCGGGCAGCGCTTCTGCTTCGCCGTAGCGAGGACTTGTCTCAGCCCAAGTCCGAAGGTCAACGCCTTCTGCGAACCCTTTGGCGACTTGGCCGATCGGTCTCTTCACCCGCCTCAGGGTCGCCGGCCGCCTTCCATCTCGGCGACAGGAAGGGCGCGATCCTCCGCCTTCAGCTCCTGCGGGCAGACCACATCCGGCGTGCTCACCTCAAGCCAGGACAACAGATTCGGCAGGCGCGTGCTGATGTCGTCGATGTCGAAGGCGGTGAACCGCACCGGTCGCGCAACCCAACCGTCCGCAGGAGTCTCGAACAAAGCAGCAACATACCCTTGCCGGCCTCTCTGTGACAGAGGCAACGGGATTGCTCTTAATGGATGTTCCCAACGGGTAAGACGAATACATCGGTATCACCAGCCCAAAGTCGGCGTTCGACGATCTGCGGCCGTGTCGGGAGAAGCTCCTCGAGATGGAGCAGTCATACCGGCCATTCAGGTCAGGTGACCTGATTCACGGCGCGGCCACCGGGGGCGCTTGATACGCCGCCCACCATTTACCTCCGAGCCTGACTTCTTTGCGCTCAAGATGCCATTGGCGAAGGTCGCGCGGGACCGGGTGCGCTCGTAGGAGCTCGCCTGTAAGCCAATCGTGATGGCAGACGAGACCGCTCAGGACTTATTGTAGAGTCCGCGGCCGCCGTGAGGGGTTCGACTCTCGGTATTGTAATCACCCTTCGGCTCGGCGGCCGTCGCATGGCCGAGTTCGAAACTCGGTTGCGATGTGCCTGCGGCGCGCGATTGGCGACGTTCGAGATTTTGTCCGGCCCAGCGCCAGTCGGCGAGAATGATTATCCGATCTCGGCGTTCTCGCTGAACGCGGCTACAAGCCCGCACCTCACACCGACGCATAGGCTGCGATCAAGCAGCGTTAGCCGCGCCCGAGAGTGTTGGCTGAGGGTGGCCGATCGACGGAGCAAGGTCGCGCGCGAAACTCCAAATCGCGTCATTGTATATGTCGGCACGCTCGAAAAAGCCCATGTGGCCGCACCCTGCGACGGATATCAGGCTGACAGCCTCCGCCTGCGCAGCCAATTCACTGCTCGCCCGCGGTAAGGTGATGATGTCCCTTATCGCCGCTGAGGATGAGAACGGGTACGGCCGTTTCTGCTAGCGCGCCCGTGGCGTCCCAACCGATCATCGCCAGATCGCCTTTGGCTTGGACGGCGGGCGAGCCCTTGACGGATAGACGAGAGGTCACGTTCAACTGCCCACGCGTCGAGAAGGGCCCAAAGCCCGTCAGCCGCGTGATGATCAGCATGGTCCCATCGAGGTAGCTCTTCCAATTCATGAGCCATACGAACGGCGACAGCAGAATCTGCGCCCGAAGCAGCGGCAGGATCACCGGGATGCGGATTGCTTGGAACAGCCCGCTCAAGATCATTGTGCGAAGGGGATTGATGTAGGTGGTGTCAATGAGCACCAATCCAGAGGCGCGTGCTTGGACGAATTCCGGATAGTCTCGCGCCAAGGTCTGGGTGATCATGCCGCCGATACTGTGACCCACCAGGATCGCCGGCGTGTCACCCGCTTGGGTCACCACGGTCTTCAGGCACTCGGCGTAGCGCTCGAGGCTGATCTTGCCATCGGAGAACGTCTTCGAGCGGCCCAGTCCAGGCAGGTCCCACAGGACCAGGCGGTACTGTCCGACCAACTGCCTCTTGGCGTACCACCAGATTGTCGCGTTCATGCCCCAACCGTGCGTGAACACGATCAGTGGCGCACCCGCCGCACCATGGCTCTCCACCCAGATCTTCGAGCCGGCGGGCCCGTCCATCACCCTTCCCGCGCCGCGTTGGACCTGAGGCTCGTCCTTCCCTTTGCGAAACAGAAGCAAGGTTGGGAATCGACCCAGGAACGACCAGGCCAGCAGCGCGATGCCGGTCCACAACCGCCACGGCGCTCCACGGGCGACGCGCACACCGCCTTCGGCGTCGCGCACAAGCTGGCCGTCAAACCAGGAATAGAGGAGATGAGCGGCCACAACCAAAACCATCAAACCAAGAAAGCCGAAGAGCCACCGCAGAATTAAAGTCAGGGGCATTGGAACTCCGAGAGGCTTGAGACCCGCCCCTAACGGGTCATACCCTCCGCCGTTCCGCCAGATGCTGATTGTTAGCTTCCGCGTCCGGCGCGACAGACGGCGTGGAGACACGTCGATTCCTGTAAACCACGCGAACGCTGACGTTTAGAGGAAGCGGAGCCTCGCTTTGGCGACGAGCCTATCGAGTGGTAGCGCGTTTTTGCGAACGCGAGGCTGGCTCGCGTCGCGGCGCTACGAGGCGTTGGGCGGCCCGGCCTCGGTCGCGTTGAAGAGCGAAACCGACGACGAAGGTTGACGCCCTAGCGACAGCCGCGCGTTCCCTGGCCGAACCTTGCGAGCACCCGATTGCCGTCGTGTTGTAGCTCACTGCAGCGCCATATTCGGAGCCGCCGCTATGAAGAGCTTCTCACACTCGAATTCGCTGCGGGAACCGCGATTGATTAAGACTGCTTGGGCTTCGACCCTTCCGCGGGAGCCGGAACGTGCATCGGCGCGGGCGGAGGTGGGCGCCGAAGGGACTGCCTGAGAGGAGGATTGATCCCCCCCTTCCGCACATACCCCTCCGCCAGGGGCTGAACCCGGTTCGAGTAGCCGTCATTGGCAAACGTGGGATCCGTCATGCATCTACCCGTCAGGCTAGGGGAAACTCGACGTGGATGTCGTCGGGCTTTCGAGCGATATAGATATGCGCGACCTCGTAGAGAAGGGTCGCGTTGAAGTCGTACACCTTCACGTCGAAGAGTGTCAGCTCACGAAGCTTGTCGGTTTCCGAAAAGGCGTTGACCCACCCCGTATAGACGATCTTTTTATCGAAGTCGCGAACGTTCACGAACCGCACCGAGGTCGCCGTCGAGTTGAACGTGAAGTCCCACACGTCCTCGTCGCCGTAGCGCCTGGTGGCTCTGATGAGCTGGAGGAACCGGCTCAAGAGTTTCCAGTTCGAGGCGTAGATCCATAGGATAGCGAGTACGAAACCGATGCCGGTCGCAACGATGATTTCGCCGCCCACCTTCCGCGTGATGATGTTCCTGTTGTCGGCCAGGGAGACGTCGATCAGGGCGAAGGGCTGGTGAAACGACACATACACTACGAAGGTGACGGCATAGCTTGCCAGACCGAACACGAAGGCGCGCAGGATGAAGTCGATCTCGGACGGATTTTCCTTGATGGCGTAGCGCACGTCCAGTCGAGCCCAGATGATCCCGGGTAGAAGCAGGACCGCAGCCTGCGCGATAAAGGCGTTTAGATGTTCCATGAACGACTCCACTGGATCGTAGCGCTGAAGCTATAGCGGAGCCTTAACGGACCTCGGAGTGTCAGCCCGGGCGTTGGCGCGCGTCTCTCTGCCGACCCACCCTTGTGTTGGCCAGAGGCCACTCCCCCGCTGCCAAGGGGAGGGTTGGCCATACGTGACACGAGGGTTGACGGCGGGCGACGGCTTTGCGTTTGAGTGGGCTTCTGGGTCGCCGATCATCAGATGATCGGCGGCTACCCGCTCTCTTACATTCGCCAGGCGACAAACCTCCCCTTTCCCGCTCGCCGACACTAAAGTCTGAGATCGCCGGGCGGTCGTGGTCGGTCTCGCGCGCGATGCGCCCTCTTATGGGCCCGGTCCAGTGGGCGCCAAGCGCCGCCTGACGTTCGCGGCGCGTTCCGGCCGCCGGCGCGGCCTCCCTGCGGCCTCATCTTTTTCTCCGCTCCTGCTAGCGCTCACGCGGAGCAGTCTAGCCCGTGGGCTGCCGAGAACGGCAGGGTCATTCCCGCGGACGGCTGAGAGCGAGAGGCGGACGCGGAATTTCCGTGTCGGGTTTGGAGAGAGAGAGAGAGTCTCTCTGGTCGCCCGACATTGAGCCTCTCCCATGAATCAGACACTCTCGAGCTACGCGCAGCCGCCCCAGGCTTTAAGGTCGACGTCTCGCGCGGCCACCGTTTCGGCCGCATGTCTTCCGAGAGGTTCAGCCGACCGGATGCCGAGCGCTACCTCTCCCTGAGCGCGTTGCACGACGCGGTTCGTCGACGCGCCGACCGGGCGACCGCTCAGACGGTGGAGACCCGCACGGTCCGCGTCGAAGCCAGCCGCGACAATGCCGAGCGCCTAACCCTGATCGTGCCCAGACGCGATGAACCGACCGCGCCCACGCCGGTTGCGGCTGCTTGCATCGGCAATTGCCCCCCGGACTGTCGATCCACTTAGATTGGCGTCGCATAGATGATTGCTGGGCACCCATCAGTTTACATTTATTTACTATACAACATCTAGAGCTCATTCGTTCGACAAAAGTTTGCAAATCCTTGTAAATTTACATATAACACTATATCTCCGAAGGAACATAACATTTAGGAAGACATTATGCTGCCATTCAGCAGACAAATTGGAGCCTACTGTTATGAAATTTGCAAAATTATCTTTGCCGGCGGCGGCTGCTACCCTCGCCATGTTCATGAGCAGCACAGCCTCGGCGACCAACGTTGGCATCCTCGACACCGTCACGGGCTACGTAAACGGGGAGCACGTCTACGTCTCGCCGCTTGTGATCGACGGCAAGACGTACTTCTGCGTGACGCCGGATCGCAACCAAGCTGTCGGTACAACCACGCAGAACTTCGTTCCGGTGGCTTTCACCCCCGCCACATCTGTCCAGGTGGCCGGCCAGTATGAGACTGGGGCGCAGATTGGCTCCGTTGCACAACTGATCGACGAGGGCGCTCACGCGACCGGAGATGTCGCGGCCGAGTACGCGGCGGCAATCTGGGATACCGAGGGCCAGCACACGACTTTTGATGACCCCGCGCTTGAGGCGGCGGCGGCAAGCCTTCAGGCCGGCGCGATCGGGAAGACGGGACACGCTGACTTCATCGCCGATACCAACTTCGTCGGGCAGTCGGGCGGCGCGGTTCCGGAGCCTGCGACCTGGGCTTTGATGCTGATCGGCTTCGGCGCGGCCGGCGCCACCTTGCGTAGGTCGCGTCGCCAAGCGGCGTTGGCCTAGCCGCCAGCCTGTCGATCAAGTTCAAAGTTCAATCGGGGTTAGGCCGTGGCTGTTGACTGCATTCCGCATGCCTCGGGGCATTTCGTTCCGCGTGCGCACCATGTGGTGCGGCATCATCATTATCCGGAACCGCTCACGCCTATTGTCACCAAGGTGGCGACAAAGCCGCGCGTCGTCAGACACCACGTTCGACTGCGTGAGTGTCCACCTGGGGCGGTGATCGTTCCGCTCGCCGATCTCAATAACGACAACGTCGCGGAGATCTACATGCTGCCGTCCGGGCGTGCGCCGGCGGCTGGCGATCAAGCAGTCACCGGCGACGCGGTGGCGACCACGGGGACACCGGACGCAACTCCCGCGGAGGCGAGTGGCCTTGACCTGCCGGCGAGCGGGCTCAGCGACATCGGCTCCATGGGCGGGGGGTCGGGAGACTCCAACGGCCTGCCGCCAGGATCAGGTGGTGGGGGTGTTGGGAGCGGCGGCTCCGGCGGCCGTGGCGGAGGTTCCGGAACAGGTTCTGGCGCCGGCGGATCGACCGGTGGAGGCGGATCGACAAACACCGGCGGAGGTTCATCTGGCGTCCGCGGAAGCCCTGGAACCGGTTCAGGTGTCGGCGGTGCTGGAGGAGGAGGCGGCCTAGTCGTCGCCATACCGCTAATCACGGGCGGCGGCAGTTTGCCCACCGGCGGCGGGAACAGCGGCGGTGGCGGGGCTTCCGGCGTGCCTGAACCTTCGACCTGGGCTCTGATGCTAATCGGAGTTGGGGCGCTTGGCGCCAGACTACGTAGCTCGCGCGGCCGGCAGAATGCCTCCGAGCGCTCTTGCCAAGCCGGCATATTACCTCCTCCGAAGCCGACCTCATAACGCCGACAGCACGCTTAGTGCTTAAGGCAATATGGCCGCGCGCCGACGTGAGCCGAGCTCCGAATACGTCATGCGCCTGATGATCTTGATTCGCCCGACGGACCTTTGATGGTCTTCCAAGCGAACGCATACGGTCCGCTGCCTCCGTCCAAGAAGGAGGGGACCGGCTTGGCAGAGTCCGATGCACGACGCGCGCCTCGTGACACCAAGCCGCGAACTTGGGCGTGGCTGCGTGGTTGGGCCCGCTGAACCGAAGGGCGTGCATTGCGTCTTCGCTTTCCAAACGGTTCTGGTCCAAAAGGTGAACCAGCGATCAGGACAGACGGATCCGCCGACGAATCCGGTCGCCTGTCCAGCCTACTGCAGCGACGCGTAGGCCGCGATCGCAAACGATGGATCCAGCGGCTGTCGCTGGCGCACCGCTTCTACGGCTATCGACCGCTCACGGCGCTGCTGCGGGCCGAAGGCTGGGCGGTGAACCACAAGCGGGCGCAGCGTCTGCGCCGTGCGGACAACCTGCTCTGCGTGAGCGGCAGGACCTTCCGCCCGCCGACCACCGACAGCCCGTCCCCGCTTCTAGATCTATCCCAATCTGGCGCGGCTTCTGCAGCCGACCGGTCCAAACCAGTTGTGAGTGGCGGACATCACCTATGTTCGCCTGGAGGAAGCCTTCGTCTACCTGGCGGTGGTTGTGGACGCCTGGAGCCGGCGCGTGGTCGGCCACGCCACGGCCGATCACCTGCGGGCCGAGCTGGCGCTGGGCGCTCTGGACATGGCCTTGACGGGCCGCGCGTTCGAGCCCGGAGCGCTGATCCATCACTCCGATCGCGGCGTCCAGTATGCCTGCGGGGCGTACATCGAGCGGCTGACCGCCGCCGGCATACAGCCCAGCATGAGCCGACCGGGCTGTCCGTGGGACAACGCCCAGGCCGAGAGCTTCATGCGCACCCTCAAGCGCGAGGAGATCGACGGGAGCGCCTACCGCACCCTCGCTCACGCCGAGGCGTGCATCGAAGCCTTCATCGAGGACGTCTACAACCGGCGGCGGCTGCATTCGGCCCTGCGCTACCGCTCGCCGGCGGCCTTCGAGGCGCTTATGGAAGGACCGGCTCGGGTTCAGCGAAAATCTGTGTCTTAGCTGACTGTCTCACCAAGGGGTGCAGTCCATCCTTAAGCCTTGGCGCGAATGGTAAAGGCGCTAAGCTGTGGGTCGCCGTGGGGTCGGAACCCCATGAGATCATTGAAGTGAAGCGATTTATCCTGATGGCGGCCCTGTACTCTTTTTTTCCGGATCGAGCTGTGGCATGTTGCACTCCGGCAAGGGTGATAGCCCATTGCCGATCGTCTCACGCCGAGCCGCTTATGCGATTTTGCGCCAACAGCTGCCGTTGGCCCTCTTCCGAAGACTCGCCCTTCACTGGGCGGAAGAGCGGCTGAGCGCTGTTCGATCCGGCTATTTATGGGGTTACCCGGCGAAGACACGCGCTGCGGCATCCGCCGGCTGCGCCTGAACTCCGCGCCACCAAGTATCAAAGTGCTTGACTTCATATAACCGCAGCCTGATGAGTAAGCCATCACCCTAAGGTTATGGATGTGCTTCAGCCGGACAGCCTCTTCCGAGCCCTCGGCGACCCGACGCGGCGGGCGATCTTTCAGCGGCTGTGTGAGGAGGGCGAGCAGACGGTGGGCGCACTCGTGGCCAAGGCCGGCGTCTCACAGCCCGCCGTCTCCAAGCACCTTGGCGTGCTCAAGCAGGCCGGCCTGGTGCGGAATCGACCCGAGGGGCGGCAGACGCACTACAGCGCCCAGCGCAGCGCGCTTTCGCCTCTCCTGGACTGGACGGGTCGAATGACGGGCTTCTGGGAAGCGCGTTTTGACGACCCCGAAGAGCTACTTAAGAGGATGGACCAATGACCGAGGCGGCCCCCGAGACCCGCTCCGTCGTCGTCGAGCGCGAGTTCCCGCATTCGCCCGAAAAGCTCTGGCGCGCGCTCACGCAGCCGCATCTCATCAAGGAATGGTTGATGCGCAACGACTTCGTACCGAGCGTCGGCCATTGCTTCAACCTGACGGGCGACTGGGGCGGCGTACTGGACTGCGAGGTCCTAGAGGTCGAGCCGAACAGGACACTCTCCTACACCTGGAACTTCGATCATCCTGATCCGGCACTCTTCATGCGTAGCGTCGTGACCTTCCGGCTCGCGCCGTGCGTGGGCGGAGCACGGCTCAGCGTCGAGCAGACGGGCTTCCGGCCAGAGCAGAAGCAGGCCTTCGGAGGCGCGCTTGCCGGCTGGCGCCAATTTCTCGGCCGGCTCGAGCAGATGCTCGCGCAAGCCGCCTGACCTTCGCGCCTTTCGCAGGAGCCTCCCCATGAACTGGACCCGTTGGAACCGGGAGACCCACGTTGGGTCTCGATCGTCTTCGCCCTAGTGTCTGCGTCGATCTTTGTTACGCTGGGTGTGGGCGTGCAGCCCGCCCCGTGGGTCTACTATGTGCCGCTGGCCCCACTGGCGCTGCTGGTCGTCACGGGCCTGATCATGTTCTTCCTGCCCTACGTCGGCAGGCGCCAAGGCTCGGCGCGAGCGCGCGCATGACCGAGGAATGCTTCGAAGACGCCGGCGGGCTCATCGACTTGAAGATCGCCGCCCTCGCGGACTGGCGAGGGGCGGCCCTGCAGCGCCTGCGCCAGCTGATCCTCGCCGCGGACCCCGCCATCAAAGAGACGGTGAAGTGGCGCAAGCCGACCAACCCGTCGGGCGTGCCCGTGTGGGAGTGCGCCGGCATCATCTGCACGGGCGAGGTCTACAAGGGGTATGTCAAGCTGACCTTCACGCATGGGGCCGCTCTGCCCGACCCGGCAGGCCTGTTCAACGCGGGGTTCGCGGGCGGAACGCGCCGGGCGATCGACCTGCGCGAGAGCGAGGATGTCGACGCCATAGCTTTCATCGCGCTGATTCGAGCAGCGGCAGCGCTGAATAACTTCCGCGCCCGCAAGTGAGCCGCCGATAACGGGGGAACGACCGCGGCCGGTTGAACCGCCTCATCGATGAAGTGCTGGATTAATGCGATAGGACTGAGCGACGGTTCGGCGCGAGCACCGGAGTTAGCCTGCAGCCGCAGAGCAGACGCTCCCGCACCCCTCTTGAGGGGCACCGCTCGCCGGGAGCGCTCTGACTGAGTTCAGGCGCTTGACCGCAGCCACTGTTCGGCGAGCGCCAGCAACCGCGCTGGGTCGACATCGGAGTTGTGCACCAGGCCGACCAGCTTGTGACCGCGTCCGGGCGCATGCTCGACGAGCCGCAGCTCGACTCGATTGCCGTCAAGGAAGGCGCTTCGCTCGAGACCACCTGCGTCGCTCTTAAGCAGCTCGGCGATTTCGCGTTCCAGAGCAACGACCAGCTTACTCGGCCTGCGGATGGGCGCCGTGAGCGTAAGGACCACGGTCAGGTCCTGCGTGGCGCGAGCATCCACGCACCGCCTGAGGTCGTCCAAAACCCGGATCACGACTTGGTCGAGTCTCAGCCCGAGTCGGGTCACATTGGAGCCGCCCGCGTTTGCGACCGCCTCTGCAATCGATTTGTGCGAGGTTTCCGTCGCTACCTCCTCGCGTCTGTAGAGCCCGCAGGCAATATCTGATCAGGTCCGCGTGGTCGCGCCAGCTGCGGACCTTGCGTCTAGGCAACGAACCGGACATTAACGACGCGCGCGGCGGATGTCCGGTGACCGGCGCGGCGCCTATGACGGGATTCAACGCGAAGGTGGTACGCGCGTCCCCGAATTAAATGTATTTGCTGATCATCTGATAATAGATCGCCCGGTCTAATAGCACCGAAGTATCGGCTCGGCGGGCCTGCGGGACTAGGTTAGGCGCGGCGGCAGTCGCGAGGACGTCCAATCACTTCGTGAAGAGACTTCGGGGATTGGCGATGGCCCCAATAGGGCTTACGCCAAGCCACTGACACCGACGCCGCGAGGGAGGCAACCCCGCGGTCGGGAATTACAGGAGCTGGGATTGACCACCTACGCCCTAATCGAGCTCGAGATCATGAACCCGGGCGGTTTTGATCCGTACATAGCAGCCGTGTCTGACACAATCGCTAAACACGGAGGCAAATATCTGGTGCGCGGCGGCCAAATAGAAGTTGTCGAGGGAAGCGCCAGCGAATACCCGATGAAGGTCGTCCTTCAGTTCCCTTCAATGGAGGCCGCGAAAGGTTGGTATAACTCAGCAGAATATCAGGCAATTCTTCCGAACCGCCTGGAGAACTCAAGAGGCAATTTCATCTGGGTCGAAGGCGGATAGCCCAATCACACGCTGGGCTCCGTTCCGTGACGCTTACTCCGCCGCGCGGAGCGAGGCGCGACCGGAGGCTACCCATCCGCTGTGCGCCATGAGCGGACATCCGCTACCCGCCTGAATCCAGACGTTCGGGAGGCCAACCATTGAATTACGTTAGACGATGCTCCCGACAATCGATGCTCGTTGTGAAAGTTCGATCCAATTGCCATCCAGATCGCAGACCATTGAGATGCGCGCCGTACTGCCGAGGATGACCGGGGCAACGGCTTCACGTCCGCCTTTGGCAAGCACCGCAGCGTGTTCGTCGTCGACCTTAAACACCTGCAAGGTGATGTAGCGCCAGCCCGCGCCTTGCATCTCGCTATTGTCTGAAGCGGATGGATCCGCTTCGAGCAGGATCAGGCTTCGGCCGACACGAAATACGCCTGGTCGCTCCTCCGGCAAACCCAGGGCGACGGCATAGAAACGGCGGTGCGCGGAGACGTTGTGAACGACGATCCGCACGCCAATCTGTGTCACGCCGTCATGGCCGATCGGGACCAGGGTGACCCGATTACCGTCGGGATCGGCCATTTCCCTGACGGCGTTCAAGCCGTCCGAGGCGATCAGCAGTTCGCGATATCCGGCCGGCGGAGTGACCGGCAGGGGCGCTTCGTGATGATTGATCTTCAGGACGCTGCCGAAGACGTCATGCCGATGTTGCACGACACCCCGGCGCATTTTCAGGGCGTGATCGAAGGTCACGCTGGGCACGGCCTGCCAAAACGCAAGCATGCCCTCCAGGTCGTTGGTCGCGAGGCCGGTGTCCAGGCAGGGTTTGGCAAGCCGCACGTGGAACGGCTCCGACTAAGCCCGGCCGATCAACTGCCAAAGCCCGTGGTCTTGCCCTCCTTCGGAGCAGTCATTTCCAGAAAGCCCGACAAGGTCGCGTTGAACTCCGCGGCATGCTCGACCTGGGCCCAGTGACCGCACCGGTTGAGGATCATCACTCGCGAATTTGGGATCAACGCCGAGGTGCGCAGACTGACCTCCATCGGCACTACCCGGTCGTCCCGGCCGTGCATCATTAGCGTCGGCGTCTTGCTCTGGACCAGCTTCGACATGACCTCCTCGACGCCGGCGAAGGGACCGCCGCCGCGACCCATCGGCGATTTGAGCACGTTGGTGAGGTGGTCCCGGTTGGCCAGAGCGCCCTCGGAGCGTTGCTTGGTCAGCGCGTCAGTGACGAACGAAGCGTCGAACACCATAACCTGCACTAGCCGCCGGAAGTTCTCCGGCGTGGGATTGGCGTAGGTGTCCATCAGCGTTCGGATGCCTTCGGTCATACCGCCCGGGGTGAAGATGTTGGGCAGGGCGAACAAGCCCGCGCCCATGGTCACCGCGTGGGAGATGCGGTCGGGATAGCTCGCCATGAACTGCAGCACGCAGCCGCCGCCCATGGAATTGCCGACGAGGGCGGCCTTTTCGATGCCGAGCGCGTCCATCAGGAGCTTGACCGCTTCGGCGTTCGCGACCGTGCGCGACATGGTGGAACTGTCGAAGGCGTCCGACTTACCCCAACCCGGGAAGTCCAGCAGGATGACACGATAGCGCTTGGCCAGATCCTGGAAGTTCTGATGGAAGTTGCTCCAGGCGGTGGCGCCCGGCCCCATGCCGTGCAGCATGATCAGAGGATGGCCCTGGCCGGCCTCGTTGTAATGCAGACGCCACTTCTCGGTTTGGACGAAGCGGCTCGTGGACTCCTCGGTCCAGGCGGCGTGAGTCTCGGCGATGGGCATATCCATGGAAGTCTCCGATAGGTCTTGGTTTTTAGGCGACGGCCGCGCGGGCCTTCAGATCGAGTGCGACGTCGACGATCATGTCTTCCTGGCCGCCCACCATCTTGCGGCGACCGAGTTCGACGAGGATGGCGCGGGTATCCAGGCCGTGCGCTTCGGCGGCGTTCTCAGCGTGGCGCAGGAAGCTGGAATAGACTCCGGCGTAGCCGAGGGTCAGGGTCTCGCGATCCACGCGGACCGGCCGATCCTGCAGCGGGCGCACGAGATCCTCGGCGGCGTCCATCAGGGCGAACAGGTCCGTGCCGTGTTTCCAGCCATAGACATCGGCCGCCGCGATGAAGACCTCCAGCGGCGCGTTGCCGGCGCCCGCGCCCATGCCCGCGAGGCTGGCATCGACGCGGACAGCGCCGTTCTGGACGGCGGCGATGGAGTTGGCCACGCCCAGCGATAGGTTGTGGTGGGCGTGGATGCCGCGCTGGGTCTCGGGCTTCAGCACGCGGTCGTAGGCCTGCAGCCGGGCGGCCACGTCGTCCATGGTCATGGCGCCGCCGGAGTCGGTCACATAGACGCAATGGGCGCCGTAGCTCTCCATCAGCGCGGCCTGCCGTGCGAGCGCCTCGGGGGGACTCATGTGGCTCATCATCAGGAAGCCGGACACATCCATTCCCAGGTTCCGCGCCGACTCGATGTGCTGACGCGAGACGTCCGCCTCGGTACAATGTGTAGCGATGCGGACCGAGCGCACGCCTAATACGAACCGCCCTTAAGCGTGACCACAGAAGGCCCATGGCCGTGATCCGATGGACGCGATGCGGTCGGGTTCGGTGAGGAGGCGGTTCCAGGCGTCGCAGACGGCGTCGAGGATGTGGTCGTAATCATCGAAGATGTGGTTGGAGAGCCATCTCTGGCGCAGATATTCCCAGACGTTCTCGGCGGGGTTGAGTTCCGGCGATCTGGCGGGGAGCGGCAGGAGGGTGAGGTTGGCGGGGATGCGGAGCTTGGCGGTGGTGTGCCAACCGGCCTGATCGAGCACCAAGACGGCGTGGGCGCCGGGGGCAACGGTGACGCTGATCTCGTCGAGGTGGTGTTGCATGCCTTGGGTGTCGGCGCGCTGCATGACGACGGCCGCGCCGGTCCGTCGCTGGGGACAGATGGCGCCGAACAGATAGGCGCAGCCGGTTCGAAGATCGGTGACCTGCCGGGGCCGCGTCCCTCGTCTGGCCCAGACGCGGGTTCGTTGGGTCTTCTGGCCGACCCGCATCTCGTCCTGGAACCAGATCTCTAGGGGTGTGCCGGCAGGCTGCGCCGCTTCGATCGCCGCGATCGTCGACGGGAAGTTTTTTTAAAACTCTCCAGGGCGTCCGGGTCCTGGCGGTAGTGCCTGGGACGGGTGGTGATGTGAGAGAAGTTCAGCCGGTCCAGCAGCTTGCCGACCGTGCGTTCGTGGTAGACAACGCCCCAGCGCTCCTCGATCAGCGCCTTGAGGTCGAGGCAGCGCCACCGCGCCAGGTGGCCGAGCCCGGCCGACGCCGGACCACCCTCGACGAGGGCATCCAGCTCGGCCTCCTGTTCCTGCGTCAGCCGACGGGGGTTGCCCGGCGCGGCGCGGTTCACCAGACCCTCCGGCCCCCCGTCGTTGAACCGATGAACCCAGTCCCGCAGCGTCTGGCGGTCCATGCCCGCCAGCCGAGCCGCGTCCTCGCGGCTCATCCCCTCATAGACCGCGGCGATCGCCAGCAGGCGACGCGCCTGGTCGGCGTCCTCGGCTCGCCGCGCCAAGGCGCGAACGCTCACCGCATCATAGTCCGAACGCAACCGGATCGCCGCCATCGAAACCTCCTCCGCAATCAGGAGGATGAATCACTGTTCGCCGATCAAAGGAATCCCCGCCGAGTCACCGTCACGGGCGTTTGGTATAAGTCGTAGGCGTGTTTGAGATCGTGAACCGTGCCGATACCCGGCAGGAGCAGGGTGGTCAGGACGCTGTGCTCCAGCACCTCGGCGACAGCCGCGATCCAGTCCCAGTCGGTATGGGCTCCGAAGCCGTAGTTGAATGAGGAGCCGGACAGGCCGTCGCCGTGGGCGACCTCGATGGCGTCGACCTTGGCTGCGTCCAGGGTCCTTGCGATCGCCTTGACGTGGTCGAGGCCATATTGGTGACGGATGGCGTGCATGCCATCGCGCAAGGTGACGTCCTGGATGTAGAGCTTGGTTTGTTTCGGATCGAGCATCACGCGGCCACCTTGGCTGGCTGGCGAAGGGCGATCTTCTCGGCCGTGCGCAAAGCCGCGCTGGTCATGATATCGAGATTGCCGGCGTAGGCCGGGAGGTAGTGGGCGGCGCCTTCGACCTCGAGGAAGACCGTGACCTTCAAGCCCGCGAAGCTCTCGCGCATCTCGGGGATTTTCAGCCGCGAGTTGTCGCCGATGCGCTCGAACTGCACTTTTTGCTTCAGGCGATAGCCCGGCACATAGGACTGGACCTCCGCCACCATGGCTTCGACCGAGGCCTCGATCTCGTCCCGGTCATCGTCCGCGGCCTAGTCGCACAGGCAGTAGACGGTGTCGCGCATCATCAGGGGCGGTTCGGCCGGGTTGAGCACGATGATCGCCTTGCCCCGCGAGGCGCCACCAACCTTCTCGATCGCGAGGGATGTGGTCTCGGTGAACTCGTCGATGTTAGCGCGGGTGCCGGGGCCGGCCGACTTCGACGCGATCGAGGCGACGATTTCGCCATAGCGGACCGGGCTGACGCGGTTGATGGCGCCGACGATGGGAATGGTCGCCTGGCCGCCGCAGGTGACCATGTTTACGTTGGGCGCATCCAGGTTGGCGTCACCGTTGATCGCCGGGATCGTGTAGGGGCCGATCGCCGCCGGTGTGAGGTCGATCACCCGCTTGCCGTGGGCCTGCAGGATGGCGTCGTGTTTCTTGTGGGCGCCGGCCGAGGTCGCGTCGAATACGATCGCGATATCCTTGAACTCGGGCATGGTGAACAGGCCGTCGATGCCGCCGGCGGTGATCGGCACGCCCAACTCGGCGGCGCGCTTGAGACCGTCGGACTCCGGGTCGATTCCGACGAAGGCGCCCATCTCCAGCACGTTCGACAGGCGCATGACCTTGATCATCAGGTCGGCGCCGATATTGCCCGAACCGATGATGGCAACCTTGGTCTTCATGCGACGGCCCTCATGAACAACAGTGGAAACCCGTCGATCTCGACGGCGTAATCGCCGGGGACGAGCGGCTTCATAGGTCCAAGGGCGCCGGCCAAGACGACCTCACCCTCGCGCAATGGGTCACCCCGCGCGGCGGAGACGTCGGCCAGCCAGGCAAGAGCGTTGAGGGGATCGCCGAGGGTGGCGGCCCCCGCGCCCGTGGAGATCGCTTCACCGTTACGGGTCAGGCGCATGTTGCGCGCGGGAAGATCGAGTCCTCGTCGATAGACCTGCCATGAGCCCAGGACGAAGCCGCCGCATGAGGCGTTATCGGCGACCGTATCGACGATGTTGATGTCCCAATCGGCGATGGCGCTATCGACGATCTCGGCCGCGGCGGCGACGGCCTCGACGTAGCCAGAAAGTTCGTCGCGCGAGAGACCCTGGCGGTCGATGTCACGCCCGATCTGGAAGGCGAACTCCGCCTCGATGCGCGGAGAGATCAGTTTGGAAACCGAGATCGGTGCGCGTCCGAAATCCATGTGGGCGAACAATACCCCGAAGTCCGGCTGGTCCACGCCGAGCTGCTTCTGCACGGCTAGCGATGTGAGCCCGATCTTGCGGCCGACCCTGCGTTTTCCCTGCTCCTGGAGACGGACGACGTTGATCATCTGGACCGCGTAGGCCTCGTCCACATCGTGCGAGGGTAGTTGCGTCCGCACGGATGGAATCGGCTTGCCCGCTGCTCGCGCTGCAAACAGGCGCTCGGCGACGTCTTGTGTGGTCGCGCGCGCCGCGCTCGTCATGACTTGGTTCATCCGCCTAAGCTCCCTAGTGCGCCGCTCGGCGCTTGTGGCCCCAGGTGCTGGTCGAGTCGTGCCGGGTCACCCGCCATGTCGCCTCATCGACTTCACGGGCGCCGAAGCCGTATTCGACCTCGAACCCCGAGGGCGTCCGTGCGTAGAATGAGACCATGTGGTCGTTGGTGTGCCGCCCGAGGGTCGCGGTGATCGGCACGCCCGCCGCCTCCATGCGCTCTTGCGCGAAGCCGACCTCGTCCAGCGTGTTCACCTGGAGCATGAAGTGGAGCAGCCTCTTGGGCGTCGGCGCCGGGACGAGCGCCAGGGTGTGGTGACGCGGATTGCAATGGAAGAACTCGAGGTCGAGCGGGCCGCCGGCGGTGCGCATGCGGATGGTGTCCGACAGGCGGAAGCCAAGCAAATCCTGGTAGAAGGCGCGACATGCGGCGATGTCGGCCGCCCCCAGAACGACGTGGCCAATGCCGCCGTCTCCGGTCACGAAACCGCTGACACCTGCGGGCGAAGCGAAGGGCCGTTCATGAACCTCCGTGGGGCCGTAGTAGATCTCCACTCGCAACCCTTGAGGATCGAGGCAGGAGATCAGTCCCGTCACGCCGCGTTCGCCGAGTAACGCCGGATCGCCGTGCTCTGGGGAGACGCCGGCGTGTTGGAGCTTTTCGGCGAAGGCCCGCAGGTCGTCCGCGCCGGGAACCTCGAAGCCGACATAGGCGATGTCGTCCTCGGCTCCTTGCTCGATGGCGATCCGCCAGCTTTGCGCGTCTGCTCGATAGCGCAGAATTTCACCCGCGCCCGGGACGGGCATCAGGCCGAGCACATCGGTGCAAAAGCCCGACCAGGCGGCAGGCTTGGAGACCTTGAAGCCGATATAGCCCAGGTTGCTGACGGTCATGTTGCGGTGGACTCTGTCGTCGCGAACCGCGCTTTGAGGCGTGCGCCGCCGGACGTTTGACCGAACCCCCGCACGCCCAGGCCACCGTCGTAGTTCAGCACGGCGCCCGTCGCCGGCGCGCCGTCGGTGCGGGAGGCGAACATGACGTAGGCGCCGGCGTATTCCTGGGGCGTTGGTAGGCGACCAATGGGCACATAGAGATGCGCGGACTCATCCAGTTTGAGGCTGAAGACCGACCGTTCCGCCATGTCGAGCGCCGCAAGCCCGCGTAGGTCGGTGTTGATGCCGCCGGGGGCGACGCCGTTGACGCGCACCGAGGGCGCGAGCTCGTAGGCCAGCTGTCGCACCAGCCCCACAGCAGCGTGCTTCGTCGCCGTATAAAGCGGGCCGCCGCCACTCGGATAGAAACCCGCGTTGGAGATGGTGAAGATCAGGGTTCCCTCGGACCGAACGAGGGCGGGCGCGGCGGCCTTGGCGAGGAGCAGGTAGCCCTTGACGTTGACCTGGAAAATCTCGTCGAAGGCAGCGTCGATGCGATCCTCCGGCAGATCCACCAGCGCGGTCGAATAGTCCCACAGACCCGCGTTGCCGACGGCGCAGTCGAGCTTGCCGAACGCTTTGCAGCAGCGGGCGACCGCAGCGTTGTTGTCGGCGAGCGACCGGACATCGCCCACATGGCTCACCACCGCGTCGCCATGATCGCGGATCAGGGCTTCGAGCCGCTCGACCGAGCGATCGAGCACTGCGACCCGCGCGCCCTCCTCGACGAACCGGTCGACGATCGCGCGTCCAAGCCCCGAGGCTCCGCCGGAAACGAGAATCGCCTGATCCTGGAGTCGGCCAGCCATCAGAAAAAGAAGCTGATGTTGTTGGCCAGCAGCATGGACTGGTCGATCAGGATGGTTCGGCTGAAGAGTTCGAAGCCGGCCGCGGTGTCGACGCGCCTCAATCCGTCGATGCGCTCCCCGGCGAAGGTGTCGTTCTGCTGCTCGGCGCGATTGCGATAGACCAGGAAGGCCGACACGACCTCGAAGTGGCCTTCGGTTTCCGTCGGCGCCACGCGGACATTGGTCACGAAGTGGCGGGTGCGGGAAAACGGCTCCTCGGCCCAGGCGGAGCTTGTGCGGTATTTGCGGACGCGCAGTGCGAGCGATGACATGCTGTCGTCGTAATAGGCGATGTCGTGCTGCCCGCTGAACTCCTTCGCCCGATCGCGATTGGCGAGCGTGCTGCGGATCGGCATGAAATAGCGGATGTCGTCGCCCAGAAGTCCCAGCCATTCCTCGTATTGCCGGTGGTCCAGAACCGACGCTTCGTAGAACAGGAACTGTTCGATCTCCTGCTGTAGGTCGCGGCCCACGGCGCGCGCGGCGAGCAGCATCTCCGTTGCGGTCCTACTCCGCGGCATGGGCCTGGACCTTGCGGCTGAGCGATCCATCGACGTCCATCATCAGGCGTTGCCAATGGCCGTAGAAGCCGCGCGCGGCTTCCTCGGAATAGGCGTTGTTGATGGTGTTCGGATAGTCGGGGTCGACATTGCGGGCTTCGTTCTTGCCCATCTGGATGTTGAGCACGGTCTTGCGCGCTTCGCGGCCGCGTAACACGCGCTGCACCTCGACCCAGTTCTCGCCGTCGTCCTGCTCCCAGGTTCCCGCCGGACTGAAGGTCCGCAAGGTGGAGATGCGCGCCTGTTCCTTCTCTTCGGGACTCGCCGCCTTGTCCACGAGGCCAAACGCCCAGACTTCGATCGCGTCCGGGCCGCGCGGATGCCAGATGCGGGCGGTGTCGACCCCGGCGAAGATCGAAAAATTGGGGAAGATGGTGATGTGCTGCGCCGACACGTTGGCGCGCTCGCGGCCGCTGTGCCGTGTGATGCGCTCGATGGTGCCGCGCGGATCGAAGCCCGGCACCATCTCTGCGCTCTGGGCGATGCGGAAGAGCCACTGGGTGTCCGTCACGAAGAAGCCGGTGCCGTGGCCTTGCTCGGAGCGGTGTTGCCGGCCGGGAAGCAGGGTCGGGTCGGGCCGGGGGCCGTCGCCGGTATGCGCGGCCATCTGCGGCGAGGAGTGCGAGAAGATGCCGTGATACATGTCGCTGCAGAACTGTTCGGCGGCGAACTTCCAGTTGCAGGGGATCGTCCATTTGGCGATGCCGCCGATGGCCTCGGTCCCGCCTTCGGAGCGGTCGAGCACCGCGTCGAGGTAGAGGGCCGTATCACCCAGATATTCCGCGAGCGGCGGCGCCTCTTCGTTCCAGGTCGCGAAGATCAGGCCCTTGTATGTTTCAACCCTGGCCTGCCGGACACCCCACTGGCTCTTGTCGATGTCGCGAAACGATTTCTCTTCCAACGGCACATTCACCAGCCTGCCGGCGGTGTCGTAGGCCCAACCGTGATAGGAGCAGATGAAGCCTCGGGCCTTGCCCTTGTCGGCCCGGCACAGCTTCATGCCGCGATGGCGGCATTGATTGAGCATGACCCGAACCGAGCCGTCCTTCTGGCGGATCACGATGACCGGGTCTTCCGCCATGTAGCTGGACAGGAAATCGCCGGGCTCGGGCAGGTGACTTTCGTGAGCGACGACGAGCCAGGACCGGGCAAAGACCCGTTCCAGCTCAAGTTCGTACAGGCCGGGATCGGCATAGATCGCGGGGCTGATCGTCCCGGCGCGCTCATTGAACAGGGCGCTGAGGTTATCGGCGGCGCTCGTGGCGCGGCCGTCTGTCCGTAGAGACATCGGCGTTCTCCCTACGCGGCCTTATGGCTCGCTTGAGGAACTAGCTATCATGGGCGGTGTCAGCTCCGAAGCGGCTGCCCGTTCGCTTTGATTGATCGATCGTCCCGATGGTGTGCGCCATTGGGCGGGCGTCGTTCCATAGACCCGACGAAATGCCCGGATGAAGGCGGCGGCCGATCCATACCCCGCAGCCTCCGCCGCCTCGTCCAGTTTGGCCGAACCACGGTCGAGGATTTCGACCGCGATCCGGAGTCGAAGACGTGCGACCATGTTGAGCGGCGTATCGGTCATCAGATGTCGAAACTGGCGAGCGAACGCGGTCCGCGACATCCCGGCGACTTCCGCCATCGCCTCCACGGTCCAAGGCTGCAGCGGCGCGCGCGCAACGGCCGCGACAGCGCGCATGACTCGGGGATCGCCAAGAGCGCCCAGCGTCAATCCCTGTTCGGCGACCGTCGACACAACGTGCCGAACGATGTTGATCAAAATTGTCTCCGACAACCGCCGCACAACGACGGCGGAGCCGCCGGCGGGATCCGGGTCGCGGAGTTCGTCTTCGACACTCTCGATGGCTCGCTGGATCCGCCGGGCGGCGCGGCTGCCATCGGGCGGCACGATCACGGCGCCAGTCACCGTGTTGGTGAAGGCCAGTGTTTCGAGTGGTGCGTGGCCGATCAGAAGCCGGACGTTTTGATCGCACCCGGTGTCGGCTCCGAGGGCTTGGCAGCTGAGCGGTCGGGCGTTTCGAATTGATAGCTCGACGCCGGACTTGAACCAATGCGGCACCACGCCTGACAGGCCAACGACCGTCCCCGGCTCTAGCCGAACCACCCTGCGCGGCGCGGTGTCCACCTCCAGCCAGATGGCTTCCCCGCGCACCAGATAGCAAAGCGAAACAGGTCCACTGAGCCCGCCCACGCAGAAACGAGCCGGCAGCGACGATAAGGAAAAGCCCACGCCGTCCATGCGGATGTCGGCGAGGAGAACCTGAGCTTCGACATCGCTCTGTCGGTCATCGGCCATAACACTCACCGTAGCCTTGGCGCCGGAAGAGCCGAAGTCAAATTTCGAGGAGACCCGCCGACAAATGTTGCTTTAGGGACCTCGTGGTCTGACAGCGCGGGGCATCACCACAAGTAGACGTTCTCAAGGTCTGCTAAGAGTCATAACCGGCGGTGGCCCGGGGCAAGCTGCTCAGCACCGAAGGGTGCTGGTTCGACCGAAAACCTCTGGGTCCGCCACCTAAGCGTCAATCGTCGATTCACGCCAGCCGGAGCTATGTTCGCCAAGCTTCACCTGACGTGGGAATGTGCCATCCTTGATCTTCCGGTAGAGCGTAGACCGGCTGAGGCCGGTACGGCCGAGGACAGTGCGAATTCGCAGAATGCGGTCGGGTTCGGGCATAGGACTACCCCGGTGTGAAATGACGCTTGGGTTCACATCGATGGAGCCGGCGGCGGCGCCAAGGTCGCGCGGCAGGAGAGCGAAGCGCCGCGCAGAAAAAGAAGCGCGAGGCCTGGTTTCATCGCCGCCGTACCGGTCGATGACCGTCGCCGAACTTACTTCCACGGACACGGTGATTGTCGGCGATGGCGAGCAAGCCGCCGTAAACCACGGCGCGATCATCATGGTAAGTTCGACCAGGCCGGCTGTCACGACAAGACCGCCGAGTTCGATCAGCTGACGCGTTCGTTCTCGCCGGTTCACGACCCAGGCTCGCGTGTCGATCCTCGCGCGGTCTCGCTCAAGCCTCCGCGACGCCGCTATCGCCCAATGGTGAGCCTGCATCGCCGCCAGCAGCTTGCTTCGCAGCGTCTCTCGTCCGTCGCTGAAAGAAGGCCTGGCCGCGTTGGCGCCAGCTCTCCTTTCGGTTCGGGTCGGCGGCTTCGACCAACGCCAGGAGTCCGCCGGCCAGTGTCTCGATGTCGAGGGCGTCGGCTCCGGTGGCGGCGACCAGTTCGCCCAGGTACCGGGTCTTCTTCTCTTTCAGGGTCTTGGTCTTGTCGATCAGCGTCGCCAGTTCAGCGTTGATGTCGCGCGGTTTGCGCATGGCGGTTGCTCCCGGGTCTGCTGGTCGCCAGTGTAGTTCCGAGCCTCCGCGAAAGCTTCAGAGTCGGCGGAACGACCTGAGACGGGTTGGTCCCGAGCAAGAATGTTTCTTGTGAGGGCGCGCTTATACGTCGTGCCGACGTCGCTTGGTTGGGAGTAGGTCGATGGCCATCATGGCGATCTACCACTTCTCGGCCAAGGTGATCTCGCGGGCGTCAGGATCGAGCGCGGTAGCCTCCGCCGCCTATCGCTCCGCCTCGCGGCTGCATGACGAACGCCTGGGCCGCGACCACGACTTCTCGCACAAGGCCGGCGTCGTGCATTCCGAGGTGTTGCTTCCGGACGGCGCGGTGGAGGAACTTGGCGATCGCGCCACACTGTGGAACACCGTCGAAGCTGGCGAAGTGCGCAAGGATGCCCAGCTCGCCCGCGAGGTGGAGTTCGCCATCCCCCGCGAGATGAATCCGGCTCAAGGGATTGAGCTGGCCCGCGGCTTCGTGCGACGCGAGTTCGTCGATCAGGGCATGGTCGCCGACCTCAACGTGCACTGGGATGTCGGGTCGGACGGCATGCCCAAACCGCACGCCCACGTCATGCTCTCGATGCGCGAGGTGGATGAGCAAGGGTTCGGCAAGAAGGTGCGGGAGTGGAACCGCACCGACCTGCTAAAGGACTGGCGCGAGCACTGGGCTGATCACGTCAACGAACGTCTCGCATCCTTGGACATCGAGGCGCGGGTCGATCACCGCGGCTTCGCGGCGCAAGGCATCGACCTCGAGCCGCAGCACAAGATCGGCGCGGCCGGTGTACGGCGACTGGAGCGCGGGGAGGACTGCGAACGGGCCGAGGATCACCTGCGCATCGCGCGGGAGAACGGCGAGCAGATCATCGCCGATCCGAGGATCGCCTTGGACGCGATCACCCGGAACCAGGCGACCTTCACCAACCGTGATCTCGCGATGTTCGTGCACCGCCACTCCGAGGGCAAGGACCAGTTCGATCGGGCGATCGGCGCTGTGCGCGCCTCGCCGGAGATCTACAGCGTCGGCAGGGACGGACGCGGCGAGGAGCGCTTCACCAGCCGCCACATGATCCGCGTCGAGGTCACGCTGGAGAAGGCGGTCGACAGGCTCGCAGGTTCAGCCAGTCACGACGTCTCTTCGGCCCATCGCGATGCCGCGCTCGGCTCCACCGAGCGCCAAGGACTCGTCCTGTCCGGCGGGCAGCGAGACGCCTTCGAGCATGTGACCGGGAAGGAAGGATTGTCGTGCGTGATCGGCTACGCCGGCAGCGGCAAGTCGGCCATGCTGGGCGTCGCCAGAGAAGCCTGGGAGGGGGAGGGCTTCACCGTCCGGGGCGCGGCCCTGTCCGGCATCGCCGCCGAGAATCTCGAGGGCGGCTCCGGCATCCAGTCGCGCACCCTCGCCAGCCTGGAGCGGCAATGGGAGCAGGGCCGGGAGCTTCTCACCGGCCGCGACGTGCTGGTGATCGACGAGGCCGGCATGATCGGCTCGCGCCAGATGGAGCGCATCCTTTCCGCCGCGCGCAAGGCAGAGGCCAAGGTGGTGCTGGTCGGCGATCCCGAGCAATTGCAGGCCATCGAGGCGGGCGCCGCCTTCCGCTCCATCGCCGAGCGCCACGGCGCGACGGAGATCACCGAGATCCGGCGCCAGCGCGAGGACTGGCAGCGCGACGCCACCCGGCAGCTCGCCACCGGGCGCACGGGCGAGGCCATCGCGGCTTACGGCGGCCGGGGCATGGTTCATGCCGCCGAGACGCGCGACCAGGCCCGAAGCGACCTGGTCGACGGCTGGGATCGGCAGCGCCAGGCCGAGCCCGACAAGAGCCGGGTCATCCTCACCCACACCAACACCGAGGTGCGCGACCTCAACGACCTCGCGCGCGAGCGGCTGCGGACCGCGGGCGAGCTGGGTGACGACGTCACGCTCACCGTCGAGCGCGGCGAGCGTGTGTTCGCGTCAGGCGACCGGATCATGTTCCTGCGCAACGAGCGCGGCCTCGGGGTGAAGAACGGCACGCTGGGGACGGTGGAGCAGGTCAGCCCCAAGCGCATGGCCGTCAAACTCGACGACGGCCGCCACGTCTCCTTCGACCTCAAGGACTACAACCAGTTGGATCACGGCTACGCCGCCACCTTCCACAAAACGCAGGGTGTGACCGTGGACCGGGCGCATGTGCTGGCCACGCCCGGCATGGACCGTCACGCCGCCTATGTCGGCCTCTCGCGTCATCGCGACGGTGTCGATCTGCACTACGGCCGCGACGACTTCCAAGGCCAAGATCAGCTCGTTCGGACCCTCTCACGCGACCGGGCCAAGGACATGGCCTCGGACTACGTTGACGCCTTCGCCGAGCGGCGCGGCATCGAGCCTCGCTCCATGGAGGAGCGCTGGAAGGAGTTCGTCGAGAAGGTGAAGCGGCATGCCCGCGCCGTCTCCGCCATCTTCAAGAGGCGCGACGACCAGCTGCCGCCGCTGCCCGACAACACCGAAGCTCTCAAGCGAACCCGCCGAGACCTCGACCGCGACGATCCCAACGCCGCCCGCGATCTGGAGCGGGCCTACAAGGCCGATCCGCCGCTCGCCCATGAGGCCGCGTCAGGGAGAACCCAGCGCGCCATCCGCGCCATGCAGCTCGAAGGCGAGATGCGAGATACCCCCAACCTCCGCGCCGACCGCTTCGTCGCAGAGTGGAAGAAGCTCGAAGCCGAGGGCGAGCGCGCCTACCAAGCCAGCGGGCGCGGCGGCCTGCGCGCCGTCCACGGCCGGATGCGCGACCTGGCCAAGAGCCTGGAGCGCGATCCGCAGCTGGAATCTCTTGTCGCCCAGCGCGCGGAGCAGCTCGGCATCGGTGCGGACATGCAGCAGAGCCGCGGCGTCGCGCGGGCGCTGGCGTTCAGCCGTGGGATCGACTGGGAAGTTGGACGCGCGCTGGGACGTTGAGATGGCGCCGCGTAAGCAGGACGGAACCGGGATGACAGTCGCTGGCAAAGCTGCCATCTGCTGCGCCGTTAGCTACTCTCCACAAACTCGCACCAAGCCTCCATGAGAGTCCTGCGTTTCTGGAAGAAATCCGTCCTGCGGTAAGCCGCCTCTACTCTATCCGGAACCTGGTGGGCGAGCGCCTTATCGACAACCTCCTTCGGCGTGTTGGTCTCCTCCGCAGCCCAGTCGGTGAAGGTGGAGCGGAACCCATGCACCGTGATCTCGTCTTGGCCGAGGTCCCGCAGCACCTTGGTCATCGTCATATCGCTCAGTGGTTGTTCGCCGTCTCTAGAAAACACCAGCCCGTTGTCCGACGAGCGAATATCGCACCGTCGTCGCAAAAGATCGACCGCAGATGAACAGAGAGGCACCGCATGCTGCTTACCCATCTTCATACGCTCCGCCGGAATCGTCCACGTCGCGCTCTCCAAGTCGATCTCCGGCCACGTCGCGTAACGGGTCTCTCCCGACCGCACCGCCGTATAGATCGTGTAACGCAGTGCATCGCGACCAGCCGTCGGCGCCATCGCCTTCAACTTCGCCATGAATTCCGGAGCTTCGCTGAACGGCAATGCTCCGAAGTGACTGTCGCGCCGAGGCTGGCGGGGAAGCCCCTTGGGCACGGATCTGAGCGCCGCTTCAGTGGAGCGCCAGCCGTTGACGTGCGCGTAGTCGAGCACGGCGCCGATGCGTTGCAATGCTCGGCGCGCGGTCTCGGGGACCTTGATCCAGATCGGTGCCAGCGCCTCGCGCACCGCCATGGTGTCCACCTGGTCGACCCCCAACGATCCAAATACCGGGAAGACGTGGTTCTCGAGGCAGGCGATCCACGAGTCGATGTGCTTGCGATTGCGCCACCCGATCTGGAGGTCGGTGTGGCAAGCGCGCGCCGCCTCCTCGAAAGAGGGTATGGTGGATTTCTTCTTGCTTTTGGCCGCGACACGAGGCGGGATCTCCTCGCCGCCTTGATAACGTCGACGGAGCTCGGCGGCAGCCGCTCGCGCTTCGCTCAAAGAGACGCTCTGGGCGGAGCCCAATCCAAAGTCGCGCCGTCTCCCATCCGCCTGGATTCTTGCCACCCACGCTCGCGCGCCGGTGTTGCGCACGACGAGGTACAGCCCCCGGCCGTCGGGGTGGCGGCCGGGCTTCGCGCTGCGTACTTGTATGGTTGTCAGTCCCGCCATCGAACTTCCAGTCCCACATTCGGTCCCACACTTCTTGCGAGACCGAATGGCATGGCGCAAATATCAATGGGCCGTACTTCTCGGTCAACCATTTGTTTCATCATAGCTTTTGAAACCGCCCAAGACGACGTGAGACAGAGGTTAGATTCCCCACGGCTCCACCAGGGTCTCTCGATAATCGCTGTCCTGGAATGTGAAAGCGCCCGCTTCCAGGTGTCTGATCGCACGGTTGAGGCGGATGATCTCAAGTCGAACCAGGTCGATGCACTCATCGGGCGTGAGACCATCGAGCGACGGAGCGGCGACGACGGCGTGGGCGGAGACCCTCCCGGTCTCCAGATCCCGCAGTAGCGTCGTTAGCAGGGCGCGTTCAGCGCGCTGAAATCTCGCATTCATTTTACAATCGATAGCTGGATTGTAGCTTCGCCGCCAGCGGAATTTACAATGGGATGCTCAGGCCGAGGCTCGGCGGCGTCACTCGATGCGGCGCGTACCTGCGAACCATGGCCGCGCAGAACTCCGCGAACTCCTCCGTCCTCCGGGGCGGGCTGGTGTGGTGCGGCTCCACGCCGCGATGTTCGGGGGTGAAGCAGAAGGTGATGGTGGTGTCGAAATCCTCCAGCGCCGCCATCTGTCGGTCGAACCAGGGAATGGCGTCGTCGCGGAAGCTGTCGGCCCAGGACAGGCCGGTGCGGACGTGGCGGACGCCAAGGCGTTTCATCCACGCCGCCGCCTCGTCCAGCCGGTGGTCGTGGTAGTGGAACCACTGGCACAGTCCCATGCGCGGGGCGTAATCGGCGTAGATTTCGAGGCAGGGTTTCGGCGAGCCGTCCTCACGAAGCAGGCCCATGTGGAAGTGCCGATAATAGGAGGAGCCCTCGGCCTCCTTGTGCCGGGTGGTGGCGCCCCAGCTCTGCGGCAGGTCATACAGGCTGTACCAGTGCACCCGAGGCGCGCGCCCGATCAGCAGGTCGGCGGTCTTCTTCACGCCCCAGGCCTGGACTTCCTCCGAGCCGAAGGAGGAGACGCCACACTCGGTGATCCACACCGGCTTGTCGGTGGCGGCCTGGATCTCCGCCAGCTTGGCGGGCCAGGCGTCGATCGGCCACAGGTTCCAGTCCAGCGGGAAGCCGTGAACCGCGACGGCGTCGACATGATCGAGCGCGCCGTGAGCCTCGATCCCGCGCAGCCACTGGGCGTCGATCGGCGACATGCCGCCCAGCACCCGGGTCAGGCCGGCGTTCTCGGCGGCGATGGCCTGGCCGGCCAGCGTGGTCATCTCGGCGAACAGGCGCCAGTCGGGGTCGATCACCGGGTCCCAGTGCGACTTGTTGTTCGGCTCGTTCCAGATCTTGACCGCCTCGACCGGCATTCTTCCCCGCTCAGTTCCCGGCGCGCGCCGGATAGACCGCGCCCGCCTCGGTCGGGCGGTCCGCGCGGCGGCAGATGTAGACCTCCTCCTCCGGATGATCGACGATGTCGAAGCCGGCGGAGCGCAGCATGGCCATCGAACCGGCGGCGTTGGGTATCCACCAGTTGGTCCAGTCGTGGGCGTACCGGTCTTCGACGAAGTTCATCCGGGGATAGCCGAGCTTTCGAAAGTGGGCGGTCTCCTCAAAGTCATAGTCGGCGGCGATCTCGTCGACCAAGGACCCGCCGCGCTGCAGGGTCTGGAAGATCATCAGGTCCCGCGCGACATGCTCCCAGATCAGGTCGAGGGCGAGCAGCGGGTGGCGCAGGTGGTAGAACACGCCCATGAACAGCACCACGTCGAACCGTTCGCCCAGGGCGGCGAGGTCGTATACCGACAGCCGGCGGAATTCGATGTCCTGGCCGCTGACCTCGGCCGCGAAGCGCGCCTGGGCGAGATAGCGCTCGTCGAAGTCGACGCCGAGCACGCGGTCGGCGCCGCGCCGCTTCATCTCGATGGAATAGAAGCCGCCGTTGCAGCCGATGTCGAGCACGCTCTTGCCGGTCAGGTCGGCGGGCACGGCGTGGGCGAAGCGGCCCCATTTGTTGGCGGGATAGTCGTACAGGAAGTGGTTCGGCGCGGTGCGCACGCCGCCGAGATCCATGTTGTGGAACCAGTCGCCGAGAACGGACAGGCGCTCGCGGATGTCCGTTTCCGACAGCATGTTCAGCACGCCCTTTCGTTCAGGCCGCTCAGCCTCAGCTTGCCGTCGAGCGCCTCGATCCGGGTAATCGACGCCGGATCGACGTCGAAGCCATGGATGCGATCGATCGGGGCGTGCAGGATGTGGAGGACCAGCGCCTTGACGATATCGGCGTGGGACACCGCGGCGATGGTCTGGCCGGGATGACGGGCCGCCGCGTCGGCCGCCCAAGCCGCGACGCGGGCCTGCGCCTCCTGGATGGTTTCACCGCCGGGCGGGCGGTGGCGGGAGCGCTCGCGGTTCCAGTCGGCCCAGCGGGCGTCCTGGTGGAGATCGTCGAAGGCGACTCCAGTCCAGTCGCCGAACTCGACCTCGTCGAGCAGGGGTTCGATCCGAACCTCCAGCCCGGCCCGCGCGGCGATCGGCGCCGCCGTCTCCCGCGCGCGTTCGAGAGGGCTGGAATATACCGCGGCCAGACCGCTCGCACGGAGGCGATCGGCGACCTCACCAGCCTGACTGACCCCCTCGGCGCTCAGTGAAACGCCCGCCATTCTGCCGCAAAGGACACGGCCGAGACGGCCGTGGGTCGCGTGTCGGACAAGGAGGATGGTGGTGGCCAATCGAGCTTCCGGTCCGGGCGCCTGGCGAGATGGATCATGGTTGACGTGAACCGTCCAAGGTCAAGCTTGGTTCCGGCGCGCATTCGCTGAACGTCAGCCAGCGGATGATGGTCCGACGATTTGCGTTCCCTAGATCAGTACGGTACCGAACAAATCTTGTTCAGCCGGAACATAGATGATCCTGTCTTGTTGCACACCCCGTATCCAGAGACGCGGGACGTGTGGAGTGTCTGAGACCGTTCTCATCACCGGGGGCGCCGGCTTCATCGGCCGCCATCTGGCGGCAGCCCTTCTGCGGCGCGGAGACAAGGTCCGCGTCCTCGACAGCCTGATCGAGCAGGTTCATCCCACCCGCGCGCGGCCGGCCGAACTCGACCCCGAGGCCGAGCTTCTGGTCGGCGACATTCGCGACGAAACGATGGTCGCCCGGGCGGTTCGCGGCGTCGACAAGGTCGTCCACCTGGCCGCCGAAGTCGGGGTCGGGCAGAGCATGTACGCCGTGGACCGCTACACCTCGGTCAACGACTACGGCACCGCGGTGCTGTTCCAGCAGTTGATCGACCATCCGGTGCGGCGGGTGGTGGTCGCCTCGTCGATGAGCATCTATGGCGAGGGGCTCTACCGCACCGTCGACGGAAGGCTGGTGGAGGACGTGGTGCGCGGGCCGCGCAATCCCGACGGTTCGTGGGATCCGCTGGACGAGCAGGGCCGGCCGCTGATCCCCGAGCCGACGCCGGAAACCAAGCAGCCGGCGCTGAAATCGGTCTACGCCATCGGTAAGTACGTTCAGGAGCGCCTGACCCTCACCCTCACCGCTCAGTACGGGATGGAGGGCGTGGCCCTGCGGCTGTGGAACGTCTACGGGCCGGGACAAGCCCTCTCCAATCCCTACACCGGCGTGCTCGCCATCTTCGCCTCGAGGATCGCCAACGGTCAGCGGCCGATGGTGTTCGAGGACGGCCAGCAGCGCCGCGACTTCGTCCACATCGGCGACATCGCCAACGCCTTCGTGCTGGCCCTGAACCATCCGGGCGCCGACGGCGGGGTGTTCAACATCGGGTCGGGCGAGGACCGCACGGTGGAGGTGGTCGCCACCCTGCAGGCCGCGTCCATGGGCCGGCCGGACCTGACGCCGCATATCGTGCAGAAGGCGCGGGCCGGCGACATCCGCCACAACATTCCGGACATCGGTCTGGCGCGCCGCGTGCTCGGCTATGAGCCTCGCCAAGACTTTGGCGACGGCCTGATCGAACTCGCGGAGTGGGTCGCCAGACAGGAGTCCTCCGACCACGTCGAGGAGGCGCGCCGCGAACTGGAACGGCGGGGGCTGGTCGCGTGACGGCGCTGGACGGGCCGGTCCTGATCACCGGAGGCGCCGGGTTCATTGGCTCCAACCTCGCCGACGCCATCGCCGCGGAGGGCCGCGAGGTGGTGATCTACGACGTCCTGGCGCGGCCCGGCGTGGAGCGCAACCTGGCGTGGCTGCGGGCTAAACACGGCCGCAGGATCCGCTCCATCGTCGCCGACATCCGGGACGCCGACGCGGTGAAGACCGCCTCCCGCGACGCGGCCGTGGTGTTCCACTTCGCCGCCCAGGTCGCGGTCACCACCGGCCTGGTCGATCCGATGGAGGACCACGGCGTCAACATCGTCGGGACGCTGAACGTGCTGGAGGCGATGCGCCGTCGGGACGATCCCGCGCCGGTGATCTTCGCCAGCACCAATAAGGTCTACGGCGACCTCGCCGACATCGAACTCACCGTGGAAAACGACGCCTACGTCCCGAATGACCCGGCGCTGCGGCGGGGCGTCTCCGAGCGGCGGCCGCTCGACTTTCACACACCGTACGGCTGTTCCAAGGGCGCGGCGGACCAGTATGTGCTGGACTACAGCCGGAGCTACGGCCTCGCCACCTGCGTCGTCCGCATGAGTTGCATCTACGGCCCGCGCCAGATGGGCACCGAGGATCAGGGCTGGGTCGCCCACTTCCTGATCCGGGCGCTGAAAGGCCAGCCGATCACTCTCTACGGCGATGGTCGTCAGGTGCGCGACATCCTGCAGGTCGGCGACGCGGTCCGCGCCTACCTCGCCGCATGGCGAGGGATCGAGCGGGTCAGCGGCCAAGCGTTCAACCTCGGTGGCGGGGTGGAGAACGCCGTCAGCCTACGTCAGGTGCTGCGGGCGATCGAGGACATCACCGGTCGGGCCGTGGCGACCACGTGCGAGGACTGGCGGCCGGGCGATCAGCGCTACTACGTCTCCGACGCCGAAGCCGCCCGCCGGGCCTTGCACCTACCCCAGCCGATGGGCTGGCGAGTGGGCTTGGCGGATCTCGCGGACTGGCTTGAGAGCGCGGATGGTCCTCTCGCGGCGAAGGCGCGTTCTCTCGCTAAGGCCATGCCGTGATGTGGGACGCCGCTCGTGCCCTCCCGCGCAAGGTCCTGATGACCACCGACACGGTGGGCGGCGTCTGGACCTACGGCGTCGATCTTGCCGATGGTCTGGCGGCGCGCGGCGTCGAGGTCGTGCTGGCGGTGGTCGGGCCTTCATCCGGCGCCGAACGACCCGCTTCGAAGGCGATCGAGGTGATCGACACCGGCCTCACTCTGGACTGGATGGCCGCCTCGCCGGCGGAGGCGCGCGCCTCGGCGGAGGCCCTGGCGGCGCTCAGCCGGCGGCTGCGGCCCGATCTGGTTCACCTCAACGGCCCGGCCATGGCGATCGGCGGCGATTTCGGCGCGCCTGTCGTCGGGGCGTGTCATTCCTGCCTTCCGACCTGGTGGAGCGCCGTCAAAGGCTCGGAGGCCATGCCGGACGCGTTCGTCTGGCGCGGCGACCTCCAGTTGGAAGGCATGGCGCGCTGCGATCTGCTGATCGCACCGTCGCGGTCCTTCGCCGAGGCGACGGCGGAGGTTTATGGGCGTCGGCCCATCGTGGTCCGCAACGGCCGCCGGGCGGCGCCGGCCGGAGACGGCGAAACGAGCGACACCATCTTCACCGCCGGACGTCTGTGGGACGAGGGCAAGAACCTCGCCTTGCTGGACCACGCGGCCGGTCTTTCGGGGTTGATCGTCGAGGCGGCCGGGCCGTTACAGGGTCCAGGCGGAGAACGCGTTCAGTTCGATCATCTGAGGACGTTGAGTTCCATTTCCTCCGAACAGGTTCGCGCGCGGCTGGCGCGGCGGCCGATCTTCGTCTCCACCGCCCTGTACGAGCCGTTCGGCCTGGCGGTGCTGGAAGCGGCCCAGGCCGGTTGCCCGCTCGTCCTGGCGGACATCCCGACCTTCCGAGAGCTGTGGTCCGGCGCCGCCGCGTTCGTGAACCCGCGCGACGCCGCCGAAGTCGGCGAGGCGCTGACGGCCCTGCGACGCGACGCCGACGAGCGGGAGCGGCTGGGTCGAGCCTCCCGGGCCCGCGCCGCCGCCTACACCCTCGACGCCATGATCGCGTCCATCCTGAGCGTCTATCGGCAAGCCATCGGCGCGACGGCGGGGGTCGCGGCGTGAGGATCGTCTATTTCACCCACTCGCTGCGGTCGTGCTGGAACCACGGCAACGCCCACTTCCTGCGCGGCGTGCTGCGCGAGCTGATCGCGCGGGGCCACGATGTCGCGGCTTATGAGCCGAAGGGCGCCTGGAGCCTCGCCAACCTTCTGGCCGACCACGGTCCTGGCGGATTGGCATCGTTCCACGCGGCCTACCCAGAGCTGTCGTCGACGCAGTACGACCCGGCCTCCCCGGCCGATCTCGAACGCGCCTGCGCCGGCGCCGACCTCGTCGTCGCCCACGAGTGGAACGAACCGGCGGTGATCGCCGCCCTGGGCAAGCTTCGCCGCCGCAACCCGTTCACCCTGCTGTTCCACGACACCCACCACCGGGCGGTCAGCGAGCCCAAGGCGATGCGGGCTTACGATCTTAGCGCCTACGACGGCGTGCTGGCGTTCGGCGAGGCCTTGGCCGAGGTCTACCGCCGCTGGGGCTGGGGCAAGCGGGTGTTCGTCTGGCACGAGGCCGCCGACATTATGCTCTTCCGTCCCACGCTCCAGCCGACCCGGCGTGAGGGTCTGGTGTGGATCGGCAACTGGGGCGACGGCGAGCGCATCGGGGAACTCGAGACCTTCCTGCTCGCGCCCGCGCGGGACGCTGGACTGCCGCTGGACATCCATGGCGTGAGGTATCCGGACGCGGCCAAGGCGATGCTCGCCCGGTTCGGCGCGCGCTATCACGGCTGGCTCCCCAACGCCGCCGCGCCCGAGGTGTTCGCCCGCCATCTGGCGACCGTCCATGTGCCGCGGCGGTTCTATGTCGAGAGCCTGCCCGGCATTCCCACGATCCGGGTGTTTGAGGCGCTGGCCTGCGGCATTCCCCTGGTGAGCGCGCCCTGGCGAGACACCGAGCGGCTGTTCCGCCAAGGCGACTACCTGATGGCCGAGGATGGGCCCGCGATGACGCGCAACCTGAAAGACCTGAAGGCCGATCAGGAACTCAGGGCCGAACTGGCGGCGCGCGGGCTGGAGACGATCCTCGCGCGGCATACCTGCGGGCATCGCGCCGACGAACTGCTCGCCATCGCCGGCGAGCTCGCCTCCCAGCCAGCGCTGGAGACGGTGTCGTGAAGATCGCCTTTTATGGCTCGAGCCTGCTGTCGTCCTACTGGAACGGCGCGGCGACCTATTACCGGGGCATGCTCAGCGAACTGGCCGAGCGCGGCCACGCCATCACCTTCTATGAGCCGGACGCTTTCGATCGTCAGAACCGGCGGGATATCGAGCCGCCCGACTACGCCAAGGTCGTGGTGTACGACGCCGACGAAAGCTCGCTGCGCCAGGTGATGGCGGAGGCCGCCTCCGCCGATGTGGTGATCAAGGCCAGCGGGGTCGGCGTGTTCGACGACGAACTTTTGACCGGCCTCGCCTCCGCGACGAGACGCGACGCGCTTTACCTGTTCTGGGACGTCGACGCTGCGGCGACGCTGGAAGAGGCGCGCGGGGCCGGCGCCGACCACCCGCTGCGGCGCGTGATATCGAAGCTCGATCTGGTGCTGACCTATGGCGGCGGGCCGCCAGTGGTGAACGCCTATCAGGCGCTCGGCGCCCGGCGGTGTGCGCCGATCTACAACGCCCTCGACCCGGCGACCCATCATCCCGCGCCGGCCGATCCCCGGTTCGCCGGCGACCTCAACTTCCTTGCCAACCGCCTGCCGGACCGCGAGGCGCGGGTCGAGCGGTTCTTCTTGGACGCGGCGGCGCGCCTGCCGGAGCGGCGTTTCCTGATCGGCGGATCCGGATGGGACGACAAGCCGATGCCGGCGAACGTCCGCCGCGTCGGCCATGTCGGCACGGCCGACCACAACGCGTTCAACTGCTCGTCCCTGGCGGTGCTCAACGTCGCCCGCGACAGCATGGCGGAGGTTGGCTTCTCGCCCGCCACCCGGGTGTTCGAAGCCGCCGGCGCCGCCGCCTGCCTGATCACCGACGCCTGGGAAGGCGTCGAGATGTTCCTCGAGCCCGGAAGCGAAGTTCTGGTCGCGCGCGACGGCCGCGACGTCGCCGACTGCGTCGCGGGCCTGACGCCGGAGAGGTCCCGCGCGATCGGCGAGGCGGCGCGCCGCCGCGTGCTCGCCGAACACACCTATGATCGCCGGGCCGCCGAGGTCGACGCCCTGCTGCGGTCCGAACTGGCGCGCAAGCGTGAGACGGCGCCGGCATGAGCGCGCCGCCGATGACCGTGGTGGTGCTGGGGCTGAGCCTGTCGTCGTCCTGGGGCAATGGCCACGCCACCACCTACCGCGCCCTGCTGCGCGCCTTTGCCGAGCGTGGCCACCGCGTGCTGTTTCTTGAGCGCGAAACACCGTGGTACGCCGCCCACCGCGACCTGCCGAACCCCGGCTTCTGCCGCCTCGGTCTCTACCGCGATATGGCGGACCTGGAGCGTTGGAAAGACGAGGTCGCCGCCGCTGATGCGGTGATCGTCGGCTCCTATGTTCCCGATGGAGTCGCGGTGGGACAATGGGCGTTGGACGCCGCGCGGGGGCCGGTCGCCTTCTACGACATCGACACCCCGGTCACCTTGGCGAAGCTGGAGCGTGGCGACCACGAATATCTCACACCCGCGCTGATCCGGCGGTACGATCTCTACCTCTCCTTTACCGGCGGACCGACGTTGGATCGGCTGGAGCGGATGTTCGGCTCGCCCGCCGCCCGCGCGCTCTACTGTTCCGTGGACCCCCGGGTCTATCGCCCGCTCGATCTCGCGCCGCGGTGGGACCTCAGCTATCTCGGCACCTACAGCGCCGATCGTCAGCCCACTCTGGAACGGCTGTTGATCGAACCCGCCCGCGCGGCGCCGCATCTGAGGTTCGCCGTAGCCGGTCCTCAGTACCCAGACGACGTTTTCTGGCCGAACAATATCGAGCGTCTCGACCATGTGCCGCCCGCCGACCATCCGGTGTTCTATGCGCAAAGCCGGTTCGCCCTGAACGTCACCCGCGCCGACATGATCGCCGCCGGCCATAGCCCGAGCGTGCGGCTGTTCGAGGCCGCGGCGTGCGCCACGCCGATCCTGTCGGACGCCTGGCGAGGATTGGAAACCCTCCTTGTCCCAGGTCGAGAGGTTCTGTTGCCGAAAAGTTCAGATGAGGTCGTCCTCATCCTGAGCGAGACACCGGAGGCCTCGCGACTGGAACTGGGCGCTGCGGGCAGGGCGCGCATCCTGGCCGAGCACACCGCGGCCCATCGCGCCGGCGAGCTGGAACGGCATTTGACGAGCGTGGCGCGGAGGAGCGGTCGGGGCGAAGACCGTCCGGACCTCCGCGAGGTGAAGGTGGCGTGAGATGAGGCAAACCAAATCGGTCCTCGTGGCGGGCGGCGCGGGCTTCCTCGGCTCCCACCTGTGCGAGCGCCTCCTGGCCCAAGGCGACCGCGTGCTCTGCCTCGACAATCTGCAGACGGGACATCGCGGCAACCTGATCGAGGCCGAGCGCCACCCGAATTTCGAGTTCGCGCGGCACGATGTCGTCCGGCCGCTGCCAGCCGCTATCGGTCGCCGCCGGTTCGACCGGATCTACAACCTGGCCTGCGCCGCCTCGCCGCCGCTCTACCAGATCGACCCTGAACACACCCTGCTCACCAACGTGCTGGGCGCCCATCACCTGCTGCGCCTGGCCGAACGCCACGGCGCGCGCTTTCTGCTCACCTCCACCAGCGAGGTGTACGGCGATCCGCATGTCCACCCCCAGACCGAGGACTACTGGGGACACGTCCACTGCACCGGCCCGCGCGCCTGCTACGACGAGGGCAAGCGGGCGGCCGAGACCCTGGCGTTCGACTACGATCGCCTGAACCGGGCCGAGGTCCGCGTGGCGCGCATCTTCAACACCTATGGCCCTCGGCTTTCGTCGATCGACGGCCGTGTTGTTTCCAATGTCGTCAGCCAGGCGCTGGCCGGTGAGGACATCACGGTCTATGGCGACGGCTCGCAAACCCGATCGTTCTGCTATGTGGACGATCTGGTGGACGGCCTGATCCGGCTGATGGACTACGAAGGCGACCAGCCCGGACCGGTGAACCTCGGCAATCCCCGCGAAATGACCGTCGCCGAACTGGTCGAGGTGGTCCTGGACCTCACCGGCTCCAATTCGGCCGTGACGCGGCTCCCGTTGCCCGTCGACGATCCCAGACGCCGCTGTCCCGACATCACCCGCGCGGAACGCCTGCTTCAGTGGTCGCCCAGGACAAGCCTCGAAAGAGGCCTCGCTTCGACCATCGCATGGTTCGAGAGCCGGTCGCCACGCGAGCCGGACAGGACGCAGGCGACCCTGGCCGCCTAGGTTTCCCGGCGTTTGTCGAGTTCATCGAGCACGGCCTCCGGCGCGACATCCTTGCGCGCCTCCTCGAGGTCGGGATCGCCCACCTCGATCCGCAGCCGTTCGGAAATTCGGACCAGCATGTCGACGACGCGGGTTATCTCGTGCTCGGCCAGCAGGTTCACCTGCAGGTCCAACTCCGCCCGGCGGTCGGCCGCGTCCGCCATCCGGTTTTGGCTGATCAGCACGAAGGTGGAGAGGAAGATCGCCTCTACCGAAGCGGCCATGGCCAGCACCACGAACGACTTGTCGAAGGGCCGCACAACGCCGATCCAGCCGAGGTTGACCGTCACCCACAGCGCCACGACGATCAGGTGGATATAGATGAAGAGCATGCTGCCGCAGAAGCGCGTGACGGCGTCGGCGATCCGGACCTGCGCGCCAGACTGCTTCACCTCGCGGCGCCGACGACTGGCGAGAACGTCGATGTTCCGACCCAGGACCTTGGAAAAGGCGCCGTCGGCGAGGTGATCTGGCGCGGCTTCATCCATCCGCGCACAACGCCCGACCCCGCGAAGTCGATGCAGGATGAGGTTTTCTCGTTACGCCCCGAGGTAGATGCGATCGATCGCGGCGGAGACGGCGATCACTTCCTCCGCCGCCGGATCGAAAGTGAAATCCGCGGCGAGGCGCCTTGCCCAAGTCGCGGCGGCGCGGCCCCCCCATTCGTCGGGCGGTGAGACCAGCGTCCGTGCCCGGGTCCCCTCGAAACGCTCGGCCGTGAAATCGTAAAACGACCCGCTGACATTGCGCATCGCCGCCCCGCCTCGGGAGCCGTAAAACGCCGCCGAGATGATCGCCTCCCGCCCGGCCTGCAAGCGCCAGGAACAGGCGAGTTGCGCCACTGTCGTCCCGCTCAGCTCCAGCAAGGCGGCGGCGTAGTCCTCCACTCCGGAGCCGGCTTCGAGGGGCGACCCGCCGGCAAGCAGCCTGCTGGCAACTCCCGTGATCTCGGGGTAGTCCAGCACCCAGAGCGCGGCGTCGACGAGGTGAACGCCGAGATCCATCAAACACCCGCCGCCCGACAGCGCGCGGTCATGGAACCACGGCTTGTCCGGGCCGTAGGCGTTGTGGAATACCAGGTCGACGGCGTGGATGTCGCCGAGATCGCCGGAGCGCACCAGGTCCCGCACCGCGATCATCGCCGCGGCATGGCGGTAGGAGAAGTCCACCCCGAGCAACCGGTTGGCGCGCCGCGCGGCGCCGACCACCGCACGCGCCTCCCCAGCGTTGCGGCCCAGCGGCTTCTGGCAGAACACGGCGGCGCCGCGCTCAAGAGCCGCGATCGACTGCTCGGCGTGGAGCGCGCTGGGCGTCGCGATCACGACGCCGTCCAGATCGTGGTCGAGCAGAGCTTCGAAATCGTCTGCTATCGCCGCGTGCGGCGCCAGCGCCATCGCCGCCTCGATGGCGTCCGACGAAGGATCGGACACCGCGACCGCTTCGACGGCGCCGGTCTCGACCGTCGCCCTCATCCGGTCCCGGCCGATCCACCCGACCCCGAGGAAGCCGACCCGGGGCCGCCGGGTCAAAAGGTTACCAGCGCCTTGAGGAAGCCGTCCGGCTTGTCTCGCGTGGCGTCGAGGGCCTCGCCGAGCCTCTCTAGAGTATAGGCGTGGGTGTAGAGCGGCGTTGGATCGAACCGCCCGGCGGCGACCGCCTCCACCGCCTCGTGAAGCCCGCGCATGGCGACCTCCGGATCCCGCTCGTGCGCGTTGATGACGTCGAAGCCGCGCCAGTTCCACAACCGCATATTGACCTGCCGCGGACCGTCCTGGTGATAGCCGGCCACCACCATCTTGCCCCCTTCGGCGGTCAGTTCGGCGGCGAGGTCCAGCGGCCACTGCTTGCCCACCGCCTCGATCGTCCGGTCGCAGAACTGGCCGCCGGTGAGCGCCCGCACGCGGTCGATGATGGCCTGGTGATCCTCCATCGGGATCGTCTCCGCCGCACCCATGCGTGTCGCGAGATCGAGCGCGTAGAGGCGCCGGGAAATCGCGATCACCCGCGCGCCCGCGTCCGTCGCCAATCGCGTCAGGATCGCGCCCAGAAAGCCGACGCCGACGATAGCCACCGTCTGCCCGGCGCGCACATCGGCGCGGCGGAAGATGTTCATGGCGCAGCCGAGCGGCTCGCCGGGAAAGCGCACACGGTCCAGTTCGCCCGGCAGGATCGCCAGCGCGGCCTCTTCGGCCACATCGTACTCGGCGTAAGCCCGGTACGAGAGCGCGGCGACGCGATCGCCCACCTTTACCCGCGAAACCTCATGCCCGACGGCGTCGACCACGCCCCAGCCCTCATGCCCTAAATCGCCAGGTTCCGTCGGAAACCGCATCCACTCCGGCCCCGCCCAGGGGGTGAGGTTGGAGGCGCAGACGCCGCAGCCTTCCAGGCGCAGACGGGCCTGGGTAGGCCCTGGAACCGGCACGGGCAGTTCGCGGATTTCAAGACGGCCAGGTCCGATGACGACGGCCGCTCTCATGGTCGCCAGTCCGCGCACAGGGACGATGGATCGTATCGCGGCACAATTCCAGGTCCCCTCTTTTGCCCCGGATGCAAACCGGTCTGCTCGCGAATCGTTCCTGGCTGATCGCCGGGTTGATCGACGCGCGGACTGCTTTCTTCTAGGGTCATGCGGTGACTTGCGTGTCTCGAACCTTAATCGGCGTCACGGCGTCCGTCTTCGTCGCCGCGACTGACGGCAATGCGCGCCCCGCGCCCGCCGCCTATTGCCGCGCGGCCGGCTCCGACGACACGACTCGGCCGTTGCCGCGATCGCTGGCGGAGACCACTCGACATCTCCTCGGCCTGACTGCCAGCGACGACGAGATCGCGGAAATGGGCGTCTATCGCTGCGCCAGCCATCACGTCCTCGTCTGCGTCGTCGGCGCGAACCTCAACTGCGGTAAGGCGGACACGCGCCGCGCCCTTCCCGCCGCCGACCAGTATTGCCGGGCGAACCCGGACGCCCGGTTCATCCCGATGGTCGTGACCGGGCACGAGACCGCCTTTTCCTGGAGTTGCCGCGGGGCGAGCGCGGTCGCGGGAAAACCCCCGCGACCGCTTGATGATCGTGGCTTCGTGGCGTCGCTCTGGAAGCGGGTGGACTGAGTTTGAACCGGGAAGCTCCGCCGAAATGACGGCTTGAGAACCCGCGCGGCGCGTCGTGCGGAACGATGCGCCGGCCGCGACGCCGTGGCGCGGCGTCGCGACAGGAGGCGGCGTTCACGAGGACGGCTCGCGGCGCGGCGCGGCTTGTCAAACCGTGGTGGGAGCGCATGGCTGATGTTTTCAAATCCTGACGCGGGCGCTTCATGACCTACCTCGACGCTTGCCTGTTGGTGCTCTTGGCCACCTTCGCCGCGGTCGTCGCCAGCCGGCTGGCGGGCCGTTTGGTCTCGATCGCCACGCGCCGCAAGCACCATGAGGTGGGCAGCCCGGTGTTTTCCCAGGTCGGCACCTTGATCGCCGTTCTGTTGGCTTTCGTGTTCAGCGCGGTGTGGAGCGACTACCGGACGGCCGATGAGGCCATCAACGGGGAATGCGGGGCGCTTCACGGCGCGGCGTTGATGGCCAGCGCCCTGCCCAATGGCGAGGGCGCCGAGGTCATCGCCGCGATCGCCGACTACACCCGAGCCGTTGTCCGGTCCGAGTGGCCGACCATGGCGACGCGACATCGAAGCGTGAACGCCGCCGCCGCGCTGCGGATCGCGATTGATCGCGCGGCGCGAATGAGCATCGCCCAACCTTCCGACGCCGCCACCAAGGCGGAAGTTCTGAGCCTCCTCGCCACCGCTCACGCCGAGCGGGAAACCCGCCTGTTTCAGGTGACCCAGTCGGTGCCGACCGTCATGTGGCTCATGCTGATCGGCAATATCGACGGTGCTGGTGCTGTTCGTCGCGCTGGCCGGTGTCGAGGAGCCGGGGCGCACCCTGTTCGCCGTTGTCTTCACGGGGTCAATCAGTTTGGTCCTGGTGCTCGTTCGCATGCTCGACTTTCCGTTCGAAGGCGCGCTGGCGTTGCCGCCCACCGATTTCGTCAAGTTGCTTCAAGAAGTCGAGGCGCTCACCCACGCCTCCGGTCGATAGAACCCGCTTTAGGCCGCGACGGCCGCCTCCGGCGGATCGACCGCGCCGAAACGAAAGAGGCCCGGCGGAGCTTACGCTCACGCCGGGCCAGTCTCCACCTGCAGTCGGGGGGGCGAAACAGTAGGCCGGAGACGCAGAAAGAATGCGCGGCTCGAAACTGCGTTCCTAAATTTTTGTAAAATCTTTTTGGCGGAGTGAATGCGCCCTCGCAGCTTTCCGACGGGTTCGGAACCCCCGCGCGCCGGACTCGTTTTCACGCACGATCACGTCAACGGCGGAGTGGGCGATTGCGCCGCGCCGTGCGGCAAAGCTAATGAACGGCCTCGCCAACACCCTTCAGCCAATGCCTGATCAGGCGGAGACGTTCGACCCATGACCGCCCAGCAGACCGCCACCCTGGACAAGCAGGCGCCCATCGACGACATCGACCTGCTGGCGATCAACACCATTCGCACCTTGTCTATCGATGCGGTGGAAAAGGCGGCGTCGGGTCACGCCGGGGCGCCGATGGGACTGGCGCCGGTCGCCTACACCCTGTGGCGTCAATTTCTGCGCTACGACCCGGACGAACCGCATTGGCCCAACCGCGACCGCTTCGTCTTGTCGAACGGCCACGCCTCGATGCTGCTCTACGCCCTGCTCCATCTGGCGGGGGTCAAGGCCTACGATCGTCACGGCAAACCACTGAACCGTCCGGCGGTCAGTCTGGAGGACATCGAGAACTTCCGCGAGCTCGGCGGGGTGTGCGCGGGCCACCCCGAGTACGGGCTGTGCACCGGCGTGGAGACCACCACGGGTCCGCTGGGTCAGGGCGTTTCCAACAGCGTGGGAATGGCCATCGCCGGCCAGGCTATGGCCGCGCGTTACAACACCGCCGAAGCTCCGCTGTTCGACTACAACGTCTACGCCCTCTGCGGCGACGGCGACCTCATGGAGGGCGTCGCCAGCGAGGCGGCGTCGGTCGCCGGCCATCTGCGCCTGTCGAACCTGTGCTGGATCTACGACGACAACAGCGTGACTATCGAGGGCCACACCGAGATCGCCTTCACCGAAAACGTCGCCGAACGCTTCCGCGGCTACGGCTGGGCGACACTCTTTGTCGACGACGCCAACGATACCGGCGCCATCGCCCGCGCCATCGAGAACTTCCAGGTCACCGACGACCGGCCCACCTTGATCGTGCTGCGCAGTGTCATCGGCTATGGCTCGCCGCACAAGGCCGGCACGTCCAAGGCGCACAGCGATCCGCTTGGGGCGGAAGAGGTCAAGCTGACCAAGCAGGCCTATGGTTGGCCGGTCGACGCCCAGTTCCTGGTGCCGGACGGAGTCGAGAGCCGGCTGGCCGGCGCGATGCGCGACCACGGCGGCAAGGCCCGCATGGCGTGGGACGGGATGTTCCAGGCCTATACGGCCGCCGAGCCGGCCAAGGCCGAGGAGCTCAAGGCGGTGTTCGCCGGCGCGCCGCCCGCCGGTTGGGAAGCGACGATCCCGAGATTTCCCCGCCGACGCCAAGGGTCTCGCCACCCGGGAAGCGTCCGGCAAGGTGCTCAACGCCGTCGCCAAGGCGTGGCCGTGGTTGATGGGCGGCTCCGCCGACCTCGGCTCCTCGAACAAGACACTGCTGGAATTCGAGGGCGCGGGAAGTTTCCAGCCCGACACGCACGTGGGCCGTAACCTGCACTTCGGGGTGCGCGAGCACGCCATGGGAGCGATCGCCAACGGCATGTCGGTCTCGGGCCTGCGCGCCTACACCGGCACCTTCTTCACCTTCAGCGACTACATGAAGCCGCCGATCCGGCTGGCCGCGCTGATGGAGACCCCGACTGTCTTCGTCTTCAGTCACGACTCCATCGGCATCGGGCAGGATGGACCGACACACCAGCCGATCGAGCAGCTGGTCGGCCTGCGCGCCGTGCCCGGCCTGCTGGTGGTGCGGCCCCACGACGCCAACGAGACGGCGGTGGCCTGGCGGGCAATTCTGAAGCAGACCGAGAAACCGGCCTGCCTCATCCTGTCGCGCCAGGCGACGCCCACGATCGACCGTGACGTGTACGCTTCGGCGGAGGGGCTGGAGCGCGGCGGCTATATCGTAGCCGGAGTGGATGACCCGCAACCCGATGTCATTCTGATGGGTTCGGGCGCCGAACTCGACCTCGCGATCAAGGCGCATGAGCGGCTGGCGGGCGAGGGGGTCAAGGCGCGCGTCGTCTCCCTGCCCTGCTGGTCGTGGTTCGAGGAACAGGACAAGGCCTATCGCAACAGCGTGCTGCCGCCGGAGATCACCGCGCGGGTGGCGATCGAATGCGGCTCGCCGATCGGCTGGGACCGTTACGCCGGAGCCAGCGGCGAGATCATCGCCATGCGATCGTTCGGCGCGTCGGCGCCGGCCGGCGATCTCTTCAAGCACTTTGGCTTCACGGTGGACCATGTTTGCGACGCCGCGCGGGCGCAAGTCGAAGGCGCCCAGTCCTCGCCGTCGCGGACAAGCGGGTCCGCTAGCCAGAGCACGCAGGGCGGAGCCCACCAATGACCAACCCGTTGCAGGCCCTGGGCCAGGCGGGCCAGGCCCCGTGGCTGGACTATCTCCACAGCAAGCTGATGTCGGACGGCGAGCTGGCCCGCCGCATCGCCGACGACGGACTGCGGGGCGTCACCTCCAATCCGTCGATCTTCGAGAAGGCGATCGGTGAGACGACGGACTATGATGCGTCGCTCAAGGAGATGCTGGCCGCGTCGGATTCCGATGTCGTCGACCTCTACGAGCGGATGGCGATCAAGGACATCCAGGCCGCCGCCGACGTGTTGCGTCCGCTTTACGACTCCCTGGGCGGCAAGGACGGCTTCGTGAGCCTGGAGGTGTCGCCGTATCTCGGCCTGAACACTGAAGCCTCGCTTACCGAGGCGCGGCGGCTTTGGCGGGCGGTCGATCGGCCCAACGTGATGATCAAGGTGCCCGGCACGCCGCAGGGCGTTCCCGCGATTCGCCAGCTCATCGGCGAAGGCGTCAACGTCAACGTCACCCTGCTCTTCAGCATCGACGCGTATCTTCAGGTGGCGGAAAGCCATATCGCGGGACTGGAAGCGCTGAAGGCGTCGGGCGGCGACGTCTCCAAGGTCCACGGCGTCGCCAGCTTCTTCGTCAGCCGCATCGACGGCGTGATCGACAAAGCCATCGACGAACGGCTGAAGACCGCTTCCAGCGATGAGGCGGAAGACCTCAAGTCGCTCCGCGGCAAGGTCGCCATCGCCAACGCCAAAATCGCCTACCAGCACTACCTGGAACTCGTCGCCAGCCCACGCTGGGCGGTATTGGCGGCGGCCGGGGCGAGCCCCCAGCGGCTGCTATGGGCGTCCACGGGAACCAAGGACAAGGCCTACTCCGACGTTCTGTATGTCGACACCCTGATCGGGCGGGACACCGTGAACACCATGCCGCCGGCGACCATGGACGCCTTTCGCGACCACGGCGTCGTTCGCGAGACGCTGACCGAGGATGTCGACGGCGCCCGCGCGGTCCTGGCCGATGTCGATCGGCTCGGCCTGGACCTGAACAAGGTCACCACCGACCTCGTGGCCGACGGGGTGAAGAAATTCTCCGAGGCGTTCGACCAGCTTCTGGGCGCGGTGGCGACCAAGCGGGCCGAGTTCCTGGGCGACAAGCTGAACACCCAGTCGATAAGGGCGCCCGCCGACCTCGAAGCCGCCCGCGACAAAATCATCGCCCAGGCCGCCGAGGACGGCTGGACCCGCCGGCTATGGCAAAAGGACGCCAGCCTGTGGACCGGCGGCGACGAGGCGAAATGGCTCGGTTGGCTGGCGGCCGGCGAGGGCGGCGCGGTGGAGGTCTCCGCGCTGGAGGGTCTGCGCGATCACGTCAAGGCCGGCGGCTATACTCATGCCCTGTTGCTCGGGATGGGCGGCTCCAGCCTAGGACCCGAGGTTCTGGCCCGCAGTTTCGGCGCCGCCACCGGCTTCCCCAAGCTTCTGGTGCTCGACTCCACCGATCCGGTTCAGGTCGCCCGCATCGAGGCGATGATCGACCCCGCGACGACCCTGTTCATCGTGTCCAGCAAGTCGGGATCGACCCTGGAGCCGGACGTGCTCCATCGCTATTTTTTCGACCTGACCGAGGAGATGCTGGGCAAGGGCAAGGCCGGCGCCCACTTTATCGCGGTCACCGATCCCGGCTCGAAACTGGAGGAGTCGGCGCGGCGCGACGGCTTTCAACGCGTCTTCTTCGGCGATCCCGCGATCGGCGGGCGCTATTCGGTGCTGTCCAACTTCGGCATGGTTCCCGCCGCGGTCATCGGCCTCGACGTGCGCAAGATCTTTGAAACGACCCGCGCCATGGTCCGCGCCTGCGGCGCCGGCGCGCCGCCGAAGGCCAACCCTGGGTTCGCATTGGGCGCCCTGCTCGGCGCGGGGGGCGTGGCTGGGCGCGACAAGGTCACCTTGATCGTCTCCGACCCCATCGCGGACATCGGCGCCTGGCTGGAACAGCTCATCGCCGAGTCGACCGGCAAGCAGGGCAAGGGCCTGATCCCGGTCGATCTGGAGCCGCTCGGCAAGCCCGCCGTCTATGGCGACGACCGGGTGTTCGCCTACATTCGACTCGACGGAGCGGACCATCCGGCGAAGGACGGGCTGGTTCGCGATCTCGAGGAAGCCGGCCAGCCGGTGGTCCGCATCACCCTGGCCTCGCCGCTCATGCTGTTCCAGGAGTTCTTCCGTTGGGAGGTCGCGATCGCGGTGGCCGGCGCGGTTATCGGCATCGATCCCTTCGATCAGCCCGACGTCGAGGCCAGCAAGGTCAAGACCCGAGCCCTGACCCAGGATTACGAGGACAAGGGCGCCGTCGCGCCCGAGACGCCGGCGCTGACCGACGGCGGCGTCTCGCTGTTCACCGACGCCGCCAACGCCGCGGCGTTGAAGGCCGAGGCCGGCGCGGAGACTCTCGACGCCTGGCTCGGCGCCCACTTCCGGCGCGCCCACGCCGGCGACTACATCGGCCTGCTCGCCTATCTGGACCGCCAGCCGGAGCACACCGCGACGCTGCAGGGCGTGCGCAAGAAATTGCGCGATCACCGCAAGGTGGCGACGGTGCTCGGCTTCGGGCCGAGGTTTCTTCATTCCACGGGTCAGGCCTATAAGGGCGGACCCAACAGCGGCGTCTTCCTCCAGATCACCGCGTCGAAGCCGCCCGAGGATCTGGCGATCCCTGGTCGCAAGGCGACGTTCGGCGTCATCGAAGCCGCCGAAGCGCGCGGAGACTTCGAGGTCCTAGCCGAACGCGGCCGCCGCGTGCTGAGGGTCGACCTCGGCGCCGACGTGGACGGCGGCCTGAAACGCGTCGTCGAGGCCATCGAGAGTTCGCTGTGAGACGTGGCTCCCTAAGCGCGCTTCCCCCGCGACGGCGGGGGCCCAGTGCTCTGCATTGCTACGCTCACGCCCGGTTGAACTGGGTCCCCGCCTTCGCGGGGAAAGCGGTTTTGTATTCGCCTCCATTCACGGAGACTTGACCATGCAACTCGGCGTCATCGGCCTGGGGCGAATGGGCGCCAACATCGCCCGGCGCCTGATGAAGGCGGGGCATACCTGCGTGGTGTGGGACCGCGACCAGGCGGCGGTGGACACCCTGACCAAGGACGGCGCGACCGGGGCGGTCGACGTGGGCGACTTGGTCGGCAAGCTCCAGGGGCCGCGCGCCGTGTGGGTCATGTTGCCCTCGGGACCGATCACCGAAGGCATGGTCGACCAACTCGCCGGCGCCCTGAGCAAGGGCGACACGGTCATCGACGGCGGCAACACCTTCTATCGCGACGACGTCCGGCGCGGGAAGGCGCTGGCGCAGAAGGGGCTGACCTATGTCGACGTCGGCACCTCCGGCGGCGTGTGGGGGCTGGAGCGCGGCTATTGCATGATGATCGGCGGCGACAAGGATGTCGTCGAGCGCCTCGATCCGATCTTCGACACCTTGGCCCCAGGCGTGGGAATGATCCCGCGCACCGGCCATGGCGACAACCCGCCGACCAAGGCCGAGCGGGGCTACATCCACGCTGGGCCGGTGGGCGCCGGCCACTTCGTCAAGATGGTGCACAACGGCATCGAGTACGGCCTGATGCAGGCCTACGCCGAAGGCTTCGACGTGCTCAAGGGCAAGGGCGGCCCGAACATTCCCGACGATGACCGTTTCGATTTGAACCTGCCGGAGATCGCCGAGGTCTGGCGGCGGGGCAGCGTGGTGTCGTCCTGGCTGCTCGACCTGACCGCCCAGGCTCTGGCGGGCGATGCCGAGCTCTCCAAGTTCAGCGGCGAGGTCGAGGATAGCGGCGAGGGCCGCTGGACGATCGACGCCGCGATCGAGGAGGCGGTGCCGGTCAACGTGCTCACCGCCGCCCTGTTCGCCCGTTTCCGCTCCCGCGAGGGGCACACCTTCGGCGAGAAGATGCTTTCGGCGATGCGCTTCGGCTTCGGCGGCCACGTCGAACATCCGGCCGCTCCTTGACCGACCCCGTCCAGACCGACGCGCCGCCGTCCTCCGGCATGGCGGGCGCGCCGCCGTCGCCGCCCTGCACCCTGGTGATCTTCGGCGCCGGCGGCGATTTAACCAAGCGCCTGCTGATCCCCGCCATCTACAACCTGTCCGACGCCAAGCTGCTCGGCGACGGCTTCAAGGTCCTCGGCGTCGACCGGCTGGACCAGGACGACGACAAGCTGCGGAGCGACCTCGGCGTCTTCCTCAAGCAACTCGCCAAGACGCCCGGCGCCGAGTTCGGCCAGTCGCACATCGACGATCCGTCGTGGACCTGGCTGTCAAAGCGTATCTTCTACCAGAAGGGCGATTTCGACGACGACGCCTGCTACGCCGATCTCGCCAAGCGCCTCGCCGATCTCGGCGGCGAAGAAAGCTCCGCGATCTTCTACCTCGCGGTCGCGCCGCGCTTCTTCGCGGTGATCACCGAACATCTCGGCAAGGCCGGTCTGCTCAAGGCTCCCGACCACGGCTTTCGCCGTCTCGTCGTGGAAAAACCGTTCGGAGAGGACCTCGACTCCGCCAAGGTCCTCAACCAGCGCATCCTCGCCTGCGCCAAGGAGGACCAGATCTACCGGATCGACCATTTCGTCGGCAAGGAGACGGTCCGCAACATCATGGTGACCCGCTTCGGCAACGGCGTGTTCGAGCCGCTGTGGAACCGGCTGCACATCGACTCGGTCCAGATCACCGCCGCCGAGACCGTCGGCGTCGAGGAGCGCGGTTCCTTCTACGAAAAGACCGGCGCGCTCAAGGACATGACGCCCAACCACCTGTTCCAGCTCTTGGCGATGGTGGCCATGGAGCCGCCCAACTCCTTCGACGCCGACGCCATCCGCGCCGAAAAGGGCCGGGTGATCGAGGCGATCCGCAAGCTGACGCCGGAGCAGGCCGGCGAGGATTCGGTGCGCGGCCAGTACACGGCCGGCAAGGTCGAGGGCCATGATGTCGCCGGTTACCGCCAATCGCCCAATGTCGATCCGCGCAGCGACACCGAAACCTATGTCGCGCTCAAGCTCGACGTCGACAACTGGCGCTGGGCCGGCGTGCCGTTCTACATCCGTACCGGCAAGTCGCTCGGCGCGCACAGCACCACCATTGCCATCCAGTTCAAGGCGGCGCCTCAGACCCTGTTCCAGAACATCCCCGGCGCCTCCTCGACGCCGAACGTGCTCATCCTGCGCATCCAGCCCAACGAGGGCATCTCCCTGCTGTTCGACGCCAAGCGGCCGGGGCCGAACGTCGATCTCGCCGATGTCTGCATGACCTTCAACTACGCCGACTTTTTCGACGCCAAGCCGGCCACGGGCTACGAGACCCTGATCTACGACTGCCTGATCGGCGACCAGACCCTGTTCAACCGGGCGCAGGACATCGAGTTCGCCTGGGCGGCGGTCATGCCGTTCTTGGAAGCGTGGAAGAGCGGCGGAAAGGTCGAGCCGTACGCCGCCGGCTCTTCGGGGCCGGCCGGCGCCGACGCCCTGTTGGCGCGAGACGGCCGGGCCTGGCGCAAGCTGTGATCGGCGCCCCGGAGCCGGTGCGGCTCGCGCCGGGGGAAAAGCCGGACCTGCTCATTTCCGATGTCGACGGCACTCTGGTCACCGCCGACAAGGTTCTGACTTCGGCGGCGATCGCCGCCGCGGACCGGCTGGCCCGGGCCAACGTCGGCCTGACCCTGATCTCCAGCCGGCCGCCGCGCGGGATGATGCATGTGACCGGCCCGATGAAGGTCATCCTGCCGTTCGCGGCGTTCAACGGCGGCGCGATCGTCGCGCCGGACGGGAGGGTTCTGGAGTTTCATCCTCTTGCCGCCGACCTCGCGAAGTTGGCGCTCAAGGCGCTCCAGGACGGCGGCGTCGACGCCTGGGTGTTCGCGGGCGACGACTGGTTGCTGACCGATCCGGCCGGCGCCAACGTCGACCGCGAGCGGCGCACGGTGAACTTCGATCCGACCGTGGTCGCCGACCTCGGCGGCGCGAGCCAGCCGATCGGGAAGATCGTCGGCGTCTCCAACGACCACGCCCGGCTCGACGCCTGCGAGGCCGCGGCGCGAACCGTGCTCACGGGCCAAGCGTCGGTCACGCGATCGCAGTCCTATTACCTGGACATCAGCAGCCTGGCGGCGACCAAGGGCCAGGGCGTCGCCGCCCTGTGCGAGCGGATCGGAACGCCGCTCGCCCGCACCGCCGTGATCGGCGACATGGACAACGACATCTCGATGTTCGACGTCGCCGGCCTCGCCATCGCCATGGGCCAGGCGCCGGACGCGGTGAAGGCCCGCGCTCAGCGACTGACCCGCTCCAACGCCGACGACGGTTTCGCCGCCGCCGTGGACGATCTGCTGACGTCGATCGGATGACCCGCCCCGTCCTGGTGGTGATGGGCGTTTCCGGCTCAGGCAAGTCGACGGTGGCCAAGCCCCTCGCCGCGCGGCTGGGCTGGCCGTTCCAAGAGGGCGACGATCTCCATCCGGCGGCGAATATCGCGAAGATGAAGGCGGGCGTCCCTCTCGACGACGCCGACCGCGCGCCTTGGCTGGACGCCATCGCCGCTTGGATCGCCGACCGCCTGCGGGCCGGAACCGGCGGCGTCGTCACCTGTTCCGCCCTCCGCCGCGACTACCGCGACCGGCTGCGAGGCGCGGGCGCGGGTGTAATCTTGGTCTACCTCAAGGGCTCCAAGGCGGTAATCGGAAAGCGGGTCGCCGCTCGCCGGGGTCACTTCATGCCCGGCGCCCTGCTCGACAGCCAGTTCGCCACCCTGGAAGAGCCGACGTCCGACGAGCACGCCATCGTCGTCGATATCGATCAGCCGGTCGAATCGCAGGTCGACGAGATCGTCACGGCCGTCGCCGCATGACCGGCGACGGCTTCGACACCATCGTCGTCGGCGGCGGCCCGGCCGGCCTGACCGCCGGAATCTATCTCGGCCGTTTCCGCCGCCGGGCGCTGGTGATCGACGGCGGCGACAGCCGGGCGAGCTGGATTCCCACCAGCCATAACCATCCGGGGTTTCCCGACGGCGTCCACGGCGAGGACCTGCTCGACCGAATGCGCCTTCAGTCCGCCAAATACGGCGCGGTTCACCGAAGTGGAACGGCCTCGCGGCTGCGGCGGGACGACGCCGGCGTGTTCACCCTCGATCTCGCGGACGGCGAAACCGTGTCGGCTCCCTACGTCATCCTCGCCACCGGGGTGAAGGATACGCCGACGCCGTTTCCGGCCCTGTTCGACGCGGTCCAGCGCGGGCTGGTGCGGATCTGCCCGATCTGCGACGCCTATGAGGTGATCGATCGGGACGTGGCGGTCATCGGAGCGGGAGACCACGGCGCGCGCGAAGCCCTCTTCGTCCGCCACTACACCGACCGGGTGACGCTGTTGCTGACACGCGGCGGAGACGAGATGTCGGCCGAGCGCAGGGCCGAGCTGGCGGACGCCGGCGTCAAGGTCATTCCGGAAGCGCTGCGGGATGTCTCGATCCACGACGACCGCGTGCTCGGCTTCGACCATGGCGACGGGGCGATCCTCACCTTCGAAGTGGTCTACTCCGCGCTCGGTTCGAACGCGCGGTCGGACCTGATGGTCGAGGTCGGCGCGAAGGTGAACGAAGCCGGCTGCGCCATCGTCGGCCGGCATCAGCGCACCTCGGTGGACGGCCTCTACGCCGCTGGCGACATCGTCCTCGGCCTCAACCAGATCAGCGTCGCCCAGGCCGAGGGCGCGATCGCGGCGACGGATATCCACAACCATCTGCGGGGGGTTGTGGATTAGGCCCCTCCGAAACCGCTCATCCTCGCGAAAGCGAGCGGAGGGTAATCCGGGCGCCTTACGCCGTCGCCCGACCCGCGTTGAACCGCGCGCCCAGCCCGGACAACGCCGCATCGATCGAGGGATCGATGCCGCCGCCGCCAGCGAGGCGTGCGGTGAGCACCGCCTCGGAGGCCTGGGCGGCCATCTCCACGGCGGCGGCCTTGACCTCGCTGGCGGCCTGGGCTTCCGCTTGGGCGATCTTGCGCTCGGCGAGGACGCCGCGGCGTTTGATGTCTTCCTCGAGCGCCACCGCGGCTTCGGCGCGCAGGCGCTCGGCGTCGGATTTGGCCGCGCGCATCATCTCCTCGGCGGCGCGCTCGGTCTCGCCGCGCTGGACCTTGACCTCGGCCAGCAAGGTCTCGGCTTCATGGCGCAGGCGCTGAGCTTCGTCGAGTTGGGACTGGACCTTCAGCCCAGCATCGTCGAGGGCCTTGGCCACCAGCGCGGGCACCCGCACCCGGAACAGGATGACGACGAAGACGACGACGGCCAGCAGGACCCAGAATTCGGCGTCGCCGGGATTGGTGATGAAGCCCACGGTTCTCAGTCGCTCCCTTAGGCGTTCGCCGGCTGGCCGGAGGCGAGCGCGCGCTCGACCTCGTCGGAGCCGGCCTCGGCGCCGGTCAGCTTGGCGACCATGGCCCGGGCGGTGTCGACGGCGATGGCGCGGACGTGGCTCATGGCCTCGGCGCGCGACGCCGCGATCCGCGATTCCGCTTCGGCGATGGAGGCTTGCAGCCGGGCTTCTTCCGCCGCGCGGCTTTCGTTCGCCGCCGCCTTGGACTGTTCCGCCGCCTCGGAGGCGAGGCGCTGTGCTCGCGCTCGCGCCGCGCTCATCTCGCCGGCCGCGCTGTCGGCTTCAGCCTGGGCATTCTCCCGCAGGCGCCGCGCCTCGGCGATGTCCGCCGCTATGCGGTCCTCGCGCGCGGCGACGCCGCCCGACAGCCGGGGCACGATGACCCGGTGGAACAGCGCGAACATCGCTCCGAAGATGACCAACAGCCAG